>CAWJLO010000014.1:0-75405 GCA_963843685.1 uncultured Chloroflexia bacterium
CCTCCGGCGACCAGGCGACGTCGCGGTCGAGCAGACTCGTGACGGAGGTCTTGATCCCGGCGAGTGGTGTCTTCAGGTCGTGTGAGATAGACGTCATGAGCGCCGTCTTCATCTCATCCGCCTCCCGCAGCGCCTCGGCGTGCGCCGCCGCGGCCGCCAGCTCGACGCGCTGCACCGCCAGCGCCGCTTCGCCCGCGAAAGTCACGAGCAAGCGCTCCGGATGATCGCCGAACGTCGTCGTGATCACGCCGTCCAGGCGCAGCACGCCGAACGCGCGATCGCCCACGCGGAGCGGGATCAGTGTCAGCGCGCGCGTCATCTCTTCGATGCGTCGCTGCTTTCCGGTGCGCAGCACGACGCGCCGTGGTCGCGAGGCAGCCATGCCCGTGCGGCCGAGCATGACAGGCGAACTCGACGCGAGCGCCTGCTCCGCCATCGCGCGCTCTTCGGTGTCGGGTACACGCGACGCGCGTTCGGTACCTGCGGCCGCGAGCACGCGCCAGGCGCCGCCCGCCACGCTCAGCACCGCTGCCCCTTCCGGGTGGAGCGCCGCGAGCACCTCTTCGCAAAGCGCGGCGAGCGCGTCCTGCGGGTCCGTGCGCCCGATCATCGCGCGGCTCAGACTGAGCAGCACCTGCGTCTCCGCCTGCCGCCGCCGCGCCTCGGCTGCGGCGCGCTGCGCGGCCGACAGCAGCAGTCCGCCGACCATCGCGACCGCAATGAACAGCGAAAGCCCGAACACGTCCGCTGAATCACGCACGCTGAAGGTGTGCAGCGGTTGTACGAAGAAGAAGTTGAGCGACAGGTTGGTCAGCACCGCCGCGAACAGCCCGACGCGCCACCCCCAGATCGCGGACGCGAGCAGCGCCAGCAGCAGCAACGCCAGCGCCTCGTTCAGGAGGCCGATACGGTGTTGGAGCGGCGCCATGACACCCGTCAGCGCCGCCGTCGCGAGCAGCGTCAGGGCGGCGCCGGCAGCACTTCCCTGAACTCGATCAGGAAGACTCATATTGGAATTGTATCCACTTGGAACGCGGCGGATTCCACCGTCGATTGCGGTTATTGCCGTCCGACGAAGTCAAGCCCAGAGCGGCCAGCGTCAATGTCGATTGTGCGACGTCCGTCGTTCGGTTGTCGTTCAGGCCCTGCCCAAAGGCGACGCTCCGCACAACGCTCTAGAGGGCCTCGGAAATGCCTGCGCGCGATCAAGCGGACAGCAACGGCCGGCCAGATTGGTGTTTCACCGCAGGCGTGGGAAGACAATCCCTGCTCGCGAATGCAATCCGTCACGGTGATTCACCACATCCACGCTGCGCCTATGCGCGCGTTCTGATTGTGATGGTGGCCCTCTGGGGATTGAACCCAGGACCGACGGACTAGAATTCTCTTGCTCGAAACTAATGTCTCTCGGTCATCGCTGAATCTGAGGCGGTCGGGAGCGCGCGCACGTTGAAAAGTGTCCGGTCCTCATGCCCGCTGGCCGCCTGACGACCGAATAGATCATGTACCGCCGACATGAGCAAGCCGAGGACTTGACCGCACGCGGTGATTCCTGGCATCGCCGCTCTGCAGGAGGCCGCCGATCTTGGTCGTCGGATCGACGGGCGATCCCGCGACGCCGTACGCCTGGGCGCAGAGCGTGGCTGTGAGCCTCCAATCCGGTGTGCTGCTCACCTATCATGGCGAGGGGCATATCGCCTTCGGGCGGGAAAGTAAGAGTTCCTGCATCGGCAACGCCCGCGATGCCTATTTCCTCACGCTGGCTCTCCCGGCCGCGGGCACGACCTGTCAGCCGGATGGACCGATCGCGGTGTACGGGGCGCCGCCGGCCTAGCCGGTTGCTGAACCCTCGGCTTCCCCGCAAGCCAATGTCGCGTTGCCCAGTACTGGAAACGCGGAGGTATCCGGTCCGGCTCCGGGTCCGTTATTGGTGTTGGCGCTGATGCTTCTCGTCAGCGGAGTGCTCGTCGCCTGCATGAGTATCGCCTCAGCCTCAAGACGCACGAAAGACTGACGACGAGGACGTCGAATTCTCACTGGCTCCGGCGCGCAAGCGCGCGGCCGAAACCCAACGCCCACAGGACCGACGGATTGCCACGGCTCGTGTTCGACCTTGTTCACGACTTACCTGGCACCGTGCTGAGCCGCTGCGACGCGTTGTCCTCGATCCTCCCTGGTCGGGCAATTCAGGCCTAGTCCGCTATCGCTTCGATGAGCACCGGCCTCGGACAGAAATGAACTCACCTGCACCCGTGCTTGTGACGCTTTCGCCAAGAAGTACTGCGCGAATCGAGGCCATAACGACATACTCTCCGGCACTCAACGGCCGCAGAAGCCAGATCGACATGTGGTGACGTTCCGGCCCAATGCTCCGCAGGCCGAGATCGAGATGACCGATGGTACGGAATCCCGCATCATCGAACACGAGAGATTGCTGCGTCAGCGTCAGGCGTTCCGTGCTGAGGTTTTGCGAGTCGATCACAACGACAGCAACTCCGCAAGCACGAACCGTCGACGTGAGAACATAGATGCGTACGCGCAGCGGATTTGAGCGGACGGTTGCGCGTACACCGGTCGAGTCGGGCGGGGTGGCAGCTTCCAGAGATGCGGAGAGTCGCGCCGCGGGCAGACACGCCAGCACGACCAAGATGCAGACTAAGGCGACCCGGCACCTCCTGCGCAGAATCAGCGACGCCGCTCTAGTCCGATACGTAGACGGACAAACCGGCGCGCAAGCGCCGCCAACAGAACGACAGAGATCGCGCCGAGGGTCAGATAGGACCATGGATAGTGATCGGTAAACGATCGTCTCAGCTGTACCAGCCAAGCCGCCCACGTACTCGAAGCCTTTACTTCGAACGAGACCCGACTGGCGGCCGCGGCGGTCACTTGGACTCCCGAGGCATTGGCCACGGCGTGAGCCTCAATCAATGCGCTGTACCGGCCCTGGTCCGCGCTCGGGGGAAGCTCGATGTGAAGTTGAACATGCTGCTCCTGGTTCGGAGCGAGGTGAAAATGCGAGGGGCTGACGTCGAACCAGCCGATGGGTGCGTCCGTGGCGCCTTCACTCTTGAAGTGGGCAACGATCATCTCATAGTCGCCCTCTTCATCGCCCACATTGCGTACCGTGAGTGTCGGCAGACGGTACCGGCCGCCGGGAGCCAGACGCTCGTCCACGGCGATGTTTCCAATATCGACGGAGACACCCCGATCCGCTCGCGCCGCCGAACCGAGCGGCGGCGCGAACAGGGCGAGGATAAGGCAACTGACGAGCGCGATGCGGGGAACAGGCGAGGACAATGTGTTGGACCTACGGGGCCACCGCCGTCACGACGATGCTCGTCGTGGCTTGAAGTCCCGCACCATCGCTGCCGAAGCATGGCATGTAGATCTCGGACGTGAACGATTGGGTGTCCGATGGCGCTTTCGCTGTGGCCAAGGTGTCGTCGCTCGTTGCCAGAAATTGCGAAGACCCACCCGATGGCGTCACGCTGTGGCGAAACTTGTTGTTGTTCGAGCCGGGTCCGCAGGAGACGGCGCCTGCTACGAGTGACCACGAGAAGCCTGAGCCCGTTGCGTCGGAACCCCGCACAAGGAAGTCCTCATCTACGTTGCCTGTGTTCGTCGCCACGAAGGTCACCGCGCCGCCTGGCGCTGCGAGCGAGGTCCGCGACATCTCGAAGGGCACCGTCCCATAGTCAATCGAAGTAGGACTGACGGTCATCGACACGGACTGGCCCGTCACGGTAGCCGTGACCGTCTGTTCTGTCGACGTCTGGGCGTGTACGCGTGATGTGGAGAACGACGAAGCGACAGCAACGATAATGAGTAGAGCGGCTAGGCGGATCATAAAGAATCCCTTCTCGTATATCCGAACCTCGGAGGCTTTAGATCGTGAGCGTACATTAGCGCACTGTAATATTGAAAACCACCAAGTGATGTCAAGCCGTTGATTCCTCCCGTCTGCGACAATAACGGCGATCGCGCGGACGCGCGGTGAGCTGCGACGGGCAAGAGCAAAGCTGCCGAGGCGGCACCCCTACTAAGTTGGTGGTCGTAAGCGCGGCGAGAAGGATGACGGTAGCTCGCCTCAGCGCCATTGCCTTGCCCTCTCTAATTACTTGCTCTCTCATACGTGGGGTTGGGCCACCATGAATGCCTACCGCGTAACCGCGCCCGACGCGTTCTGTCAATCAAGCCTATACAGCACCGTGGTTCGCAAGGCCGCGCCTGTCGTACACGGCGCCGAGCCGCAATTCTACAGGTGCGCCTAATCAGGCCACCTTTGTAGGCGGGCCGAACTTGAATTCGAATGCATCCACGCAAAAGACCAGTTTGGAAAGTCCGGTTCGAATCCCAATCAGACGCGCTACCGGATTGCGCTGACTGAAGCCACCGGAGAAGGCGAGTACACGGGCTGCCAACCCGTAGCTCAACGCGAGACGACTTTCAGAGCTGCTCGCCCTCGCCGAATGTCGACTCGAACTCCAAGTT
Source organism: uncultured Chloroflexia bacterium (assembly GCA_963843685.1). Classification (GTDB taxonomy): domain Bacteria; phylum Chloroflexota; class Dehalococcoidia; order DSTF01; family JACRBR01; genus DASQHL01. The sequence continues at coordinate 4,495 of CAWJLO010000014.1, forward strand.
CATCATCGCGCCCGAGGGAAGTACTTGCCGAGCTTCGTCGAGCGGTACACCCGCATCGAGCATCTCGCGAAACGTCCTGCCGACCCGCCCCAGAACATCGAGGATCTCGCTCCGGAGCGGCGAATCCCACGCGGCGACCGGCACGAACCACCGTTGTCCGCCCGCCTCGATGACGCGGTAAACCCGCCCGCCCGCCTCACAGAACGGCCTGCCGTTCTCGGAAAAGAACTTCGGCGCCGCCATCAGGCCGGTGCAGCGCCCTGCGTAAGTGCGACCACCCTGGCTTCCTTGCGCCGCTCGGCATCGAGACGTTCGAGGTCGACGCCGCCGTCCATGTCGGCGAAGTGCATGGCTCCGGCGATGGCATGGTGTCCCACGTCATCAATTCGGCGCCGCATCTCCTGCCCGACCCACCTGTACGCCGGGTGTCCCTGAGGCGACGTCCGCAGCTCGACCAAGTGCATCGCCTCACGCGCGTTCATCTGCATGTAGAAGCGGATCCGGTACGCCATCGGCAGGGCGTACGGTGCGACCTGAGCGAGGCCCGCATCGCAGAGTTCCTCGTAGATCGCGGCGGTGTCGGACATCACGCGACGCCAATCGGCGCCCGCGTTCAGCTCTTCCATCTCCGCCGGCACACCGTAACCCAGATTCGGCGAGAGCGGCTGCCACTCCAACGTCAGCATCCTGTGTCGCTGCAGGTCGCGAAACGCCCCGTAGTCGACGACGACCTCGAAACGATACGACGTGCGCTCGAAGGCTCGCCCGGGTTTGTGTCGCCGGTTCGTCCGGTCCCCGACGTACGTCCGCAGCATTCGCGCGCGCTCGTCCTGCGGCACTCCCCTTGCCAACTCGAGGAGTTCCGCGTCGCCGAGCGTCGCGTGCGCAAACATCGCTGCCGCGAGGACCTTGAGTTCGCCTTCCTGGTCGAAGTCCGTCAACCGGACATGAGGCCCGACCTCTACTTCAGACCTGGCGCCGCCCACCACGCGGACGGTTTCGCGCGCGGTCGCATCCGACGTCTGCTGAAGGTAGTGGGACCATGCGCGCCCACGGTCTTCGCGGTCGACGCGCCGCATGAACACGGGGATGACGCCGCGCAGCTCGTCCAGGATGCGCTCACCGGCCGTCCTGGCCTCCTCGAGCGGATGCTCCTGGAGCCGGAGAAGGAGCGCCTCAAATCCCTGCGCCGAGCCGAAGATGCCGACGTTCGCCGTCGTCGCTGCCGGTAACAGCCCGCGGAGGATATCGCAGGCCTTGGCACGAATGCTGAGGCGATAAGCCGTTCTGGTGTCGGTCTCGGAGCGCGGGAACCGTTCGCGCAGGTGGGCCTCCACCCGCTCGAACCAGCCTGCATACGTCTCGAAACACGTGTCCATCGTCGACACGAAGCGCTCCCGCAATGCGGGGAACGACGAAAGCTCCTGGGGAATGTGATAGCGCCAGCGGCCGCCGCGGCCGCGCTGGTTGTAGGGGATGTAGCGGGTGGACTGCTCAAGATAGGAGAGCAATCTTCCCCATTCGAGAATCTTGGTCAGGATGTTGGACGCGTCCTCTACCGCCACATGGACGCCGACGAGCTGGGCGACCGAGTCGTCGCCGTACTCCACCAGCATGCGCTCGTAGAGCTCCTCGGCACGCCCAACCCCGGTGCTTTCGACTGCGAGTTGCTCGACGGCTGGGGACTCCTCGATCAGTCCGGCCTGGTGAAACTCATCGAGGAACAATCGGCGCAGCGACTTCGGGGAACGCGAGTAGCGCGCAAAGAGCGCGCCCTTGACGACGTCGGGCAGATTCGTGAGGGCGAACACGGGCTCGTCGACGTTCGAGAAGTGGCGGCCGAGAATCTCCCGTTCCTGTGGGGTGAATTCTGGGTCAGAGGGCGTCATGGGGGAAGCCTTTGGGAACACCTGTTCTCGCTGGGTAATCATATCACCCGGGGATCGGAGCGTCAGGAGGCGACGGAGTCGGAATCCGTGGCTGTTTCAGCCGAAGCACCGCCGGAGGAGCCGACTCAAGCTTCCGCCAGCTCCCTCCGGCACCCGCGGGCTCTGCCGTAGGTCCGAGAGGAACGTCCCAACGTTGGCAGTGAAATTACGTGCCGTCGGCTCGCGCCCGACTGGCTGTACCAAGCGATGAACTCCGCCAGACGCGGCCGGTGCCAGCGAATCGTGCGCGGGCTCTTGCCGCGCGCCGCGCAGGACTGGAGCTACCCCTCCACGAGGAGCGACAGACTTTCTGTCCGCGAATGGGCCGGTGGGGCGCCGGTCTGTATGCCCGCACGGCACGACGGACTCGACTTATGGTTCTGGCGCCGCTGTGGCGTCTTCGTGGCGGATGTGTGGCCTGCGAGTGAATCGCTAATCCCGTGGCATGTTCGGCGCCCCTCTCCTGCTCGCTACCGTCTTGCCATCGGGCCAACATGCGGCTCGGGCACGAACCATAACCGGTCGTCCTCAGATTCGACCTCAGCGGACTACGGAACGAGGACGGGAGCATCGAGGGGCTTGGTGGTGGGCCCTCTGGGGATCGAACCCATGACCAACGGATTACAAGGCTCGTAGCCGTACAATCATGCCCGTCAGTCAACGCCGAAGCTGCGCGCCCGCGAAACGCGTGCACACTGCAGACGAGTCCTCCGGACTTGCCCGGACGACATCTGACGAGGGGATCGTATGAGCCTGCGGTGCGGTAGTCGAATTGAACCTGTCGATCGGATCGCGCAGTCCGATCGACGCGTGCCTGTCTGACTATGTGGTGAGGGTGGCGCGGAGGTCTTCGGCGAGGCGGGTCCAGCCGGTCATACCGATGTCGCGGAACGGGGTGAAGGCGGCGTCGAGGAGGGTGAGGGCGCGCTGGTTGTCGCCGGGCTGAGCGCGGCGGGCGTACATGAGGGCTTCGTCGTAGTCGACGATGGCGCGCTGGGGACGCTTGCCATCTTCCTCCAGCACTTTCCGGGCCTCGGCGAACCAGTGCGTGGCCTCGTCGTAGCGGGACTGAAGCGCGCAGAGCCGACCGAGCGCGGTCCGTCCGTCGCGCATCGGGTAGCGGAAGTCCGGCGCCACCACCTTTTCGCGGACGTTCCGCTCGATAGCTTCGATGTGATCCGTCCGCTGCATGTACCACAAGGCCTCGCCGGCGTCACAGATGACCCAGGTGAGGTTCGGGTCGCCCACGGGCGTTCGCTCCATCGCCGCCACGGCGTGCCGGAGGGCTGCGAGGGCGTCCTCGATGCGCCCGGCGCGTGCGAATCCGCGGGCGGCGGTCGCGTACACGACGGCGCGGACCCATCGCAGCTCAGGCGCGTCCTGCTTGAGGAGCGCCTCTCCCAGTGCGAGAGATTCGTCCTGCTCCGTCAAGACAGCGTCGCGCATCTCCTCCAGGGCACCGATGAGCTGCTGAGCGTGGGTCGAGGGGCCTGGCAGCCGGACCGCGACCGCGACGCCGCGGAGGTGCGCCGCGCGGGCGTCCCCGAGCTCGCCAAGCGCGTTGTAGCAACGGGCGATCATGGCGTGGTTGAACACCTGCGCGGCGACCCGTCCGTCGCGCTCCGCCGTTGCGAGCAACTTCTGGTACTCGCGCAGCGCACGACGCGCGTCACCGATCACGAGAAGCAGTAGCGTCGGCGCGCCGCGCGTGCTCCAATCGGGAAGGCGATCAAGGTTGGCGATCGCCTCGTCCCGCGACTCCACCAGCCCGATCGGGCGATCTCCGGGATCGAGCGATCGCACCACCTCCTGCCACTCGGCGAATGCGGGGTCATCGACCGGCAGCAGACCGCCGGGCGCGTCCGGCGTCCCGGCGCTCCGGTGCAGGTAGTCCGACAGCAGAAGGGACGCCCAGACGCGGTCGCGCCGCGAGCCGATGTAGCGCATGCCCTCGGATCCAAGCTCGCCCATGGGGAGATGATGGCCGGCGTCAGAGGCTGCTTGACACGCCGAGAGCAGGTAATCGGCCGCGGCGTCCTGACCATCCGCCGCTGCGATCAGCGCCGCGGCTTGTTTGGCCGTCTCGACCGCCTCCCGAGGCTGGAGGGCCCACATGAGGGCGATGCCGAGGCGCCCCAGCAGGCGAGGGAGGCGCGCGTCATCGGCCGGCAGGAGCTCGAGCGCCATGCGGAGATAGCCGACGACCTCGTCCCATGCCGCGGAGGCCTCGGCCCGATCCGCAGCAACGATCGCATACGGGACTCCGCGCTCAGCCCCGGTGATGGCTGCGCTGCGGTGGTACTGGTAGGCGATCTCCGCCGCCCGGTCGCCAAACGCGGCTTCCATGGCCTCCGCGATCTGACGGTGGAGGCGGACCTGGCGAGACGGGCTCATCTCGCCGTAGAGCGTGTGGCGGATGAGGGCGTGCGTGAAGTTGTAGGTGTCGGCGTCGCCGGTCGATTCGAGGAGCTGCGCCTGGAGCGCCTCGTCCACAGCGTCGAGGGCCGCCGACTCGTCGAGTCCCGAGGCGGCGGCGGCGAGGCCCACGCGGAAGGGACCGGTGAACGCGGAGGCGGCGGTCAGCAATTTGTTCGCGTGATCGGAGAGCCGCGAAAGACGGCGGCCGATGACCTGGCGCACACCTTCAGGGATGCCCATCTCGGCGATCGAGAGGCTGGACGTCCAGCGCCCGTCCTCCTGGTAGATCTTGCCCTCCTCCGTGAGGTGCATGAGCACCTCGCGGATGAAGAACGGGTTGCCGTCGGTCTCCTCGCCGATGGCGCGGACGAATGCCTCGGGCACATCGTGCTCCGTGATGCTTGCCAGCATGCTGGCGACGTCGCCGTCGGCCAGCCCCTTGAGGGCGATGCGCTCGTACTCGACCTCGCGCCTCAGCGCGGCGAGCGCGTCGGAGAGCGGATGCTGGCGGTCCAGCTCGACGTCGCGGTAGGCGCCGAGCATGAGAATGCGGTTCTTGGGGACGAAGCGCCCGACGTGGCGGAGCATGGCGATCGTGCCCTTGTCGGCCCAGTGGAGGTCGTCGAGCACGAGCACGAGTGGTGCGCGCTCGGACAATGCGATGATAAAGCGCGCGACGGTATCGAGCAGACGAAAGCGCTCCTCGTCGGGCTCGAGCGGAGCGGGATCGGCGACATCGGGGAGGCGGTCTCGCACGCGAGGCGCGAGCCGGGCGATGACGCCGGCGCCGTTGCCGAGATCGGCCTGGAGCACTTCGGCGGCGGCTTCCTTCGCGTAGCTCTCGATCGCCTGGCCGAAGGGAGCGAACGGCGGCACCCACTCTCCCTCGAAGCAGGTGCCGACGAGCACCGTCGCGCCGTCGCCGCGGGCGCTCTCGGCGAACTCATCGATCATGCGCGACTTGCCGATGCCCGGCTCGCCGACGAGCATGACGAGGCCGCCCTGTCCCGCTCGCGCGCCGGCAAACCGCTCGCGCAGGCGCGATATCTCGGCGGAGCGGCCGACGAACGGCGTGCGGGTGAGCGCGAGGCCCGGCCGATCCGTCTCGTAGATCACCTCGCAGGACCCCACCGGGCCGCTGATGCCCTTCAGGTCCAGCTCGCCGAGATCGCGGAATGCGAACGCCTGCCGCCCCTTGAGGAGCGCCTCGACGACGGCGCTGCAGAGGATCTGCCCGGGGCCGGCGCGATCGCAGAGGCGTCGCGCGACGACGACCGGCGTGCCGAAGAGATCGCTCTCGTCGCGGAGGGTGTCGCCGGAGTTGATGCCTACGCGGATGGCCAGGCGCTGTCCGTCGATCGGCCGGCGCGAGGCCTGCTGCATCGTGGTGGCGCAGCGGACGGCGTCGGCGGCGGAGGCGAAGGTGACGAGCAGGCCGTCGCCGAGCGACTTCACCTCGGCACCGCCGTTGGCGGCGACGGCGTCGCGCAGGAGCTGGTAGTGCGCCTTGAAGATGTGCTGGGCGTCCTCGTCGCCGGCGCGCTGCATCAGCTCCGTGGAGTTGACGAGGTCCGTGAAGAGGATGGTTGTCGTCTCGGCGGTCGACATGATTGTCGATTCTAGCCCCAAGTGACCGCTGGACCGAAGATCCCCTCCTCCGCCCAATCGGCGCAACTTGCCCCGGTAGCTTCCGCGGGACACGGAACGTGGGCAGATTCGTCGTCGATTTGGAGCGAGTCCCCCGGTCGCGAACGCCCCGCAAGGGGCGGATGCGCGCGTTCACGAGCTCTGCGCAGATGCAAAAGGAGGCTTGGTGGGCCCTCTGGGGATCGAACCCAGGACCGACGGATTAAAAGTCCGCTGCTCTGCCGGCTGAGCTAAGGGCCCCGCGCTCGCAGTGTAGACGGACGAGTGGCGGCTCCGCGAACCCACACCCAAAGCGCGACGGAGCGCAGCCGGGCAGTACCTACTCGTCCTTAGCGCGCGTGAAACACCCCACTACGGTGCGGGGCTGGTAGTGGCCGTGCCCGTCGGCGTGCCCGACGGGACTGCGCCCGGCGTCGGCGTCGACGCCGCCTCCACGGTCAGGTTCGCCAACACGAACAGCGGCACGTCCGCGTCGTCGCCGTAGACGGCGTGCAGGTAGCCGCTGTCCACGACCAACACCTCGCCGTCCGGCTGCTGGATGCGCATCTGCACTTCATCGAACTTGTTGCCGTGCGCGATGAACCAGTACATATCGCCGTTCCGCGTGTTCAGCGTGATCAGCGCCGTCCCGTTCGCGTTCGAAAGCTTCACGAGCGTCGGTGACGGCGACGACACGCCCTGCTCACCGTTGATCCCCTGAATAAACCAGCCGTCCGCCGCCGATGGGACCAGTGTCGAAACGTTGCCAGAGACGATGCGGATCCAGTTGATCGCGCCGCGCACGATCTCCGGACTGGGGTTGACGGCGACCTCGCCCGTGGGCACCGCGGTCCGCGGCGCACCCGGCGTTGACGAGCTGGACGCGGTGGGCGACGTGCCCGGGGTCGCGTCCGTATCCGCCGTCGACGTGGGCTCCGGCGTCGGCGTCTCGCCCAGCGCCGAAACCGGGAGATCCGGCGTCACGACGGCGGGGGGACGATCGTCACGCGTGGAGAGAAGTTGATCGGAAACCGTCACGCCCTGCAGCGTCACCTGCACCGCGGCGCTGAGCTGGCTCTGCGCTGAAGGATCGACCTGCGGCTGGGCTTGCTGGAGCGCGGCTCTCTCGTGCTCCGTCACCCTCTGCAAACGAGCGAGATCGTCCGTGTTCCAATCGCCGCCCGCGTCATTGATCAGCGGCTTCGTCTGGTTGACAAGGCGGTCGATCACGCTTGCGCTGATCTTGCGCCGCTGCCTGGTGAGCGCTTCGATCTCACGGGCCCGCTCGTCTGCGATATCGAGGCGCACCCCTCGCTTCGCGTCATCGCCGAAGGCGAGCGCCAGCCGGACGCGCTCCGTCTGCAGCTTCACCGGGTACTGCCAGTCGCCGGGCAGCGCGCTGTTCGCCGAGGCGATGGTGTACGTGGAAAACGAGAGGAAGAGCACCAGGACCGCCGCCGCGCTCGCCACCGCGCGGAAATGGCGCTCCACGAACGTCACGACGCGAGGGCCGTGCGGCGCCTGCGCCCGCTTCATGCGATGCGCCGCCATCAGGAACCGCACACGCGCCGCGGCGAAGAACGAAGGCTCCGGCTCCACGTCGTACGCCTCCGACAGCCGCTGCCCGCTGGCAATGAGGAACCGCTCGCGCGCCGCCGCGCTGAACGCCTCCCGCGGCGACGCATCGTACGCGCGGATGACGGACGCGGCCGCCAGGAGGTGCGGGCGCAGGCTGGCAGCATGCTCCGGATAGCGCCGCAGACACTCGTCGATGTCCCAGCGGCCCTCCCTGAGGGCCTCCAGGCACTCGCTCAACCGCGTCTCGAACTCCGTCATGCCCTCTTCGTCAACTCCATCTCATCAACCGCCGGGATGAGCATCTTCTGAAGCTTTGCCACCGCCTTGTGCTGGAGCGCCTTCACGTTTCCCTCGCGCTTGCCCAGCGCCTTCGCCGTGTCCGCGATTGACAGCCCAACCGCAAAACGCAGCGCGATCACCTCGCGTTGCGCCTCGGGCAGCCGATCCGCCGCCCGTCGCACCTCGTCCAGCGTGATGCGCTCCTCCACCGACGCGGCGATATCGTGGCGCCAGTCGGCCATCGCCTCCGGGATCTCGGACGTCACCCCGCCACGCTGGGCCGCGCGGCGGAAGTGCGTCGCCACGTGGTTGTGGGCGATCCGGAAGAGCCACGACGAGAACGGGACGTCTCTCCACCGGAACTCGCCGATGGAGCCGAGCATCTTGAGGAAGACCTCCTCCGTGAGATCCTCCGCCTCCGCCGTGTTCCCCACGCGAGCAACCGCGTATCGATACACCCGTGGCATGTACCAGTCGTAGAGGTCGGCCAGCGCTTGCTGGTCGCCCGTCCGAGCCCGGTCGACCGTCTGCCGTTCTAGGTTCGGCGGGACGGCCTGGATGCGCGGGAACTCCAATCCGGAAACCTCGCTTCTGAACGAACGGACCAACGCCATGGTACCTGCTCAATCTTCCGTCCGTCCAAGCGCTCATCTCCGGCTCATCCAACAGTAGGTAGAACGCGCGACGAACGTAAAAGGTTAACGGGCAGGTTCGAATGCCGTCGGCCAGCGAGTCAAGACCCGCCTCCCGCCGCCTTCCAGCGCTGCAGGGCGGCCGTCATCTCCGCGTATGGGCGCGGCACCGCCGTCTGCCAGTCGCCCGGGATCATCGCGATCACCGGCGAAAGGCGCCCGTACCGCATCCGGTAGTAGAGCACCGAGTACGTGTCGTTCTGGATGGAGGAGCCCGTCGAGCCAAGCAGCGATTCCAGCTGGCTCACCAGCCCCGACGGCATTTCGCCCGCGGGATACGAATCGCCGAGCAGCACCACTGACTCCGGCTCGTCCAGCTGGCTGCCCACGACCCATTGGTGGCGGGCGGAATCGAGGTCCCCCGCGGCCTGGTACCAGCGGCCCAGCTCCGTGCGCGCCGGTCCGAAATCCGGCTGGCGCTTCACGGCGAACTGAAGATGGCCCAGCGCATCGTCGGCGCGGCCTTGCTCCGCGAGAATCTTGGCGTAGCTCACGCGCAACACCAGGTCGTTCGGCCGTGCGAACACCAGGAGCTGACAGCCGGTCGACGCATCGTCCAATCCCGCGAGGGTGGCCTGCGCGTCGGAACGGTGGACCTCAACCAGATAAGCGCCGTACGTGCACGGGTTCACGCCCAGCGCCGACCGTTGCAGGATCTCCTGCAAATGGTCACGACGGAACGGCGTGTCCTGCCAAAACGTCGAGTCGGCCAGCCCGGCGTCCATCGAAATCACCTGCGCGTACGTGTCGACGGCGTCGTCGCTGCGGCCCAGATCCTCATACACTTCCGCGACCATCAGCACGGGCGCCACGTGGTAGCGGGCGATGTCCCGAGTTTTCTGAGCCTGCCCGGCCGCATCATCGATCCTGCCGGCCAGTTGATACGCCTTCGCGAGATTCGCGTGCGCCAGATCGCTGCGCGGATCCAGTCGGACGGCCTGCTCAAGATTGACGACGGCTCTCGCGATCAAGCCCGGATCCTTCTCCGTCGAGATCTCGTACTCCGTAGCCTGAGCCTGCCCGAGTTGCATCCGGTACACCATCATGCTCGAGTCGCTGTCCACCGCGTCTTGAAGCTCGCGCACGGCGTCCTGCAGACGCGCCACCGGGTCCGAGCCGAGCGTGTTCGCGTCCTCCGTGCCGCGCCAGTAGTCGTAGTGCGCGCTGTCGATGCGGTACCAGGCGACGAGCGGCGCCACGACGAGCAGCAGCACGGCGACACGCGACGCCATCCGGCCGTACCGCGACAACGTCGGACGATCGATCTGGAACACCGGAGCGGCGCCTTCAGTTGCCTCGGTGTAGTTCCGCGCGATGATCGCGCCGATGAACGCCAGCGCCACCGCCGGGCCCTTCCAGATGTTGCCCGCGTCGAGCTGGTTGTGTGCCGAAAATCCCAGCAACGCGCCGGCGCAGGCCACCGCCAGCAACCGCTGCTCGATGTCACCGTGTGACCAGGCTCGATACAACGTGAAGACCACCGCCGCTGCCAGCACCACGAGCGCGGCGAGGCCGAGCAGCCCCACGTCATCAGCAAGTTGGAGGAAGCCGTTGTGGGCGTGCTGCGTGTACACCAGGAAATTGCCGTGCGCATACTCCGGATACAGCAGGCCGAACGAATTCGGTCCCGCGCCGAAGAGAGGATGGTCGAGGAACATGTGCCAGCCGGCGCGCCATGCGTCCTCGCGCGGCGACAACGAGCTGCGGAACAGCCACCCGGGCCGCGTCGAGGAGTTCGCCACGAACGCCAGCGTCCCGCCGATCGCCAGCGCCAGTGCACCCACCACCGCCGCGAGCGCTGTCGGCGTGAACCCCGCCGGCAGCAACGAAGACCAGGAGAAGCGCTGGCCGCTCTGCTCGCGCTCCCAGATCCGTAGCGTGAACCAGACGCCCAGCAAGGTGAACGCCACGCCCACCCCCGCGCCGAGCCAGCCGCCGCGCGAGAGCGTCAAGAACATCGCCATGCCGCCGATCAACAACCCGGCCACGCCCAATACGCGTTCCGCCAGCGGGCCGCGACATGCGGCCAGGGCGAACAGCGGCAACGCAAGCGTGAGAATCATCGCCAACACGTTGGGATGGTCGCTGACGTCGTGGACTCGCGGCACGGTCGGCGGAAAGATGTTGCTCGCGCTCAATCCGTCGACGCGGCGCGCCAGCGACAGATAGTCCGCATAGTCGTTGCCGACGACCCAGAGCGCGTACAACGCAAGCGCGCCGCTGACGAGCATGAATGCGCGCCGCAACGACGCCGATCCTAGCCAGGGCAGGCCTGAAAGCGCGTAGAACGCGACGACAGCCATGAAGAGCTGCAGAGTCAATTCCACGCTCGGCCGCCAGGCGATCGACGCCCAGGTGCCGATGGCGTACGCGCCCGCCAGAGCGATCACGCCGGCGTCGAGCGGCGTCCCTCCCGGCAACTTCCTCGCGACGGCAAGATAGGCGAGGTAGGTCAGCGCCATGCCGCCGACCACCGCGTGCAGCGCAATCGTCCGCGGGAACACGTGCAGCGTCAGCTGCGGCATGCCGGTGAACAGGAGATAACCCGCCCAGCCGCCGGCGACGACAATGGCGGCCCACGTCCGGACGTCGGCCCAGCTCAGCGAATCGCGAAGTGCGACGGGGGAAGCGTCCGTCGAGGCCAGATCCCTCACCGCTTGGTCGAGGGTGCGGCGTGTCGCTTGTACGTGCTCACTGCCACATGATCCTCCGGGTCTCGCGACGTTGCCGAATTGTATCATGACCCCACGATGGGACGACGTATCGCCACACTCGCCGCCATCGCGATCGCGTCGGTCGCGATCGCGTGCGCCGGTGGCTCTTCTTCCACGACAGCGACACCCGCAGCCACAGCGACGCCAACCGTGGCGCCCGTCGCGTTCCCCGCCACCGAACTGCACATCGAGTCGGCGAGCGGAGATCAGGTGCTGCGGATCGAGGTCGCGACCACGCCGACGCAGTCGGAGCGCGGCCTCGGCTATCGCGACACGCTCGCGCCGGACGCCGGCATGCTGTTCGACCTCGGGAGCACGCGCGTACCGGCGTTCTGGATGAAGGGGATGCGGTTCGCGCTCGACTTCGTCTGGATCACGGACGACAAGCGCGTCGCCGCCGTCACGTCCGACGTGTCCCCTCAGCCCGGCGCATCCGACGCGCAACTACGTCTGTACTCCTCACCGCAGCCCGTGCGCTACGTCCTGGAGATCAACGCCGGCGCCAGCTCTGCGCTTGGAATCACACCCGGGACACAACTCTCGTTCAGCACTTCCGAGTGAACGCTCAGTAAGTTAGTTACAGCGTTCACAATGGCATGTGCCGCGTACGAACTTCGCTGCGCGGTGGCCTCTCCGATGATGTGAGTGACGGAGCACCAACGAAACCGCAACGTAACTGGGGGCTAGACTGAACACGATCGAGGAGTAGACTCTAGTCGAGGGAGAATCGCACGAGGGAGGGACTACCCATGGGCAATGACACGTCGTTCTGGGACAGGTTCACCACGGCACGGATCTCGCGTAGGCGGGCGCTGCAGGGCGCCGCGATCGGCGGCGCGTCGGTAGGCGCGATCGCCATCGTCGGATGCAGCAGCAGCTCTTCCAACGACAAGACACCGACGGCCGGCGGCACGACCACGCCCGGCGAAGGCACGCCAATACCCGGCGGCACGCTGCGCGGCACTGTGAGCCTTGTCTTGGGCAAGGACCCGATGAAGGCCTCCACCTTCCTTACCCATGCCCTAGCGTCGTATTCCTATAGCCGGCTCATGCGGTTCAAGACGCAGCTCGGCGAGCTACCGGAAGACCAGTGGTATGTGCCCGAGTTTGAAGTGGCCTCAAGCGTCGAGAATCCGGATCCCACGACGTATGTGTTTACGCTGCGTGATGACGTCAAATTTCACGATGTGCCGCCCGTGAGCGGGCGATTGCTCAACGCCGACGACGTTGTCTACTCGTTCAACCGCTACCGTTCGATCTCGCCGAACAAGGCTGATTTCGACTTTGTGGACACGGTCACCGCGTCGACGGACAAGAAGCAGGTGACGTTCACGCTGAAAGAGCCGTTTGGTCTCTTCCTCAACCGCGTGGCTTCGTTCCAGGATCTCTGGATCATGCCGCAGGAGTTCGTGGAGCAGAGCGACCACGCCGCCGAGGACTCCATGCTCGGTTCCGGACCGTTCATTTTCGACAAGTATGAGGCGAACTCCGTCATCGCCTGGAAGAAGAACCCAAACTACTTCGAGAAGGACAAGGACGGCAATCCTTTGCCGTACCTGGACGAAGTCAACCTCGCGATCATCACCGACCAGAACCAGGTGCTGTCGCAGTTTGCCGCGAACCAACTGGACACGATCTCCGTCCCGCCCAAACTCGTCGATTCGGTAAAGAGCCAGAACCCGAGCGCGATCTTCGACCAGGCGCCACGGAATATCCTGAGCATGCTCATCTTTGATCCGCTGGCCTACACCAGCGACCAGGCGCCCTTCAACGACGATCGCGTCCGGCGTGGCATCTCTCGTGCAATTGACCGCGACGGGTTGCTGCAGCTGATCTCGAAGGAGGGCGGGCTCTGGCCCGACATGCCTATCAACGCCGGATTCGGCGAGACCTGGTGGCTCGATCCCAAAGGACCGGACATCGGGGCCGCCGGAGACAACTACAAGTACAACGTCGCCGAGGCGAAGGCGCTCCTTTCCGCCGCTGGACACGAAAGCATCGACGCACCTATGCACTTCTCGAGCACCGTCTACACGACGATCGTCCCCTACTATGACATCGTCCGGCAGGCGCTCCCGGCCATGCTGAAGGACGTCGGCGTAAACGTGAAGGAAGTGCCCGAGGAGTACGGGAGCTACATCTCAACGACGTTCGTCGGTCAGTTCGACGGCCTCGGGTTCAGCTTGGAGTCGGTGTTCAGCGACATCGCTGCCTACTGGACCAACATGTTCTACCCGCGCGACGCCGGCGGCGGACGCAACCACTCAAGCGTCAACGACCCGACCCTTCAGGCCAATATCAAGAAGATGCTGCAGGCGCAGTCCACCGATGAGATCCACGCGCAGAACTTCGAGCTGCAGAAATACACATCCGAAAAGATGTACTACGTACCGATGGTGACGCCGGTGGAGTTCGCGGCGCGCTCGCCCAAGCTCAAGGGCGTTGTCAACACCACCGGGCCGACGACGTACGCCCTCGGCACAGAGGCGACGATGACCAACTGGTTCGAGGCTTGAGCGACATAGCAGCTCCCGCGCAAGGCGCTACCATGCGAGTACATCATCGCCGGATCCGTCTCTAAAGGGCGCCCAGCATGCGGAACTACGTCCTCAAGCGCGTGCTCCTCTCCATCCCGACGCTCATCGGTGTGTCGCTCGTTGTGTTCTTCATGCTGCGGCTGCTCCCCGGTGACTTGGTGCAGCAGATCGCCGGAGACAACCAGGTCACCCCCGAATTTCGCGCACAGGTGGACAAGGAGCTGGGCCTGGACAAGCCCGCGTACGAACAGTATTTCTACTGGCTCGGCGACACCGCCCGGCTCGACTTCGGGCAATCGCTGCGCGACCGAAGTTCGATCTCAGGCCGCCTGAAGACAACGCTCCCCACGACAGTCGAGATGGCGGCGCTGGCCATCGTCGTGTCTTCAATCATCTCGATCCCCGTAGGCGTCATCTCGGCCATTCGCCAGGATGCCGCCGTGGACTACGCGTCCCGGAGCGTGGCGATCGGGTTCCTGGCCATACCTTCGTTCTGGCTCGGCACGATGATCATCGTGTTCACATCAAGCTGGTGGAAGTGGGCAACGCCGCTCCCGCAGGAATATCGCCAGTTCTGGGAGGACCCGTACACGAACCTGAAGTTCATGATCTTCCCGTTCGGCTACTTCCTTCCACTCGGACCGTCCGTGCTGCTCGGCGTCGGTCTCTCGGGCACGGTGATGCGGCTGATGCGCACGCAGATGCTAGAGGTGCTGCGGCAGGACTACGTCCGCACGGCGTGGGCCAAGGGGCTGCGCGAGCGGAGCGTCGTCGTCGGCCACGCGATGAAGAACGCCATGATCCCCGTCATCACCGTGATCGGCCTCCAGGTACCGATTGTAGTGGGTGGAAGCGTCATTGTTGAGAGCCTCTACAACGTCCCGGGCATGGGCCAGTGGTTCTTCACCGCCATCCAGGCGCGCGATTACACCGCCGTCCAGGCGATCGCCATGCTCACCGCTGTGGCCGTGGTCGTGTCAAACCTGGGCGTTGACCTGACGTACGCGTATCTGGATCCGCGGATCAGGTACCACTGATGGCGACGAGGCGTCGACGTTCCAATTCTCTCGCATGACCCGCCCCTCTTGAGCGAACCCGGCCGCCCGTCGCGCTGGGTGCACACGGTTCTGCAGTTCTGTCGCCGCAAACCTCTGGGGGCGTTTGGCGCGTTCATCGTGCTCGGCATGCTCGTCTGCGCCGTTTTCGTCGACACGGCACTCGTCGGCGGAGACCGGCCGCTTCTCGCGCCGGACGGCTACAACCATCAGCACATCCGCAACGTCGACCAAGGCCTGTCCCTGGCCCACCCAATGGGCACCGACGAGCTGGGGCGTGACATCTTCAGCCGAATCCTCTACGGCGCGCGCATCTCGGTCGTCATCGGCCTCAGCACGGTGCTAATCGCCGGAATCGTCTCACTCGGCTTCGGCACGGTTTCGGGCTACTTCGGAAGCTGGCTCGATGCAATCATCCAGCGCGTCGTGGACATATTTCTGGCGATCCCGCCGCTGATCCTGCTGGTCTTCGGCATCGCCACGTTCGCCGACCGCTCTGGCCCATATCGCCGCATGTTCTGGATCATCATGATTCTCGCGGTGATCATCTCCGCGCAGTCGATTCGCGTCGTCCGCAGCTCCACCATCGCAACCGCCAACAACCAGTACGTCGACGCGGCACGCACCATCGGCGCCACCAATTTGCGCATCATCTTCCGCTACATGGCGCCGAACGTCATGGCCGTCGTCATCGTGCTGGCGACCGTTCAACTCGGCGGCGTCATCCTGGCGGAGGCACTCGATCAGCTTCCTCGGCTTCGGCATGCCCCCGCCCTTCGCCGTCCTGGGGGAGCGATGCTGACGTTCGGTGGCCTGTCTCATGCTCCGCGCATATCCGGTCTGGCGGTCTGGCCGGGCTTCGCGATCGCGCTCGCCGTCTTCGGGTTCAACATCTTCGGCGACGCGCTGCGCGACGTGCTGGACCCGCGGCTCCGCGGCGGACGCTAGCCACGCCGCCGTCTCAACCCGAGCACTTCGAGACGAATGCGCCGGCGGCCGACAGATGCCAGCCGTCCGCGTACAGCGTGTTCACCCGGTAGCGGTACGTCACGCCGGACGGCACGCCGTCGATCGCGTACGCCGTCTTCGACGGATCCAGCGGGCCGTACGACTGGAACGACCCGGCGCTGAAGTCCGGTGAGAAGCCGAGGTCCAGCCAGGTTTCCTGGGCGCCCGGCTTCGCCGCGGGCCATGCGAGCGTCACCGTCGCCGCGCCTGAGGTCGCCGCGCTGCACGACTGCGTGACGACGGCGCTCGCCGCCTTCGATGAAGGCGAGCTCATGTACACCCAGAGGCCAAGCACGACCGCGGCCGGAAGCAGAATTCGCGCGAACACCGATCCCTCCGCATCACAGTCTCGGCCGTGAATCGACTCCGTGACTATCAGCGGAGTTGAGAACTCAGCGTGCGGGAAATCCCTGATCCTCGGCCGTGATCACAGCTCGCCGAGGCTCGCCCGCAGGCCGTCCAGCCGTGCTCCTGCGGCCACCAGCCGCTCCTCCTCGGTGGCGATGATGTTCGCCGGCGCCTTCGCCCGGAACTGCGCGTTGTTCAACTTCGCCTGGATGCGGCCGACCTCTGCCTCTGCGTCGGCGATCAGCTTGCCGAGCCGCGCGCGCTCCGCCTCGACGTCGAACAGCCCCGCCAGCGGCACGATCGCCGTAGCCCCCTCCAGCACCGCCGTTGCCACCTGCTCGCGCGGGGCCGCCGGCGACGTCGGCCACCACGTGAAGCGGCCGCACCCGCGCCAACATCTCGACATAAGCACGTCCCGCCTCGATGACCCCACTCGAAGCACCTGACGCCACGTACGCCTCGATGAACCGCCCCGGCTCCACCTTCTTCTCGGCGCGGATGTTGCGGATCGCGCGCACGACGTCGATCAGCACGTTCATCTCGCGCTCGGCCTGCGGATCCGCATAGCCGCTCTCGCCACGTGGGAACGGCGCCACGATCAGTGCTTCCTCGTCCATGTCTTCGATCTTCGCCACGAGCGATTGCCAGATCTCCTCGGTAACGAACGGCATCACCGGGTGGAGCAACCGCAGGCAGCGCTCGAGCACGTACGCCAGCACCGGCAGCGGCGACGGGCCCGACTGGTCGTCCGCGCGCACGCGCACCTTCGCAATCTCGATATACCAGTCCGCGAACTCGCCCCAGACGAATTCGTACACCTGCCGCGCCGCCTCGCCCAGTTCGAACTTCCGCATCTGCTCGTCGACGCTGCGCGCCAGCCCCTCGACACGCGACAGGATCCAGCGGTCTTCCAGCGGCGAGTCCTCGGGGGCCAGCGCGGCGGGGAGGCGTACAGTGCTTTCGCCGATCATCGAGATCACGAAGCGCGCTGCGTTCCAGAGCTTGTTGGCGAAGTTGCGTCCGGCTTCCACCCGCTGCTCCGAGAGGCGCATGTCGTTGCCGGGGCCGCTCGACGTGATCAACGTGTACCGCAACGCGTCGGCGCCGAACTTCTCGACGACCTCCAGCGGATCGACGCCCGTGCCGAGCGACTTGCTCATGCGCTGGCCATGCTCGTTGCGCACCGTCCCGTGCAGGTAGACGACTGAGTACGGGATCTGGCCCACGTTGTAGAGGCCGAGCATGATCATCCGCGACACCCAGAGGAAGATGATGTCGTAGCCCGTCTCCATCACCGATGTGGGGTACCAGTACTTCAGCGCCGGCGTCTCATCCGGCCACCCGAGCGTTGAGAACGGCCACAGACCGGACGAGAACCACGTGTCCAGCACGTCGTTCTCCTGTAGGAGATGACCGCCGCCCGTCGGCGAGCGCTCCGGTGTCTCAATCGACACGATCGGCGTCGCTTCCACGCCCGACCACGAGCCGTGCGCGAGGATCTGCTCGTGCGTGATCCCCCGCGCCCGAACCTCGTTGTATGTCCCAACGAGCGGCTCCGCGTTCAGGGGCGCCGCAGGGTCCCGATACGTAACGACGATGCGGTCGCCATCTTCATCCGCGCTGTACCAGACCGGGATCCGGTGTCCCCACCACAACTGGCGGGACACGCACCAGTCGCGGATGTTCTCCATCCAGTTCAGGTACACCCGCTCGAACCGGTCCGGTACGAACTTGACCCGCCCCTCCTTCACGACATCGATGCCAGGCCCGGCGAGCGCTCGCTGGTTGACGAACCATTGCCACGACATCAGCGGCTCCACGACCGTGTGGCAACGCGAGCACACGCCGATCGTCATGTCGTGTGGCTCCGTCTTGATCAGATAGCCCAGCTCCTCCAGGTCGCGCACGATGACCTGTCGCGCCTCGTAGCGATCCATGCCGAAATACGGGCCGGCCTCGCGATTCAGTGTCGCGTCCAGGTTCATCGCGTTGATGATGGGCAGGCCCACCCGTTGCGAGATCTCGAAGTCGACGGGGTCGTGCCCCGGCGTCACCTTTAGCGCGCCGGTGCCGAACTCCATCTCCGTCGCCTCGTCGCCCACAATCGGGATCTCTCGCTGGATCACAGGGAGGAGCACCGTGCGCCCGATCTTGTCCTTGTAGCGATCGTCCTTCGGGTTCACCGCCACCGCCACATCGCCGACGAACGTCTCCGGCCGCGTCGTCGCTACCACCATGTACTCGTCGCCCGTGTGTGGTCGCCCCTCCGCATCGTGACCATCGACGATCGGGTACCGGATGTACCAGAGGTTGCCCGGCTGATCCTCATGCTCCACTTCCAGATCGCTGAGCGCTGTCCGGCAGCGGGGGCACCAGTTGATCATGCGCTCGCCGCGATAGATGAGGCCGTCGTCATACAGCTTCTTGAACGTTGTCCGCACCGCGCGCTGTGGCGTCTCGTCGAGAGTGAACACCTCGCCCGACCAGTCGGCGGACGCGCCCAGGCGGCGATGCTGGTTACTGATGATGGGACGGTAGCGGTCGACCCACTGCCACACGCGCTTCTCGAACTCGTCCCGCCCGAGGTCGTGCCGCGTCAGCCCTTCTTTCGCCAGCTGCTTCTCCACGACGTTCTGCGTCGCGATCCCGGCGTGGTCGATGCCGGGCACCCAGAGCGTCGGGTCCCCCAGCATGCGGTGCCACCGGATGAGGATGTCCTCGACGGTGTCCGTCAGCGCGTGGCCGATGTGCAGCTCACCCGTGACATTGGGCGGCGGCATGATGATGCAGAATGGATCCTTTGATTCGTCGATCCGAGGCTTGAAGTAGCCGCGGCCCTCCCAGAAGCGGTAGACGCGATCCTCCGTCGCGCGCGGGTCGTACGACTTCGCCATCTCCCGCGGCTTCGCCGCATCAGTCTCTTGCGTCATCACCCACCTTCAACCCCGCGCGCGATCCGCGGGCAACGAAAAAGCCCCGAACCGGATTGTCGGGGCCGTTGTACCGGACAGACGCGCGGTCGGCTACCGGTAAACGACCTCCGTTACCGCTACTACTACCGCTTGCGCCGCGCATCGCACGTTCATCACGGCCATGGTATCGGATCGGCGACCGCACGCCATCGGGGACGCACCGATAATGCCAGCCGACGCGCGACAGACCCCCCACCGGGGGGTTGACACTCCTACCAGGCGCGAGCTAACCTCAATTACCCCTACCCGGGGGGTCTGGGAGGAAGAATGCTGGACACTACCAGAGCGGACGTACTCAAGCGCCTGAACTTCATCGACGGCCATCTGGCGGGCATACGCCGCATGATCGAGGCGGACAAGTACTGCGTCGACGTGCTCAAGCAGACGTACGCCGTCCGCCGCGCCATCGAGAAGATGGAGGCCATCATGCTCGATGGACATCTCCACACCTGCGTTGTCGAAGGCATCCGCGAGGGCCGCGACGAGTCAGTACTCGCCGAACTGAACGAGCTGTACGAGATGGCCGGCAAATAGCGAACCTGAGGAGGAATGCGACCATGGCAAAGACGCTGACGTTCGACGTGAAGGGCATGACCTGCGACAACTGCGTCCACCACGTCACCGAGGCGATCAAGACCGTCAGCGGCGTGACGTCGACCGAGGTCTCGCTCTCGTCGAACTCCGCCCGCGTTCAAGGCGACTTCGACGACAAGCAGATCATCACCGCTATCGAGGAAGAGGGCTACGAGGCGACGATCCGCGTCTGACGCGCTCGCCCTCAAACCGTCATGGCCACTAAACAGCTCACGACGACGCTCGACATCCGCGGCATGACGTGCGCCTCCTGCGTCCGCCGCGTCGAACGCGCCCTCAGCAAGATCGAGGGCGTGGAGAGCGCGAACGTCAACTTCGCTTCGGAGACAGCACTCGTCACGGCACCCGACACCATCTCGATCGACGCGCTCGTCACGGCCGTCGAGCGAGCCGGGTACGCCGCCTCTGCCGCCGCACCGGATCGCGACCGCGGCGGCGAACGCGACGATCAGGCGCGTCGCACGCTCCGGCTCGTGCTCTTCGGCGCCATCCTCGGCACGCCGGCCGTCATCCTCGCGATGGCGATGGACATCGCGGACCTGAAGATCGGCGGCAGCGCCACGCTGCACGGATGGATTCTCCTGCTGCTCGTGACGCCGGTGCAGCTCGTGCTCGGATGGCGATACTACCGTGGCAGCTACGCCTCGCTCCGGCACCTCAATCCGAACATGGACGTTCTCATCGCCCTCGGCACCACCGTCGCCTACGCGTTCAGCACGTGGGTCGTCATCGCACAGCAACCGTACGCCATGTTCTTTGACGTCTCCGCGGCCGTCCTCGTCTTCATCACGATGGGGAAGTACTTCGAGGATCGGTCCAAGGGCGTCGCCTCATCCGCTATCAAGGCTCTCCTCGGCCTTTCGGCCAAGTCCGCGCGGGTGCTGCGCGACGGAGCGGAGATCGAGGTCCCGATCGCGCAGGTGCGCGTCGGCGACCACTTCGTCGTCCGCCCCGGCGAGAAGGTCGCCGTCGACGGGATCGTCCGCGACGGCCACAGCACACTCGACGAGGCGATGATCACCGGCGAGTCGATCCCGGTCGAAAAGCGCGCTGGTGACGCCGTCATCGGCGGCACCGTGAACCAGAACGGCGTCATCTACGTCGAAGCGACGGCCGTCGGCGAAGGCACGACGCTCGCCCGCATGGCGCGGATGGTCGAGCAGGCGCAGGGCTCGAAGGCGCCGATCCAGCGCCTCGTCGACCAGGTGGCCGCGGTCTTCGTACCCGTGGTGATCGTCGTCGCGCTGGCCACGTTCCTGGGCTGGGGACTCGGTGGGGGCCATTGGGTGAGCGCCATGCGCGCCGCCGTCGCCGTCCTCGTCATCGCCTGTCCCTGCGCGCTCGGCCTCGCGACGCCGACCGCCATCATGGTCGGGACGGGCCTCGGCGCCGAACGCGGCATCCTGATCAAGAACGCGGAGGTGCTGGAGCGCACCCGTAAGCTCGATGTGATCATCCTCGACAAAACCGGGACGCTGACCGAAGGACGTCCCCAGGTCGTTGCCGTGGTGCCGACCGGCGTCATGCCAGAGGCCGCGCTCCTGACGCTGGCTGCCGCAGCCGAACACAACAGCGACCACCCCCTCAGCCGCGCAATCGTCGACGCCGCCGTCGACTCCGGATACACCCTGCCCGGCGCCACCGACTTCGAGTCCGTTACGGCGCGCGGCGTGATCGCCACGGTCGACGGGAAGCGGATCGCGGCGGGCAACGTCACCCTCATCGAAGACCAGCGCGCCACGATCGACCAATCCGCCCGTGAAGAGTTGGCGAGCCAGGAGGAAGCCGGCCGCACCGTCATGCTCGTCGCAATCGACGGACGCGTCGAAGGCGTGATCGGCATCGCCGATGAGGTCAAGCAGAACGCGCCGCGGGCGATCGCCGCGCTGCGGTCGCTGGGCCTCCGCGTGATCATGATGACCGGCGATAACGAGCGCGCCGCCAAGAACGTCGCCCACGCCGTGGGTGTGACGGAGTACCGCGCCGACGTGCGGCCTGAGGACAAGCTCGATCTCGTGCGTTCGCTCCAGGCCGAAGGGCTCAGCGTCGCGATGGTTGGGGACGGCGTCAACGATGCGCCGGCGCTGGCGCAGGCTGACATCGGCATCGCCATGAGCACCGGGACGGACGTGGCGATCGAGGCCGGCGACATCACGCTGCTTCACGGCGACATCTCGAAAGTCGCCGAAGCGATCAGCCTGA
This sequence comes from uncultured Chloroflexia bacterium, assembly GCA_963843685.1. GTDB lineage: Bacteria > Chloroflexota > Dehalococcoidia > DSTF01 > JACRBR01 > DASQHL01. The sequence goes on from CAWJLO010000014.1 coordinate 26,446, forward strand.
GCCGCGGCACCCTGACGACGATCAAGCAGAACCTCGTCTGGGCGTTCGGCTACAACGCTGTCGCGATCCCGATCGCCGCAGCCGGGCTGCTAAACCCCATCATCGCCGGAGGCGCAATGGCGTTCAGCTCGGTCTCCGTCATGACGAACAGCCTGCGCCTCCGCTCTCGTGAGCGCGCGTTCGCCGAAGCTGCGGGTAACACCTACGACCCCGCATCGAGCCGCTCGTTCTGGGTCGCCAACGCCGGACCCGCCCTTGGCATGCTTGCGGCCGTCGCCGTGCTCGTGGTGCCGCTGCTGATCTTCACCGGCATCGACCGCGGCTGGTTCGGCTAGTCCGGGTCCGTTAAGCCTGTGTTTCACGTGGGACCCCAGATCAGGGTTCTCCCTCTCACCGACGCCTAAGCCGTCGTGCCGACCATCTATCCAAGAGGAGAGCCGCCGCGGTGCCCGGCGCAGGCCCCGAGCCGGACGGCTACAATCGGAAGCGATGCTTGAGCAGCGCGTCGACGAGCTGAAGCAGATCATCGCCGGGAACGACGGCCACAACGCCGCCGATGTCAGGTTTGCGCGCGCCGTCGATGAGCTGGTCCGCTCCGTCTACGACGACGTTGGCGAGATCAAGGACATGCCGTCGCGTGCGCTCTTCGACCTCTTCGTCATCAAGGTGCTGTACGTCGGCCGGCACAGCCGCCACGCCGGCGTTATCGACTACCTCGGCCAACTTCTCGAGACCAACCTGGACACCCGCGAGGTCTTTCCTCCGGACGAGGGCGGGCGGCCGCGCCGCATGTACTTCTCCGACATGCTCGACCGGCAACGCGTCGCCACCCGCTTCCAGAATCACTTCGAGGCGTACCGCAAGTACGCCGACAGTGCGCTCTTCCTCACCGGCATCTTCGCACCGAGCTTGCGCCCTCGCGCGACGGCCCGCGGTCGGCTCGGCATACGCGCGACAGGCATCGATCGCGGCTACTACGTCAGCACCGGGCGCACGATGTACCTTCTCGCCTCGCGCCACGAACTGGCAGAAGACACGAAGCAGCGCGACACTCTCACCAGGCTGGCCGAGCACTTCGAGCTCTACGCCGACGCGCTCAACGAGATGAGCGAGCGTTACATCATGGGCTTCGACATGAACCTCATCGCCGACCTGATGCTCGACTGCATCAACAGCTATCGCCGCACCGGCGACGAGCGCCAACTCACCAACGCGCGGCGTTATGCCGCGCTCCTGCGTCTGAACCCTGAGACGTTTGGCAAGTCGCTCGGCGCGGAATCCCACTAGCGGGCCGACGACACCGCCCGGGCGCGCCGGAGCGTAGCCGGCTCAGCGCGTGATTCGCGCGATGATGCCCTCGAGCTCGTCATCGCTGTGGAAGCGGATGACGATGCGGCCGCCCTTTCGGCCGCGTGCCACCGATACCGGCGATCCGATCGCGTGGCGGAGGTTGTCCTCGATTGCGCGCACGTGCGCGTCGACACGACGCTTCACCTTCGCCGCCGCCTTCGTCCGCCCGGCCGTCGCTTTCAGTGCCCGCGCGATCTCCTCTGCCTCTCGCACCGTCAGCCCGCCGCCGACGACGCGTCGCCACGCGTCCATCCGCACTTCGACGTTGTCAATCGACAGCAGCGCGCGCGCGTGGCCCTCGCTGATCTGACCCGACTGCAGGCTCACACGGATGTCGTCCTCGAGCGCCAAGAGGCGCAGCGTGTTCGCGACGGCGGTCCGGCTGCGGCCCACGCGGCGCGCGATCTGCTCCTGCGTCATCTCGAAGTCGTCCGCAAGCCGCTTGAACGCCGCCGCCTCTTCCAGCGGATTCAAGTCCTCCCGCTGCAAGTTCTCGACAAGCGCCAGCTCCAGCAGCTCCCGGTCCGCCGCCTCCTTCACGATCACCGGCATCCGCGTCACGCCTGCGAGGCGCGCCGCCTGCAATCGCCGCTCGCCGGCCACCAGCTGATACGTCGCTGGCCCCAGGTCCGACCGCGCCTCAGTTACGATCACGGGTTGCAGCACGCCGTGCTCGCGGATGCTGTCGGCCAGCTCCTGGAGCGCCGCCTGGTCGAAGTGCGAGCGCGGCTGGTGCGGGTTCGGCACGATCAGGTCGACATCCACAGTCTCCACGCCGGCACCGGCGTTCGTCTTCGGGATCAACGAGCCAAGACCGCGACCGAGGGCAGGGCGAGGGTTCGACGTCATGCGGGCACCTCCGTGCGCGATCCAGCGATGAGTTCTTCCGCGAGTTCGTCGTACGCGCGGCTTGCCCGCGACGACGGGTCGTATTGCGCGATCGGCAGCCCGTGGCTCGGCGCCTCGCTCAGCCGCACGCTGCGCGGGATGATCGTGCGAAACGTGTTGCTGAAGTGCGCGCGCACCTCGTCGGCCACCTGCTGTGACAGATTCGTCCGGCCATCGAACATCGTCAGCAGCAGCCCGCGCAACTTCAGCTGCGAGTTCAAGTTCCGCCGCACCAGGTCAAGCGTCGCTGTGAGCTGGCTCAGGCCCTCCAGGGCGAGATACTCGCACTGGACGGGCACGATCACCTCGTCCGCCGCGGTCAAAGCGTTCACCGTCAGCAGCCCGAGCGACGGCGGACAATCGATGAGCACGTAGTCATAGTCGTTGCGCACGTCTTCCAGCGCGCGCTTCAGCCGAAACTCGCGTGCCATCATCGGAACCAGTTCTACTTCGGCGCCGGCAAGGGCGGGAGTCGCCGGCACGATCATCAAACCCTCGACGCTGGTGGGCGACACGACACTACGCGCATACGTGCTGCCTAGCACCACGTCATACGTGCTTTCCCCCTGCGTGCGCACGCCGAGGCCGGCACTGGAGTTCGCCTGCGGATCGAAATCGAAGATGAGCACGCGCCTGCCGTGGCGTGCCAGCGCCGCGCCGAGATTAATCGCCGTCGTCGTCTTCCCGACGCCGCCCTTCTGGTTCGCCAGTGCGATCACCGTGCTCAACGGAGCGCCACCTCGGGATACCGCCGCAATCGCTCCTCCACCTCCGCCCGTGTCGGCATTGCGGCCGCGCCGATCCCTCCCACCGAGAGACTGGCTGCCGCCGCGCCGAATCGCGTCGCCTCATCAACGTTGCCGGTCTCGTGCAATCGTATCAGGAACGCCGTCGCAAAGGTGTCACCCGCCCCCGTCGGATCGACCTCCTCCTCCGGGAACGCGTCGATGCGCCGCCACCCGCCTCCGGCGTACACGCGCGCTCCGCGCCACGACTCCGTCATCGCCACGACGGGCACCGCTGCCGTCCAGCGCTCCAACTGCGCGCCGCCGTCCACCAGGTCCTCGTCCGACAGGAAGAGCGCGTCGCACTCCGTCCAGAACGGTTCGCCGGCCCAGGCGGTGTGGCGCACAACGCCCCCGGCATCGACCGCCCGGAGCCATCCCTGCGCCGACACCCCGCGGAGCGTTGCCCGCCCGAACGCCCGCGCAAAGTGCGGCTCCAGTTCACCCAACACCGGCCCGAGCAGCACGATCTTTGCGTCGCGCCACTCCGCTGGCACGTCCTCGTGCGCGATAACATCCGCCACCGCACGCACGCGCTGCCTTCGCTTGCCGTCGGTGTACACGTTCTCGAACACCGTCGTCACGGCGGAAGGCAGATCGACGACCTGCGCGAACGGCAAATCGCCGGCGCAGTCCAGATCGCCGGCCGTGCGCGTCAGGATGCCAACGCTCAGACCCAGACGGTGCGCCTGCACCGCGGCGAAGGTCACCGTGCCACCGAGACGCCAGCCTCCGGGCACGATGTCGCGCACCGCATGGCCGACTACGACGAAATCGGGAGAAGCCATCAGCGCGGGTCAGCGCCGCGGCGAGATGGACACTTTGCGCGCGTCGCCCTCGCCAACGCTCGAGGTCTGCACCTGGCGGTCCTCGGCGAGCGCGATGTGGATGATGCGGCGCTCGTTTGGGGGCATCGGCTCGAGCGTCACGGGGCGGTGCGTGCGGCGCACCTGGTCCGCCATCCGGTGAGCAAGGGTGGTGAGCTGCTTCTCCCGGCGCCGGCGATAGCCCTCCACATCGACGGTGAAGGACATGTGCTCCTTGAACTGCCGCGTCATCATCAGGTTCAACAGGTACTGCAACGACTGCAGCGTCTCGCCCCGGCGGCCGATCAGCAGGCCCAGATCGTCCCCCTCCACGTCGAGCACGGCCTTCGCCATCCCCAGGCCGTCGCCCGGCGTCTCCGGATCGCGGATCGATACGTCCGCCCGCACGCCCATCATCTCCAGCAGCTTGTCGAGTGTCTGCGCGGCGATCTCGGCCTCGTCCTCGATGTACTCGCCTTCGTCCTCGCCCGACGGCTGCGCCGCGCCTTCCTCGCCGAGCAGCCAGACGCGGACGCGCGCCTGCGCGCCGCCGACGCCCAGGATCCCGCCCTTGGCCTCGGTCAGCACCTCGACCTCGACCTCGTCGCGCCCCGCGCCCAACTCCTCGAGCGCGTGCTCGATCGCCTCTTCGACGGTCTTACCGCTTGCCTCGACGTCGCCCATTTCGTTTCCTTCGCGCTTGCGGGGCGGCTGCGCCATCCGCCGGCCGCCCCTCGCCGTCCAGATCCGCCGAAGACTCAATCTCGGGGATCTCCTTCGCGGGCTTCGCCCTTTGCCTGTCGGCGCGCGCCTTGGCCGCGGGCGCCGGCGCCGGGTTCATCGTGAGCATCGAGCGCCAGTCGACCGTCCGCCCCATGTAGAAGTACTGGAACACGACACCGGACAGGTTGGACATGAACCAGTAGAGCGCCAGTCCTGCGGGCACCGTCGTGCTCATGAAGCCGAACATCAACGGCATCATCCAGGTCATCATCTGCTGGGTTTGCTGCTGCTGCTGCGCCTGCTGGCTCGTCGCAGACGCGACGGGCGTCGGCGTGATCATCTTCTGCTGCACGTACATCGTGATGCCCACCATCAACGGCAGGAAGTACGACGTGTCTGATTCGCCGAGGTTCCAGAACAGGAACTGGTTATTCAACGGCACGGCGGTGTGCACGAACGAGAACGGGTACAGGTTCTGCGAGAGCGACACCATGCTCTCTGGCGCCGACCCAAGCGACGTGCGGATCACGTCATACAGGGCGATCCAGATCGGGAACTGCGCCACCATCGGCAGGATGCAACCGAGGGGGTTGACGCCGGCCTCCCGGTACAGCGCCGTCATCTCGGACTGGAGCTTCTTCGGGTCCTTGCCTTTGTATTTCTTCTGTAGCTCCGCGATCTGCGGCTGAATCACCTGCATCGCGCGGCTCGTCTTGTACTGGCTGGACGTCATCGGCCAGGTCAGGAAGCGCATGCCCAGCGTGAACACGATGATGGCCACGCCGAAGTTGCCGCCGAACACGCGTGCCATCGCTACGAGCACGTTCGTGATCGGAATCACCAGCGCGATGTGGAAGAGAAACGAGACGTATTCCATCTATCGCGTCTTTTTCACTTGGGCAGTGGTACTGACTTGAACGTCAATTGGTCATCCAGGACGAAGAGCATCATGCTCGTTGGCACTGCATAGATCGCCGAGCCGTCGCTGTTCGACGACAGATCGGCGAGCACAGTCGTGTTGGGCGCCAGGATCACCGGCCCCGCTGCCGCCTGACCGCTGGACAGATCCAGCTTGTACACACGCCCGTTCCGCGCCGCAACGATCAGCGCGCCGCCGGCGATTAACGGCGCCGATCGAACAGGCGATCCGGTATCGAACGGTGCGCTCCAGCGGGTCGCGCCCGTCTTCGCGTCTACAGCGTACACCTTGCCATCGAGGCTCGCAGCGTACAGCGTGCCATCCTTCACGACGGGCGTTGCCCAGAACCAATTGCCGGCTTTCAGGCTCCATCGCATCGCCCCGTCCGACGCGTCCATCGCGTACAGCTTGTTGTCGAACGCGCCCACGTATACGACACCATCGACGACCACCGCACGCGACGCGATGCCCGCACTGGCGCCGCCGAAGACCCACTTCTGATCGCCCGTCTTGTCCAGCGCGTAAACAGAGCCGTCCAGCGACGTGATGTAGATCTTGTCACCGTCCACCGTCGGGGTCGCCCAGATCTCACCGCGAGCCTTGAAGTGCCAGATCGGGTCGCCACTCGACGCGTTGATCGCGAACAGCTGCTTACCCTTGGTTCCAAAGTACAGCGTGTCGCCATCGACGGCGATGCCGCCCACGATCCCGTCGCCCGCGTCGCGCACCCAGCGCGTGTACCCCGTTTTGAGGTCCAGTGCGAAGACCATGCCCTTGAACGAGCCGACGAACGCTGTTTTGCCGTCGGCGGAGATGCCGATATCGCCGTAAACCGCCTGCACACGCCCGAGCGCGTCCTTCTCGAACTTCACCGCCGTATCCAGGTCGCTGTTCAGCTGGTCACGATCGGCCTTGGGAGCGGCGGAGGCCGAGACGGCGTCCTTGAACGACTTGGCCGTCGTGCCGGTGAGGCGGACCTCGGCCAGTGCTGTCTTGAGCTGCGTCTTCGTTGCGTCATCGATGCCGGTGAGCTTGTCGATCGAAGTGGAAAGCTTCTGTTGCGACTGCTCGCTGAGCGGGTAGAGCGATTTGTCCTGGGGAGGGAACAGCCACGCGGGATTGCTTGTGATGTCCGTCTTCGTCTGGCCGCCGAGCGCCGTGATATTGCCCTTGTGGGTCACGAGCACGAGACCATTGCTGTCGACGGTGACGGCACGAGCGCTCGCCCAGCCCGAGGGAGAGGGCGGACGGCCGCATGCGGCGGCGATCAGGCAACCCAACACCACCAGCGGCAGGATCAGGCGGCGGCGTGCGGGGCGGCCCATTGTTTCACGTGAAACACTCACGCGTGGGAGTGTCCATTTCGGCGATTTCGGCGCTCCGGCACCGGGTCGTAGCCACCATCGTTCAGCGGATTGCAGCGCAAGACACGCCACGCGCCCATTGGAATCCCGCGCAGCACTCCCCACGTCTCGATCGCCTCGTACGTGTATTCCGAGCAGGTGGGCTGGAACCGGCAAGCGGGTGGCAAGCCTGAGGAAAGGCGCCGCTGATAGAAGCGAATCGCGGCGAGGGCCAGCCTCTTCACACATTCTCCTGTGCGTCGATGGCCGACGCCGACATTGCCAACACGCCCGCGCGCTTCGATAGGGCGTAGAGCGACTGATAGAGCTTCAGGTAGGGAGCCGTCGCCGATGGCTTGCGTGCCCCGATCACCACGTCGAGTCCCGGTCGAACCTCGATCCGCCGGGCCGCTTCACGGAGTCGACGCTTCACGCGATTGCGGACAACGGCTCCTCCAATCGCCTTCCCGGCTACGAACCCGAACCGGGTCACGCCGCTCCCGTTGGCATGCACACGAATGACGAGCAGTTGGTTTCCCTGGACGTGACCCCGACGGTACGCCGCGGCAAAATCCTTGCGCCGGCGCAGCCGTTGCTCTCTCTTCATGCCCGGGCGGCGCTCCGGATGCGCCACGCGATCCGCGCCTACACCACCACCAACCGCTTGCGTCCTTTCGCGCGGCGCGCGCGCAGCACGTTGCGGCCCGCCGCGCTCGCCATACGATGTAAGAAGCCGTGGCGGCGGCGGCGCGGGATACGCTTCGGCTGGTAGGTACGCTTGGGCACGACATCATCCTCTTCAGCGGCGCCCCAGCCTCGGAGCGCGACCCAGTATAGGGGGCGCCCACGGGTCGTACAAGCAATGCGCCAAGCCGAGGCGGCGCCACAATCTATATGCTTTATCTATTATCACTCCATCATATCATCCGTTGATACTATGTGGCGACAATCTGCCGCCCCACGGAATCCAAGCCGACCGCCCTACCACGGCGCCGCTCAGGCAGCGGGCCGCCCGATCGCGCGGCCACCCCTCGCTAGGCCCCTCTTCTACCTCATTCGCTCTCGCGCTTCCCTAAGCGCCTGTATACGCTGGGTCGTCGGCCCGCTCATACTCATGCGCTCCTCCCCCTCCTCCATCCTGTCCGCCTTTGCCGCAAAGCGTCGGTGTTCGAGCATGCGTTGATCTTCGCTCATCGCCATCAGTCATCGCGTCATAACGACGCACCTCACCGTTATTGTCGCGCGCACTGCGGAGAGTGGGAATTCACGCGTCAAGGAGTGGGATTTCCGTGACCGGATCCACGCCTCGCGTCGTTGCTTGCGCCCACGGCAGCCCGTACGCTTGCCGCGGTCGCGGCTACTGAGCGCGCCGCGCACCGTCCACACCACGACCTTCGCGCTCGCCAACATCTTCGACAGGGATCGGTGAACCTCTATGCGGCTTCGACCGTCGCTCGTTGCGCTCACCCTCATCGCCATCATTTGGGTCGGATCGATCTCTCTGTCGCTCGCCCTGGGCGCGCACACGGCCGACGCGGGCGGATCTGGCGGGCAGCACGACCACACTCCGACCGCCGTCGTCACGCACACCGCTGTCACCACGCGCACTGCCGCGGTGACTCGCACCGCGATCGCGACGACAACCGCAGCCGTCACGCACACGGCTCAATCATCATCGACGGCGGCACACGCGACCGGGACTGCGGGCATTACGCACACGCCCGCGTCGTCATCAACTCCCGTTTCGACACACACGGCAGTTCCAACGTACACGCCGTCCGTATCAGCCACCGCCCACACCACCGTCACGCCGCCCGCGGGTACGCACACGCCGGCAACGTCCGCAACGGCTAGCCCAACCTCGACCAACAACACGGGCACGCCCGCCACGACGACGACGGGCACACCGACGCCAACGGAAACACCCGAGACTTCGTCGACGGACACGCCGACGTCGACGGAGACGCCTCAGACGTCGTCAACGGACACCCCGACAGCAACGAGCACCTCGGAGACGGGCTCCACGGAGACACCGACCGCCACGGAGACGATCTCGGCATCGGCCACGGCGACGAGCACGGCCGAGGGCGGAGCGAGCGCCACGCCCAGCTCAACCCAAACAGCGCAGACTGGAACGACACCAACACCCACAGCGACGACAGCCTCGTCCGTGACGACGACGGCGACGTCGCAGATCGTGCACACTGCGACGTCCACGAGATCTCCAGCCCCGTCGGCGTCGAGGACCGTATCGGCCCTCACGGCAAGCCCCACCGGTGTGAACACCGTGCTTGCACTCGAGCGCCCCGCGCCTGGACGGCCCGGCGGCCCCGCTCAGCTCCCGGCGACCGGAGGAGGCGGCGCCCGGCAGGCGCGCACATGGGTCTGGCTGCTTGCGCTCGCGGCAGGCGTGGTGCTCGTCGCCGGCGGCCTCACAATCGCCGCGAGGCGCCGGCCCTAGCGGCCTCGCAGACGCCGCGCCATCGCCTATAGTGAGCGCGATGGGCGTCCGATCAGTCGTACCCGCCATCCAGCTTCAGGGCATCGTCAAAGACTATGGGCCGACGCATGCCCTCCGCGGCATCGACCTCACAATCGAGCCGGGTCAGATCTTCGGATTCCTGGGACCGAACGGCGCGGGCAAGACGACGACCCTCCGCATCCTGCTCGACCTCATCCGGCCGGACGCCGGTTCCGCGCGCGTGCTCGGCCTCGATTGCCAGCGCCAATCGATGGAGGTGCGCAGGCGGGCGGGGTACCTGCCAGGGGAGTTGCGCCTGTACGACGGGATGCGCGGCGACGCGTTCCTCGACCTCGTCGATTCGTTCCGGCCCGAGCGTCGCGACCCACGCTACCGCGCCCAACTGCTCGAGCGCCTGGGACTCGACGCCACGCGCCACATCCGCACGCTATCGAAGGGCAACAAGCAGAAACTCGGCCTTGTGCAGGCGCTGATGCACCGCCCCGAGCTGCTGATCCTCGACGAACCCACGAGCGGCCTCGACCCGCTCGTGCAGGAGGAAGTAGCGCGGCTGCTCGAGGAAGCCGTGCACGACGGTCGCACCGTCTTCTTCTCGTCCCACGTGTTGCCTGAAGTGGAGCGCCTCAGCCACGCCGTGGCCATCATTCGCGAGGGCGAGATCGTGGCGAAGGAGGACATAGCCAGCCTCAAGGGGCGCTCCGTCCACATGCTGGAGGTGACGTTCGCGCAGGAGCCCCCCGCCGATCTGTTTCGCCTTCCCGGCGTCCGAGAGCTGCGCCGCGACGGGCCCACGTGTGCGGCTACAGGCACAGGGCGGCATCGATGCCGTGGTCAAGGCGATCGCGCGGTACCCCGTGCTGGACCTCCGCACGGAGCAGCCAAGCCTGGAGGACGTCTTCCTCGCCTTCTACACGGACCGGCCCGGGACGGCGGGAGAGGAGCGGCACGATGTGGCGGTTTAGCGTGCTCGCGAAGATGCTGCGCGATCAGACGTTGCAGATCGTCGGGTTCGGAATCACGCTCGCGGCCATCGCCGCCCTCGACGTCTTCATCTGGCCCGCATACAAGGATCCGCTGCAGAACTTCGAGGTGCCACCCGCGCTGCAGGCACTCATCGGCGACCTCAACATCGCCACCGCTCCCGGCTTCCTCGCGTCTGAGTTCTACAGCTGGATCCCGATCCTGCTCATCGTCTACGCCGTGATCGCGGGTACGGGAGCCATCGCCGGCGAAGAGAGCGCCGGATCGCTGGACCTGCTCATGGCACAGCCTGTCACACGAAGCTCCTTCGTCCTGCAGAAGGCGGCCGCGGCATGCCTTGGCAGCGCGCTGATCGTGGGGATCGGCTATCTGGGCTTCGTGATCTCGGTGCCCTTCGTCAACATCGCCGTGTCGTTGAACGACATCGCCATCGCGTCGGCAAACATGCTGCCGCTGACGCTCTTCTTCTTCGCCCTCTCCCTCTGGCTCGGAGCGGTCGCTCCTTCCCGAGCCGTCGCATCGGCAGTGGCGGTCGGCGTGGCCACAGTGGGCTACTTCTTGTATTCGCTCTCCAACGGCGTGGAGGCGCTCCGCAATCTCCGCTACGCGTCGCCGTTCTACTACTACGGCACCGGTGACGCGCTGGTACACGGCGCGGACTGGCCACACGTCGGACTGCTCCTTGGGCTCGCCGTGCTGTTCGTCGCCGCCGCGCTGCGCGCCTTCGCGCGACGCGACGTCACGACCGGAGGTGCGAGCGATATCGGCCTGGCGGGCGTGCTGCGTCGCGTCGTCGCCTAGCGCCCGAAGGGTTGCGGGAAAGCACTACACCTCGAGCGGTTGCACTCCGGCCGTGCGCCGCTCTGCAGGAAGCGGTTCCGCGTCGCCTTGCGGCCCAAGCGCCGCAATCCCGGCGGCACGCAGCTCCTCACAGGCCCGCGCGTCCGGCAGCGTCAGCTCGATCCTGTCGCCGTCGCGTGCGTGCACGAAGAGGCGGATCGCGTCTGTCCCGGGGAATCCGTCCAACAGGCCGATCAGTGAGTCCAGCCGGACGCGATCCGCTTCCTCGTCGTCCGACTCGTGGAGGACGAAGCGAAGCGTCCGGCCCGGGATCCGCGACGTCTCCGGGCCTGGCGGAACCGGCGCAACGGCCGGCTTCGCGTCGCCAGAGGCACTGCCGTTCCCGTTGGCCACCGTCCCGATCACCGGGCCGCGCTGCTTCCGGCTTCCGTTCGCCGCAGGCTCTGCGCCCTCATGACGCACCTCCGCGACCGCAACACCCGTCGTGGCGCGCAACGCGTCGCTCAGCCACGCCGGGATCTCGAACTGCTCGTGGGAGATCGTCCCATCCGCCGCCTGCACCAGCGACACCTGCTGCACCGCCGTCTGCAACCGGTCGCCGCGCTCGCGCACCCGCACCAGCATCAGCAGGATGTTGCCCGAAGCCCACAACGGGCGCGTCGGCTCGTACACGTCGGGCCACACCGTTACCTCAGTGCTGCCCGAAAGATCCTCCACCGTGACGGCCAGAAACTGCTTGCCGGCCTTCGTCACCAGCGTGCGCACGCCGTTCACCATGCCGGCGATCACGACCTCGCGTCCGTCCATCTCCGCCGTGATCTCGCTGATCAGTGCGGACGTGTGCCGCGAAAGCGTCACGGCGGCTGACGAAAAGGGGTGCTCGGAGACGTACACCCCGAGCAGTTCCTTTTCCCACGCCAGCATTTCTGCCTTCGACACGTCCGCGTCCACGAGGTCCAGCGCCGGGAGCGGCGTCGCCACGCTGTCACCGAACATGTCGAACATGGTCGACTGACCTGTCTCCTTCAGCTTCGCCTCGCGCAGCGCCAGCGACACGATACGGTCGAGGTTCGCCAGCAGCGTGCCGCGCTGGCCCAACTCATCGAGCGCGCCGCACTTCACGAGCGACTCCAGGGCGCGCTTGTTCAGCGCCTTCAGATCAACCCGCTTGGTGAAGTCCTCGACACTCGTGAACGGACCACCTTGCTCCCGCGCGGCGACGATCCCCTCCGCCGCGCCGAAGCCGACGTTCTTCACCGTCGCCAGCCCGTAGCAGATCGCCGGATCGCCGTCGACCTCCCGCAACTCGAAGCCAACACCGCTGCGGTTGATCTCAGGCGGCCGCACGGCGATGCCAAGCCGCACGCACTCCGCCACCGCCTCCGCGATGCGCTCGTGAGCGCCGGCGCTCGCCAGCACGGCCGTCATGTACTCGTGGGGATAGTTCGCCTTCAGATACGCGGTCTGGTAGGCGATCGTCCCGTAGCAGGCGGAGTGCGCCTTGTTGAAGGCGTAGCCGGCGAACGGCTCGATCAGTTCGAAGATCGCTTTCGCCTCGGCCTCGCTATAGCCGTTCTTCACCGATGCCGCGACGAACTTCTCGCCCTCCGCCTGCATCAGCGACGCGATCTTCTTCGACATCGCCTTCCGGATCGCGTCGGCGTCCTTCAGCGAGTACCCGGCGAACTTCTGCAGGATGAACAGCACCTGGTCCTGGTACGTGATGACGCCGTACGTCTCATCGAGGATCTCCGCGAGATCAGGGTGCGGGTACTGCACCAGCGACCGGTCGTGCTTCGACCGGCAGTACGTGCCGATGTGCTGCATCGGGCCAGGGCGGTACAGCGCGACGAGCGCCATCAGTTCGGCGATGCTGTCCGGCAGCAGTTCCGTGATCAGCCGCCGCATCCCCGGCGACTCAAGCTGGAACACGCCGAACGTGTCGCCGCGCCCGAGCATCTCGAACGTCTTCGCGTCACCGTCCGGCAGCGAGGCGAGGTCCAACTTCACACCCTGCGTCCGCTCGATGATGTCTACCGCCCGGCCGAGGATCGTCAGGTTCGCCAGCCCCAGGAAGTCCATCTTCAGCAGGCCGATCTCGGCCACCTGCGCCATCGCGTACTGCGTCGTAGGGATCGAGGACTCGTCGCCGCGTGTCGGGCGCTGCAGCGGCACGTGCTCCGCCAGCGGCTCCCGCGAGATGACGACGCCGGCCGCGTGCGTGCTCGCGTGCCGCGCGACACCCTCCAGCCGCCGCGCCGTATCGACAAGCCGCGAGACCTGCGGGTCCACTTCGTACGCGCTCGCCAGCTCCGGGCTCTCGTCAAGCGCGCGCTCCAGCGTCATGTGCAACGCGTTCGGCACCAGCCGAGCGACGCGGTCGACGTCGCCGTAGCCCATCCCGAGCGCCCGGCCCGTGTCGCGGATTGCCGCCTTCGCGCCCATCGTCCCGAAGGTGATGATCTGCGCTACGCGGTCGTAGCCGTACTTCTCCGCCACGTAGCGGATCACTTCGTCGCGCCGGTCGTCCGGAATGTCCAGGTCGACGTCTGGGGGCTCCTTCCGATCGACGTGAAGGAAGCGCTCGAAGACGAGCCTCGACGCCATCGGGTCGATGAACGTCACGTCGAGCGCGTAGAGGATGATGCTGGCCGCCGCCGAGCCGCGCACGCCCAGCATGATCTTCGCGCGCTTGCAGAACTGCGCGATGTCATGGACGACGAGGAAGTAGTTGGTGAACCCCGTCTTCTCGACGACGTCCAGCTCGTACTGAAGTCGGGCACGCACGTCCTCGTCCGGCGAACGGGTACTTGCGGTTCAACCCTTCCTGCGCCAGCTCGGTGAGATAGCCATGCGCCGTGTGCCCCGCCGGGATCTCCGGCTCCGGCAGGTGAAGCCGCCCGAACTCCAAGATCCAGGTTGCACTGCTCGGCAACGAGCTGCGTATTCGTCACCGCCGCCGGCAGATCCTTGAACAGATCCAGCATTTCAGATTCCGACTTTACGTAATACGACGTGTCGTGCATCTTCAGCTGCCGCTTCGGGTCGTCCACCGTCGAGTTCGTGCCGATGCAGAGCAGCACGTCGTGGATCGACGCGTCGTCCTGCAGCGTGTAGTGCGAGTCGTTCGTCGCGACGAGCGGGATCTTCGTCTTCTTCGAGAGCGCCACGAGCCCCTTCAGCACGGTCTCGCACTCCGCGTTGATCTCCGGCTCGTCGTGCCGCATCACCTCAAGGTAGAAGTCGTCGAACACGTCGCTGAAGAACCCCGCGAGCTGGCGCGCGTCGTCTTCGCGGCCGTCTGCCAGCAGCCGGTGCATCTCGCCCGACGGGCAGCCGCTGAGCGCGATCAGCCCCTTGCCGTATTCGGCCAGCAACTCCTTGTCCATGCGCGGCTTGTAGTAGAAGCCCTCCAGGTGTGACTTCGTCGAGAGCTGGATCAGGTTGCGGTAGCCGGCCATGTCCTTCGCCAGCAGCGTCAGGTGGAAGTAGTTGTTGGCGCGCGAATCCGACTTCTTGAGCCGCGAATCCGGCGCGATGTACGCCTCGATGCCGATGATGGGCTTGATGCCGCGAGCGCGCGCCTCCTTGTAGAAGTCGACCGCCCCGTACAGCGCCCCGTGGTCCGTCATTGCGACGGACGTCTGGCCGATCGCCGCGACGCGTTCCATCACATCCGGAATGCGGCTCAGGCCGTCGAGGAGGCTGTACTCAGTGTGCAGGTGCAGATGGGTGAACATATGTGCGCGCCTGCACTCTAGCAAAGCCGCCGCGTCAGCGGGGCGGGCTTATGTCCTCTGTGGGAAAATCCGCGCTACGGCGAGAGCGCCGCGCTCGCCGTCTCGATCCGGCCGAGGATCTGCTGCGACTCCGCCGGATCCGCGAGCCGCGGCTGATACTGGTCGTAGATGTGGATCGGGACGTACTGCGTCGACGTCAGCCGGGTGCCCTTGAACGTCACCCGCAACATCGCCCCCTGCTGCGTCTCCAGCGACCACGACTGGTCGAACACGAAGTTGCCCAGCGCGTACGCCACGAACGTCCCGCCGATCTGCTCGTGCGCCTGTACCCAGTGTGGGTGATTGCCGACGATCAGGTCCGCGCCCGCCGCAGCGGCCGCCCGTGCGAACTCCCGCTGCCTCAAGGTCGGATCAGCCGTGTACTCGACGCCCCAGTGCGGCAGCACGACCACGACGTCCGCCACCTTGCGCGCGTTCACCACGTCCTCGGCAATCGTGGATGGGTCGAGTGGTGCCGCGCCGGCACTGTTGGCGCTCGCGTGGTAGTACGAGGCGATGTCGTCGTACGCGAGAAACGCGAACCGCACGCCGTTCCGCTCCAGCACGACGGGCGCCCGTGCTTCCGCGAGATTCGCGCCCCGTCCCGACCGCCTGGATGCCCGCCGCACGTAGGTTCGCGATCGTCTGCAGCAGCGCGTCGTCGCCGCACGACGCCGTGCCGCAGTCCTTCGCGTGGTTCGTCGCGTTCGACACCACGTCGTACCCCGCGTACGTGAGCCCGCCGATCGCCGCAGCCGGCCCGGCCAGGTTCAGCGTCTCGACGCATCCGAACGGCGTCCCGGCATCGGACATCGTGCCGTCGAGCGAACCCACGGTGATGTCCGCGGACGAGAGCACGTCGTGCAGCGGCTGAAACGGCAGCGTGAAGTCGCCGCCCAGGTCACGGATCCGCTGCAGCGCGCAGCGCGCCACGATGACGTCGCCCGTGAAGACGATCGTCGTCTCCGGCACTGGAGTCTCAGTCGGCACGACGACGGTCGGTGTGGCGGAGGGCTCAGGCGTCGCCGTAGCCGTTGGTGTCGGCGCCGATCGACCACCATTGCACGCGGCCGCGCCGGTCAGGATCAGAGCGAGGACAAGAGCTGCGACCGATGAGCGCATTCGCACATGGTCAGTGTACGGCGGCAGCTACACGCCCGCGTACGAGTGCAGCCCGGACACCCAGAGATTCACGGCGAAGTACGTGAACATCACGCCGGCGTAGCCGACGATCAGGATGCCCGCCGCCCTCTTGCCCCGCCAGCCACGGAGACCACGCGCGTGCAGGTAGCCTGCGTAGATCAACCACGTGACCAGCGCCGACGTCTCCTTCGGGTCCCAGCCCCAGTAGCGTCCCCACGCCGAGTTCGCCCACCAGGCGCCCAGGGCGATGCCGAACGCCAGCATCGGGAAGCCGACGAGCACGGACTTGTGCGCGATCTCTTCGAGCTGTTTGGCCGACGGCAGGCGCGCGAACCGGCGCTTGCCGTCCTGCACGAAGTACAACACCGCCGCCCCGAACGACACCGACAGCGCGCTGTACGACAGCATCATCATGCCGACGTGGATCGCCAGGATGCGGTTCGCCTGCAACGCCGGGATCAACGGCGTGACCTGTTCGGGGAAGAACACCAGCGACACCGTGAACAGCGCGGCGATGCCCGGGAACAGCACCGCGCCCAGCGACCGCTGCCGGTACACGCGCTCGAAGATCACATAGAACAGCGTGCTGCCCCAGCCCAGCGCGATCGTGTACTCATACATGTTCGCGTACGGCGGATGCCCAGTCGTCGCCCAGCGGAAAGCCAGTGAGACCGTGAGCGATACGAGCACCAGCCAGCTGGCGAGCGTCGCGAACGGTCCGAGCACGGCGGGCGGCTCGCTTTTCGACGCGATCGTCATGGTCGTCCCCGCGGTCGTTTCCGCCGCGCGGTACGTTACGCGAGGCCAGAGCGGCTGTGCGACGTATGCGGCGGCTGCGACCAGCGCCAGCGCATAGCCCGCGATGAAGAAGTCGTATGCCAGCCGTTCCATCTCGTCCTCGGCGCGTGGTGAATCAGCGCGTACATAATGCCGCGTTCCGCCGCGCGGCGCCACGCCGGCAATCTATCGCGAAGATGAACTTCGGCAGTCCATTGGGAACACCGAATAACGGCTGGCCAGGCCTAGCGGCGCTTGCGCGGCGAAGGCGGTGTCCCCGGCGCTCCCGGGGGCCGACGGAACTCGATGCGCTGGAACGACTCCGCGTAGTCGTACCCCGTGCGCTTGCGCGTTTCGCGCCGCCGCTTCGGGTCGCCGGCCCAGCCCTTCAGGATCTCGTCGCGATTTCGTCCGCTGATCTGACTCGTGTGGCAGAGGACGGCGTCCGCCTTCGTCTCCAGGTATGCGCTGATGTCGACGTGAAAGTCCGGGGATTGCGCCCCCGCGAGCAACAGCTCGGCCGTCCGGTGCGGCCCGATGCCTTCGCGGCCGAGATGGTTGTAATACAGCGGGTCGTGTGCGGCGGGGTACAGCGCGTCGCGCACCACGCGGCCGATCACGCGATGATCAGTGTGATTGAACCCCGCGCGGAAACCGTCCCACGTGATCATCAGGTCGGGCTTCATCGTCCTGATCAGTTTGACAACCTGCCCGCGCAGTTCGTGCGACTCCTCCAGGAATCCGTCGGGCATGCCCCAGAAGATGACGCGCTTCAGACCGAGCACCTTCGCGGCGGCGCGCTGTTCCGCCTCCCGCATCGCCGCCAGCTCCTGCCGCCGCAGCGACTGGTCGCGCGTCCCCTTGTCGCCGCTCGTCGCGACGCATAGCGTGACGTCTAAGCCGATGTCGCAGAGCTTGGCGATCGTGCCGCCGGCGAGAAACTCCGCGTCGTCCGGATGCGCCGTCACGATCAGCGCGCGCTCGTACGAGCGCCACTTGTCCTCGATGGTCGGCTCTTTCTTCTTGGTCGGCGGCTTCGTCGCCGCGCGGGCGCGTCTGATCGCAGCAACCATCGCTAGTCCTCGTTCTGCAGCCGCTTCCGCCCCGGCTCCCCGAGCCGGAACGTTGCGGTGCCCATCGCGACGAGCGCGCCTGCGTCGTCGTGCACGTCCACGTGCGCCACGGCCAGCGCCTTCCCGGCGCGTACCACGCGGCCTTCGCCGATCAGCGCGTCGCCCTGCCCACGTTCCAGGAAATGCACCTGCATGTCGACCGTCCCCATGATGCGATCATCGGGCAGCGTCCCGGCCGCGACGGCCGAACCCGCGACAGAATCGATGAGCGCGCTGATGGCTCCGCCGTGCACCGCTCCGAACGGGTTCATCACCTCCGGCCGAAGGGCCATCCGCATGCGCGCCCAGCCCGGGCCGGCCGTCTCTAGATGCAGGCCGATACACCGGTTCAGGCCGGCACGGTGCTCGAAGACCTCGTGCCGGCCGGCGACCCACGCCTCCCAGTCGAACTCAGCCGATTCGAGCGTTGAATCCGTGATTGGGCACCTCCTACGCGTGATGCCGCCGATCGTAACAGAGGCGTGCGGGATGGGTCGATGGGCGCGCGTGGGTTTGCGAGTGCGGGCGGACCTAGTCGCCCAGCTCCGGGTAGTCGAAATCGTCGACCTTGATCGCCTCGACGACCTGCACCTGCGGGAAGCGGTCCTGCACGATGCGCTCGATGCCGAGCTTCATCGTGAGCATGCTCATCGGGCAGCCGTGGCAGGCGCCGGCGAGCTGCAGCCGCAGCCGCCCTTCCTCCGGCAGCCAGTCGACCAGGTTCAGCTCGCCTCCGTGCGAGTGCACGTACGGCCGCATCTCGTCGAGACAGGCGTCCAGCTCGGCCAAAAAGGCCTCGGTGTCGGTTGAAGTGGTCACGGGAACAGCCTACCTCACCCCCGCCGGCCGATCACGGAAGAGGCCTCAGCGACCGATGCCGACGTATGCGATGCCGCGCGCCTCGACCTCGCCGGGCTCCAGCGCCGCCCGCCCGTCAAGCACTGCCCGCAGCCCCGGAAACGCCCCGAGGTCGAGCGCCGCGTAGGCTTCGTGCCACGCCTGCACGATGAGCGCATCCGCCGCGGTCGGGAACGCCGGCGGCGGCTCCAATCCGTGCGCGCGGATCTCGTCAGCTGAATACAGCGGATCGTGCACGTACGCCGTAGCGCCGGCGGACGTCAGCGCGGCCACGAGCCCGAACGCGCTCGAGTGCCGCGACTCCTTCACGCCCGCGCGGTACGCCAGACCCAGCACCACGACCGTCGTGCCGGCCAGCGTGCCGAGCGCACGCTCCAGCTTCCCGATCGCGTACGCCGCCATCTCGTCGTTGCCACGGCGCGCGGCGTCGATCAGCGCCGTCCCCTCGCCCGCAAGAAAGTACGGGTAAACGGGGATGCAGTGGCCGCCCACGCCCACGCCGGGCGCATGCACGTGCGAATACGGCTGAGAGTTCGCCGCCTCGATCGCCTGGATCACGTCGACGCCTTCGCGGTCGGCGATGCGAGCGAACTCGTTGGCCAGCGCAATGTTCACGTCCCGGTACGTCGTTTCGGCGAGCTTCGAGAACTCCGCCGTCTCGGCGTCCCGCACCCGCATCACTTCCGCGTCGAGCACGCTCTCGTAGAACTCGGCCGCTCGCAACGTGCTCTGCGCGTCGATGCCTCCGACGATCTTCGGATAACGCGCCAGGTCGCGCAGCACCGTGCCCGACGACACGCGCTCCGGACTGAACGCCGCCGCGAAGTCGACTCCCGGAGCCATCCCGGCGGCCGCCGCGATACGCGCGCACACGCGGCCCCTCGTAGTCCCCACCGGCACTGTCGTCTCGACGATCACCATCACCCCGCGCTTGAGGTGCGGAGCGACTGCGTCCACGGCGGCGTCCAGCAGCGCAAAGTCGGGCTGCAGGGCCGCATCGACGTCCACCGGCACGATGAACACCACGACATCCGCATCGGCGATGGCGTCCCCCGCGTCGGTAGTCCCGCGCAGTCGGCCGCTCGCCACGGCGCCCGGCAGCTTCTCGTCCAGCCCGGGTTCGGACGGCAGCGGGTTGCGGCGGTCGTTGATCCGGGCCACCCGTGCTGCGTTGACGTCGTAACCCACGACGGTCGCGCCCTTCGACGCGAACTGCACCGCCAGCGGTACGCCAATCTTGCCCAGCCCGACCACGGCAACGTTCACAGCGTGACGTGCTCGCCGGTGCGCGCCGCCTTCACCAGCGCCTCTGCCGCCGCCATCGCCGCCAGACCGTCGTCCGGCGTGACCGCGGGCGCCGTGCCCGTGCGCACTGCCTCGGCGAAGGACTCCAGCTCCACCCGCAGCGGCTCCCGCCTCTCGATCTCGATCAGGTGCACGGGGCCTTCGCTGACGCCCTTCAGGTGCCGCGCCGCCCAGTCCCCTCCCTGATCGCTCGAGTGGTCGTTCTGGTAGAACGTCAGCTCCCGGGACAGGTAATCCACCACGAACATCCCACGCTCGCCCAGCACCGAGAGCTCGCGGATCTTCGTCGGCGTCAGCCAGTTCACGTCCAGCACGCCGACGACGCCGTTCGTGAAGCGCAGCAGCCCTACGAGCATGTCCTCGTGCTCCGTGTTGATCTTCTGCTCGGTTTCCGCGTGAACGCGCGTGATCTCCGCGTCCAAGAGGAAGCGCATAGCGTCGATGTCGTGCGGCGCCAGGTCCATCACCACGCCCACGTCCCGGACGCGGTCCGGGAATGGCCCTACCCGGCGCCCGTGCACCTGGAATACGCGTCCCAGCTCACCGGCTACCAGGCGCCGCTTCAGCTCCAGTACCGCGGGATTGAAGCGCTCGATGTGGCCCACCGTCAGCGTCACGCCTGCGCTCGCGGCCTGATCCCGCAGCTTCTTGCCCTCATCGATCGTGGCCGCCAGGGGCTTCTCGACGAGTAGCGGCACTCCGTGCCGAATGACGTCGCCGCCAACCTCCAGGTGCGCCCTTGTCGGCACCGCCACGCTCACCAGGTCGAGTGTCTCTTCATCGAGCATGAGCCGGTGGTCGCCGTAGCCGCGCACCCCCCGCTCGTCCGCAACCTGCTTCACGCGCGCGGGACGCAGGTCGGCGACGGCCGCCAGCGATCACGCCCTTCATCTCCGACCAGACGCGCGCATGGTTCGTCCCCATCGCGCCCAGCCCGATCACGCCCGCCCGCAACGGTTCAGTTCGATTCATCCCGAAAGTGTAACGGAGCGCGGGCGGCCCGAAGGGCGCCTCAACTCAAGAATTCGTTCACCGCCGCCCCGATCGTCTCCACGTCCGCTATCGACAGCGCTGGATGCACCGGCAGCGACAGCACCTCGCCGGCCAGCCGCTCCGCCACCGGCAGCGACACGTCCCCGTAGCCGAGACGCCGGTACAGCGGCTGCTGGTGGATCGGCGACGGATAGAACACCGCCGTCTCGATCCCGCGCTCGCGAAGCGCCGCCTGCAGCCTGTCGCGCGCCTCCCGTCCCGCCAGCACACGCACCGTGTACTGGTGCCACACGTGTCGCCGACCCGGCAGCTCCTTCGGCGTCGACGATGCGCTCGTTGCCGGCCGAGGAGCGCGCTGAGCCGCGCCGCGTTCGCGCGCCGCGCCTCGTTTCGAGCCTCCAGCTTCGGCATCTGTGCCATCCCCAGCGCCGCCGCGATCTCCGTCATCCGGTAGTTGTACCCCGCCTCCTCCGTCACGTACCGCGTGCGCTCCCCCTGCGACCGCAGCAGCCGCACCCGATCCGCGATCGCCCCGTCCGCCGTCGTCACGAAGCCGCCCTCGCCCGTCTGCAGGTTCTTCGTCGCGTAGAGCGAGAAGCAGCCCGTGCCGGCCGTCCCCGCGCGCGTCTCCCCGGCCGATGCCCCCACCGCCTGCGCCGCATCTTCGATCAGCGCGAGTCCCCGCCGCGAGCAGATCTCGCGCACACCAGCGACGTCGCACATCTGCCCGTACATGTGCACCGGCACGATCGCCTTCGTCTTCAGCGTGATCGCCGCTTCGATCCGCGACACGTCGATGCAGAAGTCGTCGTCCCGCACGTCCACGAACACGGGGCGCGCGCCGCAGTGCAGCACCGTGTTCGCCGTCGCCGCGAAGCTGAACGCCGGCACGATCACCTCGTCGCCCGCCCCGACGCCGTGCGCCAGCAGCGCCAGGTGCAGCGCCGCCGTCCCGCTGCTCACCGCGACGGCATGCGGCACGCCCACGTATTCCTCGAACGCCCGCTCGAACGCCGCCACCCGCGGCCCCTGCGCCAGCTGCCCTGAATCGAGCGCCTCGAGTACCGCGCGACGCTCTTCGTCCTCGATGATCGGCTGCGCGATTCTGATCATGCCCGCGGTTCTGGCGACCTCACTCGCCGAACTCGCCCACGGCGAACGACCGCCCGCAGCGCTCGCAGTGCCACTCGCGCGCCTCCGAGATGCGCAGCGGCAGCCCGCAGACGCACGCCCACCCCGCTACGCGCGCCGGGTTGCCCCGCACGATCGCGTGCGCCGGCACGTTCGCTGTCACCACCGCACCGGCACCCACCATCGCCCACTCGCCGATCGTCACGCCCGGCAGCACCACGGCGCCGGCGCCGAGCGACGCGCCGCGCTGCACGTACGTCGATTCCTGCTCCCAGTCGTCCTCGGACTTCAGCGTCCCGTCCGGGTTCACCGAACGAGGGTTGCGGTCGTTGGCGAAGATCACGTGCGGGCCCACGAACACGCCGTCCATCAGCACCACGCCGTGAAACAGCGACGCCCGGTTCTGGATCTTGCAGCGGTCGCCGACCACCACGTCCTTATCGACGTACACGCCCTTGCCGAGCACACACTCCCGGCCGATGCGCGCGCCCTCCCGCACCTGCGCCTCGTGCCAGATGCGCGTGCCCTCGCCGATCTGGGCGGCGTCCGAAACTTCAGCCGTCGGGTGGATCAAGCTGCTACGACTCCAGTGCCTCGACCATGCGTTCCGCGGCGTGACCGTCCCCGAAGACCTGCGGAGGGTCGCCGGACGGGCGCGGACGGCGCGCCGCAGCCAGTATACGTTCGGTGTCGGCGCCGGCGAGCACATTCCAGCCGCCAGCCAGCGTCTCGACCCACTCCGTCTCGTCGCGCAACGTCACGCACGGCACGCCGAGCAGATACGCCTCCTTCTGCACCCCGCCTGAATCCGTCAGCACCATCCGCGCATTCCGCTCCAGCGCCAGCATGTCGAGGTATCCCACCGGCTCGATGATCCGCACCGGCGGCTCCACCTCGATGTCAGTGCCCATGAGCGCCGCGTGCGTCCGCGGGTGCAGCGGCAGGATCACCGGCTCGTTCAGCAGCATCAGCGCGTCGATGATGTCCGCCAGGCGCTCCGGGTCGTCCGTGTTCGCCGCGCGATGCACCGTCGCCAGCACGTAGCCGCCAGGCGTCAGGCAGAGGTCGCGCAACGCCGTCGAGCGCTCGGCGGCAATCGCTGAATGCTGGAGCAGCGCGTCGTACATGATGTCGCCCGTCAGCGTGACCCCGTCCGTGATCCCTTCTCGCGCCAGGTTGTCGACAGCCGTCTGCGTCGGCGCGAACAAGTAAGTCGACACGCGGTCCGCGACGACGCGGTTGATCTCCTCTGGCATGTCGCGCACGAAGCTCCGCAGCCCCGCCTCGACATGCGCCACCGGCACACCCAGCTTCGCCGCCGCCAGCGCCCCCGCCAGCGTGCTGTTCGTGTCGCCGTAGATCACCACGCGGTCCGGCGACTCGCGCTGGATCACGGCCTCCAGCCGCTCCAGCATCTGCGCCGTCTGCGCCCCGTGCGGGCCTGAGCCGACGCCCAGATGGTGGTCAGGCTTCGGCAGCGCCAGCTCCTCGAAGAACACGTCCGACATCTGCGAGTCGTAGTGCTGACCGGTGTGGACGAGAATTTCCGTGTGACGCGCTCGCGCCACGCGCGAGAAGGCTGCGGCCTTGATGAACTGGGGCCGCGCCCCCACAACTGTGAGCAGCCGCATCAGCGCCCCGAGTCGTGCCGCACTTCGCCGCCCGTGCGCGTCTGGGCGCCCAACGACGGTTCGCCCTGATCCCGCAGATCGATCCGCGCCAGCGCGTGCAGCCGCGCGGCGATCTCCTGCCGGTTGCCCGGAGGCACGTTCGCCAGCTCCTCGATCTTGCCGACGAGTTCTTCGCGCGTCACCGTGGGGCGCCCCTGTGTGAGAAAGATCTTCGGGTGGTGCGTGCTCACCAGCTTCTCACTGAGGCCGATCAGCTCCTCGTGCAGTTTCTCGCCCGGACGGAGACCCGTGAACACGACCTGGATGTCTCGACCGGGCTCCAGCCCCTTCAGCCGGATCATCTTCTCCGCCAGGTCCGCGATCCGCACCTTCTCACCCATGTCGAGGATGAAAATCTGCCCCTGGTCCGCGAACGACGCCGCCTGGATCACCAGGCTCGCTGCCTCCTCCGCCGACATGAAGTAGCGCGTGGTGTCGGGGTCCGTGAGCAGCACCGGCCCGCCCCGCTCGATCTGGCGCAGGAACAGCGGCACCACACTGCCTCGGCTCCCCATCACGTTGCCAAACCGAACGGCCGCAAAGGCAGTGCTGCTGTCTCGCCCGATCGCGCTGATCAGCAGTTCGCCGATGCGCTTCGTCGCACCGTATACGTTGTCAGGGTTCACCGCCTTATCCGTGGAAACGAACACCATCTTCGCCGCGCCGTAATCGCTCGCCGCGACGCACACGTGGAGCGTGCCGACGACGTTGACCCGCAGCGCGGCGTCCGGGTGGTCCTCCATCACCGGAATGTGCTTGTACGCCGCCGCATGAAAGACGATGTGCGGCCGCGCCTGCCGGAACACGTCCTCCACCTGCTGCTCATCCACCACGTCGCACAGCCAGATCCGCACGCGCGTGTCGGCATCGTCCGCCACGAGATCACGCTGCAGGTCGTACAGCCCCGTCTCGTTGACGTCGGCAAGGTGCAGCGTTGCCGGCTCGAACGCGAAGATCTGGCGGGCCAACTCCGACGCGATGAAGCCCGCCGCGCCCGTGATCAGTACCGACTTGCCGCGGATGGTCGCCGCGCACAGCTCCGCGTCGATGTCCACCTGCTCGCGACCGAGCAGGTCGTCCACCGTCACCTCGCGCAACGCAGCCGTCTGGCCCTCGTTGCGCACGAGGTCGCGGAAGCCCGGTACCGTGCGCACGGGGACGTGCGTCGCCTGCACGATACCGACGACCTCGCGAATAATCGCACCGCCCGCGGACGGGATCGCCAGCGCGACAAGGTCGACACGCTTGCGCTGGCAGATCTCCGGGATGTCGAAGCGGTCGCCGAGCACGGTCACGGAGTGGATGCGCACGCCGCGGAGCCGCCGGTCGTCGTCCACGAACCCGATCGGCCGGTACTGCCACTGCGGGTTCTCCAGGAACTCGCGGGCCAGCAGCTGGCCCGTGTGGCCCGCACCGACGATCAGCACGTTCCGGACGCCGGCGTCGTAGCCCGAGAACGGATTGCGCGATGACCAGATGCGTGGCCAGAACTTGATGCCGCCCATCGCGATCAGCATCAACGCCGGGCCTGTGACGTTCACCGTCAGCGGAATGTGGCGCGGGCTGAGGAACGCGTTGATGGCGAAGAGGAAGATCGACACGACGCCGATCGAGAGCACGATGTTGTAGGCGTCAACGATGCCGGCGTACTTCCAGCGCGTGCGGTAGATGCGGAAGAAGAAGAAGCCAACCAGATACGCCAGGGCGATGAACCAGGAGACTTCCGCGAAGAAGCGGATCGACTTCGCCGGTACGTCGCCTTCGAATCGGAACGCGAGCGCCGCGGCGTAGGAGGCCAGCACCACTGCCGCGTCGAGCAGCAGCACCGGCACCATGCGAACGAACTCACGAAGGCTGGAGGGGAGACCCCAGTTCATCAACCGCCCGACGCTCCGGAGCGGCGCCGGCAGCCTGCCCTTCGGCTTGTTGTCCGTGACCGCCTCCCTGCGTCAGCGCGCGCCCTTACGCGTAATCACAGCAGGCAGTGTACGCCACAGGATGGAGAGGTCACGGCCCAACGAGTGATTGTTTACGTAATCAAGATCGTAGGTCATGGTCTCGTCGTACGTCAAATCAGCGCGCCCGCTGACCTGCGCGAGCCCGGTGATGCCCGGCTTCACGTCGTGGCGGCGGCGATACTCCGGCGGATACTGCTCGACCAGTTCCGGGATCTCCGGGCGCGGCCCGACCAGGCGCATGTCGCCCTTGAGAACGTTCCAAAAATTCGGAAGCTCATCCAGGCTCGTGGCGCGGAGGAAGCGGCCGACTCGCGTCAACCGCGACGTCGGCGTCACGAAGACGAACGTCTTGAAGTGGACGTGGTCCAGCTTCGGCGTCTCGTACGGCTTGTGGCCCTCATGCGACATTGAACGGTACTTATAGAACGTGAACGTCCTGCCGTTCAGTCCCACGCGCTTCTGGGAGTAGATCGCCGGCCCGCGCGAGTCCAGCTTGATGGCGATCGCGATGAGCGGGTACGTCACGATGAAGATGACCACGCCGACCAGCGCGACCAGCGCGTCAAACAGTCTTAACAGCATCCGTTGCTCAGTCCCGGTCGCCTCGTACAATCTCCGCGACCGCGCTGGCCACGCGGTCGACCTCGCGCTCCGTCATGCGCGTGTACAACGGCAGCGACACCATGCTCTCGAACGCGCGGTCCGCCACCGGGAAGTCCCCCGGAGCCCAACCGAACGTCTCCCTGTAGTACGGATGATGGTGGATCGGGATGAAGTGCACCGACGTGCCGATCCCCCGCTCCTTCATCGCGACGATGAACTCATCGCGTGAAATTGTACGCATCTCCGGCCGCAAACGCACAACGTACAGGTGCCAGGCGTGCGTGCTCCCCTCGCGCTCGATGGGCAGCACCAGCTCCGCCAGGGAGCTCAGCCGTTCGTGATACAGGCGTGCCAGCATCGTGCGCTGCCGCTGGAATTCGTCCAGGCGCAGGAACTGCGCGTGCCCCAGCGCGGCTTGGAAGTCGCTCATCGTGTAGTTGAAGCCGGGTGCCAGTACGCGGTACGCCCACGATCCGCGCTCCGTGTACCGGTCCCACGCATCGTTGCTCATCCCGTGCAGCGCCAGCAGCCGCGCGCGCTCGGCCAGCGCTTCGTCGTCCGTCGTCAACATGCCGCCACGGCCGCTCGTCACGTTCTTCGTCGGGTAGAAGCTGAACACCGTCGCGTCCCCGAACGTCCCGACGCTGCGACCGTCGATGTACGTGCCCAGCCCGTGGGCCGCATCCTCCACGACCCGCAGGTTGTGCCGCCTCGCGATCTCCAGGATCTCGGCCATACGGCACGCCGACCCTCCGTGGTGCACCGGCATGATGGCCTTCGTCCGCGGCGTGATCGCCCGCTCGATCGCCTCCGGATCGATGCAATAGTCGTCCAGCCGAATGTCCGCCAGGACTGGCGTCGCGCCCGCGTGGACGATCACGTTGACGGTCGCCGCGAACGTCGTGGGCGTTGTGATCACCTCGTCGCCCGGGCCAATACCCGCCGCGACAAGCGCGAGATGCATGCCGGCCGTCGCTGAGTCGACGGCGATCGCGTGCTTCGCGCCGGTGAACGCGGCGAAGTCCGCCTCGAACGCCTTCACCCGCGGCCCGGGCGCGAGCCAACCGGAACGCAGCGTGTCCACCACCGCGTCGACCTCCGCGTTCGAGATGTCCGGCAGGTTGTACGGCAGGAAGTCCTCGCGCTCGTTCACGGCGACTGGACCGTGATCGCAGGCCCGCCGACGCTCGCGTCCGGCACGCCTGCGGCCATGAGCGCCGTCACGGCGTCCTCGTCGGCCGGGCCGCTCGCGATGAACGTGTGTGCATCCACCCCGAATTGCGCCTTCGTGTCGAAATCATCGCGGAAGTGCACCGTCACCTCGCCACCCTTGATGTTGATGGTGTCGATCACGCCGTACCGGCTGTAGTTGATCACCTGCTGGAACTCGAGCGCGGGCGGATGCGATGCCGAATCCGGCCTCAGCACCATCACGATCGCGACGGCGGCGCTAGCGACAACGCCGATGATTAACGCGTGGGCGATCCTGGTCACCAGCATGCGCTCGCCCCCTGCGATGTGCTTGCGCGCCATGGTAACACGCACACCGACGCGACTCGCGTGAGAGCAGCGGGCGCCGTCGCGGTGGCGCGACGGCGCCCGTCGAGAGGCGCACAGACCTACACAGTGCGGCCACCCCTTCTGCCCGAGGCCGCTCCGTCCGCCGGCGGTGTCTGGTGGCGGCGTCGTCGCGGCTCCGTGTTCCTGCCGCCGTCGCCTACTCCGCGAGCTCCGTTCGCTGGAGAACGCCGGCATGGGTCGTGCGGACGATCGTCCTGCCTGCGAGGTCAAACAGGCCGACGACGAAGCCCAACCCATATGACAGGTGCAGACACGCGAAGACAGCTGGTAGCGCCGGGAAATACCGCCATCGGTGCTGCGAGGCCAGGGCGAGGGAAGCGGTGGTGGCTGCGCAAGTATACACCCCTGCGAGTATTCGTAAAGAGGCCCACGAGCCCAGAATCGCCCGCACCGCCGCCGCCGCAAGCACGAGCACGAACGTCGCCGGAGCCAGCTGTCGTAGCCGCAATTGTGCAGGGTGCCGCCGCAGGACCTCCGGCTTCGCCCTCCCGTACCCGAAGTACTGCCGCCACAGGCCGGCCAGCCCGCTCCGCACCGTGTACCGCGCGCGAATGCCCGGCACCAGGAGGATCGAGCCTCCGGCGTCCCGCAGACGGTAGTTGAACTCGTCGTCTTCGCCTCGTTCTATGTCCTCCGTGAAGCGCCCCACCCGATCGAATACGTCGCGCCGGTACGCACCGAATGCAACCGTGTCCGCGGGTCCGCGGCCACCCACGCGGAACGACGCGCCGCCGACACCAAAGCGCGACGACATCGCCAGGGCGATCGCGCTCCCGAGGTACGTGTCCCCCTCGCTCTCGATCACACCGCCCACGCAGTCCGCGCCCGTATCCAACAGGCCCGCCACGCTCCGCCGCAGGAAATCCGGCGCCACGGCAGCGTGCCCGTCCACGCGCACGATCACGTCGCCCCGCGCCGTCTCCAGCCCGATGTTCAACCCCGGCGCCGTACGCCTGCGCGGGTTGTCGAGGAGCGCGACGTCCATCATCGACTCCACGGCGAAGCGATTCACGATGGGTCGCGTCGAGTCGTCGGAACGGCCGTCGACGACGATCACCTCGAACCGATCGCGTGGGTAGTCCTGCCGCGCCAGGGTGTACAGGCAGCGTTCGATGTAGCGCTCTTCGTTGCGGATGGGGACGATGACGGAGACGAACGGTTCACTCATGTCGCGAACGTATCACGGGCCGCTCCGGCACGACAATCCGTGCCCGCGAGGCGTCAGGCCTCCGCGCCGACCTCTGCCGGTCGCGTCTCGAGCGAATCGAGCGCCGTGCGCACGTTCCGCGCGAAGAGCTGGAGCTGTTCGTCCAGCCTCCGCAGCATCTCCGCCGCGTAGCGGTCGGCCTCGTCCATCTGCTCGCCCGCCAGCTTCTCCGCTTCGGCGAGGCGCGAGTGCGCCTGGTTCTCGGTATCAAGCAGCATGCGGTCGCCGCGCGCTTCCGCTTCTCGCACCAGCATCTCCGCGCGTGCCTGCGCCGCCTTCACGATCGATTCGTTCTCCAGGATGTCGTCGACCTGCTCCTGCGCACGATGGAGCTTGATCTTCGCCTCCTCTTCGGCGCGGGCGATGATCTCGTCGCGGCGGCGCAGGACCTCTTCGGCCTCGCGGATCTCGTTCGGCAGCGCGGCCCGCATCTGGTCCACCAGGTCCAGCAAGCGCCGCCGGTCCACCACCACCCCGGCGCCGATCGGCATGCGGCGGCCCTCGGCGACCATCTCCTCCAGGCGATCGATCAGGTGTAAGGAATCGATGGCGCACCTCCCTGCGAGCCCTCTTGCGGGCGGGTCCGGCGCCTACCGCGAGGCATCGCGCTCGGCGTACTTCTTCTTCAGCGCGACCGAAACGTGCGGCGGCACCAGGTCGCTCACATCATACCCCAGCGCGGAGACCTCGCGAATCCGTGTCCCGCTGATGAACAGGTGCTCCAGGCTGGCCATCAGGTACACGGATTCAATCCCCGGCTGCATCTTCTTGTTCATCAGGGCCATGTCGAACTCCGCCTCGAAGTCCGTCACCGCCCGCATCGATCGCACCATGACGGTCGCGCCCCGCTCGCGCGCGAAATCGACCGTCAGGCCCGAGTACGACATCACCTCGATGTTCTGGCAGTCCCGCACCGCCTCCTGGATCATCGAAACACGCTCATCCGTGTTGAACAGGTAGTTCTGCCGCAGGTCGGCCACCGCCACGATCACGTGGTCGAAGAGTTTCGCCGCACGCCGGGCGATGTCGCGATGCCCGTTCGTAACGGGGTCGAACCGGCCCGGAAACATCGCAATCGTCAACGCACTTCCTCCCCGATGTAGATCGATACGACCGTGTCGCCGTGTCGGCGCGCCCGGTACAGCCGCAACCCACCGAGCGTCTCCGCCGGCTCGCTCTTCCGGTGGTGCTCTACCACCAGCACCGTGCGCTCGTCCACCAGCGCCGACGCCGCGAGCGTCGCCACCGTGGCCGGCGCGCCCTCATCGTAATATGGCGGATCCGCCAGGACGAGGGTGTAACGCCCGGAAAGCCGCTCGATCGCGCGCTCCGCTGTCAAGCGATGCACGTTCGCGCGTTCGGCGAACCCTGTAGCGGCGAGATTCGCCTCGATGAGTTTCGCCGTCGCCGCGTCGCTCTCCACGAAGTCCGCCATGCCGTCGCCCCGGCTCAGCGCTTCGATGCCCAACGCGCCCGTCCCGGCGTAAAGGTCGAGCACGCGCGCGTAGTCGGCGCCCAGCGCGTCCAGCATGTCAAAGATCGCGCCGCGAACGAGGTCGGAGGTGGGACGGACGCCGGGCCGGCCTGATTCGCGCGGCCGCGGCGGACTCTTCAGCGTGCGGCCGCGCGCGCTCCCCGCGATCACGCGCATGGCCCCGCCGCACGTATCACTGTGGCGGCGCCACCACGACGACCGTGACCTGCTGCCCCACGCGGACCACACCGTCGCCGACGATCAGCACGACCTGGTAGCTGCCCGGGGCGGCCGGCGCCTTCCACACTGTCGTGTCGCCGACCTGCGGGCTCAGCGAGCCGTCGCCCGTCGACCACGTCGGAGCCAGCAACTCGCCGTTCGGCCGCGACAGCGTCAGGTTGCCCGCGTCCGACAACTGCTGCACGGGCTCCCATACGTCTGCGCCACCACCCTGCGTCGAAACGTCGTTCACCGTCACGCCGCCCAGGTTGTACTGCTGCGCCAGCGCCAACCGGAACGCGGCGCTGAACTGATTGGACACCCACACCGTGCGCTTGCCGCCGAGCCCCTGGTAGCTGAACGTGACGGAGCGCGCCTGGTCGTCCCACTGGAGACCACTCGCGTTCTCCGCCGCCGCCAGGTTCGTCGCCTCCAGCTGCACGTCGGTGTTCGGGAGGATGTCGCCCGTCGTCTTCACCGCCACCTGGCTGGCGATCGTCAGCGCGTCATTCAAGGACATCGTGCGCAGACCGTCGCTCCCCCGCTCAATGCTCAGGGAGCTGATGCTCAGCAGCACCTTGGCGCGGTCCACCTTCGTGACGATGTAATCGAGCGCTGCCTGCGTGTCCTGAAAGTACAGCTCCTGGTCCAGCTCGCCAGCCAGCTCGATCGAGTCCGCCTGCTTGCCGATCGCTTCCCAGTCATACGCCCCCGCGTCGATCGTCCCGTCCGCAGTCGAAGGCATCGGCAGCGTCAACGTCAGCGTCCGCCCATCGTTGTGCAGGTCCTGCGCGAGCTGAGAGACGAATGCCGTGAAGCGGTCCTTCAAGGTCGGGTTCACGTGGCGGTAGTCCACGTCGATCCCCGCGAAGTTGCCCGTCTTCACCTGGTCCGCGATGGCGCCCGCGTGCGAGTTCGTCAGGTCCGAAGACCGCAGGATCGAATCGACGACGTTCGGGTCGGGCGCGACGATCATCGGCACGACCTTGTACGACGCCGGCGGCACGGCAGGCGGCAATCCGACGACTGACCCGTCGTCGGCCGGCAGAAACACGATGGGATGCAGCACGGTGATCACCGACGCCGCGTGTGGGTCCAGGTCCGTCCCGGCGGGCAGAGACCCCGCCACCTGCAGCGTCGCCTTGCTGCGCCGAAGCACCACGATGTTCCCCGGCAGGGCCTCGACGTCGCCCCGCGCGGCGAGCCCGCCCGCCACCAGCGTGGCGTCAGCCAGCCGCTGCCACTTGCCATCTACATACGAGTACAGGGCCAGATTCTGCTGCTCGGTCTGCTTATCCGTCAGCTGCACCGTGATCCGTAGCGCGCCACGTTTGTCCGGCGGGGCCGCGACGTCGAACAGCCGCGACACGGCGCTCAAGCCGGCCGGGAGCTTCGGGATACCGGAACGCGGAGTGAACTTGTACGTGTCGGCGTCGGCGGGACCGCTCGGTATCTTCGACCCGCCGCCACCGCTGAGGATTGAAATCGGCGGCAACACGAGGATCAGCAACAACAGGCCCAGCCCGACGATCACGCCTGCGACGTAGATGCCGGCGCGGTCGCGCGGCGCGGGCTCCTCGGCCGTCGTGGTCTTCAGGATCCGCTCGAACGGACCCCGCTGTTCTCTCGCCATCAGCAGTTGGACACGTCCGCCCAACAGGGCGGAGGCGACGGTTACCCCCGGGTGGCTGCATGCAGGTCTTGCCGGCGCCCGACCCGGGCGGACCGCTCGGCGCAGTGTCGCCCTCGGCGTACCGAAGGGCAAATCCGGGCCATTCTATCAGAGCCGGCCGGCGCCGCTGACCACGTGCGTCGTCCGCCGAACCTTTACAGCAACATGATCAGATGATGTATACTTCGGCCCGAGCGGATACTGAGGCAGCCGGCCTCAGTTCTTTTTTTCACATCCGGGACGCGTCTTCGCGGGGCGCCGCAAGCCCCAGACTGAAGCCGGTTGCCACGCGGCATCTGGCTGCGACTGCACCGGGAGGAATGCCATGGTTGAGAAGCCACAGCCTATCACCAGGGAAGGTCTCGCCAAGATCGAAGAGGAGCTTCGCCAACTGGAGACCGTCCGCCGCCGCGAGGTGGCCGACAAGATCCACCAGGCCAAGGAGCTCGCGAGCACCCAGAACAACGCCGAGTACGAGGACGCCAAGAACGAGCAGGCAATGGTCGAAGGCCGCATCCAGATGCTCCAGGCCCTCATCCAGAACGCCGAGATCATCGATGAGGCCGGCGCCCACCGCTCAAAGCAGGTCATCCTCGGCAGCACGGTCAAGGTCAAGGTCAGCGACGGCAAGTCGCAGGTGTACACCATTGTTGGCCCCGCTGAGGCAGACCCGCGCGAGGGCAAGATCAGCAACGAGTCGCCCGTCGGCCGCGCCCTCATCGGCAAGAAACTCAACGACGAGGTGCAGGTCAGCGCGCCCAGGGGCGTCCTGACCATGAAGATCACCAAGATCAGCTAACGGGGCCGCTCGCGCGACCGAAGACAGGGCGGCCCTCACGGGTCGCCTTGTTCGCGTTCAGACCAACTGTAAACAGCACGAGATTGCGGTTAGGCTAACGGCATGCCGGGCGAAGACGAACTGATCCAGCTCCGCCGCGAGAAACTCGCGCGGCTCCGCACGCGCGGCATCGATCCCTACCCCGCCCGCGCCACGCGCACCCACGAGACTGCCGCCGCCGTCGCCACGTTCGAGCGATGGGAGCAGGACGGCGCCGCCGGAGACCCCCCCCGGGTCACCGTCGCCGGTCGCATCACCGCCATGCGCGACATGGGGAAGGCGGCCTTCTTGGACGTGCGCGATGGCAGCGGCCGCATCCAGTGCTATCTGAAGAAAGATCTCATCGGCGAGGAGGTGTTCGCCGGCCTCGCCGACCTCGACCTCGGCGACTTCCTCGGCGTCACGGGCCCGCTCTTCCGGACGCGCACGCAGGAGATCACCGTCGAAGCGCGCTCCTGCCAGGTGCTCGCCAAGGCGCTGCGACCCCCACCGGAGAAATGGCACGGCATCGAGGACGTCGAGATCCGCTACCGCCAGCGCTACCTCGACCTCATGGCGAATGAAGACGTGCGCGAGGTCTTCCGCAAGCGCGCCGCCATCATCTCCTCCATCCGCCGCTTCCTCGACGCCCGCGGCTTCATGGAGGTCGATACGCCCGTCCTCCAGCCGGAGGCCGGCGGCGCCGCCGCCACCCCGTTCGTCACCCATCACCGCGCGCTCGACCAGGACTTCTTCCTCCGCATCTCGCTCGAGCTGCACCTCAAGCGCCTCATCGTCGGGGGCTACGACCGCGTCTACGAGATGGGCCGCATCTTCCGCAACGAGGGCGTCTCCTGGAAGTACAACCCGGAATTCACCATGCTCGAGATCTACGAGGCCTACGCCGACTACAACGACGTCGCCCGCATGGTCGAGGAGATGGTCGGCGGCGCCGCCCGCGAGGTGCTGGGCTCCACGCAGTTGCGCTTTGGCGACCACGATCTCGATCTCGCGCCGCCCTGGCGACGCGTGACCATGCGCGACGCGTTGATCGAGCACGCGGGCATCGACTTCGAGGAGTTCCGCACCCGCGACAAGCTGCTGGAGGAACTGCACCGCCGCAAGATCGAAGTCGACGAGGGCTGGTCGTGGGGCCGCCTCCTGGACGAGGCTGTCTCGGTCTACGTTGAGCCGAAGCTCATCCAGCCGACCTTCCTCATCGACTACCCGAAGGAGATCTCGCCGCTCGCCAAGAGCAAGACCGACGACCCGCACATCGTCGAGCGCTTCGAGGTCTTCTGCGCCGGCTTCGAGTTGGGCAACGCCTACTCGGAGCTGAACGACCCCGTCGACCAACGCGAGCGATTCGAGGTTCAGGCACGCCTCGCCGCAGCCGGGCTGGAAGAGGTGGAGACGCTCGACGAGGACTTCCTGGTCGCGCTGGAGCACGGCATGCCGCCCACCGGTGGGTTCGGCATGGGCATCGACCGCCTCGTCATGATCCTCACTGGCAACACCTCCATCCGGGAGGTCATCCTCTTCCCCCAGCTCCGCCGCAAAGAGTGAAGTCCCAAGGAGCGAGCCGCGGGACGCCCACAGTTGCCGATTGCGTAAAGCACGACAGCTTGAGAGATTCACACTTCCGATCCACAATGGCCCTCACGAACGGGACGGAAGGAGCGCGCGAGTGGGCGTCCACAGATTCGAGCTGGGAGTAGCCGCCACGTTGCGCCTCCAGTCGCGCTCCGGCCGCGTCGACGTCATCGCCGAGCCCCGCGACGATGTCGAGGCCGAGGGCGACAAGATCGAGTCGATCGTCGATGAGGGCGGCGCCGCGCTCCGCATCCGCAACGGCCACGGCAGCAAGCCCCTCCTCGTCCGCTGTCCCGTCGGTACGGACGTCGCCGTCGGCACCCAGTCCGGCCCCGTGCGGATGTCCGGAGCCTTCGGCGCCATCTCCGTCACGACGATGAGCGGCAAGATCGAGGTGGACAACGCGGACGAAGCTGACCTTCGCAGCGTCTCCGCCGATATCAGCATCGGCGACTGCCGCGGCCGCTGCCGCATGAACACCGCCAGCGGCACCTCTCTGGCCGGCCACGTCGGCTCCCTCGCCGCCGGCACCGTCTCCGGCTCGATCAAGGTCGATCACGTCGACGGCGCGCTCAAGGCCCGCAGTGTCAGCGGCTCCATCCGGGCCGCCACGGATGGCGAGGGCGCCATCATGGTGAAGACGGTCTCGGGGAAAGTGCACATCGAACTGCCAAGGGGCGTTGAGCCCAGGACACGCTTTAAGTCCTTCTCTGGCCATGTGCGCTGCGACTGCCGTGAAGGCAGCGACCTCCTTATCGAGGCGATGACAGTATCCGGGGCGATCGAAGTAGTCCCCGCGTAATGACGCCCGCAGCCGCTCCTCCCGACACGGTCGAAGGCACTGTGATGTTCACCGACATCGTCGGCTTCACTGAGTTCACGGCGCTCCGCGGCGACGGCGAGGCGCTTGCGCTCCTCACACTGCAGGACCGCATCATTCGCGAAGAGCTCGCGGCCGGCGGCCGCGTGGTCAAGGAGCTCGGCGACGGACTCATGCTGTGGTTCGATGACCCATGCGCCGCCATCCTCACCGGCCTGCGCCTCCAGGAGCGCTTCGAGGAAGAGTCGCACGCCGTCGATGCGCCGCTCTGGGTCCGCATCGGCGTCCACGCTGGTCAGCAGACCCGCCGCGGCGACGACCTCCTCGGCCACGACGTCAACGTCGCCTCGCGCATCATGAGCCTCGCGAACTCCGGCGAGGTCCTCGCGTCGGAAGAGACCGTGCGGCGCGCGAACGGCGGACTCGCGGACGTCGAGTTCGAGCAGCTCGGCCCCGTCGTCATGAAGGGCATCCCGACGCCGATCAACCTCTATCGCGTCGAGCGCCGGGAGAGCTGACGCGGCACCTACCCGTTGCCGTTGCAGCGCGTCACGTGAAACGGGGGAATGCCAGGCGCCCCGACGCTCCGGGTACACGAGCGCGAGTCGCTGATGAAGAGATGGCCGTCGGTCGTCGTGTGCGTGTCAAACCGGTCGAGATCGCCGTAGCCCGCGCCGTTCGCCAGCGTGCCGTCGACGCGCCACACGGTGCGCGGCCCGTCTCCACACTGCTCGACGAACGCGCCCGTCATCCCCTCGATCTGCGGCAGCGTGTTGAGTGCTGCCGTCTCGTCGTAGATCACGCGGCAGTCGCCGTGCGACTCCTGCCGCGCGGCCGAGAGATCGTACAAGGCCAGCAGCGTCCCGTCCGGCAGCCTCACCACATAGGTGTGATGCAGCTCCAGGTAGACCACCGAGGCGAGCTGATAGGCATCCACCGGCCCCGCGTCGAAGCCGCTCGCCGGCTGCTCGGCGTTCGGCCCTTCGTCGAAGATCTCGCCGATCGCCACGACGACCCCGACGATCACCAGGATCGCGATCACGACCCGCAGGAGACAGCCGAGACGACGGCGAGGCCTTCGAGGCTGATCCTCCGTCATGCCTGCCCGGAGGACCCGCGCAGGCGCTCGCCCAGCAGCGCCTCGAGCCGCAACGCTTGTTCGAGCGGCAGATCCGCGCCGCGCAGCATCGCTTCCTTCGCCGCGGCTACGGCCACCGGCGACAGCGCCGCGAGTTTCCTCGCAACAGCGTCCGTCTCCTCACCCAACCGCGCCCTCGGCACCACGCGATTTACGAGGCCCGCCATCAACGCCCGCTGTGCGTCGATCGGTTCACCGCTCAGGATCATCTCGCGCGCGACACCGGGCAGGATCGCCCGCGGCAGCGTCTGTGTGCCCCCCGCCGACGGAATGTAGCCCAGCGTCACCTCCGGCAGCGCAAACGTCGCGTCGTCGCTCGCGATGCGGATGTCGCACAGCAGCGGCAGCTCGCAGCCCGCCCCGTACGCGAACCCGTGGATCGACGCCACCAGCGGCTTCATGATCGAGAGCATCAGGGCCCACACGTCGCGCTCGTGCCGCGCCCGCCGCGCGTCCACGTACGAGGGCGCGGTGCCGAACTCGCTGATGTCAGCACCCGCGGAAAACGCCCGCTCCCCGGCGCCCCGCACGACGCACACCCGCACGTCCGGGTCGTCGCGCACGGCGAGCATGGCGCTCCACAGCTCGTCGCGCACGGCCATATTCATCGCGTTGAGCACATCCGGCCGGTTGATGGTCAGCCACGCGACCCCGTCCGACTTCTCGAAGAGCAGCGGCGATTCGCTCATGACGTAAGGCTAACACGGTGCTGGCGCCGCGAAAGCGTGGTCTACAGCAACACCAGGTTGTTGCGATGCACGGCCTCGGCGCCGTACTGATGGCCCAGCACCTCGGCGATCCGGTCCGACCGCACGCCGCGGATCTCCGACAACTCCCTGTCGTCGTAGTTCGTCACGCCGCAGGCGATCGGATGGCCGCCCGCCACGCAGATGTTCACCGTATCGCCCCGCTTGAACGGCCCCTGCACCTCGCGGACGCCCGCCGGCAGCAGACTGTTCCCGCGCTCCACCAGCGCCTTTGCCGCCCCGGCATCCACAACGATGGCGCCCCGCGTCGATAGCCCCGAGATCATCCACCGCTTGCGGCTCTCGATCCGCGACCGCCTCGCAGGCAGCAGCGTACCGACGTGCTCGCCGTTGGCCAGCCGGTACAGCACGTCGCGCTGGTGCCCGTCGGAGATATACACGTCAGAGCCCCCACCCGTGGCGAGTTTCGCCGCCTGCAACTTCGTGATCATTCCGCCCGTCCCCCGCCCGCTGCCCCCTCCGCCGGCGATCTCCTCCGTCTCCTTCGTGATCCGGTCGACGCGCTCGATGAGCGTCGCCGTCTTGTGGGTGCGCGGGTCCGCCGTGTAGAGGCCGCCGGTGTCGGTCAGGATCGCCAGCAGGTCCGCATCGATCAGGTTCGCCACCAATGCCGAGAGGTTGTCGTTGTCGCCGATGCGCGCGCCGGCGATCTCGTCCACCGCGACGGCGTCGTTCTCGTTCACTACCGGCACCGCGCCAAGCTCGAGCAGCCCGAGCAACGTATTGCGCGCGTTGAGATAGCTGACGCGGTCTGCCAGGTCGCGCCGCGTCAGCAGCGTCTGCGCCACGATCCGCCCGTGGGGGCCGAACAGCTTGTCGTAGGTCTGCATCAGGTGCGCCTGCCCCACGGAGGCCAGCACCTGGCGAAACGGGATGTCGCGCCGGTTTCGTACGCCGTCCAGCCGTTGGCGGCCCGCCGCGATCGCCCCGGACGTCACGATCACGACCTCGCGCCCTTCGTCAAGCAGGCGCGACACCTGCGTGGCAAGCGACTTCATAACGCCGAGGTCGAGCTTGTTTGTACCTGCCGTCAGCAGGTTCGTGCCGAACTTGGCCACGATGCGCCGGTAGCCGGCCCCCGTGTCCACACGCCCGCGTTGCTTGGTCATCGTGCTCCGTCCGGCCCCAGCCGCGTCGATTATATCAACGTAACGATACGATCACGTGTTGACCTAACCTTGGCCTACAATGGTGGCGCATGTTTCGACGGCTCTGGGTGCTCACCAAGCACGCGTTCCTCGCCTTCACCGGGGACGACTGTCCCCAGCTGGCCGCGGCGATCGCCTACTACGTCCTCTTCTCGATCATCCCGCTCGCGATCGTCACTGTCTCGATCTTTGGTCTGTTCCTGAGCAGCGAGCACGTGCGAACCGTCGTCGTCAACCACGTGCTGGACGCCGTGCCGCTGTCGCAGACCGACGGGCGCACCGCCGTCGAGCGCGCTCTCAACAGCGTCAACCGCGTCAGCGGACCGATCGCGGCCTTCGGTCTTGTCGCCACGCTCTGGACGTCGTCCACCGTCTTCGCATCCATCCGTAAGGCGCTCAACCGCGTCTGGCGCATCGACGAGCACCGCCCCTTCGCTCAGCAGAAGCTCATCGATTTCACCCAGATGGGCCTGCTCGGAATCTCCCTGCTCGCCTCGACCATCCTCACCGGCGTGCTGCGCACGATTCGGCAGTTGGCGCCATCGAATGCCGGGCCGCTCGCCGGCCACAGCCCCCTCTGGGAGATACCCGCCGATCGCGCTACCCGCGTTGCTCACGTTCGTCGCGTTCGCCTCGCTCTACCGCATCGTCCCGGCCGAACGGCCGCGGTGGCGCGACGCGCTGCCCGGCGCGCTCATCGCGACGCTGCTCTTCGAAACGTTGAAGAACTCGTTTGCCTTCTACGTCGCCAACTTCAACAACTTCGACGTGGTGTACGGATCGCTGGCCGGTGCGCTGCTGTTCCTGCTCTACACGTACCTGGGCGCCGCAATCCTGCTCATCGGAGCCGAGATCGCGCGTACGCTCCAGCGCTATCATCGCGGCGACTTCGCCGATGAGATCGTCGCGATCGAACCGTCGCCACCCGTCACCACGCGCGCCCTGAAGGCGTTCAAAGGCCTCTTCGTCCGTCAGTAGGATCGGCGCCAGACGCGCAGACCTAAGCGCAGCGAAGAACAAGGGGACACCATGTGGCCCGCTTGGTTATCCGTGGTCTTGCTGGTTACTCGCCCGGCGGGCTACTGCTCTTCGATGACGATGGTCTTGATCGCGGTGCCGGGCTGCGTCGACGTGCCCGGGTCTCGTGGCGCAATCTTGTCCAGCACGTCCCGGCCCGCGACGACCTTGCCGAACGCCGTGTAGCCGCCGTCAAGCCCCGGCTGCGGTGCGTAGTCGATGAAGAACTGGCTGCCCCCGGAGTTGGGCGCACTGGTCTTGGCCATGCCCACCGTCCCGTCCAAGAACTTGTTGGCGTTGACCTCGTCCGGAATCGTGTAGCCCGGCCCGCCGCTGCCGGTGCCCGTGGGATCGCCTGCCTGGGCGACGAACCCCGGGATCACGCGGTGGAAGGTGATCCCGTCGTAGTAGTGGTCG
Organism: uncultured Chloroflexia bacterium; assembly: GCA_963843685.1. Classification (GTDB taxonomy): domain Bacteria; phylum Chloroflexota; class Dehalococcoidia; order DSTF01; family JACRBR01; genus DASQHL01. The sequence goes on from CAWJLO010000014.1 coordinate 66,723, forward strand.
CGCGCCAGGAATACGAAGTTGTTCACCGTCGCCGGCGCGTCCTTCGCGAACAGCTCCAGCGTGATGTTGCCGATGTCCATCTCGATGATGGCGCAGTACGTCTTGTTCACGTCGATCGTCATGGGCGGCGCTGATGTATACGTCTTGCGACCTCCTGTCTGTTCGGACGCCGGTGGCTGCACACTCGCACACGGCGAGTTGGCTGCCGCCGCGTCGTACGCCGCCGCGTCCACCTGCGTGGCCGCGGTCCCCTGTGTCGCGCTGGACGCATCGCTCGGCGGGGTGCTGCTGCTGTTGTTGCTGCTGCTTCCGCACGCCACCATGCTGGCCAGCGCCACCACGAGAAGTGCCATTCCCATCAACCGCATCGTTCGCCTCCTGGACGTCAACGCGGGAACGATAGCAGACCGCGGGTGACCGTCGAGGCCGTCGTTGGCGGATCCACAGACGGCGCGAATCACTCGAAGATGCTGCTCGCCACTTCTTCGATGCTGCGCTGCACGTCCATGTCGTCCGTCAGCGCCCACACGACGCCGACCTGGCACGCACGCCGCGCCGGGATACCCGCATGGATCAGCTTCCCTGTGTAGACCAGCAGGCGCGTGCTCACGCCTTCGCTCAGCCCGTGCTCGCGGAGGTTGCGCACCTTCTCGCCCAGCTTCGCCAGATCCTGCGCCGTCTCGTCCGAGACGCCACTCTCGTGCGCGATGATCTTCGCTTCCAGTTCCTTGCGCGGGTGCGTGAACTCCAGAGAGATGAAGCGCTGTCGCGTGCTGTGCTTGAGGTCTTTCAGCGCGCTCTGGTAACCCGGGTTGTAGGAGATCACCAGCAGGAAGCCTTCCTTCGCCTCGAGGATCTGCCCCTTCTTCTCGATCGGCAGCACGCGCCGGTGGTCCGTCAGCGGGTGAATGAGCACCGTCGTGTCCTTGCGCGCCTCGACGACCTCGTCCAGGTAGCAGATCGCGCCGACCTTCACCGCCCGCGTCAGCGGCCCGTCGATCCAGCGTGTCGATTCGCCTTCGAGCAGATACCGCCCGACGAGGTCGCTGGCTGTCAGGTCCTCATGACAGGCGACTGTCACCAGCGGCAACGCCTGTGTCACCTCGCCGCCGCCCTTCGACTTGCCGCCCGTATCCTTGACGATCGTCAGGGGCCGGCCGAGCTTCCACGCCATGTACTCCACGAAGCGCGTCTTGCCACAGCCCGTCGGTCCCTTCAGCAGCACCGGGATCTTCGCCGTGAAGGCGGCTTCAAACAACTCGATCTCGTCGCCCGTCGCGACGTAGTACGGCTCCGCGTGAGGGTGGTACTCCTCGATCGCGTACTGCCGGTACCCCGTGTCCTCCGTCCGCTCCTCCACCGTCATGGTTTCATCCCTTCCCCGCCGTCACGCCGCCGCCTGAAGGCGTTCCCACTCCGAACGCACCCGCTGCCGCAGCTCGTCCAGCGTGCCGCTGTTGTCGATGATCGCCTGCGCATGGCGCTCGCGCTCTTCGTTCGTCAACTGCGCGTTGATCCGGGCGTCCGCCTGCTCCGCGGTCAGGCCGTTGCGTGCCATCAGCCGCTCGCGCGCCACGGCCGGGCTCACCTCTACCAACCACACCCGGTCCACAATCGGGATCCACTCCGCTTCGATCAGCACCGCCGCCTCCAGCACGACCACCGGCACGCCGTCCGCGCGGAAGCCCGCCAGCCGTTGCTCCATCACGCCGCGCATCCACGGCCAGACGATGCTCTCCAACCGCTTGCGCTGCGCCGCATCGCCGAACACTTTCCCGCCCAGCGCCTTCCGGTCGATCTCGCCGTCCGGCCCGACGACGTCCGCACCGAACGCCGCGACCACCCCGTCGTAGCAGCCGCTGCCGCGCGCGTACGCCTCGTGCCCCACCTTATCGGCGTCGATGACGAGCGCCCCCTCCTCTCGGAGCATGTCGCTCACCACGGACTTGCCGCTGGCGATGCCGCCTGTCAGGCCAATCACAACCGTCACGGCCGATTCTCCGGAGGGGAAAACAACGCGCCGGATGACCCGGCGCCTGAACAATTATGTAAGACGCCCGCCGGAGTGACAAGCAACGGCCACACTCGCCGATCAGCGAATGCCGGCACGCCCGCTGGCACCTGATGCGTCCCCGTGGCACAGTTCCCGGACATCGATCCACACAAGCACGGGAGAAGCCATCATGGGCGAGCGGCTGGACGGCAAGGTGGCACTGGTGACCGGCGCCGGTAACGGCATCGGCCGCGCGACCGCACTCCGATTCGCGGCAGAGGGCGCCAACGTCGTCGTCTCCGACATCAACGAGACCGCCGCCCGCGCCGTCGCCACCGAGATCGGCGAGTCGTCCCTCGTCAACGTCTGCGACACGTCCGACGAGTCGCAGGTGAAAGCCGCCATCGAGCAGGCGAAGCAGGCCTTCGGCAAGATCGACGTCATCGTTAACAACGCAGGCGTCAGCACGGCACCATGGGACCGCATGCTGGCCATCAATCTGAGCGGCGTCTACTACGGCTGCCAGCACGGCTGCGAGGTGCTCGCTGCGAGCGGCGGCGGGGCCATCGTCAACACGTCATCCATGCTCGGCCTCATCGCCGTACCGTTCCCCTCGGCCGAAGGCTACGTCGCAGCCAAGCACGGGGTCGTCGGCCTCACCAAGCATTACGCGCTGCTGTACGGATCTCGGAGAGTCCGCGTCAATTGCATCAACCCCGGCTGGATCGAGACTGCGATGACCGACCCGATCGCCTCGACGGACGCCGGCCGCAATTTCATGGTGGAGGGCTCGGCGCTCCAGCGCATGGGCAAGCCGGAGGAAGTCGCCGCCGTCGCCCTCTTTCTCGCCTCCGACGACGCCTCCTTCGTCACCGGCGCCTCGTTCGTCGTCGACGGCGGCTGGACCGCCCGCTAGGACGGAATGCTCGACGCGGACTACGTGCAGGCCACGACGCGCGAATGGCTCCGCGCCTGGAACGCACACGACCTCGACGCCGTCATGCGCCTCTACGCCGACCAGCTGGAGTTCGTCTCGCCGCTCATCGTCGAACGCCTCGGCCGCGCCGACGGCACCATCACCCGCAAGGACGATCTGCGCGACTACTTCGCCACCGGCCTCGGCCCGGACAGCGATCTCCACTTCGAGCACAAAGGGCACGCTGATCGGCGTCACAAGCTGGACCACGCTCTTCGCCAACCACCGCGGCCAGCTCGTCGCAGAGGTCCACTTCCCGGACGCCGCCGGCCTGATCGAGCGCGTCTACGTCCACCACCTCGCGGCGGACCCGAAATGAACATCGAAGTGGTCGACGCAACGCCCGCGCACAAGCCCGTGCTCGCCAGCCTGCTCGAGCTCTACCAGTACGACTTCACGGAGTTCACGGACGAGGACGTCGCACGACGACGGACGCTTCGGCTACCGCTACCTCGACGCCAATGTAACGGAGCCGGACCGCCACGCGTTCCTCCTCCGCGTCGACGGCCACTGGGCCGGATTCGCGCTCCTCCGCCACGCCTCTATCGTCGATGATCCCGCCGCCATGGACGTCAGCGAGTTCTTCGTCATGCGCAAGTACCGCCGCCGCGGCATCGCCACCGAGTTCGCACGCCGCGTCTTCGCCCGCTTCCCCGGCCACTGGGAGGTGCGCGTTATGACCAACAACGCACCGGCGCTGGTCTTCTGGCCGCGCGTCATCAGAGACGTATCGGCCGGCCACTTCGAAGATCGCACCTTCGACGATGACCGCTGGCGCGCCTTCTTCTTCGACAGCGCCCCGGCCTGAAAGGCTGAGCTGACCCGCTCCACAATTGATCACGCGCATTGATCTATTGTCGCTTGTGCGCGCCCTCTCGTATACTCACCGCCAAGTGATTACGCAGGTGAGCGCAATGAAGGTCACGTGTCTCCAGGAGAACCTGGCAAGAGGACTAGGCATCGTCGGCAGGGCGGTCGCACTCCGCAGCACGCTCCCCATCACATCCCACGTCCTCATCAGCACCGAACACGGCCGCATCAAGCTGGCCGCAACCAATCTTGACATCGCACTGAGCTGCTGGATCGGTGGCCAGATCGATGAAGAGGGCTCGGTCACCGTGCCCGCCCGCCTTCTCACGGATTTCGTCAACTCCCTCCCGGCCGAGAAGATCGCCATGACGCTCGCGCCGCGCTCCCGCCAGGTCAAGCTCGTCTGCGCTCGCAACGAGGCCACGATCGGCGGCATGGACGCCGACGACTTCCCGCCCATCCCGTCCGTCGAGGGTGACTCGCTCGAGATCGACGCGCGTACCCTGCGCGAGGCGATCTCTCAGGTCGTCTTCTCCGCCGCCACCGACGACTCTCGGCCCGTCCTCACCGGCGTCGACCTCGTCGTCGAAGGCAACAAGCTCACGCTCGTCGCGTCCGACGGCTTCCGTCTCGCCGTGCGCCACCTTGATCTCAAGAAGAAGGTCACCGAGCGCCAGGAGGTGATCGTCCCCTCCAAGGCGCTGGCCGAGCTCAATCGCCTCCTGCAGGATCAGGAAGACCCGGTGCAGATGACGTTCAACGCGGCGAAGACGCAGGTGCTCTTCCGCCTCAAGGACGTCGAGATGGTCGCACAACTGATCCAGGGCACCTTCCCGGACTACAGCCGGCTGATCCCGAAGGAGTGGGGCAGCCGTGCCGTCGTCGAGGTGCGCGACTTCCTCCAGGAGACGAAGATCGCCTCCATCTTCGCGCGCGACGGCAGCGGCATCGTCCGCGTCACCTTCGAGGCCGGCGCCGACGGCCAGCCCGGCGAGATGACCATCGTCGCCCGCGCCGAAGAGGTCGGCGACAACTCCGGCAAGCTCGACGCCGCCGTCGAAGGTGAGCCGTCCAAGATCGCCTTCAACGGCAAGTACCTCCAGGAGGTCCTCGCCGTGCTCGACGGCGGCCGCGTCGCGCTCGAAACCACCGGCCCCTCACAACCCGGCGTCATCCGCCCCATCGACAACGACAACTACGTCCACGTCGTCATGCCGATGTTCGTCCAGTGGTGACCAAAGGCTGATTCGGCTCCGCGTCGGAGACATGTCCGACCTCCGATCTTTGCTAAGCGCCGATCTCTTCCCTAAGTAGGAGTGGCGGTGGTGTGATCGCGGACGCAGCAGTGGACTCGCGCCGCGCGTCTCGGCATCCGCTCCCAGGTGACGCCACACAGCGTGATCCTCTTTCGCGTCGACCCCGGGGTTGAGTCACAGAGATCGCGGGTTCGTGGTGAATTGAGGCGAGGGCCCTCCTATTACGCATCCTCCAAGAGCGGCACACAGTAACTCGTGTCAGCGATGGGGCGTGCAGTAAAGTCTCGGCATGGCCTCCCTCATGCCGCTCGCCCAACTGCCGACCCCCCTCGACGAAGCGCCGCGGCTCTCCGCCGCGCTCGGCGTGCGCGTGCTGGTCAAGCGCGACGACCAGACGGGGCTGGCGCTCGGCGGCAACAAGGCGCGCAAGCTTGATTTCCTGCTGAAGGACGCGATCGAGCGCGGGTGCGACACGCTGGTGACGGCCGGCGGCGCGCAGTCGAACTTCGCGCGGATGACGGCGGCCGCGGCGGCGCGTTGCGGGATGGCGTGTCACCTCGTGCTCGGCGGGAGCGAGCCGGCGCACTTCTCCGGCAACCTCGTGCTCGACCGCCTCTTCGGGGCGGAGTTGCACTTCGCGAACACCGAGGACTGGAGCGTGCTGGAGGCCGAGGTGAAGCGCATCGCCGCCGAGGCGGGCCCGCGCGCGTACGCGATGCCGATCGGCGGTGCGACGCCCGTCGGCGCGCTGGCGTACGTCGGCGGCGGCGGACGAACTGCTGGGCCAGATGGAGCGCCCGCCGGACTGGATCGTCGTAGCCGACGGCAGCGGCGGGACGCACGCGGGTTTGCTGGCGGGGCTGCCTTCGGCGACGCGCGTGCTCGGCGTCGACGTGTCGCGGCCGCCGGTGCCGCTGACGGTCACGGTGCCGAAGCTGGCGGCGAAGACGGCGGCGCTCGCGGGACGGCCGGCGCCGGCGGGCGAGGTGATCATCGCCGACCACTGCGGCCCGAAGTACGCGTCGATCACGGCGGAGTGCCAGGAGGCGGTGCGGCTCGCCGCGCACACCGAGGGCCTGGTGCTGGACCCGGTGTACACGGGCAAGGCGATGGCGGGGCTCATCGCGGCGGCGCGCGCCGGCACGATCGGCGGCACCGTCGTGTTTCTCCACACGGGCGGCGCGGTCGCGCTCTTCGCCGACGAATTCTCTTCGTTCTAGAACGTCAGCGGCGCTATCCGGCGAAGTCCATGACGCAGTGCACCGTCACGCCGTCGGCGGGCAGGAAGTAGCAGCTGAGGCCGGCGCGCGTGTAGTCGCCGCTGAGGATCTCCTCGCGATGCGTGGGGCTGTCCATCCACGCCTGCACCATGGCGTCCGCTGACCAGGCCTGCGTGCCCCAGGCGAGGATCTCGCCGATCGGCACGTTGAAGGGGAAGCCGGCGCCGGTGACGCGCGAGACGAGCGTGCTGCCGTCGGGGCCGTTGTGCGAGAACCAGTGCTGGTCCGAGAGCAACTTTGCGTAGCCGGCGGCGGCCAGCGTCAGGCGACCCTCTTTCGTCACCGGCTGCAGGCCAGCGTTGACCCGTTGCTGGTTGATGAGGTCCCAGACCCGGCCGATGTACGTGTAGTCGTACCAGCCGCCATCGTCCTGTGGAGCAGGCGCAGGTGGCGGAGGCGGCACCGGCGTCGCCGTCGCCGGCGGCAATGGCGCTGACGCAGGCGGCGGTGCGAGTGGCTCGTTCGCTCCGGGCAGCGCGCCGGCCCTCGCCAGCGCGTCAGCGGCCTGGAGGATCTCGATGAGCGTCGGCCCTTCGGTCGGGGTCGGCTGCGGCTGGCCCGGCAGCGCTCCCGCCTTCGCCAGCGCATCGGCTGCCTGCAAGATCTCGATCATCGACGGCTGGGCGGGGACCGGCGTCGGAATCGCGCCGGCTTTCGCGAGCGCGTCCGCGGCCTGGAGGATCTGGAGGAGCGTCGGCTTCTCGGTAGGGGTCGCCTGCGGCGTGATGGCGGCCTGCTCCACGCCGCCGCGCTGCGCATCGTCACCGCCGCCCAAGACGGAGCCGCGCGTGGCAAACAGGGCGAAGAGGAAGGTGAACGCGGCGACGGCGGCGATCAGCGCCACCGGGATCAGCCAGCGGCCGTCGGACTTGCCTCCGAGCATCAGCGCACTCCTCGCCCCACCACGTCCGCCGTCTCTGCCGGCCTCGCGGTACTGAGAGATGATTCATCACGCCGTGTGACGTTGGGCATGGACGAACTCCCTCGTGGGGATCGCGGCGCGCGCTCAAAGGGGCGCAGCTTGACGCCTAAGGGAACGCCCGACGGGCCGGCGGCGGCGGCCGGCGATCCGGAGTCTGTCGCGCGGCGAGCGGGTGGTAGAATGAGCGACGTTTCGTGACCATTCGCACGCAGGGAGGCCCACGCTGGAACTTCGACGAGTCGTCATCACGGGCATCGGCGCCGTCACGCCGATCGGCAACGACGCCGAGACGTTCTGGCGCTCGCTGCTGGCGGGCAAGAGCGGCATCGGGCCGATCACGCAGTTCGACGCGTCGCGCCACCCGGTGCGCGTAGCGGCCGAGGTCAAGGGCTTCGACGCGCACGAGGTGATGGAGCACCGGGCAGCGCGCCGGTCGGGGCGCTTCGCGCAGATCGCGCTGAAGGCGGCGAAAGAGGCGCTGATCTCCGCCAAACTGGAGCTGGATTACGCGACGGCGACCGAGATGGGCGTCGATCCTCGGAAGCACGGGCGGCGTGTTCGAGATGGGGCGGCAGGAGACCATCATCGACGAGCGCGGGCCGAACCGCGTCGACCCGCTCATCATCCCGAAGTGGGGCCCGCACATGTCGGCCGGGCGGGTGGCGCGCGAGCTGGGGCTGCGCGGGCCGAACTCGTCGGTGAACAGCGCCTGCGCGTCGGCGACGGACGCGCTGGGGCACGCGTTCGAGATGATCCGCGCCGGCAGCGCCGACATCCTCATCGGCGGCGGCACGGAGGCCATCATCACGCCGGTGGCCGTGGCGACGATGGGGCTGATGGGCGCGCTCTCGAAGGGCTACAACGACACGCCGGAGAAGGCATCGCGGCCGTTCGACCTCAACCGTGACGGCTTCGTGCTCGGCGAGGGCGCGGGGCTGCTGGTGATGGAGTCGCTGGAGCACGCGGAGTCGCGCGGGGCCACGATCCTGGCGGAGTACATCGGGCAGGGCTGGTCGTTCGACGCGGCGGACGACGCGGCGCCGGACGCGGAGGGGCAGTCGCTCTCGATGAAGCGCGCGCTGAAGTCAGCGCGAATGGCGCCGGACGAGGTGTCGTGGCTGAACGCGCACGGGACGGGCACGCCGCTCAACGACAAGACGGAGACGGCGGCAATCAAGCTGGCGTTCGGCAACGTGGCGTACCAGGTGCCGGTGAGCAGCATCAAGTCGATGACGGGACACTCGGCGGCGGCGGCGGGCGGGCTGGAGGCGGTGGCGTCGGTGCTGGCGATCCGCGACAACAAGATCCCGCCGACGATCAACCTCGACACGCCGGACCCGGAGTGCGACCTGGACTACGTGCCGAAGGTGGCGCGGGACGCGAAGGTGGACGTCGTGCTGAGCAACTCGTTCGGCATGGGCGGGCAGAACGCAACGCTGATCCTGC
>CAWJLO010000015.1:0-76473 GCA_963843685.1 uncultured Chloroflexia bacterium
TGCGGAGCACGCTTCGAGGTCTAGCGGCGATCGTCCTTGTGACAGCGCTTGGGCTGAGCGCGGGGGTGCTGGTCGCCTGTGGCGGAGGGGGTAGCAGCAGCGGTGACGACGGAGGCGGCGGCGATGGCGTAGAGACCGCGGCGTCAGGGGGCGAATCGACCGAGGCGCCGACCGCGCCGGCGGGCGCGACGCCGGGTTCGAGATCCGTGACGATCGGCAAAGCGTTCTGGCACACCGGATGGAAGGTGACGTTGAAGACGGCCACGCTGGAGTCGAATGTGCGCAGGGGGGAGGTGACGATCGATGCGACGTTCGAGAACCTCGGCGACCAGGAGGCGCGCTTCAACTCGCAGCTCGTGCTGGTGGTGGGAAGCGAGAACTACTCGACGACGGCGCTGTCACAAGATCTGCCCCGGGTGCCGGGGGGACTGTCGAGCGACGGCGTGATCGCGTTTATCACTGATCCAGGGATCGACCTGGAGAATGCGGTGCTGCTCGTCGGCAAGAGCACGAATGAACAAGCCAGCGTGCCGTTTGGTTCGAGCGGCGAGCTGATCAGCTTGGAGCCGCAGGAGTTGACGTTCTCCGGGATGGTCACTGTGGGGGCATTGACGATGACGGCGGACGGAGGCGAGGTGCGAGCGGACCTACCATACGTCCACAGCAGCGCCACGAAAGGAATGAAGGTGCTCACGCTGCGGTTCTCGGTCGCGGTCGGGAGCGGAATCCAGCTGGGCCAGGGCGCGCTGACGTCCGAGAACATCTTGCTGAAGCTGCCGGACGGCACGGTGGCGCGGGTGCGAAGCGATGGCCGAAGCGGTGTCAGCGAGTTGTTGCAGGGCAAGGAAGGGACGACGATCGACGACCTCTCCGTGCGCTTCGACATCGACGATCCGGTGGCCGGCGAAGGGCAGTACGCACTGCAACTGAAGGGTAAGTTCGGACCGGGCGGCGCGGAGGTGGAGGGCGAGTTGCCGTTCACGATCGAGTGAGAGCGGCACCGCTCGTGCTCGCAGGGAGGGGCGCGTCTCGTTCAGCATTCGGTATACTACGCGAGCGCCCGAGACGGGCGTTTCGCTTGCCGGCGTAGCTCAGCGGTAGAGCAGCTGTTTCGTAAACAGCAGGTCACGGGTTCGAATCCCATCGCCGGCTCCAGAGACCATTGACAGGGCTGTCCTGCATCTGTTCGAACACGCGGACAGTGGAGGACAGCCTTGATCATGTTGACCGGTCCGGGCTGAGATCCGGGGTCGTTGTCAGGCGGCCGCGGTCCTGATGCCCGGGGGCCGGTGAAGGCTTCAAGGTTGAGCCCCAAGCCGTCTTGCGGGGATCAGCGCGCGCGCACGTCCACGAGCGTGCCACGCACAAGGTCGTCGAAGCGCTCGAGCGCGATGCTACTCGGCGCCTCAATGTCACGCATGCGGCTGCGGTCAGTCAGATAGCGCTCCGTGTACAGCGTAGCGATGACCGATTTTCGGTCGTCGTCGAACGTACGGAGCTCCCAGTCGGCCCGCTCGCAGAGGATGGCAGCGGCGTATACCTCGGCCATGAACTGGGAAAGGGCGTAGAGCCGGGCCTCGGCGGTCGTCGCCTCGAGCTCCTTCCAGGCCTCAATGGCGCCGCGCAGGTCTTCCGCCCTCTCGCGGACAACAGGCGCGGCGGGAATCGCCTCGCCTGCGTTGTCGAGCGCCTCGTTGATACGTGCGAGGAAGGGCACGTCCGCCGCTTCACGCTGGATCGCCCTCCGCACGTCAAGGCACAGGATGTTATCCGGTCCCTCCCACAAGGTGTTGATTTGCGCGTCGCGGAGAATGCGTGCCACCGGCCACGTCTCGATATACCCGTTTCCGCCGTGGATCTCGATCGCGTCGCTCGCCGTCGCGATTCCCAACCTTGCCGCCTTCAGCTTCGCGAGCGGCGGCACGATGCGTGCTCGCTCATGCGCCACCTCCGGCCGCTGATGATTGGGGTGCCCGTAGCCTTCGAACAGCATCGCCTGCACGGCTTCGACATCCACTATCATTTCGGCGAGCTTGCGCTTCATGAGCGGGTGCTCGATCAGCGGCGTCCTCCACGAGCTGCGCGCCCTTGCGTAACACAGCGCCTCCGCGAGCGCGCGACGCGCGCATCCGAGCCCCATCATCGCGACGCCGAGCCGCGCCCCGTTGGTCATTGCCATGAGTCGCGCCATGCCTCGGCCATCGCTCGGCGAACCGTCGCCCGAGGCAGCGCCGCTCAACATGAACGCCTCCGCGTCGATGAACTCCACCTCGCCTGATGCGACAGCGTGCGTGCCCAACTTCTGCTTGAGCTGGCGGATGCGAATTCCGTTGCGGGATCCGTCTCGCTTCTGCTTCAGGACGAGAAACGGCGTGTTCCCCTTGACACCATCAGGGGCGCCTAGTCGGCTTCGCCAGTACGACGAACGCCTGGCCGTCGCAGTTCGACGCGAACCACTTGAACCCGTTCAAGATCCATGCGTCGCCATTCGGCGTCGCCGTTGATTCGAGCCCGCCCAGGTCTGAACCGCCCGTCCGTTCCGTGAAGAACTGGCCCGTCGCCCCGACCCATTCGCCCGATGCGATGCGGGACAGCACGTACTCCTGGACGTCCGGCGGTGCGAACTGTGCGGTCTGCGACGCGACCATTCCCGCGTCCGCCCCCATCGCGCACGACATGCCGATCTCCGCCTGGTTCAGCAGGTAGCCCGACGCCATGCCGAGCGGTCCCGTGGGGACGCCGGCAGCCTCGGCCTCGCGCTGGAACCGCGGACCCATGAATCCGCTGTCGACGAGGTCGCGCTTCGTAGCCTTCGCGCTCTCGGCGATGATCACCTCGCTGACCTCGTGCCCCCATCGGTCATATCGCACGAGCTGCGGCGGGTTCTTGTCGGTGATCTCGGCGCGTTCGGCGATCGGCCCTCCCATCAACGCGCCGTACGCTCGTAGGCGTGGCTCCGCCCACGCGTATTGGTCTTCCGTCAGGTAGTAGCGCATCGAGCGCTGCAACGTCGGGTCGCAGTCAAACCAGTTGAGTCCGATCGCCCCGGAAAAACGCTCTGTCCGGTAACGATCAGACTTCTCCGGAGTATTGAAGGGAAGCGAGTCGACTCGCTCCTGGCGGTAGCTCTCGGACTTCGGGACGCTTTCTTCAGTGGTCATAAGGTCGCTCCTCCAACAAGCTCCCGAGCAGCATACTCACAACCGACGGCGAGAGACGAGCCTGACCGTCTAACCGCCACTTGGCCTTGGCCGGAGTGGCGACCACCACCTATCGTTTCCCGCGACCCACACCATCGCACGCCCAGGTCGCCTTGCAAGATGGCGCTCCCTGGCCCCTGCTCGATGGGTTCAACCACCTCTTGGAGCTGCTCCGGGTCCGACAAGGGGCCATTCCATGTGAGCATCCTGATTTGACATGCTCGAACCGGTTCAACGAACGGGGCCCACAGATTGAGTAATCGCGGGTCAAGGAATGAGTATCGCCGGCTCGGGCATGCTCGCTTACGTTCGATACGGACGGCCAGCCGCGGCCGATTCATGCCAACGCTCCCCGCCGGCTGATCGGCGCTGAGGTGAGCGCCGCCTCCCCACCCGTATCCCGACAGGGGCGCGCAACTTCGTGTCCGCGGCAAGAGGAGCACTATGAGACTGCATCGTGTGTTGCGGACGAGGGCGTGGGGCGTCATGGCGATGGCTGGATTGCTGCTCTCTGCGGCGCTCCTTCCGCCACTGGTCGCAGCCGAATCGACGGTCGCGCAGGTCGCTGACATGACGCCAGGAGCCGGAGACTCCTTCGCGCAAGAACTCACGGCCGTCGGCGACACCCTCTTCTTCGAGAACTACACCGAGGCCGAGGGCCGCGAGCTGTGGAAGAGCGATGGCACCGCTGACGGCACGGTGCTGGTCAAGGACATTCGTCCGGGCAGCACCAACAGCGCTGTCGTCGAACCGGTTGCGTTCAACGGACAGCTCTACTTCAGCGCCAACGATGGCGTCTACGGCCAGGAGCTGTGGAAGAGCGACGGCACTGCGGCCGGCACCGTCATGGTCAAGGACATCTATCCCGGGATCTCCTCGGCAAGCCCACAAGACCTCACCGTCGTCGGCGACACGCTCTTCTTCGTTGCCATTGATGAGACCCATGCCGGCGAGCTCTGGAAGACCGACGGCACCGCCGCCGGCACCGTCCTCGTCTCAGACATCAACCCGGCCGGCAGCTCGTTCCAAGTCGGACAGACCTGGCTCACGGACGTCGCCGGCACGCTCTACTTCCAGGCGGACGACGGTACGCACGGCCGGGAGCTTTGGAAGAGCGACGGGACGGGAGCGGGCACCGGGCTGGTGAGGGACATAAACAACCGCGGCCACTCTGATTCTAGCCCGTCGGAATTCACCGATGTCAACGGAACGTTGTACTTCACCGCGGCCGACAGCGATGTCGGACGCGAACTCTGGAAGAGCGATGGCACGGAGGCGGGGACCGTCCTGGTACGAGACATCTTTCCCGGGACAAGCACGACGCGAGCGCCCATTCAGCTCACGGACGTCGCCGGCACGCTCTACTTCCAGGCGGACGACGGTACGCACGGCCGGGAGCTTTGGAAGAGCGACGGGACCTCGGCAGGCACCGTGCTCGTGAAGGACATCAACCCGGGCAGCGGCGACGGGTCGCCGAACCGGTTCACCGTCGTCAACGGCACCCTCCTCTTGGACGCGACGGACGGCTCGCACGGCGTGGAGCTCTGGACCAGCGATGGCACGGAGGCGGGGACCGCGATGGTCAAGGACATCTATCCGGGCACGGCGCAGTCGTTTCCCCAGGAGTTCACGCTCGTATCCAACACCCTCTACTTCGAGGCCGACGACGACGTACACGGGCGGGAGCTCTGGGAGAGCGATGGGACGGTCGCCGGCACCACGTTGGCCGCGGACATCAATGCCGGTTCGAGCGACGCGAGCCCAACAGAGCTCGTCGATGTCGGCGGCACGCTCTTCTTCCTTGCAGACGACGGCCTGACCGGGAACGAGCTCTGGAAGGCGACCCCTGTCGCGCCGCCGGCCACCCAGACCCCCACGCAGACGGCCACGCCTACACCCACGCCGACCGACACGACAACCCCGTCCGTGACACCGACCCCTAGTCCAACACCGTCGGCGACATCGACGCTTGAGCCCACCGCGACGTCCACGCCCGAACCTGTCGCGCTCGTCGCCGTAGACGACCTGCAAGCGCAAGCCATCGACCGTGACGAGGTCGTGCTCACCTGGACCGACAGGTCAACGGGTGAAGACGCCTACGAGATCCAGAGGTCGGTGGAGGCTGGCCCCTTCGAGCCTCTTGCGATGCTACCGCCCGACTCGGACTCCTTCAACGACATCAACCTGACGCCGAACACGATGTACGCTTACCTCGTACGACCCGTCAGTGGCACAACGCCCATCGAGTGGTCGAACATCGCGTTTGCGACGACCTACCCTGACATCATCCCACCGCCCATCTATCTCCCCTGGATCGTCGTCAACAGCGCGGCCGACGTTGATCAGCGAGACACGGAGATGACACTCCGCGAAGCGATGCTCATCGCCGGGGACGTGCTCGGCATTTCGGAGCTGACTCCTGGGGAATGCGGGCAGCTTCTCAACACGACCTTCAACGGTGTGTGTGCTGAGGCGCAGTCATTCCCCGGGTGGTCCATCGGGTTCGACTCGAGCGTCTTCCCGGCGGCGACTCCGAATACCATCACGCTGGGCTCGCCGCTGCCCGACCTCAAGGCTGGCGTGAACGGCGCGCTCGGTTCCTTCGTGTCCGGCGTGATCGTCGACGGCACGGGAGGGAGTTTTGACTGCTTCACGCTGACCTCGGACGGGAACGTTATCAGCGGCATACAGATCACGGGCTGCGATCACGGCGTCCGCATCAGCGACGCGGCCGACAATACGATAGGCGGTACCGCCGTCTCCGATCGCAACGTGATTTCGGGGAACAACGTCGGAATCCTGATCGAAGGGTCCGGCTCGGCCGGCAATCAGATTCTGGGCAACTACATCGGCACGGACACCAACGGAGCCGCATCGCTCGCGAACGGCGCAGGGATCGCCATCTCAGGCGCTCAGTTCAACACAATTGGCGGGGCTGACGCGGGTGCGGGGAACGTCATATCCGGCAACTCCGGTGACGGCGTCAGTATCACCTTTGGTATCAGCAATAGCGTCCACGGCAACTTCATTGGCACCGACGCCACCGGGGAGTCGGCACTGCCGAACGCGGTCGGCGTACATATCGAGAGCGGCAGCGGCAACATCATCGGCTCGATGCAACCATTAACGCGCAACGTCATATCGGGGAACCGGGGGGCGGGTGTGTTCGTGGACGGTGGCTCCGGAGCGTCCTTCGGCAACGTGGTCCAAGGCAACCTGATCGGCACGGACACGACGGGGCTCGTGGCGTTGCCGAACGGGGCTGGAGTCCGCATTCGAGACGGGCACGACACGACGGTCGGCGGCGAGATATTCGGAACCGGAAATGTGATCTCCGGAAACGATGGCTATGGCATTGAGATCGCAAGTAGCGACGCGAATCATATCCAGGGCAACTTCATCGGCGTCGACATAACGGGGTCGATCGCGCTGGCGAATGATTCGAGCGGCATCTTCCTCACCGGCGGGCAGGACAATGTTATTGGGGGGACCACCGTCACGACGCGGAACGTGATCTCCGGCAATGGATCCAGCGGGATCGATGCTCGCGCCTCGGGCACGCTTGTGCGGGGAAACCTGATCGGTACGGATACCACGGGTCTGGTGGCGGTACCCAACCGGGGGGACGGGGTTGCGGTGTTGTACGGGACAAACAGCGTCGTTGGCGGGACGGACGCGGGTGCCAGCAACGTGATCTCGGGGAACGGACGGAATGGCGTCCGCTTGTATGCCGAGAGCAATCGGGTAGAGGGCAATCTGATCGGCACGGATCTGACGGGCGTCGCGCCACTTCGGAATGCTGAGGCTGGAGTGTTCATCGGCGACTCGTCCCACGCGATCAATAACGAAATCCTTCGCAACGTCATCGCCTTCAACGGCGGGGAGGGCGTGCTGCTAGACGACCAGGCCACTGGCAACACCATTCGGTTCAACTCGATTCATGCCAACGCGGGTCTCGGCATCGATCTGGATGGTGACGGCGTCACGGCGAATGATGCTGGCGATGGCGACACTGGAGCCAATGGGCGCCAGAACTTCCCAGTGCTCGGATTCCTCGTTGCCGAGGACGACCAGCTTTTCGTTCCCGTAACACTCGACAGCGCTGCGAACCACACGTACATAGTCGAATTCTTCGCCAGCTCATCGTGCGACCCATCCGGCTACGGGGAGGGACAAACCTTCCTCGATTCGTTTGCACGCAGCACCGACGAGAACGGGCTGGCAACGTTTAATGCCCTGATCTCGGCTAGTGTGCCGATCGGCGACTACATCACGGCGGTGGCGACGGACGCATCGTCAGGGGATACGTCGGAGTTCTCGGCATGCGTTTCGGTCACAGGCCAGCCGATCACACCGCTGATGGTTCGCTGCACACAGACGCCGGTGCTGCCTCAGCCGGGCGACGCCGTCACCGTGACGGCTGAGGTACTCGATCCGGACATGCAGCCTGTACGGTTCGTCGACAACCTTGAGATCTGGGTGAACAGCACGGCGAGCCCGGTTGTCGAGGGACCAAACGTGCTCGGCCGCCGCTCCTACTCATTCCTGGCGGGCAACGGTTCGCAGCTCTCGTACGCGTGCCGCGCCGAGGACAATCAGGCCACCGCGTTCAGTGGCTGGCGCTCCGTGACCATCGGCGGCAGCGGCGGTGCCAGCGCAGTCTCCTACAGCGGAGATTCATCGCACAAGGTCGACATCGTGTTCATCGCCGATGCTGGCAGCTACAGCGGTTCGAGCGACCCGCAGTTCCTCACCGACGTCGCGACGGCGATTCACGATGGCTACCTGGGCGAGCCGGTGTTCCTGCGGCATCAAGAGGAGTTCAACTTCTGGATCGCGCAGAACACGGGTACCGCCGGGCAGTACAAGGCGTCCCGAAGCGAAGGCAAGGCGGGGGCGAACAGCTGCGGGGATGGCATCGACAACGACGGCGACGGAAAGACGGACGCTGCCGATTCGGGGTGCATCGACGGCTGCGTGATGACCCCACCTTCGGACTGGAACAGCGCGCTCGCTTTCGCGGATAGCGGCTCGATCATCCACACGAACCCGTTCCGCGATTGCGCAAAGATCGGGCTGCGTCTGTACGTGGCGACAAGCACGGATTCCCACGTGTTCCGCCACGAAACGGGGCATTCGCCGTTCGGACTCGCCGACGAGTACTGCTGCGATGGCGGGTACTTCGAAATGTCCTCGAACCCCAACGTCTACGATTCGCTGGCGAGCTGTCAGACCGATGCTCCGAACGTCGGGCGGACGGCGGCTGCGTGCCGGCAGCTTTCGAAGGGCACCAATACCGTGTCGCAATGGACGTCGGATCCTGCCAGCGATGATCTGATGGTCGACAACAAGACGCCGCGGGCGCTGGACATCAGGCGGATCCTGTGGATGTTCGATCAGTGCGACCAAGGAGGCTGCTGAGATGCGTCCGACATTGCGGCCACTTGCGCTGGGAAGGGTTGGGTTGCTCATGCTTGGCGGCCTCGCGGCGATCGTGGTCGCCGCCACTGCCGTGGCATCGGTGAATCGACTCTCGGGACGCGCGACGACCACCGTCGATCCGCTGAATGACGACCCGGCGCTGGCGCCCATTCCGACTATTCAGCACTCGACGATGGCGCAATCGATCGTGGTGCGCGTGTTGTTCAACGGTCCATCCGACGTGCAGTTCATGGAAGGCAGCATCAGCGATGCGCCACCTCCCGCGCACGCTGGCGGGCCGCCGCTGATCCAACTGCGAGAGATGGACGCCGGCGGCGAGCTCATCGATCAGTTCGACGAATGGAACCCGCGCTGGTGGGACGTGCACGAAGATGAAGAGACGCATCATGTCGCCGTGCAGGACGTGGCTGAAGGCCGGTTTGTCTTCAAGTTTGATCCGCAGGTTGCGACGCTGGGCATCAGCGACGTGCAGGCGGGACTAGAACTGACCACTCTGAACATCCAGCCGATCATCGCAGCGTACTGCGAGGGGGCGGCGGGCGATCCCGGGTGCGAAGGAGTCTCCTGCCCCGGCGACGTCAACGGCGACGGCGCAGTGACCCTGAGAGACGTGTGGGTCGTCGCTCGCGCGATCGCCTCCGCTCGTGGCGACCGGCGCTGGAATCTGTCGGCGGACCTCGACAACGATGGCGTCATTACGGCACGGGATCTCATCATCGTCGTCCGGTCGCTGATCGATCGTGAATGCAGGATGCACGCCGCCTCCAGGTGACCGGGGAACTCGAAATCGATGCCCACTGGACACGTCGGATCAGCACGGCGGAGAGCGCGAGCCAGCACCGAGTAGTTGTCGCGGGAGGTAACTAGCCCGGACGTTCGCGATTGTCCGACTCGTGGAGGCCCGCGGCAGGCACGATCCGTTCATCGTGTGGGCTATTCCGCAGGGGTATCTGGCGGAAGGAGAACGAGAGGAAAGCTGAGGGCTGCGACGAAGCCGAAGAAGGGCCCCGCGGAACGTAGTCGGCGGCGCTAGCCGCCAGACTCAAGTCTGCCGTCGATGTCGTCAGCACGTCTCGACGCGATCACGCCCGCTACGCTTAGCCTTGAGCAGCGCGTCATCCGCGAGCTTGACCAACTCATCGAAGCTCCCGGCGTGCGACCCGGATCGCGAGACGACTCCGCCGGAGACGCGCACGTCGAGCGAGAGCGGCCCGATGACGATCGGTGTTGCCGAAACCGCAAGTGCTACGCGCTCCGCAGCCAGTTGCGCGTCGGCATGCGTCGCGCCGGGAAACAACGCCACGAACTCTTCTCCGCCCCACCGTCCAACGATGTCATATCCGCGCCGACAAGCATCGATGCGCTGCGCGACCTCCCGAAGAACGCAGTCCCCGACCGGGTGCCCGTGCTTGTCGTTGATGAGCTTGAACCGGTCGATGTCAAAGATCGCGACGCCTATCGGCGTGTTGTCCCGCATGCATCGGCTTACTTCACCCAACGCTCGTTCTTGAAACGCCCGCCGGTTGAGGATGCCGGTCAGCTGATCGATGTGCGCGATCCTCGTCAGTTCCTACAGCGCCGCTTTGAGTTCGCTCTGGGTCTGCTGCAGGCGCTCGCGATGCAAGTGTAGGTTCGTGATATCGCGACCGGAGGCGTAGATACGGCCGTTCGAGTGGTCGGCGCGCGCCGACCACTGAAACCATCGCGGCTCGCCGTTGGCGCCGATGATGCGGTTCTCGAAGAGTAGCGTCGTCTCGCCCCGTCCGAGCCCGAAACCTGCGCAACGGTTGCCTCTATGTCATCCGGATGAACCATGAAGAGAAAGGGACGGCAGACGACGTCGTTTTGCGTGAGTCCGAGAACGCCGAGCAGCGCCGGGTTAGCTTCGATGATGCGTGCGTCGCTCGCGACACGCAGAGCGCGTCGGCTGAGATCTGGAACAGCGTTTCAAGGTCCGCTTGGCTGAGCGGTGCCATCCGCCATCCTCCCGGTCGGTCTTGGCGGGATCGCGCACGGGCGACGGGCGACGGTCGCTGCTCGCCCGGATGCGGGTATCCCTGCTCTGAAGCAACGGCGTGCTGGGACCGCGACAATCGAATAGCGACGCCCATGCGGCATACCAGTTGTGTCTCAAGTGTGTGTGCGTAAGGGGGACGTCGCTCGACATCCACCGCGGCCGAAGGCAGACTGATGAGTGCGAACACACAACCCAGTTCTTATGCAGCCAAGGTAAGGAGCGCTGCTGTGCGTTCAGGCGTCAGCACCGAGCCTCCGCCTTGGGTTCATGACAGTGAAGACGTACACGATAGGGACGTGGTGCGCGCCCAGTGACGCCAGTGGCTAGGCGATCGGTTCGGGCGTCTTGCACACAGCGCACCCCGGCGACGCAGGCAGGACTAGAAGACCCGGCCCGGACATGTGCCGGCGCGACTCCTCACGCATCACGCCCGTCCTCCAGCGACAGTACCGCGCTGCCGCCAAGACCGGCGACTGGCTGCGCTGCCGCACCCTCGAGGAGCAGATAGCGCGGCCTCGAACGCGACAACGTCATCGCGCGGAGACGGCCTTCGCTCTAGGCTTCGTGCTGGAGATGCTCAGAGACTGCGTGCAGGAAGCAAAGCACTATGAACACGCGCTGCTGATCCACGGTGCTCACGCCAAGGCAGGGCGACGGCTAGACGCGTTGAAGCGGCGCCTCTGAAGCTGGATCATGAGATCGACCCGGCGATGGTAGCCGCTATCTCGACCACCTGATCGTGACCAGTCTCGGATGAGGGATCGGCGAATGTTGAACCTTAGTGTGAGATGACCGGACAGGACGGTCTCTGTCTACTTCGTAAACAGCAGGTCACGGGTTCGAATCCCATCGCCGGCTCCAGAGACCATTGACAGGGCTGCCTTAGACCGCGTAGAGCGGGCGAGGGCAGCCTTGTTTGCGTTCAGCGACCGGCGAACGCGGATCACCAACGGCGACCTCGTGTCAGGCCCCAGCGCGTCGCGGCTCATTCATCGTCGTGGCGTGGGATGCACGACGAGCACGGGGGCGACGCCGGAGCGCACGACCTCCTCGGCGGTGGAGCCGAGGAAGACGCGGAGCAGGCCCTCGCGGCTGTGGCTGGCCATGACGATCATGTCCGGATGCTCCTCTCGCGCGCGTTCGATGATCATCCGGGCGACGTGGTCGGAGACGTGGGCTTCGACCGAGATCTTCGCAGCGGAGGGGAGCCGTGCTGCCAGCGAGAGCAGGTACTCCTCGAGCTCGTTCCGCACGCGCTGGATGGCCTGGTCCTTCGTCTCGGGATAGCGGGGTGTGAGGGCCGTCGAGGGGCGGACGAGGCTGGTCTCGATCTGGCCCGCCGTGTACGTGCGGGGCTCGCCGCGCATCTGCGGGTGGACGTCGGGCGCATGGGCGACGGCGAGCAGTACGAACTCCGCGTCGGGCAGGGCCGCGAGGTCGGACAGGACGGGCAGCGTCTGCTCGCTGTAGGGCGTTCCATCGAAGGTGGCGAGAATCTTCATGTCGTTGTTCTGGTTGTTCAGGCAATGGTCGAGCCCGCACGGCACGGAGTCGACGGACTTCCACATCATCTTGGGGCATGTGGCGAGCGAAACCAATACCGGCGCCGCTCATTTTCCCCGATGGCAGGTATCCTTCCGCCGATGAAACAGCTCTGGCCCTGGCTCCTCGCCGTTCTGCTCGTGTGTAGCGCCTGCTCCTCAGGGTCTCCGGGTGCGGTGGCGACAGCCCAGCCCGGGCCGGGTTGGCCGATGCTGGGCCATGACGTGAGCTCGAGCTTCTCGAATACGTCGGCGGAACAGATCAACGTCAACGACGCGGCCTCATTGAGTGAGATCTGGCGCAGCACGGAGCAGGGAACGGTCAACGGTACGCCCGCCGTCGTCGGCGAGACGGTGTACGTGCTCGCGTCGGGCGGGACGTATGCCTTCGACGCGCGTTCCGGCGAGCGGCGCTGGAAGAACTCCGATATTGGCGGCACGTCCTCGCCGACAGTCGACGGTGAAGTGCTCTTCGTCAACGATGGCAGAGCCGTGCTGCACGCACTGAGGACGGCCGACGGCACGGAGCTGTGGCACGCGACTGTCGATCCCCACCCGCAGGCGGCGGGCTTTTCCTCGCCGGTGGTGGCGGGCGGTCTCGTCATTGTCGGCAGCGCCTCGACGGAGGAAGTGACGGCGCGCGCGGATGCGACGTTCCGGGGCAGTCTCGTGGCGTTCGATGCGAAGACGGGGACGGAAGTCTGGCGGCACATGACGGCGGAGCCTCCGGACACGGGCGTGGCGATCTGGTCATCAGCGTCGGTTGATGCGGACGCGGGCGTGGTGTACGCGACGACGGGCAACAACTACACGGGCGCGGCGGGGGCGACATCCGACTCCATCTTTGCCGTCCGCCTGACAGACGGAACGTTGCTGTGGAACCGCCAGCTGGCACAGGGCGACGTGTTCACGATCCCGAACCCCCAGAGCGACGACTCGGACTTCGGCACGAACCCGATCCTGTTCGATGCGACGATCCGCGGCACGGAGCGTCACCTGGTGGGAGCGGGCCAGAAGTCCGGGATGTTCTGGGTGCTGGACCGGACGACGGGCGACGTGGTGTGGAGCCGAAAGGTGAGCGGGGGCAGCTCACTGGTCGGGGGCGTCTTCAACAACGGCGCGTTTGACGGCGAGCGGATTCTGCTGGCCGGGAATAATGGAACGAGCACCGGCCCCGGCAGCGTCGAGGCGAATGGCCTGAGCAACACGCTCGGCCTGCCGATCGCGCAGACGTCGGTGCTGGAGGCACTGGATCCGGCGACGGGCGACGTGATCTGGGAGCGCCAGCTCCCGGCATGGGTCTGGGCGCCGATCACAGTCGCGGACGGCGTGGGTTTCGTCAGCGCCGACCGCGAGATCCAGGCATTCGACGTGAAGACCGGCAGGGAGTTGTGGACGATGAACACCGATGGGACGATTTCGAGCGGCGCCGCGATCGCCGATGGGCGCGTCTACTTCGGCAGCGGACTTGGGTATTTCGGCACGAAGGTCCGATGACGTCTTGCACGCTGTTTCGGTGCCGTAGCGGCCGACTGGACGCTGATCACATCTCGCGGCCGTGCCGGTCGGTCTGAACCTGCTGCGACGCGGCGCGGGAGACGCGGCCCCGTGATTGTGTGCGGTGACGCTGTTATGCTTGCGGCACCCTTCGCGACATTTTCAGGAGCACGACCATGAAGCTGCCCGAGCACGGCTCATCGCAGGACGACGTGATGGCGCGGCTGCGCGCGCTGCAGGTGGACGACGGGGACTACCACAACGCGCGGACGTGGGGTCTGATCTACAACGCGGGGCCGGACGTGGACGCGATGGTGCAGGCGGCCGGCGGGCACGTGCTGCTGGAGAACGCGCTGAACCCGGCGGTGTTCCCGAGCCTGAAGACGATGCAGCGCGACGTGGTGAGCATCTCGGCCGACCTGCTGCACGGAGGCGACGACGTGAGCGGGTCGATGACGTCGGGCGGGACGGAATCGATCTTCATGGCGGTGAAGACGGCGCGGGACCGGATGCGGGCGGAGAAGGGGATCCGGCGCGGGCGGGTGGTGCTGCCGCGGACGGCGCACCCGGCGTTCGTGAAGGCGTGCGAGCTGCTGGACCTGGAGTGGGTGCACCTGCCGCTGGGCGACGACCTGCGAACGCGCGCTGAGTCGCTGCCGGAGATGCTGACGGAGGACACGGTGCTGGCGGTGGGCTCGGCGCCGGCGTACCCGTTCGGGATGATCGACCCGATCCCGGAGATGGCGGCGATCGCTTCGGAGCGGGGCGTGCCGTTCCACGTGGACGCGTGCCTGGGCGGCTTCATGCTGCCGTTCCTGGAGCGGCTTGGGTACGCCATCCCGCCGTGGGACTTCCGCGTGCCGGGCGTGTGCTCGATCTCGGCGGACCTGCACAAGTACGGGTACGCGATCAAGGGGGCGTCGGTGATTTTGCACCGGCCGAAGGGGAACCTGCGGTACCAGGTGTTCCAGTTCGCGGACTGGCCGGGCGGGATCTACGGGTCGCTGGCGTTCCAGGGGACGAAGCCGGCGGCGCCGATCGGCGCGGCGTGGGCTGTGCTGCAGTACCTGGGCGAGGAGGGGTACCTGCGGCTGGCGCGCGACACGATGGCGGCGACGAAGAAGCTCATCGACGGCGTGCGGTCGATCGACGGGGTGCGGGTGTGGGGCGAGCCGGAGATGACGGTGGTGGCGATCGGGTCGGAGCAGCACGACATCTTCGCGATCGGGGACGCGCTGGAGGCGAAGCACTGGCACTTCGACCGGCAGGACCAGCCGCCGGCGCTGCACCTGATGGCGAGCCCGCGGCACCTGCTGGTGGTCGACGAGTTCGTGTCGGACCTGCGTGCGGCTGTCGCGGCGCACGCGGGTGCGGAGCACGCCGGGTCGAGCACGAAGGCGGCGCGGTACGGGGACGACGTGAGCGCCGAGGCGCGCGACGGCTAAGCGGAGCCGGGTGTCGTCATCACTCTCCGGGCGAGAGTGACAATCGGCGTTCCTTGAACCTGTCGGGGCTGAGCGCCGGCGCGATGGCCTTAGCGTTTGGTGTCACCTGCGGACCGGCTGCTCCGTGAGATGGCGCCGGGCGCGGCGGCGGGGCGGGCTACTTCGCGATGTCTTTGCGCTGGAAGGAGACGGCGCCCGCGGCGGCGACGGCGATGGCGGCCACGGCGAGGGTGGCGACACGCCAGGGGGTGACGCCGTCCGCGAGGGGCGCGTCGTAGAGGCCGAAGATGGTCACGTCGCGCACCCAGGTGGGCAGGCCGAGGAGCGGCAGGACGAGATCACCGAAGAACGAGACGGCGACGAACGCTCCGCTGGCGGCGGCCGCGATCTCCCGGCCGCCAACTGGCGATGGCGAAGCTGACGGCGACGGCGCAGGCGGCGAGCAGGACGAGCGCGCCTGAGGCGGCGGCTACACGCTCGACGGGGACGTCGACGCCGCCGATCTGAATCGTGACAGCGATGGCGATGGCGATGAGGGCGATGACGGCCGCCTCGGCGACGATCGCGGCGATCAGCCGCTGCGTGAAGACCCTCCAGCGCGGGACGGGCGCCGCCAGCTCGAGCTCAAGGCGCTGGGCGAGTTCGTCGCCGGCCCAGGAAGCACCGAGCGTGACGCCGAAGGAGGCGACGAGGGGCGGCAGGAAGAACGAGAACAGCAACGCGGAGAGGAGCGCGCGCTCCGTGACGAGACTACGGAAGAAGCCGCCGGCGGGGCGCTCCAGGAGGGCGGTGCGCATGTTCGGGACGAGCGCGGTGAGGATGATGGCGAACGCGCCGAGGCCGGCTGTCCAGGCGGCGGAGCTGGGGATGGCGTCGCGAAGGCCGCGGCCGAGGCTGTTGCGCAGGAAGAGCCCGGGGGACGCCGGGCCGCTACGCACGCTCGCGGCGCGCAGCTCCGGCTCGGGGAGCGGGAGGCGGCGGCCGTGGAGCGTATCGAAGAGATCGCGTCGCTGTGAGGCGGCGAACGCAATCGCGGACACGGTGGCGGCGGTGGCGAGCAAGCCCCCGAGCGCGAGCCAGTCCATGTGGCCATCGGCGAGCGGCGAGCTGCGCGTATAGAGGTAGAGCGGAGAGAGGTAGCGCAGCCAGTTGATGCCGGCGACGGCGAGCGGGAGCGTGTTGGCGAAGTGGAAGATGACCATCGCTCCCGTCGCGGCCAGCGCGGCGTTGCGGCGGCGCGGGAAGAGTTGCGCGGCGAGCAGGCCCATCGCGCCGAACGGCAGCGCGGCGGCGGCGACGTTCGCGCTGGCGGCCGCGGTACGGGCGGGGTCGGGCGTGGGTTCGCCCGAGACGAGGCCGGCGGCGAGTGTGAGGGCGCCGAGGATGGCGCAGGCCAGCGCGATCGCAGTGACGAGGGCGGCGACCTGCTCGAGCAGGAGGCGGACGCGGGTGGTGGGCGTGGCGGCGACGACCTCGATGGTGCGCGACTCCTCGGCGCCACGTGTCATGCCGGTGGCTGAGAGGATGAGGTAGAGGCCGAACAGCACCGGCGCCAGTCCGAGCACACGCCACTCGACGAAGCCGCCGACGGTATCGATGTTGCGGGGCGGGCCGTAGAACACCTGGGCCGCTGAGAGGCCGCCGCCCTGGATCTGCGCGGCGATCTGGGCACGCGACGCGGCGTCGGGGTAGGCGATTGACCAGCCGGCGGCGGTGAAGAGCAGCAGCACGCCGAGGCCGCAGCCCCAGCCGATGATGCCCCAGCGCAGATCGCGCAGCGTCTTCAGGTAGACGGAGCGGAACATCATGGCGGCTCTTCGCCCTCGTACAGGCCGACGAAGATCTCGGTCAGGCTGGGCTCGCGGCTGACGAGTGCCGTCGGCTCGAACTTCGCGAGGGTGGCGAGGGCGTCGCGCATGTCGCCTTCGACATGGAAGCTCACGCGCGGGCCATCTACGCGGAGCATCGAGACGCGCGGGAGGGCGGCGAACGCGGCTGGCTCGAGCGGGAGGGCGCACTCGGCCTCGACGGTGTGGCCTTTCGCGCGCACGACTTCGTGCACGGGGCCGATGCGGACGAGGCGTCCTTCGCGGATGAAGCCGACGCGGTCGCAGATCTCCTCGACCTCGCTGAGGATGTGGGAGGAGAAGAAGACGGTGGCGCCGGCGTCGCGGGCGTCGCGGACCAGCGCGAGCACGGCCTCCTGGTTGAGGGGATCGAGGCCGCTGGTCGGCTCATCGAGGATGAGGAGTTGCGGGCGGTGCATGAATGCCTGGGCGAGGCCGACCTTCTGCTTGTTGCCGCGGGAGTACTCGCCGAAGGGGCGATCGAGATCGAGATCGAGGCGCTCGACGACGCCCTCGACGAAGGGCCAATCGAGGCCGCCGCGCAGGTTGCCGAGGTAGGTGAGGAGCTGGCGGCCGGTGAGCTTCGCATCGAGCGAGAACTCGCCGGGGAGGTAACCGGTGAGGCGGTGGACTTCGGTGGCCTCGCGGCGGCAGTCGTGGCCGAAGACGAGGGCGCGGCCTTCGGTGGGGCGGATGAGGTCGAGCAGGAGCCTGATGGTGGTGGTCTTGCCGGCGCCGTTGGGGCCGAGGAAGCCGAAGATCTCGCCCTGTGCGACGGTGAGGTCGAGGTCGAAGACGCCGCGGCGCTCGCCGTAGGGCTTGGTGAGGTGCTCGGTGAGGATGGCGTCGGGCATGAGTGTCCGGTCGTCGGTCGTCAGGTTGTTCGTCGTCAGGGCAGGGTAGCGCGTGGGGCGCGGGCGGGGAGGCGAGTATTCCATTGCTGCGCGCGGATCGGAGAGGGCGGCCACGTTGGGCCGCCCTACCGTATGTCGTGTCGTGGCCGACGCGTGGTGAGCGCGACGGTTAGCGGGGCGCGGCGGCGGGGGTGTTCGCGGTCCAGAGATCGCGGACGTGGGCGGCGAGGGTCTCGGGGCGCTCGAGGGGCCAGAAGAGTTTGGCGCCGGGGATCTCGACGACGGTGGTGTTGGGGATCATGTCCTTGAGCCAGTAGGCCCACTTGACCTCGAAAAACGTGTCGGCGGTGCCCCAGAGGACGAGGGTCGGCGCGGTTATCTCGTGAAGCTTCGGCTCGATCTCCAGGAGGTCGTCGGGGGTGAGGGCCGTCATCCAGCGCTGGCCGACGTTCGACGTAGCGTCGTGCTCGGCGAAGGGCTTGAGGAAGGCGGCGAGGGTGTCGTCGCTGATGGCATCCGGGTTCTCAAACGTGCCAGCGAAGCCCTTACGGGCGACATCCGCGTCGGCGAGCATCGGCGCGAACACGGCGCTGAGCTTGCCGGCCTTGCCGATCTCCACGAGAGGGAGGAAGGCGGGCGGGAAGACGTTGTCGTGGGTGTCGCAGTTGGTGAGCGTGAGGGTGCGGATGCGGCGGGGGTTGTTGGCGGCGAAGATCTGGGCGATGCCGCCGCCGCTGTCGTTGCCGACGAGGTCGACCTGATCGAGGCCGAGTGCGTCGACGAAGGCGGCGAGCATGGCGGCCTGCGACTTGAACGACAGATCCTGGTCGTCGGGGACGCGGGTGGCGCCGTGGCCCATGAGGTCGATGGCGATGCAACGGCGGACGGGCGCGAGGGCGGCGATGGCGTCGTGCCAGAGGTAGCCGTTGAGGAAGACGCCGTGGACGAAGAGGGCGGCGGGAGCGGAAGGGTCGCCGGGCTGGGCGTAGGCGATCTGGCCGAACGGGGTGTCGACGGTGCGGCGGGCGGCGGCGAATTCGGCTGGGGTCACGGTAGTTTATCCTTGTCTCCGGGCAGGTCCCGGCGCTGAAAGATACAGACAGCCGGTATATTACATACAGGGTGCATGTATGTCAAGAAGGCAAGCTGAACGTTCTGAATCCACGCGCAACGCCCTGCTGGCGGCGGGACGTAGGCTTTTCGCGGAGCGGGGCTTCGCAGACACGTCGACCGAGGAGATCGTGCGGGAGGCGGGGGTGACGCGGGGGGCGCTCTACCACCACTTCAAGGACAAGAAGGAACTGTTCGCGGCGGTGTTCGAGGAGCTGGAGCGCGAACTGGTGACGCCGCCAGCGGTGGCGCCGGCAGTCACGGACGCTTGGTCGGCGCTGCTGGCGGGGAGCAGCGCGTTCCTGGACGCCTGCCTGGACCCGGCGGTGCAGCGCATCGTGCTGCTGGAGGCGCCGGTCGTCATCGGGCGGGACGCGTGGCGGGCGATGGAGGAGAAGTACGCGCTGGGGCTGATCCAGGTGGGGCTGCGAGCGGCGATGCGCGAGGGGTTCATCGCGGAGCAGCCGGTGGGGCCGCTGTCACACCTTCTCCTGGCGGCGATCAACGAGGCGGGGCTGCTGATCGCGCAAGCGGAGGACGTGCGGGCGGCGCGGGTGGAGGTGGGCGCGTCGGTGGTGCGGTTGCTGGAGGGACTGCGCCGGTAGCGCCCGGGCGATCGCGCGCAGTCGTGGATTAGTTGGAAGTCTCTACGGGACGATCGAGGTTCTAAGTGCAGTCGCCTCGGAGAGCAGCTAACGGCACTTGACAGGCGATGATCCGGTGGTACGCTCGCCGAAGAATCGCCCCGACGGACACGTGTGCGCGTCGACGGGGCGTCGGGGAGGTGGCATGGACACGCCGGCTCATTACATCCACTGGTCGTTCATCCTCATCTCGGTGCCGAACCTGGTGCTGATCATCGTCATGCTCGCGCTGTTCGCGGCGGCGATCCTCGCGCCGTTCCCGGGGCACGGCGACGGGGGCAGGAAGCAATGAGCGCGCAAGGCTCGCGCGTGGCGGATGAGCAAGGTGGGGGCTGGACGGGCGCGGTACGGCGCGGCATCGCGCGCCAGCTGCCGCTGGACGAGCTGCTGCCGACGCATCAGCCCTCGTACGTTCGCTCGTGGACATACCTCTTCGGCGTGATCACGATCGCGGCGCTGATCTGGCTGCTGGTCAGCGGCACGATCCTGGCGCTGAGGGGGCCGCAGTGGTGGCATCACTCGACGACAGGGAAGTACGTGAACAGCCTGCATTTCTGGGGCGTTCAGATCTTCTTCATCTTCATGGTGCTGCACCTCTGGGCGATGTTCTGGAGCGCCGCGTGGCGTGACGGCCGTTCGCTGACGTGGGTCATCGGGATGGTGCTGTTCCTGATTGCCATCCCGACGGCGTTCACGGGATACATCTCGCAGCAGAACTTCGACGCGCAGTGGATCGCGGTGAACGCGAAGGACGCGCTGAACGCGTCAGGCATCGCGGTGGTGTTCAATCCGCTGAACTTCGGGCAGGCGTACGGGATCCACGTGGTGCTGTTGCCGGCAACGATCGTCGTACTGGTGGCGGCACACATCGCGATGGTGCGCGTGAAGGGCGTAGTGCGGCCGATCGGGGCGCCACCGCCGGGCGCGGCGCCGGCCGGCGCCGCGGACAGGAAGCAGTCCTCGTGAGCCAGCGAATGGACAAGGCCACGTACTATCGAGACGTGCGGATGGTGCCGTACGACCTGATCAAGGAGTTGGTGCTCGCAGGTCTCGGCGTACTGATCGTCGTGGTAGTGCTCGCCGCTGCACTATCATCGCCGGACGTGCCATCGCTGACGATCGCGCGGTGGTCGCAGGAGGATCCGGTCGACTTCGTCACAACGGCCACGGCTGAGCTGGCGGGTACGAGCGACAGCGCGCAGTACGGGCAGCCATACAACAACAGCGACGGTGCTGTACAGCATCTCTGGTTCTTACACCCGCAAGAGTGGGCGGGCGTGCACTTCTCTCTCGACACGGCGCAGCAGTTCGTGTTGCAGCCGTTGCAGCAGGCCGCCCCGGCGGACTCCGCGACGCAGAGCGCGCTTGCCACGTTCGACGCTGCCGACGACACGCAGCGGAGCGCGTGGTTCGACGCGTACACGACGGCGCTGGAAGACGCGTCGGCTGAGAGCGGCCAGATCAGCGTGGCGGCGGGAGACTACGGCCCGTTGCCCGTGTTGATGAACCGGCTGCTGGAGCTGGCGCAGAGCGGCGCTCTCGACGGCTTGCTGCTCGTCAACGGGAACTTCTACGAGACCGACTACACGAAGCCGTTGCTGTACATGGGTGACGGCGAGTACATCGGAACGCTGGCGGAGCAGCAGAAGCTGACGGGCAGCCAGTGGGGCATGATGAACGAGACGGGGCGCTATCCCGGCCAGACGTGGCTGTGGCTGTTCACCATGTGGTACCAGGTGGCGCCGTTCGACCGGGACAGCGGCTTCCTGGGAGTAAATGCGGCGAACGCCGATCTGGCCATCATCGTGCTGATGACGTTCCTAAGCGCGGTGCTGGTGCTCGTGCCGTTTATCCCGGGGCTTCGCGACATTCCCCGGTACATACCCATCCACCGTCTGATCTGGAAGCACTACTATGCCGAGCTGAAGAGCGGCCGCGGCCCGCCGCAGTAAGCCTCGACCGGATCCGGTGCGTGCCGACAGGGCGGCGCGGAACTCGTCCGCGCCGCTCGCGTGATGCGCGTTCGGCTCTCCTCACGATGACCCCACCGTTGCTGTCGTCGTCCACTCAAGGGGATTCCCGATGGTGAGGCGACTGTGTCGGGACGCACATTCCGTTGTGGGTGCGGTCTGGGAGCGCCTGCGGAGTGAGCGAGGGCAGACGAGATGGAGCCGTTGATCGCGCACTGGGGCTGGCACCTGTGGGCATTCGTGGGGGCGATCGCCGTGACGGCGGCGCCGCAGAAGTTCATGCGCGGGAAGCTGCAGGCCGGGCAGGGCGATGACGTGCGGGACCGCGGGTCGTACCAGGCGGTGCAGCTGGCGAATACCGGGGGGATCGTCGTGGCCGCGCTCGCGGCGTTCCTGCTGGAGGGTGCGGCGATCGGGTCGGACCGCGAGGGGGTGTTCGCGGCGGGACTCGTGCTGATCGTGGGGTCGGCGCTGCTGGTGATGTGGACGCACGCGCTGCTGGGACGTTCGTTCACGGTGCAGGTGGTGGTGCGGGAAGGGCAGCAGATCGTAGAGTCGGGGCCGTATCGCTGGGTGCGGCATCCTTCGTACGCATTCCAGATGCTGGGGCTCGTGGGGTTCGGGCTGGTGCTGTGCAACTGGGTGAGCGTGGTCGTCCTGCTGGTGCTGCCTGCGGCGGCGTACGCGTACCGGATGCACGTGGAGGAAGGCGCGCTGGTGGCGGCGCTCGGAGAGCAATACTCGTCGTACATGCGGCGGACGCGGCGGCTGGTGCCGTTCGTGTACTAAGGCGCCGTCCCCAGGGTCGCGTGAGTCCGCGACATCAGACACGCCGGTTGGACTCGCCAGTTCACCCAGCTTAGCTATGCTCCCTGCGTGGAGCATGGAACGAGGCACCGCGCCGACGCGTGCCTGCTGGCACGGTTCGTGGCGGTCGTCCTGGCGCTCGCCGGTGTAGCGTGCGGCGGTGGTTCGGCCCGGCCGACGGCGTCGCTCACGACGACGCTGACATCCGCGGCGAGCGCAACGAATCTCGTATCGACGGCGACGGGGGCGCCGACGGAGGCGCTCGCGACGAACACGCCCGTGCCGGGGCCGGCGGTGGCGGTGTACCGGGGGGACCCGAGCCGGCGGGTTGTGGCGCTGACGTTCGACGCGGGGAGCGACGCGGGGCACACGCAGGAGATCCTCGCGACGCTGCGGGCGGAGCACGTGCGGGCGAGCTTTTCGGTGACGGGGCTGTGGGCGGAGCAGCACCACGACCTGTTGCTGCAGATCGCGGCGGACGGGCACCTGCTGATGAACCACTCGTACGACCATGCGTCGTTCACGGGGGTTTCTACGAGCACGCAGGCACTGACGGCGGCGGAGCGGGAGTCGGAGCTGTCGCGGACGGAGACGACGGTGTATCACCTGTCGGGCCGGACGACGCGGCCGTACTTCCGGCCGCCGTACGGTGACATCGACGAGAGCGTGCTGCGGGACGCGGGTGCGGACGGCTACGGGACGGTGGTGATGTGGACGGTGGACACGCTGGGGTGGAACGGGGCGACGGCGGACGAGATCGTGACGCGCTGCCTGGCGCAGGCGGAGCCGGGGGCGATCTACGTGATGCACGTGGGGTCGGAGTCGGAGGACGCGGCGGCGTTGGGGCGTGTGATCGACGGGCTGCGGGCGGCGGGGTACGGGTTTGTCGGGATCGACGAGTTGCTCGCGGGCGGCGGCTAGAGCTTGAGGAGGCGGGCGAACTTCGATTCGCTGCGGAAAGGGCCGACGAGGGCCATGGTGAGCTTGCGCTCGTCGAGCAGGCGCGCGGCGATGCGCTTGACGTCGTCGACCTGGACGGCCTCGATGAGGGCGACGACTTCGTCGGGCGAGCGGATCTCCCCGTTGAGCATCTCCTGGCCGCCGAGCCAGCCCGAGACGCTGCGGGTGTCCTCCATGCGGAGGAGAAGGCGGCCCTTCGACAGCTCCTTGGCCTTGCGCAGCTCGTCGTCGGTGACGCCGTCGGCGCGCATCTTCGCCAGCTCGTCCATGAGCGCGCCGGTGGCTTCGACGGCCTTCTTCGGATCGACGCCGGCGTAGACAGCGAAGGAGCCGGTGTCCAGGTAGTGGCTGGCGTAGCTGTGGACGTCGTAGCAGAGGGCGCGCTTCTCGCGCAGCTCCATGAAGAGGCGGCTGCTCATGCCTTCGCCGAGGATGACGCTGATCAGGTCGAGGGCGAAGCGGTCCGGGTCCTGATTGGAGAGCGCGTGGACGGCGATCTCGATGTGGGCCTGCTCGGTCCTCTTGTACATGACGGCGATGCGTGAGGCGTCCTGGCCATCGACAGCGGGGAACCAGCTGGAGGGGACGCCGCGGCGCCAGTCGCCGAGGGCTTCCTGCATGAAGGCGACGACCTCGTCGTGCTCGATGGCGCCGGCGACGGCGACGACGATGTTGTTCGGGACGTACTGGCGGTGCATGTAGTCGAGGGTGCCGTCGCGGGTGAGGGCGGTGACGGAGGCCTCGCTGCCGGCGACGTCGCGGCCGAGGGGCTGGTCGGGCCACATCGTGGCGTCGAGCAGGACGTCGACGAGTTGTGGCGGTGAGTCAGCGATGGAGGCGAGCTCCTCGATGACGACCTTGCGCTCCTTCTCGAGCTCCTCTCCGGCGATGAGGGGGTTGCGCACCATGTCGGTGAGGACGTCGGCGGCGCGGGAGAAGTGCGGGCGGGCGACCTTTGCGTAGTAGACGGTGAGCTCGCGGTCGGTGCCGGCGTTCATGACGCCGCCGACGCCATCGATCAGCTCTGAGATCTCCTGTGGGGTCGGGCGCTTCGTGGTCCCCTTGAAGACGAGGTGCTCGAGCAGATGCGAAATGCCGGCCTCGTCGGGCGCCTCGTAGCGTGAGCCGGCGCCGACGTAGAGGCTGACGGCGACGGAGCGGGTGCCGGGCATCGACTGGCTGACGATGCGGAGACCGTTTTCAAGAGTGGTGCGCTGGAATTCGGGCGTGTCCACGTGTGTCCTTTGAGGTGAGTTCGGGTGACTGCGAAGTGTAGCGCGCGGCGGGCGCTGGCGGTGCCGCGCGTAGCGGGAAGGACGGGAGCCACAGATTCCACGGATCAGGTTGGACGTGATTCGGCCATGCGGCGGCCGATGCCGGTAGCCGTCGGATGCCGGGATCGAAAGCGCCCGCCGGTGGGCGGGCGCGGCCTCGATGTTTGCGTGACGCGGGCGCATCAGCAGGAGTTGTTGCCTTCGAAGACCATGGTGTAGTAGATCCTGCCGTTCGGAGCTTCCGCAACGCCGGTGCCGAAGCGGGTGTAGTGGCAGTTGAGGATGTTCTCCATGTGCGGCGGGCTGTTCTTCCACATGTTGACGGCAACGTCGGCGGTCTGCGACCAGT
Source organism: uncultured Chloroflexia bacterium (assembly GCA_963843685.1). Classification (GTDB taxonomy): domain Bacteria; phylum Chloroflexota; class Dehalococcoidia; order DSTF01; family JACRBR01; genus DASQHL01. The sequence goes on from CAWJLO010000015.1 coordinate 24,958, forward strand.
CCCAGTTATTCCAGGCGATGTTCTCGCCGGCGTAGGAGTGGGCGACGCCGTCGGCATCCATGATGCAGACGTAGTTGCAGCCGTCTGGCGGGTTGTGGCTGAAATAGCCCTTGGCGGCCATGTCCTGGCTGCGCTGTCGGGCGATCTGGACGAGCTGGCTGTCGGGCGTGAGAGGCGGGAGGCCGTGTTCGGCGCGGATCTGGTTGATGCCGCCGTAGGTCTTCATCTCGGCGTTGACCGCAGGCGTGCAACCGCTGAGGACCGCGATCGCCGCCAGGCCGAAGGCGGCGATGAGGAAGATCTTGCAAGCAGGACGGCGCCAGACGGCGATTCCGGTCACTTCTCCGACTCCTCTTCAGACGAAGCATCGACCGGATAAGGCGGATCTGTTGCCGGAGGGCAGTCGAGATGGGGTAACCGTGTGCAGGCAAGCGCCGCGCCCTCAGCCGTCATGCTGACCAAAACACACTCCCTGCGTTTGAGCGCCCGAGCGGCGGTTCGGCAAGCGGCACGCCACGGCCGGGCACGTGCTCCGGACCGAGCGAAATCAGCCGATGACGTTACAAATCGTGTGCAGACGCTGGCCCACCACCAGCGGCCCTACGGTAGCACCGAGCCTATGGTTTGGAAACCCTGAGCGACGCTGACGTAACGCTATGTCTAGTCGTTACGGTAAGTGATCGAATCTGGCTCTGAACGCACCGCAGGTTCGCGCACACGGTGGCGGGCTGAATTCACACATTCGATACGCATGACGCGGCAGTCACAACGGTGCAGTCGCGCCTGATGACGGGTGCAGCCAACGTTACATAGGGGAGGCGAGGAAGCTGTCAAGGATGGCGTTGAACGTCGACGCGCGCTCGAAATAGACCGAGTGGCCGGCCTCGGCGACGCGGGAGATGCGGGCGGTGGGGACGCGGCCGGCGAAGATCTCGACGACGGACGGAGGGATCACCACGTCTTCCTCGCCGACGATGCAGAGTACAGGCATGCCCAAGCGCGCGACATCGTCGAGTGAGGGCGAGCCTGCGTTGCGGAGAAGTTCGCCGAGCTGGGAGCGCTCGCGCGGGGGATTGAGCGCGTCGATCTCGGCGTAGAGGAAGGCGAGATCCGGCCGCTCGTGCGCCATGCGTGCGCCGGCGGCGGGGTGGACGCCGGGCGGCAGGGCGGGCGGGTGCTGGAGAGCGGCGGACCAGGCGGCAGCGATCTCAGGCGACGTGGCGCCGCCGTGGGTGTCGCACATGACGAGACCTTCGACGCGTTCCGGCGATTGAAGGGCGAGGCCGAGGCAGGTCCAGCCGCCCATCGACTGGGCGACGAGCGTGGCGCGATCGATGCCGGTGTGATCGAGCAGCACGCGAAGGTCGGACGTGAAGGCGGACCCGCCGGCGCCGGAGTCGTCGCGCGAGAGGCCGAAGGCGCGGTGGTCGAAGACGAGGCAACAGAAGCGCTCGCGGAAGTGCGGCACCTGTTGCCACCACGAGAGGTGGTTGCCGCCGGCGCCGTGGGCGAAGACGATGGCAGGAGCGTCGCCTGGCTTGCGGCCGTGCAGCTCGTAGTAGATGTCGCAGCCGGGAGCGGACGCGTAGGGCATCCGATCAGCGGCGGGCGCGGGCGGCGGCGGCGCGGCCGCGGCTCGGCCGGCGAGTCGCAGCCCGCTTCTTCGCGGCGGGCGCGGACTGCTTCGCCGGGGCGCCGCGCTTCGCGAGCGGGACGTAGTCGCGGCCGCGGCGGCCGGTGTAGATCTGCCGCGGGCGGGCGATCTTCTGCTCCGGATCGACGATCATCTCGCGCCACTGGGCGACCCAGCCGGCGGTGCGAGGGATGGCGAAGAGCACCGGGAACATCTCGACCGGGAAGCCGAGCGCCTGGTAGATGATGCCGGAGTAGAAGTCGACGTTGGGGTAGAGCTTGCGTTCGATGAAGTAGTCGTCCTGGAGGGCGATGCGCTCGAGTTCGAGGGCGATGTCCAGGAGCGGGTTGCGGCCGGTGAGATCGAATACCTCGTCGGCGGTGCGCTTGATGATCTTGGCGCGCGGGTCGTAGTTCTTGTAGACGCGGTGACCGAAGCCCATGAGGCGACCTTCGCCGCGCTTGAACTTCTTGACGAATTCGGGAACGCGCTTCTTGTCGCCGATCTCGGCGAGCATACGGAGGACCTCCTCGTTGGCACCGCCGTGGAGCGGGCCGTAGAGGGCGGCGGCTGCGGCGGCGGTCGCGGAGTAGGGGTCGGGACGCGAGGAGCCGACGGCGCGCATGGCGTTGGCGCTGCAGTTCTGCTCGTGGTCGGCGTGCAAGATGAAGAGGACGTCGATGGCGCGCTGGAGCACGGGGTCCGGGCGGTAGTTCTTTTCGGCCACCTGGCGCCAGAGCATGCTGCAGAAGTTGCCGGGGAACGAGAGGTCGTTGTCGGGGTAGATGAAGGGCATGCCGCGGCTGTGGCGGTAGGCGAAGGCGGCGATGGTCGGCATCTTCCCGATGAGGCGCCAGGTCTGGAGATCGCGGGACACCGGATCGTCGACGTTGCGCGCGTCCGGGTAGTAGGTGGAGAGGGCGCCGATGGTGCCGACGAGCGTGCCCATGGGGTGCGCGTCATAGTTGAATCCATCGACGAACTTCTTGATGTTCTCGTGGACCATCGTGTGGTACTTGATGTTGTGCGTCCACTCGTCAAGCTGCTTCGGAGTGGGCAGCTGTCCGTAGATGATGAGATAGGCGGTCTCGAGGTAGGTGCTCTTTGCGGCGAGCTGTTCGATGGGGTAGCCGCGGTATTCGAGGATGCCCTTGTCGCCGTCGATGAAGGTGATGGCGCTGCGGCACGATGCGGTGTTCGTAAAGGCGGGGTCGTAGGTCATGAGGCCGAAGTCTTCGGCGTCGGACTTCATCTGGCGGAAGTCCATCGCGCGGACCGTGCCGTCCTTGATGGGGACCTCGTAGGTCCTGCCGGTGCGGTTGTCCGTGACGGTGAGGGAGTTCTTCTTCGGCATGGTGGGACCTCCGATGCGGGCTATCGCCGCGGGCTGCGGTTGCAAAATTTGCGCGTGGCGCGAAGCCAAGTGAGGATAACATGCGCCGCCGGCCGTACGAGTCACTCGTTGGCTTCACGGTCACGGGATTGCGGTGGGTTGGGGATTGCCCATCCGGACGCGAGTCGACCGTCGTACCGGGTGCTGGTAGGATCGTGGCCCGCGTGGGACGGAGAGTGAAGGAGAGACTGGGATGGAGTACAAGAATCTTGGCCGGTCGGGGCTGCAGGTCTCGGCGGTGGGGTTGGGGTGCAACAACTTCGGGATGCGTATCGACCTGGAGCAGACGAAGGCGGTCGTGGCGAAGGCGCTGGAGGTGGGGATCAACCTCTTCGACACGGCCGACATCTACGGCGGGCGCGGGAAGAGCGAGGAGTTCCTGGGTCAGGCGCTGAAGGGGAACCGGCGCAACGCGGTGATCGCGACGAAGTTCACCGGACCGATGGGCGAGGGGCCGCTGTGGTCGGGCGCATCGCGCCGGTACATCTTCGAGGCGGTGGACGACAGCCTGCGGCGGCTGGGGACAGACTACATCGACCTGTACCAGGTGCACTTCCCGGACGCGAAGACGCCGATCGAGGAGACGATGCGGGCGCTGGACGACGTGGTGCGCGCGGGGAAGGTGCGGTACGTGGGCTGCTCCAACTTCACGGGGTGGCAGGTGGTGGAGGCGCAGTGGATCGCGCGGGAGGGGCACCTGACGCCGTTCGTCACGGCGCAGAACCAGTACAACCTGCTGGACCGGCGCGTGGAGCGAGAGCTGATGCCTGCGTGCGCGAAGTACGGGCTGGGGATCCTGCCGTACTTCCCGCTGGCGAGCGGGTTCCTGAGCGGGAAGTACAAGCACGGCGAGGCGCCGCCCGAGGGGACACGGCTGGCGGCGTGGGGGCCGCGCGGCCAGGCGATGCTCAGCGAGCAGAACTTCGACGTGCTGGGGCGGTTGGAGGCGTTCGCCTCGGATCGCGGTCACCAGATGATCGACTTGGCGATCGGCTGGCTGGCGAGCCACGAGACAGTGCCGTGCGTGATCTCGGGGGCGACCAAGCCGGAGCAGGTGGAGCAGAACGCGAAAGCTGTGGAGTGGAAGCTGACGCCGGAGGAGATGGCGGAGGTGGACGGGATCACCAAGCGCGCGGACTAGGAACCTGCCGCTCGGCGGGCGCGCCTCTTCCGGGCGCGACCTTTTGTGCGAAGACGATGACAGGGGCGGCCACACGTGGCCGCCCCTGCGCTTGCCTGCTACTGCTGGTCGAGGGGGCGGTCGCTGCCGAGGTACTGGCGCATGAGGCGCTGGGCGTCGTCGGAGCGCATGGTCTGCCAGAAGGCGCGCTGTTCGAAGCGGAGGCCTTCGAGCAGGGGCATCTCGCTGCCCTGGAGCACGCACTGCTTGATCAGGGCGAGGCTGAGGCGCGGACGCGTGGCGAGTTCCTTCGCCAGGGCGAGCGCTTCCGGCATGAGCTGATCGGGTTCGACGGCGCGGTTCGCGAGGCCGAGTCGCTCGGCGGTGTCGGCGTCTACTGTGCTGCCGAGGAGCATCAGCTCGAGCGCCTTCGCCGTGCCGATGAGGCGCGTCATGCGCTGCGTGCCGCCGGCGCCGGGGAGGATGCCGACCCGCACCTCCGGCAGGCCGACGACGCCTCCGCGCGCGATGATGCGGAAGTCGCAGGCGAGCGCGAGCTCCCAGCCGCCGCCCATGGCGGTGCCGTTGACGGCGGCGATGACGGGCTGGGGGAGCGACTGCAGCGCCAGCAGGAGCTGGTGCATGCCGTGGAGCTCGTCGCCGGCGCCGATGTTCTCGTGCTCACGCGCGGCGTCCGACGAGACGGCGAGCTCGCCGACGTCGTAGTGCGTGATGAACGTGCCTGAGGCGGCGCCGGTGAGGATGAGGACGCGTGTCTCTTCGTCGGCAGCGAGCGCGTCGACGATGGCGCGGAGCTCGGCGACCATGGGGGCGGTGAGGGTGTGGCGGGGCGGGTTATCGAAGGCGACGATCATGGTCGTGGCGTCGCGGGTGACGTTGAGGTGCGTGGGGGTGGTCATGTTCGGCTCCTCGTGCGGCGAGAGACTGTCGAGGCGTCAGCATACGATGCTCGCCGGTTGACCTCACCCCCGGCCGTCGATGCGGGGGGACGAGAAGGGCGGCCACGTTGGGCCGCCCTTACGGTGTTCGGCGTCGCGGTCGGCTACGGGTTTTCGACGGCTTCGCGCATGGACTGCGTGACGTGGCCGGCGTGCCCGGTGTAGGTGGATGATTCGAGCGCCTGCAGGTAGCGGGCGAGCTGGGCTTCGCGCAGCTCCTTGAGGCGCGCCTTGCCTTCGACGACGGTCTTGCCCATGGCGAGGATGAAGGCCTCGCGGGTGGGCGTGTCGCGCTTCATGTCGGCGGCCATCATGATCTCGCCGCGCTCGAGCCAGGTGCGGACGTTGAGGCGCTTCTGCTTGTCGCCGTTGAGCAGGTAGTAGCGGAGGTGCTCCACGCCGTAGGCAAGGTGGCGGCGGAGGTCGGATGCCGTGAGCTCCAGGAGCTGGCGGTCGGCCTGGGAGCGGGCCAGCTTGTCGCTCATCTCGCACAGGGCGAGGAGGAACGACGTGCGGATGATGTTCATGTAGACGACGAGCTCGGTGAACTTGAATGACGCGTAGACGGTGCGGTTGAAGAAGCCGGGCGTCTGGACGCCGAGGCCGCCGTTGTTGGAGAGCGCGCGCTTGCGGAACGCCTCGACGTGGCGGGCGTGGTCGAAGACCTGGGTCGCCAGGTAGAGCTTGACCTCGTGGTAGCCGTAGGAGATCTCCTTCAGCCAGCCCATGAGCACCTGGTTGGAGTTGTAGGCCTGCTCCGAGACGTTGGAGAAGATCTGGTCGAGCGAGGCCTCGATGTGATCGTCGAGGGGCTCGATGGTGTTCCAGGAGATCTGCGTGGCGGGCTTCCACTGCTCACGGATGCCGGCCTCGTAGAGGTCGGCGGCGTTCTCCGCCCAGACTTCCGCCTTGTCGTAGATGGTGTACGGGGCGGGGAGGCCCATCATTTCCGAGGGGAATGAGCCGCGCGGCGTGTCGTTCTCGAACTTCCAGTGGTCGGGGGCCCAGCCGTAGGCGCCGGCGTCGGCGAGACGGAGGGTGAACCCCTCGTCGCCGATGACGGGCTTCGGCGGGCGTTCGGTCGGCACCTTGGCCCACGACATGTCGAGGGCGGGCGGCGTCATCACGCCGGGGATCTGCGGTGGCGTTACGCCTTCGCCTTCGGGCTTGGCTTCTGTGGTGGTGTCGGTGTCGGCCATGATGGTTAGTCCTCAGTTCACTGTTGACGGTTCACAGCGCCGCTTCGTGATGAGGGGCACGCTCTTCGCGTGCCCCTGTGTTTCGGGTTGACGATCGCCTCTTGCGATTCCTCTAGTTCTTCGCGGGGTCGAGCAGCATGGCCATGAACGGGTTCATGCGCTCGCGGCGGTCGCCGAGGCCGACAACGTCGAGGCGGTGCATGTACTCGTTCACCTGGCGCTTGCGGATGGCGAGGAGCTTGCCGTAGCCCTCGCGCAGCTGCGCCTCGCTGGTGCCGCCGCCGAGCAGGATGGCGAGCGCCTCGCCGGTCTCGCCGCCGCCGGTGAGTCCGGCCTGGGTGCTGCCGGCGCCGAGGTTCCCTTCCATGCGGTCGAGGTAGGTGTGGATCTCGTCGCGGCGCTCGGGCTCCGTCTCCATGACGTACTTCATGTGCATGACGCCGAAGGCGACGTGGCGGCTCTCGTCCTGCGCGGCGAGGCGGAACATGCGCTTGTCGACCTCCGTCTGGGCGAACAGCTCGCCCATGCGGAACATCGACTGCACGAAGCCTTCGCCGACGAGGTGGAGCGTGGACGTCATCTCGGTGAAGTCCTGCGCGGTGAGCAGGCCGATGGCGCCGGGGCCGGCCTTGAGCAGGCCGATGCCGTTGGCGAGCGCGCGCTTGCGGAAGACGTCGAGGTGGCGCGCTTCGTCCATGATCTGCGACGCGAGGAACATGCCGATCTCGAAGTACTCGCCGCTGACGTTGGGGGCGTACATGCCGGGAACGTCGCCGGCGATGAACTCCACCTGGGTGAGGAAGGTGCAGAGCTGCGACATGGCGAGCTCCAGCTCTTCGCTGAGCTGCGGCATGTCGGCCCACGGGATGTCGGTAGCGCTGCTCCACTGGCGCTGGACGGCCTCTTCATAGAGGAGCATGGCCGACTCCGACCAGACGGCGGCCTTGGTGTTGTAGTGCTTCTGCGTGCGTTGCTGGTCGGAGCGGGGGGCGGCGCCGCGCATGCGGCCGCTCTGGTTCTTGGTGGTGGTGGGGATCTCGCCGACGGAAACGGTGGCGATGTCCTCCAGCGTCAGGCCGCGCTTGCCGCCGGTGACGCGGAGGCCGCGCTCGGCGGCGGGCTCGTCGAGCCAGGAGAGGTCGAGATCCTCGCCGGCTGTTTCCTTCTTCAGTTGCTCAAGGACTTCGGACCGCATAGTGGCCTCCTGATACGTCCAGCATCGGCGGACGATGGCAATTCTAGCGCCCGCTAAGGGCGCGCGTCTAGCAGCATACGACGTCAATGGAGCGGCAGTCTACAGATTCCGGCAGGTTTCTTGACCAGGCGTTACGCCGAAGCTGAGACTGGTTGCTCCTCGCCGGCTCCAGGACGGGGCGTGAGGCGCTTCCCCTCCTCCGTGGCGACGGGGATGCCGTCGCGGTAGATGAGGGCGTTCTGGTGGAGGGCGGGGACGCGGGCGCCGGGGGTGATGATGCCGGCGAGGTTGAGGGGGTCGGCGGCGTTGATGCGGACCGTGTCGCCGGTGCGCTCCTCGCGGCGGATGCGGCGCAGGCCGTCGACGGCGTCGGGCATGGCGTACTGCTCGCCGATGAAGCCGGCGACGAAGCGGCCGCCGCGGACGACGCCGCGCGCCTCCTGCCGTCGCAACGCGCGGACGACGTCGCGCCACGGGACGGCGAAGCTCTCGCGGACGACGAGGTCGCGGAAGACGACGCCGTAGCGGGCGAGGAGCTGCATCGCGACGGTCTCGGCGAGCTCATCGGGCGGTGAGGGCGCGGGCTGGAAGCGGTGGACGATCGACCAGCGGCCCTGCGGTGTGGTCGCGCGCGGGAGGCGCGATCCGGCGTGCGCGTGACGGCGAGCGCTGCGGGCGCGCGCGGAGCCGGCGGGCGTCATGATCTGTCGCAGTGAGCCGAAGCCGTCGCCGCTGACGATGCCGCGGGAGACGAGATCCCAGAGCGCTTCCTCGAGCTGGGCGGGGAGCTGGCGCGTCGCGGCGGCGAGATCCTCGAAGAAGAGGGCGCCGTGCGTGCGGAGCGCGTCGAGCACCTCCGATGCGCGGCGCCGCGAGTCGGATCCTCCGGCTGCGCTTCGCCGCGGACGGACTCCAGCAGCCAGCCAAGATCGCGGCGGAGGGCGAGGGTGATCGGCGTGGCGCGCTGCGGCGATGAGGCGCGCGCGGCGCCGTTGCTCTTGCGGAGAGAGAGTCGCGCCCAGGCGACGTCGCCGGCGAGGCAGAGCTCGTCGAGCCACTGCGGGTTGTAGTTGAGGACGCGCATCGGGAGGACGTCGCGCTCCCAGGCGACGGCGGGCAGCTCGAAGCCCTGGAGCTGGGCGACGGCCTCGAGCACGCCGCGCTTGCCTTCGAGGCGGCGCGGATTGGCGACGTGCTGGCGGACGAAGAGGTAGCGCATGAAGTCCTGCGCGCTCACGGGCTCGATCTCGCTGCGGAGCCGGTCGAGCGTGTAGCGGTGGATGCGGGCGAGGAGGCGGCGGTCGCACCACTCCTCGTCGTCGCAGCCGGGGGTGAACCTGCCGCGGAGGACGATGCCCTCGCCTTCGAGTCGCGCGAGCGCCGAGACCGTCTCGAGCGTGCCGATGCCGAGCAGCGACGCAATCGCGGCGGGCGTCTGCGGCCCGAGGTACTCCATGTGGCCGCGGACGGCGGGGAGGATCGCGTCCTCACGCTCCGGCGCGGGGCCGTCGAGGTGCGATGGCAGGTGGACCTTCGGCGTGATGATGGCGTCCGGATAGAGGCGTTCGATCGCGCGGAGGTGCTCCGTCGCGAACCAGAGGTCGGCGGCGGGAGTGCGGACGGTCGCGGCGCGGCCGGTGGCGACGAGCGCATCGAACCAGGCGCGCCACGCGGGCTGTTCGCGCGAGACGACGAGGCCGAGGAGGACGTCGTGCAGCTCGTCGGGGTCACGCGGCTCGGGGCGGGCTTCGTCGCGGACGCGCTCGATGGCTTCGAGGTCGAGCGCGCCGAGATCGCGCTGGTGTTCGGGCAGGGTGCGGCGGAGCGAGACGGCGCGGGTGCGGCGCTCTTCCAGCGGCGCGTCGTCGAGGAAGGCGTAGGGCTTGGCGTTGAGGATCTCGTGCGCGAACGGCGAAGGCTCCGCCGTGTCGCGCGCGTGCATGCGGATTGCACCGCTCTCCATCTTTTCGATCACGGCGGCGAGGCGCGGGAGATCCATCGCCTCGTACAGGCAGTCGTCCACCGTCTGCTTGATCAGCGGGTGGTCGGGGATGGGGAGCGGGCCGGTGATGTTCTCCTGGCAGCCGACCTGCTCCGGGAACACGGCGGCGAGCAGATCGTCGGAGCGGATGCGCTGGATGGGCGGCGGCACCTTCTTGCCGCCGTTCTGGCGGAGGATGGCGAGCGCGCGCGTCGCGTTCCAGCGCCAGCGCGCGCCGAACATCGGCGTAACGAGCAGCGCCTGCTCGAGCGACTCGCGCAGCACGTCGGAGCGGACGAAGCGGAAGGCGTCCTCGAGCGGGAACGAGTGTTGGGGGCCGAGCGAGAGGACGACGGCGTCGTCGGTGGCCGCGGCCTGGAGCTCGAAGTCGAAGTTCACGCAGAAGCGCTTGCGGAGCGCGAGGCCGAGGCCGCGGTTGACGCGGCCGCCAAACGGGGCGTGCACGACCATCTGCATGCCGCCCGCGTCGTCGAAGAAACGCTCGAAGACGACATCCTCGTCGGAAGGGACGACGCCGAGCGCGGCCTTTTCGGCGCCGACGTAATCGACCACCTGCAGTGCGGCGGCGCGATCGAGCGCGCACTCTTCGTGGAGCCAGCCGGCGACGTCGTGACCGGCGTCGGCGCGGGCGACGATCTCGCGGCGGAGGCGGCTCACCTCTTCGGACAGCTCCCAGGTGCGGGAGGGCGCCTCGCCGAGCCAGAACGGCACGGAGGGCGGGCGGCCCTGCGCGTCCTCGACGCGGACGACGCCTCGCGCGGATTCGATGCGGCGGATCTTCCAGGAGTGCGAGCCGAGGAGGAAGATGTCGCCGGCCATGCTCTCGACCGCCCAGTCCTCGTTGACGGTGCCGACGAAGGTTTCGTCGGGATCGAGCACGACGCGGTAGTCGGCGACCTCCGGGATGGCGCCGCCGCTGGTGAGCGCCGTAATGCGGGCGGCGCGGCGGCCTCGCAGCGTGTTGTTGATGCGGTCGCGGTGGAGGAGCGCACGGCCGCGGCCGAGGCGCTCGGCCGGACCCTCGCTCAACATCTCGACGACGTCGTCGAAGTCCGCGCGTGACAGCGTGGCGTACGGCGTGGCCGTGCGGACCATGTCGAAGAGCTCGTCTTCGGTCCACTCGCGGCAGGCGCACTCGGCGACGATCTGCTGGGCGAGGATGTCGAGCGGGGCCACGGGCGGCTCGACGCGGTCGAGCGTGCCTGCGTGGACGGCGCGGATGAGGGCGGCGCACTCGACGAGCTCGTCACGCGAAGTGGCGAAGAGGCGGCCGCGCGACGTGAGGCCGAGCGCGTGGCCGGAGCGGCCGATGCGCTGGAGGAACGTCGTGACGGCGCGGGGCGATCCGATCTGGCAGACGAGGTCGACCGTGCCGACGTCGATGCCGAGCTCCAGCGACGCTGTGGCGACGATGGCGCGCATCTCGCCGTCCTTGAGGCGCTGCTCGATGCGGAGGCGGCGGTCCTTCGACAGGCTGCCGTGGTGGGCTGAGACGTGCTCCTCGCCGAGGCGCGACGCCAGGTTGTGGGCGACGCGCTCGGCCATGCGGCGCGTGTTCACGAAGACGAGTGTCGTGCGGTGCTCGGCGATCAGCTCGGCGAGGCGGTCGTAGATGTCGGACCACTGCTCGGCGGCAGCGACGGCCTGGAGGTCGGACGGCGGCACTTCGACGAGGAGATCGAGGTCCTTGCGGTGGCCGACGTTGACAACGGTGCAGTTGGGGGCGCCGTCGGGTGTCGTGCGGGCGGCGCCGACGAGGAAGCGCGCGGCGTCCTCGATGGGATGCACTGTCGCCGAGAGGCCGATGCGCAGCGGGCGGCCGGCGGCACCGCGCTCGCAGAGCGCGTCGAGGCGGGCGAGCGACAGCATGAGGTGGCTGCCGCGCTTGTCGCGCATCAGGGCGTGCAGCTCATCGACGATGACGGTGCGGACGTTGCGCAGGAGGTTGCGGCTGCGCTCCGCGGTGAGCATGAGGTAGAGCGATTCGGGCGTGGTGATCAGGATGTGGGGCGCCTGGCGCAGGATGGCGGCGCGGGCGGCCTGCGTCGTGTCGCCGGTGCGGAGGGCGGTGCGGATGCGGGGCGGCTCCATGCCCATCTCTTGCGCCGTGGCCTCGATGCCCGCGAGGGGCTCCTCGAGGTTGCGCTGGATGTCGCTGCTGAGCGCCTTGAGCGGCGAGACGTAGACGACGTCGATCCCGTCGGGGAGTTCACCGGCGAGGCCGCGGCGGAGGAGGGAATCGATGCTGGAGAGGAACGCCGTCAGCGTCTTGCCGGAGCCGGTGGGGGCGGCGATGAGGGCGTCGCGGCCCTGCGCGATGGCGTCCCAGCCGCGGAGCTGCGCGTCGGTGGCGGCGGGGAAGCGGCCGTCGAACCAGGCGCGGACTGCGGGATGGAAGTGCTCGGGTGCCGTCATGTGTTGCTGTCCGGAGTCGTGACGTTCGGGGTGGAGTCAGTGTAGCTGTCAGGAGACGGACGAAACCACGGATCGCACGGATTTCGCCGATGGCGTGGGGGGATGGTGACGGCGGGTGTCAGGATCGTCGGCAGTTGACACCCGAGTTGGACGAGGGTGATTGGAGGGCTACGGTTGAGGCGCGCGGGGGCAGCGGCGCCGGGGTCAAATTCAGGGGGGAGCCATGTCATTACGTGCGCTGGAGATACGACGTTGGGCGGGGCCAGTCACGGCCGCCTTGGCGCTCACGCTGGCGGCGTGCGGCGGATCATCGAACAGTGGTTCCTCGTCTCCCACGATCGCACTGACTGATGCGGCGGGCGCGAGCACGCCCACTTCCGCGCCGCCGACGTCGACGCCCGCGCCTCCCACGGCGACCTCCACGCCCGAGCCGCCGACGTCGACTCCGACGCCGGAGCCGCCGACCGCCACGCCGACGCCGGCGGTCAAGACGTTTTCGACGGCCGACAGCGGTGGGGGCACGGCCTCCGGCAAGCACTCCGGCGTGCTCGGCATCGTCTTCAGCGACGGGGAGTTCGGCTACGACGCCAGCAAGAACCAGGTGCAGGTGTACGCGTTCATCAACGTCGGTTCGGGCGAGACGCCGAGCGCGACGGGATACGTCGAGAACGCATTCCGGGCTCCGACGATCGGATCGGGGATCGTGCACGCGCACGTGTCGGGCGCGGTGACGTGGAAGGGCGTGCTCGCGGGTGCCGGCGTGGGAGGGACGAAGGCGGCGGTGAGCATCGAGCTCAAGGTGCTGGACTCAAACGGGAAGACCGTGGCCACGAAAGAGGTGCACTCAAAGGAGCTTGCGGAGAACGTGTTGACCGTCGGAGGGTTTGACGACGACGGGAGTGACACGGCGGACTTCGTCGCGGACGTTGTGCCCGGCAACTCGTACCAGGTGCGACTCGAGGCTACGTGCGAGGCCCGCTCGGGGTTGATCAGCGGGTCGACGCACTGCGTGTTCGGGCCGTCGGACACATACTCCAGCGGCTATGTGCGGTGGACGGAGCTGTCGGTGACGTTCTCGGGGTCGTAAGGGCCTCCTCGGGCACGGGCCGGTACAATTCATGCGGATGCGGAATACGACCGGCACGTTTGACTCCGTCGATGGGCACCCGATGTTCGAGCAGCACTGGCTGCCGGACGGGGCGGTGCGCGCGGACCTGATCATCGTCCACGGGTACGCGGAGCACAGCGGGCGGTACGAGCACGTCGGCGCGTGGTTCGCCGAGCGCGGGGTGGCGGTGCACGCGTATGACCTGCGCGGACACGGCTGCTCGGGCGGGGAGCGGGTGTTCGTGCGCTCGTTCGACGAGCACCTGGACGACCTGGAGACGTTCCTTGCCGGGGTCGGTGACCCCGAGCGGCCACGGTTTCTGCTGGGGCACAGCATGGGCGGCGGCATCGTGGCGCTGTACGCGGCGGAGCGACAGATCGGCATGCACGGGGTGCTGCTCAGCGGGGCGGTGACGCAGCGGCCGGGCGGCGTGGCCGGCGTGATCACGAGCGTGCTGGTGCTGGCGGGTCGGGCGTTCCCGAAGGTGAAGCTGAACAAACTCGACGCGGCGACCGTTTCGCGCGACCCGCAGGTAGTCGCGAAGTACGATTCCGACCCGCTGGTGTATCGCGAGAAGATGTACGCGGGGACGCTGTCGGCGATGATGCGGGCGGCCAGCCGGATTCGAAAGCGGGCGGGGCGCATGGGCGGGCCACTCCTGATCATGCACGGGACGGAGGACGCGCTGGTGAGCCCGGAGGCGAGCCGCTCGTTGCACGAGGTGGCCGGGGCCGACGACAAGACGCTCAAGCTGTACGAGGGCTTGTTCCACGAGATCCTGAACGAGCCGGAGCAGCGCCAGGTGATGGCCGACATGCTCGGCTGGATGGAAGAGCGCATCGCCGCGGCGCGCGTCGCGGAGGAGCGCGCCGGCTAGCCCCTCCCGTCCCGACGTCAAGCGCTTGGAGCTACGTCGCCGCACGGCGTACCATCGCCCCATGCTCGCACTGACTCCATTCCCCTTCACCAAGCGAGGACGGCCCCGGACCGACCCGCGGGCGGCCCTGCTCGACGTAACCGCAAGATCCAGACTCAGCCAAAACAAAGCGATAAGTGAGATCGCGAGATCAGAACATTGAGTGCGACGGGGTGGCGGCAGACCTACGCCGACAAGCTGACGACGGCCGATGACGCGGTGCGCCTGGTGCGCGACGGCGACCGCGTCGTCATCGGGATGCACTACCAGACGCCGCTGGCGCTGTGCCGGGCGCTCGCGGCGCGCGGGAACGAGCTGCACGACGTCGAGATCGAGAATTCGATCGCGACGTTCATCTCCTGGTGGCAGCACGATCAACCGAACAACTTCAACGTCCGCTCCTTCTTCCTGCAGGCGAGCGACCGGCCCGCCATGCGCAAGGGGCTGCTCGACTACGTGATCGCGCCGCCGACGCGGTCGGACGAGAGCTACTGGCTGGACCGGAAGCCGGACGTGTTCCTGGTGAGCGTGTCGCCGCCGGACGACGAGGGATGGTGCAGCTTCGGGATGAGCGTGTGGGGTGCGCCGGAGGTGGCGCGGGCGGCGGGGCACGTCATCGGCGAGGTGAACGAGCGGTTCATCCGCACGGGCGGCGACAACCGGATCCACATCGACCGGATCGAGAAGCTGGTGGAGGCGCCGGAGGTCTGGAAGTACCTGCGCCGGCCGCCGCGGACGCACGAGGAGAACGAGATCACGGAGGTGATCTGCTCGCTGGTGGCGACGGAGATCGTGCAGGACGGGGACACGCTGCAGATGGGGACGGGGACGGTGTCGGCGGCGCTGGCGCCGTTCCTCTCGCACCGGCAGGAGCTGGGGATCCACTCGGAGCTGATCTTCGGCGGGATCCCGGAGCTGGTCGATCACGGCGTGGTGACGGGGAGCCGGAAGACGGTGCACCCGGGGAAGGTCGTCGGCGCGTCGTTCGGGCCGCTGACGCAGCACGAGTTCCACCAGGTCGACGGGGACATGCGGTACGAGCTGTACTGCATGAGCCACACGAACGACATCGGCGTGATCGCGGCGCACGACAACATGTGCGTGGTGAACAACGCGCTGCTGGTCGACGCGACGGGGCAGATCAACGGCGAGACGATCGGGCCGGAGATCTACAGCGGGACGGGCGGGGCGTTCGCGTTCGCGGTGGGGGCGCTGCACGCGAAGAACGGGCGGTCGGTGACGGTGCTGCCGTCGACGTCGGTGGTGGACGGGGAGCGGCGGTCGCGGATCGTGGCGATGTTCCCGCAGGGGAGCGCGGTGACGGTGCCGCGGGGCTACGCCGACGTGTTCGTCACGGAGTACGGGATCGCGCGGCTGAAGGGGAAGACGCTGCGCCGGCGGATCGAGGAGCTGGTGTCGATCGCGCATCCGGACTTTCGGTCGGAGCTGCGGGCGGAGTGCCGGCGGGTGTACGGGGTGTAGCGGTTAGAGGACGTAGGGCTACGACAGCACCTTCGTGGCCTTTGCGAGATCCAGCGTGAGGCAGCGGCGGATCGAGGGGAGGGTGGAGAGGGTGGCGGCTCCGAGCACGAGCAGCGAGACGACGACGTACGTCATCGGCCGCACGTGGAAGATGAGCGAGAAGAACTCCGAGTTGAAGGCCGTCATGATCCGTGACGAGACGAGCGTGCCCGCGATCAGGCCGGGTGCGACGGACAGGATGCTGAGGAAGAGGCCTTCGAGCAGCAGGGTCGATGCCACGAACCACGGGCCGCTGCCGATCATGCGGATCGTCGCGATCTCACGCTCACGGTCGAGGACGTTCACGGTCATGGTGTTGAAGGTGATGGCGGCGGCCATCGCCAGGCAGAAGGCGACGACGAACCAGATCATGACGTTGAACAGGCCCATGACGTCCTGCCAGTCATTGCGCATCTCGTCCTTGATCTGCACGGCCTCCGCGCCGGGGAGCTGATAGAGCGCCGCCTGCACGGAGCTGTTCGCGGATGACGACTTCGTGCTCAGGAAGAGGCCGTTGAAGCCGGCGGGAAGTGCGAGCTGCGTCTCCTTCACGTCCATCGACACGTAGGCGAGGCCGCCGAGCGCCTCGTCGCTGATGGCGCCGACCTCGAGCTTCGCTGTCGTGCCGGCAACCGTGATCTGCACCGTGTCGCCGCGGCCGACGCCGAGGTCGCCGGCGACGCCCGACGACAGGATGGCGGCGCCGGCTGTGAGGATCGCGTCAGCGTCGCCGCCGCCCCGCACGTCGAAACCGTGCAGCTGCTGGCCGGGGGAAAGCGCCGTCAGCTCGACCTCCGTCGTGTTGCCGTCGCTGCTCTTCAGCTCTGCCGGCGTGATGTACACGGGCTCCGCCGAGGTGACGCCGTCGATGGCCTTCGCGGCCGTCAGCGTCTGCGCGCTCTGCGGCGACGAGAAGACGGCCGCGACGTCCCAGCGGTCGGTGTGGAGGAACTGCTGGTCGAGCGTGAAGTTCATGCTGTCGAAGGTCGAGAAGCCGAGGACGAGGAGGACAAGCGCGAGGCTGACGGCGCCGATCGTGTAGAGGGCGCGTCGCGGTGACCGCCAGACGTTGCGGAGCGACAGCCTGAGCAGCATCGGCGGGCGGCGGCCGAGGCCGAAGATGCGCTCGAGCGGGAGTGAGGCGCCGTCGCTCAGCGCCGACGCGGGGTCGGGTCGCATGGCGGGCGCCGGGAGCAGGCGCGCAGCCGACCATGCAGGGAAGGCCGCTGCCAGGAGGGCGACGAGCAGGCTGATGAGGACGCTCTCGACGACAGGCAGCGGCTGGATGGCGTTCGTGACGAGCGGGATGTTGAGCGCGGAGGCGTAGGCGTTCGTGAGGACGTACGAGAGTCCGTAGCCCAGGACGACGCCCGCCACCGCGCCGCCAAGGGCGACGAGCCCGGCGATGATGAGGTAGTGGGCGACGATCTGGCCCGTGTCGTAGCCGAGCGCGCGGAAGAGGCCGATGACGGTGCGCTGCGCGCGCACGATACGGCTCATCGCGATGTAGATGGCGAAGGCGGCGACGGCCAGGATCAGCGCGGGTAGGAGGAGGGCGAACTGCTTGGCGCCGTCGAGATCGAGCTGCGTGCCGGCTCTGCTCGGCTGATCCTCCGAGCGCACGACCTCTTTCACACCGTACTGCGCCAGCGCATCCGTGACGGCCGTGATGGTCTGCTCGCGCCGGCCGGCGTCCGCGACGACGACGTCGACGTCGTTGACCTGGCCCTGGCGGTTGAAGAGTTGCTCGAGCTCAGTCTCGGGGAGGAAGAAGACGCCGAAACGGCTGGCGCTCGCCAGCAGGTCCTGCTTGCTCTCGGCGAGGATGAGGTACTCGGGGCTGGCGACGGTACCGGCGATCGTGAGGGTCTGGAGCCCCTGCGCGCCGTACACCTGCACGGTGTCGCCCGGCTTCAAGTGGTAGTAGTCGGCGAAGGCTCGCACAGGGAGCGCGACGTCCGTGTCGCCGGGCTGGAGATAGCGTCCGGACTGCACCACGACGTCGTTGACGGCGGGACGCTCGCCGGCCGGGAGGCCGATCAGCCGCGCTTGCACCAGATGGCCGCCCGGGGCGATGGCGCCGGTGTCTATGACCTGCCGCGCTGTGGCGCGCTGGACGTTGGGAATGGCGCGGATGCTGTCGACGACGGAGGCGGGCGCGCCGTCGACGCTCACGGTGAAGTCCGCGACGTGCGTCTCCTGGTAGGTGCGGTCGTAGGAACGGCCGATGTTGCCGAACGCGACGTCGAGGCAGACGTAGATGGCGACACCGAGCGCGACGATGATGGCGAGCGCGGCGAACTGATAGCGGCGCGCGGCCACGTCGCGGAAGGCCAGCAGGAGCATCTTCGATCTCATGGCGCCGAGGCCTCCGCGCTCACCACTCGATGCCCGAGGCCGGCACTGGCTGCGCGTTCATCACGTCGGACTGGACGCGGCCGTCGCGCAGGCGGATGACGCGATCACCGATGGGGGCGATCGCGAGGTTGTGCGTGACGACGAGGCAGGTCTTGCCGCGATCTCTCGTCAGTTGCTGAAGGAAGGCGAGGATCTGGCGGCCGGTGCGAAAGTCGAGGTTGCCGGTCGGCTCGTCACAGAGGAGGAGGTCGGGCTCCTTCGCCAGCGCGCGCGCGATGGCGACGCGCTGCTGCTCACCGCCGGAGAGCTCGCTGGGAAAGTGGTCCGCGCGTTCGGCAAGGCCCACCAACTCGAGGTAGGTCGCGGCGGCGCGGTCGACGGCCTCGCGTCCGGGTACGACGAGCTCAGCGGCGAACTCGACGTTCTCGCGCGCGGTGAGCGTGGGTATGAGGTTGAAGAACTGGAACACGAAGCCGACGTGCTGGCGGCGGAAGACACCGAGTTCTCGGTCGGACAGTTTGGTCATCTCGGCGCCGTCGAAGTGGATGCTGCCGGAGGAGGGCCGATCGAGGCCGCCGAGCAGGTTGAGAAGAGTCGACTTGCCGGAGCCGCTGGGGCCGAGGATGACGGCGAGCTGTCCCCGCGGGAACTCGAGGTTGACTTGTTCGAGGGCGTGTACCTGCGCCGGGCCGCGCGCGTACGTCTTGGTGACGTCCTGGAGTTGGAGCAGGACTTCACCTGGATCGACGGCCACCGGCCTCTGGCTGGAACTCATTGGCAGTAGTACTCCCGCTCGACGTCCGTTCGAGCATAGCGTAGACTGTCCATATGGACAAGTCAGATGGACAGATCGCGACGGCGGCCTCGAGGCCGAAGGGAAGGGCGACCCGGCAGCGGCTGTTGGCGGCGGCCGCGGAGCTGATCGCCGAGGTGGGCTGGGCGCGCGTGACGACCAGGGCCGTTGCGGCGAGGGCGGGACTGCCTCACGGCACCGTCAGCTATCACTTTCGGGGCAAGGAAGAGCTTCTTACAGAGGCGGCGATCGACGTTTTCGAGCGGGCGTTCCCACTGGCGGAGTTGGAGGCCCTCCAGGAGTTGCCAGACGTCGTCGCCGTGGTCGAGTCCTGGTTCGGTGAGCGCGACGCGTCCGATCCGGTGCTCTGGAAGGTGGAGATCGAGTCGATGCTCGAGTACGAGCGCAACGAGGTGCTGCGCAAGAGGCTCGCGGTGCTGCTCGACAGGTACCGGCAGGCAGTGCTGACGGTCGTGCGCGCGGGTCAGGAGCGGGGGACGATCGATCGCGGCATCAGCGCTCCGGGGCTGGCGATGCTGCTTACGGCGCTGTTCGATGGACTCTTCCTGCACGAGCGGATCGATCCCGAGCTGGACGTGGCGGATGCGCTCAATGCGCTCAAGGCGTTGCTGTCCGGGTGACGTCACCGGATCCGTTCAATTCGCGCGGGCCGAGACGGTCAGGCGAAGAAGTTCACGAGCACGGCGAAGATGACGAGAAACGCGGCCAGGCCCCCGGCGACAACGCCGATCGCGAGCAACGCACCGAGGAGCGCCGGACCGAAGGTGTAGCGATGGCTGACGTCGCGGATGCCGTCGAGTAACCGTTCGATCGTGGCGCCGGCGTCATCGAGCCTTTGCGTGAGCATTCGACCCCCTCGATCTGTTCGAGCCGACGATGAGGCCGGCGATCTTTCCGGCGGTGTAGCCCAGGCCCGCGAACAGGCCCAGCGCCGGTAATGTCCACAGCCAAACGGCGACGAGCACCTTGTAGTTGGCGCCGCCGGAGTTCAGCAGCATGACGGAGAGGATCACGAGGACGGCGACGGCTACGCCTGCTCCGATGATCGTGCCCCAGGTGGGAATCGAGAGTCTCATCGTGTGGCTCCTTCGGTGCGCCAGACGCGGACGACGGCGGCGATGATGCGGTATCCGGCGAGGACGCTGCCGCGGAGCGAGCCGCTGACCTTCGATTCGCCGATGCGGCGCCGGTAGCCGGACTCGACCTCCGCGATTGTTAGTCCGCGTACGGCCGCCTTGCTGATCAACTCGGCCGTCCAGCCGTGGGCGCGCTCACGCATGTCGAGCGAGCGGTAGGCGGGGCCGTCGATGACCTTCAGGGATGGGAGATCGCGCAGCTTGCGGCCACTGACGCGCGCGATCATCCAGGTGACGAGGCGGTTGCCGAGCTGCTGGTGCCAGAGCAGCGAGCCGGGCTCGACGTTGCCGGAGCGGACGCCGAGCACGAGCTGCGCTTCGCCTGCCCGCACCATCCGCACCATCTCCGGGAGGCCGTCCGTCACATCGCTGGCGTCGCCGTCGAGGAATACGTAGACGGCTGCGTCAGGAACGGACGCGACGCCCGTGATGAGGGCGGCGCCGTAGCCGCGCTCCGGGTGGTCGACGACGGTGGCGCCGGCCGCGCGCGCGACCTCCGCGGTGCGGTCGGTGCTGCCGTTGTCGACGACGACGATCGTGTCGACGACGTTACGTGGGATGCCGGCGACGACTGCGCCGATCGCGCGTTCCTCGTTGAGCGCGGGGATGATGGCGACCACGGTCGCGGCGGCGACGGTCACGGCGTCGGTCATGGCGTCCTCCTGAAGACCTTCACGCCGTCGGTATCGAATATGAGGATAAAGCCCTTGCCCGAGAGATTGTCGATGGCGCTGGCGTAGCCGGCGGCACGCGACTGGCCCGTGACGGGCAGCGACGGATCGACGACGACGTACTCGGCGTCGTGGAGATTCGGGAACTCGAAGACGTCCTGGCGCTCGGAGAGGTGCGGGAGCAGCGTGTTCTGCGCACTCACCGGAACATCCGCCGGCACGAGCGCGAGCGCTTCGTTGATGACGGCGCGATGAGCCGCGGCCGGCGCGTGGTGCTGGACGCCGGGTGCGTAGGGGCTCCAGAGGAAGAATGTCGTTACGGCTGAGGCGAGCACGAGCGTCGAGGCGACGGGCGCGAGCGACGACCACTTGTAACGGCGACCCCACTCGGCGATACGCTGCAGCCCGAGCGCGGCGGCGACCCAGGCGAGGGCCAACGTTGCCATGACGTAGTGCAGCTCGAGGCGGGACTGCTGCGGGTGGTCGGACAGGGCGGCGAGCAGGTATGCGGGCGCGGCGGCGAGCAGCGCGAGCGGGTTGAGCAGCGCGACGAAGCCGATCGAGGCGCCGATGTGGACGAGGGCGTCAAGCGGCGCGGGCCAGAGCTGCTGAAGCGAGCGTGAGATGACGTCCGGCACGAGCGACCACCACGTCGAGTCGGCGACGAGGTAGCCGTAGCGCTCCGGGAGGTCGCCGGAGCCGCCGCGGATCCAGGGCATGACGACGAGCACGACGGCGCCGGCGTACGTCGCCGCGACGGCAAGGAGCGCCGATCCTTGCCAGCGAAATCCGCGGGCGAACAGCAGCACGGCGAACGCACCCACGATCAGGGGCATGTCCTCCTTGAGCACGAGCAGCGGCAGGACCGCGATGATCGTCGCGACAGGCCGCCGGGCGACGAGGTAGTAGAGCGCGAGGAAGACGAAGAAGAAGCCCATCAGCTCGGGGTGGAAGTCGAAGTCCAGCGCGCGGTGGAGCTGCGCGTCGAGAAGGAACGCCACGCCGGCGGCGAGGCCGCCGACGCCGCTGCCCGTCGCCCGGCGGACGGCGTAGTAGAGCGGTACGCCCGCCGCGCCGACGAATACCGCCTGTGTCGTCAGCAGCAGCTCGATGCCGCCGCCGAGGCGGTAGGCGAGGGCGAAGACGAGCAGGACTGGGGTCGAAGTGCTGGCCGAGGAAGTTGTAGGACGTGAAGCTCGTCTCGAACCAGCGGCCGTGCGCCGTGTTCCAGATGATCTGGTCGAAGAAGCCGAGGTCGTAGGCGTTGCTCTCGAAGACGTCGTGGCGGTGCAGCGCCTGCCGCGCGAAGAGGGCGCAGGCGGAGAGAGCGGCCGCGTACGTGGCCGCTTCGGTCCATCGGGCGATGGCGAGGCGTGCGAGCGCTACAGGCTCCAGCCCGCGCCGCAGCCCGCGCACGCTTCCGGCGGCTCGCCGGAGAGCATCGCCTGTCGCCACTGGCGGTATCGCTGTCCGTTCCATATCTCCTCGGCCGATTCCTCAAAGATGTTCCCCAGCACCATGCCGTCGTAGTGCGCGCCGGTGAAGGGCGCGATGCAGCAGGGCAGCACGTTGCCGTTCGCCGTCACGTACATCAGCGACCACGGGCGACGGCACGCACGGTACGACTCCGTCCGCGCGCTCTCGCCGGCGACCATCTGGGCGGCGCTCGCCTCGCCGGAGCCCTTGAGGTCGATGCCGAGCTCGGAGGCGAGACGTTCGGCTTCTCGCACGGCGGCCAGATCGCCGTCCGCGGCCTGGCGGAAGAGCGCTTCGTCCTGCACGGCGAGGCCGCGGCCGGAGTACACGAGGCGCTGCAGGTAGACCTCGCGCACGCCGATCTCGCTCGCGAGGCGCACGAGCGCGGGCAGCTCTCCGACGTTGGACTTCATGCCCGTAATCCAGAGCGAAATCCTCGGTGTCGAAAGGCCCAGCGACTCCTTCAGCCGCGACAGCGCGCGCAGGTTGTCGATGATGCGCGCGAAGCCGTCGGCGCCGCGGACGAGCTCGTACGTTTCGGGAGAGGCGGAGTCCACGGAGACGCGCAGCTCGTCGAGGCCGGCGCGGACGACCGGTTCGACGAGGCGGCCGCGGAGCAGGAGCCCGTTGGTGTTGAACAGCGTGTGCGCGCCGCGGCGCTTGACGGCGGCGATGATGCTCGGGAGGTCCTTGTTCAGCAGGGGTTCGCCGATGCCGTGGAGGACGACGCGGCGGACGAAGGGGAACTGATCGAGGATTCGGTCGACGGC
This sequence comes from uncultured Chloroflexia bacterium, assembly GCA_963843685.1. Lineage (GTDB taxonomy): Bacteria > Chloroflexota > Dehalococcoidia > DSTF01 > JACRBR01 > DASQHL01. Next base: position 47,644 of record CAWJLO010000015.1, read on the forward strand.
GTCCGGGGTGAGATCGGCGAAATCCTCCGGCATGCCGAAGTACTGCGGGCAGGTGCGGCACTTGAGGTTGCAGCGGTTCGTGGTCTCGATGTAGAGCTCGGTCGGGAGCTCCCGGACGTACGCGCTCCGTTTGTCGGCGTTCACGACGGGAAGAGATGCCAGCGTCATCAGACCTCCAGTGCGGCGCGTCGGGCGCACGCTGCGTCACCCGGCGCGAGCGACGTGAGCTTGAAATCGGGGTTGATCTTCTGGTCGTCCATGCCGACGAAGATGTGGTCGATCTGCTTCACCATGTCCTGGCCGGGGTAGCCGGGGACGATGAGGCGCACCGGGAACCCGTGGTTGTTCGACAGCGGCGCGCCGTTGACGTGCGTGGCGAGGATGGCGTTGTCGCCGTCCAGACGATGACGATGCCAGCCGAGCGAGTAGCCGGAGACGCTGTTGAAGTAGACGGTCTGCGCATTCGCATCGGCGCTCGCCTTCTGCAGCACGTCGCGGACCAGAGGGCCGGACCACGTCGGCACCGAGCTCCACCCGCTGACGCAGCTGATGCGGATCTGCTTGCTGACAGCGGGTAACGCGAGCAGCTCGTCGTAGGTGAGATCCAGCTCGTTGCCGACAGCGCCATCGATCTTGAGCCGCCACGCGGCCACGTCGACATCGCGCTTGCCGAAGAGCGTCTCGACAGGGAAGTCGCCGGGGCCGCCGCGCTCTTCGTCGGGGATGCGGCCGATGAACAGGCCCTTGACCTCCTTGTTCAGCAGGGGAGTGTTCTGGAAACCGATCGCGAGGCCGAGGCCGCCGGCGAGCACCGTGCCCACGAAGGCGCGCCGGGTCATGACGCGGCCGGCCGAATCCGCCGCGTGGGGGCTCGGCCATGAGCTCGCGGCGTTCGCGGTAGAGGCCGCGAGACACCTCGAGCAGGTGCGAGCCGAGGTGGATGGCGATGAGGGGGACGGCGAGGATGGCGGCCCAGAGGTGCACCTGCACCGGCTTGAACTCGTACGGCGGGATGTTGGTGACGGTGTAGTAGTAGTGGAAGAGCATGTAGAGCCCGCTGAAGTAGAGGACGAAGAAGTCCAGGGCCAGCAGCGGCGAGAAGATGCGGGGGATCAGGCCGGGTGGGCCCGCCTTCTTGAATCGAGGCACGCGCAGGTAGTAGCCGGCGAAGCGGTAACCCGTCGAGCCGTACTTCGCGAGCAGGAACGGGATCGAGGCGAGGCCCACGTAGAAGTGGATGAACCGGGTGATCGTGAAGTAAGGGCCGACGTCGTAGTTGAACGTATAGAGGTAGAACAGGCCGCCCGAGAAGAACATCAGCCCCAGCAGCACCATCAGACTCACGCCGAGCTGCATCGTCACGATGGTGCTTGCGGGGTGGGAGAAGGTGCGCGCGCTCATGCCACCACCTCCACGGCCGATGGCTGCAGCGCCCGTCGCGTGTGATCGCGCAGCAGCGGATCGGACGCCAGGCGATCGAGGTCGCCGGCTTCGTCGACGTCGTACCAGGACGGAAGCAAGAATACGTCGAGGCCGGTTTCCCGTGCGCGGGTGAGCGTTTGGTCGAGGACGCGGTCCGTGCTCCAGTCGATGCGCTCGAACAGCGCCGGATGTGGCGCGTTCATGCCGATGAGGCAGTAGCCGCCGTCATCGGCAGGGCCGAGGACGAGGTCGTGGGTGCGCAGCGCGCGGTGGGCGACGGTAAGGAGGTGTGCGGGCAGGGTCGGGCTGTCGGACCCGATGAGCACCGGGCTGCGCGCTCCGTCACGAATCGCCGTCTCGAACGCATGCAGCAGCCGCGCGCCGAGGTCGCCGTCGGATTGCGCAAAGCATCGCGCGTCGGGGGCAAGCGACTGGAAGTACGAGATCGCGTTCGCCGGCGATGCCGCGATGTAGAGCCGGTTCGCCCGCGATCTCCCAATCTCGACGGAGTCGCGGAGGAATGCGGCGCAGAGCTCGGCTGCGCGAGCGGCGCCCACCTCGGCGCCAAGACGCGTCTTGGCGAGGCCGGGGACCGGTTGCTTCGCTATGAGGATCACGTCACCGTCGGGGCTGACCGTGTCGGCGGCTGGTGACTCGCCGGCGCGCAGATCTTCCCCTAGCGCCCGGAGGCCGTCCGCAAAGTTCGCCGCATCGAGGCCGAAGCCGATGCGGACGTGGTCGGGCGCGTCGAACGGGGATCCGTCGAGGAGGAAGATGCCGCGGGATGCGAGGCGGCGCGCGATGCCTGTGGCGCTGCCCGCCGTGAGCCGCGGGAAGGCGGTGTAGCCGGCCTGCGGCGGGCACCATTCGAGCCAGCGCTCGTGCAGCTCCATGAAGGTGGTCAGCAGTCGCAGGTTCGCACGGGCGCGTGCGATGTGGCGCGCAAGATGGACGTCGAAGTGGGTGAGCGCGGCGAGCGCGACGCGTGCGGAAAGCGCGGAGACGGAGGCGCTGTGGTAGTCGAGGACGCGCGCGCACTCGCGCATGAAGCCGCGGTCGCGGCTGACGATCCAGCCGATGCGCAGACCGCCGAGGCCGAGCGGCTTCGAGGCGTCGCCGATGCTGACGGCATGCGGCGCCATATCGATGATCGAGGGCGCGCGATGGCTCGCAACGAGCGCGGCGGGGCGGTACACCTCGTCTGCGATGAGGCGGGCGGGGCCGGCGTGCGATCCGCGGACGAGCGAGCCGCCCGGGCCGTGGGGGTTGTTGAGGAAGATGGCCGATGCGCGGCTCGCCTCATCGGGCAGGGAGGCGAAGTCGAACTGGAGGTCCGGCGACGGGGTCCAGTCGAGCACGCGCGCACCGGCGGCTTCGGGAACGGCGCGAAGCGCCTCGTACACGGGACGCTGCGCGACGACGAGATCGCCGGAACTGACAGCGGCCTCCGTGACGACGCGGATCGCCTCGGCTGCGCCGGCGGTGATGAGTACGTCGTCGGGCGTGACGTCCGTGAAGAGCGCGGCGACGACGGATCGGAGCGCCGGGCTGCCGCCACCGGGCTCGTAGTCCATCGCCATGTCGAGGAGTGCAGCAGGCGCTACGCCGGCTTCGTCGAGGACGTGGCGGGGGCTCATGGGCTGAGGGGAGCTGGACGAGAGGTCAAACATGCCCGGCGCAAAGCGCTCCCGGTATGCCTGCTCCAGCCGGAACGAGGGGAACGTCTCCATCGAGCCAGCGTAGAATGAAGTGCTTACGGAAATCTTAAGGCGCAGGTTCGAGCCCAATCCGGGCAGCGTAAGGCTTTCGTAAGATCGGCCAGATAAGGTGACCGACATGGGCCGGATACTCGTCGTCGAAGATGAACCGATGGTCGCGGAGGTGGTCGAGCGCTACCTCCGGCGCGACGGCCACGACGTGATCCTGGCGTTCGACGGTGAGTCGGCGCTGGATCAGTTCGCGCGGGAGCGGACGGATCTCGTCATCCTCGACCTGATGCTTCCCCGGCTGGACGGCTCCGCCGTCTGCCGGAAGATCCGCGAGCGCAGCGACGTGCCGATCATCATGCTGACGTCCCGTGGCGAAGAACGCGACCGGCTGCAGGGGCTGAATCTCGGGGCGGACGACTACGTCACGAAGCCGTTCAGCCCGCGCGAAGTGGCGGCGCGCGTGCGCGCGGTGCTGCGCCGGACGTCGAACGGCGAGAGCCCGCGCCTCCTCGAATTCGACACGCTTCAGATCGACGGACGCCGGCGGGCGGTCTCCGTGGATGGCCGTACCGTCGCGCTCACCGCACGCGAGTTCGACATCCTGTACCACCTCGCGAGCCATCCGGCGCAGGTGTTCGCGCGGGAGCGGCTCGTCGCTTCACTGTGGGGCGACGACTTCGATGGCGACGCGAACACGGTCACGGTGCACGTGCATCGGCTGCGAGAGAAGATCGAGCCCGACCCGGCGCGGCCGCGGCACATCAGGACGGTGTGGGGAGCGGGGTACTGCTTTGAACCGTGACGCGAGAGCCTGGTCGTCGCTTGCGCGTCTGACCGGCCGCGCGACGCTCTACCTCGTGGGGGCGATGGCGGTGGCGCTGCTGTTGGCGCAGGTGCTGCTGGCGCCGACGCGCCGCGACATGGTCGAGCTGGCCGAATACCTCGCACTCTCGGGGGCCGCGACGGTGGTGGTCGGCGCCGTGCTGACGGGCCTGCTGGAGCGGCACACGCGGCTGACGCTGATCAGGCGATTCGTGCTCGTCACTGTCGTCGCCAGCGCGTTACTGGTCGTCAACATCGTGGTGCTTGCGCGGTTGATGTTCATCTCGACCGACCACGACCTGCAGATGTTGCTTTCGGCGGCCGCGTTCGGCGCGATCGTCGCTGTGGGGTTCGCGATCTGGGCGGCGTACGGGCCGCTGGCGCGGATCGCCGCGGTCAACGGAGCGATCCGCGAGCTGGCTGAAGGGCGCATCGGCCAGGTGATACCCACGGAAGGCGACGACGAGATCGCGCTGCTCGCCCGCGACGTCAACACGCTCTCGCGGCTTCTGGCCGAAGCGGACGCGGAGCGGCGTTCGCTCGACACCGAGCGGAGGGAGCTTACGGCGTCGATCTCGCACGATCTGCGCACGCCGCTCTCGACGATCCGGGCGATGGTCGACGCGATCGACGACGGCGTCGTGTCGGATCGATCCGAGATGAAGCGATACTTCGCGACGATCCGGCGCGACATCGAGCGGTTGAACCGGATGATCGCCGACCTCTTCGAGCTGGCGCGGATGGACGCGGGAGCGATGTCGCTCGAGCGACGGCGGGTGGCCCTCGACGAGATCGTCGGAGAGGTGGTAGAGGCGATGCGGGCCCGGGCCGACCAGGCGGGCATCAGGCTGACGTTCTCCGTGAAGCATGAGCCGCCCTCGGCGATGCTGGACGGCGACCGGCTGGAGCGCGCGATCGCCAACCTGCTGCGGAACGCGCTGGAACATACGCCCGCAGGCGGCGAGATCCACGTTTCGGTGGATGCGTCAGACGGTCAGGCGGCGGTGGAGGTAGCGGACACCGGTGAGGGCATCGACGCGCAAGATCTGCCGCACATCTGGACGCGCTTCTACCGGGCCGAGCGCTCCCGCGCGCGGAAGAGCAGCGAGTCGGACGGCGCGGGGCTGGGTCTCGCAATCACGAAGGCCATCGTCGAGCTGCACGGCGGCCGGGTGGACGTTCGACCGAACGAGGGCGCCGGCGCGGCGTTCGAGGTGCTGCTGCCGCTGGCGGCACCGTAGCATCCGGGACGTTCAGCTCGACGGCTGCAACTGAAACGTCACCGCCACCATCGACTCCATGAACGCGTGCCACTCGTCGGCGCGGTCCGGGGAGGGCCAGCGGAAGAGCCACGAAATGGCGCGCGCGGCGAGCCTGTGGTCCCGCCAGTAGGTCCGGAGCAGGGCGTCACGCTGGTCCGCGTCGAGGAACGTCTGCGCCGGATGGTCGTAGCTCTTCGTACCCACCTGCACGGCGAGGGCAGGGGTGGCGCGGATGTTGCGCACCCAATCAGCGTCAGCGCCCCAACCTGAGACCACCGTGGCCTGCATCAGCTTCTCGTCGTAGCGCACGACTTCGATCGCCGTCCGGTAGATGCGACCCGAGCGACGGCCTCGGTGGGTGAGAAGGAGGAACCGCCGGCCCAGCAGCCAGCCGAGGCGCATCCGGAAGAGAGCGACGGGAACGCGCAGGATGGCCCGCATGGCGCCACGGGGCCGGGCAATGCGAGGACGTTGTGTGCTGGGGGTCATGGCGATAGCGCACTCCCTGCCATATCATAGCAGTGATGACTGACCAGTCAGATAGTCTTCCCTCCGGACACGACCCCCGGAAGCATGAGCGCCTGCTCGAGGCGGCGGCCGCCGAGTTCGCGCGGGTGGGTTTCGACCGGGCGAACCTGGACACCATCACGCGGACCGCCGGCGTGGCGAAAGGGACGGTGTACCTCTACTTCGCGAACAAGGCGGCGCTCTTCGTTGCCGTCCTCCACGAATTGCGCCGGCGCCTGGAGGCAAAGCTTGCCTCCGCCCGACCCGCGGGCGACGATCCCGACGCTATGCTCCGATCGTTTATCCGCGCCCATCTGGCGCTGGCCGACGCGGCGCCGGACCTGTTTCGCTGCTACACCAGCGCGCTCTTCGGCGTGAACCGCGAGTTCCAGAGCGGCGCGCTCTCGATCTTCTCGTGGCAAACGAGCCTGGTGGAGCGCCTGCTCGCGGAAACAGACCGGCCGGCGCGCACGAAGAGGCGGGCGACGCTGCTGGCGGGGAGCATCCTGTCGGCGGCCCTGGTCCGCGGGCTTGTCGGCCGTGAGGGCAGCGGCACGGCGTTCGAGGAGGACGCGTTGATCGCGATGGTGGCAACGCGATGAGATCGCGACCGACGAGGCCACACTTCGTTCTCCCGACACTCGACGGCGCCAACTGGCGCGAGCAGCTGCTCGGCGGGGAGCTGAGGAAGTGGGTCATTCTCGGCGTCGTCATCGGCGTGGAGATCGGCCTCGGCATCAGCCTGTTCCTGTTCACGATCGACAAGGCGACGCACTTCTTCATGAGTGACCTCGCCGGGCTGACGCTGCCGCTGCCGCGCGGCGAGGGGACGCCGACGGTCGAGACGGCGGACCGTCGCTGGCTCCTGCCATTGATCGTGGGGCTCGGCGGACTGATCAGCGGTGTGCTGGCCGTGCTCGTGACGCGCGAAATCGAGGGTGGCGGCACCGACGCGGCGATCGCGGCGTTCCACGAACGCGGCGGCCGCATCCGCTGGCGCGTTCCGATGGCGAAGCTCGTGGCTTCCGCGATCGTCCTGGGGAGCGGCGGCAGCGCGGGTCGTGAGGGGCCGAGCGCGCAGATCGGCGCGGGGCTGGCGTCGTGGGTGGGCGACCTGTTTCGCCTGTCGCCGGCGGATCGTCGCGTGGCAGCGGCCGTCGGCCTGGGCGCCGGCATCGGCACGGTGTTCAAGGCGCCACTCGGCGGCGCGATCCTGGGCGCGGAGATGCTCTACATCCGGGACTTCGAGCTGGAGGCGATCGTGCCGGGCCTCATCGCTTCGGTGATCGGCTACAGCATCGTCGGCGGGTTCTACGGCTTCACTCCGGTGTTCGGCACCGGGCTGGGGCTGGAGTTCAAGCACCCGGTGTCGCTTCTGTGGTACGCGACGTTGGGCATCACGGCAGGCTTCGTCGTGATCGCCTACGCGCGCTTCTTCGACGAGGTGCGCCGCCGCTTCCGGGCGATGCCGGGGCCGCGCTGGCTGAAACCGGCGATCGGCGGCTTTGCCGTCGGCGCGATCGCCATCGTGTTTCCGGAGGTGCTGTCAGCGGGATACGGCTGGGTGCAGCTGGCGATCGAGGGGAACACCACGCAGCTGGCCGTCGGGACGATGCTCGCGCTGGTGGTCCTGAAGATCATGACGACGTCCTTCACGATCGGCTCCGGGGGCAGCGGTGGCGACTTCGCCCCTGTCTTGTACGTCGGCGCGATGCTCGGCGGTGGGATGTGGGGGATGCTGCATTCGCACGTCGGCGGGATGCCGGACGCGCCGGCGCCGTTCGTGATCGTGGGGATGATGGCGCTGCTGGGAGGCGCGGCGAAGGCGCCGATCTCCGTGATGATCATGGTGGCGGAGATGACGGGCGAGTTCTCGATGCTCGTGCCGGCGATGATCGCGGCGGGACTGGCGTACCTCGTCTCGGGCAACACTACGCTCTACGAAGAGCAGCGGCGGACACGCGCGGACTCGCCGGCGCACCGGGGGGAGTACACGATCCCACTGATCCAGACCCTCACGGTGGGCCAGTCGATGCGCAGTGAACCGATGACGGCGGAGCCGGGCGACCTGATCAGCGACGCGGAGGAGCGGATGGTCGAGCGCGGGAAGCGCGGGACCGCGGTCTTGGAGGACGGCAGGCTCGTCGGCATGTTCACGATGACGGACGCGCTGCGCGCGGTACGTGACGGGAAGGAGCGCGTGGGCGACGCGATGACCACAGAGCTCGTGCTCGCGCACCCCAGCGACAGCCTGTACACGGCCCTCCAGCGCATGGCGGGCGCCGGCATTTCGCGGCTCCCGGTCGTCGACCGGGACGCGCGGGGGAGGCTGGTGGGCATCCTGGACATGCAGGACGTCGCCAAGGTGCTGGAGACGGAGGTGCGCGAGCTGCAGGCCAAGCCTGAGCGCGCGGTCGGCGCGCCCCTCGACGATCCGTTGCGGTCTGTGCGCGTCGAGGATGTGATGTCGAAGCGCATGGAGACGGTGCAGGAGGGCACGCCGGTGACGCGCGTGGCCAACCGGCTCGCGTCGTCCGGGAGGCACGCCGTTCTCGTGGTGGACGCGGAGGGGGCGCTGCGGGCGATCGTCACGCAGACGGACCTGGAGCTCGCGGCGGCCGACGCGGCCGACCGGCCGGTGGACGAGATCGCGCACCACAACGTCATTGTGGCGCGGCCCGGCCAAACGGTAGCCGACGCGCTCGCCCAACCCGGCGCCGAAGGCCTGCGCCAGCTCCCGGTGGTGGAGGAACAGGACCAGCGGCTCGTGCCGGTGGGGCTGTTGAGCCGGAGCGACGTCGTGGCGGCGTACCTGCGGAGCCGCGATCGGCAGTCGCGCATCGCGCGCCGGGCCGCCGAACTGAGCGACCACGCGGACGGCCGCGTCAGCTCGCTCGAGCTGCGTGTCGCACGGGGTGGGCCGGTCGACGGCACGACGCTGGCCGAGCTGCGACTCCCCCGCGACGCCGTGATCACGGCCGTCATCCGCAAGGGCACGGTCGTCATTCCGCGCGGTCAGGTGCAGCTGGAGCCCGGCGATCGCGTGCAGATACTCAGCACCGCGGAGGCGCGCCCGGAGGTGCTGCGGCGATTCTCCACGCCGAGGAATGGACCCGACGGACCGGCCGAGTCATGACCTGCGCCGGCCTCCGAAGAAACCGCCTGATGCGTGCACCAGTGGCACGGGAGTGAGGACCGGGTCATTGGCCAGTAGCCGTGGCCAGGGTGGACGATCAGCCACGGGTTAAGATGACGCGAGATGTCCATTCGCAGGCGTACGAAAGACACGGCCCACACGTGACTACGGATCTCCGGGCCGCCGCGCTCGCCACACTCGCGGCCACGCCGGCGCTGCTGCGATCGCTCCTCACCTCGCTGCCAGGCGAACTGACGGAGAGCGCCGCCGAGGGCGATTGGTCGCCGAAGGATGTCGTGGCCCATCTCTTGCTGGCGGAGCGCAACGGGGCGATTGGCCGCATCCGGACCATCGTCGCCAGCAGCGACGAGCCGTTGTTGCAGAACCGCGACGAGGACGACGAGCTTGCACAGTCCGGCAGTCGGGCGCGGCCGCTGGCGGACCTCCTGGAGGAGTTCGGCGAACTTCGGAGGGAGGACGTGGCGTGGCTTCGGCGCGCTCGACGAGCAGGCGATGTTGCGGAGCGGGCGTCACAGCGCCGTCGGCCGCGTGACGGCGGGCGAGTTCTTGTGCCACGCGGCGTATCACGATTGTCTCCACGTCGCGCAGCTTGCAACGATCCTGCAGTCCCGCTTCGAGCCACACCGCGGGGCGATGCGGGCGTTCTGAGTCACGCGCCCGGGTGCAGTTGGACGAGAAGACGCGTGACCACTTGAGGCGCGGCTGACGGCGTCGCTCGCTGACCGCGAATTCACTCCCGCGAGGCCGCGATCGTAGGTGCGTCGGTGCGCGTCAAGGAGGGGAATCCCTCTCGCAGCGTTGAGAGCGCGGGAGCGATAATGTGATTATCCAGTGACGAGTTAGTTCGAGATTGCAGATATGCGAGACACCTCACTCACGACACCGCCGGCGGACCTGGCTGCAGCTGCCTTCCGAGATCACCCGATAACCGTCATCAAGAACGCATTCGCGGCGCTCGAGGGCCTGGACAGCGAGCGCCCCGAGCTGGGCCCCGAGTCGCGGCGGGCGCTCGGCGGGCTGCACGACATGGCCTGGTTCGCGCGATCGCGCGTCTTCGACGGCTACGACCGCTCCCCATTGCGACGCACGCTGGAGCGGGTATCGATCGCCGCTGCGATCGTTTCGACTCGCCGCGCTGATGCGTCGCCGGCCGGTGCGCGACGGCTGCGCCAGGCGATCGGCATGCTTTGCACGACGCTGGACGAAGGCACGGCGATGCTAAGCCGCGCCGCGGCCGAGGCGGGAGAACATCGAGCGACCAGGCACGCTCCGCGGCCAAGACAGGCGGTCGAGGAGCCGTTCGACGCGGCCGAGGTCCTGGTGGACCGCGCCGCCTGACATCGTCCTCCCCCGAGGAGACCGGGCCCCCGCCACCCCTCCGGAAGCGATGCCGCGCCGAGGGGATGCCCGATGGCGGACCTGGTCAATGTCCGTCCAACAAAACTCCCCGCACCTGGACGCGCCATTCCGGGTGCGGGGAGGGACGGATGTTCATCACGTCGGCCCACGTCTCCGCCTGATCGGTCAGAATGACGTGTCTGCGCTCCCGCGCGGTGCGTCCGAACTTCCGCGCCGCGCACGTGCCTCGAGGCGTCCCTTCGGAGAGGATCCGCTCGTGCCGGCAAAGTCCTCCGCAACGCCGCCGTTCGACCCGGTGCTCGCCGCCGAAGACTACTGCTACTTGACGACGACGGGCCGCGTGACGGGCAAGCCGCACACCGTCGAGATCTGGTTCGGCACGGCAGGTCACACGATCTACGTGCTCGCGGGCGGCCGCTACAACGCCGACTTCGTGAAGAACGCGATGCGTGCGCCCGACGTGCCGGTCCGCTTCGGCAAGCGGAGGCGCGTGTACGGCAGCCGCGCCCGCGTGGTCCGCAAGCGCGCGGAGGACGCGCTCGCCCGGCGGCTGCTGCTGGAGAAATACAGCCCGCGATACGACGATCTGGACGAATGGGGGCGGGACGCACTTCCCGTCGCCTTCGACCTCGAGGTGTGAGCCGGTCCGCCGGCGGACCGTTCGGCTCTACCCTGTGAAGATGCGCGGTAGTAGGATCAGAGCCGCGAGCGTACCGCCGCCCGACGGGCGCCACGCGCTGTTCCCCGCATCAAAGGAGCTTCCGCCATGCGCATGAACGTACAGCCCATCCCGACGATCAACGAACGGATCAACGAGATCCGGTCGCTGACGGCGTCCATCGTCAACCACGAGATCCTGCCCAACGAGAACATGCTCTGGGCGTGGCGCACGGACGGCCGTTTCACGGAGGCGGAGATCCAGGAGTCGCGCGCCAAGCGTGAGGACATCAAGCGCAAGGTGAAGGAAGCCGGCCTGTGGGCGCCACACCTGCCGCCCGAGTACGGCGGCTCTGGCCTCAACTTCCTGGAGCACGCGTACATGAACGAGGTGCTGGCGTACGCCGTGGGCGCCGCATCGCTGTTCGGCGTCGTGGCGCCGAACTCCGGCAACCAGCAGATCCTGCTGAAGTACGGCACGGAGGAGCAGAGGAAGAAGTGGCTCATCCCCCTCATCGAAGGGAAGATGGAGTCGGGCTTCTCGATGACCGAGCCGGACAACGCGGGATCGGATCCCCGATCGATCAAGACCACGGCGCGCCGCGACGGCGACGAGTGGGTGATCAACGGGCACAAGTGGTTCACGTCGAACGGCAAGCGCGCCGACTTCTTCATCGTGATGTGCCGCACCGAGGACCCGGACGGGCCGGCGGACCGCAACGGCAAGATGACGCAGATCATCGTCCCCAAGGAGACGCCGGGCGTAAACGTGCTCCGCGGCGTCCCGATCTGGGGCAACGCGGAGAGCGACCACTGCGAGATCATCTACGACAACGTCCGCGTGCCGGTCACCAACCAGCTGGGGGCAACGGGCACTGGCCACGCCGCGGCGCAGGACCGCCTGGGCGCCGGCCGCATCTACCACTGCATGAACTCGATCGGCCAGATGTGGCGCGCCTTCGACCTGATGGTGGAGCGGACGATGACGCGCGAAGTCCACGGCGGCAAGCTCGAAACGAAGCAGTTCATGCAGGGATTCATCGCCGACTCGTACATCGACATCCAGGCCGCGCGCCTGATGACGATCCACGCGGCGGAGAAGATCGAGTCGGGCAACGACCCGCGCACGGACATCTCGGCGATCAAGATCTTCGTGCCTGCGGCCTACGAGCGCGTCGTCGACCGGGCGATCCAGGTGTGGGGCGCCGCGGGCGTCTCCGGCGACCTGCCGCTCGCCGGCATGTTCCACGGCGCGCGCACGCTTCGTATCGCGGACGGCCCGGACGAGGTGCACAAGATCCTCATTGCCAAGAACGTGCTTGCCCGGTACCACAGTGGCCAGAGCTGGGACTTCGGGAACTGAGCTGGCCGCCGATCGTCGGCGGGGTCGATATCGATGAAGAGGGGCCGTGGCTGATTCAGCCACGGCCCCTGGCGCGTCATGCGCGATCAGCATCCGACGCGATTAGTAGTGGTGGATCTCGCCGAGTTGCACCACCTCGAACGCCGTCCCCGGCACGGTCTTCAGTTGGTTGAGGTCTTCGTCGTCCCAGCGCGGGTCCGACGCGCCGGTGATGAACCAGCTCGAGCCCTGATCGGCCACGATCATCCCGTACTTCTTCAGCGCAGTCAGGATTACGAGGGACTCGCCGTGATAAGGCGAGAGGTCGAAGTCGGCGCGCAGGCGAAGCTTGGTGCCGTACGGCGGCGTGTTGGGGTCATTGCTGGTGCCGTAGTGGGTGGCCGGGTGCACCCAGGCCTTCTGCACCGTGCCGACGGTGACGCGGACGGCGTGGTCGATCTCGCCGGCCTGCACTTCGTCGTATCGCACGAGGCCCGGGAGGATGGGCAGGCCCGCGGCGTCGGCCGAAGTCCAGCGGTCGGGCCGCAGCGCGTTGGAGCTGAGGTCGAACACAGCGCCCGAACTCGCGTCCCAGCCGCTCGACGTCGGGTGGGCGTTGTACATCTCGTAGAGCTTGCAGGAGCCCTGTTGCAGCGCCAGCACGTGTGCATCACCCTCGCCGTTGCCTTCGATCGGCGCGTTGAGCGGGATCGGGTACGGCCCGGGGTCGCTCTCGTCGCCGTAGTCGGTGAAGTTGATGTTCGTCATCGGCTGGTCCGCCGGCACGACGATGTACGGGATCCCGTATGCGCCGCCGCCTCCGAAATCGGCGTGCAGGTGGCCGTTGCCGCCGCTGTGCATGATGCTGGCGACGTAGTTCGCCGAATTGGGATCGACGGGCATGTGCGAGATGTCCTGGTTCCACGAGTTGTCCGCGGGAAACACGGCGCAGCCGGCGATCATCGCCTGCTTGCAGCTGACCAAGCTGCCGGCGATGAGCGAGAACGCGAGCGCGCCGCCGAGCGCGCGGAACGGATGCCGCAACAGAGTGCGCCGCATCGTGATGCGCATCATTTGGGATTGCCTTTCATTCGGTGACGGGGCGCGCACGAGGGCACTTGGCCGTTCACCACTGACCCGTCAATATTCTCGGCATGGCAAGCGGCAGCCCGTTGTGATTTGAGGGAGACGAACATTGACCACGTGGTTCGATACGGCGCGATTCGGCATGTTCGTGCACTGGGGTCACAGCAGTCAGCGCGGCATCGAGCTGTCATGGCCGCTCGCCGGCGGCGTCGGGGCGCTGCCGGGGGCACAGAACGTCCCTGTCGACGAGTATCACGCGACGGCCGCGACCTTCGACCCGCAGCGCTACGACCCGCGCGCCTGGGCAGCGATGGCAAAGCGGCTTGGCATGCAGTACGCCGTCTTCACCGCGAAGCACCACGACGGCTACGCCATGTACGACACCAAGCTGTCCGAATTCTCGGTGATGCACTCTCCGGTGAGGCGCGACCTCTTCCGTGAGTTCGCCGACGCCATGAGGGCGGCGGGCATCCGCGTGGGCCTCTACTTCTCGCTCATCGACTGGCACCATCCCGACTACCCGGCGTTTATCGATGCCGACAAGCCGTACGTGCTGGGGAAGACGGCGCGGCAGCCGACCGAGGCGCAGTGGGCGCGTTTCTCGGAGTTCATGTTCGGCCAGGTGCGCGAACTGCTGACGAACTACGGCGAGATCTCCGTCATCTGGTTCGACGGCGGCTGGGAGCGGACGATTCCGCAGTGGCGCTCGCAGGAGCTCGAGAAGATGGTCCGCGAGCTGCAGCCCGGCATCCTTATCAACGATCGCCTCCCCGGCGTCGGCGACTACGTGACGCCCGAGCAGTTCGTGCCGCCGCAGCCGCTCCCGCGGCCGTGGGAGACGTGCATGACGATCAATGAGTCGTGGGGGTACAACCCGTCCGATACCCGCTACAAGTCGGCGCGCCAGATCATCCACACGCTGTGCGAGGTGGCGGGACGCGGGGGGAACCTGCTGCTGAACGTCGGCCCGAAGGGGGACGGCGAGCTGCCGCAGGAGCTGACGGAGCGCCTTGCCATCGTCGAGGCGTGGATGGGGCGCAACGGCGAGAGCATTACGGGCACGACGCCGGCGCTCGAGCCGTGGCAGTTCTACGGCCCGGCGACCCGCCGCGGCGACCGCCTCTACCTGCATCTGCTGATGCGGCCGTACGACACCGTCACCCTCCGCGGCGCCCGGATCAGGAAGGTGCAGTCGGTCCGTACGCTGGGCACCGAGATGGACCTGAAGTTTCGTACACGAGCTTCGATCATCGATACGCTGTACAATCCCGACCCCCGAGGCGAGCTGACAATCGCAGTCCCGGAGGACGCGCTCGATCCGGACGCGACGGTACTTGCGGTGGACTTCGAGGAGGGATCGCTGGCATAGGCTGTCGGGCATCGAGGGTGCCGCGGGGGAGCCCTGCGGGCGTCGATTCGATTTGAATTCGGTTCAGATAGCTTCGGGCTTAAGGCTCGAGGCGGAGTTAGGGCTTCGCGAGCCTCACTCCGTCGCCGATACTCCCGAGAACGCCGGCCTGCCCCGGGCAGGTTCGGATGGAGGGAATCGGTGGGCCCAAACTGGTTGCGCGTCCTGGTTATCGGGGTGCTGGCTGCCATTGTGGTCGCTTGCGGCAGCGGCGGCGACAACGCGGCGAGCACGGCAACCCCGACGCCGGCGGAAAACTACGCTCCTACGGGCAAGGTCGAGGTGGACCACCTCATCAACGCCGCGCTCCAGGTCGACACCATCGAGATGGCCGCACTGACCGGGTACCAGAAGGTGCCGTGCACGAGGTCCGGCGCGTCATATCCTGGCGCGCCGCCTGCGTGCCGGGAGAACGAGCAAGAAGGCGCCGAGGTCGAGGTGCTTCCGTCGACGAGCTGCGACTTCGCGTGGGTGAGGCCGGAGCAGGTGCCGGACCTCTATCAGTCGGTGCTGGGAACGGCGCCTCAGCTCAACAGTGTGTATTCCTTGAATCCCGGCCTGTTCTCGTTTGCCGCCGGCGAGGTCATCGTGTTGCAGACCGGGACGCGCAGTGACGGCTCTCCGTCGGGCGTGGCGTTCTACGTGAAGGACGGGCGCATCGTCAGGGCGCAGACGGGCTGTCGCAGCTTCCAGGAATTGACCGACCCGGGCCTGGTGCAATCCTTCATCGTCGCCCCACCTCCCTGAGTCCGACCTATCGATCTCTTGTAGGAAGATCCTGCGGTGTGAGGGTCGTGTCACCTCGCGTCACGGCCGGATGGATGATGACGTCGGCGATCGCGGAGTAGTCACGCATCACCGTCTGCCGGTACCCCATCACCCACGTGTTCGCGGACCGATTTGAAACGGCACATCGCTCATACGACCTGCCGTTGTATAATCCGCGCTACGCCAGCCCCGAGTGCGGCCCAGACCTACAGAGAGGAACTGCGATGACCACCGCCAACAGCGCGACGGAGCTTCGGTTTGAGCCCCCTGGGCCCGGACCCTGGGAACAGGATCCCGTCCACTTCCCGCGGCCGGTTACGCGCTACTTTCAGGAGACTCATCCCGCGGGCTGCAAGAAGGGCACGAACGACTTCGCTCGCTACTACGGCATGCTCATCGATGGGCTTCAGATGGAGTACGTCAACGGGTTCGCCTACAACCAGATGATGCCGGCACCGGATGCCGAGATCCCGGAGCGATTCCAACGGGCCGAGGAGGTCTACCAGAAGAAGCTGTGGCGTGAGCAGCTGCGCGACTGGGACGAGAACCGCCGGCCGGCTTCGATCGCCGCGCACCGGGAGTTGCAGGCGGTCGATCCCGATGCTCTGTCCGACGACGAGCTTGTCGCCTATCTCAAGCGCTGCCGCGATCACCATGCCGCGATGATGGCGCAGCACATGCGGTTCACGGCCGCTGCCATCCTGCCAACCGGCGACTTCCTGGCCCACGTCATGCAGTGGACAGGACTCCAGCCTGCCGAACTGCTCGGCCTGATGCGCGGGGCGGCGCCGGTCTCCGCCGGCGGCTCGGACGAACACGAGCGCCTGAAGGCCGCCTTCGAGAAGGACCCCGCCGCCAGGGCCGCCCTTGCCTCGGATGCCGATCCGGCGCAGGTGCTCGAGACACTGCGCTCGCTGAGCGGGGAGGCTGGCGGGGCCGTCACGGGCTACCTGGACCTGGTGGGCAACCGGCTGCTCGACGGGTTCGACATCTGCGAACCGTCCGCGCTCGAGATGCCGGATGCGCTGCTCCGGGCGATCCGGATCGCGGTCTCGGGAGAGGCACAGGGCGCGTCCGATATCGACGATCGGATCGGCGCCGTGCGCGCGCAGGTGCCGGCGGAGCACCAGTCGGAGTTCGACGAGTTGCTCGGGGAGGCCCGGCTGACGTACCGGCTCCGCGACGAGCGTGGCATCTACAGCGACATCTGGGCCTCGGGCATCATGCGGCGCGCCGCACTCGCCGCAGGACGCAGGGTCGCCGGCCGCGGACGTATCGCAACCGCAGAGCAGATGCTGGACGCGGGCCTCGATGAAATGTGCGCGCTGGTGGCGGGCACAGGCGGCCCGTCCGCGGAAGAGCTCGCGAAGCGAGCTGAGTATCGGACGTCGCATTCTGCCAAGGAGGCGCCGCCGACGCTTGGCCCGCCGGCTCCACCGCCGCCGGACCTGGCCGCGTTGCCGCCGGCCGTCGGGAGGCTGATGAGCGCGACGTTCCTCGCGATGGGCCAGGTGTTCGGGAGCTCCCAGGTCGAGAACGAAGAGAAGACGCTCTTCGGATTGGCGGCCAGCAAGGGCGTGTACGAGGGCCCGGCGCGCCGAGTCGCGGGCCCGTCGGAGTTTGGCCGCATCGTGAAGGGCGACGTGCTCGTGACGGAGTCGACCACCGAGGCGTTCAACATCCTGCTGCCGCTCCTTGGCGCGATCGTGACGGATAACGGCGGCCTGCTGTCTCACTCCGCGATCGTCGCGCGCGAGTACGGCATCCCCGGCGTGGTGGGGACGCGCGAGGGGACGGAACTCATCGCAGACGGAGTGCGGGTTCGGGTCGACGGGGATGCCGGCGAAGTCACGGTGCTTGGGTGAAGTCCGTCGTCCCTTTCGCCCGGGCGCGCGAGACAGCTCTGTACGGTTCGAAGGCGGTGGGCCTGGGCGAGGCTGCTCGCGAGGGCCTGCCCGTTCCGCCGGGGGTGGCGCTCTCGGGTGACCTGGTGGAAGCGGTCGCGTCAAGCGATGAGCGGGCGATGGCGAAGCTCGCGAAAGCGATCGCACCGTTGCAACCGCCGTTCGCCGTACGCTCGTCCGCCGTCGACGAAGATGGTGCCGCGGCCAGCTTCGCGGGCCAGCATCTGACGATGCTGAATGTCCACTCGGCCACCGACGTGCCGTCGGCCGTGCGCGACGTCTGGTGGTCGGCGAACTCGGACTCGGCGATCACGTACCGGCAGCGTGTCGGCCTCTTTACGCGCCCGAGCGTCGGTGTGGTGGTCCAGACGCTGCTCAATCCCGAAGTCGCCGGCGTCATGTTCACGGAGAACCCCGTGAGCGGGGCGGACGAGCGCCTCATCGAGGCGAGCTGGGGACTGGGGGAGGCCGTCGTGGCGGGCCTCGTCGTACCGGACGACTTCCGCCTGGACCGCTCCGGTCGCGTGCTCGAGCGCAAGGCTGGTCGCAAGCGCATTGCCGTCCGCTCACTGCCGACGGGGGGAACCATCGAGGAACAGGTGCCGCCCGCCAAGATGACGGAGCTCTGCCTCAACGATGCCCAGCTTGCGGCGTTGAGCGAACTCGCCCTCCGCTGCGAGCAGGTGTACGGTCCGCGTCGCGACATCGAGTGGGCGTTCCAGGGCGGCACGCTCTATCTGCTCCAGTGTCGCGCGGTGACCACGGGCGAACCGCGCGCGGACGCGCCGGCCGGACCACCGCCCCGCGACCCCGCCGCGGCGCTCCAGCGCGTGCAGCTCTTCGCCGAGATGGACCGAAAGCAGGCGGCGCAGATCGCGCGCATCGTGAAGGAGCGGCACTTCACCAAGGGCGAGACAGTCATCATGGAGGGCTCAGGCGCCGCCTCGTTCTTCCTCATCGAAACCGGGGAGGTGACCGTTTCCGTGAAGGGCGAAAAGCGCGCCACCCTCGGACCTGGCGACTATTTCGGCGAGCTCGCGTTGATCGACGGCGGACCCCGCTCGGCGACCGTGACGGCTGACACCGACCTGGTCTGCTATGGGCTCACATTCTGGGAGTTCCGTCCGATGGTCGAGGGCAACGGCGCCATCGCGTGGAAGCTGCTGCAGGCGCTGGCCAAGCGGCTGCGGTCGGCGGAACCGGCCTAGGTTACTGGCCATAACGAGAGTGCGGGACGCTACCGGCAGCGCCTTGCCGCGCGCGCTTCGCACTCCGTACCCTGCGCACCATGCCCTCGGCGCGGCGCATCATCGTCTGCGGCCCGACCAACAGCGGCAAGTCGACGCTTGGCGCCGAACTCGCACGCCATTTCGGCGTCCGGTTCATCGAGTTGGACGCACTCTGGTGGCTGCCCGGCTGGGTGGAGCGTGACCACGAGGGTTTCCGTGAGCTTGTCCGGCAGGCGATCGAGGGTCAGGACGGTTGGGTGATCGCCGGGAACTATTCGCGCCAGATGGACATCACCTGGCCGCTGGCGGACACGATCGTGTGGCTGGACTTTCCGCTGCGGATCACCGTTCCGCGGAGCCTGCTTCGCAGTTGGACCCGCTGGCGCCGCAAAGAGCTGCTCTGGGGCACGAACGAGGAGCGGTTCTGGGGTCAGTTGAAGTTCTGGGACCCCCAGGCGTCGCTCGTCGCCTTCAACGTCAAGTGGCACCGCCAGAAGCGCCGCTGGTTCGAGGAGCAGATGGCCGCGCCTGAATGGGGGCACATCAGCTTCGAGCGGCTTCGCCGGCCGGACGCACGTGCGTGCCTGGTTGGAGGTTCAGACGTGGCGGGACGGCGGTTGACGGGGAGTTACAGCGATGTTACGCTCCGGATCGCGATAGTGAGTGCTCACTCGCAAAGGTGAAACCGGATGGTGCAACGGGCCCGCAGGCTCCCAGCGGACAAGCGCAGGCGCCAGATCATCGAGAGCGCGCGCGGCGTCTTCGCATCCCAGAGCTACGCCAAAGTTGGCACCGCCGACCTCGCCAAGGCAGCCGGCATCTCCGAACCCGGCCTCTACCGCCACTTCTCCGGCAAGAAGGAACTCTTCGTCGCCACGATCCGCGCGACGGGCCCTCGCCTCCTCCAGATATGGGAGGAGATCTCCTGCGACTACGGCGACCCGATCGAGACGCTGTGGGCCATCGGCGTCTACTACTACGACCACCTCGAGTCCCACTCCGCCAACATGAAGCTGCAGTTCCGCGCGCTCTCGGAGGCCGATGACGACGAGATCCGCGACGCGCTCCGCGACAACTTCGAGGCGTTCGTCGATTTCGTCGCCGACACGCTGGAGGAGGGCAAGGCGCGAGGCGTCGTCCGCCGCGACGTGGACACGCGGCTGATCGCCTGGCAGTTCCTCGGCATCGGCATGACGATGGACCTCATGCACATGCTCGGACTCAAGGACGAACTCGACCGCACGCGCGCCGACCTCTGGGGTCGCGTGTACCTGGAGACCGTGCGGCGCAGCGACGGATCGCGCCCGCGCTACATCAGTCCGGAGACAGGGCCCATGCGCGCGCCGGAAGGCGCTGTTGGGCTGGATGGCGTACCCGCGCTGTAGGGCGGCGAGCGGAAGTTGACGTTAACGTAAGACTCGGTGAAGATCGTGCGGCCCAATCGGCCGCTGAGGACGCAGGACGGATGGAATTTCGAGACACGCCGACTGAAGCCGCGTTCCGCACCGAGGTGCGCGCCTTCATCGAGAACGAATGCCCGCCCGGCATCCGCCGCCGCGGCTTCCGCGCCGCGTTCGGAGGCGGCGGCTGGGACGACATCCACATGGACCGTGCGGAGTACTTCCGCATCAACGGCGACTGGGTGCAGAAGCTCGCCGACAAGGGGTGGATCGCTCCGGCATGGCCGAAGGAGTACGGCGGCGCCGGCCTCTCCGTCATGCAGCAGTTCATCTTTTCGCAGGAGATGGCGCTGTCAGGCGCGCCTCGCGGTGGCAACTTCGGCATCGGCACAGGCTGGGCCGGCCCGACGATCATCATGCACGGCACGGAGGAGCAGAAGAAGCGCTACCTGCCCGGCATCGTGAAGGGCGACGAGGTCTGGTGCCAGGGATTCAGTGAGCCCGGAGCGGGCAGCGACCTTGCCGCCGTCCAGACGCGTGCGGTCAAGGACGGCGACGACTTCGTCGTCAACGGACAGAAGATCTGGACGTCCGGCGCGCACGTCGCCGCCTTCATGATCCTGCTCGCCCGAACCGACCCGGAGGCGCCGAAGCACCGCGGCATCAGCTACTTCATCGTCGACATGAAGTCCCCGGGGATCGAAGTCCGGCCGCTGGTGAACATGGCGGGCAACCACGACTTCAACGAGGTCTTCTTCGACAACGTCCGCGTCCCCGCGAAGAACATGATCGGCGAGGAGAACCGCGGCTGGTACGTGGGCACGACGACGCTCGACTTCGAGCGCTCAGGCATCGCCACCAGCATCTCGCACACGCTGATGATGAAGGACCTCGTCGCGTTCATCCGCGAGAACAAGGGCGAAGGTTTCATCTCGCAGGATCCCGGCGTCCCCAACGAGCTCGCCGACCGGATGATCGAGGCGAGCGTCGAGGAGATGCTGTGCACGCAGGTGATCTCGATGCAGAACCGGGGGCTCGTGCCGAACAAGGAGTCTTCGATCGCCAAGCTGTTCTCGTCCGAGCTGGACGTCCGCATCTCGCGCACGGCGATGAAGGTGCTGGGGCTGTACGGCCAGCTCCGGACCGGCAGCCCCTACGCCGCCGCGAACGGCCGTGTCGAGAGCACGTACCTCTACGCCACCACCAGCACCGTCGGCGGCGGGACGAGCGAGATCCAGCGGAACATCATCGCGGCCCGCGGGCTGGGGATGCCCCGCGATTGATTGAGAAGGGGAATGTCCGGCGGCGAGTCGGTGATGGTCAGGCGCTGAGCCTCGTGGCCGGCGACCAGCGACAAAGGAGCAAGAGATGAACTTCAAGGACAACGCCGAAGAGGCCGCTTTCCGCACGGAGGTCCGCGACTTCATCAACAAAGAGGTGAAGTCCGACGAACAGATGGAGGACATGGAGCGCGGGATGTACCGCGGCGCCTTCGAGCGCCTGCGCGCTCTCCGAGGGAAGCTCTCCAAGAAGGGCTGGATCGCCCCGGCCTGGCCGAAGGAGTACGGCGGCGCCGGACTCTCCGTCATGGAGCAGTTCATCATGAACGAGGAGTTCGCCCAGAACCGCGTGCCCCCTGTCGGCGGCATGGGCACTTCGATGGTCGGTCCGACGATCATCACGCACGGCAACGAGGAGCAGAAGAAGGAGCACCTCAGCCGCATCCTCTCCGGCGAAGTGCAGTGGTGCCAGGGCTTCAGCGAGCCCGGCTCCGGCTCCGACCTCGCGTCGCTGCAGACGCGCGCGGTGAAGGACGGCGACGACTACGTGATCAACGGCCAGAAGATCTGGACGTCGGGCGCGCAGTACGCCCACTGGATGTTCATGATGGCCCGCACGGACCCGGACGCCCCGAAGCACAAGGGCATCAGCTACTTCCTGCTGGACATGAAGTCGCCCGGCGTGACGGTGAGGCCGCTGACGAACCTCGCCAACCAGGACATGTTCAACGAGGTCTTCTTCGACAACGTGCGCGTGCCCGCGAAGAACATCGTCGGTGAGCTCAACCGCGGTTGGTACGTCGGCACGACGACGCTCGACTTCGAGCGCTCCAGCATCGGCAGCGCCGTCGGCATCAAGATCCAGCTCGACCAGCTCGTGAAGTACGCGAAGGAGCACCAGGCCGACGGCTCCAGCCGCACCGGCTACGTGACGTCGATCAAGTCGGAGCTCGCGGACCGCTACGTCGAGGCCAACGTGGCGAAGATGATGTCGTACCGCGTCGTCTCGATGCAGGCGAAGGGCCTGATCCCGAACCACGAGGCGTCGATGACCAAGCTGTTCGCGTCGGAGCTGTCGCAGCGCATCGCGCGCACGGGCGTGAAGGTGCTCGGCCTGTACGGCCAGCTCTACGGAAACGACGCGCCGATGCGGGGCCGCTACGAGAGCAGCTACATGACCTCGCTCTCGTCGACCATCGCCGGCGGTACGTCGGAGATCCAGCGCAACATCATCGCCACGCGCGGGTTGGGTTTGCCGCGCGACTGATTCGTCGGGGAGAGGAACCACAAGCGGAGTAACGGGGCGAGGCGGCAACGCGCCTTCGTCCGGACACGAGCGACCAGAGACCAGGAACGAGGAGACCAGTAGTGGATTTCAACGACACGCCGGAAGAGGCAGAATTTCGAAAAGAGGTCCGCGACTTCATCGTCGCGGAGGCGCCGCGCCCGAAGGCGGGCGAATCCGGCCAGGAGGCGCTCGTCAGCGGCTGGGCCGCCAACCAGGAGTGGTTCAAGAAGCTCGGCCAGAAGGGTTGGATCGCGCCGGCGTGGCCCAAGGAGTACGGCGGCGCCAGCATGACGACCGTGCAGCAGTTCATCTTCAATGAGGAGATGGCGCTCAACAAGGCGCCGCGCCCGCTGCACATGATCATCGGCCTCGGCATGGCCGGCCCGACCCTCATCGTCCACGGCACGGACGACCAGAAGAAGAAGTACCTCCCCGGCATGCTCAAGGGCGAGGACATCTGGTGCCAGGGCTACAGCGAGCCGGGCGCCGGCTCCGACCTCGCTGCGCTCCAGACGCGCGCCGTCCGAGACGGCGACGACTACGTCGTCAACGGGCAGAAGATCTGGACCACGCTGGCCCACATGGCCCGCTACATGATCCTCCTCACCCGCACCGACCCCGACGCACCGAAGCACCGCGGTATCACCTACTTCGTGCTGGACATGAAGACGCCCGGCGTCGAGGTGCGGCCGCTGTACAACCTGGGCAACTCCCACGAATTCAACGAGGTCTTCTTCGACAACGTCCGCATCCCGAAGGACAACGTCATCGGCGAGGAGAACCGCGGCTGGTACGCCGCCGTCACCACGCTCGACTTCGAGCGCTCGAGCATCGGCTCCGCGACCGGCATGAAGCAGCACGTTGAGGAGTTGATCGACTTCGCGCGGGAGCACCAGGACGACCCGACGAGCACGCTCAAGACCAACGCGCAGCTCCGCTACGAGCTGGCCGACCGCATGGTCGAGACCGAAGTCGCCCGCATGCTCTCGTACCGCGTCGCCAGCATGCAGGCCCGCGGCCTGATCCCCAACTACGAGGCGTCGTCGCTCAAGCTGTTCTCCACGGAGTTGAACCAGCGCATCGCCCGCTCGGCGGTGAAGATCCTGGGCATGTACGGTCAGCTCCGCGGCGAGGACGCGCCGAACAAGGGCCGCTGGGCCGCCACGTTCCTCCGCTCGCAGGCCTACACCATCGAGGGCGGCACGTCGGAGATCCAGCGCAACATCATCGCCCAGCGCGGCCTCGGCCTTCCGCGCGACTAGGAGCCGCCAGTGCGATTCGCGTTCACGGACCAGCAGGAGGCATTCCGGAGGGAAGTCAACGACTTCCTGAAGGACGCCCTGCCCGCCGATTGGGAGGGCGCCGACAACGCCATCGACGATGAGGCGTACC
Source organism: uncultured Chloroflexia bacterium (assembly GCA_963843685.1). Lineage (GTDB taxonomy): Bacteria > Chloroflexota > Dehalococcoidia > DSTF01 > JACRBR01 > DASQHL01. Next base: position 71,636 of record CAWJLO010000015.1, read on the forward strand.
TGTTCGGACGCACCTTCCTGAAGAAGCTGGCGCCGAAACGCTGGATCGCGCCCGCCTGGCCGAAGGAGTACGGCGGGCTGGAGATGAGCCTCTGGGACCAGGTCGTCTTCAACGAGGCGATGGGATACGCGCGCGCACCCATCGTCAACACGGCCGCCGTCGGCTACCTCGGCCCCACCATCATCCTGTACGGCTCCGACGAGCAGAAGAAGCAGCACCTGCCGGGCATTACGTCCGGCGACGTCGTCTGGTGCCAGGGCTACAGCGAGCCCAACTCCGGCTCCGACCTGGCGTCCCTCCAGACGCGGGCGACGCGGGACGGCGACGACTTCATCATCAACGGGCAGAAGATCTGGACCAGCCAGGCCCACTACGCCGACTGGATCTTCGTCCTCGCCCGCACCGACCCCGACGCGCCCAAGCACCGCGGCATCAGCTACTTCCTCGTCGACATGAAGACGCCCGGCATCAGCGTGCGTCCGCTGATCAACATGGCGAACGGCGAGGGGTTCAACGAGGTGTTTTTCGAGAACGTCCGTGTGCCCCGCTCCGGCCTCCTCGGTGAGGAGAACCGCGGCTGGTACATCGCCACCACTACGCTCGACTTCGAGCGCTCGTCGATCGGCGGCACGTCGCAGGCGCTCCGCTCGCTCGAGGATCTGACGCGCTTCGCCAAGACGGAGAAGGAAGCCGGCACCGGCCGTGCGATCTGGGATCGCTCCTCCGTCCGCCACGCCATCGCCGACCTCTGGATCGATCTCGATATGGCGCGCCTGCTCTCGTATCGCGTCGTCAGCATGCAGGCGCGCGGCCTCGTGCCGAACTACGAGGCCTCGATCATCAAGGTCTTCAACTCGGAGTACGTGCAGCGGCAGGCCCGCGTCGGCATGAGCATCATGGGGCAGTACGGCGGCCTGTGGGGCGAAGGCCCGTGGGCCAAGCTTCGCGGCCGCTTCGCCAAGTCGTACGTGGCGACGGTGGGGTCCGCCATCGCCGGCGGCACGTCCGAGATCCAGCGCAACATCATCGCCCAGCGGGGCCTGGGGTTACCGAGACAGTAATGGACTTCCGAGACTCACCGGCCGACGCAGCGTTCCGCGAGGAAGTCCGCTCCTTCCTGCGCTCAGAACTGCCCGCCGATTTCCGCGCCGCCGACGACGTGATCCTCGGCGTCGGCATCGGCGAGGACGAGCGGGAGCGCGACTGGCTGCGCAAGCTCTCGAAGCGCGGCTGGGTCGCACCGGCATGGCCGAAGGAGTTCGGCGGCGCCGGCATGTCCGTCATGCAGCAGTTCGTGTTCAACGAGGAGATGGCCCGCGCCCGCGCGCCGCGGCCCAACTTTCTCGCCATCGGCCTCGCCGGCCCGACCATCATCGTCCACGGCACGGAGGAGCAGAAGCGCGAGCACCTGTCCGGCATCCTCTCCGGCGAGACGTTCTGGTGCCAGGGCTTCAGCGAGCCCGGCTCCGGCTCCGACCTCGCGTCGCTCCAGACGCGCGCGACACAGGACGGCGACGACTTCATCATCAACGGCCAGAAGATCTGGACGTCGGGTGCGCACCGCTCCCAGCGGATGATGCTCCTCGCCCGCACGGACACCGAGCAGCCCAAGCACAAGGGCATCAGCTACTTCCTGCTCGACATGAAGTCGCCCGGCGTCAGCGTGCGTCCGCTGACGAACCTCGCCGACACGCCGAGCTTCAATGAAGTCTTCTTCGACAACGTCCGCGTGCCGAAGAAGGACCTGCTCGGCGATCTCAACCGTGGCTGGTACGTGGCGACGACGACGCTCGACTTCGAGCGCTCGGGCATCATCAGCGGTGTCGGCCTGCAGCGCCTCCTGCACGACATCATCGCCTACGCGCGCGGTCACCATCGCACCGACGGTGGCTGGCGGTCCGTCCGCCACGAGCTGGCGGACCGGGCGATCGAGGCCGAAATCGCCATCCAGCTCTCGTACCGCGTCGTCACGATGCAGGCGAAAGGCCTCATCCCGAACCAGGAGGCATCGATCAACAAGCTGTACGGCTCTGAGCTGGCCCAGCGCATCGCCCGCACCGGCGTGAAGGTCGCGAGTCTCTACGGCCAGCTCCGCGAAGGCTCGCCGTGCGCCACCGACGACGGCCGCATGGACGCCATCTACCGCATCTGCGTCGGCTCGACGCTGGCCGGCGGCACGAGCGAGATCCAGCGCGGCGTCATCGCCCAGCGCGGACTGGGGCTGCCACGTGGCTGAGGGGATGGACTGGAAGAAGCGTGTGTTGCTCGCCGCGGCGATCGCGGCCGTAATCTACGCCCTGGCGCTGGGTGTCGGCTCCGCGTTGTACGCGAGCGGGGCGATCGCCACCGGTGCGACGCACAACGACTGCGCCGGCTTCCGCGCGCAGATCGCGACGGAGCGCGGCATCGCGGAAGAGGACGTGCCGCAGGCGGACATCGGCGCGGCGACGGCGGCGTGCCTGGAAGGGCACACGCTGACAAAGTGGGAGGCCTTCCGCAGCGAGTACCTGCTGTGGTCGGCGTGGCCCGCGGCGGTCTGCGCCGCCGTGTTCCTGGGATGGCCCGTCTGGGCGGGCGCGTTGGAGCGGCAGGAGGCGGCCGGGAGGCCCGGCACAGGTATGGCATGACGGGTGGCTGGAGGTTGGAAGTCAGGGGCACCGACGCGCGTCGGGCCGTTGACCTCTGGCCTCGCAGCGTGACCCTGGAGGCAATCGAAGAGACCAGGCGGAGTACGGGAATCAAGCAGCTGAAAGGAGCTGTCCGGCAATGGACCTTGGACTTTCTGAAGAGCAGGAACTGTTGAAGAACGCCGCGCGCGACTTCCTGGAGAAGGAGTGCCCGGAGACCCTCGTGCGTGAGATGGAGGAGGACGAGAAGGGGTACTCGCCCGACCTCTGGAAGAAGATGTCCGAGCAGGGCTGGCAGGGCCTGCTCATCCCGGACAGCTACGGCGGCGCCGGCTTCGGCTACCTGGACCTGATCATCCTCATCGAGGAGTTCGGCCGGGCGCTCGTGCCGGGGCCGTTCCTCTCCACCGTCGTCGGCGGCACGCTGCCGCTGCTCGAGGGCGGCTCCGAGGAGCAGAAGAAGCAGTACCTGCCGAACATCGCCAGCGGCAACGCCATCTGGACGCTCGCCTACACCGAGCCGTCCGCCCGCTTCGACACGGAGGGCGTGTCGCTGGAGGTCAAGGAGGACGGCGGCGACGTCGTGCTCAACGGCACGAAGCTGTTCGTCCGCGACGCCAACGTCGCCGACTTCTTCACGGTCGTCGGCCGCAAGCCCGGAACGAAGGGCGATGACGGCGTCACGCTCGTCATCGTCGACGCGAAGGCGAAGGGCATCAGCCAGACGCAGCTGAAGACGATCGCGGCGGACAAGCAGGCGGAGGTGAAGTTCGAGAACGTCCGCGTGCCGAAGGCCAACGTCATCGCCGGCGGCGCCGCCACGCTCAAGAAGGTGCAGCGCAAGGCCACCGTGCTTGAGTGCGCCTACCTTGTCGGCCTGGCGCAGATGGACTTCGACATCAGCGTCCAGTACGCCAAGGACCGCATTCAGTTCGGCCGGCCCATCGGCTCGTTCCAGGCGATCCAGCACAAGGCCGCCGACATGGTCACGGACGTCGACGGCGCGCGCTTCATCACCTACCGCGCCGCCTGGTCCGTCGACCAGGACGAGGCCGACGCCGACATCAACGTCCACATGGCGAAGGCGTGGTGCAGCGAGGCCACCCGCCGGGTTGTGGCGCACGGCCAGCAGATCCACGGCGGCATCGGCTTCACGAAGGACTACAAGGTCCAGCTCTACTTCCGCCGCCAGAAGGCCTCGGAGCTGGCGTGGGGCGACGCCGACTACCACCGCGAGCTCGTCGCGGACGAGCTGAAGGTCTAGCTCCGGCCCGACCTCGGAACGCAACAAGAGGGGCCGCCAATGTGGCGGCCCTTCACGTTGTCTTGACGTTCCGCGCATGGAGCGCGGGCTTCGGCGCTACCGCATGCGGACGACGCGCGTCCTGGCGATCTTGTCGTGCCAGCCCTGCCGGCCGCCATCGACAGCGATCCAGATGAAGCCGAGGTACAGGGGCAGCGCCGAGACCACGTAGCCCACGTACCGGAGGACGGCCGTCGCGCCATCGATGCTCTCGTAGCCGTTTGCGGCGATCACCTTCAGCCCCATGACGGCCTTGCCCAGCGTCGCGCCGGTCGCCCACCAGAGACCCACCGTGTACACCACGCCCAGCCCGAGGGCCAGCGCAATGCCTTCCGTCCCGCCGACGGTCAGATCTAGGGCGATGTACAGAGATGTCAAGACCAGGGCGTCGATCACCCACGCCAGCAGCCGCGGCATGAAGCCCGCCGGCTCCACCGCTACTGTCGCGTACCGGTCCTCGTACATCGCCACGTTCTCCTCCAGCCCCCGTGTGTGAGCGGCATTCTGATCCGCGGATTGATGTCTGTCAACAGGGAAACGCCTTGACAGCCGGCTCACATTACGGGTGCTTGACGCGTCAAGTTTCGCGGGCTTGGCGGGGCAGGGGGCGAAAGGGCGGGCTTGGGTCACCGGTGACGCCTTCAGCTCAGCCCAGGACGGTCTCCAGCCAGAAGTCGGCGAACCCGGCGGCGTCGACCGACGTGACAATCTCCGCCTCCTGGCCGGCCGCCGGGTCGATGAACGTGCGGACGTGGCCCTGGTGCATCGCCACCGTCACCGGCGCCGTCATCGTCGTCACGAACCGGCGATCGATCGTGCACGCCACGGCCAGCGGATCGTGCAGCAGGCAGACGTGGTCGTCCGGGATGACGCCGCGCCCCATGCGCCGCAGGTGCGCGGCCCAGATG
>CAWJLO010000016.1:0-14812 GCA_963843685.1 uncultured Chloroflexia bacterium
ACCCGTGCTTCCCCGCCTCCCACCCCGCCCCCGCAAGGTGCGCCGATGCGAACGCCATCGGCTCGTCCTCCAGGTCCGTCGCCATCGTGTCGTTCCACCGGTTCAGCCATCCGAACAGCGCGATCACGCTCACGATCTCCGCGATCTGCTCGTCGGTGTAGTGCTTCCGCATCTCCTCGAAGTGCTCCGGCGTCGTCGCGTTCGGCACGATCCCCGCGTCGCGTCCCAGCCGCAGCGCCGCCCGCTCGCCGTCGCTGAACAGCGCGCTCGTCTCGAACTCGTACACCGCCGCCGTCTTCTCCGCCGCCACCCCGAACTTCACCGCCGACGTCGACGTGTGCGCCTGGCAGTACCGGCACCCCGCCGAGACGCTCGCCACCATCGCCACCAGCTGCTTCAGCCCCGGGTCCACCTTCCCCGGCCCCAGCACCGTCACGCTCAGCCCCGCGAACGCCCGCAGGATGTCCGGCCGCCGCCCCATCGTGTACAGGCTGCGCGGCACGAACCCCATCGCCCGCTCGACGAGCTGGAACGTCTGCTCGAACTCCGCGAGGTCTTCCCGTGCCAGCGGCTGTACGTTCGCCATCGCCTACGCCTTCGCCGGGTGCATGCCCGCCATCAGCTCCGTCAGGTCGTCCGGCCGCAGGAACGACGCCGGCGGCGGCGGCCCCCACGAGTACAGCGACCGCACCCCCTCCCACACCCGCGGCTCCCACACCTGGTCCGTCGGGATGCAGTCCATGTCCGAGAAGTACTCCGCGAAGTTCCCCGCCGGGTCCCGGAAGTACCAGAAGAAGTTCGAACCGACGTGGTGCCGCCCGAACCCCCACACGTGCCGCGACGGGTCCTTCTTCAGCAGCGACTGCGCCCCCAGCCCGATCTCGTCCACGTCCTCCACCTGCCACGACGTGTGGTGCAGGAACTGGATCGGCGCCGCCTGCAGCAGCAGATTGTGATGGTCCTCCGAGCACCGCAGGAAGAACGCCGCCTTCCCCACCGAGTCGCTCAGCTTGAAGCCGATCCCCTCCATGAAGAACCTCTGGCTCGGCTCCAGCGTCGTCGTCCCCACCACCACGTGCCCCAGCCGCCGCGGCCGCGCCTGCACCGTCTCCCCCGCGCCCTGCGGCAGCTCCTCCGACCGCAGCCCCACCCGCTCGATCCGCCCCGGCCCGTTGTAGTGCGTCGCCGGCCCCGCCTCCTGCTGCAGCCGCGCCGCCACCCCGATCGATACCTTCACGCCCGTCCCCGGGTCCGTCGCCGAGATCCCGCCGTCCGTGCGCGTCGCCTCCACGTCGATCCCCCGCAGCTGCGTCGCCACCCGCTCCACGTCGTCCGGGTCGTCCGCCGCCAGCGCGATCTCCATCAGCCGCCGCACCGGCGAGTGCACCAGCCGCAGCTGCTCGCCGCCGTCCGCCGTCGCGAACACGCCCGGCGCCCCCTCCGTCATTCCGAAGTCGCGGTAGAACTCCGACGTCTTCGCCACGTCCGGCACGCCGATCGTGATGTTGTCGATCCGATGCAGAGTCACGCTGCGTCCTCCTTGCTCGTCATCCGTCTCAGGCCGGGTCCGCCGCGTCCCACGCCACGCTCCCCGACGTCCAGTGCGTCAGCCACGCGCCGTCTTCGTTCCGCGCCAGGTGCCGCGGCGGCGTCGCGAACGTCGCGTACGGCCGGCACCGGATCACCACCCGCCCCTCCTCCTCCGCCTTCTTCTCCACCGCCGGCCTCACCGCTTCCGGCAGCGGCGTCCCCGACATCCGTCCCGCCACCGCCATCATCACGTCCACCACCAGCCGCGGGTCCCGATCGACCACCGCGTCCGCGTACACCTGCAGGAACGCGAACGGCCACCGCTCGTCCAGCACGCACAGGCTCACCTTTTCGCTCCGCCCGACCGCCCGCGCCTTCCCCCGCCCCGCCATCGTCGACACCAGCAGCTCGTCCTCGTCCGTCGGGATGAAGTACACCACCGACATCGCCGGCCCGTCCTTCGCCCGCCCGTACCCGAACACGCACGTCCGGTGCGTCCGCACGAACTCCCGCCGCTCCGACGGCAGCATGTCCCGCTCCGTCGGCGCCACGAACGGCTCCTTCGACAACGGCAGCAGCATCACGACCCCTTCTCCTTCGTCGGTCGGCCACCCCCCGCCAGCTCCTTCGCCGCACCGAGGATCGCCGTCCCCATCAGCTCGAACGCCGCCTCCAGCTCACCCTCCCCCGCCTCCTGCGCGATGAAGAACCCGTCCGCCAGCGCGATCGTCAGCCCCACCAGCGCCCCCACCCCCGCCTCGTCCAGCTCCGGAAAGTCGATCCGGTACGCCTGCCGCAGCCGGTCCTGCGTCGCCCGCCGCACCTCCATGAACTTCCGCCGCGCCGTCGCCTCCTGCGGCCGCCGCTCCAGCAGCAGCATCAGCCCCAGCCGCACGAAATCCGGGAAGCGCGCCAGCGCCCGCCGGTTCGCCGCGAACTGCTCCCGCGCGGCCTCGTCCGACGCGCGTCCGCGAGCCAGCGCCCCGCACGGCCGGCGCCTCGTCCAGCGCCCGCACCCACTGCTCGAAGTCACGCTCGATCACCGCCGCGATCAGCTCGTCCTTGTCCTTGAAGTGCCAGTAGATCGAGCTCGCAGGCAGCCCCGACCGCTGGCTCACGAGGTTGATGCTCGTCCCCTCGTACCCCCGCTCCCCCGCGACCTCCGCCGCCGCGTCCAGGATGCGCTCTCGCGACGCCTCTCCACGTGCGTTCGTCCGTCTTGGCTCAGCAGCGCTTGACACTCCCATAACTCGGCCGCTATTGTAGCGATCACTACAGAACTCGCGCAAGCCCTCGGCCGGACGATGCCGCCGGTTCCACCAGGAGACGCACGATGACGACAACCACCGCCGCCACGCCAACGATCGACTTCCTCGCCACCGCCCGCTCCGTCGCCCCCACGCTACGCGAGGCCAGCGACGAGGCCGAGCGCCTCCGCCGTTGCCCACCGGCCATCGTCGATCTCCTCCACCAGACCCGTCTCTTCGACATGATGCTCCCCCGCGCCTACGGCGGCCTCGAGGAGTCGATCCCCACGATGGTCCGCGTGCTCGAGGAGCTCGCTGTCGCCGACGCCTCGATCGCCTGGGTCGTCGGCATCGCCAACGGCACCGGCATCATCTCCGCCCAGATGGAAGAAGCCACGGCGCGCTCGCTCTTCGTGCCCCGGGCCGTCGCCGGTGGCGCACAGGCGCCCTGGGGCCGCGCCGTCCGCACCGACGGCGGCTACCGCGTTACCGGTCGCTGGCCCTTCGCCAGTGGCTGCAACCACTGCACCATGCTCGTCGGCGGTTGCCTCACCACCCCGGCGGACGGAAGCGCAGCGCCGCCCGAGTACCGCATGGCCGTCTTTCCCATCGACCAGGTCAACATCATCGACACGTGGAACGTCGTCGGCATGCGCGGCACGGGCAGCCACGACATGGAGGTGAAGGACGTCTTCGTCCCCGACGACCGCATGCTCGCGCTCAACACCGCGCCGCTCGTCGATGGCCCGACGTACCGCTACCCCGTGCTCGGCTTCCTCGCCCTCACCATCTCGCCCATCCCGCTCGGCATCGCCCGCCGCGCCATCGACGAGCTCATCGCCCTCGCCGTCAACAAGACCCCCATGAACATCGGCTCAAAGCTCGCCGAGCGGCCCTACACCCACACCGAGATCGCCCGCGCCGAGGCCATCCTGCGCTCAGCCCGCGCCTGGATGTACGAGATCATGGACGACATCTGGGACAAGGCCGTCGCCGGCCGCGAGATCACCGCCGCCGACCGCGCCATGGTCCGCGCCGCCTGCGCCCACGCCGCCCTGGAATCAGTGCGCGCTGTCGAGATCGCCTACACCCTCGGCGGCGGCTCCTCCATCTACGAGGGCAACGTCCTGCAGCGCTGTCTCCGCGACGTGCACACCACCACCCAGCACGTCATGCTCGCCCCCACCAACTACGAGCCCGCCGGCCGCGCCCTCCTCGGCCTCGACCTCCCCCCCATGGTCTAGCCCGGAGACACTCCCGCCCTCCCGTTGCTGTCCCCTCGGCGGTTCCGAGGGGACCCTCGACGTGTTGCACTGTCCGCTCCGGACTTACCGATTGAGCACGCGCTCGGCGCGGTCCAGCTGCCGGGAGATATCCTCCGGACGGTGGCGGATCGCCCAGTCCGTGCGACGGAGCGCCATGTGTGCGACGTACGCCCGCAGCACGTGCCGCTCGACGAGCGCCTCGACCCGGTCCCAGATCTGCTGGCCGTGACCGTCGAGGTCGAACGCGAACGCCACCAGGTCATACCGGTGATCGCCCGCGCACGCATTCTCCCAGTCGACGATCCCGGTGAGCGTGCCGTCATCGAGCGCGAGCACGTTGTCCGTGTGCAGGTCGAAGTGGACGAGCCCGCTCGTCGGGAACCATGCCGGCTCGGCACCGCCACCGATCGCCTCGATCAAGTCGATGATGCGCCGAGCGCGATCGGAGTGCGCGCGGAGCGAGTCGTGCTGCGCCACTTCGTCCTCACCCACCGTGAGCGTGTGGATCACGAACTCACCCCACCCCTGCGGCGCTGGCGCCGGCGGTGGACCGACGATGCCGGCTGCCGCGCTGACGCACTCGATCATCCGGTCGACCAGCTGCGGCGGCCAGGTCGGAAACGATCGTCCCGGCAGAACCTGCTGTGCCGAGAGCGTCCACCCGTCGACGGCGCGCACGAACGGGTACTCGGGCACGGGCACGCCGCGCGAACGCAGCACGTCGAGCGCGGGCAGGAGCACCGCATAGCGGCCAGCCATGCCCTCGTCAGCGAACCACTTCAACACGACGCGCTCACCATCGGCGGCGGTGGCGAACCACGCGCCGCCCGACTCGCCCCCGGGTGCACGGCCCTCCAGCTGAAAGCCGAGGTCACGCAGCCGCTCCGCGTTCACGTCCTGAATCGCTCCTCAAACTCAACGGTTGGAGAGGATGCCGTCCAACCGAGTCCGTAGCCTACGGCCGGCCCGTTGCGAGCGGCAGCGTATGCGTCGCGGACCAACGGATTACCGCATTTGCGTGTCCGTCATTCAACGCAGAATCTGGGCCGCCACAAGCCGGCGCATCGCAGACGAGTCCTCCGGACTTGCCGGACTTCTCTGAGGAGAGGATTGTAGACCCGACCGGATCACATGTCGAATCGACGTATGAGCAACAGCTTGCTCAAACACCGATCTTGAGGCGCTACGCCCGCAAGACTGCGCCCTGCTACGAAAACTGAAAGAACGACGAACAGCGGCCGTTTCGAGTGCAGTGTTAACGTGGGTCTCTGACCATGTGCTCGCGGGGGCGTGAAAGGATTGAATCATGGTATGGGCTCCGCCAGAACCACTTCGAAAAGCCCATCCGGGAACCGTCATCCAGTCTGCTTCTCTCCCCGGTCCAGGCGGCAGCGAGTGCTTCATCTTGCTGCATCACTCACGCACTGCGCTAGGTCAGGACATTGCCACCACGTCGACTCTGGCGGTGCCCACCAAACCTCGCAATCACGGAGTGCCACTGCCAATCATTGCCTACGGTCACGGCACGGTCGGTTTGGGCGACCAGTCGGCGCCATCGCGTCAATTCGCGGCGGAGCCTGATGCACCCATCATCCGCGAACTGCTCTTGCCGTTGCTCGGGGCGGGCTTCGCCGTCGTCGCTGCCGACTACGAAGGCTTGGGGACACCAGGTGAGCACGCCTATGGCATCGGTCAGGCCGAGGGCCGGAACGTGCTCGACTCCGTACGTGCGGCATGCAGCATCGGCGTTGATGGTCTGACGCTGCAGAGTCCGGTGATCGCGCTCGGTCATTCGCAAGGTGGGCAGGCAGTGCTGTTCGCCGGGGAGCTGGCCGCGACATATGCGCCCGAGATCCGCCTGCTCGGAGTGGTGGCGCAGGCACCGGGCTGCGAACTGTCGACGCTGTGGACTGAACTGCGTACCACTGACACGCGCGGCTATCTCGTCATGCTTGCCAGCGGCGTCCTCGCTGCGTACCCACACATCGCGACGAGTGAGGTCGCCACTGACGCTGGTGTGCAGGTAATCCAGATGATCAGGGGACAGTCTGCGGATGAAATCCTCGGCGCCCTAGCAACGGCAGACATCGACCGGCTGTTGCCTGTAGACCTGTCCCCCGCGCTCCGAGCGATCCTCGACGAGAACTCTCCCGGCGCGTGCACCCCGGCAATGCCGGTTCTCGTACTGCACGGAACTGCCGACGAGCAGGTACCCGTCACCGCTTCCCGGGCCATGGTCGAGCGCTACCGCGCCCTTGGCGGCGACGTGCGTCTTGTCGAGCACGCCACCGATCATTTCGGGATCATCGCCGCGTCCACGGGTGATCTCCTCGCATTCGCAATGCCCCTATTGGCTGGGTGAGCGCCCGTGGGCAAGCTCGAGAGTGTGCAGAGTCGCGCGGGTGTCCATCGTCCGCAGGCAAGGCGGCGATGGGCGGCGTCGCCTGCGACGGCTGGCGGTTCTGGAGCCTGGTCGGCACGGAGAAGTCGGCGCGCAAGCCGAGGGCCGCGACGAAGCCGAAGGCGAAGAAGGGCCCCGCGGAACGTAGTCGGCGGCGCTAGCTCGCCAGACTCAAGTCCTGCCCGTCGATGTCGTCAGCCACGATCTCGACGCGATCACGCCCGCTACGCTTAGCCTTGAGCAACGCGTCATCCGCGAGCTTGACCAACTCATCGAAGCTCCCGGCGTGCGACGCGGATCGCGAGACGACTCCGCCGGAGACGCGCACGTCGATCGAGAGCGGCCCGATGACGATCGGTCTTGCCGAAACCGCAAGTGCTACGCGCTCCGCAGCCAGTTGCGCGTCGGCATGCGTCGCGCCGGGAAACAACGCCACGAACTCTTCTCCGCCCCACCGTCCAACGATGTCATATCCGCGCCGACAAGCATCGATGCGCTGCGCGACCTCCCGAAGAACGCTGTCCCCGACCGGGTGCCCGTGCTCGTCGTTGATGAGCTTGAACCGGTCGATGTCAAAGATCGCGACGCCTATCGGCGTGTTGTCCCGCATGCATCGGCTTACTTCACCCAACGCTCGTTCTTGAAATGCTCGCCGGTTGAGGATGCCGGTCAGCTGATCGATGTGCGCGATCCTCCTCAGCTCCTCCAGTGCCGCTTTGAGTTCGCTCTGGGTCTGCTGCAGGCGCTCGCGATGCAAGTGTAGGTTCGTGATATCGCGACCGGAGGCGTAGATACGGCCGTTCGAGTGGTCGGCGCGTGCCGACCACTGAAACCATCGCGGCTCGCCGTTGGCGCCGATGATGCGGTTCTCGAAGAGTAGCGTCGTCTCGCCCCGTCCGAGCCCCGAAACCTGCGCAACGGTTGCCTCTATGTCATCCGGATGAACCATGAAGAGAAAGGGCCGGCCGACGACGTCGTTTTGCGTGAGTCCGAGAACGCCGAGCAGCGCCGGGTTAGCTTCGATGATACGTGCGTCGCTCGCCGACACGCAGAGCGCGTCGGCTGAGATCTGGAACAGCGTTTCAAGGTCCGCTTGGCTGAGCGGTGCCATCCGCCATCCTCCCGGTCCGGTCTTGGCCGGATCGCGCACGGGCGACGGGCGACGGTCGCTGCTCGCCCGGATGCCGGTATCCCTGCCCTGAAGCATCGGCGTGCTGGGACCGCGACAATCGAACAGCGACGCCCGTGCGGCATACCAGTTGTGTCTCAAGTGTGTGTGCGTAAGGTGGGGTCGTCGCTCGACATCCACCGCGGCCGAAGGCCAGTTCTCATACAGCCAAGGTAAGGCGCGCGGCTGTGCGTTCAGGCGACAGCACCGAGCCTCCGCCCTACGGTTCATGACAGTGAAGACCTACACGATTTCCAGCGTACACCGGCCCCAGTTGCTCTCTTCATTTACCGGAATTGCTCTTTTGTCCTCTTCACCGCTTGCCGGAACGTGGCTTCCAGGCGCACGGTCGACCGCTCCCACTCCAACGGCGTGGCGCTCCTTACCAAGCTGAAGCGCGCTCTTCGTTGATGGTGTTCTCGGATTCCTAAGCGGTACCCCGCCGGACACCCGCGGCGGTGAACGCCGCCGGTGCTCCGCCGATCTTGGTCGTCGGATCGACGGGCGATCCCGCGACGCCGTATGCCTGGGCGCAGAGCGTGGCTGTGAGCCTCCAATCCGGTGTGCTGCTCACCTATCATGGCGAGGGGCATATCGCCTTCGGGCGGGAAAGTAAGAGTTCCTGCATCGACAACGCCGTCGATGCCTATTTCCTCACGCTGGCTCTCCCGGCCGCGGGCACGACCTGTCAGCCGGATGGACCGATCGCGGTGTACGGGGCGCCGCCGGCCCAGCCGGTTGCTGAACCCTCGGCTTCGCCGCAAGCCACTGTCGCGTTGCCCAGTACTGGAAACGCGGAGGTATCCGGTCCGGCGCCGGGTCCGTTATTGGTGTTGGCGCTGATGCTTCTCGTCAGCGGAGTGCTCGTCGCCTGCATGAGTGTCGCCTCCGCCTCAAGGCGCACGAAAGACTGACGACGAGGACGTCGAATTCTCACTGGCTCCGGGTCGCGCAAGCGCGCGGCCGAAACCCAACGCCCACAGGACCGACGGATTGCCACGGCTCGTGTTCGACCTTGTTCACGATTTACCTAGCACCGTGCTGAGCCGCTGCGACGCGTTGTCCTCGATCCTCCCTGGTCGGGCAATTCAGGCCTAGTCCGCTATCGCTTCGATGAGCACCGGCCTCGGACAGAAATGAACTCACCTGCACTCGTGCTTGTGACGCTTTCTCCCAGAAGTACTGCGCGGATCGAGGCCATAACGACATACTCTCCGGCACTCAACGGCCGCAGAAGCCAGATCGACATGTGGTGACGTTCCGGCCCAATGCTCCGCAGGCCGAGATCAAGATGACCGATGGTGCGGAATCCTGCATCGTCGAACACGAGAGATTGCTGCGTCACCGTCAAGCGTTCCGTGCTGAGGTTTTGCGAGTCGATCACAACGACAGCAACTCCGCAAGCACGAACCGTCGCGGTGAGAACATAGATGCGTACGCGCAGCGGATTTGAGCGGACGGTTGCGCGTACACCGGACGAGTCAGGCGGGGTGGCCGCTTCCAGAGATGCGGAGAGTCGCGCCGCGGGCAGACACGCCAGCACGACCAAGATGCAGACTAAGGCGACCCGGCACCCCCTGCGCAGAATCAGCGACGCCGCTCTAGTCCGATACGTAGACGGACAAACCGGCGCGCAAGCGCCGCCAACAGAACGACAGAGATCGCGCCGAGGGTCAGATAGGACCATGGATAGTGATCGGTAAACGATCGTCTCAGCTGTACCAGCCAAGCCGCCCACGTACTCGAAGCCTTTACTTCGAACGAGACCCGACTGGCGGCCGCGGCGGTCACTTGGACTCCCGAGGCATTGGCCACGGCGTGAGCCTCAATCAATGCGCTGTACCGGCCCTGGTCCGCGCTCGGGGGAAGCTCGATGTGAAGTTGAACATGCTGCTCCTGGTTCGGAGCGAGGTGAAAGTGCGAGGGGCTGACGTCGAACCAACCGATGGGTGCGTCCGTGGCGTCTTCACTCTTGAAGTGGGCAACGATCATCTCATAGTCGCCCTCTTCATCGCCCACATTGCGTACCGTGAGTGTCGGCAGACGGTACCGGCCGCCAGGCGCCAGACGCTCGTCCACGGAGATGTTTCCAATATCGACGGAGACACCCCGATCCGCTCGCGCCGCCGAACCGAGCGGCGGCGCGAACAGGGCGAGGATAAGGCAACTGACGAGCGCGATGCGGGGAACAGGCGAGGACAATGTGTTGGACCTACGGGCCCACCGCTGTCACGACGATGCTCGTCGTGGCTTGAAGTCCCGCACCATCGCTGCCGAAGCATGGCATGTAGATCTCGGACGTGAACGATTGGGTGTCCGCCGGCGCTTTCGCTGTGGCCAAGGTGTCGTCGCTCGTTGCCAGAAATTGCGAAGACCCACCCGATGGCGTCACGCTGTGCCGAAACTTGTTGTTGTTCGAGCCGGGTCCGCAGGAGACGGCGCCTGCTACGAGCGACCACGAGAAGCCTGAGCCCGTTGCGTCGGAACCCCGCACAAGGAAGTCCTCATCTACGTTGCCTGTGTTCGTCGCCACGAAGGTCACCGCGCCGCCTGGCGCCGCGAGGGAGCTCCGCGACGTCTCGAAGGGCACCGTCCCATAGTCAATCGAAGTAGGACTGACGGTCATCGACACGGACTGGCCCGTCACGGTAGCCGTGACCGTCTGTTCTGTCGACGTCTGGGCGTGTACGCGTGATGTGGAGAATGACGAAGCGACAGCAACGATAATGAGTAGAGCGGCCAGGCGGATCATAAAGAATCCCTTCTCGTATATCCGAACCTCGGAGGCTTTAGATCGTGAGCGTACATTAGCGCACTGTAATATTAAAGACCACCAAGCGATGTCAAGCCGTTGATTCCTCCCGGCTGCAGCAATAACGGCGATCCCGCGGACGTGAGGTGAGCTGCGACGGGCGGATCAAGCTGCCGAGGCGACACCACGGGCTTGGGTATCCCGTAGCGCAGTCCTCTCGCGCTCATGAAGCCCGCGAGCTGAAAAGACTGCTCGATTTCGCGCTAAGCCGGCGACAAAACCGAACCCATGCCCAGCTACGCCGATGACTGGCGCTCATGACATTTCCAGATCGGCTACCGAGCCAAGAGCGGAGGGCGGAGGGCAGGGGAGATGATGGTGGGCCTTCTGGGATCGAACCCAGGACCGACGGATGAGAAGTCTCTTGCTGGAAACCTAGTGTCCGTCAGTCAACGCTGAATCTGCGGGCGGTGCCGGAGGCTGCACGATTGCAGAAATCCGGTTCATAGTCCCGAGGCAAGCGCGACTGGCGCTCTTACTCGCGCCAGCGGATCTCGTACGCCTCCACCACATCGTCGAAGCCCTTCAGCATCGTCCCGGTCAGTCAACGCCGCCGACTCTAGATACCGGGCAACTGGTCCGCGCTACAGACGAGTTCCCGAACCTGCCCATCTGAGGGAGAATCAGACCACTCGTCGACACGCACCGTCGCCGGGCGGTGGGTGCAACGACTAGCTAATGCCTCGCTGGCGTAAACACCAGGCGGAGGTCCTGCCTTCCGCCGATCCCGAGCTTCTTGTAGACCGCCGAAAGGTGGTTGTCGACCGTACGCACCGAGAGATACAGCTGCCGGGCGATGTCCGGGCTCGATGCCCCGGCGCTCGCCAGCCGCGCCACCTCCCACTCGCGCTCGCTCAACGGCGATATCAGGCCCGTCAGGAGCGGCGTCACGGCTCCCGGACACTGCGAGCGCAGATGCAGCGCACGCACTGTCAGCCTATCTCGTTCCAGCTCATCGGCTGCGCAGTGCGCTGCCTGCGCCAGCGCCTCGGCGGCTAACAGCGGGCTGCCGCACACTGCGAACTCTTCGGCGACTGCAGCGAGCGCTACCGCGTCCTCATCCAGCGCTGCCCGCGCGTGCTTCGCCATCGTGTGGATCAGCGGAGCTGTCGTCTGATCGGCCAGCCTGGCGAGTCCGTCGGTCGCCTCGCAGGAGCCGCCCAGCCTGACGGCGTCGTGGTAGAGCAACGAGGCTCCCCAGGTGATGATGGTCTCCGCCTCTGCGCGCCGGCCAGCATTGATGGCCAACGAGATCGCCAGTTCCGGGTCGCGCGACGCGATCCACACCTGCGCGCGCTCCGCCCAGACGCGGCTCCTGGGCTCCAACTCCTTCACGGGCCCGCCGCGTTCGAGCCATGCCGCCGCCTCGTCCAGCTCGCCACGCACTCCATGCACCAGCGCCGCCAGCGAATAGGCCATCGAGACGTTGTGGAAGGGGTCAAAGCGCTCGACCTCGCGGAAGCTCCGCTCCACCAGTCCCAGCGCGGCGTCGAGATCGCCCGTGTCGACCGAGATCCAGGAGAGCGTGCCCGACCACATCGCACTCGGCCCGCCTTCGCGCAGTGATCGCGCGTAGCCGGAGCTGGCGACTCGCAGCGCCTCCGCGAGATCGACGCTACGCAGCCACATCGAGCGATTACTGCGTAGCTGGTCGAACGCCAGCGGCAGATCGTCTGCCAGTTCGAGCGCCAGCGCCTCGCCCCGGTCGAGGTCGGCCTCCAGTCCGTCGAAATCGCCAAGCATCACCCTGGCGCGCGTGGAATGAATGAGCGCCGAAAGGATCGCCTTTGGGTCCGCCCGCGGATCCGAGAGGACGTCGTGCGCGATACGGATCGTCCCCACTGCGTCACCCGCAGCCGCCGAGTAGAACGCGAGCTCGGCGCGCAGTTCCGACTGCGCCCCCGCCTCCGAGATCGTCGGAATGAGCTCCTCCAGTAGCGATGACGCCCGGCCGAGGTCGCGGCCCTCCCACCCGTAATGGCGCGAACACGCGAGCGCCGCCCGGACGCATTCTTCGGCCCCTTGCGCCGCCTCGAGCGCCCGCTCCAGCGTCTCCCGCGCATTCGGCTTGTGCTGCACTGAGAGCGCGCTTCCAAGCGCGATGAGACCGTCGACGCTTCGCCCGCCAGGCTCAGCAGCCGTCGTGGCCAGATGCTCCGCCAGCGGCGCGTCGCCGCGCGAGAGCGCTTCCGTCGCCGCGCGCACGGCCAGGGGTGCCGGCAGCGTCCTGCCCGCCTCTTCCAACCACACGGCCGCGCGCAAAGCGTCTCCGGCGTCCTCCATGTCCCTCGCCATGAGGGCGTCCGCCAGTTCGCCGGCCAGCGCGGAACGCCGCGTCCGGGGCATGGTCGCCCGGATCGTCGCACCGTACAGCGGATGCACCGTCCTGGCGTACTTCGCGGATCCCAGCCGGTCGACGACGACCATTGAGCGGTCCTGAAGTTCCACGACGGCGTCCCGGTCGGCAATCTGCGCGACGATGTCGACACTGACCGGCTCCGCCATCGCCACAGCCTCAAGCGCCGCATGTGCCGGCGCCGGCAGCCGGCCCGTCCTCGCGCTGATGATCTCGGTGATGCGCGCCGTGGGCGCCGGGCGGGCCGAGAGGATGCTCTCCAGCCACTCATCGAGGTTTCGCTCCGCCGCCGCGGTCAGGATCTCGCGCAGGAACAGCGGGTTGCCGTTCGTCAGCTGCCAGAGCCCGTCCAGCAGCCCAGCCGCTCGCACCGCGCCGAGGGAACGGACTACCAGCTCATCGTGCGACGCGCGGTCCAGCGGCAGCACGTCGAAGAGGCGGGCGTGGCCGTCCTTCCAGAGCGACGTCAGCGTCTCTTCGTTACCGGGCTCTCCCGTGCGGCGCGTGGCCAGGACCGAGGCGTCACCGGACGAAGCAAGCCTGTGCGCGAGCGCCATTGAGGCACTGTCCAGGTAGTTCGCGTCGTCCACCACCAGCAGTACGCCCGCCGAATCCCCGCTGGCGACGATCTCGCGCCGCATGCGCTCGAGGTTCACCGTCACGTCCGTAGACGACGGCTGCGGCAGCAGGTGAGAGAAAGCGCCGAACGGGATGGGTGTCGCGGCGGGCGAGCCGATGACGGACTCCAGCCGCCATCCGCGCGTCCGGAAGCTATCCGCTACCGCGTGCGACAGGTGCGTCTTGCCGACGCCGAGTTCGCCTTGCAGGATGGCGCTCCCCGGCCCCCGCTCGATGGCATCAACCACCTCTCGAAGCTGCTCCGCGCGTCCCACCAGCGGCCATTCCATGTGAGCATCCTAATTGACGCGCTCGGACCGGTTCAACGAACGGACGCCGCAGATTGAGTAATCGCGGGTCAAGGAATGAGTATGGCCGCCTCCGGCATGCTCGCTTACGTTCGATACGGACGGGCAGCCAAATGCGATGTGTCCGCCGTGAGGTCAGGGGTCCGTAATGGTGATCTTGACGCGCTCGTGCACGCCGACGGGCTCTTTCGGGACTCCGGATGAATTCTCGGGCGATGGTGCGGCGGCAGCGGTTGCCGTGGCCTCTGCCGTCACGGTCGGCGTCGCCGTGGCGGTCGAGTCGGAACGCGAGTCGCCGCCGCAGCTTGACAGGAGCAGGAGCGCTCCGATTGGCACGCAAAGCCACCGGGGCCTCACGGAGTTCGGGCGCAGCATCGAGTGGTTCGGTCTCACCCGGCCAGACTACTCCCTCCGCAGCTCAAACGACCAGTCGCCAACGTACGCAATCACCCCGCGGACAGAGAGGAAGTGAGACCATGATCAAGCGACTACTCGTGCTGCCGGTCGTCGCCGCGATGGGGCTGGCCGCCGTCGTGGCGTACGGAGCGTGGAACGGAGGCGGCGAGCACACAGCGACGAGCGCCAGCGCCGTGCCCTCAGAGGGCATCGACGTGCACGGTAACTGGCACGTCTCCATCTACAACCAGGATGGCACGCTCGACCGCGAGTACGCGTTCGAGAACGCGCTCCAGCCAACCGGCAGCGAAGTACTCGGTCTGCTTCTCACGCCAACCACGCCAACCACGCGGCTCCCGGGCGGCTGGACGCTCGCGTTAGGCCAGGTAGCGGATCCCGGCTTGAGTCCCTGCAACACCGGATTCGGCGGGGCCTTCGTCGGGCAGAACGCGCAACTTGTTCGTGCATGCTTCGTGTCTTTCGGCGACCAGGCGACGCCACTGACGGTCGAACCCCTTTCGAATGGGCTGCGCCTTTCCGGCAATGTCACGGCCCTGATTGACGACAGCACCATCGATTACGTTGAGTCGTTCGCCCATGTCGTGAACCCCCAGGACGGTACCTATCTCGCCTATGCGTTTACGGGTACCGACGTGGGGCCGTTTGAGAATATCGCCGCCGGTCAGATCATCCAGGTGCAGGTGGACATCA
>CAWJLO010000017.1:0-21142 GCA_963843685.1 uncultured Chloroflexia bacterium
GCTTGATGCCTTCGCCTCCGGATTCCCCGCGTCGCTTGGAGTAGGGGTTGCGCGCCCACGACTTCCGGTATACGCTCGTTCGCGAGCCAGGCTCGGCGACGGATATCACTGGTGCGAGGAGACTACGGTGCGGTCAAGATGAAGCGTTCAGCGCTTCTCGGCCTCGTGGGTTCAGCGATCAGTCTCAGCGCGCTGATCGCTTTTTCAGTCGTGAGCGGCGGTTCGCCTACGCACGCGGCTCCGGACGATCCCGGCGCTGGCCACGTTCACCGCCAGCGCTCCGGCCGGCTCGGTCGGCATCGGCGACTCAGCCGAAGTCTCCATCAACCTCACCAGCTTCACGCCCGGCACGTTGGCCACGTGGGCCGGATATGATTCCGACATCCTCTACGACGGCTCTGTTGTGACCGCCACTGCCGACGTGATCGGAGTGAGCAACCCCTGCGACGCCTTCTGGGCGAATATTGAGTTGGTACCGCAAGTGGTCTCCGGCTGCGCCTTCCAGGCGAGCGCCGCCTCCAACGTCACACTCGAGACAATCACCTTCAAGTGCGTCGCCGACGGTTCGAGCCTGATCCACTTCATGGCACGGTCCGAGAACGGCGCGTTCGGAACCGGAACCGCGCTCTTCGACGCCTACGCCCTCGACTCCACGACAACGCTCGTCGATGGTCTCCTCACCTGTGGTGCGGGTGACGCCACCAGCTCCAATCAACACGCCGGCGCCCACCTATACGCCGACGTCGACGAGGACGCCGTTCACACCACGTCGAACGCCCACGCCAACGAGAACGCCGGAGGCCACGCGTCCGCCGACAGACCAGCGTACGCCGACCCCCACACGGACGCCGACGGCCAGCACGTCCCGCCTGACTCCGACTAACACGCCCAAGTCCGCATCAACTGCCACGAACACGCCCACGTCCACGTCCACTGCCAGCGGCACGCCTACTGGTACGCCGACCGCGACGCCAACGCGGGACGTGACCGCGTGCGTGAGCTTTTTCGACGATTGTGGGACTCCAGCGCCGATGTCGACGCCTGCGCCGAGCCCAGTCACCGCTCCCGCCGGTCCAACAATAGCGGTGGGCACAGCATCGTTCGACAGTAGCACCGCCGAGCTCACCGTGCCGATTTCGACGATCGATCCGATCGAGAATGCGTACTCCGCATTCCAGGTCCATCTTCGTTGGGACCCGAAGCTGTTCGACTTCGTGGCGGCAACCGCAACGGGCGGGCTCTTCGATCCGGGCACGACACGCCAGACCTTCTGTCGGCCACCGCAGGTCGATAACGACGGCGGTGGAGTGACGGTGTCCTGCGGCGGCCTCCTCTTCTGCGTGGGCAACCTGTGCTTCGTGAGCCCGGTCCTCACGAAGTCCGGTCTGCTGGCGACGGTCGTGCTGAAGGCACGCCGCAGTGGCTGCTCCACGCTACATCTGGTCACCTACGGTGAACCAGACTACGCCAACGAGCATGGTGGGACGTTGACGTGGAGCGCCTCCCTGCCGATCACCCCCGAGGAGAACGGCTATGTCGACGGACTCGGCGTCGCCCGCGTTCGTGGGGGAGCTACCCATGCCGGGTGCGCTAGCCGCTACGCCCGCGAACCGCGCCGGCGGCGACCGTATCGCCGGTTCTAGCGTAGTCTGCAGGCCTCTCGGCCAGCGGAGACTCCGGTGGTTGGGCGCGCGCCAAGCCCCGTTGCACGTTCCCAGCGGGCGAGTTGCCTTCTCGGCGCAATCTTATGACCCGGTTAACGGGCGTTTAACACCCCCATCCTATGATGGCGGTGTAGAGAACGTGCTCGCTTGACCTCCTGCACGAAACTCACGCGAGGGCCGGGGCGCTCACAAACTCCGCACAATAGAATCAGCGCCCCGGCCTTGACCACCAAACAGCCTGTATGAACTCGCGAGGGCCCCGCCCTCGCGATTCCTTTTCCCCCAACCCGCCGCCTAGAATCAACGCATGCCCTTCGCCCCGGTCAACGGCATCGACCTCTACTACGAGTCGCACGGCGACGGCCCCGCGCTCGTCTTCGCCCACGGCGCCGGCGGTAACCATCTCTCCTGGTGGCAGCAGATCCCCTTCTTCTCGAAACGCTTCCGCTGCATCACCTTCGACCACCGCGCCTTCGGCCGCTCCGTCGATGCCGACGGCGAGGCCGCCCTCGGACGCCGCGGCTTCCACGACGACCTCCTCGGCCTGCTCGACTATTTAGGCATCGACGATGTCCGCATCGTCGCCCAGTCGATGGGCGGCCGCACGGCCGTCGGCTTCTCGCTCCGCAACCCCGGCAGGTGCAAGGCGATGGTGCTCGCCGGCACCACCGGGGGCGCCATCGACGACGACGTGCGCGAGGCGCAGGAAGCGCATCGCGAGAGCGATCTCGGCCGGCTGCCGCTGCTCAAGCGCGCCGTCTCGCCGGCATTACGAGAGCGCGCCGCCGACCTCGACTTCCTCTACCGGTCGATCTCGAAGCTCAACCCGCCGCGCCCCCGCGACTTCCTCGCGCCCGTCCCCGGCTACCGCGGCAGCTCCGCCGAGCGCCTCGCCGGGGCCGATTTCCCCATCCTCTTCCTCGTCGGCGACCATGACGCCATCACCCCGCCCCACATCATCGAGGGCTGCCACAGGGCCGTGCCCGGCTCACAGCTCGCCGTGATCAAGGACAGCGGCCACTCCAGCTACTTCGAGCGGCCACAGCAGTTCAACGAAACCGTCATGCGCTTCCTGGAGTCGATGCTGTAGCGCGCTTCACGCGGGCCCGAGCAGATCCCACTTGTTCCCGGCGATGTCTCTGAAGACGGCCACGCGGCCGTACGCCTCCGTCCGCGGCGCGGAAGTGAACTCGACGCCCGCCGCCACCATCCGCTCGTACGCCGAGTCGAAGTCCGTCACACGCAGGAAGAAGCCGACGCGGCCGGCCGTCTGGTTCCCGATAATGCTCCGCTGCTCATCGCCGTCTGCCTGTGCGAGGAGAATGCCCGTCTGCGCGCCCGGCGGCCGCACGACGACCCAGCGCTTCGGCCGCCCGTCGTTCGTCAGCGACGGCGAGTCCTCCACCAACTCAAAGCCAAGGAGATCGACGAAGAACGCGATCGCGGCGTCGTACTCATCGACGACGATCGCGATCAGCTCAAGATGTGACAATGGGTGATCCTGCGTGGGGCCTACCCGACGGCCAGCAGTTCGACGTCGAAGATCAGCTCCGCGTTCGGCGGGATGTCGCGGCCCGCGCCGCGCGCCCCGTACCCCAGCTCCGACGGGATGATCAGCTGCCGCTTCCCGCCCACCTTCATCGTCGCGACGCCCTCGTCCCACCCCTTGATCACCTGTCCGACGCCGATCACGAACTCGAACGGCTGCCCGCGGTCGACGGAGCTGTCGAACTTCTTCCCATCCGTCAGCCGCCCGGTGTAGTGCACCCGCACCTTCTTGCCCTTCGTCGGGCTGTCGCCGCTCCCGACGACCTCATCGACGTACTTCAGTCCGCTGGGCGTCGTCGTCGCG
Organism: uncultured Chloroflexia bacterium; assembly: GCA_963843685.1. Taxonomy (GTDB): domain Bacteria; phylum Chloroflexota; class Dehalococcoidia; order DSTF01; family JACRBR01; genus DASQHL01. Next base: position 3,517 of record CAWJLO010000017.1, read on the forward strand.
TCCGCCATGTCGATCTCCTTCCGCTTGTCCCTGCGCCCAAATCCAAACGGCATCGCTAGTTGATGCTCAGCAGCTCGACGTCGAAGATCAGCGTCGCGCCGCCCGGGATCAACGGCGGATTCCCTGCATCTCCGTCCGCAAGCGCAGGCGGGATGATCAGTCTCCGTTTGCCGCCGACCTTCATCGATTCAATCCCCTCCGCCAATCCTGGGAGCACTTTATCGAGTGGCAGGATATTAGGGTGGCCGCGGTCCACGGAACTGTCGAGCTTGGTACCGTCAGCGAGCCACTGGGTATAGTTGACAGTCACTGTGTCGGTGGGCGCCGGCATTGCGCCATCCCCCACCGTCTCGTCGATGTAGCGCAGCCCGCTCGCCGTCGTCACGATCTGCCCATGCAACTCAGGGATGCCCGGCGCGTTACCGTCGGACGTGGCTTGCGCGCTCGTAGCCGTCGGCGCGCTCGCTGCCTGCGTCGCGGCAACCGTTGGCGCGCTCGCCGCCTGCGTCGCCGTAGCGGTCGCCGCGCCGATCGTCGCAACCGCCGTCGACGCGACGCCGGCCGCTGCGGTCGCCGTCCTGTCCGATGAAGTCGTGCCACCACCGCACGCCGTCAGCGCCTGCGCGGCGGCGAGCGTTGCTACGATCAATGCGCCCTTCATTTCCCCCGCGCCCCGCCCATGCTCTCGCCCATCATCTCTATGACTAGTTGATGCTCAGCAGTTCGACGTCGAAGATCAACGTTGCGCCGCCCGGGATCGTCGGCGGACGGCCCTGCGCTCCATACGCCAGCTCCGACGGGATGATCAGCCGCCGCTTGCCGCCCACCTTCATCGACCCGACCCCTTCCGTCCATCCCGGGATCACACGGTTCAGCGGGAAGCTCGCCGGCTGGCAGCGGTCGACGGAGCTGTCGAACTTCGTGCCGTCCGTCAGCCATCCGGTGTAGTTCACCGTCACCGCGTCCGTCGGCTGCGGCGACGCGCCCGTCCCGACGGTCTCGTCGATGTAGCGCAGACCGCTCGGGGTCGTCTGGATGTCGCCCTGCAGCGGGGGGATGCCGGGGGCGTTGCCGTCCGAGAGCGCGCCCGGCGGCAGTGCGGTCGGTGCGATCGCCGGTGGCGGCACGGCCGTCGGCGAAGGGCACACGGTCGGTACCGCGGCCGGGACGGTCGGCTGGACGGCCCCCCCTGCCGCGGCGGTCGCCGTCTTGTCCGATGAGCTCGTGCCACCGCACGCCGCCAGCACCAACACGCTGGCGAGCATCGCGATGATCAGGATTGGTTTCATTCCTGCCTCCTCCAAATCCGCGTCATTGTGCGTGCTGACAACTGCCGGCGCAATCAGCCGCGAATCTGCACCCGATGCCCCTTGGCGAGGCCCAACATTTCCGTAACGAAGGCTCCGCTGCCCGTCCCGCGCCACCGTTCCCGGCCGATACTGAATCAATCAGGGGGGTGATGGTCGAACGCATGCTGATGCCCGAACATGCCGCCACGGAGCGCGACGTCCCGCTCTTCTCCGCCCACGTCGAGGCCAAGGCCATGGAGGCCCTCAACGTGGTCATTATGGTGCACGGCGCCGACCGGCAGCCTTTCAAGTACGACCAGCTCGCCCAGCTACAAGCCTGCCTCACACACCTCGTCGACGCGCTCTTCCCTGTCGTCGGCAACACCGTCGACTTCTCGGGCTCCGACTCCCTTGACGGCAACGAGTACACCCATCCAATCAAGGTCGCCGAGCTCGCCATCGTCATCGGCAGAGAGCTGGGCAAGCCGCGGTCCGCGCTCATCGATCTCGCCATGGCGGCGGCGCTGATGAACATCGGCAATCTCGCGCTCCGCGGCTCTATCATCGAAGAGCCGCGACACCTGCTCGAGGGCGAGTGGGAGCAGCACGAGCATACGCACCCCGCGCAGGGCGTCGCGCTGCTGGAGAACAGCGGCATCTCCGACGCCGCGATCGCCGCCGTCGGACAACACCACGAACGCTGGGACGGATCCGGTTACCCGGATGGACGGCGAGCCGAAGAGATCATCCGCAACGCCCGCGTGCTCGGCGTCGCCGACACGTTCGTCTCGCTGCGTTCGCTTCGTCCCTATCGCGCTGCCGTGCCCTTCGACGACGCCCTGCGTCGCGTGACGGACGAGAGCGGAAAGCTGTTCGACCCCGAGATCGTCGACGCCTTCCAGCGGATCATCGCCCGCTACGCCGGGATCGCCGTCTCCCCGCGGGCAAGGTCCGCGGCGGCGTTTGAAGCGACGCTGACCGCGAGCGGCGGCCCGACGTCGCCGGCACGCCGCGCCATCGAACGCAGCGACGAGCAAGCCGCAACATACCGTCCCCGGTTCGAGGATGATGATGAGCCCGACCACGACATTCCGCGCCCCGAACGGCCGCGCGTCGCCGTCGTGCAGCGCGTCAACCCCATTGTTGAGCCCACGCGAAGCGTCGCGCCGCGGCCCGTAGCGCCCCGGGCGCCGGCGCTCGCGCTCGCTCCGTCAACCGTCGCCGTCACGCGTGCGACCGCCGCCGTTGTTCGCCCGCGGCCCACGCGCCGCCGCCCCAGACGCTCGCTCTTCTCCGCAAGCTTCTACGTCGACGCCGCCGTGCGCGGCGCCTGGAGCTGATCTCCACCAACTGCGAGTGGCCCGCGAGCAGGTTCCTCAACCCCTATACGCTTCGCTGCCTCGGGTGTACGATAGCGCCGAGCAATCGCGCTTGCGAGGAACGGGACTTACAAAACAGCCACGTCCACTGTCCGCGCGATGGCGGGCATTCCCGCAACATGCCACGGCGAGCAGCCGCTAGCTGCTGAGGTAGTTGTGAACGCCAAACGAACGACCGCGGCCACACTCGCTGCCATCCTCATCGCTGCCTGCCTCGCGGCACAGAGCGACAGCGCGCGCGCCTCCGGTGGGGCGCTGCTCAACACCATGGACACGCCAAACCCGCAATACCTTTCCGGCTTCGGTTCCGCAGTCGCGGCGGGAGACGTGAACGGCGACGCGCGGGCTGACATCGTCGTCGGCGCGCCGCTCGAGAACGTTGGCCCATCCGGCGGCGACCAGGGGCGCACCTACGTCTTCTCCGACGGTGGCTCGCTGCTCTACACGCTGGACACGCCCGACTCACAGCAGGACGCCGCATTCGGTACGTCGGTGGCAACCGGAGACGTCAACGGCGACGGCAAGGCGGACGTCGTTGTCGGTGCAAGCCATGAAACAGTTGACGGCGACTTCTGGCAGGGGCGAGCGTACGCCTTCTCCGGTCAGGACGGATCGCTGCTCTACGCGCTGGACACGCCAAATCCGCAAGAGGATGCCGAATTCGGTTCGGCGATCGCGGCGGGAGACGTCAACGGCGACGGCAAAGCTGACATCGCTGTCGGCGCGAAGGCCGAGACCGTCGGTGGTAACGACGGCCAGGGACGCGCCTACGTCTTCTCTGGCGCGGACGGCGCGCTCCTGTACACCTTCACCACCGCCAACCCGCAGCCCAACGCCTTCTTCGGCTCGTCGGCGGCAGCCGGCGACATAGATGGCGACGGCGCAGCCGACTTCATCGTTGGCGCCTACGGCGAGACCGTGAACGGCGTTGCCGGCCAAGGGCGCGCATACACCTTTTCCGGCGCGGACGGCTCCTTGCTGCACACGCTCGCGCCTCCGCAAGGCGCAGGTGGCCGTTTCGGGAGCGCGGTGGCAGCGGGCGACGTGAACGGCGACGCGAAGGCCGACGTTGTCGTAGGGTCTCCGTATGGGGATGCGGGGGGACATGTCCTCATCTTCTCCGGCGCCGACGGTTCGTTGCTTCGCACGCTGGGCGAGCCGAAGCCGTCTACCTTCGTCAATTTCGGCAATTCGGTGGCCGCGGGCGACGTAAACGGCGACGGCACTATCGACATCATCGCCGGATCCAGCGATGCCCGCGTCGCCGGTCACATCGACCAGGGACGAGCCTACGCATTCTCCGGGACGGACGGCTCTCTGCTTCTCGCACTTACCACCCCGAGCCAGCAACCGGGTGTCCACTTCGGTTCCGCGGTGGCGGCCGGGCCCATCGCGGCTGATGGTAAGACGGACCTCGTCGTCGCGGCGATCAGCGAGAACGTCGGCAGCACGACCTGGCAGGGCCGTGTCTACGTGTTCTCGGGCGCCGTCGCCGCGGACACCGACGGTGATGGATGCACCGACGCCTGGGAATCACTGCAGGTCCCGGCCACCGATCCCGCCGATCCGTGGGACTTCTACAGCGTCCCGGTGCCCGCGCTCTTCGCCGCGCCAGATCCGACCGTCGTGTTCAAAGACGATGTCGTCGGCGCCGGCGACGCCGAAGCCGTCTTCGCCTACTTCAAGAAAGGAGCAAGGACGGGTACGACGGAGTACGAGCAGGATCTGAACTTCAACGGGGTTAAGGACGGGATCGAGTACGACCGCAGCGTCCTCGGCCCGGGCCAGAGCGGGCCACCGGACGGCGCCGTGACGGCGTCCGACGCGCAACTCGCGTTCGCCCAGTTCAAGCTCGGCTACAAGTGCAAGTTCTCACGCCCGGTGCCCTTGCGTTGAACCGGACTGCCGCCATCCCCGCACCTTGCCGCCAATTCGACGACGGGAGGCACTGTGCGAGTGCCGCGCGCCGGTGTAGGCTGGTGACTCCGCGGATGAGGGGATGACCATGCGGAAGATCATCATCGCTCAGACCTTCTTGGCGATCGTCCTCGCCACCGTAGGCCTCGCGGCGCAGCGCGATAACGCGAGCGCCGCCGACGGCTGCCTCGTCTACTCACTGAAGACGCCCGGTTCCGCACCCGACTTCCTCTTTGGATCGGCGGTGGCGACCGGCGACGTGGACGGCGACGGGAACGCCGACATCATCGTCGGAGCGCCCGTTCAGAACAAAGTGCACGTCTTCTCCGGCACGGACGGCGCGCTCCTCTACTCCCTATCCATGCCAGACCCGATGACCGGCGCTGGGTTCGGCAGGGCGCTCACAACCGCAGACGTGGACTCCGACGGCAAGGCCGACATCATCGTCTCGGCCCCCTCCGAGACCGTCGGCTCCAGCAGCGACCAGGGTCGCGTCTACGTCTTCTCCGGCGACGGCGGCGCGCTGCTCTACACGCTCGACACGCCAAACCCGGGGCCGTCGGGCCTCTTCGGCTCCTCCCTCGCCGCTGGTGACGAGGACGGCGACGGCAAGCCCGACGTCATCGTCGCGGCCCCTTTCGAGACCATCGCCCCCAACAGCAATACGGGTCGGGTCTACGTCTTCTCCGGGGCGGACGGTTCGCTGCTCCGCGCGTACAGCTCGCCGTACTCGGACCAGTTTGGCGAATTCGGAATGGCCGTCGCGGCAGCCGACGTGGACGACGATGGTAGGGCCGACACCGTCATCGGAGCCTGGCTCGGCGACTTCTTCGGCGAAAGTCCATTCATACAGTCGTACGCCTACATCTTCGCGGGTACTGACGGCTCACTGCTCCGGACGTTGTCGCGGCCGCAATACGCTCGAGATGCGGAATTTGGCTCGACGCTGGCGGCCGGCGACGTGAACGGCGACGGCAACGCCGATGTCATGGTCGGGGATCCCCCGGGCATGGTCTACGTGTTTGACGGCGCCGATGGCTCCCTGCTCTACACGCTGCTACAGCCGGATCCGATTCCGACCGAATCTCCGACCTTCGGCGCCGCTCTGGCTGCCGGAGACGTGAACGGCGACGGCGACGCCGACGTCATCGTTGGGACGCTGCCCGACAACTTCGCTGATCCCGATGTGGGACGGGTCTACGTATTCTCCGGCGCCGACGGCTCGCTCGTGAACACGCTGGATACGCCAAACCCGACCCTCTGGTCCAGCGCGTTCTTCGGCGCGGCGGTCGCGACGGGCGACATCAACGGCGACGGCAATGCCGATGTCATGGTCGGCGCCCCCGACCGCTCCTTCTTCGATCAGGGGTGGGCCTACGTGTTCTTACATGAGTCGGACGACGACGGCTGTGCCGACGCCAAGGAACTTCTGCTGGTCCCACCCACCGATCCACTCGATCCCTGGGACTTCTTCAGCGTGCCTGTGCCTGCGCTCTTCGCCGCGCAGTACCCCACCACCGTCTTCCGCGACGGCACAGTTTCGACTGCGGATGCCGAGGCGGTGTTCGCATACTTCAAGAAGGGCGCCAAGACCGGCACGACCGAGTACGAACAGGATCTCAACCTCAACGGCATCAGGGACGGGCTCGAATACGACCGCAGCGTCCTCGGTCCGGGACACAGTGGGCCGCCAGACGGCGTTGTGAGCGCCACCGACGCGCAGCTGGCGTTCGCGCAGTTCAAGATGGGATACAAATGCTGACCGCACCCCCGCAACACGCTTCACGGCAATCAAGCAGAGCAGCGCGAGTGTCGGCGGAACGAGCGCAAGAAGTGCCAGCGGGCCTGTAAGCCGAATTCTGTAATCCGCCATTGGCGGACGGTGGCCATCTATCTGGGCCGGCGGTTGCCCACCGGCTCGAGCGGCTGACCCGGGACTCTCGGACGGGCCGCCCTTATCCGCCGAAGCGGAACGGTCCCCTATGTAGCCTTGCTCCGGGTGGGGTTTGCCCGGCCGTCGTGTCTCCACGACGCCGGTGCGCTCTTACCGCACCATTTCACCCTTACTGGATTGGCCGGCCCCGCGCCGCGATCGTCCCCCTGCGTTTCCGAGGGACCGCGGCCCGCCGCCGGCCGATCCAGCGGTATGTCTCTGTGGCACTTTCCGTCGCCTCGCGACGCCCGGCCGTTAGCCGGCACCCTGCCCTCTGGAGTTCGGACTTTCCTCCCCCCGCCGAAACGAGGAGCGGCCACCCGGCCCGCTGGCAGCCGCAGTATACGCGCCTACACCACCCGTTGCGTCGTCTTGAAGTGCACCTTCGCCACCTCGTCCAGCACACCCGCCCCTCCGGACGACACGAGCGCCCGCGCCGCCGCCTCCACCGCCGCCGACGCGCCCTTCGGCAGCCGCACGCCCACGCGCCTGCCGATCTGGTCCAGCCGCCGCAAGAACTCCGCCCGCGCCAGGATCGACGCCGCCGCCACCGCCGGGTCGCGCTCGGCCCGTGGCATCTGCACCAGCCGGAGCTCCCGTCCCTTCTTGAACAGCGCGTCGAGGATCAACGATTCATCGCCGAACTGGTCCGCCACCGCCGCCACCGCGCGCGGCTCAAGCGCCGCCACGTTCTCGATCGCCCGCGCGTGCGCCCACGCCAGCACGCGATTCACGTTGCCCATCTTCGTCCACAGCTCGTTGTAGCGCGGCGGCATGATCGCGATCACCTCGTGCGGAAACGCCGCCTTGATCTCGGCGGCAAGCGACGTGGCGCGCGCGTCGGTGAGATTCTTGCTGTCCTGGACCCCCAACTCGTCCAGCACGCGCCAGTTATCGGAGGTCAGCGCGACCGCCGCGACCACGAGCGGGCCGAAGTAATCGCCCTTGCCGCTCTCGTCGCTGCCGATCCAGCACGCGGCGTCCGCCAGCACAGGCCCGACCGCGCTGCCGGCGCTCTTCCCCGCCTTCACCGCGGACGGCCGGCTCGAAAGCAGCGCGGCGATCTCGTCGGCGACGTCGCTCTCCGGCTGATCGAACACCAGCTTGCAGCCGCCGCCCTTCGACGGATAGACGTTGACACCCGCAACGCCGGACGCCATCCGCAGCCGCACGCGCGTGCCGTTCTGCAGCGGCGCCCGCTCAATCGTGGCGCCTTGCTGCACGGCGTAGCGGTCCAGCGCCGCGAGCGCCGCGTCAGCACCGGCGTCCACGGTGACGCTCTTGGCCGCCAAGTCAGGCCCGGAGAGAGATCTTGATGACGTCGTCGCTCACGGTGATGCGGCTGATCGCGTCGCGCAGCCCGCTGTAGCGCTCACTGAACGGCAGATCCTGCCAGTCGTCGAGCAGCCGCGCGACGTCCCGCTCTCGTACCCGCTTACGCTCCGTCGCGTCCACGTGCTCGCTGATGCGCCGGTCCACCGCCTCCAGCGAGTCCTCCACCGCCAGCCGGTCGCCCGCCGCGGTGACGCTGAGCTTGCGCATCTTCTCCGTGCTCAACCGGCCCTTGGCCGCGGAGTCCACGTAGCCTTCCAGCCGCCGGTCGATGGAACGCAGACGCGATCGCAGCCGCTCGCGCTCCTCCTCCTGCTCCGCCAGCACGGCCCCTTCGTCACCCGCCTGCGGGAACGTGGTGCCCGCGGCAAACGTGTCCGACAGTACCTCCCGCACCTGCGCCTCCAGGTCGTCAGCGCGCCGCGTGTGGTAGCCGCACACGCTCTGGTTCGTCCGAGACTCGCACTGGTAGTACCGGTAAGAGTTGGAGACCTGCTCGCCGCTCCGGCGCTTCCACGCCTGCTTCCGGCTCACGCCGATCAGTTTGTTGCCGCACTGTCCGCAGTGCGCGAGGCCCGAGAGGAGAAACTGCGACGACACCCGCGGCGACTGGCTCGTGCGCCGGGCGCTCAGCCGGTCCTGCACCAGCCGGAAGTCTTCAGACGAAACGAGCGGCGTGTGACTCCCCGGCACCTTCACGCCGAAACGTGAGTACGTGCCGAGGTACACCCGGTTGCGCAGGATGTCGCGGATGCTGACCATGCTCCAGTTGCCGCCGCGCCGCGTCTTCAGCCCCTCCTCGTTCAGCCGGCGCGCGATCAGCCGGATGCCCATGTTCTCGTTGAGGTAGAGGCGGAAGATGTAGCGGACGACGACCGCCTCCTCCGGGATCAACTCCAGGCGTCGCCGGTTTCCCACCTTATATCCATACGGCGGCCTGCCCAGCACCTCTCCCTTGACCGCCTTGCGGCGCATCGCCGCGCGCACGCGGTCGCTGAGGTTGCTCCCCGCCTCCTGCGCGTTCCACGCCGTCATCAGCTCCGACGTCGCGTCGGCCGCCCCTTGCATCGCCGCCACCTGCGCGCCCAGGCCTTCGAGCTGGAAGTAGCGGAGCGCCGCATCCCGCACGTCGTTGCCCAGCGATTCGATGCGCGGCACGACGACCACCACGAACCCCTTGTCGCGCTCGCGCAGGTACGAGAGAAGTTGGCGGAATCCAGGCGCGTGGCCGTTGCTGCTGGGGCTATCCACGAACGTGCCGGCGACCTCGTAGCCCTCGCGCTCGCAGAACTCCAGGAACGCCTTGTTCTGCTGCGCGAGCGTCTCCTCGCGCGCGGTGGACTCACGGAAGTAACCGATAGCCCTCATATCATTATGTCGTCATGCGACGAGGATGCGCTCGCAGTTGGGGCACTGCACGAGCGTATTGCCTCCCCGCGCGCGGTTGACGATCGCCGTCGGAAGCGAGATGCGGCAGCCCAGGCAGAGGTTGCGGTCGAGCTTTGCCACGCCGCGGCCCTGGTGCGCCTTCCGCAGCCGGTCGTACGTCAGCAGGAGCGCCTTGTCGACGCCGGCCGCCATCTCGTCCCGCTCAAGCTCGTATGCCGCGATCTCTTCGCGGAGCTGCCCGCCGCGCGCCGTCAGCTCGGCCTGTTCTTCACGCCACGCCGCCTCCATCACGGCCAGCTCGGCCTCCGCCGCGCGCGATTCCGCCTCCGCCGCCTCGACCGCGGAGAGGGCCTCCAGGTCGCGGTCTTCCACCGTCGACAGGTGCCGCTTGAGCTGGTCGATATCGGCCTGGAGATCCTTCAATTCTTTGGGGTTCTTGATCGCGCCGCTGTAGAGCTTCGCCTCCTGCGGTGCGATCTTCGCCTTCAGATCGTCAGCCTCGATCTCGACGTCTTTCTGTGCGGTCTGCGCACCTCGCAACTCTTCGCGCAGCTCTTCCGCGCGCGCGCGTACCGCGATCAACTCCTCCGTCTCGCCCATCCGCGACTCGGCATCATCCAACGACCCGCGGCGCGCGTCGAGCGCGGAGTCGATCTCCTGGAGCTTCCACAGATCGGAGAACTGCGTCATGGAAACGATCGCCACCGTCATTGGCCTTCCACAGCGGCGTCCGTCGCGGTGCGGCGGGCGCCGCACCTCCGCGCGCGGGGAGGTGGTTTGTCTCTTCGCCTCGGTCAGGACGTCGAGCGATTATAGGCTCATGGCCGCCGTCTCGTACAAGCGCCAATCCGATTGACGCCCCCGCGGCCCGCTCGTTACGCTGGATCTGCCCCCGAGGTGGGTCTCCCATGCAGTTCAACGCCTCCTCCCTCCTCCAGGAAACGACCGGCGCGATCCGCGAGTACGATATCGATGACGACGTACGGATCGATGGCGAGCCGCATCATTTCACGGGACACGTGCGCTTCGACCGCACGCCGAAAGGCATCCTCGTCCGCGCGCGCATGTCCGGCACTTCCTCGGACGTCTGCAGCCGCTGCCTCAAGCCGTCGATCTTCGACGTGCGCGTCGATTTCGACGAGATGTACTACCCGTCGATCGACGTGCACACCGGCGCGCACGTAGACCTCGAAGAAGGCATCGAGGACGTGTACCGGATCGACGAGCGCCACATGATCGATCTCTCGGAGCCGGTGCGGCAGTACTGGTCGATGGCACTCCCCATGGCGCCGCTCTGCGACGAGAACTGCGCCGGCTTGTGTCCCGAGTGCGGCGAAGAGCTGCGTGACGACGCGCACGCCTGCACCCGACAGCAGGTCGACGCGCGCTGGTCCCGGCTCGGGGAGCTCAAGCTGGGCTGAGCGCCGCCGTTCGTGTTTCGCCGGGCCGTCTGTTAGACTGGCGCGCGAAATCTGAGAGGAGCCCAACGCCGTTGCCACCACTGCCAAAGCGCAAGTATCCGAAGGCCCGCCAGGGCAAGCGCCGCAGCCACCTGGCTCTCAAGCCGGCCAGCCTCGCCCGCTGCCCGCAATGTCACAGTGCGCGCCTCCCCCACACCGCCTGCCCGAGCTGCGGCTTCTACAAGGGCGTCGCCGCCGTCGAAGTGAAGGGCCCGAAGGCCTCCGAGTAGTGACCCCCATCCCGACTCCCGCAATGTTCCATGCCGGGCGTGCTCGTGGCTGACGCGTCTGTAGCATGGGTGTTTCCGGGCCAGGGCTCGCAGGAGTCCGGCATGGGCCGCGACCTCTACGACGCCTGGCCCGTGGCCCGTGACCTCTTCGACCGCGCCGATTCGGTGCTCGGCCGCCCCATCAGCGCGCTCTGCTTCGAGGGGTCCGACGCCGAGCTGGGCAAGACGTTCAACTCGCAGCCCGCGATCTACGTGACGAGCCTCGCCTGCCTCGCCGCCGCCCGCGAGGCAGGCGCACTGACCGAGAGTCCGGCGTTCGTCGCCGGCCACAGCCTGGGCGAGTACACGGCGCTGACCGCCGCCGGCGCGCTGAACTTCGACGACGGCCTGCGCCTCGTCGAAGTGCGCGGCCGTCTCACGCAGGAGGCCGCCGACGCCAACCCGGGCGGCATGGCAGCCGTGCTCGGCCTCGACGAGAGCGCGATGGAGGCCATCTGCGCGGAGACCGGCGCCGAACTGTGCAACATCAATTCTCCCGCGCAGCTCGTCATCGGCGGCACGAAGGACGCTGTTACGAAGGCCTGCGCCCTCGCTTCCGAGCGCGGCGCCCGGCGCGCAATCCCGCTCGACGTCGGCGGCGCGTTTCACACCTCGCTCATGCAGTCCGCCGTCATCGGCATGACGAAGGCGATGGACGGCACGGAGATCGCCGCTCCGTCGATACCCGTTGTCGCGAACGACAGCGGTCGTCCGATGAGCGATCCGGCGGCCATCCGCAACGAGCTGCTCTTCCAGCTGACGCACCCCGTCCGCTGGGTGCAGTGCGTCGAGTACATGGCCTCGCAGGGCGCCAGGACGTTCGTCGAAATCGGACCCGGCCGCGTGCTCAGCGGCCTCATCAAGCGCATCGCATCCGGCGTCGAAACACGCAACGTCAACGGCGTGGCGTCGCTCACCTCATGAATCGCCTGTTTGACCTCACCGGCAAGTGCGCGCTCGTCACCGGCGGCTCCCGCGGCATCGGCCGCGCCATCGCGATGGCGCTCGCCGCTCACGGCGCCCGCGTCGCCGTCAACTACGCCTCGAACGCCGCCGCCGCGGACGAGGCCGTCAAGCTCATCGGCGAGGGCGCCGTCGCGCTCCCCGGCGATGTCTCGGATCCGGCCGCCGCGGCCGCGCTCGTCGAAGGGACAATCACGGCGTTCGGTCGGCTTGATATCCTTGTCAACAACGCCGGCGTCACCGCCGACGATCTCATCCTCCGCATGTCGGAGGAAGAGTGGGACAGGGTGATCGATACGAACCTCAAGGGCACGTTCCACGTGACGAAAGCCGCCGTCCGTCCGATGGTGCGCCAGCGCTACGGCCGCATCATCTCCGTCAGCAGCGTTGCCGGCATGGTCGGCAACGCCGGCCAGGCCAACTACGCCGCCGCCAAGGCCGGCATCATCGGCTTCACGAAATCGATCGCCAAGGAGATCGCCTCCCGCAACATCACCGCCAACGTCATCGCGCCGGGATTCATCGACACCGAGATGACGTCCGGCCTTACGCAACAGCAACGTGACGAAATCATGCACATGGTCGCGCTCGGCCGCACCGGCAAGCCCGAGGACGTCGCGCCCGCTGCCGTCTTCCTCGCCTCCGACGAGGCGGCGTACGTCACCGGCCACGTGCTGACCGTCGACGGCGGCCTGGTGATGTACTGATGGCAGCCAACCCCCGCCGCAAAGCCCGCATCGCCGCCCTCCAGGCGCTGTACGAGGGCGACGTCTCCGGTCACGACACGCTCACTTCTGTCGTACGCCTCTGCGCCGAGGCCAACCTGTCCGAGGCACAGAGCAGCTTCGCATTGGAGCTCGTCGAAGGCGTGTTGGAGCAGCGCGAAGAGATCGACGACATCATCCGCCGCGCCGCGCCGCAGTGGCCCGTCGACCAGCTCAGCGCCGTCGACCGTAACGTCCTTCGTCTTGCCATCCGGGAGATCCTGATGAATAATGGGGCGCCCATCCGGGCGGCCATAAACGAAGCCGTAGAACTCGCCAAGAGTTTCGGCAGCGACAACTCGGCGAAGTTCGTTAACGGGGTTCTGGGCTCGGTCAGCCTGTCACTCGCACGGTAAACGCGATCAACCCGGCGGCGCGGCCGCACAGAGGAGTACGTTCCAGTGGCTACTGTCTTCGAACGGGTGCGCAAGATCATCGTCGACCAGCTCGGCGTCGAAGAGGATCAGGTCGTCCCCAGCGCCTCCTTCGTGGAGGACCTCAACGCCGACTCCCTCGACCTCGTCGAGCTGATCATGTCCATGGAGGAGGAGTTCTCCAAGGACGGCAAGACGCTGGAGATCTCCGACGAGGACGCCGAGAAGATCGCCACCGTCCAGGACGCCGTCGACTACCTTAAGGACCTCGGCGTCGACGACGAGTAGCCACACCCGAATCCGGACTCATCGGACGCCGCCTTCACCTCGAAGGCGGCGTCTTCATGCCTGCGTAGCGCGCACCCGCTGATTGGGTTCCAATCCGCCCCGGCGTACAATTCATGCTGGTATGAACTTCTTCGGCGTCGGCCCCGCGGAACTGCTCGTCATTCTGGTTGTCGCCCTCATCTTCGTGGGCCCCGAGCGGCTGCCCAAGCTCGCCGCCGACATCGCCCGCACCATCCGCGAGATCCGTAAGTACACCGGTGCCATCGCCGCCGAGTTCAACGACGTCATCCAGGACTTCGAGAAGGAGACCGCCGGCGAGCGCAGCGAGTGGAAAGAGATCGGCCAGGGCCTGACGGACGCCAGCAAGTCAATCACAGACGCCGTCCGCGGCGCCCAATCCGACGCCTCCGCCGCCCTGACGCTGCCCCCGTCCACCCCCGCCGCCTCGACATCCCCCGGCGGCCCTGCGCCAAACACCGCGCCTCAGCCCGCACCCGAATGGCGCGACATCGCCGATCCGCCGTCACCCGCCGACCCGCCGACATCGCGCCCGTTCCGATCGGCTGATCCGCCCTCGAACGGCGCCGCCCCGTCGCCCGAGCCCGCGCAGGATCCCCGATGACGGCCACCGCCGGCGCAGCCAACGACCGCTCCGACGAGAAGGTCCTCACCATCATCGAGCACCTCCAGGAGCTGCGCACGCGCGTCATGATCAGCGCCGCCGCCCTCATCGTCGGCGTGCTCGTCTCCATCTGGCCGCTGACGAAGTACACCATCCATTTCCTCGTCAAGCCCGGCCAGGATCAGGTCCCCGGCTTCAAGCTCCACCAGTTCCAGCTCCTCGACTACTGGAGCACCTACTTCCGCGTCTCGCTCCTCCTCGGCGTCGCCATCGCCATGCCCGTCATCATGTACGAGATCCTCGCCTTCGTCGCGCCCGGCCTCACGAAGCAGGAGCGCCGCTGGCTCTACCCCATCGTCATCGGCGCCAGCTTCATGTTCCTGCTCGGCATGGCCTTCGGCTACTACCTCGAGCTGCCGCCGGCCCTCCGCTTCCTGCTCAAGCCCAACACCAGCGACGTCGAGCCGACCATCGGCGTGCAGACCTACATCGACACCGTCACGCGCCTGCTGTTGATCACCGGCCTCGTCTTTGAGATGCCCTTCGTCATCATGGGCCTCGCCAAGATCGGCATCGTCACGTCGAAGAAGCTGTTGGGCTGGACCCGCTACGCCATCGTCGCCGCCGCCGTCCTCGCCGCCGTCGTCACACCCTCGATCGACCCCATCACGATGATCGTCGTGATGATTCCGATCGTCGTCCTCTACTTCCTCGGCATCCTGCTGGCGAAACTCGTCGAGGCCAACTCGTTCCTCGGCGCCCGGCGTTAGCCCGACCGACGCGCCGCCACCCGTAGCCGCGCCGCCAGCTCGCTGTGCCCCTGCTCCCGCGCGACGTCCACCGGCGTCTTCCCCTCGTCGTTCTTCGCCGATGCGTCCGCCCCGTGCTCCAGGAACAGCTCGGCCATCGCCAGCCCGCCGTGATGCGCCGGCGTGTGCAGCACCGAGAACCCGCCGTGCTGTTTCGCGTTCACGTCCGCCCCTGCCCGCACCAGCACCTCGCACGTTTCGAGCGCCGGCCCCCGCCCCGCCGCCGCCGCGTGCAGCGGCATGTTGCTGAGGAAGTTCTTCGTCACCGCCTCGACGTCCGCCCCCCGCTCGACCAGCAGCGCCACCATCTCCGGGCTGCCGTAGTACGCCGCGAAGTGCAGCGCCGTGAACCCGTCCGGCGAGTACGCGCGCGCCAGCCCGGGATCCGCGTCCAGCAACTCCCCCACCCGCGCCGTCCGGCCCAGCTGCGCAGCCTCGAACACGTCTAGCGCCGGCCCCGCCTCGATCAGCGCCTCCAGCACCGCCCCCCGCCCCAGGTACCGCGCCAGTTGCGCCGCCGTGATCCCGTCCTCCCCCTTCGCCCGCGCCAGCCCCGCCTCCGCCCCCACGATCCCCCTCACTCGCCCGCCAGATCGTCATCCACCACCGCCCCAAACAACTCATCCAGCCTCGCCATCGACCATCCCTCCCGCTTCTCGCTTCCCGCGTCCCGCTTCCTGTATAATTAGTTGCAGCAGCTAACTTACTCGCGCGAAGGAGCCCCGTCAAGTGCCCGACACCACATCTCCAGACATCGACGACCTCGCCATCCGACTCCACTCCGCCGCCCTCCACCTCATGCGCCGCATCCGACGCGAGGATGACGCCACCGGCGTCTCCGCCCCCCAGCTGTCCGCGCTCTCCTGCGTCGCCTTCGGCACCCCCCGCACCCTCGGCGAGCTCGCCCACATGGAGCAGGTCTCCCCGCCCACCATGACCCGCATCGTCGCCGCCCTCGAGCAGCAGAAGCTCGTCACGCGCACCAGCCCCGCCGCCGACAAGCGCGTCTCCAGCATCATCGCCACGCCAAAGGGCCGCCGCATGATCGAGCAGGGCCGCGACCGCCGCGCCGCATTCCTCGCCCGCCACCTCGCCGCCCTCCCCGCCGCCGACCGCCGCGCCCTCTCCCGCGCCGCCGACCTCATGCTCAAGATCTACGAGGAGTCACGATAGCGACTTGCGCGGTGGCGCGAGGTACGCTGACCGCATGAACCCCCTCCGCTGGCTAGCGAAGCGCCTCATCGGCCCGGACGACGACCCGCCGCCCGACCCCGAACGCCTCGTGACGATCGCCGAGGGCCCCGACGGCGTTACCGGTCTCTGGCAGAGCACACTGGAGAGCGAGGGCATCCCCTCCGCCCTGAAACGGACGAGCATCGTCATGTACGCCCCGCCCAACTACGAGCTGCAGGTCCGCTACAAGGACTTCGTCCGCGCCCGCGCCATCCTCGGCCTCGACGACGAGATCAATGTGGGTTGAGCCGAGCACGCACTCGTGGGGTGGCGCCTCTCGTCGAGACCCACCAGCGCTCGTTGCCAGCAAGCTTGTCACGGCCTATGATCTGCCGCGATGGCGAGGGTCTAACCTTTCTCCTGGAATCCAGATTCCTCTTCGTTATCGTCATCTCGGTCACGATCCTCGGGAGCGCGTGTTCTGGCTCCTCGAAGAGCTCACCAACCGCGACTGAGATTGTCATCGCTACATCGACGCCTGTCGCAACCCCCACGCCAACCTGCACCGACGAGACAGCCTTCGCGCTCGTATGCGACCGTCGAGTTGCGCGCGTTGCGGCAGGCGGTACGGTCGCGTCTGGCGTGGTCGTGGGCGACGCACTTGGTCGGTACGAGCGCGATTCCAGTTCAAGAGGGCGACCCGGTAACTGTGGGGCTCAACGGCCAAGCAACTGATGGTCACGTCGTCGCGGTCTCTCGGGATCTTCGCATTGATAGAGACTCACTGGAGCACCGGCCGTCAATTGGGGTTATGTGAGCGCACTCGCTCCAGGACGCCGCCTGCTTGCACTTGGATTCGGGCCGGACACACCGAGCGAGGCCCGCCAGCTCCGCTGGCATCTTCTCGGCCATTCGGCAGGAAGGGGCACTGAGGGTGCTCGAAACAGATATTAGGTTTCCCGCCGGGAAGTCAGGCGGCCCGGTCTTTACGCAGTGCGGTCAGGTCGTCGGCCTAGCAATCCGGCCCGATGTGACGCAGGACAGCAGCGCGATTCCGGCTGACTCCGCGCAGGGCTCCTGCGCGACCTGAGAGCGGCTGGCTTCGGCGCCCCCCTTCGGCCAGCGTCCCAGCAAGTCCAACTCAGCCTCCCCCCGGAGCATCCGCGCTTGTTTCAGACGTCTGCGGGAATGGCGCATCTGTATCCCTCGCCGGTGCCTCTCCCATTGGCCGCACCTATCACTCCGGCGAGGTTATTACCCTGCGGTTCTCGTACGTCGGGCCGGGCTGCAAGAGTTCGGCCGTGACTCTGTCGGGGTTCCACGCGGGGAGCAGCCCCATGTACCAGTACTGGTGCGTCGCGCCGGCACCAGAGCAGAACACGGTCGCCAGATGCAGCGGTGGTCGCCTGATCGATAGTTGGGCGGTCTCTGAGCAGGTCCCTCTTGAAGGAGCCGCCGTAGACGTCACCATCCCATCATCTGACATACATCCGCCTCCCCCCGCTACAGTCGATCGAATGGAAGGATTCACCGTCTGCGAGATCACGGTCGAGTTGAACGAAGCGCGCTTTCCCGGCCATATCTTCCAGCAGACGTTCGGAGGACCATGCCTATGACCGCTTCATGAGGCCCCCGTAAGAGCAGCTCCACCTTATGTCACCCTAC
>CAWJLO010000018.1:0-16533 GCA_963843685.1 uncultured Chloroflexia bacterium
GCCTGACACAGATTCAGACGCCCCTCGCCCGAACCTGCGACCCCGTCACGCAAGTTTATGGCGCGGTTAACGGGCGTTTAACACCGGCCCTCTATATTGCCTGTGTAGAGAACGTGCTCGCTTGACCTCCTGCACGGGGACTCACACAAAGGCCGGGGCGCTCACAAACTCCGCACCATAGAATCAGCGCCCCGGCCTTGACCACCAAAACAGCCTGTATGAACTCGCGAGGGCCCCGCCCTCGCGATTCCTTTTCCCCCGACCCGCCGCCTAGAATCAACGCATGCCCTTCGCCCCGGTCAACGGCATCGACCTCTACTACGAGTCGCACGGCGACGGCCCGGCTGTCGTCTTCGCCCACGGCGCCGGCGGCAACCACCTCTCCTGGTGGCAGCAGATCCCCTTCTTCTCGAAACGCTTCCGCTGCATCACCTTCGACCACCGCGCCTTCGGCCGCTCCGTCGATGCCGACGGCGAGGCCGCCCTCGGACGCCGCGGCTTCCACGACGACCTTCTCGGCCTGCTCGACCATCTAGGCATCGACGACGTCCGCATCGTCGCCCAGTCGATGGGCGGCCGCACTGCCGTCGGCTTCTCGCTCCGCAACCCCGGCAGGTGCAAGGCGATGGTGCTCGCCGGCACCACCGGCGGCGCCATCGACGACGACGTGCGCGAGGCGCAGGAAGCGCATCGCGAGAGCGACCTCGGCCGGCTGCCGCTGCTCAAGCGCGCCGTCTCGTCGGCGTTACGCGAGCGCGCCGCCGACCTCGACTTCCTCTACCGGTCAATCTCGAAGCTCAACCCGCCGCGCCCCCGCGACTTCCTCGCGCCCGTCCCCGGCTACCGCGGCAGCTCCGCCGAGCGCCTCGCCCAGGCCGGCTTCCCCATCCTCTTCCTCGTCGGCGACCATGACGCCATCACCCCGCCCCACATCATCGAGGGCTGCCACAAGGCCACGCCCGGCTCGCAGCTCGCCGTGATCAGGGACAGCGGCCATTCCAGCTACTTCGAGCAGCCCCACGCCTTCAACGAAACCGTCATGCGCTTCCTGGAGTCCACGCTGTAGCGCGCCTCACGCCGGCCCGAGCAGATCCCACTTGTTACCCGCGATGTCTCTGAAGACGACCACGCGGCCGTACGCCTCCGTCCGCGGCGCGGACGTGAACTCGACGCCCGCCGCGCACCATCCGCTCGTACGCCGCGTCGAAATCGTCGACGCGCAGAAAGAAGCCCACGCGGCCCGCCGTCTGGTTCCCGACGGCCGCACGCTGCACGTCGCCGTCGGCCTGCGCGAGGAGAATGCCCGTCTGCGCGCCCGGCGGCCGCACGACGACCCAGCGCTTCGGCCTGCCGTCGTTCGTCAGTGACGGCGAGTCCTCCACCAACTCAAAGCCAAGGAGATCGACGAAGAACGCGATCGCGGCGTCGTACTCATCGACGACGATCGCGATCAGCTCAAGATGTGACAATGTGTGATCCGGCGTCGGCCTACCCGACGGCCAGCAGCTCCACGTCGAACACCAACTCGGCGTTGGGCGGGATGTCGCGGCCCGCGCCGCGCGCACCGTACCCCAGCTCCGACGGGATGATCAGCTGACGCTTGCCGCCGACCTTCATCGTCGCCACGCCCTCGTCCCACCCCTTGATCACCTGTCCGACGCCGATCACGAACTCGAACGGCTGCCCGCGGTCGACCGAGCTGTCGAATTTCTTCCCATCCGTCAGCCGCCCGGTGTAGTGCACCCGCACCTTCTTGCCCTTCGTCGGACTGTCGCCGCTCCCAATGACCTCATCGACGTACTTCAGTCCGCTGGGCGTCGTCGTCGCGTCCGCCATATCAATCTCCTTCCGCTTGTCCCTGCGCCCAAATCCAAACGGCATTACTGGCCGATGCTCACCAGCTCGACGTCGAAGATCAGCGTCGCACCGCCGGGGATCGTCGGCGGGTAGCCCGCCGCTCCGTAGCCCAGGTTTGCCGGGACGATAAGCCGCCGCTTGCCGCCAACCTTCATCGACCCGACGCCTTCCGTCCATCCCGCTATCACCCGGTTCAGCGGGAACGATAGCGGTCCGCCGTGGTCCGCGGAGGCGTCAAACTTCGTGCCGTTCGTGAGCCAGCCCGTGTAGTTCACCGTGACGGTGTCCGTCGGCTGCGGCGTCGCGCCCGTACCGACCATCTTCGTTGATGTAGCGCAGCCCGCTCGCCGTCGTCACGATGTCACCGTGCACCTCCGGGATGCCGGGCGCGTTCCCGTCCGATGGGGCTTCTGTCGCAGGCGCCGTCGCGGCCACCGTCGGAGCCACCCCTGCCGCGGCGGTCGCCGTCTTGTCCGATGAGCTCGTGCCACCGCACGCCGCCAGCCCCAACACGCCGGCGAGCATCGCGATGATCAGGATTGGTTTCATTCCTGCCTCCTCCAAATCCGCGTCATTGTGCGTGCTGACAACTGCCGGCGCAATCAGCCGCGAATCTGCACCCGGTGCCCCTTGGCGAGGCCCAACATTTCCGTAACGAAGGCTCCGCTGCCCGTCCCGCGCCACCGTTCCCGGCCGATACTGAATCAATCAGGGGGGTGATGGTCGAACGCATGCTGATGCCCGAACATGCCGCCACGGAGCGCGACGTCCCGCTCTTCTCCGCCCACGTCGAGGCCAAGGCCATGGAGGCCCTCAACGTGGTCATTATGGTGCACGGCGCCGACCGGCAGCCTTTCAAGTACGACCAGCTCGCCCAGCTACAAACCTGCCTCACACACCTCGTCGACGCGCTCTTCCCTATCGTCGGCAACACCGTCGACTTCTCGGGCTCCGACTCCCTTGACGGCAACGAGTACACCCATCCGATCAAGGTCGCCGAGCTCGCCATCGTCATCGGCAGAGAGCTGGGCAAGCCGCGGTCCGCGCTCATCGATCTCGCCATGGCGGCGGCGCTGATGAACATCGGCAATCTCGCGCTCCGCGGCTCTATCATCGAAGAGCCGCGACACCTGCTCGAGGGCGAGTGGGAGCAGCACGAGCATACGCACCCGGCGCAGGGCGTCGCGCTGCTGGAGAACAGCGGCATCTCCGACGCCGCGATCGCCGCCGTCGGACAACACCACGAACGCTGGGACGGATCCGGTTACCCGGATGGACGGCGAGCCGAGGAGATCATCCGCAACGCCCGCGTGCTCGGCGTCGCCGACACGTTCGTCTCGCTGCGTTCGCTTCGTCCCTATCGCGCTGCCGTGCCCTTCGACGACGCCCTGCGTCGCGTGACGGACGAGAGCGGAAAGCTCTTCGACCCCGAGATCGTCGACGCCTTCCAGCGGATCATCGCCCGCTACGCCGGGATCGCCGTCTCACCGCGGGCAAGGTCCGCGGCGGCGTTTGAAGCGACGCTGACCGCGAGCGGCGGCCCGACGTCACCAGCGCGCCGCGCCATCGAACGCAGCGACGAGCAAGCCGCAACATACCGTCCCCGGTTTGACGACGAAGATGAGCCCGACGACGTTCCGCGCCCCGAACGGCCGCGCGTCGCCGTCGTGCAGCGCGTCAACCCCATTGTTGAGCCCGCGCGAAGTGTCGCGCCGCGGCCCATAGCGACCCGGGCGCCGGCGCTCGCGCTCGCCCCGTCAACCGTCGCCGTCACGCGTGCGACCGCCTCCGGAGTCCGCGAGAGGCCCACGCGCCGCCGCCGTAGACGCTCGCTCTTCTCCGCGAGCTTCTACGTCGACGCCGCCGTGCGCGGCGCCTGGAACTGATCACGCACCAGCGCACAACCACTGGGCCTACCCTTCGCAGTCTCGGCTCGCCTCCACGGTGCCGATGATCTGACCAGGAGGTTCATGGCGTGAGTCTGCTCATCATCATCCTCGCCCTTTGCGGCGGCCTTGCGTTCGCCTATAGGGCGCGCCCCGCGCCGCCGGGCGGAGACCTGCACGCGGAGCAGTTCCCGCGAACGCCCGCCGCCGGTTTCGGGCGGAAGCGTATCATCGCGATCACGATCATCGCGATTGCATTCGAGTTCGCGACGAGAGACACCTGGATGTCGTTCCTCGACTCAGCGGTGTTCTGGTCCTCCGGAGGAGCGTTATTCCTCTATCTGGACTACCGGCTCGCCGATCCGCGTGCATGGATCCTCACCGTACGGGACGACGGTATCCACATGCCGGTGCCCCTGCCGCTACTCAAGGAGCGATTCGTTGCCTGGAGCAACGTCAAGTCGATCACGCCGCGGGAGCGGCATGTCTATGATCGACTATGGGGGTGGACCTTCAAACAGGCCGGCGAGTGGGCGGTCGTGGATGTTGACGGCCAGCCTGCGCTGACCTTGCGATTCCCCGATCAAACGCGCGATCGCTTCGTCGAGACTGCCTACCGCCACGTCAACGCGTACCGAAACGAGCACGGGCATGAGCCCCTCGCGGTTCCAACTCAAGGAGCCTGGAACTGACCGACCGCTGTTAACTCCAAACTGCCGACTGTGAACGCAAGAAGTGCCAGCGGGCCTGTAAGCCGAATTCTGTAATCCGCCATTGGCGGACGGTGGCCATCTATCTGGGCCGGCGGTTGCCCACCGGCTCGAGCGGCTGACCCGGGACTCTCGGACGGGCCGCCCTTATCCGCCGAAGCGGAACGGTCCCCTATGTAGCCTTGCTCCGGGTGGGGTTTGCCCGGCCGTCGTGTCTCCACGACGCCGGTGCGCTCTTACCGCACCATTTCACCCTTACTGGATCGGCCGGCCCCGCGCCGCGATCGTCCCCCTGCGTTTCCGCGGGACCGCGGCCCGCCGCCGGCCGATCCAGCGGTATGTCTCTGTGGCACTTTCCGTCGCCTCGCGACGCCCGGCCGTTAGCCGGCACCCTGCCCTGTGGAGTTCGGACTTTCCTCCCCCCGCCGAAACGAGGAGCGGCCACCCGGCCCGCTGGCAGCCGCAGTATACGCGCCTACACCACCCGCTGCGTCGTCTTGAAGTGCACCTTCGCCACCTCGTCCAGCACCCCCGCCCCCCCGGACGACACGAGCGCCCGCGCCGCCGCCTCCACCGCCGCCGACGCGCCCTTCGGCAGCCGCACGCCCACGCGCCTGCCGATCTGGTCCAGCCGCCGCAAGAACTCCGCCCGCGCCAGGATCGACGCCGCCGCCACGGCCGGGTCGCGCTCGGCCCGTGGCATCTGCACCAGCCGCAGCTCCCGTCCCTTCTTGAACAGCGCGTCGCGGATCAACGATTCATCGCCGAACTGGTCCGCCACCGCCGCCACCGCGCGCGGCTCGAGCGCCGCCACGTTCTCGATCGCCCGCGCGTGCGCCCACGCCAGCACGCGATTCACGTTGCCCATCTTCGACCACAGCTCGTTGTAGCGCGGCGGCATGATCGCGATCACCTCGTGAGGAAACGCCGCCTTGATCTCGGCGGCAAGCGACGTGGCGCGCGCGTCGGTGAGATTCTTGCTGTCCTGGACCCCCAACTCGTCCAGCACGCGCCAGTTGTCGGAGGTCAGCGCGACCGCCGCGACCACGAGCGGGCCGAAGTAATCGCCCTTGCCGCTCTCGTCGCTGCCGATCCAGCACGCGGCGTCCGCCAGCACCGGCCCGACCGCGCTGCCGGCGCTCTTCCCCGCCTTCACTGCGGACGGCCGGCTCGAAAGCAGCGCGGCGATCTCGTCGGCGACGTCGCTCTCCGGCTGATCGAACACCAGCTTGCAGCCGCCGCCCTTCGACGGATAGACGTTGACACCCGCAACGCCGGACGCCATCCGCAGCCGCACGCGCGTGCCGTTCTGCAGCGGCGCCCGCTCAATCGTGGCGCCTTGCTGCACGGCGTAGCGGTCCAGCGCCGCGAGCGCCGCGTCAGCACCGGCGTCCACGGTGACGCTCTTGGCCGCCAAGTCAGGCCCGGAGGGAGATCTTGATAACGTCGTCGCTCACGGTGATGCGGCTGATCGCGTCGCGCAGCCCGCTGTAGCGCTCACTGAACGGCAGATCCTGCCAGTCGTCGAGCAGCCGCGCGACGTCCCGCTCTCGCACCCGCTTACGCTCCGTCGCGTCCACGTGCTCGCTGATGCGACGGTCCACAGCCTCCAGCGAGTCCTCCACCGCCAGCCGGTCGCCCGCCGCGGTGACGCTGAGCTTGCGCATCTTCTCCGTGCTCAACCGGCCCTTGGCCGCGGAGTCCACGTAGCCTTCCAGCCGCCGGTCGATGGAACGCAGACGCGATCGCAGCCGCTCGCGCTCCAGCTCCTGCTCCGCCAGCACGGCCCCTTCGTCGCCCGCCTGCGGGAACGTGGTGCCCGCGGCGAACGTGTCCGACAGGACCTCCCGCACCTGCGCCTCCAGGTCGTCAGCGCGCCGCGTGTGGTAGCCGCACACGCTCTGGTTCGTCCGAGACTCGCACTGGTAGTACCGGTAAGAGTTGGAGACCTGCTCGCCGCTCCGGCGCTTCCACGCCTGCTTCCGGCTCACGCCGATCAGTTTGTTGCCGCACTGTCCGCAGTGCGCGAGGCCCGAGAGGAGAAACTGCGACGACACCCGCGGCGACTGGCTCGTGCGCCGGGCGCTCAGCCGGTCCTGCACCAGCCGGAAGTCTTCAGACGAAACGAGCGGCGTGTGACTCCCCGGCACCTTTACGCCGAAACGCGAGTACGTGCCGAGGTACACCCGGTTGCGCAGGATGTCGCGGATGCTGACCATGCTCCAGTTGCCGCCGCGCCGCGTCTTCAGCCCCTCTTCGTTCAGCCGGCGCGCGATCAGCCGGATGCCCATGTTCTCGTTGAGGTAGAGGCGGAAGATGTAGCGGACGACGACCGCCTCCTCCGGGATCAACTCCAGGCGTCGCCGGTTCCCCACCTTATATCCGTACGGCGGCCTGCCCAGCACCTCTCCCTTGACCGCCTTGCGGCGCATCGCCGCGCGCACGCGGTCGCTGAGGTTGCTCCCCGCCTCCTGCGCGTTCCACGCCGTCATCAGCTCCGACGTCGCGTCGGCCGCCCCCTGCATCGCCGCCACCTGCGCGCCCAGGCCTTCGAGCTGGAAGTAGCGGAGCGCCGCATCCCGCACGTCGTTGCCCAGCGATTCGATGCGCGGCACCACGACCACCACGAACCCCTTGTCGCGCTCGCGCAGGTACGAGAGAAGTTGGCGGAATCCAGGCGCGTGGCCGTTGCTGCTGGGGCTATCCACGAAGGTGCCGGCGACCTCGTAGCCCTCGCGCTCGCAGAACTCCAGGAACGCCTTGTTCTGCTGCGCGAGCGTCTCCTCGCGCGCGGTGGACTCACGGAAGTAACCGATAGCCCTCATATCATTATGTCGTCATGCGACGAGGATGCGCTCGCAGTTGGGGCACTGCACGAGCGTATTGCCTCCCCGCGCGCGGTTGACGATCGCCGTCGGAAGCGAGATGCGGCAGCCCAGGCAGAGGTTGCGGTCGAGCTTTGCCACGCCGCGGCCCTGGTGCGCCTTCCGCAGCCGGTCGTACGTCAGCAGGAGCGCCTTGTCGACGCCGGCCGCCATCTCGTCCCGCTCAAGCTCGTATGCCGCGATCTCTTCGCGGAGCTGCCCGCCGCGCGCCGTCAGCTCGGCCTGTTCTTCACGCCACGCCGCCTCCATCACGGCCAGCTCGGCCTCCGCCGCGCGCGATTCCGCCTCCGCCGCCTCGACCGCGGAGAGGGCCTCCAGGTCGCGGTCTTCCACCGTCGACAGGTGCCGCTTGAGCTGGTCGATGTCGGCCTGGAGATCCTTCAACTCTTTGGGATTCTTGATCGCGCCGCTGTAGAGCTTCGCCTCCTGCGGCGCGATCTTCGCCTTCAGATCGTCGGCCTCGATCTCGACGTCTTTCTGTGCGGTCTGCGCACCTCGCAACTCTTCGCGCAGCTCTTCCGCGCGCGCGCGTACCGCGATCAACTCTTCCGTCTCACCCAGCCGCGACTCGGCATCATCCAGCGACCCACGGCGCGCGTCGAGCGCGGAGTCGATCTCCTGGAGCTTCCACAGATCGGAGAACTGCGTCATGGAAACGATCGCCACCGTCATTGGCCCTTCCACAGCGGCGTCCGTCGCGGTGCGGCGGGCGCCGCACCTCCGCGCGCGGGGAGGTGGTTTGTCTCTTCGCCTCGGTCAGGACGTCGAGCGATTATAGGCTCATGGCCGCCGTCTCGTACAAGCGCCAATCCGATTGACGCCCCCGCGGCCCGCTCGTTACGCTGGATCTGCCCCCGAGGTGGGTCTCCCATGCAGTTCAACGCCTCCTCCCTCCTCCAGGAAACGACCGGCGCGATCCGCGAGTACGATATCGATGACGACGTGCGGATCGATGGCGAGCCGCATCATTTCACGGGACACGTGCGCTTCGACCGCACGCCGAAAGGCATCCTCGTCCGCGCGCGCATGTCCGGCACTTCCTCGGACATCTGCAGCCGCTGCCTCAAGCCGTCGATCTTCGACGTGCGCGTCGATTTCGACGAGATGTACTACCCGTCGATCGACGTGCACACCGGCGCGCGCGTAGACCTCGAAGACGGCATCGAGGACGTGTACCGGATCGACGAGCGCCACATGATCGATCTCTCGGAGCCGGTGCGGCAGTACTGGTCGATGGCACTCCCCATGGCGCCGCTCTGCGACGAAAACTGCGCCGGCTTGTGTCCCGAGTGCGGCGAAGAGCTGCGTGACGACGCGCACGCCTGCACCCGCCAGCAGGTCGACGCGCGCTGGTCCCGGCTCGGGGAGCTCAAGCTGGGCTGAGCGCCGCCGTTCGTGTTTCGCCGGGCCGTCTGTTAGACTGGCGCGCGAAATCTGAGAGGAGCCCAACGCCGTTGCCACCACTGCCAAAGCGCAAGTATCCGAAGGCCCGCCAGGGCAAGCGCCGCAGCCACCTGGCTCTCAAGCCGGCCAGCCTCGCCCGCTGCCCGCAATGTCACAGTGCGCGCCTCCCCCACACCGCCTGCCCGAGCTGCGGCTTCTACAAGGGCGTCGCCGCCGTCGAAGTGAAGGGCCCGAAGGCCTCCGAGTAGTGACCCCCATCCCGACTCCCGCAATGTTCCATGCCGGGCGTGCTCGTGGCTGACGCGTCTGTAGCATGGGTGTTTCCGGGCCAGGGCTCGCAGGAGTCCGGCATGGGCCGCGACCTCTACGACGCCTGGCCCGTGGCCCGTGACCTCTTCGACCGCGCCGATTCGGTGCTCGGCCGCCCCATCAGCGCGCTCTGCTTCGAGGGGTCCGACGCCGAGCTGGGCAAGACGTTCAACTCGCAGCCCGCGATCTACGTGACGAGCCTCGCCTGCCTCGCCGCCGCCCGCGAGGCAGGCGCACTGACCGAGAGTCCGGCGTTCGTCGCCGGCCACAGCCTGGGCGAATACACGGCGCTGACCGCCGCCGGCGCGCTGAACTTCGATGACGGCCTGCGCCTCGTCGAAGTGCGCGGCCGTCTCACGCAGGAGGCCGCCGACGCCAACCCGGGCGGCATGGCGGCCGTGCTCGGCCTCGACGAGAGCGCGATGGAGGCCATCTGCGCGGAGACCGGCGCCGAACTGTGCAACATCAACTCTCCCGCGCAGCTCGTCATCGGCGGCACGAAGGACGCCGTTACGAAGGCCTGCGCCCTCGCTTCCGAGCGCGGCGCGCGGCGCGCGATCCCGCTCGACGTCGGCGGCGCGTTTCACACCTCGCTCATGCAGTCCGCCGTCATCGGCATGACGAAGGCGATGGACGGCACGGAGATCGCCGCTCCGTCGATACCCGTTGTCGCGAACGACAGCGGTCGTCCGATGAGCGATCCGGCGGCCATCCGCAACGAGCTGCTCTTCCAGCTGACGCACCCCGTCCGCTGGGTGCAGTGCGTCGAGTACATGGCCTCGCAGGGCGCGAAGACGTTCGTCGAAATCGGACCCGGCCGCGTGCTCAGCGGCCTCATCAAGCGCATCGCATCCGGCGTCGAAACACGCAACGTCAACGGCGTGGCGTCGCTCACCTCATGAATCGCCTCTTTGACCTCACCGGCAAGTGCGCGCTCGTCACCGGCGGCTCCCGCGGCATCGGCCGCGCCATCGCGATGGCGCTCGCCGCTCACGGCGCCCGCGTCGCCGTCAACTACGCCTCGAACGCCGCCGCCGCGGACGAGGCCGTCAAGCTCATCGGCGAGGGCGCCGTCGCGCTCCCCGGCGACGTCTCCGATCCGGCCGCCGCGGCCGCGCTCGTCGAAGGCACGATCGGCGCCTTCGGTCGGCTTGATATCCTTGTCAACAACGCCGGCGTCACCGCCGACGATCTCATCCTCCGCATGTCGGAGGAAGAGTGGGACAGGGTGATCGATACGAACCTCAAGGGCACCTTCCACGTGACGAAAGCCGCCGTCCGTCCGATGGTGCGCCAGCGCTACGGCCGCATCATCTCCGTCAGCAGCGTCGCCGGCATGGTCGGCAACGCCGGCCAGGCCAACTACGCCGCCGCCAAGGCCGGCATCATCGGCTTCACGAAATCGATCGCCAAGGAGATCGCCTCCCGCAACATCACCGCCAACGTCATCGCGCCGGGATTCATCGACACCGAGATGACGTCCGGCCTTACGCAACAGCAACGTGACGAAATCATGCACATGGTCGCGCTCGGCCGCACCGGCAAGCCCGAGGACGTCGCGCCCGCCGCCGTCTTCCTCGCCTCCGACGAGGCGGCGTACGTCACCGGCCACGTGCTGACCGTCGACGGCGGACTGGTGATGTACTGATGGCCGCCAACCCCCGCCGCAAAGCCCGCGTCGCCGCCCTCCAGGCGCTGTACGAGGGCGACGTCTCCGGTCACGACACGCTCACGTCCGTCGTACGCCTCTGCGCCGAGGCCAACCTGTCCGAGGCACAGAGCAGCTTCGCCCTGGAGCTCGTCGAAGGCGTGTTGGAGCAGCGCGAAGAGATCGACGACATCATCCGCCGCGCCGCGCCGCAGTGGCCCGTCGACCAGCTCAGCGCCGTCGACCGTAACGTCCTTCGTCTTGCCATCCGGGAGATCCTGATGAATAATGGGGCGCCCATCCGGGCGGCCATAAACGAAGCCGTAGAACTCGCCAAGAGTTTCGGCAGCGACAACTCGGCGAAGTTCGTTAACGGGGTTCTGGGCTCGGTCAGCCTGTCACTCGCACGGTAAACGCGATCAACCCGGCGGCGCGGCCGCACAGAGGAGTACGTTCCAGTGGCTACTGTCTTCGAACGGGTGCGCAAGATCATCGTCGACCAGCTCGGCGTCGAAGAGGATCAGGTCGTCCCCAGCGCCTCCTTCGTGGAGGACCTCAACGCCGACTCCCTCGACCTCGTCGAGCTGATCATGTCCATGGAGGAGGAGTTCTCCAAGGACGGCAAGACGCTGGAGATCTCCGACGAGGACGCCGAGAAGATCGCCACCGTCCAGGACGCCGTCGACTACCTCAAGGACCTCGGCGTCGACGACGAGTAGCCACACCCGAATCCGGACTCATCGGACGCCGCCTTCACCTCGAAGGCGGCGTCTTCATGCCTGCGTAGCGCGCACCTCGCTGATTGGGTTCCAATCCGCCCCGGCGTACAATTCATGCTGGTATGAACTTCTTCGGCGTCGGCCCCGCGGAACTGCTCGTCATTCTCGTCGTTGCCCTCATCTTCGTGGGCCCCGAGCGGCTGCCCAAGCTCGCCGCCGACATCGCCCGCACCATCCGCGAGATCCGCAAGTACACCGGTGCCATCGCCGCCGAGTTCAACGACGTCATCCAGGACTTCGAGAAGGAGACCGCCGGCGAGCGCAGCGAGTGGAAAGAGATCGGCCAGGGCCTGACGGACGCCAGCAAGTCGATCACAGACGCCGTCCGCGGCGCCCAATCCGACGCCTCCGCCGCCCTGACGCTGCCCCCGTCCACCCCCGCCGCCTCGACATCCCCCGGCGGCCCTGCGCCAAACACCGCGCCTCAGCCCGCACCCGAATGGCGCGACATCGCCGACCCGCCGTCACCCGCCGACCCGGTCGCGCCCGTTCCGGTCCGGCTGATCCGCCCTCGAACGGCGCCGCCCCGTCGCCCGAGCCCGCGCAGGATCCCCGATGACGGCCACCGCCGGCGCAGCCAACGACCGCTCCGACGAGAAGGTCCTCACCATCATCGAGCACCTCCAGGAGCTGCGCACGCGCGTCATGATCAGCGCCGCCGCCCTCATCGTCGGCGTGCTCGTCTCCATCTGGCCGCTGACGAAGTACACCATCCACTTCCTCGTCAAGCCCGGCCAGGATCAGGTCCCCGGCTTCAAGCTCCACCAGTTCCAGCTCCTCGACTACTGGAGCACCTACTTCCGCGTCTCGCTCCTCCTCGGCGTCGCCATCGCCATGCCCGTCATCATGTACGAGATCCTCGCCTTCGTCGCGCCCGGCCTCACGAAGCAGGAGCGCCGCTGGCTCTACCCCATCGTCATCGGCGCCAGCTTCATGTTCCTGCTCGGCATGGCCTTCGGCTACTACCTCGAGCTGCCGCCAGCCCTCCGCTTCCTGCTCAAGCCCAACACCAGCGACGTCGAGCCGACCATCGGCGTGCAGACCTACATCGACACCGTCACGCGCCTGCTGTTGATCACCGGCCTCGTCTTTGAGATGCCCTTCGTCATCATGGGCCTCGCCAAGATCGGCATCGTCACGTCGAAGAAGCTCTTGGGCTGGACCCGCTACGCCATCGTCGCCGCCGCCGTCCTCGCCGCCGTCGTCACACCCTCGATCGACCCCATCACGATGATCGTCGTGATGATTCCGATCGTCGTCCTCTACTTCCTCGGCATCCTGCTGGCGAAACTCGTCGAGGCCAACTCGTTCCTCGGCGCCCGGCGTTAGCCCGACCGACGCGCCGCCACCCGTAGCCGCGCCGCCAGCTCGCTGTGCCCCTGCTCCCGCGCGACGTCCACCGGCGTCTTCCCCTCGTCGTTCTTCGCCGACGCATCCGCCCCGTGCGCCAGGAACAGCTCGGCCATCGCCAGCCCGCCGTGATGCGCCGGCGTGTGCAGCACCGAGAACCCGCCGTGCTGTTTCGCGTTCACGTCCGCCCCTGCCCGCACCAGCACCTCGCACGTTTCGAGCGCCGGCCCCCGCCCCGCCGCCGCCGCGTGCAGCGGCATGTTGCTGAGGAAGTTCTTCGTCACCGCCTCGACGTCCGCCCCCCGCTCGACCAGCAGCGCCACCGTCTCCGGGCTGCCGTAGTACGCCGCGAAGTGCAGCGCCGTGAACCCGTCCGGCGAGTACGCGCGCGCCAGCCCGGGATCCGCGTCCAGCAGCTCCCCCACCCGCGCCCGTCCGCCCCAGCTGCGCCGCCTCGAACACGTCCAGCGCCGGCCCCGCCTCGATCAGCGCCTCCAGCACCGCCCCCCGCCCCAGGTACCGCGCCAGTTGCGCCGCCGTGATCCCGTCCTCCCCCTTCGCCCGCGCCAGCCCCGGCTCCGCCCCCACGATCCCCCTCGCCCGCCGCCAGATCGTCCTCCACCACCGCCTCGAACAACTCATCCAGCCCCGCCATCGACCATCTCCTCCCGCTTCTCGCTTCCCGTGTCCCGCTTCCTGTATAATTAGTTGCAGCAGCTAACTTACTCGCGCGAAGGAGCCCCGTCAAGTGCCCGACACCACATCTCCAGACATCGACGACCTCGCCATCCGCCTCCACTCCGCCGCCCTCCACCTCATGCGCCGCATCCGACGCGAGGACGACGCCACCGGCGTCTCCGCCCCCCAGCTCTCCGCGCTCTCCTGCGTCGCCTTCGGCACCCCGCGCACCCTCGGCGAGCTCGCCCACATGGAGCAGGTCTCCCCGCCCACCATGACCCGCATCGTCGCCGCCCTCGAGCAGCAGAAGCTCGTCACGCGCACCAGCCCCGCCGCCGACAGGCGCGTCTCCAGCATCATCGCCACGCCAAAGGGCCGCCGCATGATCGAGCAGGGCCGCGACCGCCGCGCCGCCTTCCTCGCCCGCCACCTCGCCGCCCTCCCCGCCGCCGACCGCCGCGCCCTCTCCCGCGCCGCCGACCTCATGCTCAAGATCTACGAGGAGTCACGATAGCGACTTGCGCGGTGGCGCGAGGTACGCTGACCGCATGAACCCCCTCCGCTGGCTCGCGAAGCGCCTCATCGGCCCGGACGACGACCCGCCGCCCGACCCCGAACGCCTCGTGACGATCGCCGAGGGCCCCGACGGCGTTACCGGTCTCTGGCAGAGCACACTGGAGAGCGAGGGCATCCCCTCCGCCCTGAAACGGACGAGCATCGTCATGTACGCCCCGCCCAACTACGAGCTGCAGGTCCGCTACAAGGACTTCGTCCGCGCCCGCGCCATCCTCGGCCTCGACGACGCTCCCGGTGCCCGCTGATCGACGTTACAGCCCCATGTGCGTGCAGTAGTTCGAGAAGACCACTTCGCTGCCCGTCCAACCGATGAGCCGCACGACGCACCCGCCCGTGCCCTCCACCAGCAGCCGGGCCGAGCCATCGAGCTGCACCAGTGAGATCCCCAGAGGCGTGTCGGCGAGCAGTCCGTCGCCCGCCCATGTCACCTGGCCGCCGTCGATGCCCGCGATACTCGCGACCTTCCTCGTGGTTACGTCGACGACGTCGATGTCTGGACCGCGCAGATCCGTAAACGCCAGATACCTTCCGTCCGGCGAGAAGCGCATGTAACGCGCAACGACCGCCGCATCGATCACCTTCTGCAGGTGTTCTCCATCGGCGTCTACCTCGTAGAGGTCTTCCGCCACCTGCCCGAACCCTTCCGCGATCAGAATGTGCGCACCGTCGGGCGACCATGCGACGTATCCGTCCCCGATCACCCCGGCAAACGGCACCTTGATCGTCAGTGGCGCGATTTGGCGCACGTCGCCGTTCGCGACGTCCAACACCTCTAGTCGCTGATCGCGCACAAATGCGATCTCTCGCTCGTTCGGCGACCACGCCGCGTCCTGCACGTTGCCATCTAGGAGGTGCGTCTCTGCACCGCTCGCCAGATCGACCTCGTCGAGCCCTCGCCCGGTAACGAGCACTCGCTGGCCGTCGGACGACCAGTCCGTGAGGACCCCGCCACCGAATGTGCGGCTCGCCGAGCCGTCGAGCGGCCACACGGAATTAAACCCGGGTTCGAAGATCGCCATCCCATCGGGCGACAGCGTCAGCGGCACGAACTCGGGGAGCAAAACACCAAATGCGTGTAGCGCTCCGGTCGCCGGATCGAACCCGTACACCTTCTTCGATTCGGCGGCCTGCAACGGCACGACGAGGTGCTTCCCATCGGGCGACCACGCCATCTCGTCCGCGAGCCCCCGGTTGTCCGTCACCTGTACAACCGGCGTCTCCGGTCCGCCCGCCACCGGTCGCACATAGATCGTCGACGAGAGCCGGTCTCTGTCCAGTCGCACATAAGCTACGACTGAACCGTCCGGCGACCACGACACGGGGAATCCGTCAGCCACGATCGACCCAGCCCACTCGCCCGTGTGTGCCACGACGACATGACCATCCTGCGACCACATGACTGAACCGCCGTCCGGTGACCAGATGGCGCCGGAGCCGTGAGACCCTGCGCTGCAGCGGGCGCACGTCGGCGCCGCGCGGGCGCCACTCCCCAGCTGCGCGATCATCAACTCACTCGGTGCGCCAGCGGACGTCGCTCCGTCCCACGCAAGCCACACGCCGTCGGGCGAAAACGCCGGCACCGGAATCGCGCCCTCAGGCGGGATCCGCACGATGCCACTCGAGCGCTCACGCGTCCCGTCCTCATGCTCCAGAACGAGCACGGCTGTGAACTCCCCGGCGGACGTCCTGTCCAGCGATGCGATGTCGCCCGCGCTCGACCAGCTCGCCGGCACCGACGCCGCCGTCGGCCTGCTCGCGCCGTCCCGCGCGTCCACGATCGAGACGGCGCTTCGATCCGCGCTCCACGCCATCAATCGCGCGCCGTCCGGCGACCACAGGAATCCCGCAACGTTCGCTCGGCCCTGCGATCGGCGCCTCGTCGGGCGCGGCGATTCGCAGCGTGCCGCCATCGTCCACCCACGCACCTCGCGACCCATCGGGCGACCAGCGCGCATTGTTGTAGTAGTTCGCGAGGAGGCCCAGTTCGATCACCTTCCGCGGCTGCGCCGTCTCCACGCGGTACATCCCCGGGTGCTCGCCCGCGGTGTCCACGTACAGCAGCCGCCCCGACGCGTCGTACTGCACGTCGGAGTACCGGCCAAACCCCGTGATCGGCGTCGGCGCAGCCCCGTCCAGCAACGACAGGCCCAGCCGGTCGCCGTCAACGGCGATCGGCAGCGTCACCCCGTCGCCGATCGTGACGCCTGGCCCGACGACCAGCCCCGGCGTTCCGCCGGACCCGCCGTCGGCACCGCCCTCGCGAACCACGACCCAGCCCGCCGCCAGCCCGGCCAGCAACACGACCAGGATCAATCCCGGAAGAAGCTGTCTACGAAGCGAGGAAGAATCACGCGTCATACGCCGAGTCTACGCCTGTGCGCGAACCAGTTGCCTGACGCATCACCATCGCGGGACCGACGGAACCCCGCCGCCCACCTTATGTCACCCCAC
>CAWJLO010000019.1:0-162045 GCA_963843685.1 uncultured Chloroflexia bacterium
GAACAAATGTACTTGACACCAACCCCAACCGCCCGTAACATAGCCCCCGTACTAGCACGGGTGTTCTAGAGGCAGGAGGCTGGACATGGCAGGACGCAACAAGGAGCACAGCGACTCGGTCCCCAATCCCCGCGCGTCGGAGATGAGCGAGGCCAAGAAGGACCAGGCCCTCCAGGACGCCCTCGCCGATATCGAGAAGCGCTACGGCCGCGGCGCCATCATGAAGCTCGGCGACGCCCAGGACTTCAAGGTCGACGTCATCTCCACCGGCTCCCTCGCCCTCGATCTCGCCCTCGGCGTCGGCGGACTCCCCCGCGGCCGCATCGCCGAGATCTACGGCCCGGAGGGCGCCGGCAAGTCCACCCTCGCCTACCACGTCGTCGCCCAGGCCCAGAAGGCCGGCGGCATCGCCGCCTACATCGATGTCGAGCACGCCCTCGACAAGGACCACGCCGAATCCTGCGGCATCAACGTCAGCGACCTCCTCATCTCCCAGCCCGACACCGGCGAGCAGGCGCTCGAGATCTGCGACGCCCTCGTCCGCAGCAACGCCGTCGACGTCATCGTCGTCGATAGCGTCGCCGCCCTCGTCCCCCGCGCGGAGATCGAAGGCGAAATGGGCGATTCCCTCCCCGGCCTCCAGGCGCGCCTCATGTCGCAGGCGCTCCGCAAGCTCACCTCCGTCATCTCCAAGTCGCGCGCCAGCGTCATCTTCATCAACCAGCTGCGCGAGAAGATCGGCGTCGTCTTCGGCAACCCGGAGGTCACCCCCGGCGGCCGCGCCCTCAAGTTCTACTCCTCCGTCCGCATCGAGCTGCGCCGCGCCGAGTCCCTCAAGCAGGGCACCGACATCATCGGCAACCGCGTCCGCGCCAAGATCGTCAAGAACAAGGTCGCCGCGCCCTTCCGCACCGCCGAATTCGACATCCTCTTCAGCGGCAAGCACCGCGGCATCTCCCGTGAGGGCGACATCGTCGACCTCGGCGTCGACAACAACGTCCTCAAGAAGATGGGCGCCTTCTTCTCCTACGGCGAGCTCCGCCTCGGCCAGGGCCGCGAGGCCGCCAAGGAGTACCTGCGCCAGAACCCGGACGTCGCGCGCGAGATCGAAGACCTCATCGTCACCGCGACCACGCCCGTCGCCCGCGCCGAGCTCAGCAAGAACGGCCACACCCCCGCCCTCGCCGTCGCCGAACCCGGCCCCGAGGACGACGAAGAGCTCTAGGGATGGAGCGCGGGGCTCTCACCCGCGAAACGCCGATGCTCGAACACCAACCCGCGCCCGGATCGATGGAGCGCAGGCGCCCCCGCCTGCGAATCGCGAAACACAAAGCGAGCCCGCGCGCGGATCGCGGGCGTCCTCGCCCGCGCGTCACCCCGCTCATCCCCAGCTTGACAGAACATCGACCACCAGCTTCACCCTGACCACACCGATAAGTGGGATCGCCACCTCGCGTAATCATGCATCCGCCGATCCCACCCCGCTCATCACCGCCATAGAGCGCAGCCCCACCCGTCGCGCCCGCCTCGACGTCTACGTCGACGGCGTCCGCACGTTCGACATCGCCCGCTCCACCCTCTCCGACCCACCGCCTCCGCCCCGGCCGCCCCATCACGCCGGAGGAGATCGCCGCCATCGTCGCCGACGAGCAGCGCCGCCTCGCGCTCGACGCCGCCGTCGCCATGCTCGCCCGCCGCCCCTGCAGCGAGCGCGACGTCCGCCAGCGCCTCGCCCGCCGCCGGTTCGACCCCGCGCTCATCGACGACACGCTCCGCAAGCTCCACGACGCGAAGCTGCTGGACGACGCCGCCTACGCCCGCTCCTTCACCGAAGCCCGCGACCGCATCAGCCCCCGCGGCCGCCGCCTCCTCGTGCAGGAGCTGCGCGCCCACGGCGTGGCCGCCGCCATCGCAACCGACGCCGTCGCCGAAGTCTCGGACGCCGATGCCGCCTACCGCGTCGCCGAACGAAAGCTGCGCTCCCTCGCCGCCCTCGACTACCAGGCGTTCCGCAACCGCCTCGGCTCGCTGCTCCAGCGCCGCGGCTTCGGATGGGAGATCTGCAAGACCACGGTCGATCGCTGCTGGCGCGAGTGCCGCGCCGCCGACGGTGACACGAAAAGCGATGATTTCGAGGTGCCTGTGGGGTAGGCTGCCGGGGTGACTCTCCGCCCCGCACTCGTCGCCCTCTCGATCATCGCCGCCGCTTTCGCCGTCTCGTGCGGCGGCGGTGGCTCGTCCGGCGGCGGCGCCACCCCCGCCCCCGGCGATACGGCCGCCGCCACGTCCGCCCCATCGCAGTCCGGCGCCGGCCACCTCATCTACACCACCCAGGAGGGCCTCGACGAGTTCGACATCGCGTCGGCAGCGACGAAGCCGCTCCTGCGGCCGGACAACCCCGACACGTTCATCCTCGACCCCGCCGTCTCGCCGGACGACACGCAGATCGCCTATATCGCCCAGCCCCCGCCAACGACCACCGGGAACACCTACGACGCCGGGTCCGACCTGTGGGTCGCCAACCGCGACGGCAGCAACCCGCACGCCGTCTTCCTCCACGCTCAGCCGAACCAGCTTGTCCGCGTGCCCCAATGGGAAGACGCCACGCACATCCTCGCCGTCGTCTCGGAACTCTCCACCGTCAACGGCATCACCAGCGTCACCTACGCCCTGGAGCGCATCGACCTCACGACGGGCGAGCGCACGCATGTACTCGACGACGTGCTGGCGTTCGGCCTGACGCCGGACCACAAGCACATCGCCTACGCAAAGCTCGGTGAGCAGACCGGCGAAACGCTCGTCGGCATCGATCTCACCGGCGGAACCCCCACCACGCTCGTGGATACGACGCAGGAGCTCGCGCCGTTCAACTCGCCCCGCTACTCGCCCGACGGCTCCACCATCGCATTCTCCTCCGCCGACCAGACGGGCGCGCGGGCGAACTTCGAGTACGTGCTCTGGCGCGCCTCGGCGCCCATGCCGGCACCGTCGCTCGATGGCCTCCCAGAGGACATCTGGACGATGCCCGCCACCGGCGGCACGCCGCGACGCGTCGCGGACATCAAGGAGGACCTGCCGATGCTCACCTGGAACGGTGACGGCACGCACATCTACGTCATCGGCGCCAACGCCATCTACGACGTGAACCTCGCCAGCGGCGCCGTCGACCAGATCGGCCCCGGCTCCTTCCACGGCGAGATCGTCTGGGCTCCGTAGCGCTCGTTTGAGGCTAAGCGCGAACCTGCGCCCGGGTAAGGATGGCGTGTCTGCGGCGGCCCGGCCCAGCGGCGACGCCCTCCTTCACATTCCTTGACCCCCGGATCAGGCCCTGCGTATGATGGCCGCGAGGCTCGATCCTCACATACTGTCGAGCCAGCCAGAGAGGGAGACGCAAGAACCGGAAGGAGCAGCTACCAATGTTCGCCATCCTCGGCGCCGTCATCGGCGTCATCGTAGGATTGGCGATCGGGGCACTTCTCGGCTACACCGCAAGGCGTAGCGCTACCAGGGACCAGGAAGCGGAAGCCGCCGAGGCGGCGGCCCGAATCCTGGGAGACGCACAGGCAAAGGAAAAGGAGATCCTCCTCGGTGCAAAAGAGGAGGCGATTCAGGTCCGAGCTCAGGCCGAACAGGAGGTCAAGACACGCCGGGACGAAGTCCTCAGGCTTGAGCAGCGTGTTGCTAACAGGGAAGAGAACCTCGATCGCAAGCTAGACGCGCTCGATCGCCGCGACACAGCCCTTGTCGAGCGGGAACGAGAGCAGGAAGCAGTCCGTGCGGAGATCGAAGAGCTCCGCAAAGCCAAGATCGCCGAAGTCGAGCGCGTCTCCGGCATGACCAGCCTGGAGGCGCGCGACCTGCTCCTCAAAGAGCTGGAGCAGGAGATCCGTGACGAGGCCAACCGCATCGTCCGCACCCTTGAGGCCGAGGCCAAGGAGGAGGCGGAACGGCGATCGCGCGCCATCCTCGCCACCACGATGCAGCGCTTCATGGCCGACGTGGTCACCGAGACCACTGTGTCCGTCGTCCCCATCCCCAGCGACGACATGAAGGGCCGCATCATCGGCCGCGAGGGGCGCAATATCCGCGCCCTGGAGACGGCCACCGGCGTCGACCTCATCATCGACGACACGCCGGACGCCGTTACGCTCTCCGCGTTCGACCCTGTCCGGCGCGAGATCGCCCGGGTCGCCCTCACGAAGCTGGTGCTCGACGGCCGGATCCACCCCACCCGCATCGAAGAAGTGGTCGAAAAGTCCCGCCATGAAGTCGATGCCAGTATCAAGACCGCAGGCGAGCAGGCTGCCATCGAAGCCGGTTGTCCCGGCCTCCATCCGGAGATCCTCAAGACGCTGGGCCGCCTCAAGTACCGCACCTCGTACGGACAGAATCAGCTCAAGCACGCCGTCGAGTCCTCGTTCATCGCCGCCATGATCGGCGAGGAGATCGGCGCCGACGTCAACACCTGCCGCCGCGGCGCACTGCTCCACGACTTGGGCAAGGCCATCGACCACGAGATCGAAGGCACGCACGCCATGCTTGGCGGCGAACTGGCGCGTCGCTACAACGTCGCCCAGGCCGTCGTCCACTGCATCGAAGCGCACCACGAAGAGATCGAGGTCGAGACCACCGAGGCCGTCGTCGTCCAGATCGCCGACGCCATCAGCGGCAGCCGCCCCGGCGCCCGCCGCGAGACGCTGGAGCTGTACATCAAGCGGCTGGAGGCGCTGGAGTCGATCGCCAACAGCTTCAAGGGTGTGGAGAAGGCGTTCGCCATCCAGGCCGGCCGCGAGATTCGCATCATCGTGAAGCCCGACGAGATCGACGATCTCGAATCGATGAGGCTCGCACGAGACGTCAGCCGCAAGATCGAGGAGTCGATGGAGTACCCCGGCCAGATCAAGGTCACCGTCGTCCGCGAGACCCGCGCCAGCGAATACGCGCGGTAGCACGGCCCCGAGCAAATCTGAACGGTAGCGCGCGCCATCCCGGCGCGCGTTACCCTTATCCCAGCGCCCGCCGCGATCGCGGGCGCCGAGCGGAGCCGGCATGCGCATTCTCGTCATCGGCGACATCGTGGGCAGACCGGGGCGACGTGTCGTCGCCGCGCTCGTGCCCGGTTTGCGGCGCGAACTCTCGATCGACGTCGTCGTCGCCAACGGTGAGAACGCCGCCGCCGGCCGCGGGCTCACGGTTAACACGGCAAAGGAGATCTGTGCCGCTCGCGTCGATGTGATCACATCCGGCAACCACATCTGGGACAATCAGGACATCTTCCCCTATCTCGACACAGAGGCGCCCGTGCTGCGCCCCGCAAACTACCCCGAGGAGACGCCGGGCCGGGGGCTCGTGCGCTTCGGCGCGCTCACCGTGATCAACCTCATGGGGCGCACGTTCATGTACGACATCGACGACCCTTTCAAGACGGCCGACCGCCTGCTCGCCACCGTTGAGCCCGGGACGCCCGTCCTCGTCGATATGCACGCCGAAGCCACGAGCGAGAAGATCGCCTTGGGCTGGTACCTGGACGGCCGCGTCTCCGCCGTCGTCGGCACGCACACGCACGTGCCAACGGCCGACCAGCGCCTGCTCCCGAAGGGCACCGCCTTCGTCTGCGACGCCGGCATGTGCGGCCCGCGCGATTCGATCATCGGCGTCGAGCCGGAGCCCGTCATTCGCAAGTTCCTGACCGCCATGCCGGCCCGTTTCAACGTGGCCGAGAAGGCGCGCGTAGTTCAGTTCAACGCCGTCGCGATCGATATTGACGACGAGTCGGGCAGGGCGCGGTCGATCGAGCGCGTCGACAGGGAATGGGAGCAGCATGGCGAGCAAGGGTGACTTCCACACGCACAGTACAGCCTCCGACGGCCGCCTGACCCCGACCCAACTGGTCGACCTGGTGGCGAGCCAGGGCGTGAAGTACCACGCGCTCACGGACCACGACTCAACAGAAGGCATCGCCGAGGCGCGCGTCGCCGCCGCGAAGTACCCCGGCTACGTCCTCATCCCCGGTGTCGAGATGGGGACCGACATCGAAGGCGCCGAGGTGCACATGCTCGGCCTCTACCTCGACCCCGCGGACGCGGAGTTGCAGAAGATCCTCAGCGGACTGCGCGAGGGGCGCGTCGGTCGCGGCTACGGCATTGTCCAGAAGCTGCGCGGCATGGGCATCATGATCGAGTGGGAGCGCGTGCAGCAGATCGCCGGAGACGCCTCCGTCGGGCGGCCCCACGTTGCGCAGGCGCTCGTTGAGGCGGGCTACGTCGACAAAGTCGCAGACGCCTTCGACCGCTGGATCGGCCGCAACGGCCCCGCGTACGTGGAACGCGACAAGATGACCCCCGCCGAGTCCGTCCGCTGCATCGTGGAGCGCGGCGGCCTCGCCTGCATCGCCCACCCCGCGGACCTCGACGGCCTGGACGCCATCCTCGCCGAGCTGAAGGACGCCGGCATGGAGGCGATGGAGGTCTTCTACAAGAGCTACCCGCCGCAGACGGTCGAACGCCTGCACAAGGCGGCGCAGAAGTACGGCCTCATTCCCCTCGGCGGCAGCGACTACCACGGCATCTTCGGCAACGACGAGCCGCTCCCGGGCGACATCCCCCTGCCGGATTGGGCCATCGAGCGCCTGCTGGAGCGCGCGGCCACGCTCCCGAATCGGGCGCTGGTCTCGTAGGAACCCCCGGCGGGCTCCCCTGTCCCGTACGTCGATCTCTCGTTAAGCTATCTATGGTGGCGCCATCCGCGGCGCCCCTTTCGTTGCCCGGAGCGTCGATGCAATGCGCCACGCACCCGGATGTCGAGACCGAGCTCAGCTGTAGCCGCTGTGGCAAGGCCATCTGTCCCCGCTGCATGGTGTACACGCCGGTCGGCGCCCGCTGCCGCGAGTGCGCCAACGTCCGCCGCATCCCCACCTACAACGTCTCCACCGACCTGATGCTCCGCGGTGTCGGAGCTGCCGTCGGCGCGGGTGTCGCTGTCGGCGTCGCGTGGGCCTTCTTCAACGTCGTAACGTACTTCCTGTACGGTGCCGTCGCCGGCCTGGCGATCGGCTACGCCATCGGCGAGATCGTGTCGCTGAGCACCAACCGGCGCGCCGGCCCGCCGCTCCAGGCTATCGCCGTCGGAGGCGTCGCCCTCGCGTTCGCGGTTCGGCTCGGGCTGCTGCTCGTAATCGGGAGTTGGACGCTGCACGACGTCCGCACGGACGCGTTCGGACTGATCGCGACCGTGGTCGCCGCGTTCATGGCCGTGGGACGGCTCCGCTAACGCAAGACGAAGGTGAGGATGACGAGCGTGGCGACCACCATCACGGCGAGCACGGCGATCCGCCGGAACTCGTGGATGGCGTAGTCGGAGTCGCGGCGCTGGAGCGCTTCGATGTTCACTTCACGCCGCTTGCGGACACCCTGCTGCTGGATCGCCCGTACCGCCGTCGGTAGCTTGCCGGGCGCCGCGGGCCGATCCGCGGATGTCTGCGCCGGTGCGGCCGCTGCACTGAATGCGCTCGTCGGATCAGCCGGCATGCCCGGCTCGGCCGCTTCGACGGCGGCGTGCGCAGCTTCGGTGGCATCACCCTGCTCTTCTTCGACCGGCTCCGCTGCGGGCGGCGCGCCGGCCGGGCGCAAATAGCTGCGGTCGGTGCGCTTCTTCTTGGCCTGGATGCGGCCGTCGCGGACGGCTGGTCGGTTCTGCTTCGGCAATGCCACTCCTGACGTAACGATCTGCGGGCCGAAAATCGCTCCGCATTATAGCCACGGCCTATCACGCCCACAACGCAGCTTCGGCCTACATTCATCAACGACGCCGCCTGACACGCCGTTGCAGCGGTTAGCGTCTAGTAACCGCCCTGCGCTTCGAAGATCCGCCGTGGATTGACGACCGTCATCTGCCGGATCTGTTCCTCGCTCACCCCCGACTGTCGCAGCGCAGGCACGACGTCGTCTGAGATGTGCAGGAACGTCCAGCGAGGCATCGCCGCCTTCACCAGCGCCGGATCGAACCAGTCGATGTAGCACGATGCGTCGTGCGCAAGCACCATGCGGTCGGCGCGGCCGCGCTCGCACAACTGGACGATCGTCGCCACACGCTTCTCCGTCGACAGAAATGAATCGATGCCGAAACGGTCCATGCCGATGTACGATCCTGCCGCCATGAGCTTCTCGAGGTAGCCCAGGTCTTCGGAGTCACCGCTGTGGCCGATGACAACGCGGCCCAGATCGACGCCCTCTTCCTGGAAGATCCGCTGCTGATCCAGACCGCGCTCCGTCGCCGCGTGCGTGTGCGTCGAGATCGGAACGCCCGTCTGTCGGTGCGCTTTCGCCACCGCGCGAAGCACCTTCTCCACGCCCGGCGTCACGCCCTTCTCGTCGGTGGCGCACTTCAGGATCGCGGCCTTGATCTCCGTATCCTGGATCCCCTCCTGGATGTCCCTCACGAAGCACTCCGCCATGTGCTCCACCGGCCGAGAGGCGAAATAGTGCGGCAGCTCGTCATACGTGTACAACCCGGTGGCCACCACCACTTGCATCCCGGACTCACGCGCGATCTCCCGCACCGTCCGGACGTCGCGCCCCAACCCGAGCACGGTCAGGTCGACCATCGTCGAGACGCCGTGCGCCTTCGCCTCGCGCATCGCCGCGATCGCCGCAGCGACCTTCTCATCGCGATGCCAGAGGCGCGGGAAGTTCGCGTTCACCCCCTCGGAGAGCACAAACACGTGCTCGTGCATCAGCGTGAACCCCAGATCCGCGGTGTCAATCGGGCCGGTGACGGTGTGGACTGTGGCCATGCGTCCGTTCCTTTCGGCGTAGTCTGCAACCGATTCTACTGCCGGTCTTCGTGAGCCGATACCATCGGCCCCGGCGGGCAAAGACAGAGCCCTCGCATTGAGGGCTCCGCAGCCGTTGTTCCAGGTCCGCGTCTACGCTCTCGGTCGTCCCCGTCCTCAGACGCGGTGACAGGCCACCATGTGGCCACCCCCTATGTCGCGCCATTCCGGGATCGCTTGCCGGCACTCTTCGATCACCATCGGGCAGCGGGTGTGGAAGACGCAGCCCGGCGGCGGCATCAGCGGGCTTGGCACGTCGCCGGTGAGGATGATGCGCTCTCGCTCGCGCTCCACCGCCGGGTCCGGCACCGGCACGGCCGAAAGCAGCGCCTTCGTGTAGGGGTGCAGCGGATTCTCGTACAGCTCGTTGCGGTCCGCCAGCTCCATCATCTTGCCCAGGTACATGACGCCGACGCGGTCGCTGATGTGCCGGACGACGGACAGGTCGTGCGCGATGAAGAGGTACGTCAGGCCGAACTGCTGCTGCAGGTCCTCCATGAGGTTGATGATCTGCGCCTGGATCGAAACGTCGAGCGCTGACACCGGCTCGTCCGCCACGATGAAGTCCGGCTCCACCGCCAGCGCCCGCGCGATGCCGATGCGCTGGCGCTGGCCGCCAGAGAACTCGTGCGGATAGCGGTTGGCGTAGTAGGGGTTGAGGCCCACCACGCGCATCAGATCCTGGATGCGCTCCTTGCGCGCACGCCCGCCCTTCGCCAGCCCGTGGATCTGCAGCGGCTCACCGATGATCGCGCCGACCGACATCCGTGGGTTCAGCGACGCGTACGGGTCCTGGAAGATCATCTGCATCTTCCGCCGCATCCGGCGCAGGTCGCCGCCGCCGAGCTTCGTCAGCTCCGTTTCGCCAAAGCGGATCGATCCCGCGGTCGGCTTGTAAAGCTGAAGGATCGCGCGCCCGGTCGTCGACTTGCCGCAACCCGACTCACCGACGAGCCCCAGCGTCTCGCCCTTCTTCACCCCGAACGAGACCCCGTCCACTGCCTTCACGTCCGCGATCTTCCGCTGGAAGATCAGCCCGGCGCTGACGGGGAAGTACATCTTCAGGTTCTGCACGTTCAACAGGAGGTCGGACGCCGTCTCTACTTTGCCCAGGCCCATTGTGTCGGTCGTCATTACTCGCCCAACCTCTCCTGCGCCGCCGCGGCTTCCGCCGCGGTCTGTTTGTCGACCTGCGGCATCACCCAGCAGGCCGCCCGGTGCCGCTCGCCAGCCGACATCAGCGGCGGCTCCTCCTGCGTGCACTTGTCGATCTTGTACGCGCACCGCGGCGCGAACGAACACCCTGGCGGACGATGCACCAGGTCCGGCGGCACACCTTCGATCGGGATCAGCCGGTCCTTCCGCCCCTGGTCCAGCCGCGGCACGGACTTCAGCAACCCGATGGTGTATGGGTGGCGCGGGTTCGCGTACAGCTCTCGCGCGCTCGCCATCTCGACGACCTT
The DNA here is from genome assembly GCA_963843685.1 of uncultured Chloroflexia bacterium. Taxonomy (GTDB): domain Bacteria; phylum Chloroflexota; class Dehalococcoidia; order DSTF01; family JACRBR01; genus DASQHL01. Next base: position 10,294 of record CAWJLO010000019.1, read on the forward strand.
GCCGGCATACATCACGTTCACCCGGTCGGCGTAGCGCGCCACCACGCCCAGGTTGTGGGTGATGATCACAACCGCCGTCCCCAGCTCGCGGCTCAACCGCGCCATGATCTCCAGGATCTGCGCCTGGATCGTCACATCGAGCGCCGTCGTCGGCTCATCCGCGAGCAGGAGCTTCGGGTTGCACGAAAGCGCCATCGCGATCATCACGCGCTGCCGCATACCTCCGGAGAATTGGTGGGGGTAGTCGTTGAGCCGGGCAGCCGCCGAGGGGATGCCGACCATGTCCAGCAGCTCCGCCGCGCGCTTGTTCGCCGCAGGACGGTCCATTTTCAGGTGCAGCTCCAGCGCCTCCGTCAACTGACGCCCGATCGTGAGTACGGGATTCAGCGACGTCATCGGCTCCTGGAACACCATCGCAATGCGGTTGCCGCGGACGTGACGGATCTCGTCCTCGTCCATCTTCAGAAGGTCCTCGCCCTCGAAGAGGATCTCGCCGGCAACGATTTTCCCAGGGGGGTTGGGGATCAGCCTGAGGATGGAGAGCGCGCTGACGCTCTTGCCGCAGCCGGACTCGCCGACCAGTCCAAGGGTCTCGCCTTCTTCAACGTCGTAGGATACGCCGTCCACCGCATGCACGACGCCCTCTTCGGTGAAGAACTGCGTCTTCAGATCGTGGACCTGAAGCAGTGTGCCCATGAACCCTCCTCGGACGACGCCGCCCGGTTTACGCCGATACGACAACCGGAAACCGCTGGATCCCGGCGTTGCTCCTCAGTACGTGGGCGGGTCGGCTCGCTCCGTGGCGGGCGCCCACACATCCCTGCCGCCGGTCGCGCGTCTGGTGGGGAAGAGGAGATTCGAACTCCTACGCCTTGCGGCACGTGATCCTAAGTCACGCTCGTCTGCCAGTTCCGACACTTCCCCTCTGCGCCGGCGGCTCGTGAACGAAAGCTGAAGCGAAACAAATGAATTTCACTTCAGCCACGCCACGTCATTCTATACCCCGCTCGTGCGGCAATGCTACCCGGCGAGCGCTTTAGGGCAAACACGCGCGGCCCTCCGCGCGGAGCGGCGGGTCGCGCATGTCAATCTTGTCGCCTGGTCAGCCCTAGGAGGATCGAACGAACTCCGCGGGGACATGCGTGTAGCTCTCCGCCTTGTTCGGCGGCAGCGCGCCGGGGAGGTGCAGGTAGCTGCGCACCTCGCGCACTCCCTCGACGTGCCTCGCCGCCTCGATCAGGTGCCGGATGTCGTCCTCGTGCTCGAGTTGGCCGCGAAGCGTCACACACCCCTCATACGCGTCGACGTGGATCTCGCCGGCCTTGATTTCGCGCTCACGGAGCACCTCGGATCGCACGCGCGCCACCAGCGTCTCGTCGTCCACAACGTGCGCATGGTGTCCGTCCCGGTGGACCATCTCCGCCACATCGTGCCGCAGCCCCTTCGCCACGCCGCCGACGTACCGGCCCTTGCGCTCCACTGTGCGCGGCATCTTACGGGTGACCACGTTGCGAAGGTGCCTGAGGCGATCTCGCACCAGGCCGCGGCGCCGCCGCCCGGCGTGCGGGTCCAGGTAGTACATCCCAAGCGCGCCCGCCGCCACGCCGACCGCAAGCACGGGCAGCGGCCGGCGTCCCGCCCTCCGTGCGGTTGAAGACGTCGCGGCTGCCACGGGCCCCGTCGCCTCGAGCGTGTGGCGCGCGCGATCGCCGGCGGCGGCGCCCCACTCCAAGGCTCGGCGGCGCAGCGGCGCAAACTCAAACGCGACCGGGGCTGTGCTGCGCCGCGCGCGCGCCGGAAGTGTCAGCCGGCCGAACAACGCCGCCCGGCGCTTCGGCGCACGACGTTTGGCGACAACGGCCTCGATCCTGGGCACATAGACATCACGAAGCGCGCCGAGAGGGCGGGTCGGAAGCTGACTCATCAAGCGCATGGCGTCCCTCCTTAACACTGGGCGTCCCACGATCATCTTACTCCCGCCCAACAACGGCGTGCAGACCCGATCGGCCACTTTTTCGCGAGTCGATTCAGGAGCGGTCCCCACCGGCGCCCTCGTTCGTTGACCGTAGCCGCGCGGCGCGCGACGATCTCAGCCGACGTGTTTCGGCGCACGCGCGACAAGGAGTGACCGGTGGCCGGTTCGAGAGCGCTGGTGCTGGGTGGCGGTGGCCCCGTGGGGATCGCCTGGGAGACCGGTCTCGCCGGCGGACTGGAACAGCACGGCGTCAGACTCGCCGACGCCGACCTCATTGTCGGCACCTCCGCCGGCTCCGTCGTCGGCGCTCAACTCGCCCTCGGCCGCACTCCGTCCGAGTTGATCGCCGCACAGGAGGCCCTGAATCAGGACCCAGGCCGTCTCGCCCAGCGCGTCTACGACCTCGCCCCGCTCATGCAGCAATTTATCAAGTTCTACACGTCCGACGAGCCGCCCGAGAAGATCCGGGCCGAGATCGGCGCCTTCGCCCTCGCCGCCGACACGATGAGCGAGGAAGAGTGGCTCGCTTCGTTCGGACGGATGCAGAGCATGGACTCGGGCGCCTGGCCCGAGAAGGCGTACGTCTGTACCGCCGTCGACGCCGCGGACGGCAGCTTCGTTGCCTGGGACAAGAACTCCGGCGTTCCCCTCGGCCGCGCCATCGCGTCGAGCTGCGCCGTTCCCGGCATCTTCCCGCCGATCGAGCTCAAGGGTCACCGCTACATGGACGGCGGGATGCGCTCCGCAACGAACGCCGACCTCGCCCGCGGTCACGATCGCGTGATTGTCGTCGCCGTCACCTCAAACACGCGCGCGGCCGCCATGCCGAAGCTCATGGAAAGAATGCGCAAGCGTTTCGAAGGCGAACTGGACTCCCTCCGCGAAGCGGGCGGCGTTGTCGAGGTGATCGCACCGGACGATGCCTCCATGGAAGCGATGGGCCCGAACCTCATGGATCCCTCGCGGCGCGGCGCCGTGGCCCGCGAAGGCGTGCGCCAGGGCCACATCGAAGCCGCGCGCCTCCGCGACTTCTGGAGCTAGCCGCGCTCAGTGAGGCGCAGCCGGCCCCGTCGCCGGCGGGATCAGGATCCCCACCGACCACTCGTAACCGTCGGGATCCCGCACCGCCACCTCGCGCCAGCCATGTCCTTTGTCGACGGTCGGAACCGACACGACCGCGCCCGCCGCCCGCGCCCGCCGCTCTACCTCGTCCGGATCGATGCCCAGGAGCCGGATCTGCGCGCCGACACCGCGCGTCCCGCCGGACTTCAGCTGCGCATGCCAGGGGTGGTCCTCGTGCGTGTGGTCGGCGTGCAGCATCACCTCCGCTGGACCGACGCGCATCGCCGCGAAGTCAATATCGCGGTAGTGGATCTCGGCTCCCAGGACCGCCCGATAGAACGCCACAGAGCGCTCGGTATCGGCGACGAGCAGGTTGAGCGAGAGCGGCGGCAGCAACGCACCGTAGCGAAAACCCGGCATCCACGGATCGCCCTGCCTCAGCTTTGTGCCCATTGCAACCGCCTTCGTGCTCGCGCCTGTCAGTCCGATGCGTCCTGTCGTATGATAGCCGCGCTCCGCTCACTCGACGATGGGAGAGTCCATGCACCGCCGCGGCAAATGGATCTGGCGCGACCGGGGCGCCCCGTTCCCCATCTCGACGTTCCTCGCCAACACGGACCCCAAGCTGGACGCGAATCTATTCGTCCAGTTCCGCCGATCGTTCCGTCTCGATGCCGTGCCCGGCACCGCCACGCTGCGCATCTCTGTAGACGGGCGCTACAAGCTCTACGTCAACGGCGAGTTCGTCGGCCGCGGCCCCGCCCGCTGCGACCCGCAGTTCCAGTACTACGACGAGCACGACGTCGCCCCTCACCTTCGAGCCGGCGAGAACACCGTCGCCGTCCTCGCGCACTCCTACGGCATGGACACGTCCTGGTACGAGCTGCCCCGCACCGATTGGTCCCGCGCCTTCGGCTGCGGCGGCCTGTTCGTCGAGTGCGACGAGATCCGCGCACTCGACACGTCGGAAGAATGGCGATACGTCGTAGCCGATGCCTGGGAGCGCGACACGCAGCCCGGCCGCGTCGGTTTCGTCGAACTGCTCGACGCGCGCCGCCTCGACGACCGCTGGGCGGCACCCGGGTACGACGACTCCGCCTGGTCCCCCGCCATCGAGCTGAGAATCCCTGGCATCGGCATCGCGCCGGATGCCGAGCCATTTCCATATATGGTGGCCCGCGACATCCCGCTGCTGCTCGAGGAGTCGCGCGACGCTTCCGTCGTCACGTCGATGACCGAAATCGTGGCGGACGACATCGCGGACATGATCGCCCTCGCGAACGCGCCGGGTGAGCCGCTCACGACCGGCTCGATCGAGCATGCTGACTCCCTCCTGCACGGAGGTGGCGCTACGATCGTCCGCGCCGAGCCCGGCCGTGCCTTGAGCATCGTGCTCGACTTTGGCCGCGTCGTCACCGGCCACCCACGCATCGAGGTCGACGGCCCGGCCGGCGCGATCGTCGACCTGTCGTACGCGGAACGCCTTCGCGACGACGGCCGCCTTCCCGTGCAACGCGCCAACCCGATCACCAGCCAGAGCGTGCATCGCTACATCCTCCGCGACGGTGCCCAATCCTGGGAGAAGTTCGACCGCGCCGGCTTTCGCTACATGCAGCTCACGGTGTCGCCATCGCCCGAGCAACCCGAACGGCCCGTCCGCATCGATCGCGCGAACATCACCTTCACGTCGTATCCCGTCGGCGACCGAGGCGACTTCGCCTGCTCCGACGACCTCCTCACGAAACTCTGGCACGCCGGTCGTTACACCATGCAGGTCGGCATGCAGGACGGCTTCGAAGACTGTCCGTCACGCGAACAGCGCCAGTGGGTCGGCGACGCCTACGTCGAGTCGCTCGTGAACTACGCCTGCTTCGGCGATCCGCGGCTCGTCGCAAAGCTCATCCGCCAGGTCGCGCAGTCGCAGCGTCGCGACGGCATGACACAGATGGCCACGCCCGGCGACCTCGGCGCCACCAACGGCCTCTTCATCGTCGACTACTGCCTCTCCTGGATCATGACCGCCGGCGAGTACCTCAACCACACCGGAGACGCCACGATCCTGGACGACGTCTTTCCGAACATCGTCCGCGCCGTCGCCTGGTTCGAGCGCCACGTCGCGGAGAACGGCCTGCTCACCGAGCCGCCCGGATGGATCTTCATCGATTGGGCAGAGATCGACCGGCGAGGCGCCTGCACCACGCTCAACGCTCTGCTCGTCGGCGCGCTCAGGCACGCCGTCGTCATGGCGGAGCGCCAGGGCGCCGCCGCGCTCGCCGCTCGCTGGTCAACGCTCGCGGACCGCATTGCCGCCGCCGCGAACGATCTGCTGTGGGACGCCGCCCGCGGCGTATACGTCGACGCGCTGCTCCCGGACGGCGGGCAGTCCACCCGCGTGAGCCAGCACGCGAACGCGGCAATGATCGCGTCAGGCGCGGCGCCGCGCGATCGCTGGGATTCGGCACTCGACTACATCATGGATCCGCCGCGGCTCGTCGCGACCAGCACTGGCTTCATTCGGACGCCCACACCGATCGACGAGGAGCGCCAGGTCGTCCTCGCGCAGCCGTTCTTCTCCCACTTCCTCCACCGCGCGCTCGCCGCGGCCGGCCGGCAGCAAGCCATCATCGACAACATCCGCGACCGCTGGGGGCCCATGCTCGATAACGACGGTCTGGGCACGTTCTGGGAGCACTGGCACGGCAACGAGAGCCGCTCGCACGCCTGGTCCTCCACGCCGGTCTACGACCTCTCGCGCGAAGTGCTCGGCGTCTACCCGACGTCCCCGGCCTACGCCACGTTCCGCGTCGAGCCGCATCCATGTGGTCTCGAGTGGGCACGCGGCCGCTACCCCACACCGAGCGGCGACATCAAGGTCTCGTGGCGCCGCTCCGCGTCGAGCGTCGGACTGGAGCTCGACGTGCCGGACGCGACGACGGCCGAGGTCGCCCTTCCCGGTGCGTCGCCGCGCCTCCTCGGTCCCGGCCACCACTCCATCGACGGAACCTGACCGCATCAAGCCCACGCGTGGATCGGCGCGGGCGCGAGGCCCTCGCGCGCCGGCGGGGCCAAGATCAGGACACCACGTACGTCCGGGAGAGCGTCGTCAGGCTGCAGGTGTAGACGTCGCGCGACCATCCCGGCGACTGGAAGAACGGCGCCTGGACGGGGCTACCCGTCGCCGCCCGCCCCAGCTCCGCGCCGGTCTCGATGTCCAGTACGACGACGTGGTCGCCCTGGCCGTCATAGTCGTTCACCACGATCTCGCCTGTGTCCGGGAAGAGCAGGAAGTGGTTGCTCGCGCCGAATGCGTGGTCCCAGAGACGCTCGAACGCCCCGCCGCCGTATCGAAATCCCGCGATCCGCGCCGTTGCCGCTGTCGAACGCCACGGCGATCCGTCGCGATGCATCGATCAGCGGCGGGTTCACGATCGTGCCGCGCGGGACGCCGAACGGAGTGAACGTCTCGAAGTCGCTGGCGTCGTTCAGCGACACGCGGATCAGGTGCAGCGGGCCCGTCGCGATCCCCGTCCCGTTCAGGCTTCCGCGGTAGTTGTTCTCGCCGTTGTCCATGAACCACGCACTGCCACCGGCGACGACCGCGTCCCAGCCGTACGACTGCTCGCCGTCAGGAAGCGTACGGTAGCGGCAGCTCCACTCTTCGTCGCGCGACAGTACGCCACCCTCGTACCGAAAGCGGAAGATCGTGTGTGTGCCGACGACGTACACGAACTCGCCGGCCGCGCCACGGTCGGCGGAGATGCGCGCGATCGATCCTTCGGGAATCGCGACCTCCGCCCCGAGCGGCTCGAGTCGCTCCGGCTCCAGCAGCGTGAAGTAGGAAAGCGATGAGCCGTCCCGCACGAAGTTCTTCATGACGAGGTTGCCGTCGGACAGCGCGAGAAGGCTGTTGTACGGCTGCTCGCGGGGCAACTCCCGGCTCGCGATGAGATTGCACCCTGAATCGAGCCGATGACAGTAGCGCCCGTAGGTCACGTACAGCGCACCGTTCTCGTGGGCCAGGATCCCCCCGGCCCAGAAGGGTCCGCCGGCAAGGTCAGGCGAACGCGCGAGCGGCTCGAGTGAAATCGGGTCGATGCGCTCGACCCAGGATGTCGTGTTCACCGGCGGCGGCGTGTTTCCCTGCACGAACACCTCGCCCGGCGCGCGCAGCACCACCATGTTCGAGAAGGGCACCTGCCTCGACGTGACCGCCAGCCGTTCGCCGGGTTTGAGCGCCAATCCGGGCGAGCGCGGGATGAGTTGGCGGCGCGGTCCGCCGTCCTCGCCCGGGAATGGGCTGTCGTAATAGCCGGGAACTGGACCGAGGGAGTCGAGGTCGTCCAACGCGCGTCCGCCCCTTCCCGCGAATCAGATGACACTGGGCAGCGCGAGAAGCCGTCCCGAGAAATGATGCCGCACGCCTCCTCCTCCAACGAATCGGATTCGACGGCGTGCGGACAGTGGTTGTTGGTGAGCCGCCCGGGAGTCGAACCCAGAACCGGCTGATTAAGAGTCAGCTGCTCTGCCAATTGAGCTAGCGGCCCGTATGCTCACCGCGCCCGGCCGGGCGCACCTCATTCTAATCGTGCGTCATCCCATCGACAACCGACGCTCGCCGAACAGAAAGCGCCCGCGGCAGCGGACGCTCTTGCTTGCAAAGTGGTGGGCGATACTGGACTCGAACCAGTGACCTCCACGATGTCAACGTGGCGCTCTAACCAGCTGAGCTAACCGCCCACGGAGGTGCCCAGCATCCTATCGGCCGCCCTCCGCTCAAGTCAACGAGCGCACGTCCTCACAGCGCCACCGTCAGCCTCGCGACGCCGTTGTTTGGTAAGTGAAAGCTGTTACAATCGATCCGCGCGGCCTTGGCGTCCGCCACCAGCGACCAGCGACCAGCGACCGGAACACAGAGATGTACGGCATCGGCGTCCTCAAAGGCATGGCGGTCACCTTCACCCGCATGTTCAAGCCGCCCGCCACGATCCAATTCCCTGAGGTAACGCGGCCGATGTCGCCGCGCTCCCGCACCAACCTCCTCTGGTTCGACGAGCGCTGCACCGGTTGCAGCACCTGCGCGCAGGCCTGCCCCGACGGCTGCATCCTCGTCGAGACGTCACCCCGTCCCGACGGCTCGCTCGAAAAGGTGCGCTACGAAATCGACTTCCGCATCTGCATGTACTGCGGTCTCTGCGTCGAAGCCTGTCCCTACCAGGCGATCCAGGCCGGCGGTGTCTTCGAGGACGCGGTCTACGAATTCGACACCATGTACAAGGACAAGCACGCCCTCACGAAACTCGCGCACGAGCACCTGCGCCGCAACGACTACACCTACCCCCACGGCCAGCAGGCCCCCGCCGACGTCATCCAACTCATCGAGGTCGAGGCGCGCCAGTCCAGAGACCCCGTCTCAAAGGGCGAGCGAGTCGTGAAGGCGAGCACCCGTGGCTAAGTTCACCCTGAACGGCGTCGAGGTCGACGCGCCCGCCGGCGCTCCGCTTGTCGAGGTCATCAAGAAGAACGGCGTCTGGATCTCCAACCTCTGTTACATCGACGGCCTCGCGCCCTACGCCGGCTGTCGCACCTGCCTCGTCGAGATCGAGGGCGCGCGCGGCCTCCAGCTCTCCTGCACTTCCCGCGTCGCCGAGGGCATGGTCGTCAATACCGAGGCGCAACACGTGAAGGACGCGCGCCAGCAGGTCCTCGCCATCATCAACGCCAATCACTCGGACCGCTGCCTGACGTGCCACCGCCGCGTGAAGTGCATGCCCGGCGACATCTGCCTCCGCGACGACGTCGTTACGCACCGCTGCGTCACCTGCTCCAAGAACTACCGCTGCGAGCTCCAGTCCACCAACGAACTGCTCGACATGGGGTTCGACAACGTCGAGCCGTGGGCCGGCGAGGAGCGCACGTACTACCTCACCGACCAGCCCGATCCCGACCGCGCCAATCCGTTCTTCGAGTTCGACCCGCAGATGTGCATCCTCTGCACGCGCTGCGTCCGCGCCTGCGAGGAGATCCGCCACACCAGCGCCATCACACTCTCCAACCGCGGCTACACCGCCCGCATCGCCTTCGGTGCCGGCGGCCGCATCGACGAGTCGAACTGCGACTTCTGCGGCGCCTGCATCGACGTCTGCCCCACCGCAACGCTGATGGAGAAGCCCAACAAGTGGGTCGGCCGCACGGAGGACTGGACGAGCACGGTCTGCAACTCCTGCTCCGTCGGCTGCACCATCAGCATAGGCACGCGTTCGGGCCAGGCCGTCATCGTCAAGCCCGACCGCCCCAACCCCGTCAGCGCCGACCAGATCTGCGTCCGCGGCCGATTCCACTACGACGCCGTCGCCGACAAGCAGCGACTCCAGAAGCACTACGTGCGCCGCGGCCCCACCGGGTCCCCGCAGTTCCCCGCCCACTGGGGCGAACTCGTCGAGCACACCGCCGAGCAGCTCAAGTCCATCATCGCCAGGCACGGCGCCGGCTCGGTCGCAGTGCTCGGATCGCCCTTCGCCACCAACGAGGAAAACTATCCTGGCGCAGAAGCTCGCCCGCGACGTCATCGGCACGCCCAATGTCGATTTCAGCAGCGCCGCGCCGAACCGCGCCGCCGCACAGGCGCTCGAAGCCGCGTTCGGTACGGAGATCATGCCGTCCGACCTCGCGGATCTCGCGCAAAGCGACGTCATCATCTGCATCGCCGACGATCTCGAGTCGACCCACAACGTCGCCGCCCTCCGCATCAAGGACGCCGTCAGCGGCCACCCGGCTGCGCCGCGCAACGGCAAGCTGCTCCTCGTTTCAGCGTTCGAAGGCGAGATGGCCGACTTCGCGGAGCCCTACGGCGGCGTCTGGCTCCGCCCCCGCCCCGGCGCGGAACCACAGGTCGTCGACGCACTCGCGAAGGGCAACGCGCCCGGCGCGCTCGTCTCCGGTGACTCCGCCACTGCCGCGAAGGTCCTCGCTCTCGCCCGCGACCCCGAGAAGCGGCTCTCCATCGTCTACGCCCCCTCACCCGTCGACTCGCAGGCTGCCGGCAACGGCGCCGCCGCTGCCGCCAACCTCGCCATCGCGCTTCGCGGTGAAGACGCCGCGAAGTCACTGCACGTCCTCCCGACGGAGGCCAACGTCAACGGCGCTCGCGACATGGGCGTCGATCCCCTGCGCGGCCCCGGCGGCGGCACGCCCGCACAGAGCGGCATGACCTTCGACGAGATGGTGGACGCCGCCATAGCCGGCAAGCTCAAGGCCATGATCGTCGTCGGCGACAACCCGCTCATGTTCGCCCCCGGGCGCGCCCGCATCGAGCAGGCGCTCGCCGCGCTCGACCTGCTGGTCGTCATCGACAGCCTGCTCACCGACACCGCGAAGGCAGCCCACGCCGTCTTCGCCGACGTCCCGTCATACGCGAAGACCGGCACCTACACGAGCGCCGACCGCCGTGTCAGCCGCATGCACGCCGCCCTCGCCGCCCTCGGCGACGCCCGCCCGGCCCTCCTCGCCCTCACTGACCTCGCCAACGCCATCGGTGGCGCCGACACCTGGACGTACGCCCACCCGGACGCCGTCACCGACGAGATCGCCGCCACGGTCGCCGGCTACGAGCCGTTCCACTCCGGCCGCACCATCTGGAGCAAGACGCGCGTCCCGTCGCAGCCGTCTAAGGCCGAACCGCAGCCCGTCGCAGCGCCCGCGATCGGTGTCGCAAAGGGCGAGCTGCTCCTGGCGACCTTCCGCACGCTCTACACCAGCCTGGAAGGCGCAGCGATCCACGCGTCGGACGCCGACAAGCTCCACCGCGAAGACTTCGTGGAGCTCCACCCCGCCGACGCCGCCGCCCTGCACGTCGCCGACGGCGATGAGGTCACGCTGGCGACGGCCAACGGCGAGGTCACGCTCCCCGCTCGCATCAGCCCGCGCGTCCTCGAAGGAGTCGCTTTCGTCCCCTACTACGTCGATGGCGGGGCCGTCACCAAGCTCCTCGCCCCCGGCGGTGCCCCCACCGCCGTCAAGCTCAAGGTCGCCGCCACGGCGTAGCCCTCACCAGCTCCCGCCGCCGCCGCAACGATCAGTTCAGCACGCCGAACCCGGACGTCTTCTGTCGTATGAAGCTCGCCAGCCGCCCCCGCATGTCCGGCAGCCGCTCGGCGATGATCTCCAGCTCGCGCGTCAGCCGTGCCGTCGGCGACAGCAGCTCCAGCAGCTCCTGCTTCAGCTCCGCCGGCACGTCCAGCCGCGCGCCGATGTAGTCCGCCGCCTCGCCGGGCTCGTCGGGCAGGTAGATCCCGCGCGTCCACTGGTTACCCAGCGCCAGGTACGTGGAGAAGTACTCGTTGAACAGCTCCTGCGCCCGCGGCAGCAGCTCCCCCGCCGCCGCATCCGGGCGCTCCTGCTCCAGCGGCGTTACCTCGCCCCGCAGGTACGGCTGCGTCGTGTTCAGCGCCAGGATGCGGAATCGCCGCTCCCCGATCGTGAACAGGTTCATCCGTCCGTCTTCCAGGTACTCACACTGCGAGATGCGCGCCGTCGTCCCCACGTCGTGCGGTACCGCCGTCCCGCCCACCTCCGCCCCGGACTTGATCAGCAGCACCCCGAACGGCGTGTCCTCCTCGATGCACTCCCGGATCATGATCCGGTAGCGCTCTTCGAAGATGTGGAGCGGCATCCGCATGCCCGGGAACAGCACCGTCTGAAGCGGGAACAGGCGCAGGTCCATCGACCGGATGATAGCAAGGTGCGCCTGCCCGTGACCGGTGCCCGGGACTGGCCCGCGAGCACCCTCCGCCGTTCTTCCCGGGCGCCGGAGGCTGTTACGAAACATCCCCGCCTCCTTGACCCCGCGCGGGCACAGTCAGATAATGCCGATCGCCTCTGCGGAGCACCGCTGGCGGTGGTGGCGCTCTGTTCGGGCCGTGCGGCACGTGGATGCGAACACCTGTGGGCGCGGGGAAAGCGCTCGGCACGGCATCACATCTCCTTCCTGCACGCGGCTTGGCTCTGATTCACAAGGAGGCCGCTTTGGCAGACGCAGCAACCGCCGAAAAGCAACAGAGACCCATCGTCCCGTTCCTCAAGATCCCGGCCGATCCGGCGGAGAAGCCGTATCTCGCCGGGAGCCGCTGCAAGCAGTGCGGGGCCACCTACCTGGGCACCCGCATGGCCTGCAGCCGCTGCTTCGCCACGGACCCCATGGAGGAAGTGAAGCTCAGCGACCGCGGCGAGCTGCACGTCTTCTCCATCGTCCACCAGTCGGCGCCCGGCGTGCCGACGCCGTACGTCGCCGCCATCGTCGACCTGCCGGAGGGTGTCAGCGTCCGCTGCAACATCAACGGCGTCGAGGCGGACCCCAAGAACCTGAAGTTCGGCATGCCCGTCCAGATGGTGACCGAGAAGATCCGCACGGACCGTGAAGGCAACGACGTCATCGCCTTCAGCTTCAAGCCGGTCTAGCCCTACCCGCAAGGCCATCCCGGCCGCGCCGGGAAGCTGCTAGCCGCCGTTCCGGAGAGAGCGGCGAACGAAAGAAGGAAGCAACATGAGAGACGTAGCCGTGATCGGCGTGGCGATGATCAAGTTCGGCCGCTACCCGGAGAAGACGGTTCCCGAACTGGCCGGCCAGGCCGCCCTCCTCGCCCTCAAGGACGCTGGCGTCGACATGAAAGACGTCGAGCTCGTCACGAGCGGCAACCTCTACCAGTCGAACGCCATGGTCGGCCAACGCATCATGCAGACCATCGGCCAGACCGGCGTGCCCGTGATCAACGTCGCGAACGCCTGCGCCACCGGCTCCACCGCCTTCCGCGAGGCGTACTTCGCCGTCGCCTCCGGCGCCTACGACATGACCATGGCCATCGGCTCCGAGCAGATGGGCAAGATGGGCCTGCTCGGCGGCGGTGGCGGCGCCGGCGACCCGGCCTACAGCACAGAGGGCGTCCTCGGCTCAGGCCTCATGCCCGCCGTCTTCGGCATGGCCGGCGTCGAGCACATGCGCAAGTACGGCACCACGCAGGAGCAGTTCGCCAAGGTCTCCGTCAAGAACCACAAGCACTCCATGCACAACCCGTACTCGCAGTACCAGACCGAGGTCGGCCTCGAGGACGTGCTCAACGCCCGCGTCGTTTCGTGGCCCAACACGCTCTACATGTGCTGCCCCACCGGCGACGGCGCCGCGGCCGCCATCCTCTGCTCCATGGACAAGGCGCGCCAGTACACCACCAAGCCTATTCGCGTCGCCGCCTCCGTCCTCACGTCGGACCCGTGGACGCAGCGCGACCTCATCATGCCCGACATCAACACCCTCACCCGCAACGCGTCCAAGGAAGCCTACGAGAAGGCCGGCATCGGGCCATCCGATCTCGACCTCATCGAGCTGCACGACTGCTTCGCCACCGCGGAGCTGCTGCACTACGAGAACCTCGGCATCTGCGGCGAAGGCGAGGCCGGCCGCATGATCGATGAAGGCGCAACCGCCGTCGGCGGCAAGATCCCGGTCAACGCCAGCGGCGGCCTGCTCTCAAAGGGCCACCCGCTCGGCGCGACCGGCGTCGCCAACGTCTGTGAAGTCGTCTGGCACCTCCGCGGCGAAGCCGGCAACCGCCAGGTCGAAGGCGCGAAGGTCGGCCTGGCCCACGTCATCGGCCTCGGTTCCGCCTGCACCATCCAGATCCTCGAAAAGGTCTAGCAGTCCGCTGCCCGTGGAACGCTGAAAAGGGCCGCTCGAAACCGAGCGGCCCTTTCTCCTCATCGAACGTTACGACCCGCGCCGCTACATCCGTTCCGGTGTCGACATCCCCATCAGCGTCAACGCGCGCGCCAGCGCCACCTTCGCCGCGCGGCACAGCTTCAGCCGCGCGATCGACAGCGGCAAGTTCTCCGCATCCAGCACATGACACTCGGTATAGAAGGCGTGGAACGCCGTCGCCAGCTCCTGCGCGTAGTGCGGCAGGTGGTGTGGCTCAAGCTTCTTCGCCATGAGCTGCACCAGCTCCGGCAACTCCAGCATCTTTCGGATCAGCTCAAGCTCCGCCGGGTGCGTCAGCAGCGAGACATCAGCGTCATCATCGCCGTGCTCTGGCAGCCGCTCCTTCGCGTTGGTGATGATGCCGGCGATCCGCGCGTGCGCGTACTGCACGTAGTAGACCGGGTTCTCGGCCGATTGTCGTTTCGCCAGCTCCAGGTCGAACTCCATCTGGCTGTCCGCCGAACGCGCCAGGAAGAAGAAGCGCGCCGCGTCCGCGCCCACCTCGTCGACCACGTCCCGGATCAGCACGATGTTTCCGGCGCGCTTCGAAAGCCGCACCAGCTCCTCGCCCCGACGGAAGCTCACCAGCTGATAGATCAGGATGTCCAGCCGCGCCGGATCCACCCCCAGCGCCTCCACCGCCGCCTTCATGCGTGACACGTGGCCCTGGTGGTCCGCCCCCCACACGTCGATCACCCGGTCGAATCCGCGCCCGACCAGCTTGTCGTAGTGATAGGCGATGTCCGACGCGAAGTACGTCGGCCGTCCGGTGCTCCGCACGACGACGTTGTCCTTATCCTCTCCCAGCTCCGTGGACGCGAACCACAGCGCGCCCTCTTTTTCGACCAGGTACTTCTTCTCGCGCAGCGCCGCCATCGCGCGGTCGTAGACGCTCTCGCCTTCGTACACCCACCGCTCGCGGAACCAGACGTCGTACGTCACGCCCAGCCGCCGCAGATCCTCCTCGATCCCCTCGACGATCAGATCGACCCCGCGCAGCACCATCTCCGCCGGCGGATCGTCGACCGTCGCGTCCTTGAACCTGTCGCCGAACTCGTCGCGCAGCGTCTTCGCCACGTCGATCATGTACTCGCCCGGATAGCCGTCGGCAGGGATCTCGATGTTCTTCCCGTAAAGCTGCAGATACCGCGCGACCAGCGTCCGCCCGAACACCTCCGTCTGTGTCCCGGCGTCGTTGACCAGGTACTCGCGCTGCACGTCGTACCCGGCCGCCGCCAGCACAGAAGCGAGCGCGCTGCCGATCGCCGCGCCGCGGCCGTTGCCCGCCGTCAGCGGCCCCGTCGGGTTCGCGCTCACGAACTCAACCTGTACGCGCGCGCCGTGCCCGAGATCGACGTCGCCGAACGATGCACCCGCGTCGACGATCGCGTTCACCTGCTGCGCCAGCCATCCCTCGGACAGACGGAAGTTGATGAATCCCGGCGGCGCCGCCTCAGCCGCGCTCAGTGCCTCCCCCACGGGAATGCGCGCTGCCAGTGTCTTCGCAAGATCGAGGGGGTTCGCCCGCGCGGCCCGCGCGAGCCGCAACGGTAGGTTCGTCGCGTAGTCGCCGTGCTCCGGCCTCGCCGGCCGCTCGATGACGATCTCGGGCAAGACCGCCCTCGGAAGCGCGCCATCCGCCATCGCGGATTGCGCCGCCTCCTCAACCATACGCGCCAGGTCGTCGCGAATCATGCCTGATCAAATGCAAATGCGCGCTGCCGGATCAATGCAACTGCCTCGTCCACGGCTTCGCGCGCATGCTCGATGATGCCCGCAGCGTAGCGCATGCCCCTTCCGGGCGCTACGCTCTGGCTTCGCCGCCTGCTGGGATCTCAATCCTCGGCCGCAGGTAAGCGCAGATCATCTCGACGCATTCGGCCACATATTGCGTCGCCTCCTCGCCATCCGCGAGCACGAATGTCTGGTACACGGCGATCGAGATCAGCCCGATCACCAGCCGCGTCATGATCGATGCGTCGCCGGCGCGCAGGTGGCCCTGCGACATCGCCTCTTGCGCCTCCTCAACCATGGGCCGCAACTGGTCGTGGAATGCCTGGCGGAGCGCTTGCGTCACGTCGCTGCCGGGGTCCGTGTTCAGCACGACCAGGCGAATCAGGTCGCGGTTCCGCTCGCAGACGGAGAACACCGCCTCCACCTTCCGCCGAATCGTGTCTTCCAGCGACACCGCGATCGGCGTGGTGAACACCGCCGTCGCGATCAGCTCGTTCAGGTGCACGCTCAGCGCCGCGAACACCGCCTCCTTCGACGCAAAGTAGAGGTAGATCGTGCCGAGCGCGATGTCGGCCTCTTCGGCGATGTCCGCGATCGTCGTGCCGCGCAGGCCGCGAGCCGCGAACGCCCGACGCGCCGCCTCGAGGATCACTTCACGACGCGCCGCCTTCGCCCGTTCATGGCGAGCGCTACGGGTGGGGGCTTGTGCTTCGACCAAGACGAGACTCCTTCGCGAGCCCTCATTCTCAAGTCGCCCGTCGCGTCTGTCAACCGCGCGACCACTCCGGGAGAACGCAGCTCCGCCGCCGCCGTCCCTGTTAGAATCCCCTGCGACGGGCCCGTAGCTCAGCGGCAGAGCACCCGGCTCATAACCGGAGGCGCGCAGGTTCGATCCCTGCCGGGCCCACCACCCTCCTGCACGGGGCGTTCGGCACGATCATCAAGCCCCGGGTTCCGGGCCCGGCGGGTTCGCGCCGAGATAACGCAGCGTCGCCTCGTCCGTCGTGCCGTACCGCCAGACGTCCAGCACGGGCATCTGCTGCGACCACGCCGCGTGGGCGAATCGCGCCCACCCTCCCGGATCGCCGTCCGGCGCCTGCCCGACCGGTACCACCCAACGGTCGAACGGGGCTAATAGTTGCCGCGTCGTGTCGACAAGGAACTCCGGCGTGATGCCGTCCGGGCCGGGCGGAAAGCCCATGTACGTGTACGCCCGCACGTTGTCGTCCGTATTGAACACGTCCCAGTACAGCTGCGGCCGGATCCCGTCACAGAACGTCGCGAACTCCCCCACCGGCGCCGCCAGCATCTTCCACGGCCGCGGATCGATCGCCACGTCGATGCGCGCGAACTCGGCACGCGCCCGCAGCTCATCCCCGAAGCGCAGCGCGTCGTCGCTGCTCCCCACCCAGAAGCCGTCGTCGCTCTCCAGGTCCAGCGTCAGGCTGCGCGCCCCGGCGCCGAGCACGTCGGCTGCCATCGCGGCCTCCTGCACCGGATCGACGCCCTTCACCACCGCCCACGCGTGAAAGGGCACGCCGTATCGCTCGAAGATCCCCGCGACCGTCTCCACCTGTCCCGGCCCGTCGATCGCGTCCGCCGCGTCATCGTACTTCGACATCCACTCCACGCCGTCGTGCGTCTTCATCACCACCGCCAGCCCGTACTGCGACAGCGTCTGTGCTATCTCCTCCGCCGGCCCGTCGATCGAGAACTGCCACGCCCAGACGCCGTGCCGTAGCGGCAGGGCGTCCTTCGCCTGCACGAACCGGCGAAGGATCGGCGCTGAGCACTCCGTGTTCGCCAGGCTCAGCGCCGCGCCGCCCGCCATCACGCCCATCGCGGCGAGAAAGCGGCGTCTGCTGACAGTACGGTCGAGGATCGGAGTCACTGCGCCACCCACCCCTGATCATCGGCCGCGGGACTCCCAACTCTGTAGCGGCCGCGCCTCGCTCCGCTCATTCCCGACGAATGGGTCGGTGGTCACCTCATGAACCTGACACCTCGCCTGCCACCCAGCCGCCGCTAGGTGCCGCCCCCCCAGATAGCGCCAGCCGTGAACCACGGCCAACAGCCGCCTCCAGCCGATGCCGATACATGAGTGGCGATGCCGCTCGGCGCCGGAACGCGCCCCGCACCGCCACCTGACGGCGGCACGCAGATGCGAAGGAGACGCAGGCGATGCTTATTCTGACCCGCAAGGTCGACCAGGGAATCGTGATCTCAGGCAACATCCTCGTCCGCGTGCTCGGCGTCGAGCGTGACCGCGTGAAGATCGGCATCAGCGCCCCGGGAGAGGTCACCGTCCTCCGCCAGGAGCTCTGGCACGAGGGCGAGGAGAACCAGCCGTTCGAGAAGAAGAACCGCCCCGACGGGCCGTCGGCAGCCTCCGCCTGAAGCCCCTGACCACGATCGACGAAACCGCCCTTCGGGGCGGTTTTCCGTTGTCGGCGCATTTCCTGCCGCCTACGCCCGCTGCGTCGAGCCCACCACCGTCAGCTCCGGCGTCTCCGCATCCACGCGATGCCCGCCGCCACGGATGAGCTGCAGCGCCGGTCGCTCGGCGTGTCCGGCCTCTGACACCGCGACGCTCTGTCCCGCAAGGGTCATCGACTCGCGCGCCTTCTCCCACACCAGCGCGGCCGTCGCCAGTTCGCGCGCGTTCGTGATCGACCGATCATCAGTCCGCACAGCCACTGCGAACGCCTCCGCGGCGCGAACCTCTCGCCCCACCGTGTCGGCCGCCGGGTGCTCGTTCACCGTTTCCGCCCACTGACCGCCGCCCTGCGGCACACGATGCCGCGTCGCCGCGTGAATCTGCAGCGGCGCACGCGCATCGAGCGAGTCCAGCACGATCGTCCGCCCGTCGCAGGCCACCACCAGCTCCTGACGCATCCACGGCTCGACAAGGCTCACGTCCACCCGTACGACCGGCCCGCCCTCCAGCGACACCGTCACCATCGCGGCGTCTGCTCCCCCGGCCTCGTCGTCCACGCGCGGCGATACGGCGCTCACCTGTCCGGGCGTGCCCCCCACGACCGCCAGCGCAACGGCGAGGTCACTGATCGCCAGTTCGTCCAGCGTGGCTTCCCGCTGCGAGCCTGTGCGCAATGACCGCACGTAGCGCGGCCGCCACAGACCCTGCGGCCCGCTCGTCATCTTGCGCACGAACGCCAGCCGCTCGTCGCCCAGGCCCGCTGCATCGAACACCAGCACCCGCTCGCGCCGTCGCGCCAGTTCCTCCAGCGACGTCAGCTGCTTCGAACTCAGCCCCACCGGCCCGGCGATCAGCACGTGCCGTCGCGCCATCAACGCCTGTCGCACCAGGCCCGCCAGGTCTGGCGCCGTCCGCGTGCACACCACGGCGTGCACGCCCGGGCGAGACAGCGCGCCCAGCAACTCGTCCTCTGACCCGGCAGCCACCCGCTGCACCTCGACGTTCTCGACGCCACGCAGCGCTCGGACCCAGGCGTCCCCTTCCGCGCCGTCGCCGATGACGTTGATCACTGTGCTGCGCGCGGCCGCTCGCTTCGTCGTCACGCCGCGTCCGCCAGTTCCTGCGTCAGCACAACGCGCAGACGCCGGATCGCCCGGTGCCGCAGCTGTGACGCCCGTGACTCCGAGATGCCCAGCGCCTGCCCGATGCTCTTCAGCGACTGCGACTTCATGTAGTACAACCGTACGATCGTGCGCTCCCGGTCCGGCAGCAGTTCCACCGCCTTCGCCAGCTTCGCCCGCACCATCGTCTCTTCAGCCACCGCGTCCGGGTCGATGTTCGGGTCTTCGTCCGCCATCTCCCACAGCTTCTCGCTGTTCCCGTTCGCCGCCGTGTCGGCCAGGCTGTCGAGCGAGATCACGCGCACGTTGCTGGTGCGCATCGATTGGAGGAAGTCCGCGGTGGCGATGCCCATGTGCTGGGCGATCTCGTCGCGCGTCGGGGCGCGGTTCAACTTCACGTGCAGCTCGGCCGTCGCCTTCTCCAGGTCACTGCCGAACTTCTGCAGCGATCGCGGCAGCGGGTGCGTCGCTCGGATCGCGTCCAGGATCGAGCCCCGGATGCGGGGAAGCGCGTACGTCGAGAACTTGGCGCCCTTGTTCGGGTCGAAGGCGTAGTACGCCTCGATCAGCCCCTGCACCCCATACGAGACCATGTCTTCGTACTGGAGGATGCCGCCGTTCGTGCTGCCCACCGCGATGCGGTTCACCGCGTGTCGCACGAGCGGCATGTAGTCCTTGATCACCTTTGTCAGATTCGCGTCGGAGAACTGGTCGTCTTCTTCCGGGACTGCCTCCGGCGATACTGCGTCGACGACCCCGTCGTCTTCCTTCCGGTCGTCGGAAAGCGGAGTCTTCCGCATCAAACCTCCCGCTACGTGCGCGGCGTCGCGCCCAGGCATCCCACGTGCGGCCAGTATTCACGCTGCCTTGGCGCCCTCCCATGCGGCTCGCCCCGCGACCCACTGGCGACTCCCCCGCATAACCCCGGCCATCCCTACCTAAGGGAAGCCGAATCGAAACGGTCACGGCCGGGTGCTGCCACCCGCCTGACAGACGCCGCAGGCCGCCCTCCCGTCCCGCCGCCCGATGGCAGGGCGCGGATCGCTTCTGTATAATCCGCCCAACCTATGCTCTTCCCTCAGGCGTCGCCCAACGCAAGCGCCGGAGTCGGACGGCCGTTTGGCGCCGTCGATCTCCTCACCCTCGTCCTCGAAGCCATGCGACCCTCCCTCGGCTTCTCCCTCGCCGCCGCCGTCGTCTGCGAGGACAACCGCCACGTCGTCCCCATCTACACCACAGGCGCCCTGTCTCCGTCCGTCACCGAGGGCGTGCACGTCCAGGCCCTCGCCGCCTTCGTGGCGCTTGCCGGCGCCAGCCACGCCTCGTGGCCCTCCGACGAGCCCGTCGTTATCCCCCTCGCCGGCGTGGACACCCGCCCAATCGCCGAGCCGGACGCCTACGAGGACGCCCCGCTCGTCGTCGGCGGCGTCGTGACCGGCATGCTCCGCCTCGCGACCAGCGGCCCGCTCTCGCAGGACCAACGGGCGCTCTACTTCTCCATGGCCAGCGACGTCTCGAAGGCCATCGAGCGGCTCGATGCGCAGCGCGGCCAGACTAGGCTCGTCCAGGAGCGACTCCTGCAGTCTGAGAAGATGTCCAGCGTCGGTCAGCTCGTGTCCGGCGTCGCTCATGAACTCAACAACCCACTCACGGGCATCATGGGGTTCGCCCAGCTTCTCCTCCTGCGCGAGCTCGAGGAGACGTCACGCCGCCAGGTCGAGACCATCTACGCCGAGGCCGAGCGCGCGTCGAAGATCGTCTCGAATCTCCTCACCTTCGCGCGCCGCCGCAAGGTTCAGAAGGAGCCCGCCAACCTCAATACCCTCATCGAACGCGTGCTCGAGCTCCGCAACTACGACCTCCGCGTCCGCAACATCGAGACCGACCTCGACCTGGACGTCGCCCTGCCCGAGACGATGGTCGACACCAACCAGATCCAGCAGGTGATGCTCAACATCATCATCAACGCGGAGCAGGCGATGCGCGCGGAGACCGGCGGTGGCACGCTCCGCATCCACACCTCCGTCGGAGATGGCAGCGTGCTCGCCTCCTTCCAGGACTCCGGCCCCGGCATGAGTAAGGAGACCGTGCGCCGCATCTTTGACCCCTTCTTCACGACGAAGGAGGCCGGCGAAGGGACCGGCCTCGGCCTCACCATCAGCTACGGCATCATCGAGGAGCACGGCGGCCGCATCTGGGCCGAAAGCGACCCCGGCCGTGGCACGACATTCTTCATCGAGCTGCCCATCATCGCCGGGACGGCGGCGGCACCTCGCGCGCTCCACGAACCGGTACACACGGAGGCCGTCGAGCGCAGCCGCATCCTCGTTGTCGATGACGAGGACAGCATTCAGCGCCTCCTCACTGGCATCCTCGAGATGGACGGCCACGACGTGCAGGTCGCAAACAACGGCCGCGAAGCCCTCGACCGCATCCGCCGCGAAACGTTCGACCTCATCATCACCGACATCAAGATGCCCGTCATGGGCGGCGCCGACCTCCACAAGGAGCTGCGCGACGCCGGCAATGCCCTCGCCGGCCGCATGATCTTCATCACCGGCGACACCGTCGCCCCCGAGACCCGAAGCTTCCTTCAGGGCGTGGACAACGCCGTGCTCTCCAAGCCCTTCCGCCTGCGCGAGATCCGCGAGAGCGTGCGTCACGCCCTCAGCCGCTAACGGCATGGAATGGCCCACCGCCACCACTGAGCTCGCCCCTGGGGTCTTCGCTTACGTCCAGGCCACCGGCGGCTTCTGTATCGCCAACGCCGGCCTCATCGCCGGCCGGGAAGGTGTCACCGCTGTCGACGCCCTCTTTACGCCCGTCATGACCCGCGCCCTCCTTGATGAAGCAGCCCGCGTCAGCCCGCAGCCCGTCACGCGCCTCCTCAACACACACCATCACGTCGACCACACGCTCGGCAACGCCGGCTTCCCACCCGAAACACAAATCCTCGCCCACGCGAAGGCGAAGGCCGAGATGGAGCGCGTCGGCATCGGCGTCCTGGACATCATCAAGCGCATGGCGCCGCACTTCACCGCCGATCTCCAGGGCGCCGCCGAGCGCCTGCCCGACGTCACCTTCGACGGTGACACGCTGGAGCTACGTGTCGACGACCGCCGCATCCAGCTCCTCCACCTCGGCACGGCCCACACCGTCGGCGACGTGCTCGTCTACCTCCCCGACGACCGTATCCTCTTCGCCGGCGACGTCGCCTTCTTCTACGTCACCCCGCTCGCCTTCGAGGGCCACATCGGGAACTGGATCGCCGTCGGCGAGCGCGTTATCGCCGAGATCGATGCCGCCACCATCGTCCCGGGCCACGGTCCCGTCGGCACGAAGGACGACCTGCGCCGCCTCCTCGACTACCTCCGGCTCGTCCACACCGGCGCTCGCACCGCGTTCGACGCCGGCGCCACGCCCGAAGACGCGGCCGCCGCCATCGATCTCGCCGAGTTCGCAGAATGGGGCGACAGCGATCGCCTCATCGTCAACGTCCGCCGCTGCTACCAGGAGTTTCGCGGCGAACTCGACGCGCTGCTCTGACTCCGCGCTTGCGTCTCACGCCGTGCGCATAGGCCTCGAACCGCCTACCCTGATCGGGAAGCGCAAGGAGCGATCACATGCCGGACATCACCACCACCTCCGTAGAGTTCCCGGCCGCCGCCGTCAGCGGCATGGGCTACCTCGCCCGCCCCGCCGACAGCGCGCCGCACCCCGGTGTCGTCGTCATCCAGGAGTGGTGGGGCCTCGACCCGCACATCAAGAGCGTCGCGGATCGCTTCGCCCGCGAGGGCTTCATCGCCCTGGCGCCAGACCTCTATCACGGCGAGTTCGCCACCGAGCCCGACGAAGCCCGCAAGCTCGCCATGGCCATGAACCGTGAGCAGGCTTCGAACGACCTCGCCGGCGCCGCCCGCTACCTCCTCTCGCTGCCCGAAGTCACGCCGAAGAAGCTCGCCTGCATCGGCTTCTGCATGGGCGGCAGCATGACCCTCATGCTCGCCGCCGCCGTACCGGAGATCGCCGCCGCGGCGCCCTTCTACGCCGGCTTCCAGCCCCCGGCCGAGGAGCTGGCGAAGATCCAGGCCGAGATGTTCTGCGCGTTCGGCGCCGAGGACGCCGGCATCCCGCCCGAAAACGTGCAGAAGTTCGAAGGAATCCTCAAGGACACCGGCCGCAACGCCGTCGTCAAGGTCTACGACGGCGCTCCGCACTCCTTCTTCAACGACAGCAAGCCCAGTTATCGCCCGGAGGCCGCGAAGGACGCGTGGGAGCGCTCGCTCGCGCTCTTCCGCCGCGTCCTCGCCTGACATGCCCTCCACGACCGGCGAGTGGGGTCCGGACGACGACCATCTCGATGACGAGGAAGAAGAGTTCGGCCCCGGCGACCCGGACTACGACCTCTCGGAGGCTCACCCCTACAGCTGGGAGCCGCGCCGCGACAACTGGCCTGTGCCGCCATGGCTCCTCATCGCCGTATCCGTCGTCGCGATCGCCGCGCTGCTCGTCCCGACGCTGATCTTCATCGCCGGCCACTGATCACCCGTCGCGCGCCGGACAACACGTATCCCCCGAACGTCCGTCCGGGATGCGTTCAACCTGCATGAGCGGGTGGAGATGGCCCAGGTGTACGTCGCGGCTCGCGGATTCAGCCCGCTCCGCTTGCCGTGAACGCTCCCGGCCCTACGTCCCGTCGCCCGTCGCCAGCGCCGCGATCGCTTCGCGCAACCGGATGCCCCCGTCGTACAGCGCCGTCCCGATGATCACGCCCTCGAGCTCGTGTTCCGCGAGCGCCACCACGTCAGCGATCGATGTCACGCCACCGGAGTACACCATCTCCGCCGGCGTCCCCGTCTCCGCGAGCACGCCCAGCATCGTGTGCAGCGCTGCGAAGTCGATGTGCTGCATCATCCCGTCGCGGCTGACGTCCGTATAAATGAAGTGCCGTACGTCGCGCAGCGCCATCGCCCGCACGAAGTCCTCGGCCGACCCGTCCCCCGTGCCCAGCCACCCTTCGGTCGCCGGCTTGCCGTCCTTCACGTCCACCGCCACCGCGACCCGCTCGCCGTGCTTGCGCACCGCCGCCGACACCGCGTCTGGCTCGCGCACCGCCAGCGTCCCCAGCACGATGCGCATCGCCCCCGCTTCCGCCCATCGGTCGATCGCCGCCGCGTCCCGAACGCCGCCCGCGACCTGTACGTCGGCCCCGCACTCCCGCACGATCCGCCGCACGACGGCATCGTTCACCGGACGGCCCTCTTTCGCGCCGTCCAAATCAACGACGTGCAGCCGCCGCGCCCCCTGCTCCACCCACCGCTGCGCCATCGCCAGCGGGTCGTCTCCGAACACCGTCTCGCGCCCGTAATCGCCCTGCACCAGTCGCACGCACTTCCCGCCGCGGATATCGATCGCCGGAATGATCTCCATGCAATGATCATACCGCTACATGTAGACCAAAGGACCGCCAGCGAAGACAGACTAGGACACGCCAGGCGATTCGCCTGGCGTGTCCTGTCCGCGTACGCTTCAACCTCGCCCGCGCGCCATCTTCATGCCTACGGACAAGAAGTCACGGAGTCGAGGAAGTAACTCGCCATAGTAGAGAGGTCTAGAATGTTGATGACATTGTCCGCATTCTGATTCACTCGCTGAATCCCCACATCGAGGCCACTAGGCGGATCGACGAGCGGGACGGGATCGATGTAGTACTTCGCGCCCGCGGCCAAGTCCAGGATGTTCACGACGCCATCGCCATTCACATCGGCGCGCATCACTGAACAATACACGTTGACGCTCCTGCCGAGCGACGCCTTCGATGAATCCAGGTACCCGTCACCCTTGATGTTGAGATCGCACGCATCGCCCCGGCTGTCCGTCCCCGGTAAGTTCGCCGCATAGTTGAACTGGTCGCTGTTGGCCTGATCCGGGTTATACACCGTCGGGCAGTTGTCCGATGCATCCACGAACCCGTCGCCATCGCCGTCGGCCGGAACCGGGCAGCCGGCCACGGGCGCCGTGAGGAACGGCGTCGCGTTGATCGTCGCCGCCGGATCGATGGTGTCGCCGTGGCCCGGCGGGTTCGCGCCGTTGATCTTGCCCCACCAGTTGTTCGTTGCATACACCGGCGTCAGCACCGTCCCCAGCGTCGCCATCCCGTCCACTGTGTTGTCGGCGATGCAGTTCATGTTGAACGTGTTGCCCGTCGGCGCCCCCGGACCGGAGTAGTCGACTAGCACGCCATAGTCGTTGAACCGCACCGCGTTATCATGAACGGCGTTGTTCGTCGACGCGTCGTAGAAGTACATCCCGTACGATCCTGTCATCCCGGTGAGCGTGTTGTCGTCGTACGTCCCGTTGTTGCTCAGGTACACGAACGTAGCCGTATCGCGCGTGTTCGTGAACTGGTTCCCTGACACCGTCGCGCCGTCCGTGCTCTGGACGAACAGGCCCTCCTGGTTGTCGTGCATGTTGTTGTCGGTGATCGTCGCACCGGTCGCCTGGTACAGCAGGATCGCCGTTGAGGCGTATGTGCTCGGCGTGTAGTCGTTGCCGCTGATATCGTTGCCCGTCAGCACACCCTGCGCGCTGAACCCGACCTGGATCCCGTTCTGCGCGATCTTGTCCGTCGGCCCGATGCCCGTGATCACGCTGTTCGTCACGCTGAGCACTGTTTCGACACGGTTTCCGACGATCCCACCCTTCTGGTAGTCGGTGACGCTGGCGTCGTTCACGTTCACCGCCCCGAATCCCGGGTTCTCCGACTCGACGTAGACGCCGTTCCCCGTCTGGCAACCCAACAGCGCCGGCGCCAGCTTGATGTGATCCGCCGCCACGTGCTTCAGGTCACCCGAAGCGTTCTTGTAGTAGAAGCCGAGGAAATCCGGTGTGCAGCCCGTCAGCCCGTTCAGCGAGCCGTCCGCCGTCAGGTTCTGAATCGTCACGCCCGTGGCGTCTTCAACGTCGAAGATCACCGCCGCCGGGTTCGTGTTGATCCGTGTCGTATTGGCAACGACGCCGCTCGGCTGAACGACGGTCGATCCGACGCCCGCGCCGTTGATCAGCAGGTTGCTCTTTCCGCTGTCGCGCACCTGCTCGTCGAAGGTGCCCGCCAGCGCGCTGATCGTGTCGCCAGACGACGCCAGGTCCACCGCCTTCTGGATACACGTCCCGTCGCACAGCGCCGGGCCCGCCACCCAGGTCATCGGCGACGCCATCTGGAACCCGGTGGCGCCCGATGAGTCCGTGCCGATGCCCAGCCACGGCGAGAACGGAATCCCGTCCGAAACGCTGTCGCCCGTGCCCGAGGGGTTCGACGCGTTCGTCGGGCCGCTGGCAGAGCCCCACCAGTCGCCCAGCATCTTCACGTCGTAGGTGCCCGTGCCGTCCGTGTCCGTCCCAGTCGTGTTGCCCGTGATCGAGTTCCCCAGGTTGTCCACCGTGAGCGTGAACCCGGACTCCGACTGGAACACGAATCCGTCTTCGTTGTTCTTGATGATGTTCCCCGTCAGCGTCGCCTCAACGTTGCCCGACGCGAAGTAGAACGTGCTCGTCGTGATGTACACGCCGGTGCTGCCCGCCGCGTTCATCCCGTCGACCTCGTTGTTCTCGAACAGCGTGCCGACCGCCACGTACGACCCTGTCGCCGCCAGGCCGACGGCGCAGTTCGTCACCACGTTGTTCTGCACCGTCGGCTGGATGTACGGCACGAACGTCCACACGCCGTACCCGCCCGTCGTGCAGTCGCTGACGCTGTTGCCGTCGATGACGTCGCCGGAGCCACCGCCGTCACCGGAGTTGTCCGTGTGCACGCCGCTCGCCGACGCCGTGATCACGTTGTTCAGGAACTGCGTGCCCCGCGAGTGGTTCGCCGAGATCCCGTCGTTCGCGTCGCTCACCGTGTTGTTGGCGAACACGCCCGAACCGCCGTAGTTGAACATGGCGATCGACGATGGATCCGCCTGTACGTTCTCCACCGTGTCGTCGTGGAAGTCAAAGCCGCTTCCGCCGCTCGCCGCGTAGATCCCGCGCAGATAGATGTTCTTCACCGTCACGTCGTGTACGTGGATGTTGTCGAACACCCCGGCGTAGTAGTTGTCCACGATGCCGTTGCGGGCGTCCAGATCCGCTCCGCCGGCGACGATCCCGCTCGTCAGCGACGGGTTGTCGCCGTCCAGCGTCACGTCCTGCAGCGTCACGTCATCCGCCTGCACCAGGAAGATGTTGCTCGCCGCCGTCGCGCTGCCGCACAGCGAGCTCCCGGCGCACGGGTTCGGGCAGCGACACCGCCGGCACGATCGTTGTCGATGCCTGCCCCGGCGCCCGCCACCGTCACGCTCTTCGTCGCCGTCACGTTCTCCGTGAACGTCCCGGCCTTGGCATTCACGCCCCCGCCCGGGTTCGAAGCGTCGATGCCCGCCTGGATCGAGGAGTAGCTCCCTACAGGGCTGGTGTCCGTCACTGGCGCGAAGCTCACGCCGATCGGCGGCGCCGCGTCCAGCCACGGCACGAAACTCACATTGTCGCTCACCGCCGCCCCCTGAGAGCCGACGTTGAACGTGTTCGAGACGTGCTCCGGGCCGTTTGCGCTCCCCCACCAGTTGTCCGTCGCGTCCATCGCGACGTTGCTCCACGCGCCGTCGGTCGCGGCGCCGGTGATGCTGTTGTCGTGCGCCGCCACCGCCGGCACGGGCGCGCCGCTCGTGTAGTCGCGCTGGATGATGCCGTACGTCAGCCCCGCGATCGTGTTGCCGCTGATCGACCCGGTCGTCCCGACGTCGGTGCACCCGCACCACTGGTCGTTGCTCCAGATGGCGATGCCGTTGCCGGTGGCGCCGCTGATCCCGTTGTTCGTGATGCTCAGGTCCGTCGCGCCCACTGTCCAGATCCCGAACTGGTTATCCGTCAGCGTGTTCCCATCGACCGTGATCGTGCTCGTCCCCGGCTCGTACAGCAGGATCCCTGCCGCGCCGTCCGCATTGATCGTCACTCGTCGGATCGGCCACGCAATCGGCAATCACAGTGCAGTAGTTATCGCTCACGACGTTGCTCGTGATACTTCCGCTCCGCGCCATAGCCGATCTGGATGCCATTCTGCGCGGTCAGGTTCGTCGCGCCCGCGCCCGTCACGTTGTTCCCGCTCACGGTGACGGTCAGGTCGTCACCGTTAAGCGCCATCCCGTTCTTCTGGTAATCGCTGATCGTGTTGTCCGTCACGTCCAGCGTGCGCGCCACCGCATCGTCGTTGTACGCGTACAGCGCAACGCCGTGCTGGTTGCCATTTAGCGGCGTCTCACGCACGTGCACGATCGTCGTGTTCGCAACCGACCCGCCCGCGTCGTGGTACGCGATCCCCTCGAACGCATAGTTCGCGTTCCCCTGGCCGTCGCCGTCGACGGTCAGGTGGGAGATCGCGACGCCCGTCGCGTCGTGCACATACACCACCGGCTTGTTCGCGTGACTGGTCGTGAACCCCGCCGGCAGCGACGCCGGCGACTGGATGGTCGTGCTCCCCTCGCCCGCGCCGTCCAGCGTCAGCGCCTTGCTGATCTCGACCTGCTCCACGTACGTCCCCGCGCCAACGTGCACCGTTCCGCCGGGCGAGACAGCGTCAACCGCCGCCTGGACCGTCTGCTTCGCCGCCTCGGGCGTGTCGGCCGTCCCGGGGTTCGCGTCATCGCCGTCCGGTCGCACGTAGCAGTCGCGTCGTGCACTCGCCCTCGAAGTTGTATTCCGTCTCGCTGCTGCTGATCCCTACGATCAGATCGTCCGCGTTGCCGTCGAATCCGGTCCATCCGGCGCCGGAGCCGGCGCGCAGGAGGAAGCGCCCGTAAACCTGCGCATCCGGGAACGCCGCCATGATCTGCGACCACGTACAGGGCGTACTGATCGCGCAATTCCCCGTCGGGAGCGCCACCACCTGCGCGCCCCCCGTCCCGTCCGCATTCGTCTTCGACGCCCACCAGAGTCCCGACAGCGGCGACCAGGTCTGCCAGCCGGCACCCACCGTCACCGCACCGTTCTGGTAGGGCTCGAACACCAGCCGGCCGCCGTACGCCGTGTCTGTCGTCCGGTACTTCACGTCGAACTGAAGCGAGACCGCCAGCGTCGGCCCTGGCTGGTAGCTGGAGTACGACAACGAGGTGATGTTCGCGAGCGGCGTCCCGAAATAGGCGTTCGTCGCGATCACCGAATAGCCGCCCGCCGTTGCGCCGCCGTCGGTCAGTGGTCCCAGTTCCACGCTGCCCGATCCCAGCGGCGGCGTGCCAGGACCGGCCACAAGCGCGCCCGGGCTCCCGGTCGGCAGGTCGTCCTTGTCGTTCCAGAAGTACCAGCCCGTTGGCGACGTGTCCGTCACCAGGTTGCCCGGGCCGACGACGACGGTCGTCGGTCCCGTTGCCCGGAGCGTTGTCCGCCCCCCGAGCGCAAATGCCAGCCCCAACGCGATGACCAGGGCGATCGCGAATCGTCGCATCTCGTCTTCCTTTCCGGGAGATCGGGGGATTGCCCTCAGGAATGCCACGACGGGAACACCACGAATCGGACGGCTCCCCCTGAATCGCCCGTTCGTGGCTATGTGGGCGGACACGTAAATCCGGTTGACACCACGGCTACAGCCGCTCGAAGTGCCGTGAACGCTCGCGAGGCTGCGGCCAGAGCACGAGGCAGGTCGGACGAACCGTCAGCCCCGAGAACCGGTGTCGACGTGACGCCTTGAAGCGCCTGCGCGGGGATGCAAGCGCAGGGCGATACTAGTCGGTCAATCTACTGATGTCAACAAACGTTCTTGGTATTGAGAACAAATCAAGTACCGAACAGGCGACAGAACGACGCCCACCGCATGATCTCAGGGATGATCTTCTACAGCGCGTGCCTTCGTATCTCGCGATATTGACACACTCCAACATTACGCCCCCGCGGCACGAATCGCGGAGACCCGCCGCGGTTCACGATGGAGCTCGCCCTCTTCTGCGGATCCTCCGCCCTACCCACGATGCTCTCTAACGGCACGCAGCCCAGTCTGCGCCCGTCGGCATCCCTTGGGAAAAGAGAACAGCCGAATGAAGGAAACGTTGGCCGGGATCGCGGCGCTAGTTCGCGAGGTTCAGGAAGTTCCGGTACATCCGCAGCCCCATCTCGCCCGACTTCTCCGGGTGAAACTGCGTCGCCACAACGTTGTCCCGCGCCAGCACCGACGCGAACGTCACGCCGTACTCCGTCTCGCCGATCACGACGTCCTCGTCCTCCGGCGCCGGGTAGTAGCTGTGCAGGAAGTAGAAGTAGCTCTCGTCGGGGATCCCCTCGAAGATCGGGTGCGGCCGCACCTGCCGCACGTTGTTCCACCCCATGTGCGGCACCTTCTGGCCGTCGGTCGGCAGCTTCTTCGCCCGCCCCGGGATCACGTCGAGGCACGGGTGCTCCCCGCCTTCCTCGCTCACCGACAGCAGCGCCTGCTGCCCCATGCACACGCCGAAGAACGGCCGCCCCGACGCGATGTACTCCCGCACCGGCTCCACCATGCCGTGCTCGCGCAGGTTCCGCATCGTGTCCGCCGCCGCCCCCACGCCCGGCACGATCAGCGCGTCCGCCGCCGCCACGTCGTGTGGGTCCGACGTCACCTCAGGCTCGTGCCCGACGTGCGCCACCGCCCGCGACACGCTGCGCAGGTTCCCCGCTCCGTAATCGACAATGACGACCCGTGGTGGCATGGTGCGTCATTCTACCGGAACAGCGCGCCGCCATCGTGCGCAGAGCTACCCGCTGCCGGCGGCCAGCGAGTAACCTGAATCCCAGCCATGACGACGACCACCGCCGGCACCCGCGACTACCAGCAGGCCAAGCTCCGCGTCGAAGAGCTCCGCTCGCAGATCGCCTACCACGAGCACCGCTACTTCGTCCTCGACCAGCCGGAGATCTCCGACGCGGAATTCGACGCGCTCGTCAAAGAACTCCGCGCGCTCGAGACGAAGCACCCGGAGCTGATCACGCCCGACTCCCCCACGCAGCGGGTCGGTGGCGCCCCTGTCGAGACCTTCGGCATCGTCGAGCACCGCGTGCCCCTCCTCTCGCTCGCAAATGCCTTCAGCGCCGACGACCTCCGCGCCTGGCACCGCCGCGCCTCCAACAACCTCGAGCGCACGGACTTCGCCATGGTCTGCGAGCTCAAGATCGATGGCCTCGCCTGCGCCCTCGTCTACGAGAACGGCCGCCTGCAGACCGCCGCCACGCGCGGTGACGGCACACGCGGCGAGAACATCACCCAGAACGTCCGCACGATCCGCTCGATTCCCCAGCGCCTCAGCGGCGCCGTGCCCGATCGCTTCGAGGTGCGCGGCGAGGTGTACATGACGAAGAGCGGCTTCGAGAAGCTCAACTACGACCGCGGCGAAGCCGGTCTCGCCCTCTTCGCCAGCCCCCGCAACTCCGCCGCCGGCTCCGTCCGCCAGCTCGACCCGAACGTCACCGCGAGCCGCCCGCTCGACGCCTTCTGGTACCAGCTCGGCTGGCAGGACGGCGGCAAGACACCCAAGACCCACTGGGACGTCCTGCAGTGGCTGAAGAAACTCGGATTCAAGGTCAACCCCAACATCAAGCGCTTCGACGCGCTCGACGAAGTCATCGCCTTCTGCGAGAGCTGGGTCGAAAAGCGCGAGTCCCTCGACTACGAGATCGACGGCATCGTCATCAAGATCGACGACCTCGCCCTCCAGCGTCAGCTCGGCGCCGTCGGCCGCGAGCCGCGCTGGGCCATCGCCTACAAGTTCCCGCCCACCCAGGCCACGACGAAACTCCTCAAGATCGACGTCAACGTCGGCCGCACCGGCACCCTCAACCCCTTCGCCGTGCTCGAACCCGTGCGCATCGCCGGCGTCACGGTGAAGCTCGCCACCCTCCACAACGAGGACGACATCCGCCGCAAGGACATCCGCCAGGGCGACACCGTCATCGTCCAGCGCGCCGGCGACGTCATCCCCCAGGTCGTCGGCCCCGTCCTCAGCCGCCGCACGGGCAAGGAACGAAAGTTCCGCATGCCGAAGAACTGCCCCGCCTGCAAGACGCCCGTCGTCCGCCCCGAAGGCGAGGCCGCGCACTACTGCCCCAACCGCAACTGCCCCGCCCAGCGCTTCCGCCTGCTCGAACACTTCGTCGGCCGCGGCTCCATGGATATCGATGGCATCGGCGAGTCCCTCGCCTACCTCCTCATGGAGCGCGGCCTCGTCCAGGACGGCGCCGACCTCTATCGCCTCAAGGAGCGCCGCGACGATCTTCTGAAGATCGAGCGCCTCGGCGAGAAGAGCGTCGACAACGTCCTCGCCGCCATCGAGGCCAGCAAGTCGCGCCCCCTCGCCCAGGTCCTCGTCGCCCTCGGCATCCGCCACGTCGGCGGCGAGGTCGCCGCGACGCTCGCGACCCATTTCGGCAGCATCGACGCGCTGATGGACGCATCGGTCGAGCAGATCACCGAGGTCCCCGGCATCGGCCCCATCATCGCGGAGAGCGTGCGCGAGTTCTTCTCGCTCGAGGAGAACCGCCAGATCGTCGAGAAGCTGCGCGCCGCCGGCGTCAACCTGCGCGAGGAGGGCGGCGGCGCCCGCGAGGGCCCGCTAAGCGGCCTCTCGTTCGTCGTCACCGGCCGCCTCGATCGCTTCTCCCGCGATGCGGCCGAGTCGCTCATCAAGCGCCACGGCGGCGCCGTCGTCGGCAGCGTCAGCAAGAAGACCGACTACCTCGTCGTCGGCGCCGAGCCCGGTTCAAAGCTCCAGAAGGCCCAGCAGGTCGGCACGAAGATCCTCGACGAAGAAGCCTTCGCCGCCTTCCTCAAGTCCCACGGTATCGAGATCTGAGCAGATTGCCGGTAGCTGACCGACTGGCGCCCGAACGGTCCTACGCCGCGCTCTCGTCGATCGCCGGCAGTTGGTCGTGCTCGTCGTGCTCCGCCGGCATCCGGTGCGGCGTCGTGTTCCGCAGCTCCGGCCGCGAGTCCATCATCTTCCAGAATGCCGCCGCCACGTCCGGGTCGAACTGCTCGCCCGATACGTTCGCGATCTCCGCCATCGCCGCCTCGTGCGACATCGCGTCGCGGTACGGCCGGTCCGACGTCATCGCGTCGTACGCGTCCACGATCGAGAACATCCTGGCTTCCAGCGGGATGCTCTCGCCCGCCAGCCCGAACGGATACCCGCCGCCGTCATAGCGCTCGTGGTGGTAGAGCAGGATCGGCATCGACTTCTCCAGGAACCCGATCTTGGAGACCATCAGCCCCGCCAGCAGCGGGTGCTTGCGCATCGCCTCCCACTCTAGGTCGTTCAGGTCCTTTGGCTTCTTCAGCACCTCGTCCGGAACGCCGATCTTCCCCACGTCGTGCAGCAGCGCCCCCCGCTCGATATCGAGCATCTGCTCTTCCGGAATGCCCATCTCCCGAGCCAGGTGCAGCGTCAGCCGCGCCACGCGCTCGCAGTGGCCTTCCGTCACTTCGTCCTTCGCGTCCAGCGCCGCCATCAAGGCCTTCAGCGTCGCGTCGTAGCTCAGCTCGATCTCGTCCGCGTACCCCCGCACCTTCGTGAACAGCATCGCCTGCTCGATCGCCGTCACCGCCTGCGCCGCCAGCTCCTCCACCTGCAACGCATCGGTGCGCGTGAAGGACGATAGCCGCCCCGACGCTGGTCGCATCACCGCCACCACCCCTACCGCCCGGTCGCGCAGCAGCATCGGCACGCACAGCACCGCCACCTGCCCGGAAAGCTCCGCGTCCGCCGCGAGGAACTGCTTGTACACGCTCGCCGGCTGCGCGCTCGCGACGGACGTCTTCGTCGCGAGCGCCCGCCGCAGGAACCACTCTTCGATGGGCCGCTGGTGCTCCCCGACGGCGCCCGTCACCAGGTCACACGTGCCACGCAACATCAGGTCGCCGGTTGCCTCGTCGAAGAGCGCGACCAGCCCGTAACGCCCGCGCGCCAGCCGTGCCGCGTCTCGCGATACGTGCGATACGACCTCATGCAGGTCCAGCGACGCGCGGATCTCGTCACCCCGCCGGTAGAGGTACGACATCCGCCGGTGACCAGCCGCGAACCGCCGCACGCTGATCCAGAATGCCACTTGCAACGCCAGGTACCCGCCGATCGTCAGCAGCGCCACGATCACAATCAGCGATCCCCGCGCCCGCGCGATCGCGTTGTCGATCGGCGCCGCGTCCAAATCGATCTCGATGCCGTATTCCCCGGCCCGCACCCACGTGACCAGCAGCGGCGACCCGTCCGGCGCGCCCTCGCGCTTCGACGAGACGCCGCTCCCCGGCAGCGCTGCCTGGGCCGGCGCATCGAGCCCCTGCTGCAACACCGGCGTCCCGTCCGGCCCCCAGATCCGGAACGCTCGCACTCCGTTCTCGTCCACGGCGGTCGCGACGTCTGTGAACTGCGTGCGCACGTCCGCAGGCAGCGGCGCCCCTGAGGGAAGGGTCATCAGTTCGCTAGTGAGCGGCCCCGCGAGCGAGGAAGCCGCGCTCTGCGCCGCGGCCTCGTCCTGCGATGACGCGATCAGCTGGTATGCGATGAACGTGAACGTGCCCACCAGCGCCGCGACGACGATGAAGCTCAGGATCGCAAATCGGCCGTAGATACTCGAGCCGGAGTCGCTAGCCACTCAGCCTGCCTTCCGTGGGACGCTTGACCACAGTCTGGTATCGGCTGTGAGAGGTAGCCGCTGTAGCTACGTCAGCTACGATGAAGCCGAATTCGAAGCTACGCCGCCGAGCATCGGGCCCCAGGGTCCGGCTTCCTTGGCCACCGGGTGCTATCATTTCGAGCATGGAATCGAAGCTGGACGCGCTCCGTGGCATCATCGGCGAGATGGGTTCGGTCGTCGTCGCCTTCTCGGCGGGGGTCGACAGCACGTTCGTCGCCGCCATCGCAGCCGATGTGCTCGGCGACCGCGCGCTCGCCGTGACCGGCGTCTCCCCCTCCATCCCCCAATCTGAGGTGGATGAGGCGAAGGAGCTCGCCCGCCTGATCGGCGTCCGCCACCTCCTCCTGGACACGTCCGAGATGGACCGGCCCGGTTATGTCGAGAACTCACCCCAGCGCTGCTACCACTGCAAGACCGAGCTCTACTCCCTCCTGGAGGAGATGGCCGTCCGCGACGGCTTCGACTTCGTCCTCGACGGCTGCAACATGGACAATCTTGGCGACCACCGTCCTGGCCGCGTCGCCGCCGCCGAGCACCGCGTCCGCAGCCCCCTCATCGAAGCTGGCCTCACCAAGGTCGAGATCCGTGAGCTCTCGAAGGAACGCGGCCTCCCTACCTGGGACAAGCCCGCCATGGCCTGCCTCTCGTCCCGCATCCCCTACGGCACGCCCGTGACCGTCGAGGCCCTCGACCAGGTCGGCGCAGCCGAGGCCTTCCTTCGCTCGCTCGGGTTCCGCCAGCTCCGCGTCCGTCACCACGGCGACGTCGCCCGCATCGAGATCGAAGCCGATGTCCTCCCCGCCGTGCTCGAACACCGCGAGCGCATCGTCCGCCGGCTGAAGAACCTCGGCTACAAGTACGTCACGCTGGATCTCGCCGGCTTCCGCAGCGGCAGCATGAACGAAGCCATCCCCCTCGCCGTCGTCGACACCCGCTAGGCGAAGTCTCCGACTTTCTGGCAAATCTCCTACACGCCCGAACTCGAAGACTCGGGGCTGGCCGAATCGTCTTGGCGGCCGATACCTAATGAGAGGTAGAGGAATCACCCTGCCCCGGAGGGTTCGCCACTTTGAGACTGCGCAAGCGCGAGTCTGGTCAGATTCTCGTTGCGGCCGTTCTGCTCATCCCTGTGTTGTTAGGCATGTCGGCCCTTGCCGTCGACTTGGGCAGCTACGCCGCCGAACGACGCTCGCTCCAGAACGACGCCGATGCGATGGCACTCGCCGCGGCGCAAGACCTCCCGGACGCCACCGCCGCTCAGGCGACAGCGCAGTCCTGGGCCACGAAGAACCGCGTCGACTGGAGCACGGTGACCTTCGCCGTTTCCGGAGGCAGCGTGAGCCCGCAGGTCTCCGTGTCCATCTCCAGGCCGCACGCGTTTCAGCTGATCAGCGCGCTCGGCGTCGGACCACAGAACGTGGGCGCTTCCGCCGTCGCCGCGAAGTACTCACCTGGCGGCATCGGCGGCGTCATGCCTTGGGCGATCACGCAGGACACCGTCAACGCCACGTCGCCCGGCGATCCCGTCACCATCAAATACGGTGCCGGCGGCGGCTCGACGGGCAACTTCGGCGCAATCGACATCGACGGCAACGGCGCCAGCACCTATCGCGACACGATCGAGCACGGCTCAACGGGAGCCATCTGCTCTACCGCAATGGCGAACTGCAACACGGCCACGTGCCCGGGAACCTACCCGGGCAGCTGCGGGGAGAACTCGGCGAGTTGCGATGGGCCCGAGTGTGACTCGGAGCCCGGGAACATGGTCGGACCCACCGACACCGGCGTCCAATACCGTCTCGACCACACAAGCGCGCAGTGCGACTCGTTTTCGGACGTCTTCACGGCGCCCAGCGCGTTCGACGACCTCCAGCCTGAGGCGCAGTTCGCGGTGGCCCGGTTCGGGGCCGGCGGCCGCCTCTTGTCGCCACCCGCGGCCCCGCAACCCAAGAAGCCTACTGACACGCCGACGCCCGTGCCGTCGAACACGCCCGTTCCGCCCACGAGCACGCCGGTGCCGCCCACCAGCACACCGGCCCCCACGAATACGCCTGGCGGACCGACACCGACCACCTCGCCCGTACCTTCGCCGACGCCCGGAGACGGCTCCAGCGGCAAATACAAACTCAACCCAGCCTGCAACCCGTGGTCCGGCGGTGCCTGCCCGCAGCCCGACAACGGCGCTGCCTGTAGCCGGCGGGTGATCGTTATCCCGATTGTCGATGGCTTCGGCAACGGTAAGAAGCCCGTCACCGTCGTGGGCTTCGCGCTTCTCTGGCTGGAAAGCAGCTCCAGCGGTGACGTCACCGGCCGATTTGTGAACGCCGACGTCAACATGGGCGCGCTTGTCGGCGCTTACGATCCGAATTCATTGATTCACTTCGTGAAACTGATCCAGTGAAAGTCGCTACGAAACAATTGCTGGCCAGAGGGAAGGAGATGATGCGGCGAAGCGAACGCGCGCAGAGCCTCGTCGAGATCTCGATCGTCATCCCGATCTTCCTGCTCTTGGTCTTCGGCATCATCGACTTCGGCATGGGATTGCGGACCTACATCTCCGTGGAGCAGGCGACTCGCGAAGGCGCCCGCTTCGGTGTGGTCGGCAACGCGGCTGGGACGTTCACCACGGGTGGCTCTGGCGAGTGCAACGGGTCGACGACGACGACCGTTGTCGGCCGCGTCTGCGCCACCCTCAACGGCCTCGACCTGACGCACGTGACAAGCGTCAGCGTGACCTATCCGAACGGCAACTCTTCGGGCAACTCGGTCCGGGTCACCGTGACATACAGCTACAAGTACATCACGCCGGTCCAGCGATTAGTCAAGTTCTTCTCAGGCGGAAGTGTCGGGAGTTCCATCCCCATAACATCCACGACCGACATGCGCATCGAGTAATCAATCGCAAACGCGTTCAACGACGCGGAGCGCTACTCCAGCTCCTTCACCATCAGCACGCGCCCCGGGATCCCCGTCATCCGCTCATACGCCGCGTCCCGCTTCGTCTCGACAATCCGGTACCCGTGCCGCGTGTACAGATGCTGCGCCGGGTTGATCAACGACGTCGTCAGCGACATCCGCGCGAACCCCTCCCGCCGAGCCATCTCCTCTGCATGAGACAGCATCAACCCTCCGATGCCTCGGTTACGGAAGTCCGGGTGCACGTCCAGCTCGCCGATGTAGAACGACCCCGCCGGCCGTTCGAGGTCCACCCGCGGCCGTATCCGTTGATATTGCGCGTAACGGACGAGACCTCCCGGCCCCACGATCGCCAGCGCGGACACCATCACGCGCATGAATGACCACGGCGTGACGTGCGAGTCCTCGCCCGGCCGCTTCACCTCCACCAGCCCGACGACCTGGCCGTCCACCACCGCCACGCTCGTCCGCCGCACGTCGATCTCGAATCCGTTCTCGATGATCAGCGCGCCGACTTTGCGCGCCTTCACCGGATCGGGCACGACGCCGAGGACATCGGCCTGGGGCTCATCGCACAAGATCGCGATCAGCCGGTCGATGTCACCCGCCCGCGCCGGCCGAATGTTCACGTCGCCCATGCGTCAATCATCGCAGGCCGCGCGGTCATGAGCTGCGTCTGTCCCCGCTGCATATTTCGCAACGCAGCCTCGCCCACCGCTCGGTTCGCGACTGGTTCGCGGTCCAGGTTCTGCCTGGCGCCTCAGCGCCACGCCCCCCAGTACACCGGGTTCGTCATCGCGTGCACGACCTCGCCCCGGTCCGGCCGCCCCCGGAACCCCCGCACCTCGCAACGAACGTAGTCGTCGCCCTCGAGCCGCAGCTCGAACTCCTCGTCGTACTCCTCCACCGCCGGCGTCAGCTCCTTCACCAGCCCGCCCTTCGAGAAGAACCGCAGGTGCTTCCCGTCCGGTCCTCGGTACGACACATGGAACTTCACGACGCGCTCCGCCGGTTCCGCGATCAGATCCCCCGGCAACACCTCGAACACCCCGTCCCCGTCCGCGTCCGCCCGCAGCTCGATGTACGGCCCCGTCGGCGCCTCCGAGATGAACACGTGCCCCTTCGACACCGCGTCCAGCACCGCGCGCTGCGTCAGCGGCCCCTCGACGTACACCCACGTGCACGGCTCGCCCGGACCGTTCGGCTGCGTCATCACCGCCGGCGGAATGCAATGCGAGTCGCTGCCGCCCACAGCCACCATCCGCTCCCCCCGCTGCAGGTGCCCCGTCCAGCGCTCCAGCGCCGGCTCGTTGAACCACCGCCACGGCGCGTTCCATACCTCGATCGCCTGGTACCCCCCGACCCCGCCGAACTTCCACGGGATCGGCGAGTCCGGGTGGTTGATCGAGAACATCGACCCCCGCGCGTTCGCGTCCGCCACCAGCTTCTGGATCAGCGCCTCGTCGCCCGCCGCCCGGAAGTCCACCCACCCGTCCACACCCCACACGTTCGCGTGGCCGCCGTACATCGTCACCTCTTCGCCCGGGATGAGCAGCGGCGCCCGGTCGTTCAGCCGCGCCAGCTCGTCCCAGTGGCTGATCGTGTTGTGGTCCGTCAGCGCGAAGTACTCGAGCCCCACGTTCCTCGTGTAGTTGACGATCTCCTCGACCGTGTTCTGCCCGTCGCTGTGCTCGCTGTGCGCGTGCAGGTCCCCCCGGTACCACCTCCCCCGGCCGTTCGAGCCGCCCGCCACCACCTCCGCGCGCGGCATCCCCGGCACCCGCGGCTCCCCCACGGGCTCATCCGCCGCCTCCGGGTCGACGTCCAGCTCCACGTTCACCCGATACGGCACGCGCGCATCCTGGATCTGCGGACAGCCGAGCATGATGTGCCACTCGCCCGGCTGGATCGGCCCGCGCAGGTACCCCGGCGTCGCCGCCTCCGGCCCGATGAAGAAGCTGTTCCGCGACGTCCCGCTCCACCCCCGGAACCCGCCCGTCAGGAAGTCAATCCCCCGCACGTCGAACAGCCCGATGTCCACGCTGTTCCCCGGATGCGTCTCCTTCGCTCCCTGCGTCTGGTTGTCGTAGTGATAGCTGACCTCCAGCCGCCGCGTCCCCGCCGGCACCGTGAACGGCAGGTACGTGAACTGCGTCACCTCGTGCTCGGGCGTCAGCATCCCTTCGAGCCGGATCTTGTGTCGCATCGTCCATTCGCTCCTCGAACTCGTGCGGGGAAGGCCAGTGCGAGCGTATCAGCACCGCCGCTGGGCTCAAGTCACACGCGGTTTACGTTACCGCCGCCCTCGTGCGACAATCGCCCGAACCACATCCGGAAGATGGGAGGCACGATGGACTGGCGCCGGCAGTACGCCGACAAGCTCCGCACCGCCGAGGAGGCCGCCGGCCTCATCAAGTCCGGCGACAACGTCTACGTCGGCATGTTCGGCAGCACGCCCGAAGGCCTCGCGAAGGCACTCTACGCCCGCCACCCTGAGCTGACCGGCGTCACCATCTACCACTACATCAGCCCCTTCGTCTGGGCCACGCCGGAGACGCAGGGCCACTTCGACCTCATCACGTCCTTCGCCACCCCCGCCGACCGCAAACAGGTGCAGGCGGGGACCGCCGACTACCAGCCCATCGGCAACTTCCGGGAGTCCTACATCAAGGACATCATCGGCCACATGAACGTGGCGATGGTCAAGACCTCGCCGCCCGATGCCCGCGGCTACATGAGCTTCGGGCCCGCACTCTGGATCAACCGCACCCTCTGCGATATCGCCCCCACGATCCTCTGCGAGGTCGACGAGCGCCTCATCCGCACCTACGGCGAGAACTTCCTCCACATCTCGGAGGTCGCCGCTTTGGTCGAGCACCAATCCGCGAACGATGCCGCACCGCCGATCCCGCCTCGCACGGACGAGGTCATCGCCGCCGCCGAAGTGATCTGCACGCTCGTCGCCAGTGAGCTCATTCACGACGGTGATACGGTCCAGATGGGACTCGGCGACGTCACCTCCGCCATGGCCCTCTACCTCGGCGACAAGCACGACCTCGGCATCCA
The DNA here is from genome assembly GCA_963843685.1 of uncultured Chloroflexia bacterium. GTDB lineage: Bacteria > Chloroflexota > Dehalococcoidia > DSTF01 > JACRBR01 > DASQHL01. The sequence continues at coordinate 51,030 of CAWJLO010000019.1, forward strand.
GACGGAGCTCATCCCCGGCGGCGTCGCTGATCTCGTCGAGCAAGGCATCATCACCGGCCGCCGCAAGCAGATCGCCCCAGGCAAGGTCATCGGCTCCGCCTTCGCCATCCTTCCGCCCGAGGAACTCGCCCGCGCCGACATGAACCCGAAGTTCGAACTCTGGGACTTCTGCCACACCGACGACCTCCGCGTCCTCGTCCGCGAGGACAACTTCGTCGCCATCAACAACGCCCTCCAGATCGACCTCACCGGCCAGGTCACCGCCGAGACGCTCAACGGCAAGGTCTACAGCGGCCCCGGCGGCCAGACCGTCTTCGCCATCGCCGCCTCCTGGTCGGAGGGCGGCCGCTCGGTTATCGCCGTCCCCTCCAGCTCAGTCACCGGCGACGTCCGCCACTCGCGCATCCTCGCCGAACTCCCGCCCGGCACCGCCGTCACCGTCCCCCGCACCTACGTCGACTACGTCGTCACCGAGTACGGCATCGCCACCCTGCGCGGGAAGACGCAACGCCAGCGCGCCGAGGAGCTCATCGCCGTCGCCCACCCCGACTTCCGCGCCGAGCTCCGCCGCGAAGCCGCGCTCTGACTCCCGCCTCTCGCGTCCCGCGTCTCGCCTCGCGCTTCCATCCTTCCCAAATCCCGCCGAACATGGAAACATGAGCCCGGCGCAGCTCAGGAGGCCCCGCATGCCAGAACTCCCGCTCGATGATCCCGTCGTCGCCGAGCTGCTGAACGGCCCCAACCTCTGCCGCCTCGCCTACGTCGGCCGCAACGGCCGCCCTCACGTCGTCCCCATCTGGTGCATGTACCGCGACGGCGAGATCCTCATGGTCACTGGCCCCAAAGCCGATAAGGTCACCGCCCTCGAGCACAACGGCGCCGTCGCCCTCACCATCGACTCCAGCAAGCCCCCCTACCACGTACTCCTCATCGATGGCGACGCCACCGTCGAGCACACCGAAGGCATGGCGCCCGAATACCCGGAGATCGTCGGCCGCTACCTCGGCGCCGGCGCCGACGCCTACCTCGCCCCCATGCGCGACCGCGTGAAGACGCAGCGCCGCATCCGCGTGAAAGTGCGCTCCTGGCGCGTCCTCGACTTCGTCAAGCGGTTCCCGAAGAGCCTGCGATGAACGACGTCGAAGAGCTCCTCCGCGCGTCGCTCCTCAAGGTCCCCGCCGGCCTCGCCGAGCACGTCATGCGCGTCGTCCACGAGGCCCGCACCCTCGCCGAGATCCACAACGTCGACCGCGACGCCGCCACCATCGCCGCCCTCGGCCACGACCTCATGCGCGCCCACAGCAACGAGCGTCTGCTCCACATCGCCGGCGAGCAGGGCTACCCGGCCGACCCCGTCGACCGCTTCGAGCCCATCCTCCTCCACGGCCCGCTCGCCGTCCCCGTCCTCCGCGAGCAGTACAAGGTGATCGATGCCGACGTCCTCGGCGCCGTCGCCTACCACACCACCGCCCACGCCGGCATGACGCCGCTCCAGAAGCTCATCTTCATCGCCGACAAGATCGAACCCCACAAGCGCGACCGCGCCCCGGTGCCGATCGACCGCGTCATCGATCTCGCCCAGCACGATCTCGACGCCGCCATGCTCGCCTACCTCGACTTCTTCGTCGTCGAAGCCGTCGAAGGCGGCTGGGCCCTCCACCCCAACACCGTCGCCGCCCGCAACGAGCTGGTGATGCACCGCCGACCCGCGCCCCCACCCCAACCCCTCAGCGCCGACATCGACGACTCCGACGACTTCCCAACCCAGGCGTAGCCCGGCCGTCGCGATCTTCGTTGCTCAACAGATGTGGTCTAAGCCCGTCCCGGCATGACAGCGCCTACTTCGCCCGTGGCGCTCCGCTCGGAGCCGGAATCCTCCGCCGCCGCGTGCCGCACCAAGTACAGCGCCACCAGCACCATCAACGCCCCCAGGAACAGGTACGACTGCAGGAACGTGAACCAAGAGTCCGCGAACCCGCGCGTAATGTAGAACAGGTTGCTCGAGAGCACGTAGGCCACCGCCAGGTACGCCATCGACGCCGCTCCGAACACCGGCCGCCGCAGCATCGCAGGCAGCAGCACCGCGAAGATCGGCATCAGGATCCCGTAGTGGTGGTACCAGGCGATAGGCGACGCGATCGTGATCGAGAGCGCCGCCACCATCAGGTCCAGCACCGGCTCGCTCACGTACTCCGCCCGCCGCCACAGCAGCCCCAGCCCCAGGATCGCCGCCGTCGACACGATCGTGCTGATGTACACGGGCCAGCGGAACGGCGGGAAGTTCGGCTCCAGCACGCCCGCGTTGTCGCCGTTATGCAGCACTCGGTTCACCAGCCCGTTCACCGACTGGTTGCCGTAGTACGCCTCGCCGTGTTTCGAGAGGTACGACAGAAACGACACGTAGTCCAGGTTCGCCTGCAACCCGTACACCGCCACTGCCGCTACCGCGCCGACCACGCCGACCGCCAGCAACGACCCCGCGAAGCTCCACTGCTTGCGCAGCGCCGCCCACACCAGCAGTAGCGCCATCTGCGGCTTCAGCAGCGCCGTCAGCCCCGCCGCCAGTCCCGCCGCCACGGGTTGCCGCTTCATCGTCAGCCACACCATCGCCGCGAAGAGGAAGTCGATCCATGGCTGGATCTGCCCCAGCGTGAACCCTCTCACCAGCGGATAGAACGTCAGCGCCAGTCCAGCCGCGATCGCCATCCGCATCCACTCGTCGCCGCGTGACGCGCCCGACAGCACAGAGAGGTTCAGGTGCTCCCGGCATGAGTCGCGGAAGATCAGCGCCACCAGCAGCGCCGTCCCCCACACGGCCAGCCACGACGCCAGGTTCAGCGGCGCCCAATGGATCGTGTCCCCCGGCAGCAGGACGTGGATCACCTCCAGCGGGAACAGGCTCGAGAGCGGGTACTGGAACTTCTGCAGCTCCACATGCCACACGTGGTCGTACACGGAACCGCTCGCACCCGACTTCAGGAACTTCCACGCCTCTGTCATCGGCTGCCACGAGTCCGCCTTGCTCGTCCGGAACAGCAGGAATCTGCCGAACTGCAGCAGCGCGCCCTGGTGACGCGCCGCCACCTCCTCAGGCGGATCGAACTGGTACCACCGCCACGTCAGCTCCAGCACGACGTTCAGCACGATCGCGTTCAGGAACGCGAAGATCGCCAGGTAGCGCGTCATCGGCGACAGCGACCGCACGCGGCCCAGCAACACGCCTACTTCGCCGTCGCCTGCCTGCGCCCTCCCGGCAGCCGGCTCGTTCGATTGGCTGTGGCTCGTCTCGCGCATTTCCACATAACTCGGAACGTCCCGCTGAGGCGCGCGTTACCGGATGCGCGCTCGCGCGATGCCCATTATGTCGATGGATACGGCTGCAACGCGAGGCCAACGTCAAGACCGCGGGTCAGGTCGGGAGCGGGATGCGCGTGGGCTACGCCGGCGTGAAGCTCAGCGTGTACCCCAACCGCTGCTGCCGCCGCTCCACCATCGAGAACCCGCACGCCTCGCACAGGTCCCGCACGCTCGCTTCGAGCTGATAGTCCGGGTCCCCCAGCGACTCCATGATCGAAAGCACACCGCCCGGCTTCAGCACCCGCCGCAGCTCCGCCACCGCCCTCGGCCGGTCCGGGATCTCCCCCAGCACCGTCACGAGGTAGGCCTCGTCGACACACCCGTCTCGCAGCGGCAACCGCACGCCGTCACCGACGATCGGCAACGCCCTCGCAGGCCTGCGCCTCATCCAGCCGCTCCCGCAGGATCGACACCATCCCCGGCTGCACGTCCACGCAGAGCACCCGACCGCGCGGCCCCACCGCCCTGCTCGCCTCGATCGAGAAGTACCCCGGCCCCGGCCCCAACTCCAGCACCGTGTCCCCTTCTCGCACCCCGAACGACCGCACCATCTCGCCGACGGGATGCAGCAACGACCGCTGCGGGCTCAACAGCATGAACGCCTGGCTCGGCGGGATCGGCCCACCCCGCCCATACCGCTCCCGCACCCAGATCCACGCGAACACCGCCCCCGCCGCACTCACCGCCCCCCACGCCATCGACCAGAAGCTTCAACACCCGCATCACGCATGCACCTGCACCTTCACCTAGACACACTGACACCGGCGAGAATCTGACTGCGACCCGCGCCCGCGCATGAACCCACGCCGAATTGCGCTTTCCGCAGCGCATCTGCGTCTGTGCATCACGCAGGCGCGGCTGCCACGAACGTCACTCTGAGCGGAGCGACGAATCTCCCGCGGCTACGACCATCGTGTCGATTTCAACACGTCGTCGGCCGCGACCGCAACGCTTGCGTTCCGCAGGACGACAACTCCGCGAGACGCCGTCCCTCCGGCCGCCACCTCACGTCATGCCTGAGCGCAGCGAAGCATCTCGGCCGTCACGGAGCGCCCGCATGTCATTTCCTAAGCGCAGCGAGGAATCTTCCTCGGACAGCACGACCGCATGGCACGCCGGCAACGGTCGCCGTCACGCACCATCACATCGGCGCCCATCGGCGTCATCGGCGGATAACCCGGAGCCATCTGTGGAAATCCGCTAAATCTGCGGTTCCTACGCTGATTGCCAACGGCTGACCGCTGAGTGCTCACAGCTACCAGCTACCTCGCCGCCAGCAGCCGCGCCGCTTCCTTCGCGTGGTACGTGATGATGATGTCCGCCCCCGCCCGCTTGATCGACGTCAGCACTTCCATCATGATCCGCTGCCCGTCGACCCACCCCAGCTGGTCCGCCGCCTTCACCATCGCGTACTCGCCGCTCACGTTGTACGCCGCGATCGGCACGTCGAACTCCTGCCGCGCCTTCGCCAGCACGTCCAGGTACGCCAGCGCCGGCTTCACCATCACGATGTCCGCGCCCTCGTCGATGTCGTCGCCGATCTCCGCCAGCGCCTCGCGCGCGTTCGGCGGGTCCATCTGGTACCCGCGCCGATCGCCGAACTGCGGCGCGCTGTCCGCCGCCACCCGGAACGGCCCGTAGAACGCCGACGCGTACTTCGCGCTGTACGCCATGATCGGCGTCTGCGTGTAGCCCGAATCGTCCAGCTCGTCTCGGATCGCCGCCACCCGTCCGTCCATCATGTCCGACGGCGCCACCACGTCCGCCCCCGCCCGCGCGTGCGACAGCGCCGTCCGAGCCAGCAGCTCCAGCGACCGGTCGTTGTCCACGTCCCCGTCGACGATCACCCCGCAGTGCCCGTGGCTCGTGTACTCGCACAAACACACGTCCGTGATCACCACCAGCTCCGGCGCCGCCTCCTTGAACGTCCGCACCGCGTCCTGCACGATGCCGCCATCCGCGTACGCCTCCGACCCCTGCTCGTCCTTCATCGCCGGCAGCCCGAACAGCAGCACCGCCGGGATCCCCAGCGCGCGCAGGTCGTCCGCCTCCCGCCCGATCTGGTCCAGCGAGATCTGGAACTGCCCCGGCATCGACGCGATCTCCTCCCGCACCCCCTGCCCGTGCGTCACGAACAGCGGGTACACGAAGTCCGACGGCGACAGCCGCGTCTCCGCCACCAGCTTCCGCAGCCCCGCCGACGACCGCAGCCGCCGGTGCCGCGCAAACTCCCCCCGCGTATCAAGATCCAGCATGCCCACATTGTACTCCCGGCGCCGCGCGCCCACCGTCGTACACCGAACATTGCGCAACGCAGTTTTGGCCCCCGAAGACGAGACTTACATTCCCATCGTCTCAGCTTTGCCCTTCGCGGCATACTCGCATCACGGGATCAACCGAAGATCCGCTGCGCGAAGAGCGCCGACGGTAGACTGCGCATCGTGATCGATATACCAGAGCAGGTGCACAACACGGCGCTCGCCACGGGGAACAGTGCTTGGCTCAACGAGCTGCCGGCGCTGGTGACAAGCCTCGAGGCTGACTGGTCGGTCACCGTAGGCCGCACGTTGACGGGTGGCCACGAAGCGTTCGTCGCGGAGGCGACCGGCGCCGACGGCACGCCCTCCGTGCTGAAAGTGCTCGTGCCTCGCACGGACGGAGTCGGGCAACACGAGATCACGGCCTTGCGACTGGCTAACGGCGACGGATGCGCCTTGCTTCTCCGCCATGACGCGGCGCGCGGCGCGATGCTGCTGGAGCGGCTGGGCCGCTCCCTGTTCGAGCTTCGCCTCCCACTGCCGCAGCGGCTCGAGATCTTGTGCGTCACGGCGATGGCTGTCTGGCGTCCAGCGCGCGGCTCTGGGCTCCCGACGGGGGCAGAGAAGGGACGATGGCTCATCGATTTCATCACGTCGATGTGGGAGGAGCTGGATCGGCCCTGTTCAGAACGGGCGGTCGCTTACGCGCTGGCGTGCGCAGAACGCCGCATCGCCGCGCACGACGACGAACGCTCCGTGCTCGTACACGGCGACGTCCATCAATTGAACGCGCTCGAAGCGGGCGCCGGGTTCAAGCTCGTCGACCCGGACGGCCTGCTCGCCGAGGCCGAGTACGACATCGGCATCCTCATGCGCGGAGACCCAGCGGAGCTAATGCATGGCGACCCGTACGATCGCGCGCGCTGGCTCGCAGCCCGCACCGGCCTCGATCCGACGGCGATCTGGGAGTGGGGCGCCGTCGAGCGCGTATCGACGGGGCTTTGGTGCACGAAGCTCGACATGCAGTCTCTCGCACGCGAAACGCTCGCGGTCGCGGAGCGGGTCGCGGAGTAATGGGACCGATCGACGGGTTCGTCGGACCATCTACCTTAGACGTCAGCCCCGGTGTTGCTCCTGAACGCAACTGCGCAGGCTCGATATGCTCGGGGCCGGGGTACTCCCGCCACGCGTCGCGGTCGGCGTACACTGATCCCCGAGCGAGGAGGCCGCACACCATGACCGTCAGCGTCCGCTACATCGTCAACGACGTCGACGCCGCCATCGACTTCTACACCAACCACCTCGGCTTCACCCTCGACATGCACCCCGCCCCACCCTTCGCCATGCTCTCCCGCGACGATCTCCGCCTCCTCCTCAGCCAGCCCGGCGCCGGCGGCGGCGGCCAGGCCGCACCCGAAGGCCAGCTCCCCAGCCCCGGCGGCTGGAACCGCTTCCACCTTGAGGTCGCCGACCTCGACGCCACCGTCGCGAAACTCAAGGCCGCCGGCTGCACGTTCCGCGGCGACATCATCAACGGCGTCGCCGGCAAGCAGATCCTCGTCGAAGACCCCTCCGGCAACCCCGTCGAGCTCTTCCAGTCCTTCTGACCGACATGCCACTCCCACCCGACGAGCCCGACTCCCCCGAAGCCGTCGCCGCATGGCTAGCCGACACAGCGCGCCAGCACGACCGCTTCGCCGACGTCTACGACGCCTCAGAGGCTCACCGCGAGCAGCACGGCCCCGACTGCGTCGTCTACCCCTCGTCCAACGGCCCCCTCCTCGCCACCCTCGCCGCCGCCACCGGCGCACGCCGCATCTTCGAGGCCGGCTGCGGTCTCGGCTACGGCGCCCTCCATCTCGCCGACGGCTCCGCGCCCCGACGGCGTCGTCCACACCACGGAGCGCGACGGCCTCCACGCCCGCCTCGCCATGCAGCAGATCGCCGCGCACGGCTTCTCCGATCGAATCACCGTCCACCCCGGCAGCGCCGTCGACACGCTCGCGCAGATGACCGACCCGTTCGACCTGATCTTCAACGACGCCTCGCTCGACGAGTACGAGGACCTGCTCGTGCACTTCATGCGACTCCTCCGCCCCGGCGGCCTCCTCGTCAGCAGCAACCTCTTCCTCGCTCAGTACGACCCCGACATCCCCGGTCTCGACCACGCCATCGCCTACCGCCGCCGCCTCGTCGAGGATCCCGCCCTCCGCACCGCCTTCACCAGCTCCGGTCTCGCCCTCACCGTCTGGAGACGCGACTGACGTGAAGCGGCAGTGCGGCGCCTTCTAGCGTCGCCGGCATCGACCACGAGCGCGTGCCTCCGACGCCTGCAGTCGCGCGGAGTCTGCCCGAATCGCGCCGCCGGCGGTCCGTTGAGCATCGGTCACATTCTCCCGCCCGGTTTCGTCATACGGTGAGAGAGGAGATCAAACATGAAGATCAAGCTGACCAGCATTCACGTGGACGACCAGGAAAAGGCCCTGCGCTTCTATACCGACGTCCTCGGCTTCATCAAGAAGGCAGACTTCACCCAGGGCCCGTTCCGCTGGCTCACCGTCGCCTCAGCCGAGGACCCTGACGGCACCGAGCTGCAACTCGCGCTGAACGACAATCCGGCCGCCAAGGCCTACCAGCAGGCGCTGTTCGAGCAGGGCCAGCCGGCCGCAATGTTCTACACGGACGACGTCCAGGCCGACTACGACCGCATCAAGCCGCGCGGAGCCGACTTTACGATGCCGCCGACAAAGGTCACCGGCTCGACGATCGCCATGCTGAACGACGGCTGCGGCAATCTCGTCCAGCTCACCCAACTGAACTGGCAGGGCTAACGCCCGCGGAATAGACCTTCGCCGCCTTGGACGTGGGCTCACGCGGAGCGCGTCCTCGCGCCTGTTTCGCGCCGTGTCCGCCGCTTCAGCAGATTTGCTCAGGATTGACCCGCGAGCTTGTCACGGATCACGTTTCCTGCAACTTGTGATGATTGACACAAGCCGCGCTGGTGCTAGAATCTCTGCATCGGTCCGCGCACATCGAAGATTACACACCTTTGCCTACATTTCAGTCCGCCAATCAACCCCTGCTCACCACCGTTCCGCCTCTCGATGGCGACCGCTGGCTCACGCTCGGCCAGGCCTGCCGCCTCCTCAACGTCGATGAGTCCACCCTCCGCCGCTGGGCCGATGCCGGCCAGGTCCGCACCTTCCGCACGCCCGGCGGCCACCGCCGCTTCGCCGAGACCGACGTTCGCTCCATCGTCAACGGCCGCGGCCGGCAGCAGCAGGTCAGCTCCGTCGGCGACCTCGCCACGCGTCGCATCCGCCGCCAGCTCAACAGCGGACACGAGGACTGGTACGCCAGCGTCGGCGAAGCCCAGCGCGAAAAGCTGCGCCCCCTTGGCCGCCAGCTCATGGGCCTCGTCGCCGCATACGTCGCCAAGCGCGGACGCAAGTCGTCGCTCCTCCAGGAGGCGCGGGCCACTGGCGCCCAGTACGGCGCCGAGCTCGCCGGCGCCGGCATGTCGCTCTCCCAGGCGATGCACGCCTTCACGTTCTTCCGCCGCAGCCTCGACCAGTCGGCCAAGCAGGCGCTCGCCAAGACCGGCACCCCCGCTGCCGAGGCCACGGACGTGTGCGAACAGATCATGGCACTCGCGGATGAGGTGCTGCTCGGCATCGCGGGCGCGTACGAACACGCGCCGGAAAGGGGCTGAGTCATGAAGCGCAACGCGATGAAGGAATGGACCAGGGCGTGGACCCGCGCAGCGGGTGGGCGCCGCGGCCCGCATGGTCGCAGGTCTGACGCACGCAGCTCGAAGAGACGCACGCGCAGCCAGACGGCGGCCTCGGCGGCGGCGCCCTGCGATGTCACGGCAGTCCTCCGTTCCGCGCGCCCTCTACGCGCGGGCAACAGCGGACAGCCCGCCAGGACGACCTCGGCCGCGCCATCCTCATCCTCCAGCGCAACAACAAGCTCCTCAAAGCCCGCTTCGGCCTGGAGTGGCCCGCCGCCACCAGCGTCGTCCTCGGCGAGGCGACGCGGCGCAACATGTCGGCCGCCAGCCTGGCCCGCGTCCTCACCGCTGGCCTGCGCCGCGATGCACGGAAAGGCGAACGCCTGTGAGTGAACCGCACGCGAAGCGCCGCATCGGACCCTGGCGCTTGCTCGACCTCATGTACGCCACCATGCCCTTCCGCGGCATGTTCATCGGCTCCGGCGCCGTCCTCCCCGAGCTCGGCCCGCCGGACGCCGCTGACCGCGTCGGCGATCCCGCCGCTGAGCTGCCCGACTCCTACATCGGCGAGCACGAGCGCGGCCAGGCCGTCCAGCGAGAGCGCGCTCGCCGCTACGTGCGCGCCCCCAGGATCGCGCGCGGGGAGAGCATGGACTGATGGCGCTCTATCCCGTCTTCATCGAGGCGAAGGGCCGGCGCGTGCTCGTCATCGGCGGCGGCAACGTCGGCGCCGAGAAGGTCCGCGGCCTCCTCAACGGCGAAGCCGACATCACCGTCGTCAGCCCCGATCTCCTCCCGGAGCTCCAGGAGTACAAGGACGCCGGCCGCATCACCCACATCGAACGCGCATATCAGGAGTCCGACCTCGACGGCGGCTGGGAGTGGGTGATGGTCGCCACCGACGACGGCGCCATCAACGCCGAGGTCGCCGCCGCCGCGAAGAAGCGCCACCTCTGGGTCAACGCCGCCGACGACCCGAAGAACTGCGACTTCATCCTCCCCGCCGTCGTGCGAAAGGGAAAGATCACCCTCGCCGCGTCGACCTCGGGGTCCAGCCCCGCCCTCGCCCGTCGCCTGCGCGAGGAATTGGACGCCTACCTCACCGAAGACATGCCCGCCCTCGCCGACCTCCTCGCCGAAGTGCGACAGGAGGTCCGCGCACGCGGCATTAAGGTCGAAAACGACACGTGGCAGACCGCCATCGATGAGCAGCTCCGCGTCCTGCTCGCCCAGCGCAAGTACGTCCAGGCTCGCGAGCGCCTCGTGCGCGGCCTCGGCATCGAACTTGAGCTGGCCGGTGCCGCGGCGAACGACTGAGCGAAAGAGGAGTCGCGGTGCACATCACGCTCGTCGGCATCTCACACAAGACGGCACCCGTGTCCGTGCGCGAGCACTTCGCCTTCGCGCCCGCCGACCTCCCCGAGCTGCTGCGCCGCTTGGGCGAGCGCTACCAGGGCGCCGCCGTCGTCTCCACCTGCAACCGCACCGAGGTCTACGTCGCCAGCGCCCGCGGTGTTGGCGACCCGCGCCCCATCGAGGCGCTCCTCAGCGAGATCAAGGGCGAGGTCGCCATGGAGGGCGCGCCCTTCTTCACACTCTCCGGCAAGGACGCCGCCCGACACCTCTTCCGCGTCGCGGCCGGCGTCGATTCGATGGTCATCGGCGAGTCCGAGATCCTCGGCCAGGTGCGCAACGCCTTCAACGCCGCCACCGCCGCCGGCACGCACTCGCCCGCGCTCTCGCGGCTCTTCCACAGCGCCCTCCGCGCCGGCCGCCGCGTCCGCACCCAGACAGAGATCGGCCGCCGCAGCGTCTCCGTCAGCTCGACCGCCGTCCAGCTCGCCCGTGAAATCCTCGGCGATCTCGCCGGCAAGACCGTGCTCGTCGTCAGCGCCGGTGAGGCCGGCAAGCTCACCGCCCGCTCCCTCGCCGGCAGCGGCGTCTCCCGCATGCTCGTCACCACCCGCAACGCAGATCGTGCGGCAGAGCTCGCCGCCGAGCTGCACGGCGAAGCCGTGCCGTTCGCGAAGCTTGGCGCCGCTGTCGCCCAGGCCGACATCGTGATCGCCTCGTCCGCGGCGCCCACGTTCCTCATCGAACGCCCGCTCATCGAACACGCGATGCGGAATCGCGCCGCGCGCCCGCTGCTGCTCATCGATATCGCCGTCCCTCGTGACGTCGACCCCGCCGTCCGCGACCTCCCCGGCGTCCACCTGCACGACATCGACGACCTCCAGGCCGTCGCCTCCCACAACATGCACCTGCGCCGCGCCGAGCTCGCCCAGGCCGAGAACATCGTCGAGGACGAGGTGACGAAGTTCGGCGACTGGCTGCACTCGCTCGAAGTCGTCCCCACCGTCGCCTCGCTCCGCTCCCGCGCCGAAGCCCTCCGCGCCGCCGAGTTGGAGCGCACCTGGTCGAAGACCAACATGAGCGCCGCCGACCGCAAGCGCGTCGAAGCCATGACCGCCGCCCTCGTCAAGAAGCTCCTGCACGACCCCATCGCCCGCCTCAAGACCCCGGGCGAAGGCGAGCGCTACGTCGAGACCGCCCGCGCCCTCTTCGCCCTCGACGACGGCGAGCCGGAGGCGTGAGCGTGCGTCGAACGACGGTCGGACGCGCGCGGCGCCCCTTCCCCGCCTGGAAGGGGTTTCTTGTATCGGCGCTGCCGTCCGCCGAAGAGCAGCCCGCCGCGATGAACACGCCGCTCGCCCAGATGCTCCGCTACGACAAGTGGGCAACCCTCACACTGATCGACGCCTGCCGCGCCCTCGACGACGCGCAGCTCGACGCCCGCATCCCCGCCGCCTCCGGCTCCGTGCGCGAGCTGCTCGTGCACGTCGTCGGCGGCCAGCAGACGCAGGCGCTCCGCACGAAAGGCCGCCAGCACGAGGGAGAGCTGAACCGTGCGAGCGACTGGCCCGGCTTCGACACCCTCGTGGAGGTCGCGCGGCGCACCGGCGACGAACTCATCGCCATAGCGGAAGCGCTGGACACCGACCGCGACGTCGACCTCCCGTTCCAGGGCAAGACCTACCGCTTCCCCGCCAGCTTCTTCCTCGCCCACGCCGTCGAGCACGGCGTCGAGCACCGCACCGAGATCAAGCTCATCCTCGGCACCATCGGCGTCGAAACGCCCGACCTCGACGGCTGGTCGTACAGCGCCGCCGCCGGCTACGGAACGGAAGTGTCGCCATGACGCGCACCTTCGTCATCGGCGCCCGCGGCAGCAAGCTCTCCCTCCGCCAGGTCGACCTGGTCAGCGACGCCCTCCGCGCCGCACACCCCGCCCTCTCGCTCGAGGTGCGCGAGATCCGCACCGAGGGCGACCGCTCGACCGCCCCCCTCGCCGAGATCGGCGGCCTCGGCGTCTTCACGAAGGCCATCGAGGACGCCCTGCTCTCGCCACGACGCCGACATCGCCGTGCACAGCCTGAAAGACCTCCCGACGCAGCTCGCCGATGGCCTCACCATCGCCGCCGTCCTCCCTCGCGCCGACGTCCGCGACGCGCTCGTCACCCGCGACCGCCGCCCGCTCGCCGATCTCCCGCCCGGCGCGCGCATCGGCACCGGCAGCGGCCGCCGCGCCGTCCTTCTCCGCGCCCTCCGCCCCGATGTCGAGACCGCCGAGATCCGCGGCAACGTCGACACCCGCATCCGCAAAGTGGAGTCCGGAGAGTACGACGGCGCCGTCCTCGCGATGGCCGGCCTCGAGCGCCTCGGCCTCGCCGATAAGGCGGCGCAGGTCTTCACGGTCGACGAGATGCTCCCCGCCGTCGGCCAGGGCGCCCTCGCCGTCGAGGTCCGCGCGGACGACGCCGAAGCCCTCGCCCTCGTCTCGTCCATCGACGACTCGGACACTCGCGCCTGCGTCGACGCCGAGCGCGCCTACCTCGCCCGCCTCGGCGGCGGCTGCCGCCAGCCCGTCGGCGCCTACGCCGTCATCGATGAGCGGCGACCTCTGGCTACGCGTCATGATCGCCTACGAAGAGCGCGTCGTCCGCGCCGAAGTCCGCGGCACTCCCGGCGACGCAACCCAGCTCGGCACGCGGGCAGCGGAGGACGTAATGAGCCATGAGTAGCACCGCGAACGCTGGATTCGTCTCGCTCGTCGGCGCAGGCCCCGGCGATCCGCAGCTCATCACCGTCGGCGGCGCCGCCCGCCTCGCCGAAGCCGACGTCGTCGTCTACGACCGTCTCGCCAACCCCGCCCTCCTCGCCCACGCCCGTCCCGATGCGCTCCTCGTCTACGCCGGCAAGCTCCCCGACCGCCACACCCTCACCCAGGACGAGATCAACGCCGCCCTCGTCGAGCACGGCCGCGCCGGCAAGCGCGTCGTCCGGCTCAAGGGCGGCGATCCCTTCGTCTTCGGTCGCGGCGGCGAGGAGGCCGAGGCCCTGATCGCCGCCGGCATCCCCTTCGAAGTGATCCCCGGCGTCACTTCCGCCATCGCCGCGCCCGCCTACGCCGGCATCCCCGTCACCCACCGCGCCCTCGCCTCCTCCTTCGCCGTCATCACCGGCCACGAGGATCCCGCGAAGGACGCGAGCAGCATCGACTGGCCGCACCTCGCCCGCGGCGTCGACACCCTCATCTTCCTCATGGGCACCGCCCGCCTCGCCGAGATCGCCCGACGCCTCGTCGAAAACGGCCGCCCCGAAACCACGCCCTGCGCCGTCATCGAATGGGGCACCCTCCCCCGCCAGCGCACCGCCACCGGCACGCTCGCCACCATCGCCGAAGAGGTCGCCCGCGCCGGCATCGAGCCGCCCGCCGTCACCGTCATCGGCGACGTCGCCGCCCTCCGCGACGATCTCCGCTGGTTCGACACGCGTCCGCTCTTCGGCAAGCGCGTCCTCGTCACCCGCACCCGCCAGCAAGCAAGCGATCTCTCCCGCGCCCTCGCCGCGCAAGGCGCCGAACCCATCGAGCTCCCCACCATCGAGATCGTCCCCCGCGTCGACGAGTCCGCACTCGCCGCCGCCATCGAAGGCCTCCGCACCTCCGCCTACAACTGGACCATCTTCACCAGCGCCAACGCCGTCGATCTCTTCCTCGCCCACATGCGCGACGCCGGCCTCGACGCGCGCGGCTTCGGCCGCTCGCGCCTCGCCGCCATCGGCCCCGGCACCGCCGCCGCCCTCGCCCGCTCCGGCCTCATCGTCGATCTCGTCCCCGAGAAGTTCGTCGCCGAAAGCCTGCTCGAAGCCTTCTCCGCGCGCGTCATGCGCGGCGCCCGCGTCCTCCTCCCCCGCGCCGAAGGCGCCCGCGAACTCCTCGTCGATGGCCTCCAGTCGCTCGGTGCCCGCATCGACGAGCTCACCCTCTACCGCTCCGAAGTCCCCCGCGATCCCGACGCCGAAGGCCTCCGCCGCCTCCGCGCCGGCGAGGTCGACATCGCCACCTTCGCCAGCTCGTCCTCCGTGCGAAACCTCGTCGAGATGCTCGGACGGCGACGTCGCGCCCCTGCGCAACGTCCTCATCGCCGCCATCGGCCCCGTCACCGCCCGGGCCGTCCGCGACGCCGGCCTCGAACCCACCATCCAGGCCTCCGAGTACACCATCGAAGGCCTCGTCGCCGCCCTCGTCGATGCACTGGCCTCGCGCGAGCCGAAAACTGGTCAGCAGTAACCAGCGACCAGCCACCAGCCGCGCTACCCTGACCCCATGACCGACACCGAAGCCCTCGCCCGCAAGCAGCAGGCCGACATGGTCCTCGACCGCGCCGCTGGCCAGCTCCGCATCCTCCTCCAGGAGGCCGCGCGCGCCCTCCGCCCCTTCCCGCCCTACCCCGGCGCCTTCTTCACGAACGCCGTCGAGATCAACCTCGAGGGCGCCGAGCGCGCCGACTTCGGCTGCGTCGTCGTCGCCGAGGACGGCGAGCTGTACGAGCTCGAGATGAAGATCGACTTCTCCGACGACGTCGTCGACATGGTCCAGGCCCGCGACGAGAACCTGAAGAAGCTCGAAGACCTCCACCCCCGCGACTACATCATCCTCGCCTACAACGCGCTCACGCAGCTCACAGAGCTGCTCCTCGAGCGCGCTGACACCTCCGCTTGACCATGCGCCGCCTCACGTTGATCGCGATCGCATCGGCCGGCGCCGCGCTCTTCGCCGCATCGCTCGCCCTCGCTCAGACGCAGCCCTCCGTCCGCGCTGCCGTCACGCTCGCGCCCGACACCGCCACCGTCGGCGACCACATCACCTTCACCATCACCGTCGATCACCCGGACGGCCTCGACATCGCCGGCGCCCCGACGTTCGGCGGCGACTTCGGCGGCCTGGAGCTCCTCGCCGTCACGCCCCCGACCACGCAACCACTCGACGCCGGCGTCCAGCGCACGACCTACGCCTACACCCTCGCCTCGTTCAGCACCGGCGTTTTCACCGTCCCCGCCGTCACGCTGACCTACCCCGGCGGCTCCGTCACGACCGAATCACGCACCGTCCGCATCGATAGCGTGCTCGCCCCCGGCGAAACGGCCCTCCGTCCCCTCAAGCCCCAGCTCGACATCCCGCAGCCCGCCCCCTCCCCCGCCGTCCCCGCCACCTTCGTCGCCGCAATGACGCTGCTGACCGCCGCCGGCTACGTCCTCTACGCTCGCGCCGTCCGCATCACCCCGCCCGTCCTCGCCGTCGCCGCGCCCGCCCGTACCGAGATCCCGCCCGCTGACCGCGCCCGCGCCTCGCTCGACGCACTGGCGCGATCCAACATCGCCGACACCGACCCCGCCGAGCACTACGCCCGCCTTGCTGGCATCGTCCGCCGCTACCTCAGCGAGCGCTACGCCTTCGCCGCCTTCGCCATGACACACACGGAGATGGAGCGCGGCATGACGGCCGCCGGCATCGACCGCTGGCCGACGCGCGTCGCCACCAACCTGCTCGAACAATGCGAATCTGTTGAATTCGCGGCCTTCCGCCCCGCCCCCGAGCGCCGCGCCGCCGACCTCGCCGCCGCCTACGAGCTCATCGCACTCACGACGGAGTCCGAGAGCCCATCATCGCTCGCCGCTACGCCGGAAGGCGCATAGGCGTCAGCCGACCCGCTCCACCCCCAGCACCCCACCCGACAGCCCCACCACATACCCCTCCGCCGACCGCCCCCGCGCACAGCCGTTCCACCACCACGCCCGCCTCCCGCAGATGCGCCTCGTGCAACGCACGCGCGTCACCACTTGCGACGAGGTCGTCGTAAGCCCGGCAGCTCATGTGGTTCACCATCAGCACGCGCGTGAACCCGTGCACCCCCCACAGCAGCGCGATCTCCTCCTCCATCGACTCCCGCCACGCCGCGCTCCGCGGCGCCACGAGCGACCGGATCGCCCCCGGCCGTGCGATCAGGTCGTAGTCATCGGACAGCCCGGCCGTCTCCGCGAACGCTCGCTCGACGCTCTTGAACCGGAAGTCGGAGCAGGTGATGACCAGCGCGGCGCAACCCCCGCGCGCGTACAGCGCTTCGTCGGACAACGTTGAAACTCCTACTAGTGTCGCGGCTCGTCAATTCTCGCCGCGAATCACCCGTCGGGCAATGTTGCCGTGCGGACACTGTCACAAGCCCCGTTCAGCACTCGTAAACGCGACCAAGATCCCGCATCCTGTAGGGTGTGGCGTTCGATCTGCGAAGGGAGAGTATGCGTATGTGGTGGCAGGATCTGCTCTGGGGTTACTGGAACGGCCTCTCCGCGTGGGTCGTCCTCGTCGCTCACGTCTTCGACGCCTGGCATCGCTTCCCGCTCTACAACGTCCACCGCAGCGGAAACTGGTACGACGTCGGCTTCCTGCTCGGCGCCGGCTCGCCCTTCCTCGGCGCCCTCGGTGGCCGCGACTCCAATCGCCGCAGGCGCTGACCCAGCGCCGCTGTCACGCCTGCGCGAACATCCGCTCCAGCGCGTCCAGTTGCCCCTCCGTCGCGCCGATCGTCAGCACCACCTCCGCCGGCCCGCGCTCAACATGCCACTCGATCCCCGCGCAGCACGTGCGCTCCGCCTCAGCGAACGCCTCGACGTCCCTCGCCGCCTCCGCCGCGAACGCGATCCGCAGCGAACCCACACCGCGCTCAACGCTCACGATGTGCGGCGCCACATCGAAGATCGTAGGCGCCGCCTTCGGCCGCGCGCCGATGTCGCACGCCAGCACCTCGATCAGCTCGCCGCCGAAACGCTCACTCGCCGTCATCATCCGCCTCCCCATCGTTCACCGCGCAGAACCCGCACTCCGATGCCGCCTGCCCCGGCGTCTGCGCGCACTCCGCGTGCTCCAGGTGCCGCTCCAGCTGCCTCCAGCTCCCGCTGCAGCGACCGCAGCCGCTTGATCCGCGCACCCTACCTCCGCCTTCCGCGCCGCGATCACCGCCCGCAGCTCCGGCGCGAACGTCGCGCAGTCCGACGAAAACGCCCGCTCGACCAGCGCCCGCGCATCGGGCAACGCCAGCCCCAGCAGCCGCGCGTCGCGCACCATCCTCAGCCGCCGTACGTCGCTCTCGGAGTACATGCGATACCCCGAGCCCGTCCGCGCCGCGGCCGGCAGCACGCCCTCCGACTCGTAGAACCGGATCGTCCGCACCGGCACGCCCGTCTCGCGCGCCACCGCGCCGATCGTCATCCCCTTCGCCATGTCCGAATCCTAAACCCTCTAGTCGCTGGAGGGTCAAGTGCCGCGCATCTGAATCGCTTCGCTTTTCGCAGCCGCACCCCCGTAGCGCCCCCCGGTGCCTCTCGTTGATAATCGCTGCATGGTCGAAGCCAACACCCGCCACGTCCTCGGCGAGGGACGCGAAGCCGAGATCGTCGAGTGGGAGCCCGGCGCCGTCGCCAAGCTCTACCGCAACCCGGCCTACGCGCATGTCGCCCGCGTCGAGTGGGCCGCCCTCGCCGCCGCGAAGTCCGCTGGCGCCCCCGTCCCCGCCGTCCAGGAACTGATCGACGTCGACGGCCGGCCCGCCATCATCATGGAGCGCCTCGACGGAGCCGACCTGCTCACCAGCTTCTCCGCCAGGCCCTGGACCATCGTCCGCCTCGGCCGCCTGATGGGTCGCGCCCACGCCGAGCTCCACGCCGTGCGCGCCCCCGACGAGCTCCGCGATCTCCGCGCCGGCCTGCGCGAGGCGCTCGCACACAGCGACCTCATCCCCCCCGATCTCCGCGACGTCTCCTCCCGCGCGCTCGACCGCCTCCCCGACGGCGACCGCCTCGGCCATGGCGACTTTCACCCCGGCAACGTCATCCTCACCCCGCACGGCCCCCGCGTCATCGACTGGCCCAACGCCTTCCGCGGCGATCCCGATGCCGACGTCGCGCGCACGCTCCTCACGCTGCGCCTCGGCGAACCGCTCGACGTCCCGCCCCACGTCCGCGCCATCCTCGCCGTCGCCCGCCGCGTCATCACCTGGGCCTACCGCCGCGGCTACCGATCGCTCCGCCCTTACTCGGAGGCCGCTGTCGATGCCTGGATGCTCCCCGTCGCCATCCATCGCCTCACCGACGGCATCGCCGAGGAGCGCGAGCGCCTCATGGCCTTCATCGAAACGTGCAGGGCGAAGTCCGACATCGGCCGCGCCTGATGTAACTCCCGCCGGACACGTACACTCACGACATGCCCGCACAGACACGCCTGCGACCTGCCACCGGCGCACTCTCGTCAGCGCTCGCCACCGCCCCCTCGTCGCCCGGCGTCTACCTCTTCCTCGACCGCCGAAGAGCGCTGCTGTACGTCGGCAAGGCGAAAGACCTCCGAAGCCGCCTGCGTCAGCACGCGAGCGCCCGCGGATCCCTCTACCGCCGCATCGCCGCCGTCCGATGGCAGCAACTCCCCGACGAGGACGCCGCCGCCGCCCGCGAAGCCGACCTCATCGTCGCGCTCCAGCCCCCGTACAACGCATCCATCGCCGGTGAGGGGATGTGGACCTACATCCACGTCACAACGCTGGAGAAGAAGAACCGCGTGCGATTCGCGCTGTCG
The DNA here is from genome assembly GCA_963843685.1 of uncultured Chloroflexia bacterium. Classification (GTDB taxonomy): domain Bacteria; phylum Chloroflexota; class Dehalococcoidia; order DSTF01; family JACRBR01; genus DASQHL01. Next base: position 70,342 of record CAWJLO010000019.1, read on the forward strand.
GCGGAGCAGGAGGGCGACAGCGACCGGATCTACGGATGCTTTCCCCACCTCGGCGCCGGCGTCAGCTCCGTCCCGGGCATCGCCTGCAGCGATGGCTACGCCGCCTTCCTCCGTCTGCTCTGGGCCGCGTCAGGCGAAGGCACCCACTACCCGGGCCGCATCACCCGCGGCACCCCGCCGGAGTCCTTCGACGTCACGATCGACCGCGCCGACACGCCCGCGCTCCACGCTTTCCTCTCCGGCGCCAGCCGCCGCCTCCTCCCCGCCCTCGCCGTTGCGGCCAGCCGCCGCGACGCCTACATGCACGGCGGCATCGCCCGCGACTACGCCCTCGCCGAGCGCTTCTTCAAACACGGACCGAAGGCGTTGCGGACCCTGCGCCTCCGCCACGGCCTCGCACCCGCGCCGGTCCCCGCCACCGTCATCGAGGATCTGCTGTCCGACGAGGTCGCCGAACTCATCCGCGACGCCTGAACTGAACTCGACGGCGATCGCATGTTCGTGAATCGAGCCAGGCCCACCCAACAAACAACAAAGGCGGCCCAAAGGCCGCCCGCCATCCCTATAACCTATCCCCTGTAACCTATCCCCTATCCCAAACCGCCGGCGCCCGCAGCCGCTCGTCCCCCGCCACCATCTCCCGCAACTCCTCGATCGCCTCCGCATCCGCCGCGCTCGAAAGCGCCGCCAGCCGGTCGACCAACTCCGTCTCCGTCTCCAGCCCGCTCTCGTCCTTCGCCAGCCCGTACCAACCCCACGGCAGCAGCTCGATCTTCTGCAGCGCCGCCAGGTCCTGGAACACCTCCCCGTACACCTCCACCAGCCCCCACATCGGTGTCCCGGCCACGCCGAACGTCATCGCGTCCGCCCCGCCCTCCCGGCAAGCCCGCCACGAATCGCCTGCCACCAGGAACCGGTCCCGCGGCACGTCCAGCGTGTCGAAGTCCGGCTTGTAGAACGCCCGCTGCCGCCCGTCGATCTGCGCGTCGACCAGCACCCACCGCCCCTCGTCCGCCCGCCAGTACTCCCCCACCCAGTGCTCCGTGTGCTTCCCCTTCTCGAAGTAGTTGGCGAACCCCGCCCGCACCCGCGACGGGATCCCCTTTCGACGCGCGAACGCCACGAACAACGTCGCGAAATGCCGGCACACCCCCGCCACCCGCTGCCCCGCCTCCCGCCGCTCGACGATCGGCCGCGGATCGAGCTCCTTCGCCCGCGCCAGCATCGCCGTCACCGCGACCAGCTCCTTGTCGGCGATCCGCTCCTCCGTCAGCGACACGCCGTACGCCGGCGCCATCGCGTGATGGATCAGCAGCCCCTGCACCGCCCGCACCATCCCGGCGATGTCCCCCGGGACCGCGTCCACCTCATCCTCGAACCCCGTGACCCCCGTGAACACCCCCGGCGCAGCGTAGTACTCCAGCATCGCCTCATGCGTATCCATGCCTAGCCCTCCGTCCGACACTCCACGCACCGCTGTTCGCCTCAACTCCGCCCGTTGTTCCCGACCAGAACGCGGTACCCCAGGTCGATCTCGTCCAGCTCCAGCAGCTCCGCGTATTTCGCCCGCCACGCCCCGCTACGCAGATCCGCCCCCAATCGCTCGACCGCCGCCGTCACAAGCGACTGATCCGCAAGCGCAAACCCGGAGATCGACGCGCGCACCGACGGATCGAGGTATTGCTCCGGCCGCCGCCAGTACGCGCCGAAGACACCGTCCGTACAGTCGTGCGCCACGGGCAACGGTATCCACTCGACGTCCCGCAGCTCGTCCGCGATCCGCTGCCCCGCCACCGGGATCGCCCGGCGCCTCCGCCGGCAGGTAATCCCGCACCAGCCAGAACCGCTTGGCGAACACCTCCGGCTCCCACGTCACCACCACCTGCCGCCCGGCAACCCGCCGCATCTCCGCCAGCCCCGCCGCCGCGTCCGGCCAGTGGTGCACCGTCAGCACCGCCAGCGCCGCGTCGAACGCCCCGTCCCCGAACGGCAACGCCCCCGCCACCCCACGCACCACCGCCGCCGCTCCCGGCGCACGCTGCCCGATCATCGTCTCCGACGGCTCCACCGCCACCACCGCCCGGTCCGCCGGCTCGTACGACCCCGCCCCCGCCCCCACGTTCACCACCGTCCGCGCCTCCCCCAGCGCGCGCAGGATCACCGCCGCCCACCGCGGGTCCGGCCGCCGGTTCCGCGCATACCCCACCCCGATCTCGTCGTACAGCGCCATCGTGGATCGAGTCTCTCCTGCTCCCGCGTCCCGCGCAACAGACAAAAAATGGCGGCCCCGCAGGCCGCCCGCCATCCCTATCCCCTATAACCTGTAACCTATCCCCTCCGGGCCACAGCCGCCCGCCCTCAGGCGGCCGTCCCCTCGGCCCGCTCCTTTACGCCGAGGAGCATTCGTCGCGTCATGATGAACGCCGCGGGTTCCATCACGCGCATCCCGATCCACGCGGCGACGCTCCGCGGGACTCGTTCGCTGCCTCGTGACACCAATCTCGTGTGACCTGCATCGATCGGATACAGCCCGAACTGCCATACCCACTCCATGCCGTGCTGGGTTGAGCTCAGCACCAGCGCGCGGTTCGGGTCGATGGCCGCCACCGTCAGCGTCTGACGCGGGCCGAGGGAGACTTCGTCCCCCACCGCGAGATCCTGGAACTCGGCCATGATGCGGCTGGCGCTCGGACGATCAAGAAATCCGAAGAGCAGGTCCAGCCAATCGTAGCTATACAATCCTCCCCGCCCGTAGCCCATCTGCACGAGCCACGGCCAGATCCTGCCGGGCGGCGCGTCGATGGTGACGGCTTGCGTCGCGACATCCGTCGGGCTTGCGATGAGGTAATCGCCCGGCATCACCCGTGTGCGCTCCTCCGGTGATGTCCCCCATCTCGCGAACCAACGTCGGATCGCCACCCAGTACAGCCACCCGGCCGCGATGAGCTCGATGACTACGATGGTCCGCTTCGAGAACATCGTCTTCTCCTTCGATCGTCCCGCGCAACTGACAACAAAGGCGGCCCAAAGGCCGCCCGTCATCCCTCTAACCTCTCCCCTGTAACCTATCCCCTCACGCCACAGCCCGAAACTGCACCACGTACTCGTTCGGCTCCAGCCGCGCCTCCGCGAACCCCGCCGCCAGCAGCCGCTTCTCGATCGTCCCCGGATCGAGCGGCACGCAGATGTCGTCGACGTGCATCCCCCGGAACTCCTCGCTGTCCCGGCTGTCCACCCCCACGAACGTCCCGCCCGGCCGCAGCACCCGCGCCACTTCCGAGAACAGCCGGTCCTGCTCCGCCACCGACGGCACGTGATGCAGCATCGTGAACGACAGCACCGTGCTGAACCGCCCGTCCGGGAACGGCAGCGCCGTCGCGTCCCCCTGCAGCACCTCGACGTTCGTCCCCGCCATACGCGCCCGCAGCGCCTCCGCCAGCTCCGCGTCGATCTCCACCGCCGTCAGCCGCGACGCCATCTCCCGCAGCACCTCCGTCGTCCGACCCGGCCCCGGCCCGATCTCCAGCACGTCGTCCCCCAGCTCCATCCCGCCCACGGCGCCCGGAATGATCCACTTCCGGATCGCATCCGCCCACCCGTCACTGCTGCAGAACTCCAGGTGCAACTTGTTCATCGAACCATCGTCGTCAGGCAACGCCCGACGCTACCCTCCCGCCACCGCCGGCACGATGCTCACCTCATCCCCCGACTTCAGCACCGTCCCGAGGCTGTCGAGGAACCGCACGTCCTCCCCGTTCACGTAGATGTTCACGAACCGGCGGATCTCCCCGCTCTCGTCGCAAATGCGCTCCTTGATCCCGGGGAACCCCGCCTCCAGCTCATCCACCGCCGCCCCCAGCGTCCCCGCCGACGACTCCACCATGTCGACGTCGTTCGTCAGCTTCCGCAGCGGCGTCGGTATCCGTATCTTCACCATCATCCCATCACTCCACCATCATCGTGTTGACTATCCGGCGCGCGCCGCGCACCCGTCTCTGCAACCGCGCCCTGGACTTCTCCGTCCCGCCTCTCCATCGCCCGATTCCCACCCGCGCGTAGCGCGAAGGGCCGGGAGTGCAGAGAGCGCCAGCGCCCTCTGCCGGGGGGCTCCGGGGGGTGTCCCCCCGGAAGAATCTTCTTTAGGTGGTGCAGGGTACGCGCCAGCGGACACTGCGCCACCACGCCGCCCCTATCCCCTATTCCCTATCCCCTCACCCCTCGACAATGTCCCCCTGCACCGGGTCCACCCGCACCCCCTTCGCCGCCACCCACTCCAGCCCGCGCTCGATCTCCTCGATCGGCCCGTCCATCTCCAACACCACCCACCCACGGTCGTCCGTCACGTCCGCCCGCCGCACGTTCGTCACCAGCTGAAACTGCTTCCCCAGCTCGTAGATGATGGGCAGCGTGATCAGCTCCTGCGGGAACGTGAACTTCACCCTCTGCTTCGCCATATCGATCCAACCCTTCTTCGACCAGCGCCGCGCCAACCACCGCGCGCCCCGCACTACCTTAGATCACCTCTGCGGCAAATGGATGGTGGCCACCCACGCGCCCCACGACGCAGCGACCCCCCCGTCCAGCGCTCCCCTCTCCACAACCTGTGGAGAGGGGCCGGGGGTGAGGAGTCACACCGCCGCCGCCTGCTCCCTCGACCCCAGCGCCGCCTCGAACGACGCCATCGTCGGATCGATGTGCAGCGGCAGCGACAGGTGGTCCTCCACCGCCTCCTGCGTCTTCAACCCCGACCCCGTGATGTACGCCACCGTAAGCTCGTCCGGCGCGATCTTCCCCGCAAGCGCCAGCTTCTTCAGCCCCGCGATCACCACCCCGCCCGCCGTCTCCGCGAAGATCCCCTCGCTCTCGGCCAGCAGCCTGATCCCCGCGATGATCTCCTCGTCGTCCGACGCCACCCCGTGCCCGCCCGACTCCTCCATCACCTGCAGCGCGTAGTACCCGTCCGCCGGGTTCCCGATCGCCAGCGACTTCGCGATCGTCTTCGGCCGCACCGGACGGATGTTCATCGTCCCCGCCTCGTGCGCCGTCACGATCGGCGAGCACCCCCGCGCCTGCGCCCCCGACATCTTCGTCTGCACGCTGTCGATCAGCCACAGCTTCGCCAGCTCCTGCAGCCCCTTCCAGATCTTCACGTACAACGACCCCGACGCCATCGGCGCCACCACGTGCTCCGGCGCCCGCCACCCCAGCTGCTCCGCCACCTCGTACCCCAGCGTCTTCGACCCCTCCGCGTAGTACGGCCGCATGTTGATGTTCACGAACGCCCAGCGATACTTGTCCGCCAGCTCGCTGCACAGCCGGTTCACGTCGTCGTAGTTCCCGTCCACCGCCACCAGCGTCGCCCCGTACACGCTCGATCCCACGATCTTCCCGCGCTCCAGGTCCGACGGGATGAACACGTACGCCTCCAGCCCCGCCGACGCCGCGTGCGCCGCCACGCTGTTCGCCAGGTTCCCCGTCGATGCGCACGCCAGCGTCTTGAAGCCGAACTCCCGCGCCTTCGTCGCCGCCACCGTCACCACGCGGTCCTTGAACGACCACGTCGGGTTCGCGCAGTCGTTCTTGATCCACAGGTTCTTCAGGCCCAGCTGCTCGCCCAGGTTCTTCGCCCGCACCAGCGGCGTGAACCCCGCGTTGATGTCCACCGCGAACGCCGGGTCGGCCGGCAGGAAGTCCGCGTAGCGCCACGCCGAGTGCGGCCCCCGCTCGATCGTCTCCCGCGTGATGTTGCGGTGCATCGCCTCGTAGTCATAGACGACTTCGAGCGGCCCGAAGCAGAATTCGCAGACGTGGAGTGGTTCGAGGCTGTATTCGCGCCCGCACTCTCGACAGCGCAGGGCCTTCGCGTAGGACATGGCGTACCTCCTGGCCACGGGCGCGGCAGCGCGCACCCGGAAGGGATTGCTATCCCGGCAGGGCGCCCCGGCTCTCCCGGGGCAGAGGCATCGCCATGTTGAAGAGCGTCATCTCACACCGATACAAAAAGCCCGCCCGAGCGTCATCTCACACCGATACAAAAAACCCGCCCGCAGGCGGCCCGCCCGAATCCTAACCAACCCCATAACCCCCGTCAACACATCACGCTCTGGCCAAACGCCCGACCGGTCCATGCGAAGGGTGTGGAACAGCAGCGGCAAGACTTCGGCCCGGACGTCATCACGGCTCGGCGCGACTCGCTTGAGCCGAGGATCGAATCCACTCAGTCACCGTGGGCTTTCACGCCGCGCAGCAGGAGCCCATCTTCTCCTCTACGACGCCCTCCACCAGGATGGCCAACCTGACGCCCAGCACCGGAGGGAGCGGCTCCAGACACAGCACCATTTCCTCACGGACGGTTCCCATGACGGCCTCCTTGAGCGACGACCGCTTTCGGAGGATGTCGAAGGTTTCCTCTTCGATCGAGTGTGCGGGCAAGAGACCAATCTCCTGCCTCAGGAACAGACGCGCCTCCCCTGCTGCTAACCGGGCGGCCTCACAGGATTCCACTGGTCCGCATTCGTACATAGCACCCCTGCCTTTCTAGACCTTGACCAAGGCGCCCTCAGCGGCATTCCGCCTTGGGTGACGATATACTAGACGGCATGGTCCCGCTTCGTCAAGCAGAACGCGAACTACAGTACATCCACGGTCCGATTTCGATAGTTTGTGCACCATTTCACGTATCGTGCGCCCCGGCGGCTCCAATCAAGCTGCGATTACCGCCGTTCGAGACGCGCGAACCATCAAGAACGGCCTTGACGTGCCGAAACCGACAGAGACGGTGTCTTGTTCGGCGTGTGAGTGGTGACCTATGCTGTGCGTTGTCGTTTCTCGAAACAGGGACGGGCGATTGAGCACGAGCACCCCGCGACCAAGACCTAGGCGCGCGCCTGCTACAACGGGCAGCCAGCAAGTCGACTGGATTGCCGTGGGCAAGCGTCTCGCTGCCGTGCGGCAAGCGCTCGGCATGTCAGCGGACCAATTCTGCAAGAAGTTCAACGTCTCACGCGGCTGGCTCAGCGACGTTGAGAACGGGAACAAGCACCTCGATCGCCACGACCTAGGCTGGCTTGACGGGGAACTTCAACTGCCGCCCGATTTCCTCCGCGACGGGCATCCCACTCTCACTCAAGCAAGCCCTGAAGGCGTAGATCAACTCATCGGGCGACTACGCAAACTGATTCTGCTCTATGGCCAGCCGGCACTCGAACAGGCCAAACAGTTCGTGTCGCAACTGGAGGAGTTCGTTGTCCTCTACTATCAGCTAGGCCCCAGCGCTACCGACGGTCCGATCCACGAAATCCTCTCGAAATGGGCCGGTGCGGTATCTGTGGAGCGAGAGTCAGCCCTATGGAAGTTGAGCATCACGCCCGTTACGGCCCATCAGATTTATGCCACTCTCTTGAGAAGCGCCACAGGGCCGGGCCCGGTTCGGTGCACGAGCGCGGTCGACCCTCAGTGGTGGACTGAAGAGGAAGGGCTCGACTATCACCACCTGAACGTCTGGAAGGCGGAGCGCGAGCAGGTCCAAATCGAGCGGCTGCTAATCCTTCAGTCGGAAGAGTTTCGAATCCGCTCTTCTAGCAACGATTCGACCAAGGCCTTCGCGGCGCGGATTGTGGGTCCGCAAGCGCGGGCTGGGGTGGTCGTAAAGCAGATCCTCTCGGGGGCACTTCCAGAAAACGCCCGGCGCGACATGATGATCATCGGCGACCGCTACGCCGCTTGGTCCGATCTAGCACGAGGGGAACCCAAGATGGTGTACTTATCAGATGCGCGTGGCTACGTCCTTCAAAGCGCATGCGACTTTGACGATGCCTGGTCTTCGGCCGAACCCGTGCCGGACTTGAATCCTGATGGTTCAACCGCCTCATGAAGGATTTCCCGGTTCCATGACTTCTCCAGTTGACCTTATCGATATCGGCGCACCCATGAATGAGCTGGTCTGGAGGCACCCGGATTCACGCGCTCTGCTTCGTCAAGTGCTTGCCGACGGCGCGCAAGCCGGCAGGGTGGCCAGCGAGGATTGGTATAGGTCACCTGAGAAGTGGTACGCGAGTAGAACCCAGAGACGGCCGTACCGCTTCGAGTACAAGGAGGATCCGATCCTCGACGATAACGAGAGCCAGATCCGAGAGCGCGTCGTCGGGCGGCTTCTTGTCTTCCTCGGGGTTGGGGTAGCGGAGAGCGAACTCAAGAATCGCTAGATGGAGTCTAGAAGACCGGGCGCGAACCGAGATCTATGCGCTCGACATCGTCGAGAAGTTCTTGCGAAGTTTCGCTAGAGACTTGAAGACGACGGCCAAGCACGCCCGGACGCAGGCCTTGGTTAAGGAAGTGTTCTTCAGAGGGCTACTGCAGCCATTTCAGTCCCTTCGACCCGAACAGCTGCGAGGCAAGCACCGTACGCTCTCGCCGATTACGTACGTCTGCCTCGGCAACACCGTAGGCAATTTCGAACAGGGTCACTTCTTCTCGCTTATGCAGAGACTTCTCTCGCCGGGGGATCGGCTGCTACTCGGATACCACCAGCTCAACGATCTCGACCGAGCCCGTGAAGGGTACGCCTCAAACGAGCCGCTGAATGACATAGTTCAAAGGTCGGCGAGAGCGCTCAGTCGGGGCAAACCTGTCCAGAAGGTAGACATTCATTGGAGCCAAGGCACACTGCCTTGGGACCCGAAGTATAAGGCTGTCTTGGCAACCTACTTGCCACGTGGCGCCATCGTCTTCTACTCGATCAAATATGAACCCTCCCAGATCGATGGGCTCGCAATCGATCACGGAATGCGGTGTCTGGAGACTTCTTCGCTCACGAACATGGCGGCGCCGCAATCGCCCTGCTGGAACGAATCTGAGCATATCAACTGGCATCTGGGCGCAATACGCCCGAACGCTAGTGGGGTCCGCCGCGCCGACCGCGATTGCTGACCGCCGCCCCGTAGCCACGAGTGACACCAACCCCTTAGAGATCCGCCCCCGCCCGACGTACCATCGCCCCATGTTCCACCACCGCGCCCACCACCCGGCCCACCCCCGCGCCGCCCGCCGCCGCACCAACCCCCGCCGACCGACGACCAAACCCAAAAAGTGCCAAAACGAAGTAATCGGTCAACTAACGGATTCGGAGGCGCCCATAACAGGGTCAACTAACCCGACGCATTCTGTGCCCTCTGTGTCCTCTGTGGATCGTCCCCCCCGACGACCGAAGATCGGCGACCGACGACCACCCCCGCCGGTTGCCGCCGCACCGCGCGCCGGAGTAGCATGACCCCCAGCCTCCACCCGCGCCGCCAGCGCCGCCAGGCATCGCCATGAAGCGCACGACCCTTGCCGCCGCGCTCGCCGTCCTCGTCGCCGCCACGCTCGCCCTGCCGGCCGCCTCCGCGCGCGCAATAGGCTCCGCGCCGCGCGCCGTCGTGAGCCCCGCCGTCCTCGCCGCGGCTGCCGCCGGCCAGCCCGTCCGCGTCAACGTCACCCTCAACCAGCCCCGGCCCGCCGTCCCCGGCCCGCCCTCTCGCGCGGACATCGTCCGCGACGTCGCCGCCGTCCAGGCGACCGTCCTCAACACGCTCGCCCCGGCCGACTTCACCCTCATCTACCGCCACCAGGCCCTCCCCGGCCTCACCGGCATCGTCACCCCCGCCGGCCTCGCGAAGCTCCAGGCCGACCCGGACGTCGCCGCCGTCACCGAAGACCTCCAGGCCACCGGCTCCGCGCTCGATCCGCCCGCGCCCACCGCCCCGGCGACCAGCTCGCTCGCCCAGAGCGTCCCCCTCATCGCCGCCGATCAGGTCCACGCGAAGGGCATCACCGGCGCCGGCGTCACCGTCGCCATCCTGGACTCCGGCGCCGACACGGATCACCCGGACCTCGCCGATAGCATCGTCGGCCAGGAGTGCTACCTCAGCGGCTCCGGCTCGAAGTGCCCGGACGGCACCACCCACCAGAGCGGCCCCGGCGCCGCCGAGGACGACCTCGGCCACGGCACCAACGTCGCCGGCATCGTCACGTCGAACGGCAACGTCTCGTCCGTCGGCGTCGCCCCCGGCGCCAACGTCCTGCTCTACAAGGTCCTCAACTCGACGAACACCGGCCAGCTCTCGGACTTCGACGCCGCCTTCAGCGACATCATCGCCAACCACCCCGAGGTGAAGGTCATCAACATGAGCATCGGCACCTTCATCACCTTCACCGGCGACTGCAGCGCCGTCGACCCCACGGAGTCCGGCGCCATCAACACCCTCCGCTCGCTCGGCGTCACCCTCTTCATGTCCGCGGGCAACAACGCCGACAAGAACGGCATCACCTTCCCCGCCTGCGTCCCCGCCGCCATCGCCGTCGGCGCCGTCTACGACCAGACGCTCTCCAGCAGCACCTTCTTCTCCTGCACCGATACCCCCGCCACCGTCGACACCCCCACCTGCTGGTCGAACTCCCGCAACGATCTCGATCTCCTCGGCCCCGGCGCCTTCATCACCTCCGATGGCATCGGCGGCGGCACCTCCACCTACGGCGGCACCTCGCAGGCCTCGCCGCACGGCGCCGGCGTCGCCGCCCTCATGCTCCAGCACAACCCGGGACTCACGCCGCCGCAGATCGAAGCCACGCTGAAGTCCACCGGCTCCCCCCGCACCGACCCCGCGAACAACGTCACCACGCCGCGCATGATCGCCTACCAGGCCGTCTTCCCGCCGGCGCCGCTCCCCGTCGGCGGCCTCGCCGCCCCACCCGACCTCACCGCCCTCCCCGCCACCACCACCGCCGGCCGCGCCACCACGCCAATCGCCATCGCCCTCGCCATCGCCGCCCTCGCCGCGATCAGCGTTCTCTTCGCCACAACACACCTGCGCTCGCGCGTCCGCCGCCGCGCACGCCCTCGCCCGTGAACCGCGAATCCCGCAACTGACACCAAACCCTTAGAGATCCGCCCCCGCCCGCCGTACCATCGCCCCATGTTCCACCACCGCGCCCACCACCCGGCCCGCCCCGCACACCCCCGCGCCGTCCGGCAGCGGCCGCGCGCACTCACGGCGCAGATTCCAGCTCGCCATAACACGCGGTCTCAGATTCACCCTATCCGCAGCATTAAGTGGCATCAGGAAAGTGAAACAAGTGAATTCGCCGCCCGCGTCGCCCTGGCCCGGCGCCCGCCCGGCCTTCTGTGCTCTCTGTGTCCTCTGTGGATCGTCCGCCCATCCGCGCCGCAGGCGCCCGCTATCACCTATCCCCTGTCACCTGTAACCTCGCGTGCGGCACGCCGCGCGCAGCGAGCACCTCCCCGTACAGCCCGCCGTCTTCTCCGCGCACGCCCGCCACGAGAACTCCGTCTCCATCCGCCGCACCCCCGCCGCCCCCATCGCCCGCCGCCGCTCCGCATCGCCGAGCAGCATCTGGATCGCGTCCGCCAGCGCCCCCGCGTCCCCCGGCCGCACCAGCACCCCCGTCTCCCCGTCCACGATCGTCTCCGGGAACGCCCCGGCCGTCGTCGCCACCACCGGCGTCCCGCACGCCATCGCCTCCGCCGCCGGCAGCCCGAACCCCTCGTACAGCGATGGCGACACCAGCACCTCGTGCTCGCAGTACAGCCGCGCCAGCTCCTCCACCGAAAGCCGCCCCAGGAACGTCACCCGGTCCGCGATCCCCAGCTCCGCGATCATCCGCGGCGCCATCACCGCGTCCAGCCGGTCCTTGAACGTCAGGTGGAACTCCACCCCGCGGTCCGCCAGCAGCCGCGCCGCCTCCAGCAGGTACCGCGCCCCCTTGTTCCGGTCGTCGCTGTTCCCCACGAACAGCACCGATCGCGGCCGCTTCTCCACCGCCAGCGGCCGGAACACCTCCGTGTCTACCCCGTCGTGGATCGTCGTGATCTGCGAATCCCGCAGCCGGAACGCCCGCTGCACGCTCGCCCGGCTGTTGTGCGACCCCGTGATGATCCGGTCCATCCGCCGCGCCACCAGCTCCTGCATCCAGAACGGGTAGAACATGACCTTCCGGATCTTCTCCCGCGTCCCCCGCGCCTGCTGCACCTGGTTCAGCCGGTCGATCGACAGCGGATGGTGGATGTTCGCCACCATCGGCATCCCGCTCGCGTGCATCAGCCAGCTCCCGTACCCCAGCGACTGCACGTCGTGCACGATGTCGAACCCGAACCGCGCCTGCAGCTCCCGCCACGCCCCGTACGCCCGCCAGCTGAACGCCGACATCACGCTGAACTGCCCCGCCCGGCTCGAAGCCAGCTCGTACACGTTCAGCGGGTGCAGCACCTCGCGAAGGGAGCGCCCATAGAAGAACATCCGCTGCGTCTCCAGCAGCCGGTACACGCTCCACGAAGGCACCCGGTGCACCGTCACCGCCGGGTCCGTGTCCGGCCACGGCGGCCCCACGATCAGGTGCACCTCGTGCCCCAGCCGCGCCAGCTCCCGCGTCACCTGCGCCGTGTACACCCCCTGCCCGCCCGAGTACATGTTCCCCTGGTGCAGCAGGAACAGCACCCGCAGCGGGCGCGACGCCCACCCGCCCGCCGTCCCGTCGCCCGTCACGGTCGGCATCGCCGCAGCGAACCGAAGCTGGCAGCCCGAATCTGGAATCTGGAGTCGCGCATGCCCGGGATTGTAGCCAAACCCCCGCATTCAACCTCCCGCTTCCCGCCTCCCGCCTCCCGCGTCTCGCTTCTTGCCTCGCCCCCGCGTTGCTCCCGCACCCGCCCTCCGCTAAGATGCCAATCCAGAGGGGTCGGGCGAGGGGCAGTCGATTTCGCCATTTTCCTTCTCTCGGGAACCCTTCTGAGGAGCACTGTCCTTACGGGCAGGAGGTACCTGTGCTCCCATCGCTGCGCGAGGCCTGCGGCGTCTTCGGGGTCTACGCCCCCGGCGAAGATGTCGCAAGGATCACGTTCTTCGGCCTGTATGCGCTTCAGCATCGGGGCCAGGAGAGCGCAGGCATCGCCACATCGAACTCCCACACCCTCTATCTCAAGACCGGCATGGGCCTCGTCTCCCAGGTCTTCGATGAGGACGACCTCTCCTACCTGCCCGGCAAGTTCGCCATCGGACACACCCGCTACTCCACCACGGGCGCCAGCCGGCTCGACAACGCCCAGCCCTTCCGGGTCAGCGGACCCAACGGCGAGCTCGCCCTCGGCCACAACGGCAACATCGTCAACGCCGCCGTCCTGCGCGAGGACCTCGCCCTCGAAGGTATCAAGTGCACCACCGGCAGCGACTCTGAGGTCATCGCCCAACTCCTCGCCAACGCCCCGGGCCTCGACTGGAAGGAGCGCTGGGCGTACGTCATGCGGAAGCTGAACGGCGCCTACTCGCTCGCCGTGATCACGCCCGACGCCATCATGATGGCCCGCGACCCCATGGGGAACCGCCCGCTCTGCCTCGGCAAGCTGGACGGCGGCTGGGTCGCCGCCTCCGAGAGCTGCGCCTTCGACCACCTGGGCGCCACCTTCATCCGCGAGATCGAGCCCGGAGAGGTCATCTACATCGATGCCGAGGGGCTCCAGAGCTTCAAGCCCGTCGAGGAGCAGAAGCACGCCTTCTGCGTCTTCGAGTACATCTACTTCGCCCGGCCCGACAGCGTGCTCGACGGCAAGCTCGTCTACCCGCTCCGCATGAACCTGGGCCGCGAACTCGCCAAGGAGCACCCCGCGCCTGATGCCGACGTGGTCATTGGTGTGCCGGACTCCGCCACCGCCCACGCCATCGGCTACTCGCAGGCCTCCGGTATCCCCTTCGTCGAAGGGCTCGTGAAGAACCGCTACGTCGGCCGCACATTCATTCAGCCCGACCAGCGCCTCCGCGAGATCGGCGTCCATATGAAGTTCAACCCGCTGCGCGAGGTGCTGCAGGACCGAAAGGTCGTCCTCGTCGAAGACAGCATCGTCCGCAGTACCACCACGCCGCGGGTCATCTCGATGCTCCGCAAGGCCGGCGCCCGCGAGGTCCACATGCGGGTGACGTCGCCGCCCATCTCGCATCCCTGCTTCTACGGCATCGACATGGGCACCCGCTGGGAGTTGATCGCCGCCCAGAAATCCATCGACGAGATCCGGGAGCACATCGGCGCCGACACGCTCGGCTATCTGAGCCCGCAGGGCCTCGTCAACGCCGTCGCTTCCACGCGCGACAAGCTCTGCATGGCCTGCTTCACGGGCGAGTACCCGCGCCCCGTCCCCCTCCAGATGGAGAAGCTCTCCATGGAGCCGCCGGTCGACGAGCTGGACCGGCCGCAAACCAAGCATCCCCTGCCGCTGCGGCGGGTATAGGGTGAGCGTGCCCTCCTTCCTCTCCAATCCCGGTCAGGAGTCCGCCGGCAACGACGCATACGCGCGCGCCGGCGTCGATCTCTCGGCCCGCAACGACCTCGTTGAGCGCATCAAGCGCGTCGCCGGCAACGCAACCCGCCCGGAGGTCATGGCCGGCGTCGGCCCCTTCGGTGCCCTGTTCCAGCTCGGCGACTATCGCGCTCCCGTCCTCGTCTCCAGCACTGACGGCGTCGGCACCAAGCTCCGCATCGCCACGCTCATGGGCCGGTACGACACCGTCGGCCAGGATCTCGTCAACCATTGTGTCAACGACATCCTTACCTCCGGCGCCCACCCGCTCTTCTTCCTCGACTACGTTGGCTCCTCAAACCTCAATGACGAGCGCAAACTGGAGCTCATCGGCGGCATGGCGAAGGCATGCGCCGCCCATGGCTGCGCCCTCATCGGAGGCGAGACCGCGGACATGCCCGACATCTACGCACCGGGCGACTTCGACCTCGTCGGCTTCATCGTCGGCGTCGTCGAGCGTGAGCACGTGATCGATGGCTCGAACATCGCCGAGGGCGACGTGCTGCTCGCCCTCCCGTCGACTGGCCTCCACACGAACGGCTACTCGCTGGTACGCAAGATCTTCGGCATCGGCACCGGGGGCGACGAGGCGAGCGACCGCGCCGCCCTTGAACGAAGCTACCCCGGCCTCGAGACCTCGCTCGGCGACGCCCTCCTCGCTATCCACCGCTCGTATTACGATGAATTGAAGCCTGTGCTGACGCGGCTCCACGGGATTGCACACATCACGGGCGGCGGTATCATCGATAACGTCCCCCGGATCCTGCCTGCCGGACTCGCAGCTCGCTTCGAGAGGGACGCTTGGCGCGTGCCCGCGCTGTTCTCGCTGATTCAAAAGGAAGGCGCCGTCTCCGAGATCGACATGTACCACACCTTCAACATGGGCCTCGGCATCATCCTTGCCGTCGCGCCCGCCGACGCCGCATCCATCGGCGAGCAGCTTCGCGACGCGCGGACCGTCGGCCGAATCGTCAGGCAGACCGACGGCCGACGGGTGATCGTCGACTAGCCTATGACGCTAAGAGCCATTCTCGCCCCCTACGACAAGACCGGACTGGTCGATCTCGCCCGCGGGTTGCAGGACCTGGGCGTCGAGATGTACGCCACCGGTAACACGTTCCGCATCCTCCGCGAAAACGACGTTTCCATCCACCCCGTCAGCGATCTCACCGGGTTCCCGGAGATCCTTGACGGCCGCGTAAAGACGCTGCACCCCGGCGTTCACGGTGGCATCCTCGCCCGACGCGACAAGCCTGAGCACATCGCTGAACTCGAGAAGCACGGCCTCTCGACGATCGACCTCATCGTGGGCGGCCTCTACCCGTTCCAGGAGACCGTCGCTCGCGAGGATGTCACGCTGCAGGAAGCGCTCGAGAACATCGACATCGGTGGCCCGACGATGCTGCGCGCCGCAGCCAAGAACTTCCCTCACGTCATTCCCATCGTCGACCCCGCCGACTACGACGGCCTGCTTGACGCGCTGCGCAACGACTCCACGCCCATGGAGTGGCGCCGCAAGCTCGCGGTAAAGACGTTCCAGCACGTCGCCACGTACGACACCGCCATCGCGACGTACCTGCGTGGCGCCGGGGATCCCTTCCCGGACGAGATCACCCTCGCCTTCCGCAAGCGCGCTAACCTCCGCTACGGCGAGAACCCCCACCAGGAGGCCGCTCTCTACCGCCAGGTCGATCCGAACGCCCGCGCACCGGAGGGCATCGTCAACGCGCGCCAGCTCAACGGAAAAGCGCTCTCGTACGTCAACATCCTCGACGCCGACGCCGCTTGGTCCGCCGTTTGCGACTTTCCGGACCCGACGGTCGTAATCGTCAAGCACATGACGCCATGCGGCATCGCCAGCCGCGCCGACCTTGCCGAGGCCTTCCGGCTCGCCTTTGAAGGCGACCCGATTTCGGCGTTCGGCGGCATCGTCGCCATCAATCGGCCCGTGGATGACGCCCTGGCCGCCGCCATCCGGGGAACGAAGCACCCGACCAGCGGCCAACGCCTCTTCGTGGAGATCATCGTCGCCCCGTCCTTCAGCCCCGAGGCCATCGAGCGGCTCTCGAAGTCGAAGGACTTGCGCATCCTGGAGGCGCCTCCTGTCTCGATGGCCACACGGGCGATCGAGTTCCGAGGCGTCGTCGGGGGAATGCTGATGCAGGAATACGACCGTATTGCTGACGATCCTGCAGAGATCCGCGTACTTTCCCGCCGCCAACCCACCGATATTGAGTTGGCCGATATGCGGTTTGGCTGGCGGTGTGTGAAGCACGTGAAATCGAATGCCGTCGTTATCGTTAAGGATCGCGTAATGGTGGGAATGGGAGCTGGCCAGCCGAATCGAGTCACCAGCGCGCGACTCGCCACTCAGCAGGCCGGCGGGCGCGCCCGGGGCGCGGTTTCGGCCTCCGACGCACTGATACCCTTCCCGGATACCGTCGAGGTGTGCGCCGAGGCCGGGGTGACCGCCATCATCCAGACCGGCGGCTCGATTAGAGACGAGGATTCGGTCGCTGTGTGTGATGCGCGCGGCATGGCAATGGCGGCGACGGGCGTAAGGCACTTCAAGCACTAAATGCCCGGATGAGACGGTAGCGGAGCGAGCGAGAGATGTCGTTGCAACAGGATCTCAGCAGCATCGTCCAGATCGAGGACGCGGTGGCCTCGCTGGACCACGCCGAGCGCGCCCGGTTCGAGCGGATCTTCACGGTCAGCAGCACCGAGGGCCGCCTCGTCCCGCCGGACGCGATGATCCCCTGGATCCAGAAGCAGTTCGGAGATGTCGATGCCACGCGCTACCAGCGCATCGTCAAGGTCACGAACACCGTCACCATGGAAGGCGTGCTCTTCAACTGGCTCCGCTCCAGCCGGCCCATGTGGCACCACGCCATCGATCTGGACGAAGAGCTGTCGGACGGCAACCCGGATCCCCTGCGTGATCCCTACAACGGCACGCCGGAGGACCTCTTCGGCCGCGTCCGCGGCAAGTACTGCGTCACTGCCAGCAACATCGCCAAGTTCGACGGTTTCCATGGCCTCGTTGTCTTCAACGAGCGTCACCCGCTCCACTTCACGCGCGAGATGTTGCACGACTACGTCGACACCGGCGGCCGCTGGGGCGATCTGGCGCACGCGTCCGATCCGGACGCCAAGTACTACATGTTCATCTGGAACTGCCTCTGGCGCGCCGGCGCCTCACTCGTCCACGGTCACGCGCAGGTGATCATGGGCCGCGACATGCACTACGCCGCCGTCGAGCATCTCCGTCGCAGCGCCGCGCTGTACCAGGCACTCCACCGCATCAACTACTTCCACGACCTCTACCACGCCCACGAGTCGCTGGGCTGCGCCTTCGAAAAGGACGGGACGCAGGTCATCGCCAACCTTGCTCCCAAGAAGGAGAACGAGGTGCTGCTCCTGGCGCCGGTCGTCAGCACGTCCCTCAAGGACCGGATCTACGAGGTGCTGGCGTGCTTCCGCGACCGCCTGGGCATCAGCTCCTTTAACGTCGTGATGTACACACCGCCCTGGGCTGAGACGGAAGAGAGCTGGGAGGGCTTCCCGGTGCTCGTGCGCATCGTCGACCGCGGTGACCCATCGAGCCGCACAGCTGACTTCGGCGCGATGGAGCTGTACGCGCAGAGCGTTGTCTCCAGCGACCCGTTCGTCCTGGCTCGCAGCCTGCGCGAAGCACTCGACGCCTGAACTACTCCAGCGCCAGGTATCGCCGGTCGTCGTCGCCGAAGCTGAGGAACGGGGCCGCTGACAGGATCAGCCCCGTCTCGTCCGAAGGCGCTTGGAAGCAGACATAGCCTTCGGTCGACCCCCCGGCGAACAGCTCGCCGCGGATCTCGTCGTCGATGAATCCGCACGACGTCTTCTGGTCGAACCCGTCGTACAACACGTTTCGCGATCCCGTCAGCTTGAAATCCGCCGACGACACCGTCATCGTCGCCTCACCCGATCCCACGTTCTCCGCGCGCACGCGGATCAGCACGTAGCGGTTCCCCGCCACTGGCGTCTCCGCGGTGCTGTCCCGCGCCGCCAGCTGCGCCGTCGCATCCAAATCCACGTCGAGCACAGTCACCTTGAGGTCACCGGCCACGACGGATTCGCCCAGCGGCACGGCTTCGACGCGTGACGTCCCCGGCCCGGTCGCCGGCGTTTTCGCGGCTTCCGGCGTGACGTCCCCGAACAGCCCGTTGCCCAGGTCGCACGGGTTCGCGTCTTCGGTGTCAGCCTTCCACGCGCCGTCCTCGAGCACCCAGAAGTCCGACAAGTCCCCCTCCGAGTCATCGATCGATGCGCCGTCCCCCAGGTCCACGCTGACCTTCGCCATGGCGCGGTCCTCCTGGAAGCTCACGTCGGTGACGTCGATCGTCGCGTCCTTCTTGCTCAGGTCGCCGATGAACAGCGTCGCGAGTGCGATGATCTTGTCGAAGTCCTTCTTCGGGCAGCGAGCCTGGAACTCGGAGCTGAACGACGCATAGAACGCGTCCGAGTCGCCCGCGAGAAACGCGCCGATCGAGTCCTTCGCCGCCGCGCGCAGGTCGGCTTCGTGCTTCTGCAACTCCGCGCGGCCCGTCGTGATCGCCGGCGTCGCAGTGGCCTTTGAGCCACCCCCGCCGCTCGAACACGCCGCGACCACCGCCGCGAGCGACAACAGGATCACCGTCGCGACCCGCATCGCTGACCTCCTTCCGCTCCGGGTTCAGTATCGGCCGGCGCTCAGGATGCCACAGTCGTGCCGCCGCCGTCTCCGGCGAGCACACGCGCCAGCGCCCCCTCCGTGCGTCCGTTCACGATGCGTGTCGCGCAGCCGCTCCCAGCCGCGCGCACGGCCGCTTCCAGCTTCGGGATCATGCCGCCCGACGCCACGCCCGACGCAATCAGCTCGCCCGCCTCACCCGCGGTCAGGTGCCCCAGCAGGTGCCGCTCGCCGTTCAGCACGCCCTCAACATCCGTCAGGAAGACGAGCAGCCGCGCCCGTAGCGCCGCCGCGATCTCGCCAGCCGCCGTGTCCGCGTTGACGTTCAGCAACTGCTGCCGCGTCCCCTCCAGCTCGATCGCGATAGGCGCGATCACCGGCACGTACCCCAACCCCAGCAGCTCCTCAATCGGGTACGGGTTCACCCGATGGACCATCCCCACGAACCCCAATTCCGGATCGAACCGCCGCGCCTGCAGGATCAGGCTGTCCGCGCCGCTGAGGCCGATCGCCGGTGCGCCGAGCGCGCTCAGCTCCGCCACCAGCCGCTTGTTCACGACGCCCGCCAGCACCCCCACCACGATCTCCAGCGTCACCTCGTCCGTGACACGCAGCCCCCGCACGAAACGCGCCTCCACGCCAGCCCGGTCGAGCGAGGCGTTGATCGCGGCGCCGCCCCCATGTACGACGACGACGCGCTCGCCATCCCGCCTCGCCGCCGCGATGTCGTGCAAGGACGTGTCGTGGCCGCCCAACGTCGACCCGCCGACCTTGATCACCCTGATGCCGTTCACGTCAGGTGGTGTAGTCACTGTTGATATGCACGTACTCCGGCGTCAGATCGCAGCCCCACGCGGTCGCCGACTCCTTCCCCGCACCGAGATCGACGCGCAGCAGCACGTTCTTGCCGCGCAGCTCCGCGCTCGCCACCCTGGCGTCGAACGCAAGCGGCCGCCCGCGATACACCATCGTGCCACCGAGCCACACCCGCGCCCGAGCCAGGTCCATGCGCGCACCGCTTCGGCCCACCGCCATCATCAGGCGCCCCCAGTTCGGGTCGTTCCCGTGTACGGCCGTCTTCACCAGCGGCGATGCAGTGACCGTGCGCGCCGCGGCACGAGCTTCCGCATCGGTCGCCGCTCCGTCGATGCGCACTTCGATCAGCTTCTCCGCGCCCTCGCCGTCCCGCGCCAGCATCTTCGCCATCACGATGCAGATATTCCGTAGCGCCCCCTCGAACGCCGCCGCGCCCGGTCCGCCGGCCGCGATCGCCCGACCGCCGGCCGCCCCGTTCGCCAGCACGACGGCCATGTCGCTCGTGCTCGTATCCCCGTCCACGCTGATCATGTTCAGCGAGTCGTTCACCGCGCGGCGGAACGCCTCTCGCAGGAACCGCCGCTCCACCGCCGCATCCGTTGTCACGAAACAGAACATCGTCGCCATGTCCGGGTGGATCATCCCCACGCCCTTCGCCACGGCGCCCATCGTGTAATCGCGACCCCCGGCACGAAATCGCACCGCCATCGTCTTCGGGTGCGTGTCGGTTGTCATGATCGCGCGCGCGAAGTGATGCCCACCGTCCGCACTCAGCGAGATCCGGGGCACGCCCCCGCGAATCTTCTCCATCGGCAACGGCGTCCCTATGACGCCGGTGCTGCCCACCAGCATCTCGCCCGGCCGCACGTCCAGCCGCCGCGCCCCTAATTCGCACATCTCCTCCGCGTCGCGGCGACCTCGCGGGCCGTTCGCGACGTTGGAGATGCCGGCATTCACGATGATCCCGCGGGCCGTCCCGCGCCGCACGTGCTCCTGCGATACGATCACCGCGTCGCCCTTCACCGTGTTCTTCGTGAACATCGCTGCCACGGCCGCCGGACGATCGGACGCCAGGATCCCCAGGTCAAGCTTGCCCTTCCCGCGCGCTTTGATGCCCGCGTACACGGCGCCCGCGCTGAATCCCAGCGGGCTGGTGGCACTGCCGCCCTCGATCTCGCTCACCGCGGCCTTCGCGACCCGTCCCGCCACTATGGGAACACGCCGAGCGACTGCAGTCCGGCCGTCTCGGGCAGGCCGAACATCACGTTGAAGCACTGTACCGCTGCGCCCGCCGCGCCCTTACCGAGGTTGTCGAGCGCGCTCGCCACCACCACTCGGCCCGTGCGCTTGTCGATGCTCGGATGGATCACACAGTAGTTCGTGCCCGTCACGTGCTTGGTCGAAGGCGCGGACTCCGAGACCTGTACGAACGGCGCCGCCGCGTAGAACTCTCGATACACCCGCTTCAGCCCCTCACGATCGATCTCCACCCCCTGCCGCAGGGTCGCGTAGCACGTGCTCAAGATCCCGCGCGTCATCGGCGTGTAGTGCGGCACGAACGTGATGGAAGGCGCCGGCGCCTCCGCCAACGTCCCCAGCTCCTGTGTCATCTCGGGCAGGTGGCGGTGGCCGTCGAGCCCGTACGGCGCAACGTTCTCGTCGGCCTCCGAGAAGTGCATGTTCAACCCCAGGGTGCGGCCGGCGCCTGAAAGCCCCGTCTTCGTATCCGCGATCACATCGGCTTCGATCAATCCGGCCGCGAATGCCGGCGCGAGCGCCAGGATCACGCCCGTGGAGTGACACCCTGGCGCCGCGACCAGCCGCGATGCCGCGATCTCGTCGTGGTGCAGCTCCGGCAGCCCGAACACGGCCCGCGCAAGCAGCTCAGGCGCCGGGTGCGCCACGCCATACGCCGCCTCGTACTCCTCGACGCGCCGCAACCGAAAGTCAGCGCTCAGGTCGATCACCGGCACGCCCGCCTCGACGTACGACGCCAATTGGCCCGCCGCCGCCGCATGCGGGAGCGCCGAAAACACGACATCGACGTCGCCGAGCGAGTCGGAGATCTCCATGTCCATCGGCCACAGGTGCGGGAACACATCGACCAGGCGCTTCCCCGCCGCGCTCCGGCCGGTGACGCCTGCAAGCCGCACGTCCGGATGACCGTGTAGCAGCCGCGCCAGCTCAGCGCCGGCATAGCCGGTGACGTTGAGGATGCCCGCCGTCTTCATGGCACTCAGAGTACCCTCTCTCCCGCAACCCCGACAGACACCATCGCCAGGAACGCAACAGCCCCGGGGTTCCCCCGGGGCTCCGAATCCTGAACCAGCAGATCCTAGTCGTCGGCCGGGGGTTCAATCGGCGTCGTGATCAGCGCACGCCCGATCCAGAACGCGATGTAGAGCGCCCCGAGGAATCCGGCTGTCACCGGCAGCGCAAGCGCCATGTACGACTTCCGCAGGACGCCCATCAGGAAGGCGAAACCCGTGACAACGCTGATCGCGCAGATGATCATGCCGGCGGTGTGCGAGCGCTCTGCTCCCATGAGTTCTCCTTCGTGGGCGCGTATCGCGGCCGTTATAACAGCGGCTGGTGGACGGCGCAAGCAACGCTGCGCGCCGCTACGCATCCTCCCCGACGTCCGTCCAGACCGCCATATACTCCATCACGACGAACGAGTTACCCCCTCGTCGCGACCGGCCGCACACCCGGAACCCGGCCTTCTCGAACGCCCTCTGCGCCCGCGCGTTCCAATCCAGCGTCTTCAAATAGACTCGGCGGAATCCCGTCACGCGGAAGATGTGGCGAAGCAACGTCCGCACGGCATCGGTGCCGTAGCCCTTGCTCCAGTAGTCACGCTCACCGATCGTGATCCCGATCTCCGCCTCGCGCCTGATCGTGTCAATGTTGTAGTACATCACGTTGCCGATGTGCCGGCCCGCGACATCCTCCATCGCCAGGCTGCGCCGGTACGGACTGGGGTACGCCAGTTCGTCGCGATACAGCGCCAGGTAGTCGTGGTACGTCGCGGCGAACGGGCGGGCGGCGTCGTAACGCGCAAGCTCGGCGTCGGTCCTCCAACGGTAGTCATTGTGCGCGTCGCCCAGGCGCTTTTCGCGCAATACCACCAGCTTGCCGCGCGCCACTTCGCCTTCGACCGTCGTCGTCATGTGGCCTCGTCTTCGAGCGCTTCAAGCGCGCGCCGCACAACCTGCACCTCGTTGCGATGCGTCATCACGCGAAGGGCCTCCTCGGCCGGGAACCACTCGACACGGTCATACTCGGCGTCGTGCTCACTCACGCTTCCGGTCCCGGACGGCCGCATCAGGAAATGATGCACCGTCTTCTCGTAGCGTACACCCTGCGCCGGCCGCGCAAACCTGTATTGAATCGTGCCAAGCTCCCGCTCGATGATCACGCCGAGCCCGGTCTCTTCACTCACCTCACGGAGCGCCGTGTCGCGCAACGACTCACCTCGCTCGGGCGTCCCTTTTGGCAGCGCCCACAGCCCCTCCGGCGACCTTCCGCACAGCACCACTTCGATGCCCCGCTCCACTCGCCGGTACACCACACCGCCGGCAGACACGGCTTCTTCGACGCGCAACTCAAAACCCTCGGTCGTCACTCGTCGTCCTCGTCATCGGAATCTTCGGCCACGCTCTTGTCCATGTACATGCGAAACCCCAGCGGATCCTCCACAAAGTCTGCTTCCGCCAGCGCGTCGCGTACCGCCTCCAGCACACGCTCATCGCTGTGCTCCGCCGCGATCGAATGCAGGATCGACCGCGCCGCCGGCCCACCCACCTGCCCGATCGACGCGATGGCCGCCTCCTGCACCTCCGCATCCTCGTCGGCGGTGAGCTCGGACAGCGACGGCAGCGCGTCTTCGTCGCCGATCGCGCCCGCCGCCACGGCGGCCTCGAAGCGCATCTCGCCGTCGTCGCTGATCATCTCCTCCAGCACGGTCGGCAGCCAGACCGCGTCGGCATTCCGGCCCATCGCGTGTACCGCGCTGATCCGTATGCGCCGCTCCCCGCTTCCGTATGCATCCTCGATCAGCTCGCCCACCCAGTCGTCCGTCGCCACGCCCAGGGCCTCCAACGCCCGCCCGCGCACCTCCGCCAGCTCGCCGTCATCGTGCACCGTCGTGCGCAGCGCCGCCTTAATCTCGCGGACCGCCGGGTCGTCGCGACCCGTCAGCTCCGCCCGCAACAGGTACCGTCCCAGGCCCAGCGCCGCCTCCGCCCGCACCAGCGCCTCGGGATCGCGCAGCAGACGTAGCAGCACGCGAATGAGGTCGTCGCCCTCGTACTCCCACAGCGCCTTCACCGACTCCGCCCGCACTTGCACGTCGTCGTCCAGCAGTCCCACCATGAAGACCGCCGTGAAGTCCAGCTCAACGTTGTCCTCGGTGAGGTCCGTCAGCATGTCGATGACGTCGCGCCGACGCTGAATGCTCAGCGTCTTCCAGACGCTGAGGAAGCGTCCGTGATCCGTCCCGGCAAGGCCGCTGAGCGCCGTCAATTCTGTCGCCGGCGGTGGCCGGTCCGCGGTCTCGAGTTTGGGAAGCAGCGTTTCAAGCGACATGAGCGCTCCTGCGGGGGTCCGGCGCTCGCGCGTTCAGCGGCGGACGGATGCGCCGATCAGCGGGCCCAGCCGCGTCGGGCTCAGTTCAGTCTATGGAGCCTGTCAGCAGGGTGTCAACGATCCCGCTCGCCCGCCGTGACCGCCGGCGGCGCAACGCTACCGTCGTGCGGCGCCTGCACCGGCGGGCGCGAGCGCGAGAACCGCACGCGGATGATGGCGCGCAGCACGCTCCAGCCGACCCGCGGACTCAGCTTCTTCCCCTCGTCCGTGCCTCGCGCCTCGTACGTCACTGGCACTTCGATGATGCGGTGCCCGTCGCGCAGCAGCCGGCAGGTGATCTCCGCGTCCAGGTCGAACCCGTTGCACCGCAGGTCGAGCGATCGCGCCACCTCCGTGTGCATGACCTTGTAACACGTGAGAATGTCAGTCAGCCGCGCCAGGAACAGCGCGTTCGCCGCCCACGTCAGCAGGAAGTTTCCGGCGTAGCCGACGAGCGGCGTTGTGCCCCGGCCCCGGCCCTTGAATCGCGATCCGAACACGACGTCCGTCCGGCCCGCCGCGATAGGCGCAAGCAGCGATGGGATCTCCGTCGGATCGAGCTCCAGGTCTGCGTCCTGCACCATCACGATGTCGCCCGTCGCCCGCTCGAAGCCCGTGCGCACCGCCCGCCCCTTCCCGCGCGCTGCATCCTCCAGCACCAGCACGAGTTCATCGCTCTCGCCGAGCGCAAGCAGCGCCTCCCGAGTGCCGTCCGTGGAGGCGCCGTCTACCACGATGAGCTCCTTGGCCATGCCGCAGTCCACCGCCCGTACCCGCTCGATCAGCGCCAGCACTGTCTCGCGTTCATTGCGCACAGGGATCACGATCGAGACTTTCATCCGTGCCGCTCCGCCAGCAGCCGCGCGGCGTCCTCCAGCTGCTCCAGCCGATCGATGGCCAGCCACTCATCGCTGAACTGGTACGCCCCCACGCCGCGACCCTGCGCCAGCAGCGCGTTCACAAGGTCGGGCATGTCGAAGAACGTGTCCGACGGGATAACCTCCAACGCCGAGGGCTGGATCGCGTAGATGCCTGCGCTCACCACGTCCGCCTCCTCTGGCTTCTCGACGATCCCGGTGACGCGCCCATCATCCACCTGCACCACGCCGTACGGATGACGCAGCCGAAACTCGCGCGTCGCCACCGTCAGCTCACGACCGCCACGACGGTGGTGCTCCATGAACGCCCCCATGTCCAGGTCCGTCAGGATGTCGCCGTTCATCACCAGCACCGGCTCGGTCGTCGGGAGTTCGAACGCCGCTCGCACAAGCGACAGCGGCCCAGCCGTCCCGAGCGCCTGGCCCTCGCGCACGTAGTCGATACGTACCCCGAGTTGCGACCCGTCACGGAAGTACGTCTCGATCAGCTCCGCGCGATACCCCACCGCGATAATCAGCTCACGAAATCCGAAGTGCTTCAGTCGCTCGACGATCTCTTCGAGAATCGGCCGCTCCCCGACGGGCAGCAGCGGCTTGGGGATCGTGTACGTCAGCGGCCGCAGCCGCACGCCCTTGCCGCCCGCGAGGATCACCGCCCTCATACGGCGTACTCCTTCGGCCGGTACAGGTCCATGTGCTCGCCGATCCACGCCGCCGTGCGCCGCAGCCCCTCGTCCAGCGTCGTCTCCGCCCGCCATCCCGCCAGCCGTTCAGCCTTCGAGCTGTCGGACAGCAGCCGCGACACCTCGCTCTTCGCCGGTCGCATCCGCTGCTCGTCCCCTTCCACCTCCAGCTCCCGCCCGACGAGCTCGCCCACCTTCGCCACGACGTCACGGATGCTCACTTCGCGTCCTGATCCTGCGTTCACCACCTTCCCCACCGCCGCATCGGCCGACCCGATCGCCGCAAACGCCGCCGCCGTGTCTTCGACGAACGTGAAGTCCCGCGTCGTGTCCAGCGTTCCTAGGCGCAACGGTCCGCCCGCGATCGCCTGGCTGATGATCGCCGGGATCACCGCCCGCGCGGACTGCCGCGGACCGTACGCGTTGAATGGCCGGACGATCGTCACCGGCAGCCCGAACGATCGGTGGAAGCTCAACCCGAGCGCGTCCCCCGCGATCTTCGTCGCCGAGTACGGCGACTGCGCCTGCAGCGGGTGCTCCTCGTCCATCGGCACGCGTAGCGCCGTCCCGTACACCTCGCTCGTCGACGTCAACACCACACGCTCCAGCTTGCCCAGCTCCTTCGCCGCGAGCAGCACGTTCGACGTGCCGATGATGTTCGTGTCGATCACCTCTTGCGGGTGCTCGTACGAGTACGGGATGCCGATCAGCGCCGCCAGGTGAAACACCGCGTCCGCCCCGCGCACCACCTCCCGCACGGCGTCGAAGTCTCGCACGTCTCCGAGCGTCACCGTCACGTGCTCCAGCGCCGGCTCGGCGACGCTGTCCAGACAGCCCCGCTGCCCGCGCGACGTATAGCGCAACATCGCCCGCACGTGCGCCCCGTCCGCCACGAGCCGTTCGACGAGGTGGCTCCCGATGAACCCTCCCGCGCCCGTCACGACGACCGTCCTACCTTCGAACCGCACGTACCCCCCATCCCACCAGGCGCACCAGCAGCCCGCCCAGCGCGATCAGCGCCAGTATGACCGAAACGAAGGCCCACATATAGAGCGTCACAGCGAGAGCGAGCGTGAACGACGCGTCCGTCGCCAGCACCACTGCGGCCGCCACGATCGGCGACGCGATGAAGAGCCAGAGCGCGATACGGAGCCAATGGCTCGCCAGCGGATTCAAGGCTGCGGCGTGCCGTGCGTGCGCAACATCCGGCCCAGCGACCGCCCGCCCCCGACCTCCCGCCAGCCCGCCGCTGCCGCCGACCACAGCGCCGCCAGCGTCGACCCGGCAAAGATCGTGATCGGCAGATACAGCGCGTAGTGGTACCGCGGGTCGCCGATGAACAGCACGCCAAACACGAGCATGTAGTACGGCACGATCCCGAACACGGCCCACATCTTCGCATCCCGGGCGCGCCACCAGAGCGGCAGGCCCGCTAACGCCAGCGCGATCAGCCCGAAGAACGCGAACGAAGAGAGCCGTACCAATCTGTCCGCCCCGTCCGGCCCAAACCACGGCTTGTCGCTCTGGATCCAGGTCACGCCACTCTCGTCGCTGCGAAACAGCCGATACATGCGCTTCGGGATGAGCCGCAGTTCGTCCAGCTTGTGGTCCAGCGCCCACTCGCGCGCCAACCGCGACCCTTCCTTGTTCGCCTGCAACTCGATCTGCTGCCGCCCTTGGCCCGCGAATCGCGCCTCCAGCTTCCCGACCACCTCCAGGCTCGCGCCCCCGTCAGTCTCGGGGTTGTGCCCCTGGTAGGCGACCCGCCCGGAGCCCGTCGTACCGATGATCGTCTCGCCCATCTGGATCCGGTTTCGTACGGCCCACGGCGTCACTACCAGCGCCGCACCTATCGCGAACGCCGCCAACGGCACGATCGCCTGCCGCCTCCAGTGCAGCAGCATCAACAGCGCCAGGAAGCCCCCGTACGCGAGGAACTCACCACGCACGTAGCCCGCGAACGCCGTCAGCGCGCCCAACCCCACGATCAACGGCACGTTCGGCTTGTCGCGGTCGAGCACGAAGTACAGGAACAGCGTCAGCAGCAGAGCCAGCAGGAAACCGAAGTACGTCTCAGAGAGCAGCACGGCCGTAAACAACGCGTGCGACGGCAGCACGGCTAGCGCGAAGCCCGAGAAGACCGCCGCCGTCGCCCCCACCAGCTTCCGCGCGATGAGATACACCAGCATGCAGGTGAGAGCGCCGAAAACGACGTTCGCGAGCAGACCCGCCACCCACGAATCGCCGGTCGCCTTGTAGATGGCCGCCAGTGTCACTGGATAGCCGGGCGGCCAGAGCGCCGTGTCCGTCAGTTGGTACTCACCCGGATACGTTGGGTTACCGTCCGGCGCCCGCCACACGTTCGGGTCGAACACGTACCCGTCGCCGGCCGCTAAGTGCCGCGCCGACGTGTCGTACCAGAGCGAGTCGTCGTACCGGCCGTCGCGCGGGTCTGGATGCACGTACGCGACGACCCCGATCCGCACCAACAGCGCAACCGCCAGGATCGCCAGCGCCCAGCGCCCAGCGCCCGTTCGGTACCAATCGCCGCCGCTAACCCAGCCGAACATCGAGCCGCTCCATCGCTGGCAGTCGCCGCGCCCTCCGGTCCCACAACATCACCACCGTCGCAGCGGCGACCAGGATCACCAACGGCATCGCCGGGAAGTGGAAGCGCGGGTCGCCGAAGAACACCAACGGGATGCCCAGCATGTACAGCAACGCCGCCATCGCTGCGAGGCGCCGCACGTCTTTCGAAAGCACGAACGCCGCCGCCCCGCCGAGCGCCACCGCTGCGGTCGCGTAATAGATGGCGTTCGCCGCGAACTCCAGCACCTGGCGACGGAACGCGGGAATGAAGTAGTCGTTCCCGTACGACTCCGCCGCCCAGATACCGTCGTCGTCCTTGTACAGCAACCAGTACGCCTTCTGCGCGATCAGCTTCGGCATCCGCAGCGGGTGCGTCACAACGTCGTGCACCGCGATCCGCACGCCCTCCCGGTTCCGCCCCAACTCGACCTGCTGCGGCGACTCGCCCTCATACCCCTCGAAGCACTTCCCCTGCAACGTGAACGCCCCCTGCGCCCCGAGGTAGTTGCCGATGCACAGGTCGTCGCCGAAGTTCGTCGAGGGCCCCGTGAGTTGACCGAACGCCACCGTATTCCGCACCGACCACGGCACCACCAGCACCGCGATCCCCGCCCAGACGATCGCCGCCTGGATCAGCGCCCGCTTCTTCGATCGGAGATAGAACAGCCAGATCAGGAGCAGCACCGCGGGAAACATCAGCGTTACACCGCGCGTCATCGTCGCGTAGCTCAGCAGCAGCCCCGCGCCGAAGAGCCGGTACCACGACATGCCGTCGCGGCTCCAGGGGCCCCACAGCAGCACCAGCAGCGCCCCGATCCACATCATCGTGAATAGCGGCTCGGAGAGCACCGTGCCCGTGTAGTACACCTGGCTGGGAAACACCGCGAGCAGCGCGCCCGCCGCCATCCCCACCCGTCGGTCGAACAACCGGCTCGCCATGAGGTAGATGAGCAGCACCGTGATCGCGCCGAACATGCCGTTCATCATCTTCATGGAGAACGTGCTCCGTCCCCACCCGAAGATGTCGCCCGCCTTCTTCAGTCCAGCGAGCGTCGCCGGAAAGCGCCACCGGGTAGTAGGCGCAGCTTCTCGCCCGTCGGCCGCACATAGCCGTCACCGTCGGCGATCGTCGTCGCCGAAGAGCGCGTACAGCGTTGGGTCGTTAAGTCCCTGCGGCGCCCGGTCGTTGTATGCGATCCAGGCCGCCCGCGGCACGATCGCCAGCACGAACAGCGCCAGCATCAGCAGGATGTCGAGCCGCGGCACCACGAACGCGCGCGCCGCCGGCGCCTCCACGGCCGCGCCCCGTTCGATGCGGACGGCGGGCGTCTCCGCGCTCACGCCTCGGCGTATCTCCCGCCCAGCGCGCGCTCCGGGCTCCGAAGCGCCTCGAACAGCACAACTGTGCCTCGCGCGCCGAGCAGCGCGATCGCGAACACCACCGGGTAGTGAAACCGCGCGTCGCCGAAGAACACGACGTGCGTCGCCGTCCATGCCAACAGCGTGAGCGGCAGGATGCCCGCGATGTCGCCCAGGCGGCTCCGGATCGAAAGCACCCCGACACCGGCAAGCGCCAGCGCAGCGAACCAGAACGCGTTCGCCAACCCGCGGAGGAAGTCCTCCATCGACTGCGACGAGTAGTACCCCGGCTTGTACGCCGCGTTCCAGTCGAGCGCGGTCGCATCGGACTCATACATCGCCCGGATCTTGGAGCCGCTCAGCCGCACCTCGTTCACCGGATGGGTCACCATGTACGAGAGCCCCTTCTTCAGCGCGAGCCTGTCCGCCTTCACCTCGTACTGCGGCTGGGTGAGCGTACCACGCTCCGGCAGAGGGGGGTCAGATTCGGGGATGTTCATTCGCCCGGTCGCGTCGTCGTGGTTACCGATCCAGAGATTCGGCCCTAAGTTCGTCGCGATGAGCACCGGGCTGCCGAGCTGGTGATCGTTCCGCACAACCCATGGCGCGATGACCACCGCCGCGCCAATCGCGGCCAGCATAACCCAGGCCACCGCCGGTCGCCATCTGTACCCTGCCATCCCCCACGCCGCGAGCGCCAGGGGCAACAGCACCAGCGCCTGTCCGCGCGTCAGCGCTGCAAGCCCTGTCAGCACGCCGAGCGCGAGCAGGATCGTTCCCCGCCACGCGCCCGCCCTCGGCGTCAGCACGATCAACAGGAACGCCGTTGCGAACAGCAGCGTGAATAACGGCTCCGAGAGCGCCAACGACGAGAAGTACACCTGCCCCGGCCACACCGCCGCGGCAAGCGCACCCACCAACGCCGTGCGCCGGTCGAACAGCGTCAATCCGATCGCGTAGACGACCGCCACGGTTGCCGTCGAGAGTAGGGCGTTCGCCACGTACGCCTGGGTCGACCCCTCGCCGGCGACCTTGAACAGCATGCCCAGGGCAATCGGGTAGCCGGGAGGCCACGACGCGGTCAGCGTGCCCGTGAACGGGTTCACGTATCCGTCGCCGTTGGCGAAGTAGTGCGCCGCTGAGTAGTACCAGGCCGTGTCGTCGAAGCGGCCGTCAGTCGGATCCGGATGGACGCAGATGATCCAGACGATGCGGACGGCGAAGGCGAGGAGGAGAATCAGTCCGAAAGCCGGGAGATGCCTCCGGATCTGCGTCGCCTTCAAAGGACGGGAGTCACTCTTGCTTGCCTCCCTGAGCGAACACCGCGGCCGGTGTCACCTGGTGCAGGTGACCGTCCTGCAGCTCCACGAGGTACGGCTCCCCCTCCAGGCTCTGCTGCAGCCGCTTCAGGTCGGCCGAAGTCAGCGCCCGGACACTGACATCCTTACCATACAGCGCCCGGCCGACAGATGTCATCCACGTTGGCTGCCAGTACGGGTTCGTCCACAGGCCCTGGTCGTCCACGACGTACACCGTCGTGCCGGCCGGCACCTGCTGATACGTCGCGCGCAGATCATCCGCCAGTAACTGCCAGCGGTTCGTCTGCTCGACGAACGGCTGCGTCTGGTGGATCGTCTGCCACGAATACAGACCGGCCACCGTCACGACCGCGAGCGCCGCCACCACGTGCGCCCCCGGCCGCCACAGCCGCGCCCCCTGCTCGTGCAACCAGCCTGCCGCCACCGCCACCAGGATCGCGAAGAACGGCAGCGACATGTACGTGTACCGCGTCGCCGTCCACATCTTCCCCGGCACGTACGGCGCCACGCCGATCACCATCCCGACGGCCGCAATACGCGCGATCATCGGCCCGCGGACGAAGAAGAAGATCGCCGCGCCGATCACCACCGAGCCCCACGCCCACTCCAGCCCGGACGGGTTCTTCGGGATCGCCCCCACCGGGTACGCCAGCCGCGACATGTAGACGAAGGTCTCGCGGGGGATGTGCCATCCCATCCCGTAGAAGCCGCCATCGACGCCCTGGCATCCGCACCCGCTCAGCCCGCCCACCAGCAGGGTCGAAGCGATCGCAAACGGCGTCATCTTCAATGCGAAGTCCAGTATGTCGCGCCTGCGCACCAGCGACGTCAACGCGAAGTACACCAGCAGCACCGCGCCCATCACGACGCCGCCCTCGTTCGCGAGGAACCCCGCGACGAACAGCAGCAGCGACGCCCAGTACCACCCCGCCCGCCGCTCGTCGCTCTCCACGTAGCGGTAGAGCGCGTACAGTGCCGTGATCAGCAAGAATTCGCTGAACACGTGCGGGAACGCCGTGATGTACGTCACGGTGTGCACCGCCGACGCCGACAAGGCGAATATCGTCGCCGCGCCGATCGCCAGGAACAGCCGCTTCGTCATCGAGACGACCAGGGCGTACAGCATCACGATCGTGCCGACGTGGAACGACAGGTTCACGATGCGCCACGGCAGCGCGTTGAATCCGAACATCTTGAATTCGGCCCAGTACGCCAGCATCGTCAGCGGGCGCCAGTTGGGCGTCATGTCCCGCAGCAGCACGACGTCCCGGACGTACGCGGGGAAGCTCCGCGACTGGATGTCGCCCAGCACCAGGAAGTCGTCGCCAAAGAAGTAGAAGTGCATCGTGGGCACGTGGATGCCCACGACCAGCGCGATCAGCAGGACCAGCGGCAGGTGCCGCACGTTCCGCCGCAGTGCAGCAGCCAGCGCCCCGATGTCAGGGTGCTCGAAGGCGGTGGAGCGCGTCGCAAGGACGGCTGCCGATCGCTGTGCTCCGACGCTCTGCATGAAAGAATGCGCCTTGCCCGGTATTCAGGATGTTGTGGCGATGGTAGCATCGGCCATTTGTGGCGGCAATACAGTGGGGGTCAGAATCGCCCCTCGCTTGTAAAGCCGCTGCCCGGCGCCCGATGGGGCGAAGTCAATCCTGAATCCACGCGTCACAGGTTGCTTAGAGGCGTCGCGACGAGCCAGCTTGGCTCGGAGGAAACGTCAGCTCGCGGGGCCCAGCCGCCCGTATTTCCCGCGATAGAACAGCAGCGGCGCGCCCCCCCTGACAATTCCGTGGTCAACGACCTCGCCCAGCACCATCGAGTGGTCGCCCCCTGAGTGGACGGATGCCACGCGGCACTCCAGGAACGCCAGGCAGTCCTCCAGCACAGGCACGCCCGTCGTCCCCCGGCGGAACCCCACCCCCCGCAACGACCCCAGTTCCGGCTCCTCGTGCTTGGCGAACAGCCGCGACACGTCCTCTTGGTGCTCTCCCAGGATGTTCACGGCGAACACCCGCCCCTGCTCGATCACGCGGTGCGTGTATGTGTTCTTCTCAACGCACACCAGCACCATCACTGGATCCAGCGAGAGCGACGCCACGGCGTTCGCCGTCATCCCCTGCAGCTCGTCGCCCGCCGCCGTCGTGATGATCGTGACGCCCGTCGCGAAGTGCCCGATGACGTTGCGATATTCCAGGGGGTCGATCTTCACGTGCGCTCCCGCCGAATTCACGAGAAATTGACGGCGCACTATAGCATCGCCGGATTCAGAGCACGCTCGGTGCCACGCCCGGCCCCGGCCACGAGGATGGGGGACTTACTCGCCCAGCGGGATGATCACGCTCGCGTGCGCCGTGTTCAGCAGCAAGAACGGTGCCCGCTTGGTCTCCTCATCGACATCGCTCCGACCCGTCCGGATCGTGACGTCCGTCAGCAGCATGTACCGCTCATTCCCCGCCGCGTTCCGCAGCGAGTCGCTGAGCCGCACGCCGTTCGCATGCGCGTACTCGCCCTCGATGAGCCCTGCTTCCGTGAACACCCGCACGCGCGTGTGCGACTTCTCGAAGTAATCGGGGGCGGCTGTCGCGGCCGCCTGTGTGTCGTTCATCTGGGGCCTCTCTCAGCGGAGTCCGCCACCCAGCCCGGCGGCGGCAAGGTACGACTGGTCGTTCAACAGCAGTAACGTCCCGCCGTCTTCCCCTATATCAAGCACAGTCCGCGACGCCAGTTCGTGCTTGATCCTCCGGAACTCCGCCAGCGGCAGCCCGATCGCCCGGCACACCAGCGCCCCGATGACGAAATTGTGGCTCACGGCCACCACCTCGCCCCCGGTGAGCGCGGCACGCCAGCCTTGGACCGCCGCCCACGCCCGCTCCTGCACCTCGGCAAGCGTCTCACCCCCCGGCATGCGCGCCTCCGCCACCTCGCTCGAGACCCAGCGCCGCAGGAAATCCGGGTACCGCTCCCGCAGCTCCACACCCGTCAGGTGCTCCATCTCCCCCACGTCCATCTCGATCAGCGCAGTGTCCTCTTGCACCGCCAGGCCTGTGCTCCGCCCGATCGCCAGCGCCGTCTCCCGCGCCCGCGACAGCGGGCTCGTGTACAACGCGTCCGGCGCCGTCCGAAACGACGCGGCGACCGCCGCCGCTTGCGCCCTCCCTTGCTCGTTCAACGGCGCGTCGAACCGCCCGAGGGTCAGCCGCCCTTTGTTGTGGTCCGTCTCGCCGTGCCGGATGAGAATGAGCCGCATCAGCCGGCAAACCGGCCGCGCTTCCGCCAGGCCTCCCGTGCCGGCGACGTCCCGCTCAACACGAGCTTCGTGCGGTGGATCCGAACCGGCACGCCAAACCCAAGCGCAGCCGCCACCTGGTCCGGCCGCCCCGATCCCGAGTTGTCGTTCTTCAACCGCATGTGCAACCGCACAGTCGCACCCTCGCGCCCCGTCACGCGCACGTCATCCACCAGCGCGCGGATGTCGTACTGGCGCACCTCGTCCTCGCGCATGTGCTGCCACGGTACGCTGTCCGCCGCCAGGAACTGCGCGATCGCCTCTTCTACCTCGATACCCTCGCCGGGCTCTACGTCGACGTCGTACTCCGCGAAACGCACTTCCGCCTGCAGCGCCGGCAGCCCCAGACCCACCTCCTCCACCGAGCGCACCGCCAGCGCCGGCGGCAGCTGGCGGGAGACCTGCTCCACCAATCGCCGCGGCGTCATCGGCTCCTCCAGGAAGACGTCCATCAGCTCGGCTTCGCTCGTCGTCCCCACCGCCAGCGGCGCCGCCAGCGAGATCTGCGCGTGCGGCGAGAACCCCTCCGAGTAGCTCACCGGGACGTCGGCACGCCGAAGAGCGCGCTCCCAGAACCGCATTTGGTCCAGGTGCGTGATGTACTTCATCTCGTCCCCGCGTGCGAACGTCACCCGCAGTCGCTGTACCTTCATCGCCCCGCCTCCGCGTCGGTCAAAGCTTCGTGATGACGACGCTCTCGATCTTTACGCCCTTTACATCCGACACAGTCAGCTTGAAGCCGTCCTGCGTCACAGTTTCGCCCACGCGCGGAATATGGCCGAGCTGCTCCAGCACGAAACCAGCCACGGTCTCGTAATCGCCCTCCGGGATCTCGACCCCCAACTCTTCGCGCACGTCGTAGATGCTCATCCCGCCGTCGACGCGTGTCGTGTGCTCGTCGATCGCCGAGAACTCCTCCACCGATTGCCCCAGCTCGTCCACAACCCGGCCCACCATCTCCTCCAGCAGCAGCTCCAGCGTCACCACGCCCGCGACGCCCCCGTACTCGTCGACCACCACCGCCATCTGCTGCCGCTCCTCCTGCATCTGTCCGAGCAGCGCGCTCACCAGCTTCGTCTCGGGGATGAACGTCGCCGGCCGGATCAGGCTCTCGATGGGCGAGTCTTCGCGCACCTCTTGCTTCGCCAGCGCCCGCAGCACGTCCTTGATGCTCACTATCCCCACGACGTCGTCCACGTCCTCGTGGTATACGGGGAACCGCGAGTGAGGTGTCTCGTAGAACGTCTCGAAGAACTCCCGTACTGTCTCGCTCTGCTCCAGCCACACCACGTCGGTTCGCGGGATCATGATCTCGTTCACCCGCCGGTCGTGGAAGTGGAACACCCGATCCAGCAACTCCGCCTCGCTGATCCCGACCGCCCCCTCCTCCGCGCCGATGTCGATCAGCATCCGCAGCTCGGCTTCGGTCACCGTGTGCGCCACTGCACCGCGGCCGAACAGGTTCGGGATCACCGCCAGCGCGTTGATCAGCGGCGTTGCGACCCGCACCAACAGCTCCACCGGCAGCGCCACCGCGAACGCCAGTCGCTCCGGCGTGCGCGCCGCCATCACCTTCGGCGTGTACTCGCCGAACTCCGCCGCGATCAACGGGATCGCGATCAGGCTCGCCAGGTACCCCCACTTGCCGAAGCTGTCGACGGCGATCACTGTGCCGGCCGTCGACGCCAGGAAGATCGAGAGGTTCTGCAGGATCACCACGACGCCGAAGTAGCGCTCCTGCGACGCCTTCAACCGCGCTAGCGCCTTCGCCGAGCGCTGCCCTTCCTCCGCCGCCGCCCGCACCTTCAACCGGCTCGACGCCACCACCGCGATCTCGATCGCGTTGACAGCCGCATACCCGCACAGCCCACCCACGAACAGGACGATGGCCAGCGGTGTCGGAATGGAGAGAGAGGCGCCCTCGGCCAGGAGCGGACCGGAGAGCGGGAGGCTATCTAACATGCAGCAGGAGCGGACTCGGGCCGCGTGGCCGGAACGCACGGCGCCCCGGTGCCGCCATCATAGCGCAACGGCTGGAGCCCGATTCGATGCTCAGTGGCTGTGCGCGAGAGACTCGTGCGTCTCGCCGGGCTCGGATTCTTCGCCGTCGTCCGAGAGCGCGCACTCTTCGAGTGTCCGGATCGCCCGCTCGCACCAGTCGATGTACGCCTTGCGATGCGCGACCGCCATCTCCAGCGTCAGCGTCCAGAACAACGCCTGCCGCTGCATCCCCTTATGCTCGAGCGCTCCTTCTCGGATGCGTCCGCGCAGCACCGTCTCCGAGAAGGCCAGCAGCTTCTGGTGCTCCTCCATCTGCCGCCGCAGAACGATGAGGAGATCCTCCAGCGGCACCTCCGTCCCGAAGAACACCTTGATCATGAACGGGTCGCGCAGCCCGGTCGGCGGCGGCGTCTCGCGCACCCAGCGTAGGAACTCCTCCCGACCGGCCTTCGTGATCTCGTAGATCTTTCGGTTCGGTCGGTTCTCCTGGATCTCGACGTGCTTGTCGACGAACCCGCTGTCTTCCAGGTACTTGAGCGTCGGGTAGATCTGACTCAGCTCGGCGTTCCAGAAGTGTTGGACCGACGAGTCGAAGAACTGCTTCACCTCGTACCCGCTCATCGGGTGGACACCGAGGATCCCAAGCAGCGCGTGCTTCAGCGACAAATCACTACCTCGTGCGTGGGCGCCGGTCCGCGCCTTAGATCCAGGGCGTGTGCGCGCCCGTCAGCGTGCGCGGCCCGCTCGGCCGCTGCGGCGGCGGCATCTTGCGCGCGTTGTCTCGCTCGATCCGGCGCTCGTCCAGCAGGCGCGAGGACCGCAAGCGTCGGTCCGCCTGCGCGTCCTGCCCCGCGCGAATCGCCCGGTACACGTCAAATGCGGCATATCCAGCCAGGTCCAACATGACAGCCTCCGTGTCGATACCCCCTCACGTCCGTGTTCTATGTATCGACACCTATATATAAATCCTGATATACCCTGTCCGCAAGGATTATTTAGTTCTTCCCAAAATGTTTAACCCCCTGGTAACATCCCGAATCTGCGCGGGCCGCCTTCACCTTGCCCCACCCCTACCCTCCCGCCACAATCCCCCCGCACGCAACCACCAGCGACCAGCCAGCGAGGCTCCCGATGAAGATCCACGAGTTCCAGGCAAAGCAGATTCTCGCCGGCTTCGGCGTTGCCGTCCCGAAGGGACGCGTGGCCACATCCCCGGACGACGCGAAGGCCGCCGCGGCCGAGCTTGGCGGCAAAGTGGTGGTGAAGGCGCAGATCCACGCCGGCGGCCGCGGCAAGGGCGGCGGCGTCAAGCTGGCGAACTCCCCCGACGAGGCCGCCCAGGTCTTCTCGCAGATCCTCGGTATGCAGCTCGTCACCCACCAGACCGGCCCGCAGGGCCAGAAGGTGAAGACCGTCCTCGTCGAGGAGCAGATGCCCATCGAGCGCGAGCTCTACCTCGCCGTCCTCATCGACGGCGCAGCCGGCCGCCCGGTGATGATGGCGAGCGCCGCCGGCGGCATGGAGATCGAGGAGGTCGCCGCAAAGACCCCGGAAGCCATCTTCCGCGTCTCCATCGATCCCGTCACCGGCTTCCAGCCCCACCTCGCCCGCGAGCTCTGCTTTTCGCTCGGCCTCACCGGCGACCTCATGAAGCCCGCCACGCAGCTCATGACCGCGCTCTACGACGCCTTCGTCGCCAAGGACGCGTCCCTCGCCGAGATCAACCCGCTCGTCGTCACGAAGGACGGCCGCGTCCTCGCCCTCGACGCCAAGATGAACTTCGACGACAACGCCCTCTTCCGCCACAAGGACGTCGAGGCCCTCCGCGACAAGGACGAGGAGGACCCTAGCGAGGTCGAGGCGTCCGAAAAGGGCATCAGCAACTTCATCAAGCTCGATGGCAACATCGGCTGCCTCGTCAACGGCGCCGGCCTCGCCATGGCCACCATGGATTCCATCAAGTTCGCCGGCGGCGAGCCCGCCAACTTCCTCGACATCGCCACCGCCAACGATGTCGACAAGGTGGTTGACGCGCTCCTCATCATCTCGCGAGACCCCGACGTGAAGGCCATCCTCGTCAACATCTTCGGCGGCATGGCCCGCGTCGACATCATCGCCCAGGGCATCATCAACGCCCAGAAGAAGATGGCGAAGACCGTCCCCGTCGTCGCTCGCCTCGCCGGCACCAACGTCGAGGAGGGCGAGCGCCTGATCAAGGAGTCCGGCCTCCCCGTCATTCGCGCTGAAGAGCTCGGCGAAGCCGCGCGCAAAGCCGTCGAAGCCGCGAACGCCGCCTGAGCGGCATATGACCGCCGACGAAGTCCGCGCCGCCGTCGCCGCCTACTACGCCGCCGTCAGCGATCGCGACATCGACGCCGCCGTCGCCATGTTCGCCCCCGACGCGAAGATGCTCGACCCGGTCGGCGCCCCGCCGGCCGTCGACGCCGAACAGCGCCGCCAGCGCTACGCCGGCATCACCGCCACCTTCGACACCTTCGCGATCCAACCGTCGTTCGTAGCCGTGTGCGGCGCAGACGCCGCCGCCCGCTGGACCGCATCCGGCACGGCGAAGAACGGCAAGCAAGTGGCCTTCGACGGCATCAGCACCTTCACATTCGACGCCGCCGGCAAGATCGCCGCCATGTCCGCCTACTGGGAGCCCGCCGCCATCATCGCCGCCATGCAGCCCTGACGAGCGGGAACCCCGGGCAACGAAGAGCTGCCTCCACGGTCTGGGTTCTAGGTTCTCCTGCTGCTACGATCCCTCGGGCAATCCCCCCGACGACTGACGACCGACGACCGGAGACCAACGAAATGAGCGTCCTCGTAAACAGCGAAACCCGCGTCCTCGTCCAGGGCATCACCGGCAAAGAGGGCAGCTCACAGACCCAGCGCTGCATCGATTACGGCACGAAGGTCGTCGCTGGCGTCACCCCGGGCCGCGGCGGTGAGAAGACCGAGCACGGCGTCCCCATTTTCAACCGTGTCTCGCACGCTGTGAAGGAGACCGGCGCCGACTGCTCGCTGATCTTCGTCCCGCCGCCCTTCGCCGCAGACGCCATCCTCGAGGCCGCCGAAGCCGGCATCCCCCTCGTCGTCTGCATCACGGAAGGCATCCCCACGCTCGATATGGTGAAGGTGAAGCGCGCCCTCGCCGGCGGCCCCACGCGCCTCATCGGCCCCAACTGCCCCGGCGTCATCACCGCCGGCGAGTGCCGCGTCGGCATCATGCCCGGCCACGTCTTCACCCCCGGCAACGTCGGTGTCGTCTCTCGCAGCGGCACCCTCGTCTACGAGGCCGTCGACCAGCTCACCCGCCGCGGCATCGGCCAGTCCACCTGCATCGGCGTCGGCGGCGACCCCATCATCGGCACCGTGCAGCGCGAGGCGCTCGAGCTCCTCAGCAACGACCCCGACACCGCCGCCATCGTCCTCATCGGCGAGATCGGCGGCAGCGCCGAACAGGAAGCCGCTGACTACATCAAGAAGAGCGTCACCAAGCCCGTCATCTCGTTCATCGCCGGCTCCACCGCGCCCGCCGGCCGCCGCATGGGCCATGCCGGCGCCATCATCTCCGGCGACAGCGGCACGGCCACCGCGAAGAAAGCCGCCCTCGCCGCCGCCGGCGTCACCGTCGTCGACTGGCCCGCCGAGATCGGCGCCACCACCGAGCGCGTCCTCCGCGACCGCGGCCTCCTGTAGCCGTGTACGCCCCGGCGCCGGCTCCGGCCGAGCGCTGATGCCACTCCTCGCCGTCGGACTGCTGCTCGCCGCCGCCGTCGGCCACGCGACGTGGAACTACGCTGCCAAGGGCGCCACCGGCAACGCCACACTGATCTTCTCCTTCACTCTCGTCTCCGAAGTCCTCTACCTCCCCCTCGCCATCGCCGCCGTCGTCTGGACCGGCTGGTCCGACATCGGACCAGAGCTCCTGCTCTTTGCCCTCGTCTCCGGCGCCCTGCACGCCGGCTACTTCTTCCTCCTCAACGAGGGCTACGCTGTTCGGCGACCTCTCCATCGTCTACCCGCTCGCCCGCGGCACCGGCCCCGCCCTCTCCGTCGTCGGCGCCATCCTCATCTTCGGCGAGCGCCCCTCCCCCCTCGCCCTCGCCGGCGCCGCGCTCGTTGTCGCCGGCATCGTCGTCATGACGTGGACCCCACGCCACCGCGCGAGCGCCGAGCTCACTCGCTCCATCGCCTTCGCCCTCGCGACCGGCGTCGCCATCGCCGCCTACACGCTCTGGGACAACAAGGGCGTGACCGTCGTCACGCCCGTCCTCTACTCCTGGTGCACCGAGTTCTTCCAGCTCGCGATCTTCGCGCCTATCGTCCTCGGCTCGACCGCGCGCCGCGCCGACGTCGCCCTGATCTTCCGCGAGCAGCGCCTCCCGACGCTCGTCATCGCCGTCCTCAGCCCCGGCGCCTACATCCTCGTCCTCATCGCCCTCACCCTCGCACCCGTCAGCTACGTCGCCCCCGCCCGCGAGATCAGCATCCTCTTCGCCGCTATCCTCGGCCTCCGCCTGCTCAACGAGTCCGACCCCGCCCGACGCCTTGCCGGCGCCACCGCCATCGTCGCCGGCGTCGCCGCCCTCGCCATCGGCTGATCCGGCCGCTCGTAACCTCCAGCCCTCCCCCGGTGTACAACCGAGACGTCCTTTGCGGCGTCGCCTCCACGCCGGAATTCGACAGCTTCAACGGCTACATCATGGACATCGTCCGCCCAGACTCTCGTCGCTCCGGAGGCGATCGCGGTGCCATCACCTTCCTCCACGGCACGCCCGGCGCCGAAACCGCCAACACCCTCCAGCCTCTCAATCGGCGGCTCCTTCGATCTCAAGCTCCTCTGACGCTGCAACACCCACCGGCCAATCCTCGGCTCGCCTGCCATCGAAGCCTGGTCGTCAATCCAAAGCCAATCATTAGATTCCCGTAACCAACTCGAAACACGTCGGTCATCTCCTGTTCATCGCCGCGACACGCATGTGCAACTTCCAACCGGCAACATGCACGCGACGTCGGGAATTCCCAATCCCTTGGTGACCAATACGGCTCGGCCGGTCTTCGGGTTGGCTGTGTAGCGGGCATCGGCGTGCGTCGGCGCTCGAGAGGAGAGACAGCTTTGCTCAGACGAATGTTCCAGTTCCGCAGGATCTTCGCGATCTGCGCCGGGATCTTCCTGGCGATGGCGCTCATCCATACCGTTGGCGCGCAAGACACCCCGGTCGATGACACGGCCGCCCGCATCGACGACCTCACGTCCGGTCTCGACCAGGCCTGGCTCATGATCGCCGCATTCCTCGTGTTCTTCATGCAGCTCGGCTTTGCCATGGTCGAAGCCGGCTTCGTCCGCTCGAAGAACACCACCAACATCCTGATGAAGAACGTCCTCGACGCCTGTGTCGGCGGCATCGCCTTCTACTGCGTCGGCTTTGGGCTCGCCTTCGGCCTGCGCGGCGACAGCGCGCCCGGTTTCGTCGGCAACGGGACCTTCTTCCTTAACGGCTTCAGTGACTACGCGTTCTGGATCTTCCAGTTCGCCTTCGCCGCGACCGCCGCCACCATCGTCTCGGGCGCCATGGCCGAACGCACGAAGTTCAGCGCCTATCTCGTCTACACATTCTTCATCTCCGCCCTCATCTACCCGGTCGTCGTCCACTGGGCCTGGGACAGCAACGGCTGGCTCTCTGCCTTCAAGGACGATCCCATCGGCACCAACGGATATATCGACTTCGCCGGTTCCGGCGTCGTCCACATGGTCGGTGGATTCGCCGGCCTCGTCGGCGCCATTCTGGTCGGCCCTCGCATCGGGAAGTTCGGCAAGGATGGCGGGACCAACGTCATCCCCGGCCACAGCATTGCCCTCGGCACCCTTGGAATGTTCGTACTCTGGGTCGGCTGGTACGGATTTAACCCCGGCTCAACCCTCGCCCTGAGTGGCGGCTTCGCCGCCATCGCCGCCAAGGTCGCCGTCACCACCACGCTTGCGGCCTGCGCCGGAGGCGTCACCGCGACACTCGTCTCCAAGGCGCGCAGCGGTGTCTACGATATGGGGCTCACGATCAACGGCATCCTCGGCGGACTCGTAGCCATCACCGCGCCATGCGCCACCGTCGAGCCGTGGGCAGCCATCATCATCGGCGCCGTCGCCGCCGTCGTCGTCATGGCAGGCGTCGAGTTCCTGGACCGCATCCACATCGATGACCCCGTCGGCGCCGTCTCCGTTCACGGCTTCGCTGGAATTTGGGGCGTGCTGAGCGTCGGTCTCTTCGCCACGCAGGACGGCATCGGCTCCGCCTACGCCCCGACCGACCAGTACGGCCTCTTCCTGGGCGGTGGAGTCGAGCAGCTCGGCATCCAGGCGCTGGGCGCCGCTGCCATCATCGCCTGGACGTGCGTCATGTCGGGCATTCTCTTCGGCGCCATCAAGATCTTCATGGGTCTGCGCGTCAGCGAGGAGGAGGAGCTCGAGGGTCTCGACCTGGGCGAGCACGGATCCGTGGCCTACAACTTCGGCGACGTGCTGGGCGCCGGGGCTCACGTCTCGAGCATGATGCCCGGCGCCGGTGCTGCTGCACTCGCGCGAGCTTCGAGCACCGCCGCGCCCATGAAATAACGCGGCCCCAACCGGGGTAGTTCCGCCGGAGCGCCTCCGGCGAGCTGCTGTAAGCGGGGCGACCTGTCCCTCTCTCCGAGATGGGTCGCCCCGCTTGCGGCTGTCCAGGTATTCGTGCCCGCCGTACCGCCCAACACGCCCCCGGTAACATTCATCCAAGATCCCCCTCAATCGCCGCGCTACCCTCCGTTTGAGGCGCATCCGAGAAAGGGGTTCGACCATGCCACAGGCATCCACACACGTTGCTCCGAGAGTCTTCCCGTTCCGGCGGTACAGAGACGCCCCCGCCGCCATCAAGTGGCTCACCGCCACCCTTGGATTCGAGGAACAGATGGTCGTCGAAGGTGAGGCGGGCACGATCGTCCACGCCCAGCTCCGCCTGGGCGACGCCGTCGTGATTGTCGGTACCGGCCGCGACCTCAGCGGCGACCCACCCCCAGAGGACGTCCGCGACGTCGCCGAGGGACTCTACGTCTTCGTCCCCGATGTTGACGCCCACTACGCGCACGCGCGCGAGTCCGGCGCGAGCATCTTCCGCGAGATCGAGGACATGGACTACGGCAGCCGCGAGTACTCCGTATTGGATCCGGGCGGCTACTACTGGAGCTTCGGCACCTACCTGCCCGAGTGAGGGAGACGAATCATGTTCGCCGTCTTCGTTGAGGTCGACAACAGCGGTGAGGACCGCGAATCGCGCTTCCGCGGCCTGCGCGAGGAACTCGCCCCCGCCATGAAGCGCACGCCCGGCTTCGTCTCCGGCGTCTTCGCCACCAACGAGGCGTACCCACACGGGCTACATGGTCGTCGTCTACGACACGGAGGACCACGCCCGCGCCATCGCCGCGCCCATCGTCGTCGGCAACCACCCCCGCCCCGGCGTCACCGTCACCCGCGTGGACGTCGCCGAGGTCGCAGCTACCGCCTGACGCCGCCGCGCCACGGCCGCGCAACCTCCATCCCCGGCCCCCAACCTCTCAAATCGAGGTGCGACGCGTCGCTATCGCCTGGCGCGATAGTTGAGCACCACGACACCATCCGGGCCGACCGGCCTGGACTCCATGAGTTCAAATGAAGAGCGCGGCAGTCCGTCCGCGAATAGACGCTTGCCGCTGCCGAGCACGACAGGAAACAGCATCAGGTTGATCCGGTCGATGAGTCCCTCCGCGAGCAACGAGCGTGCTAGCGTGGCGCTGCCGGCCGCCAGGATGTCTCCCTTGAACTGCTGCCTGAGTCGCGCGATGGATCCGGCCACGTCCTGCCGTATAACGGTCGACCCCTCCCAGCTCGCATCCGCATCCGAGAGACTGGTGGAGACGACGTATTTCGGCAACTGGTTGATCCTCACACCGAACTCGCCCGTCGTCTCCCGCCTCTCCGGCCACGCCGCCGCGAAGCCCTGGTACGTGACCCGGCCGAAC
This sequence comes from uncultured Chloroflexia bacterium, assembly GCA_963843685.1. Classification (GTDB taxonomy): domain Bacteria; phylum Chloroflexota; class Dehalococcoidia; order DSTF01; family JACRBR01; genus DASQHL01. The sequence goes on from CAWJLO010000019.1 coordinate 114,982, forward strand.
AGCTGCGCCTCCGCCGCACGCAGTTCGTCGAGCTTGAATTTGTCGCCGTCCTCGCCGCGGTTGAATTCGAACGTCCAGGCGCCATGCACGGAGCCTTCTGCACCCCCGGGATCCTCGATAACGCCATCCAGACTGATGAACTCGGTAACGACTACGTCCCCCATGACACCTCCTCGATACTCAATTCTCTCCACAGCTTGGATTGCCAGTCGCGGGTCTCTCAGCCACCCCCATGCCACGGGACAGTACGTCGGCAGTACAGCCATCCCGCTACGGACGCCCGACCTCCAATGTCCCGAGGAACTCCGCCAACCGCTCCAGCGTCTGCTTCCCGCCCTCGACGGCCCCGTACTCCCGCGCCTGCCGATCCCGCTCTTCCGCCGACGAGAACAGCGCCCGCATCGTCAGCCGCGTCTTCTCGCCCTCCGACTCGAACGTCACCGTCGTCCGGAAGTCCGGCTCCGCGCCCTCCTCGTCCCACCCGTGGTCGTACACCAGCCGCACCGGCTCCACGACCTCCACGAACACGCTCCTGTTCGGATAGTCCGTCCCGTCCGGCCCGTGCATCACGTGCCGCCACGCTCCCCCCGGCCGCACGTCCATCTCGATCATCGTGTTCGTGAAGCCCGCCGGCCCCCACCACCGCACCACCTGCGCCGGATCCGTCCACGCCCGCCACACCACCTCCCGGGGCGCGTCGAACACCCTCGAGATCACGATCTCCCGCTCCGCCTCGCCCGTCCCTGCCATCATGCCCCGCTCCCGATGTTCCGTCTTGTCCCCTGAATGCTGATTGCTGACCCTCTACCCGGCCAGGCTCGCCGCCAGCTTGTCGAACGACTCGTTCCAGCCCTGCCCCGCCATCTCGCTCATGTCGCCCACCGGGAACCCCTCGTGCCGCAGCGTCATCTTCGTCTTGCCGCCATCGTCCTCGAGCGTCACCGTCACTCGCTGCTCCAGCGGCATCTCCCCCGGCAACCCGTAGTAGGTCGCCGGCACGACGTTCCCCGCCTCGTCCGAGAAGCTGTCCGTATACACCAGCCGCTCCGGCGGCACGACCTCCAGGAACGTCCCCGTCGTGTAGTTCCGTCGCCCGTCCGGCCACTGCATGCACCACAGGTACGTCCCGCCCACGCGCACGTCCATCTCGCACGCCGGCGATGTGAACATCTTCGGCCCCCACCACTTCATGAACCGCTCCGGCTCCGTCCACGCCTTCCACACCAGCTCACGCGGCGCGTCGAACACCCGCGTGATCACCAGGTCCCGCGTCTTCGCGTCCGCGGAGGTTCCTTGTTCTGACATCTCGAGTCTCCTCGTTCCCGCTTCTCGCATCTTGCTTCCCGCTTCTACCGTCCAGGCCGATAGCACAGCAGTACGTTGCCGGAGTCGAACGCCCGCGAGCTCACCAGCGTCAGCGGCGCCCGCTCCACGTCCTTGAACAGCGGCTGTCCCGCGCCGAGCAACACCGGGTTCACGAAGATCCGGTACTCGTCGATCAGCCCCTCGCGTATCAGCGACGACGCCAGGTCCGAGCTCCCGATCAGCGCGATCTCCTTCCCGGGCTCCGCCTTCAGCCGCGCGATCTCCTCCCGGACGTCGCCCTTCGCCAGCCGCGAGTTCTTCCACGCCACGCTCTTCAGCGTCCGAGAGAACACCAGTTTCGGCAGATCGTTCATCATCGGCGCCTCCGGCTGGTTCGACGTCGGCCAGTGCGCCGCCATCATCTCGTACGTCACCCGCCCGAACACCAACCCGTCCGTCGTTTCCTGCATGCCCGCCACGTACCGCATGAAGTCCTGGTCCACCACGTGCCAGTCCAACTCCCCCTTCGGCCCCGCCATGAAGCCGTCCAGCGACATCATCATCTGCCAGTAGAGCTTCCTCACCGCGATCCTCCATCCGCCCCAGCGGCCATCGTCGCCAGCAGTTCCTCCAGCCGGTCGAACCCTTCGCCCGCGCCGGACTCCATGTCGGTCGCCAGCATCCCGTCCCGGTCCTCCTGCGACGCGTACACCGCCGTGATCGTCATCGCCGTGCCGCCGCCACGCTCCTCGAGCACCATCGTCTCCGTCGAGACGTGCCCCGGCATCCCCTCATACTCGAACGTCCAGGTGATCCGCTCCGGCTCGACGATCTCCAGGTACGTCCCCCGGAAGCCGTGCTCCACGCCGTCCGCCCCCCGCTGCACGAACCGCCACGCCCCGCCGGCACGGAAGTCCATCTCCGCCACGACCATCTCGTATCGCGCCGGTCCCCACCACTGCCGCATGTGCTCCACCTTGCTGTGCGCCTCGAACACCAGCTCCCGCGGCGCGTCGAACGCCCGCCTCAGCACGATCTCCCGCTCACCGGCCGCCGTCACCACCAGCTTGTGCTTGCTACCCGTCGCCATCGCCCCGCTCCTTACGCCCGCGCCGTCGCCAGGAACTCGTCCAGGCAGTCCAGCGTCGAGTTCATCCCCTGCTCGACGCCGTACGACATGATCTGGTCGCGGTGCTCCTTCGAGGCGAAGAGCGTCCGCCCCGTCATCAGGGTCTTCCCGCCCGCGTCCTCGAACGTGAACGTCATCACCATCGGCTCTGACAGCTCGTTCCCGTCCGCGTCGGAGAACACGTCGACGTACACCAGCCGCTCCACCGGCACGATCTCCCGGTACGTCGCCTTCCCCCACGACTCCTGCCCCTCCTCCGACCGGAAGCAGTAGTGCCAGACCCCGCCCGGCCGCAGGTCGACGGTGCAGTGCGTCGTCGTCCAGCCTTGCGGCCCCCACCACCGACTCAGCGAATCCGCCTCGGTCCACGCCCCAAACACCACCTCGCGCGGCGCATCGAACATCCGCGACATCTCCAACTCGCGGTCGCCGATCATCGTGAACTTCGCGTACTGCCCCGGCTTCATCGCTGCCTCCGTGTGAATCGTCATAGCCATACTCCGCTCCTTCACCCGCCTCCGGGCGATTTGACTGCGTCCTCCGTCAGATCGAGATCCCCGGCCCGCCGTGCGCTTACGCTTCGACGAACCACGCGCGGCGGTTGTAGGCCACTGACGCCGCGATGACGCCCACAATGAACGGGAACACCGCCGCTGCCACGCCCATCGTCGCGATCGTGATCGATGTCGCGCCGATCATGATGATCACGAGCCCGCTCGCCGCCAGCGGCGTCAGGCCGCGGTGGAACCGCAGCAGCCCAGGCCCGATCAGACCGATCGCCCCCAACACCTCGCACGCGCCGATGAAGCGCAGGAACGCGATCGGCAGGTCGATGTCCTTCGTCATGGCATCCGCCGACATCACGAACTTCATCGACCCGGCAAAGAGAAACACCGCCGCCAGCAACCCCTGCGCGATCCAGGGCGCCGCCGTCTTGAGCATGCCGTTGCCCGCTGTTGCCTCGGAGTTCGTTCGTCCTCGTGTTCCAATCGTGATGACAGTCATGGTCGCTCTTCTCCTGTGTCCTTCTTCCCCTGCAACTCCCGCAGGTACTCATCCAGCCGGTCGAAGCTCTCTTCCCAGAACTTCCGGTAATCTCCCACCCAGTCCGCCACCTCCTTCAGCCGCTCCGCCTTCAGCCGGCACGGCCGCCACTGCGCCTCGCGCCCCTGCTCGATCAACCCCGCCCGCTGCAGCACCTTCAGGTGCTTGGAAACCGCCGGCAGGCTCATCTCGAACGGCTCCGCCAGCTCCGTCACCGAGGTCTCCCCCCGAGAGAGCCGCGCTAGGATCGCCCGCCGTGTCGGGTCCGCCAGCGCCGCAAACGTCCTGTCCAGGTGCTCGGAGCTAGTAGCCGTCTCGATCTCCTTCATTCAACCGTTCAGTTAATTAACTCACCGGTAAATTACACCCTCTGGCGAACGCTGTCAACCCCTCCACGAGCCCAATTTTCCGCGGAGTCTCAGACTCGAACGGGAGGATCTCTGCGCGAAGGCGCCCGGACGGATGCTCTCAAGCTATGATGCGCCGAAACCCCGCCCGTCGGAGGTCGACATGACGACAGCAACCCGAGACATGCAGGCGCTCGCCCGCGAGCTCCGCCCCCGCATCGAGAGCCACAGCGCCGAATCCGAGCGCCTCGGCCGCCTCCCTGAGGCCCTCGTCACCCTGCTCGGACAGAACGGCTTCTTCGACCTCCTCCGCCCGGTCGACTACGGCGGCCTCCAGCTCGATCTCGCGACCGCCTTTCGCGCCGCCGAGGAGATCGCCGTCGCCGACGGCTCCGCCGGCTGGTGCGCCATCATCGGCAACGGCGGCGGCCCCGCCCGCCAGATGCCCGCCGAAAGCGCCCGCGAGATCTACCGCCCCGGCGTGCCCCTCGCCGGCGTCCTCTCCCCGTCCGGCCGCCTTGTCCCCGTCGACGGCGGCTACCGCGTCACCGGCCGCTGGGGCTACGCCAGTGGCTGCCATCACGCCGCCTGGATCGCACTCGGCGGCATCGTCATGGACGGCGCCGCCCCGCGCATGACCAACGGAATGCCCGAATTCCGCGTCGCCTACGCCCGCCCCACCGATGTCCAGATCCTCGACACCTGGCACGTCGCCGGGCTGCGCGGCACCGGCAGCAACGACGTCGTCGCCGAGGACGTCTTCGTCCCAGCCGCGCGCACCGTCGCGCCCGTCAGCGATCCCGTCGTCCTCACCGCGCCCGTCTTCGCCATCCCGACATTCACCGTCTTCAGCGTCACCCTCGTTCCCGTGTCGCTCGGCATCGCCCGCCGCGCCATCGAGGAGGTCGTCGCCCTCGCGCAGGGCAAGGTGCCGATGGCCAGTCCGACGACGCTACGCGAAAAGCCGATCGCCCAGTACGAGCTCGGTCGCGCCCAGGGCCTGCAGCAGGCCGCCAGCGCCCTCCTCTACAACACCGTCGATGAACTCACCGCGACCGTCGAGCGCGGCGATGAGGTGCCGCTGTCGCTCAAGGGCCGCGTCCGCCTCGCGGGCACGTTCGCCACCGACGCATGCGCGCAAGCCGTCGAGATCTGCTACCGCCTCGGCGGCGGCACCGCCAACTACGAGACGAGCGTGCTCCAGCGCTGCATGCGCGACATGCACGCCATCACCCAGCACTTCATCGTCGCGTCATCGAACTACGAGGTCGTCGGCCGCATCCTCTTCGGCCTCGATCCCGGCACCCCCGTCATCTGAGAGCAGTTCTAGAGAGTCAGTCCGAAACAGCGGGCGCGCACACCGCAACGCGCCCCTCGGCAACCAGAAACGCCCGGCCCGCGGCCGTCACATCCACCATCAGCCCAGCGCCGTCCCGCTGCACCCGCACCACGAACCCGTGGTCGCAGGCGTCCTCCCAGATCGTCAGTCGCGGACACGACGTCCGCCACGCATCCATCACGTCCGCGTACGCCCGCGGCCGCTCCGCCACCCACTCCACCAGGTCCAGCACCAGCGCCTTGTTCTCCATCACGCCCCAGCCTATCGGCGCCTCGCCGCCCCAAGACCAGCGAGCCGCGACGGCGCCGCACACGAAACACCCCCGCAACACCCACCGACTACACTGATCCGGCCATGACCGCCGCACCCGACCCCATCGCCGCCACGGAAGTCACCGTCCGCCCCGCCCGCGACTCCGACCTCCCTCGCCTCACCGACATCTACAATCACTACGTCGTCGACACCGCCATCACCTTCGATCTCGACCCCTTCACCATCGACCAGCGCCGCGAATGGTTCGACCGCTACGCCGAGACCGGCCGCCACCGCCTCCTCGTCGCCGAGCGCGACGGCCAGGTGTTGGCCTACGCCAGCTCCAGCCCTTTCCACGCCCGCCACGCCTACGACACCACCGTCGAGATGACCGTCCTCTGCGCCCCGGAGGCCGTCGGCCAGCGCATCGGCCAGCGCCTCTACGAAGCGCTCTTGCCCATGCTCGCCCGCGAGGACGTCCACCGCGCCATCGCCGCCATCACGCTCCCCAACCGCGGCTCCTGCGAGCTCCACGAACGCTTCGGCTTCACCCGCGCCGCCACCCTCACAGAGGTCGGCCGCAAGTTCGACCGCTACTGGGACGTCGCCTGGTACATCCGCGACATGACGCAGGAGCGCTGATCGTGGACCAGCCCGGCAGCCGCGCGACGCTTCCCGTCACCATCCGCCCCGCCCGCGAGTCCGACCTCCCGCGCCTCACCGACATCTACAACTACTACGTCCTCAACACGCCCATCACCTTCGACCTCGATCCCGTCACCGTCGAACAGCGCCGCGGCTGGCTGTCGCACTTCCACGGACTCGGGCCCCCACCGACTCCTCGTCGCTGATGACGCCGGCCTCGTCGTGGGCTACGCCGGCTCCCACCAGTTCCGCGACCGCAAGGCCTACGACACCACGGTCGAGACGACCATCTATCTCGCGCACGAGCACACCGGCCGCGGCATCGGCGTCGTGCTCTACGCCGCCCTCTTCGATCTCCTCCGCGGCCAGGATCTCCGCGCCGCCATCGCCGGCATCACGCTCCCCAACGAGGCCTCGGTTGGCCTGCACGAGCGCTTCGGCTTCACGCCGGTGGGCGTCATGCACCAGGTCGGCCGCAAGTTCGGCCAGTACTGGGACGTCGGCTTCTACGAGAAGGAGGCTGCGAAGACAGCTAACCTAAGAGCCGTCCACCGGCACCGGCGGCGCCTTGCAGCCGCCACTTCGCCGGCTCCTTCTTTGCGCCCCAGCGAGAACACGTCCGGCAGCCCCAGCCCCAGCATCCACATCGCCGTCGCTCCGGCGACTGTGATCCAGAGGATGTTGAATACGTGCGCCGCGATAGCAAAACCGCCAGCAACGCCCGCCTCGATCCCCAGCGCCTTCAACAGCTCCGTCACCGCCACCTCGTACGGCCCGATGTTCGACGGCGCGATCGGCACCGAGCTGATCATGTTCGCCACCACCATGACGATCATCCACGCCGGCAGCGAAAGATGGATCCCGAACGATAGCCCGATCAGCGCGAACATCCCGATCTCGATCAGCCACAACGCGAACGACAGCCCGATCGCCTGCGCCCCCAGCCGCACGTTCCGAAACACCGCGAGCCCGTCGATGAAATGCGGCAGCGACTCCTCGACCGCCAGCCGCGCCCGGTCCGGCAGCCGCCGGATGTAGCTCCGCTGCGTCCAGCCCTCTTCGAACTTCAGGTGCGAAAGCGGCACGACCGCGATCAGCCCGCCCGCCACCAACCCCAGCACACCCCAGAACACGCCCGTTGGAAAACCATTGAGATCGATCAGCGCCAGCCCGATCAGCCCCAGCACTGCGAACGCGATCCCGTCCAGCAGAGATTCCGTCGCGAAAACCGTCGCTGCCAGCCGCGCCCGCTTGATCTCGTACCGCTGCGCCGGCACCTGCACCCGGATCACGTCGCCGATCCGCGCCGGCATCACGTTGTTCGCCAGGTTCGATACCAGCAAGATCCCGAAGAGCGGCATCAGCGGCAGGTCTGCGAACTCCGACATCATGACCCGCCATCGCTGCGCCACCAACAGCTTGGCGATCGCGAACAGGATCAGCGCCGGAATGATGTAGACGTAGTTGGCGTCACGCAGCGCGTGCGCCGCTCGATGCAGGTCGATGCGCCACAGCAGCAGCGCCACCAGCCCCAGGCTGACGGCGGTGCGGACGAGCAGGCGGCGGTCGGAGAATCGCAACATCGCTGTACAGCGCCCTCCGTTCAACGGTACCATAGTCACGCCGCGTTACGACTGCGTGAATTGCTGCCGAAAACGCCGGCTCCCCGCCCCTTTGCCGCTGACTTCTCGATAGTCTATAACTATCGCAGCCATAGATAGCACGCCCACAATTGAACGCAGAAGGAGCTTCCGCATGGTCGTCGCCACGAAGGTCAACGCCGAGCGCGTCTACTACAACTACCAGGGCCAGCTCCCGCCCGTGACCCTCGAGCCGGAGCCCGTGACGCCGCCCCCGATGCAGTCCGGCCTCCCCAAGCTCATCACGGACACCACCCTCCGCGACGGCGCCCAGGACAGCCGCTTCGCCGTCTTCCCGCCCGACACGCGCCTCAAGTACTACGACCTTCTCCACCGCCTCGATAACAACACCGGCGCCATCTACGCCGTCGAGGCCTTCATCTACCAGAAGCGCGACGTCTGGACGCTCGAAAAGCTCCTCGAGCGCGGCTACGAGTGGCCCCGCGTCACCACCTGGACCCGCGCCACCCCGAAGGACATCAAGCTGCTCATGGAGGTCTCCCAGGGCAAGGTGAAAGAGACGGGCATGCTCGCCTCCGCCTCCGACCACCACATCTTCGACAAGCTTGGCCACGCCTCCAAGGAAGACGCCATCGAGAAGTACCTCCAGCCCATCCGCACCGCCCTCGAGAACAACATCACGCCGCGCGTCCACCTGGAGGACTGCACCCGCGCCGACATCTACGGCTGGGTCATCCCCTTCATGCAGCGCGTCATGGAGGAGAGCAAGGGCATCGCCAAGTTCCGCGTCTGCGACACCATCGGCTGGGGCAGCCCCGATCCGTACGCCGCCCTCCCCTGGGGCGTCCCCCGGCTCTTCACCGTCCTCGCCGCGGAGACCGGCGCCGAGCTCGAGTTCCACGGCCACAACGACTTCGGCCTCGCGACCGCCAACTCCATCGCCGCGTGGCGCTACGGCGGCAAGAAGGTCAACGTCGCCTTCGCCGGCCTCGGCGAGCGCACCGGCAACACGTCGCTCGAGCAGACCGTCGCCGCCCTCATTCGCCACTACGGCGACCCCGGCTTCGACCTCACCGCGCTCGACGAGATGCGCCAGCTCGTCGACAAGGAGGTCATCGAACTCAACGACCGCCTCCCCCTCATCGGCGAGGTCTTCACCACCACTGCAGGCATCCACCAGGCCGGCGTCGGTCGCCAGGGCGACGCGCCCGGCGGCCTGATCTACCTCCCCTTCGCCGCATCGCTCTTCGGCCGCAAGGAGGTGGAGCTCAGCCGCGTCGGCTCGCTCTCCGGCTCCGAGGGCATCATCTCCGTCCTTAACCGCGAGCTCGCCCGCACCGGCAGCGAGACGCGCGTCAAGGAGACCAGCCGCGTCGTCAAGCAGATCTACGACCGCATCCAGGACGAATACAACGGCCAGTACGACGAACAGCATGACCACTGGGTGAACGGCCGCCGAAGCTTCTTCACCTCAGACGACATCCTGGACCTCGCCCGGGAGTTCGGCGCTATCTAGCGCCTGCGCTACGTGGCCTACACGCCGAGAAGCCCCGTACGTGTACGGGGCTTCTCCTTCTCCAACAGCTACCTACCTGCGGGGCCGAGTCCGCATCGGTAGCAAGCACGCGTCACCTTAACGACTGACGACCAACGCCTTGATCACGCCTTCTCCGTCACCTTGTACTCCAGCCTCCGCCCCAGCGCGAGACGGATCTGCGCGTCCAGGGCTGGCAGCGCCGTGAAGAACAGCGTAATCGGTGCCATCAGCAGCCACTGCACGAACTGCACCGGGTACAGCCACCGCCGCCACGTCTTCGGCCGCTGCGGCCGCATCATCATGTCCAGCACGATCATCCCGATCAACGGGATCATGCACGGCATCAGGATCCAGTGCGACGCCGTGATGAACCACGTCGGGATGTTGTGCTGCGCGAACGGGTGCAGCCCCACGAAACCGCCCCATCCCCCCGCCGACATGTTCGCCGCCACTCCCGTGATCAGGAACCACTGCGCCGACCACAGCACGTGGTTCTCCATCAGGCTCCACGTACGCCGCAGCCTGCGCAGGAACGGGATCTCCGGGTGCCGCACGAACTGCTTCATCGCGTACGGGATGTCCGTGCACCCCCACGCGTGACGGCGCGCCTGCTGATAGTGCTCCCAGAACGTCTTCGTGTAACTGTGTGCCCGCACCCCGTCGTTGCCCACCGGCAGCAGGATCGGCTCCACATCCGGCTCTCCGTTCATCTCGAAGAAGCACTTCAGGAACATGTGCCAGTCTTCCGGCACCACATCCACGTCCCAGTACCCCACGTCGTGGCACATCCGCATGCTCAGGCTGTACGTCGATTGCGGGAACAGCACCGTGTACTTCCGGACCAGCTTCGCCAGGTGGTTGATGCCGCCGAGGCTGTTCTGGATTCGCAGCGGCGCCGGCACGTCCCAGACGTTGTTGTAGTAGAAGATCGGCCCCTGCCAGAACATCCGGTACCGGCGGGGGTTCGTCGCGAAGTAGTACGTCAGCGCGCTGAAGTAACGGGGATGGAACAGCGTGTCGGCGTCGCAGCTCGTCACCGTCATCGCGTCCAGGTCGAAGCCCATCTCATCGCAGAACAGCCGCTTCGCCTTCTTCGCCGCCCACGCCTCGTTCGATGACTTGCCGCGTACCTCTCCCGGTATGTCCTTCGGGTGCGTCGTCCCCACCATCGCCAGGAAGCTGTGCCCGAAGTCACGCCGCAGCGCCTCGAATCGCGCCGGCGCCTCCGCGTCCGCCTCCTCCATCGCCACCACGACCAGCAGCTTCTCGCGCGCGACCTCGCTCTCCGCCAGCTTGCCCAGCGTCGTGCTGAGCTTCTCCACGCTCTCCTTGTACGTCGGGATGATGATCAGGTGGTGCACGTCGTCCCACGCGATCACGTCGTCTCGCGTCAGCGTCTCCGCGTCGTAGCGCTGTCGCCAGTCGACGAGCGATGCCGCCTTCATCGCCCGGTACCCCTTGATCGTGTGGATGCCGACGTTCAGCGATCGCCACGCCCAGTAGATGTCGAACCCAAGGAGCATCAGGACCAGCGGCACCGGCAGGAAGTACGCGCCCCACACGATCGACGTGATGAGCGTCGCCGCCAACGCCAACGGCAGGATCTCCAGCACCCGCGTCGCCAGCCGCTCCGACCGCGGCACGTGCACCCGTTGCCGCATCGCGGTCGCGACGCCGACGACCGGCTGCGCGAACTCCGAGAGCGCACCGATCCCGACGGTCTGCACAGCTCGGGGCGGCGGCAGCACCGCCACCCGGGCCCCGCGGTCACGCGTGGAACGCGAAGAGCCTCCCCCACCGAACCTCCGCCCCTGCGGCGCCTCGTCCAGATCCGGCGGCGAAATGGGATCCCACACCGCGCGGAAGCTGCTGGCGGCCCTGGCTCTGCTCTTCGAGGAGTTCGTTGCGGGGATAATGCCTCCGTGCACGCTCGCGTCTTGCAAAGAAAAAAGGTCGTCCATCAATCCTGGTCCGACCTTCAAAGCCTACGAGGTTAGCTGGCGGCTTAGGGGAGAAGGTTCCCCTCTCGCCCGGGCGGCGAGTTCAGCCCTGGGTCCCTTTCGGTTCCCCCGCTCCGCCTGTTGTCACCGGCGGACTCGGCTGTCGCATATTCAATTGTGACCGTTTCCAAGTCGATCTTAGGGGCGCACCAATTAGCCTGTCAAGCGAACAATGTGCCTCCAAACGCTTCATGAACGTTGCGATTGAACCTGCCAACCCATGCCACGTCGGCAATTTCTATCACCCCTCCACCCGGCCATGAAACGTTCCATACCGGAGTTGCCGCCCCCTCCCTCGCTCCCCATAGACTGTCTTGCATCGACAGCTGCCGGCTGATAAAGGAACGCCCCCATGACCCGCCGCCTCTACCTCGGGCTCGTACTCCACAACCACCAGCCCGTCGGCAACTACGGCTTCGTCATCGACGATGTCTACCAGCACGCCTACCTCCCCATGCTCGAAGCCCTTGAGCGCCACCCCGGCGTCCGCGCCGCCATCCACACCTCCGGCTGTCTGTTCGACTGGATCGCCGCCAACCGTCCCGACTACATCGATCGCCTGCGCGCCCTCTGCCAGCGCGGCCAGATCGAGATGATGACGGGCGGCTATTACGAGCCCATCCTCCCGATGATCTCCGACGACGACAAGGTCGGCCAGATCAACAAGCTAAGCGCCTACGTCGAGGACCACTTCTGCGAGCGCCCCACCGGCCTCTGGCTGACAGAGCGCGTTTGGGAACCCGGTCTCCCTTCGCCGCTCGTCCGCGCCGGCGCGCAATGGACGGTGGTCGACGACTCGCACTTCCGCATGGTCGGCCTGCGCGACGACCAGCTCGACGGCTACTACGTCACCGAGGACCAGGGCCAGCGCGTCAACGTCTTCGCCGGGAGCCAGCGCCTCCGCTACACCATCCCCTGGGACGCCGTCGACGACGTCATCAAGGATCTGCGCTCGATGCTCCAGGAGAGCAGCAGCGACGCACCTTACATCCTCCTCGCCGACGACGGCGAGAAGTTCGGCGCATGGCCCACCACCTACTCCCACGTCTGGGAGGGCGGCTGGATCGATCGCTTCTTCTCCGCCCTCGAATCGAACGCCGCCTGGCTCGAGACGATCACCCCCGGCGAGTACGCCCGCCGTTTCGACGCCCGCGGCCTCGTCTACCTCCCCACCGCCTCCTACGCCGAGATGATGGAGTGGGCAATGCCCCCCGACGCGGCCGTTGAGTACCAGCACGCCGTCCATGAGGCCGCGGAGGCAAAACGCGCCGCCGAACTCAAGTTCCTCCGCGGCGGCTTCTGGCGCTACTTCCTCGCCAAATACCCGGAGTCCAACGCCATGCACAAGCGCGGCCTCCGCATCGCCGAAAAACTCGCCGCCGGGTCTTCCGGCGCTGCGACGAAGGACACGGAGCCGGCACGCGCGGCCCGAGACGCCCTCTGGCAGTCGCAGTGCAACTGTCCATACTGGCACGGCGTCTTCGGCGGCCTCTACCTCCGCCACATCCGCGCCGCCACCAACACCAACCTCGTCCGCGCGGAGCGTCTCGCCGACGAGGCCGTCGGCCGTACGGGCCTCACCGTCTCACAGCACGACTACGACTTCGACGGTCGCACCGACGTCCTCGTCCAGTCACCCGAAGTCTCGGTCCTAATCCACCCGCACGCCGGCGGCATGATCAGCGAGTTCGACCTCCGCCGCCGCGACTACGCCGCCCTCGACGTCCTCGCACGCCGCCGCGAGGCCTACCACCAGGCCCTCCTCGAGGGCTCCGATGTTCCCGCCGACTCCGAGGTCACCAACATCCACGGCGCCGTCCGCGTCAAAGAGTCCGGCCTCGCCTCAGCCCTCGTCTTCGACCGCTACCGCCGCGGCGGCCTGCAGGACTGGATCCTCGACCCTGCCAGCACCGTCCAGCAGTTCGCCGCTGGCGCCGCGCCCACAATCGTTGAGCCCTCCGGCGCCTGGGACCACGCAGAGCAACGCACGGCCGACACCGCCGTCATCGTCATGGAGCGCTCGCACCAGGGCTGGAAGCTTCAGAAGGAGGTCGACGTCCCCCACACGGGCGACACGCTTACCATCCGCTACACCATCACCAACGTGAGCCCCGACCGCCGCTCCGGCCGCTTCGTCAGCGAATGGAACATCGCCCCGCCGCAAGCCCCCGACGGCGACGACCGCATCGCGAACCTCGTGACGCCCGGCGCTACCGCCGACCTCCGCCACGAAGCCGCGATGATCTGCAACGTCACCTCGTTCTCAATCCAGGGCAGCGCCCCCTACGCCCTCCGGTGCACTCTCGACGCACCCGCTGACGTGTGGCACTTCCCCGTGGACACCATCTCCTCCTCGGAGGGCGGCCTCGAGCGCGTCTCCCAGGGCGCCTCAATCTCCATCACCCGCCCCTTCGACCTCACCCCCAACGCCACCCTCCGCCTCGCCTTCACCTGGCGTGGAAGCACAATCCAGGCGATGGCGTAGGCCGCTACATTTCGGCTGCCGTCGCTGCGCGCTCGTGGGGGCGGCACGAGCGTCCCCGTGAATCCACCCGTAAAGGCGCTCATCGTCACGTCCCTGATGCATTTTCCCCATGCGCGGCGCGTTGACGAACGTTAACGTGGTCGCCGATGAACAAACGCTATAGGGACGCGCGTAGGGTCGACTGACGGTATGAAACGCGACGCCATCGCCCTCGCAGTGTTCTGGGCTGTGCTCACGGCCATCGGTCTGCTCATCGCGGACCGCGTTCGCATCTTCCCGCACACACTCTCGACCGAAGGCGACGAGATCGGCGCGACGTTCAAGACCCTGACGCTGCTCTCCGTGCCCGTCATCGCACTCGTCATCGCAGTGCTGACCTACTCGCTGGCGCGCTTCGCGAGCTTCAGCATGCCAGAGGAAGACGGCATGCCGCTCCAAGGCCGCGGCCCCGTTCCGATGGCATGGTTCGGCGTGACAGCCGGACTGGCCATCGTAACGATGGTCGTCGGCATACTCCCGCTGGGGAAGGTGCTGTCCAAACCATCGCATCCAGACCTGCGGATCAATGTCACCGGCGTGCAGTGGACGTGGCTGGTGAACTATCCGGACCAGAGCGTGAACGCCCGCGAGCTGGTGCTGCCTGTCGACCGCGTCATCACGTTCAATGTGACGAGTCAAGACGTGATCCACTCGTTCTGGATCCCCGGCCTGTCGGCGAAGATCGACTCCGTCCCCGGCATGACGACTCACGTCAGCATCAAGACGACCGAGACGGGCTCGTACGCCACGAATCCGATGCTGCGCGTGCAGTGTTCGCAGCTCTGCGGCCTGGGACACGCCCAGATGTGGATGCCAATCCGGATCGTCTCCGAACGAGATTTCGAGGAGTGGGTGGCGCAGCAGAAGCTTGGTCAGCCCACCCCGGCTATCACGCCCGGCGCGCCGACGCAGGACGTATCGATCGCCGCGGCGAACATCAAGTTCGACACGGATTCGATCACGGTGAACGCGGGCGAGCCGGTCCACCTCACGTTCGACAACCAGGATCAGGGTGTGCCGCACAACTGGGCGTTGTACGGAAGCGAAAGCGACGCGAAGGGGGGCGCGGCGCCGCTGGCCGGCACGTCGCCGGAGAACGGGCCCGTGAAGCAGGAGCTGACGTTTAACCCGCCCGCGCCCGGCATCTACTACTTCCGGTGCGACGTGCACCCGACGCAGATGACGGGGACGTTGATCGTCAAGTGAGGCAGGCGATGCGAATCGGACACCGACATGACATCTGATGCAGCGACGCTCCGCGGTTCAGCACACGCGGGCACGCCCGGCGAGCCGGGCGCCAAGCCGCTGATGCCGGTGGTCAAGGCGCTGACCTGGGGCGCCATCGCGTTCGCCGTCGCCACAGGGCTCACGTCGCTGCTGCGAATCGCGGCAGGAGTAACGGCGTGGGACATCGGCATGAACCTCGTGGTGGCGTATCCGTTCGGCCTGGGCGGCTACCTGCTCGGAGTGGGCGTCTGGGATCAGTGGGGCCGCGAATGGATCGGGCTGCCCGTCAGGGAATCACGAGCCCGGGGCTGGTCCCGTTACTTCTCGTTCGCGACCGACCACAAGGTGATCGGCGTCCAGTACCTGGTGACGTTCCTCGTGCTGTTCCTGCTCGCCGGCCTGTTCGCGATGATGATTCGCGTCCAACTGTTGCGTCCCGCGGATCCCGTACTGTCCGGCGATCAGTACAACCGCCTGATGAGCATGCACGGCATCATCATGATCGCGGTCGCAGTGGCCACTGTGATCGGCGGCTTCGGCAACTACTTCGTGCCCCTGATGATCGGCGCGCGTGATATGGCCTTCCCGCGGGTCAACGCCCTCAGCTTCTGGATGGTGCCGCCGGTAGCCGTGCTCCTGCTGGCTTCGCAGGCGGCCGGCGGCTGGGACTCCGGCTGGACGGCGTACCCACCACTGAGCGAGACCAACGCGGCGGGGCAGATCTTCTTCAACATCGCCATCATCACGTTCGGCGTCTCGTCCATCCTCGGCGCGCTCAACATCCTCGTAACGATCGTCTACCTCCGCGCGCCGGGCATGAGCTGGGGCCGCCTTGCCGATCTTCGTGTGGGGCGCGTTTGCGGCCGCCCTCATCGCGCTCACGTTCACGCAGTTCTTCGCCGCGGCGATGCTGATGGTGACCCTGGACCGCGTGGCTGGCCTCTCCTTCTTCCAGGCTCAGCAAGGCGGCAATCCGCTGCTCTACGAGCACATCTTCTGGTTCTATTCACATCCGGCCGTCTACATCTTCGTGCTCCCGGGATTGGCCCTGACGCTGGAGATCCTCACCCACTTCTCGCGCAAGCCGCTGTTCGCCTACCGCTGGGCCGTGGGCGGGCTGCTGGGCATCGTGGCCGTGAGCGGCGAGGTCTGGGCGCACCACATGTTCGTCAGCGGGATGTCGCCGTACATGCACGCACCGTTCCTCGTCGCGACGGAGATCGTCTCCATCCCGACGGGGCTCGTCTTCCTCTCGGCTGTCGGCACCATCTGGATGGGCCGCCTGTGGCTGAAGACGCCGATGCTCTTCGCGCTCGGCGTCGTGTTCAACTTCCTCATCGGCGGCATCACCGGCATCTTCCTCGCCGACGTGCCCACCGACGTGCAGCTGCATGACACGTACTTCGTGGTGGCTCACTTCCACTACACGATCATCGGCGGGGAGATCTTCGCCCTCTTCGCCGGCATCTACTACTGGTTCCCGAAGATCACGGGGCGCATGTACAACGAAAAGCTGGGGCAGTTGCACTTCTGGACCATGATGATCGGGTTCAACCTGACCTTCCTGCCGATGTTCTACCCCGGCCTCCACGGGATGAACCGCCGCGTCTTCACCTACACCCAGAACCTGCAGTCGATCAACGTCTTCATCAGCATCGCGGCGTTCGGCCTCGGCGCCAGCTTCCTCATCTTCCTGTGGAACATGGTCTACTCAATGCTGCGAGGACCCGTCGCGGAGGCGAACCCGTGGCACGCCCGCACGCTTGAGTGGCAGACGTCCTCGCCGCCGCCTCATGAGAACTTCGCGTCGACACCCGTGGTCACGGGCCATCCGTACGACTACGGCGTGCCGGGCGCCACGCCTCACATGGTGCCGCAGCTCGCGGGCGCCAGCGGCACAGAGCCGGCGCCCCCGCACGAGGCAAGCGCCAATGGATGATCCCGTCATCCTGTTCGGATTGCCGCTCCTGACCTTCGGGTCGGTCGGCTTGCTGCTGGCCCTGCTGACGATGATTGGCGGCGAAGTCGACGGACACGCCGCACCGGGCCGGTCCGGCTGGCAGGCGTTCATTGCGCTCGCCTGGTTCACCGTCGTCGAGTACATCGTGGCGGTCGAGACGTCGTACAACCTCGTAACGCTGGTGCCCATCGCCATCGCGAAGGTCGCCCTCATCGCCTGGTTCTTCATGCACGTCGCGCGTGTAGGCGGCGCGGAGGAGTAACGAACACATGGCAACCATCGCCACATCCGTACGCGCCATCGGGCACGCAGGTCACGCCGACGCCGAGGAAGCTCTCCGGCCGCAGATCAATCAGCTCGGCCTCTGGCTCTTCTTCGTATCGGAGGGCTTCCTTTTCGCCGCCCTGCTGGTTTCTCGCTTCTACATCGCCGGCACGACACGGCCGCACGTCAACCAGCAACTCGGGCTGGGCATCACGTCGATCCTGCTGTTGAGCAGCCTCACGGCATACCTGTGCGAGTCCGCCATCAGCCGCGGCGACCGGGCTCAGTTCCTGCAGTTCCTGCTCGCCACGATTGCGCTCGGCGTCGTGTTCGCGGGCGGCGTCGCCTACGAATGGTCGAGTGCCGAGTTCAGCCGGTCGTCGGCCTACGGCACCGCCTTCTTCACCATGACGGGCCTGCACGCGTCGCACGTGATCAGCGGTGTCGTCATGCTCGGGATGGTCTACGTGCTCGGCGCGCGCGGCCACTTCTCGGCGAAGTCGCACTGGGGCGTCGAGGCCGTCGTGAAGTACTGGCACTTCGTCGACGTAGTCTGGGTCTTCTTCTACCCCGTGCTCTACCTCGTGAAGTGGTAGGCGACCGGTCCCACGTGTAGCGGTGCGCGCCGGCTCACTGAAGCAGCGCCCGCAGGTCGTTCGCCGCGTCCGACGTCGGCCGCAGGTACGGGATCTTCATCGCCAGCCGGCCCTCCCGGTCGAGCACGAACAGCGTAGTCGGATGCTCGACCGCATATCCGCCGTCGACGACTCCCGCCTGGAACTCCCTCGTGATCCGGGCGCCAAACTCGACCCAGACGGACTGCAGCTGCTCCGCCGTACCCGTGAGGCCCACAAACGATGGGTCGAAGCCCCCCAGGAACTCCTTCATCACCGCCGGCGTGTCCCGTTCCGGATCGGCCGTGATCATCACGAAGGTCACGCCGTCAGCCTCAGCGCCGAGGTCGCGCTTCATGTCCTTCCAGTTGATCATCGTCGTCGGGCAGATGTCCGGGCAGCTCGTATAGCCGATGTAGACCACCCGCACGGTCCCGTTCGTATCGCTCAGCCGGGATGGCTTGCCGTTCTGGTCCGTCAGCTCAAAGTCGGGAAGCGCCTCCGGCGGCTGGACCAGCACGGAGTCGATGAGCGAGCCGCCCCCGCTGTCCGCCACCAGGTTGTGCGCGTGGTCGGCATGCGACATCACCGCGCCCATGACGGCGAATCCGGCGACCGTGCCGCCAAGAGCAAGCGCGGCGAGCGCGCCTATGACGCCCAGCAGCAGCGTCGATGAGCTTCGGCCCATGCGCAAATTCCCCCATCCCCCCGTCGCGCCTCGCAAACACAACGCCGATCGCTGGCGCCCCCATGCACTTTGCGATCGGCAGTCGGAGCACGCATGGGGAATTCGCATCAAAAAGTTGGGCCGCCTGGCATCGGCACGGGGGGCGGATGGCCCTCCCTCCTGCGTTTCTCCGGAGCGAGATTGGCGGCATGGAGCCTGCGGCGGAACCGATCGAGTTGCTGCCTGCCTTCGCCCGCACGAGCGACGGCGTGTTCGCCGTTGACCAGAAGAGGCGCGTCGTCTACTGCAACCTCGCCGCTGAGCGCATCTTGGGCGTGAGCCAGGACGCCCTCCTGGGACGCCTGTGTGATGAGATCATCGAAGGATTGGATCCGAACGGCGACGCCCTCTGCGGCCCCGATTGCCGCATCATGGGCTGCGTCCAGCGCGGCCACGTTCCGGCGACCCACGACGTCATGCGCACGGACGCGCAGGGTCGCAAACAGTGGCTAAACGTGAGCATCGTCGTCTTGCCCGGCAGGGCCCCCGCTCGACCCTCTCCGTGCACCTTCTGCGGGACGTGACCGAACAGAGGTGCCTCGAGCAACGCGCGACCGATCTCCTCAGAAGCCTGCCCTCTCACGATGAGGGCACGAGCCGCCAGCCCAAGATCACGAGGCGTGAAGCCGACGTGCTCCGCCTGCTTGCCTGCGGTGCCTCCAACAAGTCGATCGCCGAGTACCTGGGCATCACGCCGACGACCGTGCGCAACCACATCGAGCACATCCTCACCAAGCTCGGCGCCCACAGCAAACTGGAAGCCGTCATCATCGCCGCCCGCTCCGGCGTCGTGTAGCCAACACCCCCCGCGTCCGCCACACTACCCCCAAAGGCGGCGCCGACGATGCGACAGCGACCCAACCTCCCACTCATTCTCGTCTGGGTCGGCGTCGCCATCGCCATCGCAGCCGCCATCACCCTCTCCGTCTTCGCCATCCGGTCCGTCACCGGCGGTGGCGGCTCCAGCTCCACGCAAACACCAACCCCCGTCGCGTCCCAGACCCCGCGCCCGACGAGCACCATCGCCACACCCGCCACCACCGCAACCCGCACCCCAACCCTCGCCCCGACGAGCCCGCCCCCGCCGCCCGCCCCCACACCCACGCCGACACCGGACTTCACCAAACAACCGTCCATTCAGGTCGTCTCGCTCAGTCCCGCGCTCGGCACCCACGTCGAGACGGACTCCGTCGACATCAAGATCGACGTGAGCTACCAGGCCGGTCGCGACAGCAACGTCGTCGGCTGGCACATCCTCTACTGCGCCTCGCCCATCGACTGCAACACCTACGGCGGTCCCGGCACCGACATCGTCCCCGGCTCGTCCGGCTCGCTCACCATCGGCGCGCCCTTCCCCGCCGGCGGCAACCACCTCCGCCCCATCGTCATCTGCCAGTACACCGTCGAGATCGCCCACTTCCTCACCCCGGAAGCGCAATACCAGAGCCAGCTCGCCGACGACCCCCGCTGCCATCCTCCCGCCAACCAGCCGGCCATCAAGGTCACCGGCGTCACCCCACCGCTCGGCACCATCCTCAAGCAAGGAGACGTAGTCTCCGTCAA
Organism: uncultured Chloroflexia bacterium; assembly: GCA_963843685.1. Lineage (GTDB taxonomy): Bacteria > Chloroflexota > Dehalococcoidia > DSTF01 > JACRBR01 > DASQHL01. Next base: position 135,060 of record CAWJLO010000019.1, read on the forward strand.
CGTCGAGTACGACGCCGGCCCTGCCACCCGCATCGAAGTCCGCTACCTCGTCGCCGGCTGCACCGGAGACATCTTCGCCGTCGGCTTACAGGACGTGCAGCCCGGCGCCTCCGGCGTCACCACCATCCTCGTCCCCGTCACCGCCGCCGCCACCGGCGAGCTCCACCACATCGACGCCCAACTCCTCAACGCCGCCCTCCCCGTCGCCACCTACACCTTCGGCCCCTGCTGATCCCCGCCGCTGGCGGCCATCTGACAGGCTGACCCGCCGCCCAGCCCCACCCCCACGTGACACCAAACCCTTGGAGCTAACCCCCCACCCGTCGTACCCTCGCCCCATGTTCCACCACTGCGCCCACCGCCCGCCCCCCCGTCACCCGCCACCCTCGCGACCAACATCGAAAGTGCAAAACGAAGTAATCGGTCAAGTTACGGATTCGCCAGCCGCAATAACGCGGTCAACTAACCTGCCGCGTTAGCCGCTCTCACCTGTCCCCTCTCACCTGTACCTCGTGTTTGCCCATCACGCCCCGCCGCCCACAATGCGACACACACCCAACCCCACGGAGGCCCACCCCCATGACCATCGCCCGCATCAACGACATCGACGTCTACTACGAGGAGCACGGCGACCCCGCCGCCGAGCCCGTCCTCCTCATCATGGGCTTCGCCACCAACGCCGCCGCCTGGGCCCTCCAGGTCCCCGCCCTCGCCGAGCGCTACCACGTCGTCGCCTTCGACAACCGCGGCGCCGGCCGCAGCTCCCAGCCCGAGGGCCCCTACACCATTCCCCAGATGGCCGCGGACGCCGCCGCCCTTCTCGACCACCTCCACATCGACGCCGCCCACGTCGTCGGCGCCTCCATGGGCGGCATGATCGCCCAGGAGTTCGCCCTCACATACCCCGCGCGCGTCCTGTCTCTCACGCTCGCCTGCACCGCCCCAGGCGGCCCCCACGCCGCCGGCTGGGACGCCCTCATCGCCGCCACCGGCGAGGCGCTGACCATGGACTCGCTCGAGGAAGCCATGACCCCCGAGCGCATGAAGGAGGGCCTCGAACAGCTCTTCTCGCCCGAATACATCGCCAGCCCCGGCCCCGGCTTCGCCGTCATGGTCGCCTCCTCCCTCCAGTACCCGCCCACCCTCGCCGGCATGAAGGGCCAGGCGCAGGCCATCCGCGACTTCGACGCCTACGATCGCCTCCCGGACATCGCCGCCCCCACGCTCGTCATCGCCGGCGACGCCGATCCCCTGATCGATCCCGAGAACTCCCGCATCCTCGCCGCCCGCATCCCCGGCGCGCAGCTCGTCCTCCTGCCGAACATGCGCCACGGCTTCAACGTCGAGCAGCCCGACCAGACCAACGCCGCCCTGCTCGACTTCCTCGGCCGCCACGCCCGCACCGGGGAGCCCCGCCATGCGTGATCTCGCCATGCGCATCGTCGCCCCGGCAGTCGCCGCTGCCGCCTTCGGCCTGTGCGCCGTCACGGCGGTCGAAGCGCAATCCGCGGCGCCGAACGCGCCGTCGGACGCCCACGTGCTCGGTGGAGTACTCAGCTGGCAGGACAACTCCTCGGACGAGGACGGCTTCCGAATTACGGCGCACCTCTTCGGGTCGACGAGCGGGCGCCCCGACGAGGAACACTCCTACGACGTGCCGGCAAACACGACTTCGTTCGTCCTACCCTCCGAGGCGTTCCCACATTGTGGTGACTTGGCATATGCCGATTGGTTCGTTGTTGCCACGAAGGACGGAGCCGCGTCAGCGCCCGCATCCACGGGCCTTGTAGTAGATTGCTTCGTCGCACCGCCGCCTGCGCTCCCCAGCACGGGATCCGGGAGCGCCCCATCGCGGGGCGCGGGCGATCCTCACACGCTGACGTGGTCTGCGCTCATGCTGGCTGGCGGCGCTCTTCTGGCGGGAGCGGGGGCGCGCTGGCGCCTCAGCCACGCCCGCACGAAGGAGCCCCACCATGCGTGACCTCGCCATGCGCGCCCTCGATACCGCGAAGCAGCGCGGCGCCGACTACGCAGACGTCCGCGTCGTCCGCTTCCGCGCCGAGTCCGTCGCCGTCCGCAACAAGAACGTCGAAGCCCTCACCTCCGACGAGTCGCTCGGCTTCGGCGTCCGCGTCATCGTCGATGGCTACTGGGGCTTCGCCGCCTCCCACAAGATGACCATGGACGAAGCCGACGCCGTCGCCGCCGAGGCCGTCCGCGTCGCCCGCGCCTCCGCCATCCGTCCGCGGCCCCCGCGCCGATATCGGCCCGCCGCAGTCGCAGAGCGGCTCCTACCGCACCCCCGTCGCGAAGGATCCCTTCGCCGTCTCCCTCGACGACAAGATCGCCCTCCTCCTCCGCGTCAACGAGACCATGTCCGCCGTCCCCAACATCGTCTCCGCCGAGGGCAACGTCTACTGCCAGCGCGAGGACAAGGTCTTCGCCAGCACCGAAGGCGCCTTCATCGAGCAGGAGCTCTACGAAACAGGCTGCGGCATCGAGGCCACCGCCGTCGACGAGGGCGAGGTGCAGAACCGCTCCTACCCCAACAGCGTCGGCCGCCACCAGGGCACGGAGGGATGGGAGTTCGTCGAACGCTACGACCTCGCCGGCAACGCCGGCCGCGTCGCCGAGGAAGCCTCAGCCCTCCTCCGCGCGAAGACGCAGCAGCCCGGCACCACCACCGTCATCCTCGACGCCTCGCAGGTCGCCCTCCAGATCCACGAGTCCTGCGGCCACCCCATCGAGCTCGACCGCGTCCTCGGCACCGAGGCCGCCTTCGCCGGCACCAGCTTCCTCACCACCGACAAGCTCGGCAACTTCATGTACGGCTCCCCGCACGTCAACCTCACCGCCGACGCCACCATCCCCGGCGGCCTCGGCACCTTCGGCTTCGACGACGAGGGCGTCCCCGCGCAGCGCACCGAAGTCGTGCGCAACGGCCTCTTCCTCGGCTACCTCACCTCGCGCGAGACCGCCGCCGCACTCGGCCAGCGCAGCAACGGCGCCATGCGCGCCTCCGGCTGGAACCGCATCCCCCTCATCCGCATGACCAACGTCAGCCTGGAGCCCGGCGACTGGACGCTCGAAGACATGATCGCCGACACCGACGACGGCATCTACATGGAGACCAACCGCAGCTGGAGCATCGACGACAAGCGCCTCAACTTCCAGTTCGGCACCGAGATCGGCCGCGAGATCAAGCACGGCAAGCTCGGCGACCTCGTGAAGAACCCCACGTACACCGGCATCACCCCGCGCTTCTGGGGCTCATGCGACGCCGTCGCCAACCGCGATGGCTGGACCGTCTGGGGCACCCCCAACTGCGGCAAGGGCCAGCCCGAACAGGTCGCCCACACCGGCCACGGCGCCTCCGCAGCCCGCTTCCGCAACGTCCAGGTCGGACTCATGAAATAACAGCTCAGCCGTCATCCTGAATGAACGACACCGGAGCCACACTGACAGCTGCGCCATTGACACACCGAGACACCGCTGCCGGGAGGCACACCATGGACGACAAGACGCTGCTCACCCACATCAACGAGATCGCCGATGAGGAGCACCGCCTCTACGAGAAGGAGTCAACGGGAGACGCCACCCCCGAAGAGCGCGAGCGCCTCAAGCACCTCGCCGTGACCCTCGACCAGTGCTGGGATTTGCTCCGCCAGCGCCGCGCCCGACGCCACGCCGGCCAGGACCCGGACGAAGCGAAACTCCGCGACGAGAACACGGTAGAGCGCTACACAGGCTGACTGGACGCCTGCCTGCTCCTACTCCCTCCGCCAGTCGCGGGAAGGCGCGATCTCAGATCGCCAGCTGCGTCTCCGCATCGAAGAAATACAGCCGCCCAAGGTCGATCGCCACGTCGATCTGCTGCCCCGGACGCGCCATCGTGCGCGGGTCGACACGCGCCAGCAGCGGCCGCTTGTCGACGACCAGGTGGAGGAAGATCTCGTTGCCCATCAGCTCCGTCACGTCGACCGCTGCCTGCACCGGCGAAGACTCGATGTCCCCCGGCGTGAACGCGCGGTCATGCACGTTCTCCGGCCGGATCCCAAGGATGACCTGCTTGCCCCGGTACGGCCCGAGCCGCTGGACGTCCCGCTTCGAAACCGCCAATCGCATGCTCTCCGACTCCAACACCAGGTCCCCGCCCTCGCCCGTCACTGTCGCGTCGAAGAAGTTGATCGCCGGACTCCCGATGAACCCCGCGACGAAGACGTTGTGCGGCCGGTCGTACAGCACCTGTGGCGGACCAACCTGCTGCAGCTCGCCCGCGTTCAGCACAGCGATGCGCGTTGCCATCGTCATCGCTTCCGTCTGGTCGTGCGTCACGTAGACGAACGTCGTGCCAAGGCGCAGGTGCAGCTTGCTGATCTCCGCCCGCGTCTGCACCCGCAGCTTCGCGTCCAGGTTCGACAGCGGCTCGTCGAGCAGGAACACCTGCGGGTTCCGCACGATCGCCCGCCCCAGCGCCACCCGCTGCCGCTGCCCCCCGGAGAGCTGCCGCGGCTTTCGTTTCAGCAGATCCTCGATGTCCAGCGTCCGCGCCGCCTCCGCCACCCGCGTCCGGATCTCCTCCTTGTCGATGTGCCGCAACGACAGTCCGAACGCCAGGTTGTCGTACACCGACATGTGCGGGTACAGCGCGTACGACTGGAACACCATCGAGATGTCACGGTCCTTGGGCGCCACGTCGTTCACCAGCCGCTCGCCGATGTACACGCTCCCCTCGCTGATCTCCTCCAGCCCAGCCAGCATGCGCAGCGTCGTCGACTTCCCGCACCCGGACGGCCCGACCAGCACCAGGAACTCGCGGTCCGCGATCTCCAGGTTCAGATCCTTCACCGCGTACGTCTGGTCGAAGACCTTGCTCACGTGCTCGAAGACGACCTTCGCCATGCCCTAGCCCTTCACCGCGCCGGCCAGCACGCCCTGTACGAAGTACCGCTGCAGAGCGAAGAACACCGCTAGCGGCAGCATCATCGAGACGAACGCCGCGGCCGTCAGCACCTGGTAGTTCGTGCCGAACGAGCTCACCAGGCTCTGGACCTTCACCGTCATCGGGAAGAGCGATGGGTCCCCAAGGAAGACCAGCGCGATCAGCAGGTCGTTCCACACCCACAGGAACTGGAAGATCGCCAGCGCCGCGATCGCAGGCATCGAGAGCGGCAGCACGATCCGCCGGAACACCGTGAGGTCGGACGCTCCGTCGAGGTACGCCGACTCGAACAGGTCGCGCGGCAGCCCACCGAAGAAGTTCCGCAGCAGGAACACGGCGAACGGCAGGCCGTACGCCGTGTGCGCGAGCCAGAGTCCGAGGTAGCTGTTGGTGCCAAAGACCCGGCCGCCGATGATGGGCATGTGCACGTCTACATTGAGGCTGTTGTACAGACGAAGCACCGGGATCAGCGTCATCTGCAGCGGCACGACGAGCATCGCCACGACGAGCAGAAACAGCGTGTTGCGCAGCGGGAAGTTCATCCAGGCGAACGCATACGCCGCGGCGGCGGCGACCACGATTACGAGAAACGTCGCCGGGCCGGCGATCAGGATGCTGTTGACGAACGCGCGGCCCATGCCCTGCTTGTGCAGCACCTGACTGTAATTCGACAGCGTCCACTGATTGGGGTGGAGCAACCCGTGCCACCAGCCGGACGACGCGATCGCGGCGGGTTCGCGTACGGAGCTGACGAGCAGCGCCACCGTGGGGATGCTCCACAGCAGCATCAACGCCACGAGCGCGAGATGCAGCGGGATGCGTCCGGGCTTGAACCTGGGGAAGTGCAGCGTACGGGCGGCGCGAGCGTGAGTGGCCTCTTCCAGCGTCGCCATTAGCGCGTCTCCTCCTGGAACTGGAAGCGCCGGATGGTGATGACCATGATGGGCACGACCCAGAGCAGCAACACGACGGCGAGGGCCGCACCCACGCCGAAGTCGCGGAGGACGAACGCCTCGCGGAAGAAGAGCGTCGCCACGACATCCGTCTTGAAGTGACCACCCGTCATCACCCAGACAAGGTCGAACAGTTTGAGCGACTGGATCACCAGGGTGGTCCCGATCACGACGATGGTGGGGGACAAGATCGGCAGGATGATCCGCCGGAAGATCTGCCATTCGTTCGCGCCATCGACGCGGGCGGCCTCCAGGATCTCCGTGGAGATGCCTTTCAGCCCGGCAGAGAGCACCACGACTGCGAAACCTGTCCACATCCAGACGCCGACCATGATGAGCGAGACGTTGTTCACCTGGAACGGCTGCGGCATCTTCTCGGGCCCCGCAGACGTGAACCACGTCTGCACGGAGTGCGTGTCCTGCAGCCACGCGGTCGAGTGCCCGCCGAGGCCGTTCATGACCGCGTTCGCGGTGCCGATGTCGGGGTTGAACTCGTACATGAATCGCCAGATGACGGAAGCGGCAACGAAGGAGATCGCCATCGGGATGAAGATGGCCGACTTGGCGATCGACTCGTACCGCACGCGGATGGCCAGCACGGCGATCACGAGGCCGATCACGACACAGACCACGGGGAACACGACGAGCCACAGTACGTTGTTCAGCAGCGCCGAATGCGTGTCGCTGACGAGCGGCTGCGGGTTATCGATGATGAAGCGATAGTTGTCGAACCCGACGAAGTGCTTTGAGCGTGCGTCGAGGAAACTCCGGCGCACGGTGTCGATGACCGGGTACACGAGGAACACCGCGAGCAGCAGCATCGTCGGCGCGAGCCAGATCCACGGCGCCCACCACTTGCGACCTACCATCGCATCGCCTCCGGATCGAACACACTTGGGATGAGCGGGGAGAGCACGCTCGCTCTCCCCGCCCACTCTATCATCCGGCTGCCGCGGCTACTGTACGCGCCGCCTCGATGTTGGACAGGATGCTGTCCAGGCTGCCCGGGTCGCTCAGGTACTGCGTTACGCCCGCGAACTCCGCCTGCTGCAGCGCGCCACCGATGGCGTCGTCGAGGTCGAAGCGGAACGTCTTGGCGTTCAGCAGCTGATTGGCCAACGCCTTCGTCACAGGATCGGGGTAGTCGTCCAGGCTCACGTTCTTGTTCACCGACGTGAACCCGCCGATCTTGACCCAGATGTCCTGGGCCTCCGCGCTCTCCAGGTAGGTCAGGAACGAGCACGTCGCGGGGTTGCTGTTGAACGCGTACGCGATGTTCGCGCTACCCGTCACGCCACCGCCGGGCCACGGCATGAAGTTGTAGTCATCGCCGGCCACGGCGTTCGGGAACTGGCTGGTGATGAACCCTGCCGTGAAGCTGCCGAGCGGGACCATACCAGCGGTCGGCGGATCGGTGAACGGTGGATACGCCGAGTCCTGGAAGTTCGTGGCGTTGATGCCCGCGGCCCCGCCCTGGGAGGTGTAGCCGTCGGTGAGCGCCATCTTGCCGAACTGCTCCCAGGCGGCCTTCATCATCGGATCAGTGAATTTCGATGTACCGGCGATCACCGCGTCGTAGAAGTCCGCTCCGTCCTCGTTGAGCACGATCTGCTGGATCACGTCGGAGCCCGGGAAGCCGGAGCCGTCACCTGCCTCTTCGCCGATCGAGAACGGCGGGATCCCCGTCGCCTTGATCTGGTCGGCGAGCGAGATCAGGTCGTCGAACGTCGAGTCCGCCGTCAGCGGCGTCAGGTTGTTCGCCGAGAAGTACTTCGGGTTGTAGAAGATCGTCGCCTTGGAGTCCGCCTTCATGAAGAAGCCGTAAAGCGTCCCGTCAACCGTCCCCAGGTCGATGTATGCCTGCGGGTAATCGGCCTTGACCTTTTCCTCGAGGCCCGGGCAGTCGGAGAGGGGCTTGAGCTTCCCCTCCTTGGCGAACTGCTGGAACAGTCCGACCTCGGCCGGGATGGCGACGTCCGGCGGGCTGCCGCCTTCGACGCGCGTGGTCAGGATCGACGTGATCGACCGCGTGCCGGTGAAGTCCACCGTACCCGGCCAGCCGGCAACCATCTTGTTGAAGGCATCGAGCTCGGTACTGCCCCAGAGCCCGAGGACGCTGACGGTGCCCTGGTCGCCGCCAGCCCCCGCCGTCGACTCGGCCGGGGGCGTTTCCGCCGGGGCCGTTGCCGCTGGCGTGCCCTCGCTCCCACCGCCGCCCGCCGCCGCTGTTGCTGTCTTGTCGCTGTCGCTGGTGCCGCTGCTGCACGCCACGACCAGTGTGGCTGCTATCGCGACGAAGAGAATCTTCCAGTGCCTTCTGATGTCACTCATGCGCGTCTCGACCTCCTTGCTTGCGCTCCGGCGGCGTCGCTTCTTTGCCTACCGTCCTGGCGAGATCCGCGTAGCGTGATGTCGTGTTGAACCCAGCCCAGATCCTTCCCTCGACATGCTGCTGCGGGAGCCCTGACGAGAACCTTAACCCCGGGCATTTACGAACGACAACCCTGTTGCAGAGCGGTTACGCTCTCTTTGTGTAGAACATCTGATCGATTTCATCGCGCGTCAGGTTCGCTGCGACCGGAATCGTCGCCCACCAAAAAATGCCGCGAATTCCCTCAACGTGGCGCCCCTGAGGCTGTCGGAAAACCACGCATCACCCTCACGGTCTGCTTGGAGCAAGCCGGTCGCCGTCGTACCATCGCTTGGTGCCAGGCGCCTGGCCGGCGACCGTCGAGCAGAAAGTTGACCGCTATCTTGAAGATCATCGACTTCCACATCCACCCGCCCGGCCCCGGCGGTCTCTCCACCCAGGAGCAGGCCGAAATGGCCGCCTACTTCCGCGGTGGCCCGCCTCCCGCCTCCACGGAGGAGATGGCCGACTACTACCAGAAGCTCGATATCTTCGGCGTGCTCTTCGCCATCGATAGCGAGACCGCCACCGGCCGGCCACCCGTCCCCAACGATTACTTCGCCGACTGCGTCCGCCGCTGGCCGGACACCTTCACCGCATTCGGCAACGTCGACCCGTGGAAAGGTGCAGCCGCCGTCCGAGAGACCGAACGCGTGAAGGACCTCGGCCTCAAGGGCCTCAAGTTCCACCCGTCGATGCAGCAGTTCTACCCGAACGATCAGCGCTTCTACCCGCTCTGGGCGAAGGCGCAGGAACTCGGCCTCATCGTCCTCTTCCACTCAGGCACCACGGGCGTCGGCGCCGGCCGGCCGGGCGGTGGCGGCATCAAGCTCGGCTACGCCCGCCCGATCCCGTACATGGACGACGTCGCCGCGGACTTCCCGGAGTTGATCATCGTCATGGCGCACCCCGCCTGGCCCTGGCAGGAAGAGCAGCTCGCCATGCTCGTCCACAAGCCCAACGTGTACATGGACCTCTCCGGCTGGTCGCCGAAGTACTTCGCCCCGTCACTCATCACCTACGCCAACAACATGATCCAGGACAAGCTGATCTTCGGCTCCGACTATCCCGCCATCACCCCCGAACGCTGGCTGCGCGACTTCGAGACGGCCGGATTCAACGACGAAGTCCGCCCCAAGATCCTCCGCGAGAACGCCGCCCGCCTCCTCGGAATGGAGTTGTAGCTGCCTCAGCAGCCTGCGGATCCGGATCGAAGAAGAAGCAAGAGACCGCAGCCCTGAGGCTGCGGTCTGTCGTGCTACACGACGGTGGTCTTCTTCGCGCGGCGCCTGCGCCGCGCAGCCTTGGCGCGCGCGATGCGCCGCCGTTCGCTCTTGGGGATGAAGTGCCGGCGCTGCTTGATCTCGCGCAGGATGCCGTCGCGCTGCACCGCCTGGCGGAAGCGTGTAATCAGATGCTCGGGCGACTCACCGTCGCGAAGGTCAACTGCTGCCACGAATACTCCGTTCCTGCATGGCCCCGCCTCACCACGGGGCACCGCATTCTAGCCGATCACTCCGCCGCCGTGGGCACCGCCGCGCCGTTGCGCTTGTGCCACCCGCCGTCACCCGCCCAGAGCGTCCGGATGGCGTCCCACTTCTCCTGCTTCGCCGCCTCCAGCACCTGCAGTTGCTCTCGCAGGCTGCTCTTCGAACCGCCTCGCAGCGATGCGATCTGCTTGCCAATCTCGGCGATCTCCGCGAGCAGACGCTCGTGTTCGCTCGCCCGCCATTGCGGCGGCACTGCATCAGCGTCGTCCCGGATCGCGTCGAACGGCTCGCCTGCCTTCGCCTTGCGGAAGATCAGCTTGCGCTTCCCCTCCTCGCCCGCGCAGTCGACCGTAATCCCCCAGAGGTCGCGCGACACGGTCTCCGAGACGACGAGCACGATCCGCTCTTCAAAGCTGTACGTGATGTCCTGCTCAATGGGTTCGTCGAGGATGAAGCGGTAGTTGCCCTGGGCGGTGCTGAGGCGGAGGCACCGGTCTGGAGAGTTGCGGCGGGCGAGCAGTTTGGCCAGCGCCTCGCACGCATCAGCGGTCACATGCACCTGACAGACCTCTTCTAGTCGTAGGCAACTCAGCCGGCCCGAGGAGCGGTTGGCGCGTTGACCGCCGATGGTGGCCCGCAGTCCCGCACACGCCGGGATGAATATCGTATCAGATCAGTGTGAATTCGGCAATCGTTATGTGGCGTCGAGTTGCGGCGTCGTCAAACCGCCGGAGCGCAGGCGACAGTGTCAAGAGCCGGGGTGATCGCCAGACCGTGATCGGCGGCCGATCTTCCGCAACAGCCGCTTGTACCGCTGGTTGCGCGCCGCCACGTGTACGGCCGCGTCCATATCCGCCGCCGTGAGCGCGGCCAGCGCCTTGTCGGCGCTCATGCCGTGCTTCGTCTTCCGCGTGATCGCGACCGCCGCCATCAGCGTCGCCACGCTGGAAACGACCGCAGCGGCGCCCGCATACGCTTTGTACTTCCCCTTCAGCTCAGGGAACTTCGCGACGGCGCGACTCGCGAGATTCAGCGTGCGGTGCGTCTCGGCGTCCACGTGCTCGCCTTCGGACACCGCTTCCCAGTCAAAGTCGTCTTCTATCTGGTCGGGGTGTAGGACGTCATCTGCCTTTACAGCCATGTGCCCGCCTCCTGTGCGGATGCCCGGCCATGCGGCCGTGGCGGAGGGCTCCCCCTCTCGACGTTACCGGCGCGATTCGCTGCCTGGATGCCCTCGTCGGATATCCGACATCGTGTGCGCCATCTCGATCGCCGTCATCGCTGCCTCGCGGCCCTTGTGCCCCTCGGGCCCTCCCGTGCGTTGCAGCGCTTGCTCTTCGTTGTCCGTCGTCAGCACCCCGAAGATGATCGGCGTGCCGGTGTCCAATGCCGCGCGCTGGATGCCATTCGCCGTCCCTGCCGAGACATAATCAAAGTGCGGCGTATCTCCCCTAATCACAGCACCAAGGCAGATGATGGCGTCGAACCTCCCGCCCGCTGCCAACTGCTTCGCCACAACCGGCAGTTCGAAGCAGCCCGGCACCTCCACAGTCGTGAACGCCGCCGGTTCGAGCCCTCTTGCCAGCAGCTCCTCCCGGCATCCATCGTACAGCGGGCCGGTTACGTGCGCGTTAAAGCGCGCCACCACGACCGCGAGCGTGAGACCCGTCGCATCCAGGCCACCCTCGAAGCTAAGACCGCCCTTCGGCATTCAGCCTCCCGGATAGCAGCCCGCATACGACATCATCGCGGATCGGCTCCGTCTCCGCGTGGTACAGATGTCCCATTTTGCTGCAAGCTCGACCGTCTAGCCGAGCAAGTGGCCCATCTTCGTGCGCTTTGTTTCGAGGTATCGGACGTTATGTTTGTTTGGCGTGGCGACGACAGGCACGCGTTCGACGATCTGCAGCCCGAAGCCCTCGAGGCCGGCACGCTTGGTCGGATTGTTTGTGAGCAGCCGCAAATTTCGCAGGCCTAGATCTACCAAGATCTGCATGCCAATGCCGTAATCGCGACGGTCGGCAGGAAACCCGAGGGCCTCGTTGGCCTCGACCGTGTCCATGCCTTTGTCCTGCAGGTTGTACGCCTTGATCTTGTTGTGCAGGCCGATCCCACGGCCCTCCTGGCGCATATACACGACCACGCCCTTGCCGGCTTCGGAGATCATCTTCATCGCCAGATGCAACTGCTCGCCGCAATCGCAGCGCTGCGAGCCGAAGACGTCGCCTGTCACACACTGGCTGTGCACGCGAACGAGCACCGGCTCTTCGCCGTTGACGTCGCCGTACACGAGTGCCACGTGCTCGTCCGGATCCGTGATCGCCCGGTACGCGATGCACTTCCACTCACCCCATTCCGTCGGGAGCGTCGTCTCCGCGACGCGGCGAACCAGCTTCTCCTTGTGCGTGCGGTACTGGATCAGCTGCGTGACGCTGATGATCTTCAGGTTGTGGCGGCGCGCGAACCGCTTGAGCTGCGGTAGCCGGGACATCGTCCCGTCGAGGTTCATGATCTCGCACAGCACACCGGCCGGGTAGAGCCCCGCCAGCTTGCAGAGATCGACCGTCGCCTCCGTCTGGCCGGCCCGCACCAACACGCCGCCATCGCGGGCGCGCAGCGGAAAGACGTGTCCGGGCATGACGAGGTCGTTCGGACGCGTCTTCGGATCGATAAGCACCTGGGTGGTGCGTGCCCGATCGGCGGCGGAAATGCCGGTCGTTACGCCCGACTTCGCCTCGACCGATACCGAAAACGGCGTGCCGAAATGCGAGTCGTTGTGGTTCACCATCATCGGCACGTGAAGCTGTTCGAGGCGTTCGGCCGTCATTGGCACGCAGATCAGACCGCGCCCGTAGCGCGCCATGAAGTTGATCGCTTCTGGCGTGGCGAACTGCGCAGGGATCGTCAGATCGCCTTCGTTCTCGCGGTCTTCATCATCGATGATGATGACGAAACGCCCATTCCGGAAATCTTCGATGGCCTCTTCGACGGTCGAAAGGCCCTTCGCTCGTCGCGCCTCGTGCTCGGTAATGTGTGGTAAGTCCGGCTGCACCGCGCCGTCGACGTCTCTACGCACCATCAAACCGCGCCCGCCGCACGGCGGTCCTCCAGCATGGCTTCGACGTATCGCGCGATAATGTCGGTCTCCAGATTGACGCGGTCGCCGGGTCGCTTCGTGTGCAAGTTCGTGTGTTCCTGCGTGTACTGTACCAGTGATACCGAGAACGAGTGGTCGTCCTTCGCCATCACCGTCAAGCTGATCCCGTCGACGGCGACCGGCCCCTTCATCACGACGTGTCGGAGGATTTCAGCGGGAGCGTTGACGCGGAGGATGATGGCATCTCCTTCCGGCGTGAATGAGTCGATCGTGCCGGTGGCTTCGACCACGCCACGCACCAGGTGTCCGCTGACCCTGCCGGCGAGCTGGAGCGAGCGCTCAAGGTTCACCACGTCACCCGGCTTGAGCTCACCGAGGCTGCTCACGCGGTAGGTCTCCGGCATCACGTTGAAGACGACGCCCTCCTCATCGAAATGCTTGGCGGTGAGGTCGACGCCGTTCACGGAGATGCTGTCGCCGAGGTTGGTGCCCCAAAGCACGAGCTTCGCCTTGATCGCGAGTTCGCCGCCGGCGTGCTCACGGACCGTGCCCAACTCTTCCACGATGCCTGTGAACATGATCTCCTCCGGAGTTAGTGTCAGGTTAACGCTAAGTGCGCACACGGTCAATCCGTACCGTGTCGATCCACGAAAACATCAGCCGAACGGTTAACTTGCGGCTGTTTTCACAATTCTCACCCGGTGGGCGGTCAGCTGGGCGGACCTGGCGCACCGCGCCGGCGTGCGCCCGGTAAGAGCGCGTCGGAACTCGCTAAGCGTATCCCACGACGAGCACATCATCACCGAGCTGTCGCATGCTCGTGTCATGGAGCGTGATGGCGTCAGCCATGTGGGCGGCGCCTCTGCCGGCGACGGCGGGGTAGGCGTCGCCGCCCACGATCTTCGGCGCGATGATGGCGTGGACTTTGTCGACCAGCCCCTCCGCGAAGAGCGATCCGTGGAGGACGCCGCCTCCCTCGCAGAGCAGCGTAACAATGCCCCGCTGGCCCAGAACCTTCATGAGCTCCCGCAGGTCCACCCGGCCACTGACCTCCTCTGGAAGCACGCACACCTCCGCACCGGCAATCTCCACGGCTGCTCGCCAACCAGCATCTGATGCGGCCGTCGTCGCGATCATGGTCTTCCCGCCCTCGGCCAGCACCTTCGCCTTGAGGGGCGTACGACCGCGCGAGTCGACGACGATTCGAAGGGGTTGCCGAGCCGCGGGCACTCCGCCGGGTCGGGCGGTGAGCTGCGGATCGTCCAGAAGGACGTTGTTGATGCCGCACATGATCGCATCGACGCGCGTACGGAACTCGTGCGCCCACGCCCGCGAGGCCTCTCCCGCGACCCAGCGCGAGTCGCCGCTGGACGCCGCGATCTTGCCGTCCAGTGTCGCCGCGAATTTCGCGACCACGAATGGCAGCCCCGTAGTTACGTGCTTCACGTACGCCTCGAGCTGCTTCTTCGCCTCCGCTTCGCCGTCACCGAGATCGACGTCGAGGCCGGCTGCTCGAAGCTGCTCGGCTCCCGCGCCGGCGACTCTCGCGTTCGGATCGAGCATGGCGATCTTGACGGACGCCACGCCCGCATCGATCAGTGCGTCGGTGCACGGGGGTGTGCGGCCGTGGAAGGAATGCGGTTCCAGCGTCACGTACGCCGTAGCGCCGCGCGCGGCGTCGCCCGCCGCCTGCAGCGCCACCGCTTCCGCGTGCGGTCCGGGCGGCGGCTGCGTGGCACCTTCGCCGAGGACCTCGCCATCCCGCACGATCACGCAACCGACGTTCGGGTTCGGGCTCGTCGAGCCTGCCACCGCATCCGCCAGCTCGAGCGCACGCCGCATGAATTCGCTCGTCATCGTCTCAGGATACCCCGGGCAAGCGACGATACAGCGACTCCATCCGCAACATCTCAGTCTCGTTTAGGCCGCGCCGCTCCACGAACGCACGATTGCGCGCGGCGGCGCTGCGGCGCAGCTCCGGGTCGGCCAGCGCAGCCACGACACGCTGAGCCAGGACGTCGGGCCGATGCAGCGGCACGCGGTAGCCGTTCACCCCGTCCTCAATCAGCTCCCGCTGCGTAGGCAGATCGCTGACGATCGGGAAGCAGCCCGCAGCCATCGCCTGCAGCAGCGCGACGGACGTGCCATCGGATGAGGGCACGGAGATGAAGATCTCCGCGTCAGCGAGCGCATCGCGAAACGCGGCGCGCTCCAGGAATCCGACGAATTCGATCTGGCCGCCGGTCGCCGACGCTTGCCTCTGCAACGCCGGCGTCAGTGAGCCGCCGTGCGCGACAACCAGGCGCACATCCGGCCGCACGCGGACAACGTCATCAAACGCGGAGATGATCTCCTCGACGTTGTACAGCGGCTCGTGCGCGCGCGTGCTCAGCACGCACGCAGCACCGTCCGAGCGGCCGCGCACGTTCACCGACTGATCGTGTCGCAGCGTGAAGTAGCGGTCCGTGCCCAGCGTGACGACCTCCACCTTCGAGGGCGGCGCGCCGAGGGCGACAATTCGCTCAGCCATGTAGACGTTGTTCGACGTGATCAGGTCAGCACGCCGGACGGTGTAGCGCGCGATCAGATTCGAAACGGGATCGCGGCGGGGCTCGACGAGCACGTCGGATCCCCATGCCGTCACGACGTACGGCCGCACACCGGCGCTCGCACCGTAGAACCCGTGCTCGACGAGGTAGTGGGCGTGGACGACGTCGGCGTCCAGCGACCCCAGCACGCGCGCGAGTCCCGCCGCCCGATAGCGGACGGCGTGCGCCAGCCGCATCAAGCCGCGCGGGAAGCGCGAGGTTTTCGAAGACGCCGAGTTCGGCGCGACGGCCCGATCCCCCCGAGCGGGACGCAACGCGTGCATGTTGACGCCTTCGAGCGGTTCGCGCGGCGGGTAGAACGCCACGCCGTGCAACTCGTGACCGCGTTCGACGAACCAGCGGAGCCACGAGCGCGTGTGCACACCATCGAAGTCACCGAGAACGGCGATGCGCAGCCGCTCGTCGGGCGCCACACGCTCGACGTCCACGCTCAACCCCGCGCCCGCTGCGCGTCGATGCGGCGTCGTCCCGCGATGCGGCCCCAGACGTCGTGAGCCGCATCTGTGTAGATGCGCGCATCGGATCGCCGCGGCAGCAGCAGCGCCCACGGCGACTGGCCTGAGATGAGACGATAGGCGACAAGAGCGGCGCAGAAGTGCGCTCCGTACGCCAGCGATGACGCCGCCGCGGCACCGTTGACACCGTACGCCGGTACCAGCGCGAAGAGCGCGCCGAGCGTCACGGCCAACGACGCCCCCGTGATCATCGTGTTCACGATCGGTTTGCCGCGACTGAAGATGTAGCTCGTGACGACCTTGGAGCCGGTCAGGGCCACGGTGCCCGGAAGCAGCCACCAGAGCGCCTGGACGGAGTCGTCGTAGGCGTGTCCGAAGAACATTGGGATGATGACGGGGGCGATGGCGGCGAGCGCGAGGGCACCCAGGCCAGCGACAAGCAGCGTGTTCCGCACGGCGACCGGCGTGACGCGTCGCACTTCCTCGTCGGGGGCGCCGGTCAGGGTGGGCAGCAGGACAAGAGCGACCGAGTTCGCAAGCAGCCAGACGGCCTCGGTCATGGAGACGCCGACCGCGTAAATGCCGACGCCGGCGACGCTGACGAAGCCGCGCACGACGTACTGGTCGAGCCGGTAGTTCATGAGCTGGAGCACGTTCCCCGTCTCACCCTGGACGCCGAAGCGCGCCAGGCGGCGCAGCACGGCGAGCCTCGGCCGGACCACCTGCGCAAGATCAACGTTCGAGAAGCCGATGCGCCACAGCGCCACGGCTCCGGCGGCGGTATTGGTCGCGATCCAGAACCAGACGATCATGGTGGCCGTGGGATCGCCGGCGGTGTAGGCGATGGACACGAGCACGAGCATCAGCGCCGGCTGGGCGACCGTCACGAGACCCATCTCCCAGAACCGGCGCTGCGCCTGCAGCGTGACGCTGAGCGCCGCGACCCAGATCAGCGCCGGCACGGCGGGCACCAGCAGCCACGCCGAGAGCCCGCCGCCGAGGAGGTCGGCGCCGCCGAACGGAACGACCAGGGCCACCCCGATCGCCGTCACCACGGGCGAGGCAAGTACGACGACGTGGATGGCGCTGACGAGCTGGCGGAGCGAGAGCTCGCGCTTGTTCAGAAAGTACAGGGCGGCGCTCCCGAAGCCGAATCCGAGGAGCATTTGTCCCAAGCTCGTCGAGACGATGAACAGGGCATAGGCGCCGCGGCCACCGGGGCCCAGCGCGCGGGCGACGAGCGCGCTGGATGCGAAGGCAAGCGCGCCGTCGACGGCGTACGTCAGCATCACGACGTTGACGTGGCCGAAGAACGAGCCCGGCGGGGTCAGGTCGTCCGCTGCTTCACGCATCGAGGGGATTGTAACCGGTGCGATTACTTGACCGTGTTATCGAAATCCTGAAGCTGTAGTTGACTCATTACATTCGTTTGGCACTTTTCGTGTCGGGTGTCCGTTCATCCGGCCGCGGTGCTTGGGCGCGATCGCGACACAGTGGTGGATGATGCGAGCGTACCCTGGGCCGTGGACGATGTCCTAGTGTCTCGTGTCACTGGTTCAGGGCGTGGGACTCAAGCGCGATGCGAAAGCTGTAATCGGCAGGCGGTGGCGGTTTCGCGAGCGACGGGAGATGATGGTGGGCACCGGCGCCGGCCGGGTATGGGTATCGGGAAGGATGGAGACCATGACAACGGACGAGCAGGCGCTGACGCAAGCGCCGGCGGTGACGCTGAAGGCGAACGGGCACGGGCGGATGCTGACGTTCAACGAGCTGGGCGTGCCGGCGGTGCTGGTGTGCGTGGCGCGCGAGACGTCGAACCTGGCGTCACCGGTGGTGAACGCGGTGCGCGAGAAGTACGCGACGGCTGACGAAGTGCTGATCGTGAACGTGGCGGATACGCGCCCGTTCCCCCGTCTGATCCGCAAGGTGGCGGAGCAGATCATGAAGTCGGCGTACAACGACGCCGTGAAGAATCTGGAAGCCGGCCGCAAGCCAGAAGACTACGTGCTCATCGTCCCGGATTGGGACGGCGACCTGCTGGCACCGCTCGGGATCGACGATGTGTCGAAGACGATCGCGGTCGTCGTGCTCGATGCGCGGGGCGGGATCGTCGGCGTGTACCAGGGCGACGACGCACCGGCGCAGGCGGTGAAGATGCTCGGCCGGCTGTAACTTCGCCCCTCAGCCGGCGGATCGCCAGTGCTCTTCGAGGAGGGCGGCGGCTTCCTCCGGCCGTTGAGACGGCCACCAGTGGCCGCAGTTCTCGAAGATGTGGAGCTTTGCGTCCGTGCGCTGAGCAAGATTCTTCGCGAACTGCGGTGGGGCGTATGGATCGTCGGCGCCCCAGAAGACCAGTCCGGGCGGCACGGGCGCGACCAGCGGTGTCCAGTCCCGCGAGACTTCGACCGCCGAGCGGTAGAGCGACAGTACCGACGATTTCATACGGTCGTCGATGCGCGAAGCGACGCCGCGCGCGGTTTCCTCATCGATGCCCTGCGCCGCGAAGACGGGGACGATGACGTCCGGTGTGAAGGCGGCCATCAGCTGCTCGCCAGCGCCCGGCGTCTGCCACGTCTTCGCCGTGTCGTGCCAGACGTATTCGGCGTCGAGCGGACCGCTTCCGACGGCCCATGTGCGAATGAGGTCGGGACGGAGCGACACGAGACGCTGAACAAGCAGCGCACCCCAGTCGTGCCCGACGACATCGACCGGCTGGCCGACCTTCTCCACTTCAGCGACGAGCCAGGCGGCGTAGGCGTCTTTCGTGCAGTCGAAGCCGTCGGGCAGCGGCGTGGCAAAGCCCGGCATCGACGGGGCGATGACGTCGGTGCGTTTGAGGTGCGCGCGGACACCGTCCCAGAGATGGGCAGTGTCGGGGACGCCGTGGAGGAGGAATGCAGGCATTTCCGTCCGCGCGGGCACTAGTCGGCGGTGGTTGGCGGTCGAAGTGTCTCACGCGATCAGGGGGCAGGCAAGCCAGTCCGCGCGGCCGCCGAAAACGATATCCGCGCCTGTGGAGGCTACTTGAACTCCGGCGCCGCCTCGATGAACCGGCGGACCTCACCAGTGGGGCCATTCCAGAGGAACAGGCTCAGCAAACCGGAGAAGAGCAGCCGCGCCCAGATGCGGGGCGCCACGCCGGCGTAGACGAACTTCGTCTCGGCCGGACCCTGCTCGAGCTTGACGGCGACGCCGACGAGCGGGTTCTTCACGACCACGAAGTCGCGCGAGACGATGGGATTCTTCCAGTCCTCGATCTTGTATTTCGGTTCGAAGTGGGCGCGGAAGATCTCGCGCACCTGCTCGCTGGTGAGATCGGGCTTGTGAGCGATGGCCGTCACGGCCATGGGCCAGTCCTCCTTGCTATGCCGACACGGCCCAAGTATGCAGTCGAGCCGTCAATCGGCATCGCGGGTCACCGGAGCCTGTCAGGACGGCACGCCGGTAGGGACGTGCACTTCCTCCCAGGCCAGGCGATCGGAGGCGCCGGGGTCGTCCTCGACCACCGACGCTCCGCGGTCGAAGATCATCGTCGCGCGGCGGTCGGTCGTATATGCGGGCCACGGCAGAATGCCGGTGTGGGACGGGTCCCCGGTGCGGGCGAAGGCGAGCCACGCTTCGCTCATCTGTGCGCCGAGAGAATCGCGTCCCGGAGATGACTTCATGACAGGCGGACGGACGTTGTCGAAGACGAAGGCGATCTCGAATCCGTGGGCTGAGCCGAGCGGGCCGGAGGCCCAGCGGAAGAGATACATGTAGACGCGCGTCGTGGTGCCGGCGATCTTTCGCTCGGCGAGCTCGATGGACGGGATGCGCATCATGCGGTCGCTCTCGATGGCGACGAGCAGATCGCGGTTCGATGCAGCGGGCCGCGTGCGGCGGTAGGCATCGATGACGGGCTGCGCGGCGCCGCCAAGCAGCGACAGCCGCTTCAGGAGGCCGGCGTCGTCGAGCTCAGCGCCGTTCTGCGTCGCGGAGTTCATGGCGAGGAAGAGCGACGCCTCGTCACGGTTGGTGCCGACGATGACGGGAACGTCGGCCGCCGTGCCGTGCTTCAGAGCGTGGCCGGGATGGGACGGCAGCACGACAGGGTCAAGTACGGGGCTGAAGGCGAACGCGCCGTTGCGGCCAAGCTTGTCCTGCGCCTCGCGGAGGCGCTCCACGGAGAGTGACTGCAGGGCACGCACGTCATCCCCGGTGCCAAGATCGGCGACGATCCTGGTCGCCGTCTCCGCGGCTTGCTCCGGCAGCTTGGCGCGCAGGCCCGGGCCGCTCTGGATGGCGGCGCGATGGAAGAGGCCGCGGGCGGCGGGCATGGCGAGCAGCGTCGAGACCTTGGCGCCGCCGCCGGACTCGCCGAAGATCGTGACGCACGCCGGATCGCCGCCGAAGGAAGCGATGTTGTCGCGCACCCATTCGAGCGCGGCGACGAGGTCGAGCATGCCGGCGTTGCCGGACCCCGCGAAATCGGCGGCTCCGATCTCCGCAAGATGGAGGTAGCCCAGGATGCCGAGGCGGTGGTTGACGGTGACGACGACAGCGTCGCCGCGACGGGCAAGCGCCGCGCCGTCGTAGACGGGCCAGGAGCCGGAGCCGATGCTGAATCCGCCACCGTGAAACCAGACGAGGACAGGCCGCCGCGCGGAGCGGTCGCCGGAGGGGGCCCAGACGTTGAGGTAGAGGCAGTCTTCGGAGAGCGACGGCTCCTGCGACCAGCCTTCCGGCCGCGACGACGGCTGCGGACAGGACGGGCCATAATCGAGCGCATCGCGTACGGCCGGCCAGGGCGCGACAGCCGCGGGCGAGCGGAATCGCAGCTCGCCGATCGGAGGCGCGGCGTACGGGATCCCCTTGAAGGCGTCGACGCCATGCTGCGTCTGGCCGCGAACCTTCCCGGCCGTCGTTTCGACAACGGGCGCGTCACTCATGATCTCCGCTCCTTTGCGCGATGCCGATCGTAGGTCGGTGCGAGCCAAAGGGTCAAGAGGGCCTCAGGAGCCCACCGACGGCCTCGAGCTCGGCGGCCATCCGCTGGTCCCAGGTCCAGAAGTGCTCGGAGGCGTAGGCGGCGGCGCTCGCGCCGAGGCGCCGGCGCTGATCGGGATCGGCGGCCAGCGTGACGAGGAGGTCGGCGAGGCGCTCCTCGAGCGGTTTGACGAAGCCGGACCGCTGCGAGTTGTCGACGAGGCGGCCGGTGCGCGCGTCGGCGATCAGGTCGCGGGTGTCGCCGGCGTCGACGGCAACGACGCACATGCCGCAGGCCATCGCTTCGAGCAGCGGGTTACCAACGTTCGATAGATCGGCAACGGCGAGGAAGACGTCGGCGGCGTGCATGTAGCGAAGCACCTCCTGCTGCGGCACGGCACCAATGAAGCGGACATGTTCGGCGACCCCGAGATCGCGCCCCAGGGCTTCGAGCCGCGCGCGCTCCTCCCCATCGCCGACGATCAGCAGGAGCGCGTGCGGCGACCACGCGACTACCTTCTTCATGGCGCGGACGGCGCGGTCGACGCGCTTCCAGCCGGCAAGGCGGGACGCGGTGATCATGACGAACGCGTCGTCCGGGAGCGAGAATGCGGCGCGGGCGGCGGCACGATCAGCGTCTGACGCCGGGCGGAGGCGGTCGAGGTCGAGACCGTTCCGCCAGAACTTCACGCGGCCCTTCGACGCCGGGTTGAGGCGGGCGAGCACTTCATCGCCCTGCGTCCCGTCGTCCGTCATGACGTAGAGGTCGGCGCTGGCCTTGAGCGCAAGCGCCTCCTCGTAGCGACGGTAGTAGAGCAGCGTGTCCTTGAGCGCGGGGTACATCACGGTGCCCTGGAACCGGGCGACGAGCGGGAGCCGCAGCCCGCGACGCCGGAGGAGCCGGGCCGCGAGCACTCCGTGCACTTCGTATGCATAGACGATTTCGAACGGCGTACCGAACGCGTGGAGCAGCCGCTCCGCGTGTTTGGCGGCGAGCCACGGGAAGGCGGCGGCGAAGCGCAGCTTCTGGTCGACGGCAACGGCGGGCGCGGGCAGCGACGGGAGCGGCAGGTCACGGAGGCTGGGCATGTGGAACGTGTGGAATCGGACATTGGCGATCTCAGGGCGCGACTCCGGCCTGGCGCGTTTCGCCTCGTCGCGGCGATAGAAGTGGTTGGCGCCGACATCTGGCAGAACCACGTCAACCTCGTGACCCGCCTCGCCGTACGCGCGCAGCGTTCGCTCGAGCGTGGGCGCGCCCTTGCCCTGGTCGAGCGACCAGACGTCGAGGGCCGTGATCATGAGCAGCCTCATGGCCACCTCTCGCCGGTCGCGCCAGCGGCGTCAAAGGTAACGCGTGACTCGCGGGTCATTCCCGCTTGCCGGGCAGCTTGGGGACGAGCCAGGCGAGGAAGCTGTCCGGGCTGCGGGTCTGGAGGTAGAAGCGCCCCGGCCCGGTGAGCTTGCAGACGAGGCCCTCACCGCCGAAGATCGTGGTTTTCCATCCCGCGGCGCGACCGACCTCGTACTTCACGCTCTCATCGAACGCGACCATGTGGCCGGTGTCAACGGTGTAGCGCTGCCCGTCGGTGAGCTCCACGAGGTGGATCGCGCCGTAGCTGGAAACGAAGATCGTACCGGCGCCCGTGCACTTGAGGAGGAAGAGGCCCTCGCGAGAGAAGAAGGTCTTGCCGCCACCCCATTTCGTGTCGACGTTGACGTCCGGCGTCGCGGCGAGGAAGGAGCCGGACTGCAGGAGCAGCGTGCCACCCGTCAGCTCCAGCGCGACGATGTCGCCGGGCAGCGCCGGCGCGATCGTCAGCTCCCCGCCCTGATCGGCCGAGAAGGTGTTGATGAAGAAGCTCTCGCCGCCGAGGACGGAGCGCTTCAGCCCGGACATGATGCCGCCGCGAACGCCGGTCTCCATGGAAACCGTGTCGGACATGCTGACCATCGCGCCCGCCTCCGCCTGGACCTTGTCGCCTGGAGCGAGCGTGATGATGCCGAGCGCGTACGAAGGGCTGTACTTGATCTCGTAGTTCATGGGCAGTCTCCTGCTGCGCGCTGCTATTCCGGCGGTGGCGGGCCGTCGTCAGGGTTGGAGACGTGGACGCGGCCGCGGCGTCGTTCGATCTCGCGGCGCACCATGCGCTCCTCGACGTCGCGGCCCCAGAGGTTGGGGGAGATGAAGGTGGTGAAGAACTGCAAGGCGAGGAAGGCGCCCCAGACCGCGGCGAGCCACGGCGCCCACCAGCCGCCGCCGGTGGCCCAGTCCAAGAGGGTGAGGCCACCGGTCACGAAGACGAAGAAGGCCAGGTGGCGGTAGAACTCGAGACGGCGATGGACGCGGCGCCGGATGCTCCGGTATTCGGGATCGCTGTTGCCGGAGCCGCCGGCCGACCAGCCCCGGCCGATGCGGACGCCGCCCCACGAGCCGCCGATGTCGATGCCGTCGAAGTCGTCCTGTTCCTCGCTCATGGCCCGCTCCTTCCAATGATTGGTGAGAGCATAACGCGCGGGGGCCGGAGAGCGGCCAGTGTCCTGCCGTTGTAGATTCCGCAGTGCAGGGAGCGCGCCGGTAGCGTCATGGTTTGGCCTTCGGTACAATCGCGCCCGGGTCAGCCGAGAGGAGCAGCTTCAGTGGCCGAGTTCGTGCGCGTCGCCCGTCTTTCAGACATCCCGCCCGGGACGATGACGGGCGTGAAGGCGAAGGGGAAGGAGATCCTCGTCGCCAACGTCGACGGCGAAGCGTACGCAATCGCGGACCGCTGCACGCACCTGCGGTACCGGCTGCACAAGGGCAAGCTGGACGGCACGATCGTTGAATGCTGCGGCCACGGCTCGCGCTTCGACGTGACGGACGGCGGCCTCTGCAACTGGGTGACGCACCCGATGTGGTACAAGCTGCTGATGGACGGGACATTCCCGGGCTTCCTGAAGCTGGGTGTGGCGAGCTATGCGACGCGCGTCGAGGGCGACGACGTGTACGTCGAGGTGTAGAACCCCGCCTCGCACCGGCCGTCAGCTATCACCCCGCACGAGATCCTTCGCAGCGCTCAGGATAACAGCGCTCGCACCTCAACCTGATGTTGCGGATGGCGCCTTCTTCGGCATGTCCCGGCGGAGGCGGAGCTTGATGAGCTGCGTCGACATCTTGATGATGTCCTGGGGGAACTTGACCCGGGAGTCGGGATCCTCCACCCACTTCACCGGCACTTCCTTCAGCCGGTAGCCGCCCTTCTCCGCGAGGATCAGCAGCTCCGTGTCGAAGAACCACTCGCCGTCCTGGACGTGCGGCAGAAGCTGCTGCGCCGCGTCGCGTGTGATCGCCTTGAAGCCGCACTGGGCGTCGGCGAACTTCGTCCAGAAGAGCAGCTTGATGAAGGCGATGTAGCCGCGCGAATTGACCTCGCGCTTAAGCGAGCGCTCGACGTCGGAGCCGCGCGAGACCCGCGACCCGTAGGCGACGTCGCGACCCTCTTCCAGAACGCCCGCGAGCAGCGGCGTAATCATCTCGAGGTCCGTCGAGAGGTCGACGTCCATGTAGCACATGGCGTCGGCGTTGCTCTCCAGCCACGCGCGCTTGAGCGCGCGACCCCGGCCCTTGCGGTCGAGGTGGACGACGCCGACCGCGTCCGGATCCTCGTCGGCGAGGCGCCGGGCGACGGCGAGCGTGGCGTCAGTCGAGGCGTTGTCCGCGACGACCACGCGCCACCTGTACGGGAGGTGCCCGGCGCACCACGCCTTGAGCTTTTCGACGCTTTCGGCGAGGACGCGCTCCTCGTTGTAGCAGGGGATGACGAGGTCGACGGACTTCATTGCATGCAGGGTAGCAGCGGCGGTTGGTAGTCAATAGCCGCCAGCTCAGGGTTCGTGTGAAGTAAACAGAGACGCCCGGCGTGCGCGCCGGGCGTCTGTCACGTGAACTACGAACTGCGGTACTTGGACTCCCTAGTAGTCCATCGGCGGCGGGGCCGGGGCGGCGGACGGCGGCTCCGGAATCTCGGTCACCAGCGTCTCCGTGGTGAGCACCATGGCGGCGATGCTGGCGGCGTTCTCGATCGCGGAGCGGGTGACCTTCGCCGGGTCGATGATGCCGGCCTTGAGCAGGTCGGTGTAGACGTCGTTGCGGGCGTCATAGCCGTAGGACTTGCCCTTGCCGTTGTGGATGTTCTCGATGACGACCGACCCTTCCTGGCCGGCGTTCTCGGCGATGATGCGCGTCGGCTCTTCGAGGGCGCGCTCCAGGATCGAGGCGCCGGTGCGCTCGTCTCCGGAGAGCTTCTCCTTGAGGGCGACGATCGCCGGGACGGCGCGCAGCAGCGCGACCCCGCCGCCGGGCACGATACCCTCTTCGACGGCGGCGCGCGTCGCGGAAAGCGCGTCCTCGACACGGAGCTTCTTCTCCTTCAGCTCCACCTCCGTGGCGGCGCCGACTTTGATCACGGCGACGCCGCCGGCGAGCTTCGCGAGCCGCTCCTGCAGCTTCTCGCGGTCGAACTCCGACGTGGCCTCGTCGATCTGAGCCTTGATCTGCCTGATGCGATCCTGGATCGCCTTGTCGGTGCCGTAACCCTCGATGATGGTCGTCTCGTCCTTCGTAGAGGTGACGCGGCGGGCGCGGCCGAGGTCGCTGACCTGCGCGTTCTCGACCTTGATCCCCATGTCCTCCGTGATGAAGGTGCCGCCGGTGAGGATCGCGATGTCCTCGAGCATGGCCTTACGGCGGTCGCCGAAGCCGGGCGCCTTCACGACGAGCGCGTTGATCGTGCCGCGCAGCTTGTTCACGACGAGTGTGGCCAGCGCCTCGCCGTCGGCGTCGTCACAGATGATGACGAAGTTCTTCGTCACCTGCAGCACCTTCTCCAGCACGGGGAGGATGTCGGCGACGGCGGAGATCTTCTTGTCGGTGATCAGGATGTACGGCTCGTCGAGCGACGCTTCCATGCGCTCTGGGTTGGTCACGAAGTACGGCGAGACGTAGCCGCGGTCGATGGCCATGCCCTCGACGAACTCCTGCTCGAACTTCAGCCCCTTGGACTCCTCGACGGTGATGACGCCGTCCTTGCCGACCTTCTCCATGACGTCGGCGATCATCGCGCCGACCTCCTCGTCGCCAGCGGAGATCGTCGCGACCTGGGCGATCTGGTTGCGCCCGGAGACCGGCGAGGCGAGCTCGCGCAGGGACTTGAGCACCTCCTGGACGGCCAGCTCGAGGCCGCGCTTGAGCGCCATCGGGTTGGCGCCGGCGGCGACGTTCTTCATCCCTTCGCGGACCATCGCCTGGCCGAGCACCGTGGCGGTCGTCGTGCCGTCGCCGGCGACGTCGTTGGTCTTGGTCGCGATCTCCTTGGCGAGCTGGGCGCCCATGTTCTCGAAGGGGTCCTTCAGCTCGATCTCCTTGGCGATCGACACGCCGTCGTTGACGACGGCGGGGGGGCCGAACTTCTTGTCGAGGACGACGTTGCGGCCGCGCGGACCGAGCGTCACCTTGAGGGCGTCGGCGAGCGCGTCGACGCCGGCCTTGAGCGAACGACGCGCCTCCTCATCGAATACCAGTTGTTTTGCCATGTGTGGTCTCCTGGTCGCTGGTCGCTGGTCGCTGGTCGCGCGCAGCGGTTCTTCCGGGCGAGGCAGCGCTTCGCGCGCGGCCGTCGGACCCTCGTGTCGGCGGTCGGTGGATCCGCGAGGCTACTCGACCTTGGCGAGGACGTCCTTCTCGGAGATGACGATCAACTCCTCGCGGTCGATCTTCACTTCCTGGCCGGTGTACTTGGCGTAGAGGACGCGGTCGCCGACGCGGACGTCCATGGCGATGCGCTTCCCGTCATCGTCCAGGCGGCCGGGGCCGGCGGCGATGACGACGCCCTGCTGCGGCTTCTCCTTCGCGGTGTCCGGGATGACGATGCCGCTGGCGAGCGTCTCCTCCTGGACCACCGGGCGGATGACGATGCGGTCGTGCAGCGGGACGAGCTTGCTCGCTGACGACTTTGCGCCGATGGACTTCACTTTCGCTGCCGGCTTGGGCTTGGACGCGACTGCAGCTTTGGCCACGTTGCTACCTC
>CAWJLO010000020.1:0-176729 GCA_963843685.1 uncultured Chloroflexia bacterium
GTAGCGAAGGTGATGTCCACCTGCACCTGAATGATCTGACCTGCTTCGATGTTCTCGAATGGCCCGACGTCTGTCCCCGTGAACGCGCTGCCGTCGACCAGGCCCGTTTCGTGAGCTATCATCAGCTGCGTTTCCACGTAATTGACTGAACCGGCTTGCGTGGCGGCGACTGAACCCGACAGCCGGATTCCCCCATCGATCGACGCTTCGCTTAGCGGCCCAAATCCCGGTTCCCCGTTGTGCGTGGGATCGTCGGTGAGGAAGCAGCCGCGGGTGAACGAGGTGTTGCTGTTGCTGACGTCGTCGGCAAAAACGCTGCAGGGAGCGAGACCGGGAAGGGGATCTCCGTTCAGAGTTCGGGTGCCGTCGAGCTCTCCGAAGCCGACGGTCCAGTACAGCACCGTGGCGGAATGCGAGCCGTCGGGCTTGAGATTGTTCAGGGCTTGCCCGAGAAACGTACCGGCCCCCGGCCTCAGCGCGTTCTCGAACGCGTACTCGCGGTCGAGCGTGCCATCCTGGTTGTAGATGGAGACGTGCCAGTTACCGTGCACGTCGATGCCCTCTGAGGGCACGGCGCTGGCGCTCGTCGCTGTGTGCTCGCCGCCTCCGTTCCACGCTCCGTACGCCACGACGGCGGCCAGCCCCATCGCGGCGACGACCGGCAGCACGAGTAGTCGCTTGATCATGGTCTCACTTCCTCTCTGTCCGCGGGGTGATTGCGTACGTTGGCGACTGGTCGTTTGAGCTGCGGAGGGAGTAGTCTGGCCGGGTGAGACCGAACCACTCGATGCTGCGCCCGAACTCCGTGAGGCCCCGGTGGCTTTGCGTGCCAATCGGAGCGCTCCTGCTCCTGTCAAGCTGCGGCGGCGACTCGCGTTCCGACTCGACCGCCACGGCGACGCCGACCGTGACGGCAGAGGCCACGGCAACCGCTGCCGCCGCACCATCGCCCGAGAATTCATCCGGAGTCCCGAAAGAGCCCGTCGGCGTGCACGAGCGCGTCAAGATCACCATTACGGACCCCTGACCTCACGGCGGACACATCGCATTCGGCTGCCCGTCCGCATCGAACGTAAGCGAGCATGCCGGAGGCGGCCATACTCATTCCTTGACCCGCGATTACTCAATCTGCGGCGTCCGTTCGTTGAACCGGTCCGAGCGCGTCAATTAGGATGCTCACATGGAATGGCCGCTGGTGGGACGCGCGGAGCAGCTTCGAGAGGTGGTTGAGGCCATCGAGCGGGGGCCGGGGAGCGCCATCCTGCAAGGCGAACTCGGCGTCGGCAAGACGCACCTGTCGCACGCGGTGGCGGATAGCTTCCGGACACGCGGATGGCGGCTGGAGTCCGTCATCGGCTCGCCCGCCGCGACACCCATCCCGTTCGGCGCCTTCTCTCACCTGCTGCCGCAGCCGTCGTCTACGGACGTGACGGTGAACCTCGAGCGCATGCGGCGCGAGATCGTCGCCAGCGGGGATTCGGCGGGCGTACTGCTGGTAGTGGACGACGCGAACTACCTGGACAGTGCCTCAATGGCGCTCGCGCACAGGCTTGCTTCGTCCGGTGACGCCTCGGTCCTGGCCACGCGCCGCACGGGAGAGCCCGGTAACGAAGAGACGCTGACGTCGCTCTGGAAGGACGGCCACGCCCGCCTCTTCGACGTGCTGCCGCTGGACCGCGCGTCGCACGATGAGCTGGTAGTCCGTTCCCTCGGCGCGGTGCGAGCGGCTGGGCTGCTGGACGGGCTCTGGCAGCTGACGAACGGCAACCCGCTGTTCCTGCGGGAGATCCTGACCGCGGCGGCGGAGCGAAACCTCGATGAGTGGCTGGAGGGCATCCTCTCGGCCCGCCCGGCGCCCACGGCGCGCATCACCGAGATCATCAGCGCAAGGACGGGCCGGCTGCCGGCGCCGGCACATGCGGCGCTTGAGGCTGTGGCGATGGCGGAGCCGGTCAGTGTCGACATCGTCGCGCAGATTGCCGACCGGGACGCCGTCGTGGAACTTCAGGACCGCTCAATGGTCGTCGTCGACCGGCTGGGATCCGCGAAGTACGCCAGGACGGTGCATCCGCTGTACGGTGCGACGATCCGGGCGACCATGCCCCGGACGCGGCGTTCCGCGCTGGCCGGCGAACTGGCGGACGCCCTCATGGCGAGGGACATGGAGGATGCAGGAGACGCCTTGCGCGCGGCCGTGTGGCTGGAAGAGGCGGGCAGGACGCTGCCGGCACCCCTGGCCGTGCGCGCGGCGACGGAAGCGCTCTCACGCGGCGACGCGCCGCTGGCGGAGCATCTGGCCACGACGGCTGCTGAGCCTGGCGGGCGAAGCGTCGACGGTCTCATCGCGCTTGGAAGCGCGCTCTCAGTGCAGCACAAGCCGAATGCGCGGGAGACGCTGGAGCGGGCGCTCGAGGCGGCGCAAGGGGCCGAAGAATGCGTCCGGGCGGCGCTCGCGTGTT
This sequence comes from uncultured Chloroflexia bacterium, assembly GCA_963843685.1. Classification (GTDB taxonomy): domain Bacteria; phylum Chloroflexota; class Dehalococcoidia; order DSTF01; family JACRBR01; genus DASQHL01. The sequence continues at coordinate 2,460 of CAWJLO010000020.1, forward strand.
CGCGCCATTACGGGTGGGAGGGCCGCGACCTCGGCCGGGCGTCATCGCTACTGGAGGAGCTCATTCCGACGATCTCGGAGGCGGGGGCGCAGTCGGAACTGCGCGCCGAGCTCGCGTTCTACTCGGCGGCCGCGGGTGACGCAGTGGGGACGATCCGTATCGCGCACGACGTCCTCTCGGATCCGCGGGCGGACCCAAAGGCGATCCTTTCGGCGCTCATTCACTCGACGCGCGCCAGGGTCATGCTGGGCGACTTCGACGGCCTGGAGGCCGACCTCGACCGGGGCGAGGCGCTGGCGCTCGAACTGGCAGACGATCTGCCGCTGGCGTTCGACCAGCTACGCAGTAATCGCTCGATGTGGCTGCGTAGCGTCGACCTCGCGGAGGCGCTGCGAGTCGCCAGCTCCGGCTACGCGCGATCACTGCGCGAAGGCGGGCCGAGTGCGATGTGGTCGGGCACGCTCTCCTGGATCTCGGTCGACACGGGCGATCTCGACGCCGCGCTGGGACTGGTGGAGCGGAGCTTCCGCGAGGTCGAGCGCTTTGACCCCTTCCACAACGTCTCGATGGCCTATTCGCTGGCGGCGCTGGTGCATGGAGTGCGTGGCGAGCTGGACGAGGCGGCGGCATGGCTCGAACGCGGCGGGCCCGTGAAGGAGTTGGAGCCCAGGAGCCGCGTCTGGGCGGAGCGCGCGCAGGTGTGGATCGCGTCGCGCGACCCGGAACTGGCGATCTCGTTGGCGATCAATGCTGGCCGGCGCGCAGAGGCGGAGACCATCATCACCTGGGGAGCCTCGTTGCTCTACCACGACGCCGTCAGGCTGGGCGGCTCCTGCGAGGCGACCGACGGACTCGCCAGGCTGGCCGATCAGACGACAGCTCCGCTGATCCACACGATGGCGAAGCACGCGCGGGCAGCGCTGGATGAGGACGCGGTAGCGCTCGCTGCAGTCGCCGAAGAGTTCGCAGTGTGCGGCAGCCCGCTGTTAGCCGCCGAGGCGCTGGCGCAGGCAGCGCACTGCGCAGCCGATGAGCTGGAACGAGATAGGCTGACAGTGCGTGCGCTGCATCTGCGCTCGCAGTGTCCGGGAGCCGTGACGCCGCTCCTGACGGGCCTGATATCGCCGTTGAGCGAGCGCGAGTGGGAGGTGGCGCGGCTGGCGAGCGCCGGGGCATCGAGCCCGGACATCGCCCGGCAGCTGTATCTCTCGGTGCGTACGGTCGACAACCACCTTTCGGCGGTCTACAAGAAGCTCGGGATCGGCGGAAGGCAGGACCTCCGCCTGGTAGTCACTCAGACCGGGCACTAGCGGCCACGCGGCCTCTCTCCAGGTCAGAAAGTGCCGGCACGTTCCCGTCAGGTCACGCGACACCGAGCCGGGGAGGTCACAGGCTGAGCCGTGCTGAGGCTGCCGCTGCCTTCATGCGCGGTGGTGACGTCCGCGCCATGCGGTCTTGCATACCGTGACGCGACAATCGGCTGTAGGCGAGTCGCCGCCCAGTCTCCTCTTGCGGCCGCGTCGCACAATGTTCATTTCCTGCTGGACGGCGATTGACGTCTGGCTATCCGGGATCCTCTCAGTCCGGGCGAGTCCACCCTGGCGCTCGTCCCGATAAGGTAGATTGCGCAACACACCCCCACATTCCTCCGATGGTCGCGGGGAGGGTCACTGACCGAGGCCACGGACGTCGTACTTGAAGTAGTCCCAATACGACACCATGCGCTCCACCTTGTCGTTGTTCCCGAAGTACACCGCGGGATCCGATCCGTGGAAGATCTCCGGCGGCACGGTGAAGTCGATCTTCAGCGCGCCGTCGACGTACACGCGCGCGACGTTGTGCTTCACCTCGAGCCGATAGGTGTGGTACGCGGAGGTGGAGTCGATCGGGACGATCACGCCGCGCGTGTCCGGGTAGTTCAGGGTTTGCAGACACATCCGCGTCGTGCCCGCCAACAGCCGGAACTCGCGCTCCCAGTCGCCTCCACGAAAGCCGACGCCGCTCGGGTCGTAGATCGACTCGCAGGCATCGGGCGTGAGCGGATCGACGCGGAACCTCGCCTCGATCCACCAGCCGCGACTGTTGTCGGCGTAGCGCGTCCAGATGTCGGGCGGATTCTCGGTCGGTTGACTCGTCCAGAAGAAGCCCTTGCCGAACGTATCACCGCCGTTCGGGGAGTCGATGGTGAGCACGCCACCGGCGACCGAGACCGGGTAATACCTGAGAGGGTTGGACCTGCTCAGCGACCAGTCGGGGCCGGGCAGCGCGTCAAAGGTGAGTGTCTCGCTCGTGATCGCGCCGGGCGCCGGTGTCGGCCGCGGCGTGGGCGTGGGCCACGGCGTCGGAGACGAGCTGGCGTGCGGTGACGGCGAGTAGGCGTTGGACATAGATGTCGGCGGCGCGGACGTCACGACTGGAGTCGGCGTCTTGATTGGTTCTGGGGCGCGCGGCGTTGGCGTGTTCGCGATGGCGCTCGGCGTGCCCGGCGGCGTCGCCGCGGCGCGCGCCTGCGTCGTTGATGCGAGCGCCGCGGCCGTCACGGAGGCGTCCGGCGTCGTCGACGCATCCTCGCTATCGGCCGGATTGCCGCAGGCGGCGGCAGTCACTGCGCAGGCGAGGAATAGCACCAGGGGAACGGCGATTCGGACTCTCGTGCGGCGAGCTAGCGGAGTAGTTGTCTCCGAGTACGGCATACGGCGCGGTCGACGTCGCCGAGCCGATTCCGCCGCCGCAGCATGTCGCCGTAGTTGAGGCGCGTCCACGCTGTCCACGCGTGGAACCCGCGCATTCATCGCCCCGACGTTGGCCCTCACTTGACGCGAAACACAGTGTACGGCTGAGGACTGACGAACCCCAACTGGAGCGCAAGAGCGGCCGACTCCGGGTTGTGCGCGTCCCAGCAAGGCTCGACGCCCTGCGCGAGGCAGTGCAGAATCATCGCCGCGGCAACCGCGCGGGCGAGGCCTCGGCGACGGAAGTCGGGATGGGTGTCGATCTCGATCTCCAACTTCCTGTTCGCCAATGTGTACGACGAGCAGCCGGCGACGTATCGACCGTCGAACCAGACTCCAAAGCCGAGACCACGTTCGAGAAATCTCTGTGGCGTCACAAAGTTCGTAATGAGATCCTTCTCGACTGCCCAGAACGAATCGATATCCGCGGCGCTCGGGCGGCGAATGGAGTAGCCGTCCGGGAGAGACGCAACGAGGGCGCGCAACCGTTCACGATCCCAGCTCTCCGGCGGTGGCGTGGACATGGCCGTGCGAATGGACTCTTTGATCGTCCCGCTCAGCGTTTGCCGCACAACGGTATCCCACCCGCCGCCCGCTGTGACGATCGTGCCGCGCTCCGGAACCATGCGGAGCGCCTCGGACGCTTCGGGAAGGCGCGCGTCGCCTGCCACAAACCAAAAGTCGACGTGAGCGATCGCCACGGTCGGGACAATCGGATCGTTGGCCCAAGCGCGCCCGAAGTCGCCGCCGTACACCGCCTCAACGCACCCGTGCAGGCGCGAACCCAAGTCCGCGAACAAGGGCCGGAGGAGTTCGCGTTGAGCGGACGTAAGTTCGGTGAGCATGGGCGTCAGTGTAGGGTGTTTGCAAGACGGGTGGGACAGCGGAGCCCGTATCGCGCGTCCGGCAACGGAGCGCCTGATCGCGCACCAGCGGCCATCACGATGGCACAATCCCGCGACTGTGGTAGCAGGCGAATCACTTGGGCCAAGGCGCCGCCGCGGGGCCCTAGCAGGTCCAGCTGCCCTGGAGCCGGATCTTACCGGCCGTGTCGCCGTCCAGCTCGGCGTCGATTGTTCCGGAGTTGTCTGGGTTGGCCCGGGCAGCGCCTGAGCCCAACGCCGACGACGCGCCATAGCGATTCTGATAGTCGCCCTTTACGACAGCCCGGCCGTGGTCTCGAGGATGCGGCGCGGCGACATGGGGAGCTGCGTCTGGCGGACGCCCGTCGCGCGATACACGGCGTTGGCGATGGCGGCGAGCGGCGGAACGATCGGCACCTCACCGACGCCCCGCACGCCGAACGGGTGGCGAGGGTTCGGGACCTCGACGATCACGGTCTCGATCATCGGGACGTCCAGCGTCGTCGGCATACGGTAGTCGAGGAAGCTGGAGTTGGCCATACGGCCCTGCTCGTCGTAGTAGTACTCCTCGTTCAACGCCCAGCCGATGCCCTGCACGGCGCCGCCCTGCATCTGGCCCTCGACGTAGGAGGGGTGGATGGCGGTGCCGGCGTCCTGCACGACGGTGTAGCGGAGCACCTGCACCTTGCCCGTCTCCGGATCGACCTCGACATCGGCGATCTGCGTGCTGAAGGCGCCGCCGACGCCGCGGCCGACGATCGAGCCGGTGGCCACGAGCGGCGCGCCACGCGACAGGAGCAGCGCAGCCATCTCACGGAACGTGCCTGACTTCTCCGGATCCGACGTGCACGTGAGGCGGCCGTCCCGATACTCGACGTCGCTTTCGGGCACGCGCCAGTGCTCGGCCGCGCGCTGGACGAGCTGACGCCGGACTTCCATCCCCGCCTCGTGCACGGCGATGCCCGTAGCGAAGGTGACCCGACTACCGCCGGTGACGTCGTTGTAGCCGACGGCGTCCGTGTCCGCGACGTGCGGCTTCACGTCTTCGAAATTGATGTCGAGCGTCTCCGCGAGCTGCATTGCCAGGGACGCACGCGATCCGCCGATGTCGGTCGAGCCCTCGACGAGGCTCACAGTGCCATCGGCGTTGACGATGACGGTCACGCTGGAACGCATGCCGCCGTTGAACCAGAAGCCGGAGGCGACGCCGCGGCCACGGCACGGTCCTTCGAGCGGCGCGTTGTAGTGCGGCGACGCGAGGGCCGCCTGGAGGCACTCTTCGTGCCCAATGCGCGGGTACGGGCGACCACCCGGACCCCGCGTGCCTTCTCGCGAGCTGTTGTCGAGGCGGAAGCGCAGCGGGTCGATGCCGATCTGCTCCGCAAGCTCATCGACCACCTGCTCGACGGCGAACGCGGCAGCCGGTGCGCCGGGGGCGCGATACGCAGCGACCTTGGGCTTGTTCACGACCACGTCGTAGCCGTCGATCTTCGTGTTTGGGATGTCGTAGGGCGCCAGGGATGTCATGCAGCCAGCCATGACGGGCGAACCGGGGTACGCGCCCGCTTCGTAGACCAGCTCCACCTCCGCCGCGACGAGGAGTCCGTCGCGCGTGGCGCCCATGCGGACGCGGGCGTGGATGCCTGACGTCGGCCCTGTCCCCTCGAACACGTCGCTGCGGCCCATCTGCAGCTTTACCGGATGCCCCGTCCTTCTCGCGAGCAACGCCGCCACCGGCTCGAGATAGACAACGGTCTTGCCGCCGAAGCCGCCCCCAATCTCCGTCGGGATGACGCGGATCTGCGAGACGGGGAGATCGAGGATGGCGGCGCACTGGTCGCGCACGGAGAACGCTCCCTGCGTGCTCGTCCAGATCGTGACCTGGCCGTCGCTGGACCACGTCGCCGTCGCGGCGTGCGGCTCGATGTAGCCCTGGTGCACCATCCTGGTGGTGAATTCGCGTTCGACGACGACGTCCGCGCCGGCAAAGCCGCCATCCGGGTCGCCCTGGACGAACTGGTAGTGCGCGGCGACGTTGCTGGGACGGTCGCTCGGTCCGGATGGGGACACCGTCAGACGGCTCTCGTCGAGCAGCGGCGCGTCCGGGCGCATCGCGTCGCGCGCGTCCAGCACCGGCGGCAGGACTTCGTAGTCGACGTCAATCAGCTCCGCGGCCGCCCGCGCGACGCGCGCGTTGACCGCGGCCACCGCCGCGACGGCGTGGCCGCGGTAGAGCACCTTGTCGTGCGCGAGGACGTTGCCCGACAGCTCGCGCATGTTCACGGATGCCTCGCCGACGTCGGCGACGCGATTCTCGGCGCCGGGCAGGTCGGCGGCGGTCACGATCGCGTGCACGCCCGGCAGCGCGGCCGCCCGTGAGACGTCGATGCTCCTGATGCGCGCGTGGGCGTGGGGGCTACGCTTGATATGGCCGTACAGCATCCCCGGCAGGCGAATGTCCGCCCCGTACTGCGCCCGGCCGGTCACCTTGTCGACGCCGTCAGGCCGGAGGGGCCGCGTGCCGATCACCCTGTACTTTTCACTGCCGATGGTCGTCATGAACCGCTCCTCATTCTTCACCGTGGCGCCCGCTGCTCTCGAGCCGACGCCACGGCGCGCATCGACCGCGCAGGTGGCAAGAGTACGGCGCCGGTCCGCCACTGCACGAGCGCATTCCTCATCACTGTAGCGCCATCTCATGGCAGTTGCGCACCCGCCGCGCCTTGTTCCCGCGCTCGGGCATGTCGCGCGACCACGCCTCGCAGGGCCGGCGCGTCACGCTCTCTGTGTAGGTCGTCAGCGAACCTGACTGGTCGTCGTGGGCATGGCATGTTCTCCTCTGTGCGGGGTTCAAACCGATTCAGAACAGCGTTGGCAAGAGGGGGATGGTCGGGGCGACTGGATTCGAACCAGCGACCTCCTGACCCCCAGTCAGGTGCGCTACCGGGCTGCGCCACGCCCCGAACGGGTCGATCCTAGCACGCGCGGCTTAGCCCCTCAATCGAGTGCTCCTGCGGGATTCCCAGGCGGCGCGGGAGCGCGTAAGATGCCTGCCACGCGAACGACGTCCGCTCGCGGACATCTCAACACTTCCGGCGGTCGCCGGAGACACGCAGAAAGGGAATGTCATGGCAGGACGCAAGTACGGGTGCATCATCTACGCGAAGACGCCGCCGGCCTACGCCGCAATGTCGGCAGCCGAGCGGGCGAAGCCGGGCAAGGCGTTCGAGGCCACGCTCAAGAAGTACGCCGGGAAGGTGGACGCGCTGCGGCGCTACTGGACGAGCACGTTCACGCACGAGGCATCGGACGTCTTTGTGTTCGAGTGCGATGACCCGGCGGACATGCACGCGTTCCAGGGGGACCTTGAGGCGGCGCTCGCGAAGGCGGCCGGCGCCGACCCGAACCGGTTCGGCGGCACGGTGCACGTGACGTTCGGGCTCAACCCGGACGCGGACGCGCCGAAGCGCGGGCGACGGTAGTCCCGCACGGAGTCGACACGCAAGTGAGCGGAGGGGGCGGCCGAGCGGGCCGCCCCTACGCGTTGCCCCGGGCAGCCTCGAGAAGGATGCGCTGCTCGGCGACCGCGATGTTGTGACGCGTCGCCTCGATGACGTCCGGGTTGACGGAGATCGAGTCGATGCCGAAGCGCACGAGCTGCTCGGCGTACTCAGGGTGCACAGACGGCGCCTGGCCGCAGATCGAGGACTTGAGGCCGAGACGGCGGCAGGCCGCGATGATGGCGGCGATGGTCCCCGTGACGGCGCGATCCCGCTCGTCGAACAGCGAAGAGAGTGTCTCGCTGTCGCGGTCGACGCCGAGCACGAGCTGCGTCAGGTCGTTGGAGCCGATCGAGACGCCGTAGACGCCGAGCGCGGCGTACTCGTCGAGCCAGTAAACGACGGAGGGCACCTCCGCCATGACCCAGAGGTGGAAGGATGGGTCGGCGCCCAACGGGGACTCGTCGACCATGCGCTTCACCGCGCGCATCTCGCTGCCGGTGCGCACGAACGGGATCATCAGGTGCACGTTGGAGAAGTCGTGGCGGACGCGCGCGAGCAGGTCGAGCTCGAGGCGGAAGGGCTCGGGGTTGGTGACGTAGCGATAGGCGCCGCGGAGGCCGATCATCGGGTTCTCTTCCTGCGGCTCATACCGGTCGCCGCCCTCCAGTCCGCGGAACTCGTTGGTGCGGAAGTCAGTAGCGCGATAGGTGATCGGGCGCGGGTTGAAGGCGGCGGCGATGACACGGAGCTGCTCCTCCATGCGGGCGACGAACTCTTCGCCGCGTCCCTGCTCGACGAGGAGGCGGGGATGGACCCCCTGCAGCGCGCTGAGGATCATGAATTCGGCGCGGAGCAGCCCGACGCCGTCAACATCGCGTGCCGCGACCGCGGCGGCGGACTCCGGCTCAGCGAGGTTGACGAGGAGACGCGTCGCGGTCACCGGGGCAGCGCCACCGACGGCGACGGCTGTCGCGGCGCGCGACGGCGCCGGCGTCACGTCGGCGCGGCCTTCCAGCACCGTCCCGGCCGTGGCATCGACCGTCACGAGCATGCCGTCGTGGAGGACGGCGGTGGCCTGGCGGGCGCCGACGACGCAGGGCAGGCCCAGCTCGCGCGAGACGATAGCCGCGTGCGACGTCATGCCCCCGGCATCGGTGACGATGGCGGCGGCGCGCCGCATGAAGGGCACCCAGTCCGGTGAGGTCATGCGCGCCACCAGGATCTCGCCGTCCTGGAGGGCGTCAGCGTCTTCGATGCGGAGGGCGACGCGCACCTTGCCGATGGCGACGCCAGGGCTGGCGTTGAGGCCCCGGACGAGCTCCTTGTGGCCGCGGGCAACCGTCGGCTCCTCGTCGGCCGGGCGAGCGACCGCCGTCACGGGCCGTGACTGCACCAAGTACACCTTGTCGCCCTCGACGGCCCACTCGACGTCCTGCGGGGAGCCGTAGTGCTCCTCGTCGCGCCGGACGAGGTCCGCGACGGCGATGATCTCCTCATCGGAGAGCACGCGCGCGCCGGCGCGGTCGGGCGTGAGGTCGACGCGGATGTTCCGGCCCTGCTCGTCGCGCGTGAGCATGAAGGCCTTCTGCGCGACACGGATGCTGCGGATGGCGAGGTCGCGCTTCGACACGACGTAGTGATCCGGCTCCACCTGGCCTCCGACGACGACCTCGCCGAGGCCGAACGCGCCCTCGATGACCGTCGTGGTCGTGTCGCCGGTCGCCGGATCGATCGAGAAGGCGACGCCGGACTTCTCGGAGTTGACCATCTTCTGGACGATGGCGGCGATCTCCGGCTCGCCCGCGAGCTCCAGCCGCTTGCGATAGAAGATGACGCGCGGGCTGTACAGGGAGGCCCAGACGCCCTTCACCGCCTCCTCGACCCCGTCGTCTCCCTGCACGTTGAGGAACGTCAGGTTCATGCCGGCGAACGAGGCCTCGGCGGTGTCCTCCATCGTGGCGGACGAGCGCACCGCGACGAGCGGGGGGGCGCCGCCCTCACGGCGAGCGAGCTCGTGGTACGCGTCGGCTACGGCGGCGATCACGTCGGGCGGCACGGTGGCGGCGCGAATCCGCGACTGCACCGTGTCGGCGGCGTCGGCCAGCTCGCGCCGGTCGTCGACGTTCGTCGCCGCGATCGTGCGCTCGATGATCGGGCCGAGGCCCGCATGTTCGACGAAGGAGCGATAGGCGGCGGCGGTGACGACGAACCCGGGCGGGACGGGAAGCCCGGCGCACGTCATCTCGCCGAGATTGGCGCCCTTGCCACCGGCCACCGGGGTGTCGTCCTTGCGGAGCTGATCGAACCAGCGGATGTACTCGCTCACGGCGTGCCTCTCAATCCGAAACCGCGTCCGTTGCACTACAACATCTGGCGCCGCGTATCGGGAGGGCCGAGCGTATGGCAGGCGGGAGCCGATGGTCACGAGACATGAGCGAGCGACCGATATCGGACACGTTGTGGCGGCGCGAGCGCCGAAGCGCGATCTCCACTGACAAGAGGCGTCAGCACGCCTCCGGCAGGCACGGCTGGAGGGCCCGTTTGGCAGCTAGAATCTCGACACCCCTCCGGATCAAGGGGCCAGAAAGCGAAGCGGGGCGTCCCTCGATGTCACCCCTGGAGAGCGCTGGTCCCATGCTTTGGAGCCGCACAACGCGCAGATGGGCATGTGTACAGCAGGGCAAAGCTATGATACAGTAACTGCAACTCTTTGCAATTGGCTGCCGGGAGGCGACCCGTCCATGAGTTGCGAAGCTGCCACCATCGACCTGCTACGGAGCACGGGGCACAAGATGACCCCGCAGCGCATGATGGTGCTCACGTCGCTGCGACACGCCAAGGGGCACCTCAGCGCGGCCGACATCTACGAGCGCGTCCGATCCGAGTACCCGTACGTAGACATCTCGACGGTGTACCGCACGCTCACCGTGCTCAAGGATCTGCGGCTCATTTCGGAAACGCACATGGGCACCGGCGACGCCACGTTCGAATGGGTGGCCAGCGAGCCGCACCACCACCTGATCTGCCGCCGCTGCAACCATGTGGCGCTGCTGGACCACAAGTACCTGTCGAAGCTTGGGGGAGAGCTGTCGGACGACCTGGGGTTCCGCGCCGACCTGGACCACTTCGCGATCTTCGGGCTTTGCGCGGGCTGTCAGCGGGCGGTCGCCGCGGAGGCAGAGAGCTAGCGCACTCACATCTCATCTGGACCGCGCGGAGGGGCGCGGCGGACGGAGGAGACGACGATGATACAGCTACCGCTTCTGATGCACGTCCCGGATGGCTATCTGAGCCCGCTGACGTGCGCAGCGCTCTACGCTCTCGCCATCCCGTTCTGGCTGATCGCGTCAGCGCGCGTGCGGAAGATCATCGGTGGGCGGACGGTGCCTCTGCTGGCGATCTTCTCGGCGTTTTCGTTCGCGATCATGATGTTCAACGTGCCGGTGCCGGGCGGCACTACGGCGCACGGCGTCGGCGGCACGCTCGTGGCGATCGTACTTGGGCCGTGGGCCGCCGTGATCTCGACGTCCGTCGCGTTGATCATCCAGGCCCTGTTCTTCGGCGACGGCGGCATCACCGCGATCGGCGCAAACTGCTTCAACATGGGCGTGGTGCTGCCGATGACGGGCTACGTGACGTACCGCGTCATCGCCGGGAACAGCGACATGCTCTCGCAGCGCCGGGTGATCTCGGCGGCCATCGGTTCCTACGTCGGGATCACGATCGCGGCGCTGCTCGTCGGCGTGGAGTTGGGGCTGCAGCCGCACATCGCCAGCACGAACGGCATTCCGGACTACAGCCCGTACGGCTTCAGCACGGCGATCCCGTCGATGCTGCTGGCGCACGCGTTCGGCGCGTCGTTCGTGGAGGCCGCGGTGACCGCGATGGGCGTCGCGTACCTGCAGAAGTCGTTCCCCGAGATCCTGCTGAAGCGGCAGACGAGGACTGCGGAGGTCGCGCAGCGGGCAGGCTCTTTCAATCCCTGGATCCCGGCGCTAGCGTTCGTCGCGGTGGCCGCGACGATCATGTTCGTCGCCGGGCTGATCAAGGGCGGCGGCCACCTCGACCAGTGGGCAGGGCTGGACTGGGCGACGGTGAAGTGGAGCGACGCCGGTTGGACCGTGCTGGTCTCAGGCATTGTGTCCGCGGTGGCGCTGCCGGCGCTCTACTTCATCCTGCGGAATGCGGGTTCCGGCGTGCGCGTGGCGGCGCTGCTGTTCGTCGCGCTGATGATCTGGGTGCCGATCGGGTTGATCGCGCCGGGCGGCGCATTCGGCGAAGACCAGAGCGCGACGCGGGCTGAGGTGCAGGCGGCGCTGGAGGCGCGCGCGGCCGGGGACTCGAGCCTGTTCGACGCGCTGCCCGACGTGAACAAGCAGTGCGAGTGCGTGCCGAACAACATCGACAACGTGACGTTCGCGAACCACACGCTCCTCGCGGGCTATCAGCCGCCGTGGGTGAAGGCCAGCGACCCCGCGTGGAAGCAGAACGTCGGCTACCAGGTCGCGGGCTTCGCCGGCATCGGGTTCGTGGCCGTGATCGCGCTCGGGCTGTTCGGTCTGGCGAAGACGCTGATGCCGACAGCGCCCCCTGACTGGCGGACAGCATGACGATGACGCTCGCCGAGCAGGCGGCCGCCGCGCGCGGCGCACCGAATCGGAAGAAGATCAAGCCGGGGTTCGTCGAGAAGACGCTGGCCGGGATCAGCGGCAACATCGAGCAGGCGGTGTTCTCGGAGGAGAACGCGCGCAAGGACGGCTGGCTGCAGCGCCGCGACCCGCGCGCGAAGCTGCTGGCGTTCATCGCGCTGATCGTGGCAACGGGGCTCTCGCGCGACTGGCCGGTGCTGCTGGCGATGTACGGCGTGGTGCTGGCCGCCGCGGCCGTGTCGTCGATCGACATGGGGCTCTTCGTTAAGCGCGTGTGGCTGGGCATGGGGCTGTTCAGCGGCGTCGTCATCCTGCCGTCGATCTTCTTCGTCGGCAGCCACGAGCTGTTCCACGTCCCGCTCGGCTTCTTCAACCTCGTGGTGCACCGCGACGGGCTGATCGCCGCTGGGATCTTCGTCCTGCGAGTGAGCGCCTCGGTCTCGCTGGCGATCCTGCTGATCCTGACGACGAAGTGGGCCGACATCCTGAAGTCGCTCCGCGTGCTGCGCGTGCCGAACGTGTTCGTGCTCGTGCTGGCGATGACGTACCGCTACATCTTCCTGGTGCTGCACACGGCGAACGGCATGTTCCTGGCGCGCAAGAGCCGCATCGTGGCGAAGACGACGGGGAAGGAGCAGCGGTGGTGGATCGTGTCGTCGGTCGGCGTGCTGATGAGCCGCTCGTTCCGGATGAGCGACGACGTCTACCAGGCGATGCTGGCGCGCGGCTTCCACAACGAGATGCGCACTATCGACGACTACCGGATGCAGGCGGCGGACTGGCTGCTGCTCTGCGGGGCCGTGCTGGCGGCGGCAGCGGCGCTGTACGCCGGCTGGAGGCTGTAGTGGTCGCGCCCGCGCCGCCCGTCTTCGAGCTGAGCGACGTGCGCTACACCTACAGCCGCAAGCAGGTGGCGCTCGACGGCATCGACCTGTGCGTCCGCGAGGGCGAGATGGTGGCGCTGCTGGGGGCGAACGGCTGCGGCAAGTCGACGCTGCTGAAGGTGCTCGACGGGCTGTACCCGCCGAGCGGCGGAACACTGCGGGTCTTCGGGGAGGACATCAAGAACGTCGAATCAGATCTCGAAGAGACGCACCGCTTTCACCGCCGCATCGGGCTGGTGTTCCAGGACCCGGACGTGCAGCTCTTCTCGCCGACGGTCGGCGACGACGTGGCGTTTGGGCCGCTGCAGCTCGGGCTGCCGCTGAAGGAAGTGCGCGAGCGGGTCGAGAGCGCGCTGGCGCAGATGGGGATCGAGCACCTGCGCGACCGGGCGCCGTTCGAGCTATCGGGCGGCGAGAAGAAGCGCGCCGCGATCGCGTCGGTGCTGTCGCTGGAGCCGGACGTGATCCTGCTCGACGAGCCGACGGCGAGCCTGGACCCGCGCACGAAGTGGGTGCTGGTGAACATGATCGTGGAGCTGGGGCGCCAGGGCCGGACGATCATCACGGCGACGCACGAGCTGGACATCGTGCCCATCATCGCGCAGCGCGTCGTGGTGATCAGCGAGGAGCGCAAGGTGCTGGCCGACGGCCCGCCGGAGCGCGTGCTGAAGGATGATGAGCTGCTGATCAGGGCGAACCTGATCCACGAGCACCTCCACCGCCACGCCGATGTGGAGCACGCGCACCCGCACGAGCTGGAGTCGCATCACGGGGAGGAAGTCCCGGCGTAGGGGCGATGCCGGTCCAGGCTACTGGCGCCAGAGGATCTCGTAGATGCGGGTGGCGTCCTCGAAACCGCGGAGGACGATCTCGCCGCGGTCGGCGAAGAGGAAGCCCTTGCCGGCGCAGAGCTCGCGGACGACGTTCGACGCCAGGATCTCGCCACCCTCAGCCTGACCGGCGATGCGCGACGCGAGGATGACGGTCGCGCCGAAATAGTCGCCTTCCTCGGCGATGGGCTCGCCGGCGTTGAGTCCGACGCGGATGGCCACGTTCAGCCCCAGCCCCATGCCGAGCGCCGCGGCAGCCGGGATCGCCTCGGCCGGGACGATGCCCGACCAGTCGTGAGCGTCGAAGGCGCGCTGGAGCTGGATCGCGCACTCCACGGCGCCGGCGACGGAGGCGAACGAGGCCATGAAGCCGTCACCCGTGGTCTTCACCTCGACACCGCCGTGGCGGCGCAGCACATCGCGCGTCAACCGCTCGTGTTCGCGGAGGATCACGCGGCCGGCGGCGTCGCCGAGGCGGTGCATGATCTCCGTGTGGCTCACGACGTCGGTGAAAAGAATCGTGCGGAAGGCGCTGGCGGCGGGCGACGGGTCGTGCGTGTGATCGGCGGCGTCGTGCGTGTGCGGGGCCGAAGCGGGCGCTGGGGCCTGAGCCTCGATCCCGAGGAACTCCTCGATCGCCGGCACGAGGCCCTCCATGTCGTCGCGATCCGAATCCAGCAGCACCAGCCGCGCGTTCTGGATCCGCGCCACGAGGTCGCGCGAGAGCGCCACGTGGGGGACGTCGTCGTGCTGGAGCACCAGCGCCGGCATCTTGAGCTGCGAGAGGAGCGGCGTCGCGTCGTCGTCGACCATGGCGGCGTAGTAGCGGCGGCCAACTTCGGGAGAGGCACACGACCGGAGGTACTCGGCGTAGCGCTCGTTCTCCGCGCGGTCGCCCCGCTGGATGGCCCAGGCGAGGTTGTCGGTGAACTCCTCCCAGTCCTCGCTGAGGGCCAGGAAGGCGCGGTTCCGCACCGTGCCGGCGTAGTCGGCAACGCGCGAGAACGAATCATCGAGGATCAGGTGCGTCACGCGGTCCGGGTGCGTCGCTGCGTATGTGATGACGAGCGGGCCCGAGAGCTGGATGCCGTGCAGGGCGAACTGATCGAGGCCCAGTTTGTCGATCACGGCCTCGAGGTCGCGCATCCGGGCGGCCATCGAGACGTCCTCGGGATCGCGGTCGGAGAGCCCCGTACCGCGCGGGTCGAACGTGACGATGGTCATGTTCGCGCAGAGGCGGTCGTAGAACGGGCTCGCCCGGTAGTCGACCTGGGCGTGGCAGAACGGCGGCCCGGGCAGGCGCACGACGGTCGGGCCGTGGCCGGCCACCGCGAAGGCGATGTGCACGCCGTCGGAGGTGAGGGCGTACTGCATCTGGAGTTCCATGGGATCAAGATTAGCAGCTAGCGGCCCATTACCAGCGCCGGATCGGAGGTATCCTCACGTGGCATGCTGCTTCCGCAAACGGCGATATTCGCGCAGGGGACAAACGCCCACTACTTCCTGGAGTTCGACCTTCTACCGGGCGTTTCCTCGTCGCAGGCGATCAGCGCGTTCGCCCGGCTTCGGGCGCCGGAAGCCTCGGCCGGAGGCGTGAACTTCGTGATCGGATTCGGCGCCGGGATCTGGCCGGCGGTGGCGCCCGACGGCGTGCCATCCGATCTGGCGACGCTCGAGGCTATCGACGGTCGCGATGGCCACCGGATGCCGGCGACGCCCCACGACGCCTGGGTGTGGATCAGCGGCAGCACGCCCGACGTCACCTGGGACCATGCACGGGCGGCCAGGCGGCTCATCGCGGACGTGGCCACGCTCGCCGCCGAGCAGCCCGGGTTCACGTATCGCGACAGCCGCGACATGACGGGTTTCATCGACGGCACGGCGAATCCCCTCCCGGCGCTCGCAGCCGACGTCGCCCTCGTGCCGCCGGGACAGCCCGGGGAGGCCGGGAGCCACGTGCTGGCGATGCGCTGGGTGCACGATCTCGATGCCTTCGACCGCCTGTCCGTTCAGGAGCAGGAAAAGGTCTTTGGACGGACGAAACGGGACAGCGAGGAGATCGCCGAAGGCGCGCGGCCGCCGACGGCGCACATCTCACGCGTGCAACTCGACGTGGACGGCGCGGAACTGGAGCTGTACCGACGCAGCGTGCCGTTCGGCAGCCTGGCGGAGGCCGGTCTGTATTTCGTCGCGTTCAGCGCTGATCCCGCGCGTTTTCGGCTCTTGCTCGCGCGGATGTTCGGGACGTCGGGCGACGAGACCAGGGACCGGCTCACGGATTTCTCGCGGCCGACGAGCGCCGCGACGTACTTTGTCCCCTCACTCAACGCGCTGCGCGCACTGGCAGGTCCGCAGGAAGACTAATTCGCGGGTCAGCCGAGAACGCGGCCGCCGATGACGATGGCGAGGCCGGCGGCGGTCACCAGTCCGAACTCCATCAGGACGTTCCGGTCCAGGTGCTCGGTGAGGTAGTGCGAGATGACGCCGGTGGTGAGATAGAAGATGAGGAGGATGAATACCCCCGCCAGGAAGCCCTCCAGCGGGATGAAGTAGAGCACCCAGCGCGCTTCGGCGACGATGACGCCGATGACGGACGCGAAGACGAGCGCACGGACGGGGTCAGCCTCGGCCTCGCGGAAGATCTCGATCGAGAGGAGCATGCTGATGAGGCCGGCGGCGAAGGCGGCCGGGAGCAGGTCGACCTCGAAACCGTAGACGACGGCGTAGAAGCCGAACGCCGTCAGGTAGGTGATGACGTTCAGCACGAACCGCGCCAGCGGATAGGACGGGTGGTCCGTTTCGACGGACACATGCTCCGCGTACAGGGCGGCACCCATCAGCACGCCGGCGCCGATGACGGCGGGGACGGCCCAGTAGCTCAGGATGACGTCTTCGAGGAACAGGCCCGAGGAGAGCGCGAAGAGCACGGGCACGAAGAGGTACGGCGCCGTATCGGCGATCGTGTGGAACTCGCCGCCGGGATGGGAGCGGATGATCCCGTCGGCGCCGATTCCGACGAGCAGGGTGATGACGAGAAGGATCCACGGCCGTACGGGGTCGATGCTGATGAAGAGCGCGATGCCGACGGCGTAGATCAGCGCGAGGAGAGGGATGCGGCCCGCGCGTGAGGCGCCGCGGAACTGCCAGCCCGACGGGACATCGGGCAGCGGCGGCGCACCGCGCTCAAGCGTGGGGGATGTAGCCATAGACTGTCGCACTCGCTGACAAGCGAACGCCCCGGTGTCGGGGCGCGTACCCGTCCCTCAGGACTGCGCGATCTTAGCTACGCGGCCGTCGCGGTGTCAACTAATGCGATGTACATCGCCCCGGGCCGAAGCTGCGGATTACACAACTGTCACACTTACGAGCAGCCGATTCCGCAGATCGCAGGCGGATGCGCTGCGATCGCAGCATCAGCGGCCTGTGGAGCGCCACACGAGAGCCGTGCGATCAACGGCGGCGTTTCGAGGCTGGCCGCTTCGCCGCCGGCTTCGGAGCCGACGCGCGCGACACGGCCGCGGCCGCCCGACGCCGCGACGCCGGCCTGGCGCGGGACGCGCGCTTCACGGCCGGAGTGACGACGCGCACGGGCCTTCCGGCCCGCGCGGGGGTCTTCGACGGCTTCGGCTGCTTGAGCCAGCGTACGGGCTCTTCGCCGTACAGCTCGGCGCCGTTCATCCACCACAGCCGCTCGCGCGCGTCAGCCGGAACGTCGAGCAGGTCGTAGATGGTTTCCCAGCGGCGGATGTGCTCGGCGATCTTGTCGGGAGACGTGTCGGAGCCGAAGATGAGCTTCTCGAAGCCGATCTCGTGGCCGATGAGGCGCCGCTCGACGGCGTGGCGCTCGATCGTCGAGCCGCCGGAGATGTCGAAGTAGACGTTATGTCGCCATCGCGCGACGGATGCCGCCTCGTCGTAGTTTCCCGTGCCGCCCAGGTGCGCGCCGATGAGCTTCAGCGTCGGGAAGTTGTTGGCGATGGTGTCCAGGTGGAACGGCCGCATGCGCGTGGCAGACATGTTGCGGCCGCCGCGGAACATCTCCTGCCAGCGGTTGTAGGCCGCCGCGGCCGCCTTGTCGCGCCGCGGGTGCGTGACCTGGTAGTCGATGCCGCCACCGACGACGCCGCAGTGGAACAGAATCGGCCAGCCGAACTTCTCGGCGGTCTCGTAGATGGGGAAGTAGTCCGGGCAGTCGTAGTCGCGGAGGACGCCGATCATCTTCAGGCCGCGGTAGCCCATGCGCTTCATCTCGCGCAGGTCCTTCGGCGTCGTGGTCTCCGGGTCGATCATGGCCGTCGGGATGAAGAGGTCGGGGTACTTGTGGGCGAGCTTGATCGAGTCCTTGTACGAGATGCCGAAGCGGCCACCGCAGAGGAGGTTGGCCTTCGTGATGCCGGCGGCCTTCGCGTGCTCATACAGGTTCTGCACGGGGCCGGCAGGGTCGGCGTTCGGCTTCTCCCAGTTGCGGGGAAAGTGCATGTGGATGTCGAAGATCTTGCGCACGAGCGGCCTCCGGTCGGCTTGGAGATGCTGGAATCTGGACGCTTGATGCGCCCCGGCTCTCCCATGGTATGCACATGGCGCCGGTACGGGGTACCCGCCTCGCCCGGGGCCTCAGACGTCCGCGATGAACGCGCCGTCGTGGCGGGTGATGCGGAGGGCGCCGTCGCGGGCGATGCGGGCGGCGGCGCGAGAGGCGAACTCCGTGCGCACGGCGGCGTCTTCGGCCGGATCCGCGAGCTGCGGGCCGTAGGTGTGCCAGAGCGCCAGCGCCGTATCGACGTCCGGCAGGTCCATCGAGCCACGCCATTCTCGCGACTCCACGTGCCCGAAGGCGCGGTGCATGTAGGGGGCGCCTGTCTCCAGGTCGAAGCGCAGGCCGATGTCGGGCTCCGGCCCGCGGCCGAGGACGGCACGCATCGACTCCGCGACCAGTTCGTCGTACTGGCGCATGTGGTCGGGCGCGACGGTCGCTGCGACGACGCGGCCGCCGGGCGCGACGCAGCGACGGATCTCGGAGAGCGCAAGGTCGATGTCGTTCATGAAGTAGAGCGTCCAGCACGTGACCACGACGTCGAAGGCGAAATCGCGGAACGGGAGCCGCTCCATGTCTCCGCGTAGCAGGGCCACGCGTCCGGCGAACTTCGTGCCCGCATCGGAAAGTGCGGCGGCCGGACATCTCGACGCCGTACAGAATGACTTGCGGTAGACGGCGCACCAGCTCATCCAGCAGCCAGCCTGAACCGAAGCCCAGCTCGCACACGCGCGCCCCGGCCGCCGCGCGCTCCTGGACCGCGCCGACAAGCGTCGCGATCGCCATGGGTGGATCAGTGGCGTAGCGCGTGATGACGTCGAACTGGGGCGCCCACTGCGTGGACGTCGCGAACTTCTTCAGGGCGTGTGTGCGCGGGTCCCGTCGGGCCGGCATCCTATACCGGCGGGACTCCGCCGGTCGGGGTCTTGCCTTTACCGTCGGGGATGAGGCCTTTGCCGCCGGCCTCGCGGAAGGCCTTGCGCTCGGCGGGCGTCGACTGGGGGCGGTCGAGGCGGTACTTCTTGACGAGGTTGTCGAAGGAGAGGTCGGGGCTGGAGGCGTCGATCATCTTGTCGTACTTGGGGTCGAGCTGGTCGATCTGCGACTTGAGCGAGAGGTGGAAGGCGAAGTTGCTG
This sequence comes from uncultured Chloroflexia bacterium, assembly GCA_963843685.1. GTDB lineage: Bacteria > Chloroflexota > Dehalococcoidia > DSTF01 > JACRBR01 > DASQHL01. The sequence continues at coordinate 21,591 of CAWJLO010000020.1, forward strand.
ATGAGGCGGGTCATCTTCTTGCCGCCGCACTCCGGGCACCGCGCCTCGAAGTCGTCATCGGGCACGCGGCGGGTGATCACCTCGACGAACTTCTTGCAGCGGTGGCAGGCGTACTCGTAGATGGGCATGTCTGAAGTGCTCAGTGTCTCAGGCTGTCAGCGTCTCAGCAGTGTACCAACGACCGCGGCAGAGGATCAGGCGCGGCGTTCGAGGACGTAGTCGGCGATGTCTTCGAGGGAGCTGCGGGCGTCGATATCGGGGAGCGTGCGGAGCGACGTCAGCGCGCGGTCGCGGAAGTCGCGGGCGACGTCGTAGGCCTCGTTCAGGATGTCCGAGTTGAGCACCATGTAGACGGCCTCGGCGACGTGGTCGGCGCGCGGCTTCTTCGTGCGGAAGGCCTTCTTGATCGGGTTGTCGCGCGGGTAGCGTTCCATGAGGATGAGCGACGGCAGCGTCAGCGTGCCCTGCAGGAGGTCGCTGCCGATCGGCTTGCCCATCTCCTGCTCGTCGCCGGCAAAATCGAGGATGTCGTCGACGACCTGGAACGCCATGCCCACGTTCAGGCCGAACACGCGCAGCGCCTCGCGCTCGTCCGGCGTGCAGCGCGCGACCATCGCGCCACCTTCCGCCGAAGTCGCAAAGAGGGAGGCCGTCTTGCCTTCGATGCGGCCGAAGTACGACATGGTGTCCTGGCCGTAGTCGTAGGCGCTCATGTCCTGGTGCAGCTCGCCGCCGGCGATCGCCATGATGGTGCGGGCGAAGAGGCGCACGACCTGCGTGTTGTCCGTGCGAGCGATGAGGTCCGCCGAGTGGGCGAACATGTAGTCGCCGAGCATCACGGAGGCGGAGTTGTTGAACAGCTCATTCGCGGTAGGCCGGCCGCGGCGGGACGGCGAGGCGTCGATCACGTCGTCGTGGACGAGCGTCGCGGTATGCAACAGCTCGATCGACGCGGCCAGCGGCACGTGCACGTCGGCGTCGTACTGGCCGAACTTGCCGGCGAGGAGGGCGATGGCCGGGCGCAGGCGCTTACCGCCGCCGGCGAGCACGTGCGCGAGCATCTTCGAGAGCGCCGGGAAGTTGTCGACGTGCTTGATGCCGTCGAGCGTCTCCTCGACGCAGCGAAGGTCGTGGGCGACGGGCCCGTAGACGTCGGCGACCTTCACCATGTGGCCCTCCCGCCCGCAGCGACCCCGACTCCCAGCAAGCGCTGCGCGTTGCGTGCCGTCTCTTCCGCGACGAGCGCCGGCTGCTGCCCCTTCAGTTCGGCCACCCGCGTCGCGGCCTCCGCCACGTAGGCGGGCTCGTTGCGTTTGCCCCGGTAGCGCTGAGGCGCACCGTAGGGGCTGTCCGTCTCCAGCACAAGATGCTCGAGGGGGATCTCGCGCGCGACCTCGGCGAGCAGCGTGGCCTTCGGGTGCGTCACCGACGTGTGGATGGAGATCACGAAGCCAAGCTCGACGTAGCGGCGCGCGGTCGCCACGTCCGCGCTGAAGTAGTGCATCACGCCCAGCGGCCTCCCGTCCGGCAGCGCGCCCCCCATCTCGCGAGACCACGCCGAAAGCAGCGGCATCATCTCCTCGTCCGCGTCGCGTGTATGCACCGCAACCGGCTTCCCGACGCGGCCCGCCGTCTCCAACTGTCTACGCAGGACGGCGAGCTGGCGATCACGCGGAGAGAGGTTGCGGTAGAAGTCGAGTCCGATCTCGCCAACCAGGGCCACGCGCTGGTGCGAGGCGAGCTCCTCGAGTGCGTCGAGGTCCGCATCGGTGGCCTCCGCGGCATCATGCGGGTGGACGCCGGCGGCAGCCACGACGTCGCGCTCGCGCTCGGCGAGCGCCAGAGCGGCGTGACTGTCGGCGAGATTCGACCCGAGCGTGACCATCAGCTCGAGGCCGGCCTGGCGCGCGCGGTCGAGCATCGCGTCGCGGTCTCCGTCGAACGCACGGTCGTGGATGTGGCAGTGTGTGTCGATCAGGCGCATCGTCAGGCCGTAAGCCGCGCCTCCCCTTCGACAGCCGGCTGCTCGATCTTCTTGAACAGGGGTTCCGGCTGCTGCAGGAGCGTGCCCGGCTCCGGCCGCCGCGCCTCCCAGCCGCTCTCGCCAATCTCGCCCTGCAGCCCGAGGAACTCGTGGATGCGCTGGCTGGAGAAGGGCAGGTACGGGTAGAGCGCCACCTTCAGCGCGTTTATAGCACAGAGCGCCGTGTAGAGGGACGTGCCCGTGCGCTCAATGTCAGTCTTGGCCGTCTTCCAGGGCTCGGTCTCGTTGAGGTAGGCGTTGGCGTCCTGCGCGAAGGACATCGCCGTCTGGAGCCCCGCCTTCAGGTGGACGGCTTCGATATCGGAGGAGACGGCCTTCAGCATCCACTCCGCCCTGTCGAGCAGCGCCCGGTCCCGCGGGTCCAGCGTCCCCGGCCGCGGCACCTTGCCTTCGAACGTTCGGTGGGTCATCTGCAGGACGCGGTTGACAAGATTGCCCCATGTCGCCACGAGCTCGTCGTTGTTGCGGCGGATCAGCTCCGCCTCGGTGAGGTCGGTGTCGGAGTTCTCGGGGAAGTTCGCCGCGAGGCAGTAGCGGATGGCGTCGGGCTGATAGCGCTCAAGGTACGTCAGCACGGACTCGCCGACGCCCTCGCTCTTCGACGCCTTCTCTCCCTTGAACGTGACGTACTGGTTCGCGGGGACGTCCGTGGGCAGGTTGAGGCCACCGTACGCCATGAGGACCGCCGGCCAGAAGATGGTGTGATAGAAGATGTTGTCCTTGCCGATGAAGTAGTAGGTGCCGGCGGCGGGGTTCTCCCACCAGCGTCGCCACGCCTCCGGGTCACCGTGTAGCTGGGACCACTCCTGCGCCGCGGAAACGTAGCCAATGAAGGCTTCGAACCAGACGTAGATGCGCTTGCCGGGCCCGAGATCTTCGACGGGGATGCTGACGCCCCATTCGAGGTCGCGGGTGATGGCGCGGTCGTGGAGCCCTTCTTCGACCCAACCGATGCTGTAGTTCTGCACGTGCTTGCGCCAACCCTCGCGCGAGCGGAGCCACTCGAGCAGCGGCTCCTGGAACGCGCTGAGCTTGAAGAAGAAGTGCTCGGTCGGCCGCATCTCGGGCGTTGCGCCGGTGATCCGGCTGCGCGGGTTGATCAGGTGCTCGGGATCGAGCGTGCGACCGCAGTTGTCGCACTGGTCGCCGCGCGCCTTCTCGTAGCCGCAGTGCGGGCAGGTGCCCTCGACGTAGCGATCCGGCAAGAAGCGGCCGGCCTGCGCGTCGAAGAACTGTTCCGTGGTCCCCTTGTAGATGTAGCCGCGCTCCAGGAGGCGCTTGAAGAAGTCGTGGACGGTGGCCTCGTGGTTCTTCGTGCCCGTGTTCGTGAACAGGTCGAACGAGATGCCAAGCTCCCGCCAGTAGCGGAGGAACTCCGGATGGAACTGATCGACGACCTCTTGCGGGGTGCGCTGCTCGTTGTCGGCGCGCACGGTGACCGGCGTGCCGTGCTGGTCGCTGCCCGAGACCATGAGCACGTCGTCGCCGACCATGCGGTGGTAGCGCGCGAAGACGTCGGCCGGCAGGTACGCGCCGGCGATGTGGCCGAGGTGCAGCGAGCCGTTCGCGTAGGGCCACGCCACGGCGACGAGGATGCGGCGAGCTTGTGAAGGCGTATTCAAATCGCGGTTATTCTAGCATCCAAATCTGTGATGACGCGCTGCGGCGGCGCTGCGGCGGCGCTGCGGCGACGTCGCAACGGCGCCCGCGACAGCGTCAGAGCTCGTGCCAGAGGGCGTACGCCGCGCGGCGCGAGAGTCCAGTGCGCCGCATCAACTCGGCGACGCCCTGCTTCGCCGGCAGACCCTCGGACCGGAGCGCGGCGACGACCGCGCTCGGGTCGACGGCGGTTTCGGGCTCGATGGGAGCGCCGCCTTCGATCACCAGCGTGAATTCGCCGCGTGGCTCGATGAAGTGCGCCAGGGCGCCGGAGACGGTGCCGCGCCACGTCTCCTCGTGCAGTTTCGTCAGCTCGCGCGCGACGGCGATGCGGCGGTCGCCGAGCGCGGCGAGCACGTCTCGCAGCGTCGCGCACACACGGTGAGGCGATTCGTATACCACCAGCGTGTCCCCGGAGTGGCCGGCGGCGGCGAGGGCGCGCCTGCGGGGGCCCGGCTGTCGCGGCAGGAAGCCCAGGTAGTGGAAGCGCCGCGACGGCAATCCGCTCGCCGCTACGGCCGCGATGACGGCGGACGCTCCCGGTATCGGCACGACAGCATGGCCCGCCGCGATCGCCGCGACGACCAGATCGTGGCCGGGATCGCTGATGCCGGGCATGCCGGCGTCGCTGACGACGGCGACATCGCCAGACGCTAGCGCGTCGAGCAGCGCCGGGGTCTTCGCGCGGGCGTTGTGCTCGTTGTAGCTCGTGATGCGCGGAGCGCTTGATCTCGAAGTGCTCAAGGAGTTTGCGGGCAGAGCGCGTGTCCTCGGCGGCGATGACGGGAACTTCGCGGAGGACATCGAGCGCGCGCAGTGTTATGTCCTGCAGGTGGCCGATGGGGGTGGCCACGAGGTACAGGGTGCCCATCAGGCGCTGGCCGGCTGGCGGCGCGTCAGCAGTGACGGAACTGCGTGGGCGCTATAGCGATTCAATAATTTCTCCGAAAAATGCTTGACCGGTCCTGAGGGACGGGGATACACTTCCTCAAATCATACCCCTAGGCCCTTCGGGGCGGACCTGAACGAATCGATGAACTGAAGAAGCAGGAACCGGTAGGAACCCTCCGCCGGCCTCGATCACGTCATATCCCGTAGCGATGCGGGCCATGCGGACGGGGACCAGCAGCGAAGCCTCAAGGCGGGCAGGCCCGGCGGCATAGTTGGAGGTACCCGAACCATGTCACAGCCCCAGTTCAAGCAGATGCGGCGCGCATACGGATTCGATGACGTCGCGATCGTCCCCGGCGGCCACCACACGATCAACCCGGACCTCGTAGAACTCTCCTTCAAGCTCGGAAACCTGGACTTCCAACTGCCGTTCATGGCGGCCGCCATGGACGGCGTGGTGGACGTGAAGATGGCCACTGAGTTCTCGAAGCTCGGTGGCCTCGCTGTTTTGAACCTGGAGGGCGTGCAGACGCGCTACGACGACCCCGATCCGATCCTCGCCGAGATCGCCGCCGCACCGAAAGAGGCAGTGACGGCGCTCATGCAGAAGGTGTACTCGGCGCCGATCCAGCCCAACCTGATCGGCGAGCGCATCCGGCAGATCAAAGACGCCGGCGGCGTGGCAGCCGTCTCGGCGACGCCGATGAACACCAAGAAGTTCGCCCCTCTGGCCGCCGAGGCAGGCGTCGACACCTTCGTCGTGCAATCGACGGTGACGAGCGCGCGCCACGTCTCGCGCAGCGAGAAGGGGCTCATCTTCGACGAACTCGTGCGGCAGATGCGCGACATCCCGGTCATCGTCGGCAATACGGTGACGTTCTCGGCCACCAAGGAGCTGATGGAGACGGGCATCGCCGGCGTGCTGATCGGCGTCGGTCCCGGCGCCGCCTGCACCAGCCGCGAGGTGCTCGGCATCGGCGTGCCGCAGGTAACGGCGACGATCGATGCCGCCGCGGCACGGGACACCTACTACCGCGAGACGGGCCGCTACGTGCCGATCATCACCGACGGCGGCGTCAGCAACGGCGGCGCGATGTGCAAGTCGTTCGCGGCCGGCGCCGACGCCGTGATGCTCGGCAGCATCCTGGCCGCCACGAGAGAGGCGCCGGGGCGCGGCCACCACTGGGGCATGGCGACGCCGCACGGCGAGCTGCCGCGGGGCACGCGCGTCAAGGTGCAGATCGACACGACACTTCAGCAGACGCTGTTTGGCCCGACGTCCCGCACCGACGGGCGCGAGAACCTCGTCGGCGCGCTGCGCACGGCGATGGGCACCTGCGGCGCCCGCACCATCCGCGACTTCCAGAAGACGGAGATGGTGATCGCACCGGCGATCAAGACCGAAGGCAAGTCCTACCAGATCGCGCAGGGCTACGACCGGCTGCGAGCGGTAGCAGCAGAAAGGGCGCCGATACGGGCGCCCTCTTCTTCTTGTCATCAACTCTGGACGGCGACGTTATCCGGGGCGAAACGCCTTCGCCAGCATGCCGAAGAACTGCTGGAACACGCCTCCCGTGGCGTCTGGGGCGGCGTCTTTTGCGCTGGACGGCGAACTGGCGGTCGTAGGCCAGCCGGCGGTGCGGCGAGCCGAGCACCTCGTACGCCTCGTTTAGCGCGCGCAGCTTCCTGGCCGCCGTGCGCGTCGGCTGCTTGCGCAACTCGTGGGCTGCCTCCCAGTAGCTATCCTCGATGACGCGGACGTGCGAGCGCGGCGCGATGCCGAGCACGCGGTAGTAGTCTTTGAACTTCGCCAACGCTGACCCTCCATCCCGAAGGCTGGCTGCCGGCGCGGCGCCCTGACGCGCCACGCACTCCCTACCCATACAATCGACCGGAGACGAGTGGCCGTTACAGGGGACAGCGGAGATTCGCGAGGGAACGCGTGGCGTTGTCGCGGGCGGCGGACGGCGGCTATAATGGCCCGTCCCGCGGAAGTAGCTCAGCGGTAGAGCACCTCCTTGCCAAGGAGGGGGTCGCGAGTTCGAATCTCGTCTTCCGCTCCATCGAAGCCATTGGCGCACGGCTCAGATTCACAATTTCGGGGTTTCGGCCCTGGAATAGGAGTTGAGCCGTGCGCCGTTCTGTGAGTGCTGGCTGTCTACCGCCGTCGCGCTGGCGGGAAAGGCGACATCTGCCCCAGATCCGGGCTCGGCGACCGCGGTGCTCGCCGGCGACGGGGCCTTCCGCCGCATCGCCGCCACTTCCTCGCTGTAGAGCCGCACCGGGAACGGCGCGGTCTCCTGACGCCACGGCGCGCGCCAGACCAGCGCAAACGCCGCCACGCCGTAGATCCATCCCGCGAGCACATCGGCCACGTAATGCTCGCCCAGGTACACAACCGCGAAGGCCATCGTCAGCGGATACACGAACAAGGCCCAGCCCCAGCGGGGCTGCAGCTTCCAGCACACCAGCCACACGAGTACGGGGAACGCCGCGTGCAGGCTGGGCATCGCGGCCACCTGGTTGGCGTCGAAGTACTGGTACGCGAGGTGGATGGGGTGCGAGGCCACGTGCTGCGACAGCACCGTCCCCAGGATCGTATCGACGTGCCCGATGTCGCCCTGGTTGCTCGCCCACCAGGGGGGCGCGACCGGGAAGAGAAGATAGGTCACGAACCCGGCGTACATCAGCAGTACGTACGACGCCACGAAGCGCCAGTACGCCCTGCGGTTCCATAGCCAGAGCACGAAGGCGAACGCCAGCGGCACGAGAAAGTGCGTCGTATGCATGTAGGCGGACAAGTAGTCGTACCAGTGGAGATGGTCGGGGTCCCAGAGATGATCCTGCAGGAAGTTCGTCGGCAGGTGACCGAAGAACAGAACGCGGTCCACATCGATGGGGAACCGCACGTCGACGCGCTTGTCGAGGTTGTCCGCCATCCCGCGGAGCGCCTCGTACGCCAGGATCAGGAGCACGAACGGGGACCAGTCACGCACGAAGCCAACCCCGCGGCCAGCCAGCACGGCGGCGAGCAGCAGCGACAACGCGACCTGGTCGGACGTCGGCCAGTTTCCCGTGTGCACCAGCCACGCGCCAACGAACGCCACGTACGCAAGCGTAAGCACGACCGGCAACGCCCCGAGCCCGGGCGTCCGGCCTTCTTTCCCCCCGGCAATCACCTCCTAACCCTACCCCACCGTGATTCCTGGCGTGTTACGAGAAGATGAGAGTCGCGCCGTGGCGGGCATCCTTAACTTCGCGTCCGCTTCCTCTGAGATTGCAAGAGTAGGCCGCTTGCCAGCGGCCTTTCGCTCCGCCTACTCTCACCGGGAGCAAGGATCGCGCCGGCGTGAAGCGCACGCCGCCGACGGGGAGGGAGGCGGAGTGCCGTTTGCCACGCTGATCGCGCGCAACGTCTTCACGCGCAAGGTGCGTTCGATCCTCACGGGCGCCGCCGTCGCCATCGCGATCATGACCGTGGTGGCGCTCAGCGTGCTCACGCACAGCCTCCGTCGCACCGCGATCTCCGTGCTCCAGACCGGCAGCGCGGACTTCACCGTCGCACAGAAAAACGTCTCCGACGTGCTCTACAGCTCACTGGACGAGAGCGATGTTACACGTATCCAGCAGACGCCCGGCGTGCAGAGCGCGGTCGGCGTGCTGGTCGCCGCGATCCAGCTCGACAAGGATCACCCGTTCTTCCTGGAGCTAGGGATCCAGCCCGACCAGCTCTCCAATTTCGGCGTGAGCGTCGTCGCCGGCCAGCCGTACTCGTCCGATGCCACCGACGAAGTGATGCTCGGCTATCGCGCCGCCCGAGACCTGAACAAGACGGTCGGCGACACCATCGTAATCGACAACAACCAGTTCCGCGTCGTTGGCATCTTCTCGACGGGGCAGGTCTTCGGCGACGAAGCATCGATGCTGCCGCTCACAAATCTTCAGACGTTGGAACGGAAGCCGGGCGCGGTGACGCTGGCGTTCGTCAAAGTGCGATCCGGGGCGGACATCGACAGCGTCCGCGCGAGCATCGAGCACGACAACGCGCAGCTGGCCACGGTCCGAACCGTGTCCGAGTTCGGACGCGTCGACCGCAACCTGCGCCTGATCAGCGCCGCCAACGTAGGCATCTCGATCTTGGCGCTCGTCATCGGCGCGATCGGCGTGATGAACACGACGGCCATGTCAGTCTTTGAACGCACGCGCGAGTTCGGCGTGCTGCGCGCCGTCGGCTGGACGCGCGCGCGCGTGATCAGCCTCGTCATGGGCGAAGCCGTCGTGATCAGTCTGGTCGGCGCCTGCTTCGGCATCGCCCTGGGATTCATCGCCATCCGGCTCATCCAGCGCGTACCCGACGTCGTGGGCGTATTCCAGCCGGACTACCAGGCCAGCGTGTTCGGCAGCGCGCTCGGCATCGCGATGGGGATGGCGCTGTTCGGAGCGCTCTACCCCGCTATCCGCGCCGCCCTGCTCTCCCCGCTCGAGGCGCTGCGGCGTGAGTAGCGAACCGCAATCGATGCCGGCGATCGAGATCATCGACGTGGTGAAGGTCTACGACGGCGGCGTCGTGCGGGCGCTGGACGGCGTGTCGCTAACGGTGGCCCGGCACGAGTTCCTCGCCATTACTGGTCCGTCCGGATGCGGGAAGTCGACACTCCTCCACCTGATCGCCTCGCTCGACCACCCGACGTCCGGAACGATCACCGTGAACGGCCGCGATCTCCGCGACGCAGGCAACGAGAGCTTTCGCCGCAACGAAGTGGGGCTCGTCTTCCAACTGCACAACCTCCTGGCGCATCTCACGGCGATCGAGAACGTCGAGATCGCGATGTTCAGCAACGGCAAGAGCCACCGCGAACAGCGAGAGCGAGCCGCGGCGCTGTTGGAAGCCGTGGGATTGGGCGGCAAGACACGCACCCAACCGCCGAGGCTGTCGGGCGGCGAGCGGCAGCGCCTGGCGCTTGCCCGGGCGCTGGCCAATCAGCCCAGCATCATCCTGGCCGATGAGCCGACAGGCAGCCTCGACTCCGCCTCCGTGGACCTTGTGCTCGACCTTCTGCGACGGATACGGAGCGAACAGGGCGTCACCATTGTGCTCGTGACGCACGATCTGCACGTGGCGGGGGCCGCCGACCGCATCGCCCGGATGCGCGACGGCCGCATCGTGCACGAGGGCTGACTCCGGCGGCCGCGGGCGGTTCCGCCGGCGAGTGGCGTTGGGGGAGTCTCAAACGCGAGGCCCGGCTCAAGCTGCATGGCAGCGTCCTGCTCCGCGCAGACCCGGCGAGGCGGACGGACGCAGCCTCCTCGTGCTCCTGGTGCTGGCGACGATCCCACGCTGCTGGGACGGATCCTCGAGCACCGGCTGATCACCTGCGCCCTGCTGATTGGCGACTCCGGTAAGGTACTGGCGTGTCGGCACCATCGCGCACCACCAGTCAACCACTCCTACCGAGCATGTTAGCCCGCGTCTCATGGTCACAGGCCGAGCTGGGGGTGACGGTCGCTGCGCTCGCCGCCGGTGTCGTCGCCTGGGCGGCCGGCGCCGACGCATTCGCCGCCGGCGCCTGGGCGCTGGCAATCGTCGTCGCGTTGGTGCCGCTTGCTGCCGCCATCATGCGCGATCTTGCCCATGGCGAGACCGGCGTCGACGTCATCGCGCTTCTGGCGCTTGCCGGAGCGCTCGCGCTGGGCCAGTACGCGGCCGGCTCCGTCATCGCCGTCATGCTGGCGAGCGGACAAACGTTGGAGGACTTCGCCAGCACGCGCGCGCGGCGCGACCTGAGCGCCCTGCTAGAACGCGCGCCGAAGGTGGTGCATCGATACGAGGACTCGGAGCTGACATCGCCGCCGTTGGCCGAGGTGCGCCCGCGCGACCGGCTGCTGGTGATGGCGGGCGAGGTCGTACCCGTTGACGGGGTGATCGAGGGGGCGACGGCCACGCTGGACGAGTCCGTGCTTACGGGCGAGTCGCGCATGGTCGAGCGTGAAGCCGGTTCCCGCGTGCGGAGCGGCGCGGTCAATGCTGGCGCCGCGTTCGAGATGTACGCCACGACGACGGCCGAAGAGAGCACCTACGCGGGCATCGTCCGGCTCGTCGAGGAGGCGCAAGCGTCGAAAGCGCCGTTCGTGCGCCTCGCCGACCGGTATGGACTCATATTCCTGCCACTGACGCTGGCAATCGCGGGCGTGGCGTGGGCGCTCAGCGGCGATCCGGTGCGCGCGCTCGCCGTGCTCGTCGTGGCGACGCCGTGTCCGCTGATCCTCGCGGTCCCAGTGGCCATCATGTCCGGCATCTCGCGCGCGGCCCAGCGCGGCATCGTGCTGAAAGGTGGCGCCGCGCTGGAGGCGCTGGGGCGGGCGCGCGTGCTTCTGTTTGACAAGACCGGCACGCTGACAATGGGCCGGCCGATCGTGACGGAAGTCGTCGCGCCAGAAGCGTTCAGCACGGACGACGTCTCGCGTCTCGCCGCCTCGCTCGACCAGGTGTCGCCGCACGTGCTGGCCGGCGCCATCGTGCGCGCCGCCCGCGAGCGTGGCGCGGCGCTCACGTTCCCGCGCGACGTGGTCGAAGAAGCGGGCGGGGGTATCCGTGGCCGCGTCGACGGTCACGCCGTCGGCATCGGCAAGGTCGACTGGATCGCGCCGGGCGCGCCGGTGCCCGTCTGGGCTCGCCGCCTGCGCCGCCGCACGTCGTTCGAGGGCGCGATCAACGTCTTCGTCGCCATCGACGGCACGCTCGCCGGCGCGTTCGTGCTGGACGACCCGGTGCGCCCCGACACGGCGCGCACGCTGCGGGCGCTGCGGCAGGCCGGCATCGAGCGCATCGTCATGGTGACCGGCGACCACGTCGACGTAGCCGAGACCGTCGCGGCGGCGGTCGGCGTGGACGAGGTGCTCGCCGAACGCTCTCCCGCCGACAAGGTCGAAGCGGTGCGTGCCGAGCGCGGGTGGGGGAGCACGATCATGGTCGGCGACGGCGTCAACGACGCGCCGGCGCTGGCCGCCGCGGACGTCGGCGTGGCGATGGGCGCGCGCGGCTCTACGGCGTCGTCCGAAGCGGCCGACGTGGTGCTCGTCGTCGACCGCCTGGACCGGCTCACCGAGGCGCTGCTCATCGCGAAGCGGTCGCGCGGGATCGCGCTCCAGAGCGTGCTCGCCGGCATCGGCATGTCCGTGGCTGCGATGATCGTCGCGGCGCTCGGCTGGCTGCCGCCCACGGCGGGCGCGCTGCTGCAGGAAGGGATCGACGTGGCGGTGATCCTCAACGCGCTGCGGGCGCTGGGCGGCTACCGGCTCCACGCGATCAGGCCCGGCGCCGAGACCGCGCTCAGCCAGCGCTTCCAGGCGGAGCACGCCGAGCTGCTGCCGGTCGTGAACCGCGTACGCACCGTGGCTGACCGGCTCGACGAGCAGGAGCCCGCCCGGGCGCTCGAGGACGTCCGTGAGGTGCATCGCGTCCTGGTGGAGGAGCTCCTGCCGCACGAGATGGCGGAGGAGCACGACTTCTATCCCGCGATCGCGAAGCTGCTCGGAGGCGACGACCCGACGGGCACGATGGTGCGCGCGCACGTCGAGATCGCGCATCTTGCGCGCGTGCTGGGTCAGTTGGTGGAGGATCTGCCGCCGGAGGGTCCGTCCGAAGACGACCTTCCGGAGCTTCGGCGCGTGCTGTATGGCCTGTACGCCATCCTGCGGCTCCACTTCGCGCAGGAGGAGGAGGCGTACCTCTCGCTGTTCGAATCGGCCCCCTCGCCCGCTGCTCCCACGCGAAGGTCACTTCGCGGCACCGTAGGCTACAGTGTCGGCGTGCTGCGATACGTCGACACGGGAACCCAGGACATCGAGCCGTACGCCGAATTCGCCGGCGAAGCGCGGATCCGGCGCCTCAAACGACTCGCGGGTCAACTGCGGGGCGCGCGCATCCTACAACTCAACGCTACGTCGTACGGCGGCGGTGTCGCGGAGCTGCTGAACTCGCTCGTCCCGATGGAGAAGGCGCTCGGGCTCGACGTCAAGTGGGGGACGATCGTCGCGGAGCCGTCGTTCTTCGCGATGACGAAGCGTCTGCACAACGCTCTGCAGGGAGCGGCTCTGTTCGACGTGACACCGGAGGAGCGCGAAGCATACATCGCGCAGAACCAGCAAGTCGCCGACGTCATCGATGGTCAGTACGACATCGTCATCGTCCACGACCCGCAACCCGCACCCGTCCGAAGTCTGTTCAAGGACGGCGACATGCGCTGGATATGGCGCGTGCACATTGACCTCTCTCAGTACAACCGCGACGCCTGGCGCTTCATGGAGGACTTCGTCGAAGGGTACGACGCATTCGTCTTCACCATGCCCGAGTTCAAGCCGGATCCGCTCGACGGCGACCGCGTGCACTTCTTTGCCCCGGCGATCGACCCGCTGAGCCCGAAGAACCTCGTGCTCCCGGACGACCTGCGCGACCGCATCGTCCGCTGGATGGGCGTGGCGCTGGACCGGCCGTTGATGACGCAGGTGTCGCGCTTCGACCCGTGGAAGGACCCGCTCGGCGTCGTGCGCGTGTACCGCGAGCTGCGCGAGAAGCACAAGGGACTGCAACTCGCGCTGCTCGGCTCGATGGCGCTCGACGATCCGGAGGGTTGGAGCATTCACGACCAGATCATGAAGGAGGTCGCCGGCGACGATGACATCCACGTCGCCAGCAACTTCACCGGTGTAGGCAACATCGAGGTGAATTCGTTCCAGTCGCGCTCGGACGTCGTCATCCAGAAGTCCGTGCGCGAGGGATTCGGCCTCGTGGTGTCCGAGACGCTCTGGAAGGGGACTCCCGTCGTCGCGGGCCGCACGGGCGGCATCCCGCTCCAGATGGCGGACGGCGAAGGCGGGTTCCTCGTCGCGCGCGAGGAGGACTGGGTGCCGCGCCTCGACGAGCTGCTGTCCAACCCCGACGAGGCACGCACGAGCGCCGCGCGGGGTCGTGAGCACGTCCGCGACAACTTCCTCATCACGCGTCTCCTGGAGGACGAACTCCGGCTGATGGTCTCGCTCCGCAAGTCGTAGGGCCTCGTCCTCGTTTGACGACGCGGCCGCAGGGCGTAGGATGGGCGCACGTCGCGGACGAGGAGAGAGCATGACGGGCGCACTCGCCGGCATCACCGTCGTCGACTTCACGGAGTACGTCGCCGGGCCGTACTGCACGATGATGCTCGCCGACATGGGCGCCGAGGTCATCAAGGTGGAGCGGCCGCACGGCGACGCATGGCGCCACACGGCGCCGGTCGCCCCGTACGAGGGCCGCGGCTACCTCGGCGTCAACCGCAACAAGCGCAGCATCGCCATCGACATGGAGCGCGAGGAGGGGCGCGCCGTCGCGCGCTCGCTCGCGGTCAGGGCCGACGTCGTGACCATGAACTATCGCCCGGGCGTCGCCGAGCGCCTCGGCCTCGGCTACGACGAGCTCTCCGCCGAGAACCCCGGACTGATCTTCTGCGAAAACACCGCGTTCGGCCACACGGGGCCGCTGGCCGGCCGCCCCGGCTTCGACATCCTGTCGCAGGCGGCGACCGGCATGATCCTGTACGAGAACAAGATCGAGCACGGCGTCCCCGGCTACATCTCGACGGTGGCGGTCGCCGACCTCAGCACCGGCATGTTCATGGCGTTCGGCATCGTCAACGCGCTGTACGCGCGCGTGGCGACGGGCCGCGGGCAACGCATCGAGACGAGCCTCTTCGCCTCCGGCCTGGCAGCCCAGTACCGGCCACTGCTCTCCATCGAGGCGTTCGACCGCCCGGTGCGTGACGGCTTCCTGGGCGAGTGGCGCGAAAAGCAGGGCGCCGGGCTCTCGTTCGGCGATGTTGTGCGGCTCCGGCGCGACTACCTTCCCGCGCGTGGCCGCAACAACTACTACCGGATCTACGAGACGGGCGACGGCCTGATCGCTATCGGCTGCCTCAACAACGGCCAGCGCCGCGGGCTGCGTGACGCGCTGGGCACCGACGACCGGACCGTCGACGGCATGGGCTACGACTGGTTTTCGGAGGAGGTGCGCGTCGCCAACGCCCGCCTGACGGAGTCGATGGAGGCGATCTTCCGCGGCCGGCCGACGGCGGAGTGGACCGCGACGCTCGACGCCCACAACGTGCCGTGCGCGCGCGTCAACTTCCCGGAGGAGATGTTCGAGCATCCGCACGCGCTCGCCAACGGCCTGATGACGGAGCTGGAGCACGAAGTGCTCGGCGCGTTGCGTATGCCGGCGTGCCCGGTGCGCATGAGCGGCACGCCTGCCGTCGAGCCGCAAGCGCCGCCGGCGCTGGGCGCGCAGAGCCGCGACATCTTGCGCGAGCACGGCTATCCCGACGAGGAGATCGAGCGACTGCTGGACACGCGCGTCGTGTTGACGCGCGAGCGGCTCATGGAAGACGCGGGCGAAGACGAAGAAGCGGAGACGGTCTGATGGATCTGCGATTCTCGGTCGAAGACGAGGCGTTCCGCGGCGAGGTCCGCGAGTTCCTGCGCGCAGAGCTGCCGGAGAAGCGCCCGGACGGCGTTGAGGGATGGCAGTTCGCGCGCGGCTTCGTGAAGAAGCTGGCGCAGCGGGGATGGCTCACGATGGCGTGGCCGAAGGAATGGGGCGGCCAGGGGGCGGACCACATCCGCCAGCTCGTCTTCAACGAGGAGATGGCGCTCTGGGAGGCGCCATCGAACGACCTCGGCATGGACCGCGTTGGCCCCACGATCATGCTCCACGGCACCGACGAGCAGAAGCAGCGCTTCCTGCCGCCGATCGTCCGCGGCGACGCGGTCTGGTGCCAGGGCTTCAGCGAACCGAACGCCGGCTCCGACCTCGCGTCGCTGCAGACGCGCGCGGTGCAGGACGGCGACTCGTTCGTCGTCAACGGCAGCAAGATCTGGACAAGCATGGCGCACTTCGCGGAGTGGATGATCCTGCTCGCGCGGACGGACCCCGAGGCGCCGAAGCACCGCGGCATCTCGTTCTTCCTGCTCGACATGAAGTCGCCGGGCGTCAGCGTCCGCCCCCTCGTCGACATGCTGGGCCGCCACACGTTCAACGAGGTGTTCTTCGACAACGTCCGTGTTCCCCGCGACTGCCTGGTGGGCGAGCAGAATCGCGGCTGGTACGTGGCGACGACGACGCTCGACTTCGAACGCTCCGGCATCCAGCGCGTGATCGGCGGGCGCAAGACCTGCGACATGCTCATCACCTACGCGGCGGACCAGGTGGCGCGCGGCACGACGCGGCCGGCCTACGCGCAGATCCGCCACCGCCTCGCCGAGCTGGTGATCGAGTTCGAGGTCGGGAGGATGCTGTCGTATCGAGTCGCCTGGCTGCAGAGCAAGGGCCAGGTGCCCAACTACGAGGCGTCGGTGTCGAAGACGTTCGGCACGGAGCTGGCCCAGCGGCTCGCGCGCACGGGGATGGAGCTGCTGTCGCTCAACGGCCAACTGCCGCCCGGCTCACCGCACGCGCCGCTGCAGGGGCGGATCGAGAGCATGTACCTGAACTCGGCGGCCCTGACGATCGCCGCCGGCACGAGCGAGATCAATCGCGGAATTATCGCCACGCGCGGCCTCGGGCTCCCGCGGTCGTAGTCACTCCCCGGCGATCGTCCGTCCGACGTCAGCCGTGTACCCTGACGGCGGAAAGGACGCCACGTGCCCCCGACGAAACGCGCCGACCGCCTCGCCGAGCACTGGCGCCGCCTCGGCCTCATCCCCGGCGCCCCCGAGTGCGTGATCAAGGCCGCGCACCGCGCCCAGATCGAGCTGCATCACCCCGACCGCGGTGGCGATGCGGAGGCCGCAAAGCAGATCAACGTCGCCTACGATGAGCTGAAGGGGGAAGGCGCGCCGGCGAACGAGTACGTCGCGGCGAACTACAACGCCGAACCCTGGGCCGTCCTCGGCATCACAGCCGCCGCCGATGCGGGCTTTGTCTCGCGTGCCGGCAGGTCGCTGGCGTCCGAGCTGGGCGCGCACCCGCGGCTGGCGGAGCGCGTCGACTGGGCGGTCAAGAATTTCAGCAGCGCAAAGGCCACCGCGAACAATGGCCGCGCGCGCGTATCGCCGCTCACGCCACCGCCTCCGCGCCGCACGACGCCCGAGCGCTCGGCGCATCGCCCGCCGCCAGAGCCCGCGAAGCCCGGCGTGCCGGAGGGCCTGCCAGCGAAGCTCGATTTCGGACGGGTCGACTGGCGCGCCGATGCTACGCGCACAATCCAGCTCACGTGGAAGCGCCACGCGCCGTACGGCGTCACGGTCGAGACGTCACCCCCCCTCGTCGCGGAGGTCACCGCATCGAAGGTGCTCGCCGGCCGGTTCTCCATCGCCTTTTCGATCGATTGGTCGTCGGACGAGCTGTCCGGCGGCCCGACGGTGCGCGGCTACACGCTCGATGCGCCGGTGACGCTGCGCTGGGCGGGCGGCGGCGAGTATCCATTTCGTGCGAAGGGGCTGCTGCTCTATCCGGCGCTCGTGAGCGCCAGCCCGACCGCGCTCGATCTCGGCACCGTCGACGCGAAGTCCGGGGCGCGCGCCTCGATGGTGCTTGTCAGCAGCGGCGTCACGCAGGTGGATATCGAACCGCCGGCGTGGCTCCGCCGCACGGACGGCAGCGGACGAGCGCTCGATGCGCCGCTGAAGCTCTCGACGAACGTGCCGGTACGCGTGGAGTTCCGCGTCGATTGGGCGCCGATCCTGGAGCGCGCGCAAACCTCGTTCGCCGCGGGTCGGCCGGTGCGGCCGACGGGCACGATCGTCGTGCGCTGGGAGAGCCGCTCGATCGACGTGCCGGTGCAGATGATCGTGCCCGCGCCGCGAGGCCGCGGCTGATCCGCTACGGCGAGCCCGACACGGCCGCCTGGCCCGGCGTCAGTACGGGCGTGTACTTGTGGTCGAGCTTTACGTCGTTCAGCGCGCTGTTGATGCCACGATTCACGACGCGTTCCGCCGGTCCGATCATCCAGCCGGGGACGTTGCCGATATCGATCGAGTCGATGTGTGCCTTCGGGTGCGCTCCGTCGAGCTGCAGCGTCCCGGTCACCTTGAACTTCAACGTCAGGCCGATGAACTTCATCTTCGCCTGACCCTCACCCTTGCCGTCGTGGATGCACACGCGCACCTCCTTGAAGGGCGTGTCCTGATCCTCGAGGTACGTCTGTGCCCGGGACGAGATCTCGCTCTCTGTCAGCGTCACCGACGACGGCGATCCAGCGTCAAGCACGTTGTTGAATCCGTCCCACTTCTGCTGGAACGACGCGGAGTTTGCGGCATTGACGGTGATCGGCCCGCCACCCGGCAGGCAATCGCCCGGACCGCCGGTGACGGCGAGCGCACCCAGCACGATGGCGAACAGCACGAACAGGCCGAACAGCGACAGCAAGATGCCCAGGATGATGCCGATGACCGAGCCCGTGAAGAACCGGATGATGAACACGCTCGCCCTCCTCGCGTCGCACGGCCCTCAGGACCGTTCGCCAGAGCATAGGGCGGGGCTAGGAGCGAGTCAACAATCGATCCCGGCCACTACGAAGGCGAGCCGATAGGAAGCGGCGACGCGAAGCGCAGGTCGTAGCCGTCCGCGTCCTCCATGATGAAGTCTCGCAGCCCGTACTCGCGGTCGTCGATGGGCACGCGGATGCGCACGCCCTTCGCCCGCACCGTCTCGTACACGGCATCCACGTCCGGCACCATGATGCGCACGTGGATCCCGCGCCCGCGCCGTTCGCCGGGCAGCGGCCGCGTCGCTCGCTCGCGAGGCTCTCGTGCGCGAGCATGAACACCGCGCTGCCCAGCATCAGGAGCGCGAACACGTGCGGGCCTTCGCCAGGCGGATCCGTCCGCACCAGCCTGAACCCCAGCGTGTCGACGTAGAACCGCAGGCTCGCATCCACGTCGGGGACGAACAGCTCCGGCGCCACCGCGGCGAGTTCCTCGTGCATGTCATCCTCCTCCATCTCGAGGAAGCGTACGCCACGGCGCGTCGCTGTGAGTCGTGCGCGAGGCGTATTGTGCCGTCGGTCGCTGGATGTAGATCGCGCAATCAGGCCCGCGTGGGCGAAGGATCCGCGAGGCCAAGCTTCTCCAGACGCGCCGTGATCCCGGCGAGCTGGCGCTGAAGCTCCTTGGCGATCTCTTCGGGCGACGCGCCGGCCCGCGCCATCGTCGTCACGCGCGCATCTTCGTCGTCCGTCCAGCGCTCGTAGGCGCGGGGATGCTCGCGCCGGACGGCGAGCTGATACTCGCTGAACCTGCGTCCGCCCGGCGACTCCTCGCGCGGCTCGGTCTCCGCAGCCGCGTCGCGGCGAAACTCCGCGGGCACCGGAGACGCGTGCTGGCCGCGCAGCTCGGCGAGCAGCTGGGCGCCGTAGCGCTGCACCTTCGCCGGGCCGAGGCCGTTGATCGCCAGCAGCTCGCCCGCCGTCGTCGGCCGCGCGGCCGCGATCGAGCGGAGCGTCGCGTCGTGGCAGATCACGTACGCCGGCACGCCGTCCGCGTCCGCGCGGAGCCGCCGCCACGCCTTCAGCGCCTCGAACACCGACAGCTCGTCGCCCGTCATCTCGCCATCGTCCACGCCCGCGCCGATGCGCAACTTCCGTTGCTCGGGCGGCAGTCGCACCGGGTTCTCGCGCACGCCCGCCGTAACGTCGGCGCCCCGCCTCGTGATGCGCAGCGTGGCGTGCTCCGGATCGACGGCAAGCAGCCCGGCGGCGACGCAGCGCCGGAGCAGGCGGCGCAGCCAGTCTTCGCTGCGGTCCCGCAGCACGCCGAACTTGTCGCGCGACTGCCAGTCGTACTTCCGGATCTGCGCGGATCCGTGGCCGAGGAGGTAGCTCGCCAGCACGCCGGCGCCCACCGCGAACGGCAGTCCGCGGATCGCGGAAAGCGCGTCGCGCACGACGTCCGACGAGGCCGCCTCGTCGGGCTCGGGCGTCAGGCGGCCTTCGGCGGCGGCGACGCAGTTGTCGCACTGGCTGCAGCCGCCCAGCTCTTCGGCCGCGTCCTCGAAGTACTCAAGGATCTGGTCGTGCCGGCATGCCGACGTCTCGCCGTAGCCGATCATCGCGCGCAGCAGCTCGCGGCGGTGCAACGACTGCTCCGGGCCCAGCGCCGTGTCCGCGGCGATCAACCGGAACCGCAGCGCGATGTCCGGGTCGGAGAAGAGCAGCAGCCCAGCGGCCGGCTCGCCATCTCGCCCGGCGCGCCCTACTTCCTGGTAGTACGCTTCGACCGACTCGGGGACGGCCTGGTGGACGACGAGCCGGATGTCCGGCCGATCGATCCCCATGCCGAACGCGTTGGTCGCGGCGATGACGTCCAGCGCGCCCTCCTGGAACGCCTGTTGCGCGCGCGTCCGCTCCTCGCCGGGCATGCCGGCGTGATAGTGCGCGGCCCGCCAGCCGAGCGCGCGCAGCGATTCGGCGACGCTCTCGGCGTTTCGGCGCGATCCGGTGTACACGATGGCCGTGCCGCGCCCGGCCTTTGGCTTGCCGAGCCAGCGCTTCAGCTCGAGCGCGATGCGCTTCTCCTTCGCCTTCGGCCCGCTCGCCTCCTCGACCGCCAGTCGCAGGTTGTGACGCGCGAACCCGCGCAGGATCTGGCGCGCCTCCGGCATGCCCAGCCGCTCGACGATCTCCTGGCGTACGGCCGGAGTCGCCGTCGCCGTGCAGGCGATGAGCCGCTTCGGGTGCAGCCGCTCGACGAGCGCGCCGAGCTGCAGGTAGTCGGGACGGAAGTCGTGGCCCCAGTGGCTGATGCAATGCGCCTCATCGACGGCGAGCAGCGAGATCGGCAGCCGTGCCAGCACGTCGTCGACGAACCAGTCCGCCGCCAGCCGCTCCGGCGCGATGTAGAGCAGCTTCACCTCGCCGCGCATCGCCATCTCCGTCCGGCGTCGCACTTCGGACGAGTCAAGGTTCGACGCCAGGTACGTCGCCGGAATGCCTCGCGCCGTCAGCGACTGCACCTGGTCGGCCATCAGCGCGACGAGCGGCGTGATCACCAGCGCAACGCCATCGAGATCGACGGCCGGCTGTTGGAAGCACATGCTCTTGCCGCCGCCCGTCGGCGCGACGACGAGGACGTGGCCGCTGCCGTCCACCAGCTCGTCGATCGCTTCCTTCTGCCAGTCGTAGAGCTGCATTACTCCCCGTTCGCCGCGACGGGCGTCCACTTGCGCTTGCCGTCGTCCGTCTCGGACATGTAGCCGAGGCCGGGGAATTCACAGTGCACCGCCACGACGAGCTGGCGCTCAGCGATGGCGCGCGCAACGACGGCCTTCTTCGTCTCCATCGCCTCCAACGGGTAGACGTCGAACGACGACACCCACGGCGCGCGCTCCAGCTGCACCGGGTGCTGGATCATGTCGCCGATGTAGATCGCGCGCTCGTCGCCGGACGCGAGGATGACGCTCGCGTGGTCCGCGGTGTGCCCGTGCGTCGGGATGATGGTGATCTCGTCGGTGATCCGCGTCTCGCCGTCGATCAGGTCCAGCACGCCTGCTTCTTCGAGCGGGAGCAGGTTCTCCGGGAGGTACGTCGCGCGGGTGCGCTCGTTCGGATGCGTCGCCGCGTCCCACTCGCCGCGCTGGATCAGGTATCGCGCCCGCGGGAAGGTCGGCAACCACGCCGCCGTCCGCGCCCTTGCGCGTGTTCCAGCCGCAGTGGTCGGCGTGCAGGTGTGTGTTGACGACGACATCGACGTCCTCGGGCGCGACGTCGACGGCCCGCAGCTCGTCGAGCAGGTTCCCTTCGCCAAGTGGCGTGGACTGCGCGCGCGGCCGCTCTTTCTCGCCGACTCCTGTTTCGATCAGCACCGTCTTGCCCTGCGACCGCAGCAGCAGCGAGTTGAGCCCGAGCGCCATCTGGTAGCGGTCGTTCAACTCGATTCCGAGCCGTTCCCACATGACGCGCGGGACGACGCCGAAAACGGCGCCGGCGTCCTGGTAGTACTGCCCGTCTGAGAGCAGCATCAGGTGGAGGTTGCCGAGACGATGGCTGGCGGGCACTGCGCCTCGATTCTTAGAACGTGTGTGCGAACACGATAGCCGTCGAAGCTGCTGTGCGTCAACAGCGGAGCGAGATTACATCATCTCGCCAACTCAGATTAACAGATTCCTACCACACGGGCCCCCTGTTTCGCCCTACAGTGTGCACATCGTCGGCCTGCGGCTTCGGCCGGCCACACGGAGGAGAGCATTCGATGGAAAGGCCCCGGCACTCGCGATTCCACGTCGAGTACGCGCACCTGGCGTCGCCCTTCGGCAGCGGCGGCTTCGGCGCGTTCGCGGAGCGGCTTGCGCGGTTCTTCGGTACGCCAACGTATCTCATCGGCCAGTCCGGCATCGTCATCGCGTGGATGGTGATCAATGCCATCGCACTCTTGAGCGCGCACTGGGATCCGTATCCGTTTATCCTCCTGAACCTCGTCTTCAGTTTGCAGGCAGCCTATGCCGCGCCGCTCATCTTGCTCGCGCAAACGCGGCAGGCGGACCGCGACAAGGCGTGGTCCGAAGCGGACATGAAGCACCGCGAGGCACTCTCGGAGCAGACGCTGCAACTCCTGCAGCAGAACACGGAGATCACGCAAAAGGTGCAGGAACTGACCGACCACGTGCGCGAGCTCACCGAGCAGATCCACGCGCAAGTCGTCGGGCGAGCCGCCGGGCCCTGACCGAGGGACGCGGGCACGCTTCCGTGACCTCGCACGCAATACGGCGAAACTCCCTCGCCACATGAGGGGAACCCCTGAGCACCGGCAGCGCCGGCCGCCGCGATACTGGGCGGAGGCCACCTGCAGGGAGTGCTCATGGCTGTCTGTTCCGTCCATTTCCACAAGACGTCCCGCTTCGAGCGGATGCGTCCGGCGCTCATTTCGATCGGCTCGCTCGTCGGCGTGGCGCTGATCGCGGGGGTGCTCCGCTTCTGGCAATTGGGCCTGCGCACGATCCAGGGTGGTGAGACCACCGCCTCGCTGATCTCGGCGCAGGTCGCCCGCGGCGGCGGCTACGAGCAGCTTCCGGACACGCATGGCCCGCTACAGTATTTCCTCACCGCATTCGTGTTCCGAGCCTTCGGCACCGGCGACGTCACAGCTCGCGTCATGCCGGCCATCTTCGGCGTGCTGCTGGCGCTGCTCCCGCTGCTCTTCGCGCGGCACATCGGCCGCGTCGGTTCGATCGCGGCGGCGCTGCTGCTGGCCGTCTCGCCGACGATGGTCTACTACAGCCGTTTCGCCGGGCCGGACGTGTACCTGGCGTTCTTCACGCTCGCCACCGCGATGGTGATCTGGCGCTACCTTGCCGAGCCGCACCGCGTCTGGCTCTACCTGCTCGCCGCGACGCTGGCCTTCATGCTCGTCACGACCGAGATGGCGCTGACGATGGTGACCATCTTCGCTGCCTACCTCGCGTACCGCACAGGCATCGACTTCATCGCTCAGACCTACGAGCCCGACCTCGAGGCGCAGAAGGAGCGGAGCCACTACGAGCTCCTCGGCGTGGGCCGAGACGCCCACACGCGCGAGATACGCCTCGCCTACAAGAGGGCCATCGACCGTCGCGACTACGGCCGCAGCGGCACCGGCAACGACCGCGAGACGCTCGCCAACGCCTACCACGTCCTCACGACGGCCAACCGCCGCGAAGCCTACGACCGCAAGCTGGCCCAGCGTGAGGTGGCGGCGGCGCGCCGCGCGGCCGACACGCACACCGGCATCGTCCGGCGCGCCATCATCCTGGCCACCGCAGGACCGATAGCCATCTTCTGGCCGTTCGCCGGAGCGGTCCGCCGCAGCCTCCGCCTGAAGCGACTACCGGACGCCGCGAGCCCGCTCATCGTCACGACGATGCTGACGCTGCCGTTCTTCGGCCCGCTTGTCGAAAAGCTGCCGTTCGTCGGCGACCGAGGCTTCTACGGCCAGCAGACCATCTACGTCATCGGCGGCACGAACATCGTCCCCGGCGGCGAACTGCCGGTGATGCTGATCACGCTCGGCGTGCTCTTCTCGCTGGCCGGCATCCTCGGCATGGCGTGGCGCTGGAACGTGTGGATCATCTGCTGGGCGATGTTCTACGGCATCACGATCACGCTCTTCACGGGCTTCTTCAGCGACAAGGGCGGCATCTGGACCGGCATCTGGGGCACCCTCGACTACTGGTGGCGCCCCGAGGCGCAGCTCCAGCAGGCCGACGGCCCCGCTTACTACTACGGCATGCTGCTGCCGGCCTACGAGATGCTGCCCATCGCCGTTGCGCTCGTCGGCGCCGCCGGCCTCGCGCTACTCGGCGGCTGGCGCAACCGCGCCGTCGCGGCGGGAGCCGCCGTCGCGCTCGCGGCGATCATCGTCGCGCCGTCGTGGATGACGGCGATCGCGCACCATCGCACGATGTGGGAGATGCTCGTCGCCTCGTCGGCGGTCCTGGCGTTGCGCGTGGACCACATGACGAAGTTCCTGGCGTTCTGGACGGTGGCGTCCTTCATGGCCTTCTCGACGATCGGCCGCAAGGACCCGTGGCTGGCCATGCACATCGCGCTCCCGCTGTCGCTGCTGACGGCAAGGCTCGTCGACAACGCCGTCAACGCGTTCGAGATGCCTGCTCTGCCGGAGTCGCTGCCCTCGTTCCGGATCGCCGCGCCCCGGCGCCTGGCGCAGGTCGCGGTGGTCGCCGGCGTAGCCGCGGCAGTCGTGTTCACGGGCCGCACCGGCGCGCTCGCGAGCTGGGGTCACGGCTCCGTGCCACAGCTCAGCGGCACACTCGCCACCAGCGATCACGGCGATACGCCCATCGAGCTGATCCAGCCCGACCGCGTCGCGCCGGACGTGCGCGAGGTCGTGGCGGCCGTCGATCGCGCCGCGCAACAGTCCGGCCAGGGCCACGACATGCCGATCGCGCTCGATACGTCCTACGACTTCGCCCAGGGCTGGCTGTGGTACCTGCGCGACTACAAGAACCTGCAGATCGAGGACATGCGTCGCGGCTATCAGGTGCCCAACGGCGCCGTCGCGCTGTTCGACGCGCGCAACCGTGACAAGATCCACGTCAGCGCCGCCTCGGCGTCGATGACGTTCACCAACAGCTGGAGCTTCCCCGGCACCGACACGCAGCTTTCGGCTTCGGACATCGCCGGCGACGTCGTGAGCGCGGACTGGTGGTCGAAGTGGTCCCATTACGTGATCGACCGGACCCGCATCGGTCAACTCGACACGAACCAGGGCGTCGCTTACTTCCCGAGCGACCTCAGCGCGGCGCTGCCTGCCTCGCGCCAGTCCGACGTGCTCGCGAGCGCCGTCGCGCCGGAGCCGCTCGGCCCACCGCTACCGGCGCCCCCGCCCGCTTCACCGTAGCGCTCAGCCGGCCGCTTCCGCGCACGCCCGCGCGGCATCGGCCAGCGTGGCGGTGCGCCCGGCGCCGATGAGGTCCATGTTCAGCGCGTTCAGCACCAGACCGAACGACATGCCGATCTCCGGATCGGCGAAGCCGACCGAGCCGCCGAACCCGATGTGGCCGAACGCGGTCGGACGTGGTCCCTGCGGCCAGCCGGCGAGGCCGCCGTTCATGTAGCCCAACGACCAGGCGATCTCCACGTTCATGATCACCTTGTCCGGGCGCGACGTTTGCACCGTCGTCGCACGGCGGATCGTCGCGTCACCCATGATGCGCGTGCCGTCCAGCTCGCCGCCGTTCGCGAGGCACGCGTACATCCGCGCCAGGTCGCGGGCCGTCATCACGCCGCTGACGGCCGGGATCTCCGCGGCGTGCCCCTCAGGCGAGTTCAGCAGTCCGTTGAGGTCGCCCAGCACCGAGCCGAGCGCGCGGGCGGCGAGCGAGGTGGGGCCCATGGCACCCGACGACTGCGCCCGGGCCGCCATCTCGGGGGTGATGACGAAGCGCTGCTTCAGCGGCGCGATGCGCGGCTCTACGCTCTCCGGCGCGCCGATGTACATGTCCGCGATCCCCAGCGGCCGCACCACCTCGTCGCGCAGGAACGTGCCCAGCGAGCGCCCGTCGACGCGCCGCACGACTTCGCCGACGAGGTAGCCGAACGTCAGCGCGTGGTAGCCCGTCTCCGCGCCCGGCTCCCACGCCGGCGCGGCTGCGGCCAGTGCGCTGGTCACCCGCTCCCAGTCCAGCAGATCGCGCAGCACGAGACCTTCCGGCACCGGCGCGAGTCCGGCCTGGTGCGTCAGGAGGTGGTAGACCTTGATGCCCTCTTTGCCGTTCGCGCCGAACTCCGGCCAGTACTTCGTCACCAGGTCGTCGTACTGCACGAGGCCGCGGTCGGCGAGGATGTGCAGACAGGTCGCCGTCAGCCCCTTCGTCGTCGAGTAGCACACCGCCATCGTGTCGCGCGTCCACGGCGTCGCCTTGTCCTCGTCGGCGAGCCCGCCCCAGAGGTCGGCGACGAGCTTGCCGTGGTGGTACACGGCCACGCCCGCGCCGATGTGCTGGCCCTCGGCGAACTGCTGCTCGAAGGCCTGCCGCAGCGGCTCGAACGCAGGCTCCACCGTCCCCTGCACCGTCGTTGTCGTGGTCACCTGCGTCCTCCTGAGGTTGCGTCCGCGCGAATCCGCACCAAGCATCGCGCCGCCGACGGCACGGCGCAACCGGCGCGGCCACGCCCGCGCGCCCTGCTGATCACGGCCGGATGGCACGTCAACACGCGGGTGGCCGGGTGCTACGATTCCGGCGGTTCGATCATCCGCCCGGGGTGGCGGCAGCTGGAATGGATGTGACATGCGACTCGAAGGCAAGACCGCGCTGATCACGGGCGCAGGCAGCGGCATGGGGCGCGTCGCCGCCATCCTCTTCGCCCGCGAAGGGGCGAAGGTCATCGCCACCGACGTCAACCGCTGGGGGCTGGACGAGACGCAGTCGCTGGTCGCCGAGCACGCGCGCGGCAACGTCCTGGCGCTGGAAGGTGACGTCACGAGCCCGGCCGACGTGGAGCAGTGGATGCGCGCCGGCACCGAGAAGTTCGGCGCGCTGCACGTGCTCTACAACAACGCCGGCGTCTTCCCGGACGCCGACAGGAGCGTGCTGGAGATGGACGAGGAGACGTTCCGGCACGTCATCGACGTCAACCTCAAGGGCGTCATGCTCTGCTGCAAGTACGCCATCCCCGAGATCGTGCGCGCCGGCGGCGGCTCCGTGATCAACGTGGCGTCGTTCGTCGCGCTCGTCGGCTGCACGGTGCCCCAGGACGCCTACACCGCCAGCAAGGGCGCGGTGCTCGCGCTGACGAAGTCGCTGGCCGTGCAGTTCGGCCACAACCACGTCCGCGTGAACGCCATCTGCCCAGGCCCGATCCTGACGCCGCTCCTGGCGGACCTCTTCCCGACCGAGGAGGAGAAGATGAAGCGGCTCAACCGCATCCCGCTCGGCCGCTTCGGCCTGCCGGAGGACGTCGCCAACGCCGCCCTCTTCCTGGCGTCAGACGAGTCGAGTTGGATGACGGGGAGCGAGTTCGTCGTCGACGGCGGCATCTCCATCAACTACTTCTAGCTTCGCGGGGCGCTCCCGCTCCGCAGCCTCAGCCCTCGCGCCGATACTCCCTGGATGAACCTCCAGGCGTGCCGCTCCTTATGTATTGCTCGCGCTGTGCGCGCTCGCGCTGGCGCCGCTGGTCGCCATGTGGTGGGCGCAGCCGATCGCCGCGTTTTTCGGACGGCGTGACCTCTGGTGGGATGCCGGAGGACTTCAGCGTCTTTTATACGGCCGGGCACCTCGTCGCTTCCGGAGACGGACAGCTCCTGCTACGCCCGCTCGGCGTTCGGCGCCGAGCAAGGAACGCTGCCGGCGCGCCACGCCGCGACGCTGAACTTCTTCAACCCCGCGTTCTTCGCGCTGCTGTTCGCGCCGTTCTCGTCCCTCTCCTTCGCGCGCGCGTTCCAGCTCTGGACGCTCTTGAACCTCGGCCTGCTGGCTGTCTCCTGCCGGCTGATCTGGGAGATCGCCGACCCGCTCGAGCGGCGCTGGCTCGCGTCCTGATCGTCATGGCGCTCGTCACGTTCTATCCGGTCACGTTCGCCCTGCGGCTAGGACAGTGTTCGCTGATCTTGGTCACGGCGTGGTGCGGCGCGTTCCTCCTGTTGCGGGACTGGCCGCTGGACCGCGCCGCCGGCGCCGCGCTCGCCGTCCTGTTGATCAAGCCCGGAGCTGACTGCGTGCCGATCGGGGTCTATCTTCGTGCTCAAGCGCCGCCCGGCGACGCTGGCGACGCGTGTGCGCCTCTGGCGCTGGCCGCGGTCGTTGCCTCCGTCGCGATCACGGGCGCTGAGCGAGGCCGCGCGGTACCCGGACTACATGCGCGAGCGCCAACTGGCCGCCGACGGGAACATGTACGGCTGGAACGGCATCCTTGCCGCGTCGATCAGCCCGTATCTGCCGGGCACGATGACGACGCCGGCGATGCTGCTGAGCGCGCTGACGCTCGCCTGCACGGGAATGGTCGTGCCGGTGCCGCCACAGGCACTACGATCCGGCGCGGGCCGTGAGTCGATGGCCCGCGACTGGGCGTCGATCGCACTGGCCGCCATGCTCATCGACGGGCACTTTTACCTGCAGGACACCGTGCTGCTCGCGCCAGGAGCCGTGGCGCTCGCATGCTGCCGCGCGGGGTTTCGAGCGTTCGGCCGTCGCTGCAGCCGCCGCTGTCGCCTGGCTCATCCTCGCGCCTCGGGAGCCAGCCCAGCCAGACATGGCACGCTCAACGTAACTTCGGCATCTACGCCGTCCTCGCGACGGTCGCCCGTGCTCTTCCGCGGGATGCGTGCGACCCGCGCGATCGCACGCAGCTTGGCCGCGAATCGAGGGACACTACCCGAACCCGCCCGCGCCGCCTGACTCAACCGAACGCGGTCAAGCTCCAGACCGATACACTTCCGGCATGGACGCCCACGCACTCGCGGACGCTGGAGTTCGACAAGATCCTGGCGAAGCTCGCCCGCCACACCTCGTTCTCGGCGGGGCGTGAGCTGGCGCTCGCCCTGGAGCCATCGACGGACATCCGCGAGGTCATCCGCCGGCAGCGCGAGACCGCGGAGGCACGCCGCCTCGTCCAGATGAAGCCGCGCACCGGGCTCGGCGGCGCGCACGACGTGCGTCCGCTCGCCGAGAAGGCGGCTCGCGGCGGCATCCTCGACCCTAACGAACTTCTGGAGATCGCATCGACGCTCGAATGCGGCCGCGACCTCAAGACCTCGATCTCCCGGCTCGAAGCGCTGCCGCTGATGGGCGAGATCGTCGACCTCATCGAGCCGATGGTGCGGACGATCGAAGAGATCAACAGGAGCATCAACCAGCGTGGCGAGGTCACCGACCAGGCGTCGCCCGCGCTCGGCGCTGTCCGCCGCGAGGTGCGCACGCTCCACGACCGCCTCTACCAACGCCTGCAGGAGATCCTCACATCCGCGTTCGGCCGCGGCATCGCCCAGGAGGCCATCATCACCCTGCGCGATGGCCGCTACGTCATCCCCGTGAAAGCCGACATGCGCGGCCAGCTCAAGGGCATCGTCCACGACACGTCGGGCAGCGGCGCAACCGTGTGGATGGAACCGCTGCCCGTCGTCGAGATGGGCAACCGCTGGCGCGAGGCGCAGCTCGAAGAGGAGCGCGAAGTCGAGCGCGTGCTCCGCGCCCTCAGCTCGGAGGTCGGCGCGCAGGCCGAGGCGATCGACTGGAACGTGATTGCGCTCGCCCGCATCGATCTCGCGCTGGCGAAGGTGCGATTCGGCGACGAGATCGGCGCGCCGGAGCTGCCGTACGAAGGTGAGGAGCAGCCCTGGATCGTCGAGGCCCCTGCGCAGCTCCACCTGCTGCTCGCGCGCCACCCGCTCCTGCGCGCGCCCGTCATCCCGACGACGATCACGGTCGGCGGCAACTACCGCGTGCTGCTAATCACCGGCCCCAACACCGGCGGCAAGACCGTCGCGCTGAAGACCGCCGGCCTGCTGGCGCTGATGGCGCAGGCCGGACTGCCCGTGCCCGCCGACCGCGGCAGCAAGATCCCCGTCCTCACCGGCGTCTTCGCCGACATCGGCGACGAGCAGAGCATCGAGCAGTCGCTCTCCACCTTCAGCAGCCACATCACGAACATTATCCGCATCGTCGCCGCGGCCGACGACCGGAGCCTCGTCTTGCTCGACGAGCTGGCGGCCGGCACAGACCCGACGGAGGGCGCCGCGCTCGCCCGCGCGATCCTGCTCAAGCTGCTCGACTCCGGCGCGCTGACTATCGCCACGACGCACCACGGCGAGTTGAAGGCGTTCGCCCACTCCACGCCCGCCGTCACCAACGCCTCGGTCGAATTCAACCTGGAGACGCTGTCGCCGACGTACCATCTCTCGATCGGCCTCCCTGGTCGCAGCAACGCCCTGGAGATCGCGACCCGTCTCGGCATGCCGCGCGAGCTGATCGACGAAGCGCGCGCCTCGATCGGGCCGGAGCAACTGCACGTCGAGGAGATGCTCTCCGACATCCGCCGCGAGCGCGAGTCCGCCGCCTCGGCCCGCCGCTCGGAGGAGGTGGCACGCCGCGAGGCCGAGGAGATCCGCGACAAACTCGCCGACAGGCTCGACGCGGCCGACGAAGAGCGCGCTCGTCTGATCGAGAAAGCGCGCGACGAACTCGACGCGGAGGTTGAGCGCGCGCGCAAGCTGCTCGCCGAGGCGGAGCAGGAGGCCGAGCGGCAGAAGGTCGCCGCCGCCAACGCCAAGCTGCAGGCGGCGATCGATGCCGCGAAGAAACTCGCCGAGAGGGCCGCGCAGCCGCGGCCGGAGCGCCGCCGCCGCGAGCCCACGAAGGCGCGCGTTCCCGCGGGCCCGCCGCCGTCGTCGATCCAGGAGGGCGACCTCGTCTGGCTCCGCGGCATGGACCGTTTCGGCGAGGCTCTCGGTCCGCCCGACGCGAAGGGGGAGGTCGAGCTGCGCCTCGGCCCGCTGCACAGCCGCGTCAAGCTGACGCAGGTCGAGCGCGTACAGCGCCCCGCGCCCTCGAAAGCGCACGGCGCCGTCATGACCAACGTCACACCGGCGCGCGCCGTCCCGCCCGAGATCGAGGTGCGCGGACAGACGATCGACGAGGCGATCCCGACCGTCGAGCAGTACCTCGACGAGGCGTTCCGCGCCGGCCTGCCGTGGGCGCGCATCATCCACGGCAAGGGCACGGGTGTGCTACGGCGGCAGGTGCGCGACCTCCTCTCCAAGCACCCGCTCGTGAAGTCGTACGAGGAGGCCCGTCTCGAAGAAGGCGGCGAAGGCGTCACCATCGCCCACCTGGCGGTCTGAGCCATGGCTATACTGCCATCATGACTACACGCGACCTGGTGGAAGAGTTTGGGATCCTGATGGAGCCCGACGAGGACGGATTTCACGTCTGGTGCCCCGCGCTCAGAGGCTGCCATTCGTGGGGTTCGACCAAGGACCAGGCTCGCGAGCACATCACGGAAGCTATCGAGCTCTGGCTTGATCGCTAGCGCCCACACCCCACACCCCGCGCGAGCTAATCCCGAGCTGCTGAAGCGATGAACCTCACCGTCCTCGCCGGCGGCGTCGGCGCCGCGCGCTTCCTCGAAGGACTCGTACAGGTCGTGCCACAGCGCGATGTCACCGTCATCTCCAACACCGGCGACGACGAGGATTTCTTCGGGCTGCGCGTCTCGCCGGACATCGACATCGTCATCTACACGCTTGCCGGCGCCGTCGACGCCGAGAAGGGCTGGGGACTCACCGGCGAGACGTTCCACGCCCTCGACGCGCTCAAGCGCTTCGGCTACGAGACGTGGTTCAACCTCGGCGATCGCGACATGGCCACGCACGCACACCGCACGCGCCTTCTCCGTGAGGGCGCCACGCTCTCGGAGGCGACGCGCAGCATCGTGTCGGCGTTCGGCCTCGAGCTCACGCTGCTCCCCGTCTCCGACGACCGCATCCGCACGCTCGTTGACACCGACGCCGGCACGCTCGCGTTCCAGGAGTACTTCGTGAAGCGCCGCACCGAGGACGAAGTGCGCGCGGTCCGCTTCGACGGCATCGACAAGGCGCGCCCGGCACCTGGTGTGATCGACGCGATACTCAACGCCGATCTCGTTGCGGTCGCCCCGAGCAACCCCGTCGTGAGCATCGGCCCCATCCTGGCCGTCGCCGGCGTGCGCGACGCGCTGCGCCAGACCGCGGCGAAGGTCGTCGGGGTGAGCCCCATCGTCGGCGGCAAGACGATCAAGGGCCCGGCTGACCGCATGATGGCGTCGCTCGGCATGACACCCACCGCCGCCGGCGTCGCGGAGGCCTATCGGGACTTCCTCGACGTCCTCGTCATCGACGAAGAGGACCGCGATCTCGCCCCGGCGGTCGAGGCCGCCGGTGTGCGCGCGGTCATCGCCCAGACCATCATGCGCGGCCCCGCCGAGAAGCGCGCGCTGGCCGAAGTGGTGCTCGGCGCGGTTGAATGACGGGCATGCGCGCCGCACTCATCCCCATGAAGGAGCTGTCACAGGCCAAGATGCGCCTCGCCGACGTGCTCGACCGCGCCGCCCGGGCGGAGCTCGCGCTCGCGATGCTCACCGACGTGCTCGAAGCCTGCACGCAGAGCGGCGTGTTCGACGTCGTCGCCGTCGTCAGCAGCGACAGCGAGGTCTGCTGGCACGCCCGTGACCACGGCGCGAAGCCGCTGGTGGAGCCCGCGACCCTCGGCGGTGGCCTGAACCCCGGCCTCACCTTCGCCCAGCGCTACCTCGGCCGGCGCGTCGCCGTCAGCGAGCTGGTCATCCTGCCCGCCGACGTGCCGCTCGTCCGCGCTGACGACGTGTGCGCGGTCGTCGAGGCGCTTGCGGCGACGGAAACGCCGCGCGTCGTCCTCGTCCGCTCGCGCGACAACGGCACGAACGCGCTGGCCCTCCGACCACCGGAAGCGATCGCCCCGAGCTACGGCCGGAACAGCGCGGACGCGCACCGTTCCGCCGCAGAGGCCGCCGGCATCGAGATCGTGGAGATGGACCTCCCCCGCCTCGCCTTCGACGTCGATGCGCCCGAGGATCTCGACGAGATGGCGTCACTGCCGCTCGGCGCTGCCACCGCCGGCTGGCTCGACGCCCGCGCCGGGCTGGCCCGCCGTTGATGGACGCGCTCGAAGCAATCCGCACGCGCCGCTCGCTGCGCCAGCTCTCCACCCGCGCGGTCGCACGCGATCTGATCGATGAGGCGCTGCGCATGGCGATCCTTGCACCGGCACCGCATCACACGCGGCCGTGGCGCTACGTCGTGGTCTCTAGCGAACGGCGCGAAGCCCTCGCCGCGGCGATGGGCGCCGCGTGGCGCGCGGACCTCGAGCGCGACGGCCACCCGGCAGCGCTGATCGAGAAGCTGCTGGCGAAGTCTCGACGCCAGATCACGTCGGCGCCTGTGCTGATCGTCTCATGCCTGACACACGAAGGGCTGCGGGACTGGCCCGACGAGCGCCGGGCCCGCAACGAGTGGGCGATGGCGCAACAGTCGGCGGGCGCCGGCATGCAGAACCTCATGCTCGCCGCCCACGCGCTCGGCCTCGCCTCCTACTGGATCTCCGCGCCGCTCTTCGCGCCAGAGGCCGTGCGCGCCGCGCTCGACCTGCCCGACGACTTCGTCGCGCAGGCGTTCGTCGTGCTGGGCTACCCGGCCGAAGGCATGGCGCCGAAGCCGCGGCCCGCGGCCGATGAGGCGTCGCTCATCCTCGACCGATGACCCGGTCCACCCGGCCCGAATCTACACGCTCGCGACCACGCGCCGCACGGCAGGCCGAACGCACGCCATGAACGGGACGATCGGCCGTCCCCGGGACCCCACGTCCGCGGCTATCGTGCAGGAAGGAGCGATAGAACCGGAAAGAGGGGGATTCCCATGGCCACGACCACGAAGATTGAAGAAGTGATGGACCTCATGCCGTACGGGCTCTATGTCGTCGGTTCCTCCGACGGCCAGGGCGACGCGGACGGCATGATGGCCGACTGGTTGATGCAGGTCTCGTTCTCGCCGCGGCTGCTCGCCGTCGCCCTCGAGCGGGACGCGCGGACGCTGCAGAACATCAAGACGACGGGTGTCTTCAGCGTCAACCTGCTGCCCCAGACCGACCCAGGCATGGCGCTGGCCTCCAAGTTCGCGCAGCCCTACTACGAGGCGAAGATCGCCGGGCGAGCCGAGAACCCCGCCCGCATCCACCACAAGCTGGACAACGTGGCGCACACGCTGAGCGCGCGCGGCTGTCCCATGCTCGGCGACGCGATGGCCTGGATCGAGTGCGAAGTGGACCAGCTCATCGACACGGGCGACCACGTCCTTGCCATCGGCCGCGTGATGGAGGCCCAGCACACGCGCGAGGCGGAGCCGCTGACGTCGACCTATACGGGCTGGAACTACAGCGGCTAGTCCGCTCTAGGACACCACGACCTGGATGTGGAATACGCGCGACGGCAGTTCGCACGCTGGCGTCGCACTGCGGCACTGCGGGTCGCCGGTCGCCGTCAGCGTGATCTCGCCCGCGGCGCGCGCCTCGTACACGCCCTGCGCGCCGCGCACGACGGTGATGTTGACCACACGGCCCACCACGCTGTCGTTAGTGACTTCGACGTTCCAGTCGTAGATATCGTCCCCCAGACTCAGCACGAACCGCTCGCCCACGTGCATCGTCACCGTTGCACCGTCGTCGTCGAGCGTCACCGTATCCGGCGACGCGAGCGTTTCGACTGTCGGCCCCGGCGTGGGTGGCGTGAGTTCCGGTTCAGTGGCCACGGCCGTCGCCGGCGGTACCGCTACCCGCGTAGCCGGGGGGTCCACCGTCACGGTCGGCGGTGACACCGTCGACGCCACGACGGTCGCAGTCGGCGCAGCCACGGTCGCGCTGGGCGCAGCGGTGGATGTCGCCCTGCCCCCCGACGCGCCGCCGCACGCCGCCGCACCAATCGCAACGGCCGCGAGTGCGGCCGTCACCGTTATGTCGAGTCTCATCGCTCTCACCTTCGTCTACAACATCCGCGGTTATGGATGAGACGGCGGCGGCACCGAAAAGGTTCCCGGCGCGGGAGGAATCTCGGGACGGCGCGATAGGTCGAGGCTATCGTGGAGCGCGTATCGCCTCGCGGGTCTCCCGGATCTGCTCGAAGTGCTCGCGCGGGTGTTCGTTCTGCCGCTGCGCCCTGGTCGCGACGGTCACGTCGCCACGCACCGGATGCCGCCCCGGCCTCCGCCATCCAGCGTCCGGTAGCCCCTCCAGCAGCACCGCCACGCGCTCCCACGCCTCCCGCACCTCGCTCAACAGCACGGCGATGTCCGCGTCTGCGTAGCCGGCCTCGGCCACCAGCGCGCGTTCGTCGTAGCCCGGCAGGTACGGCTCGTCCTCGTCCAGCAGCCGCAGGATGCGGGCATGCTCGATCTCGGCGCCATCGCGCAGATGGCCGACGATCTCCACGATCGACCACGCGTCGTCCGCGGGCCGCTCGCGCATCTCCCGGTCGGACAGACCGCCGATCAGCTCGTCCAGCTCATCGCCGAGCCGCCGAATGCCGGTGACCTGCTCTGCTGGCGACATCACCGGTCCGGACGCCGCCCGACGACCACGTACCACGGCTCCGTGCCCGGCGGATCCTCCGCCAGCGCATGCACCTTCGCCAGGGCGCCCACCGTGACGTCCGTAAATCCCGCCGCCTCGAACATGGCCACGATCGGCTCGGTCGAACGCATCTGCATCGCCGGCACGTTGCCGCCGTGCGCCTCGTACTGCGACGCGATCGTGCTCCAGAACCCTGTGATCCGCTCCTGCACGTCGTCCGACGATGTCATGCGCTCACCTCCACCGGGATCGTAGAGCGACCGGGCGCACCGCGATTGTACGAACGGAACCTCGCCCTACGCCGGGACGGGAGAAACCTCCGCCAGGAACTCCACCGCCGCCTCCGCCAGCTTCCGCCCGACCGCCGTCAGGTGGTCGCCCGGCACCTTCACGAACTTCGCGCCCGGGATCGCCGCCGCCAGCTTGTCGGCCGGCCCCGCCAGCGTGTCGCCCTCGCCGATCAACACCAGCACCGGCAGCGTCACCCTGCCGAACGCCGCCGGGTCGTACGAGTGCCGCCGCGGCGTCTTCTGCATCGCCGCCAGGGCCCCGAGGTCGTTGCCCGACCGCTCGGCGAAGATGCGAAAGCCGCGCGCCGTCTCGTTCTCCGACTTCCCGCCGTCGTCGCTCTCCATCGCCCGCGCGATCGCTTCGCCCCGCTCCCGCGGCGGGCCGCCGGTCGCGATCGCGTCGCCGATGCCGGCGAGGATCACGCTGCGGAAGCGCTCCGGCCGCGTCGTCAGCAGCGTCGCCGAGATGATCCCGCCCATCGAGTACCCCATCAGGTCCGCCGTCTCGATGCCCAGGTGGTCCATGAGCGCGAGCACGTCCTTCGCCATCGCGTTGTCGGCGTACGCCTGCGGGTCGTGCGGCTTGCCGCTCTGTCCGTGGCCGCGGCAGTCGAGCGCCACAACGCGCCGCCCCGACTTCACCAGCGCATCGAAGATCCCCGGCCGCCGCCAGTTCCCCTCGAGGCTGCTCGCGAACCCGTGCACCAGCACGATGTCCGGCCCGCTGCCTTCCACAACGTAGTTAATGGGCACACCGGCTGAGTCAAACGTGGGCATGGCTCACCTCCGCTTCGATCCTACGCCCGGCGCTACTTCCAGACGAACCGTCCGTCCTCGTCGAACGTGTCCGGCGCCCACACGACCTCCCACAGGTTGCCCTCCGGGTCGGCGAAGTACGCCGAACGCCCACCCCAGAACGCGTCCTCGGGCTCCTTCGTGATCCGCGCGCCCGCGGCCCGCAACTCGGCGATGGTCGCGTCCACCAGCTCCGCCCGCTCGACGTTGATGGCCAGCGTCACGCCGCGAAACGCCGTCGAGCGCGGCGGCGCCGGCACGCGTCCGTCCTCCGCCAGGTTCTCGTACGGGAACAGCGCGAGGATCGCGCCGCCCGTCAGGAACGTCGCGAACTCGTCGCTGCTCGACTCCTTCTCCGGCCACCCCAGCCCGCGATAGAACGCCCGCATCGCCGCCATGTCGTGCGCGCCAAGCGTCACGACGGTAATGCGTGCGTGGACTGTCATCCCGTACCTCCTCGCTGAGGTTCGGAGGGGGAAGGAGCTTCCCCTCCCCCTCCACCATCGTGCTCACCGCGGACACTCGGGCAGGCTGAGCAGGTTGTTCTGCGTCACGCCGTCCGGCTTAGTAGTCAGGTACTTGTGACCAGCCGCACTCTTCTCGACGATGACATCGACCGGGACTCCGGCACGTCCGACCACGTAGAACGACCAGCGCCCGGACTCGGAGCCTTCGATGGCTTGCTGCTGGGACAATCGCCATCGCGCTCCACCTGGATTGATACCGCCCACGTACTCGATGCGCTCGTATGGGTTGTATCGATCTGCCTTGTTCACGCATTTGATCTCGATGCGCTCTGCCACGTTCAACACTCCTTGCCTCATCAGATGAGGAAAGCCAGCGAGCGTCCCATCGCGCGTCGCACCAACGCATTGCCATGTTAAAATGGCAAAGGACGCGTGCCGCCAGCACTGATTCAGAGCCTCGGGTAGTCGCCCTCGCTCTCAACAGTCAGAGCGACGAACCGAGACGGTGCGCGTTAAACGGGAGTATCAGCTACGGCTGGTGCTCCCGTTATGCTTCCTGCCGGTTCACATCGGATCACCTCCTCCTTAGATGAGTGGAGTAGATGAGTGGAGCCGTCGCTTCTCGGTGTGGATCGGCGCCTCCAAGTCGGCAACGAGATACGGCTCATTCCACTCACCCTTATAGCGGGCTGTCGCGCTCGTATCAACGTCATAATAGCGTAGGAACGAGCGCGCTGTGATGATCCACGACGCCCCTGTCGCCACAGACCGCACTGGATGTGCGGCGTCCTCAGACGCATCGCACGCTCGCACACCGATCCTGTGCTTCTCCCTGTCATACGCCAGAATCACATGGGTCGGAGATCCTAGGCGCTCGTACGCCATCTTGTTGAGACCCACGGATCCGGATCGCATCACGGTGATGACAGGGAAACCAAACCTCGCGCGGCCGCCCCGTTGCCTGAATTCTTCGAACGGCATGCGTTAGCCCTCCGCACCTAGTGTAGCAGAGACAACGACTATGACTGCCGTACGGATGTTCTTATTTCCCGAAAGAGGGTCTCAGGCGTCCGCCCCAATCAGCAGATCCGCCGCCGAATGCGGGTCCAACTCCCGCATCGCCACCTTCTCCACCAGCTCCGCCAGCCGGCCGTCCGTGTGCTGCGCCACCAGCCGGTCGATCATCCGCTGCCGCGCCAGCGCCAGCACCTGGTGCCGCGCCCGCGCCGCCGGTGCTCCTCCTGCACGCCCGCCGACTGGATGTACGCCCGGTGCGCGTCGATCTCGTCGAGCAGCTTGTCGATGCCCTCGTTCAGCGCGCCCGCCGTCTTCACGATCGGCGTCCGCCGCGCCGACGACGCCGAAGGCGCCGCGTCGACGATCGCCGCGAGCTGCCGCGCCAGCAGGTCCGCGTTCGGCAGGTCGCTCTTGTTCACCACCAGCACGTCGGCGATCTCCATGATCCCCGCCTTCATCGCCTGCACGTCGTCCCCCGCCCCCGGCGTCAGCACCACCACCGTCGTGTCCGCCATCGCCGCCACCTCCACCTCGTCCTGCCCCGCCCCCACCGTCTCGACGAGCACGGCGTCCTTGCCGAACGCGTCGAGCGCCGTCACGACGCCCGCCGTCGACGGCGCGAGGCCTCCCATGTTGCCGCGCGTCGCCATGCTGCGGAGGAACACCTCCGGGTCCGACGTCAGGTCCTGCATGCGGATGCGGTCGCCGAGGATGGCGCCCTGGCTGAACGGCGACGTCGGGTCGATGGCGACGATGCCCAGCGTGTGACCGCGGCGCCGCGTCTCCCGCGCGATCGCGCCGGAGAGCGTGCTCTTGCCGGAGCCGGCGGACCCCGTGAGACCGATGGTGTGCGCGCGGCCGGACTTCGGGTACAGCAGGCGCAGCGCCCGCCGCCCCTCCGGCGCGTCGTTTTCGATCAGCGTGAGCAGGCGTGACAGCGCGCGGCGGTTGCCGGCCAGCAACCGGTCGACCAGCTCCTCGACGGTCGGCATGGGTTAGACGGCGCGCGCCGGACGCCGGGAGGCCCAGTCGCGCACGTACTTGATGATGTCTTCGGTGGACGTCCCCGGCCCGAAGATCGCCTGGAACCCCGTCTGCTTCAGCGGCTCGATGTCGGCGTCGGGGATGATGCCGCCGGCGAACAGCAGCACCTCGTCGGGGTTGATCTCGCGGTCGCGCAGCGCCTTCACCACGCGCGGGAACAGCTCCATGTGCGCGCCGGAGAGGATGCTCAGCCCGATGACGTCGACGTCCTCCTGCAGCGCCGCCTCGGCGATCATCTCGGGCGTCTGGCGGATGCCCGTGTAGATGACCTCCATCCCGGCGTCCCGCAGCGCCCGCGCGACGACCTTCGCCCCACGGTCGTGCCCGTCCAGCCCCGGCTTCGCAATCAGCACGCGGATCTTGTCGTCAGCCATAGCGGGGGGATCATAACGATGATCGGCAATTGGCGAAACGCCGCTGTCAACGCTGGCGGTCGAAGACCATCATCCGCTCGGTACGGTTAGCTTCGCTGAATCAGCTGGATCGACACGCCGTTGGCGCTGAACTTGTTCACCCGCGCGATCCGCGTCCCCGCGAACAGGCCCGGCTCCACGTCCGACACCACCACGCCCTTCGCGCGCAGGTCGCGCACCGCCGCGTCGATGTCGTCCACCTGGATCGAGATCGAGAACATGCCGGGGCCGCGCTCGGCCATCGTCTGGGCGATGCGGTGGTCCTCCGTCAGCGGCTGGATCAGCTCGATGAACGCGTTGCCAGCCGGCAGCTTCGCTATCCGGAAGTGCGTGCCCTCCGGCTCCAGCGTCTCGTCCAGCCGGAGGCCCAGCGTCCCCGCCCACGTCCCCACCGTCGTCGCCAGGTCCGGGGTCGAAATCACCACGTGGTCGAGCCCCATCGCGTTGAACGCGCGCTGCTCCGGCGCGTTGTCGAACGCCATGCCGTGCGGCGCCCGCGACTCAGGTTTGAACGACTCCGGCGTGTGTTCGATGAGCAGCGTCGCCACGCCGTGCGTGCGCGGCCCCTTCGCCGTCGCGACGAGCGTGCCCGGCTTGATCCCCGGCCGCGGCCCCGACGTCTCGATGCCGGCCTCGTTCAGCCGATCGCACGTCGCCTGCAGGTTGTCGACGCCCCAGGCCATGCCCCACATGCGGTCGGGCTTGCCGAGGCCCTCTTTC
The DNA here is from genome assembly GCA_963843685.1 of uncultured Chloroflexia bacterium. GTDB lineage: Bacteria > Chloroflexota > Dehalococcoidia > DSTF01 > JACRBR01 > DASQHL01. The sequence goes on from CAWJLO010000020.1 coordinate 61,517, forward strand.
GTCTGCATCGCGCCGCCGCTGATCTCCACCGTGATGTCGGCGAGCCGGAAGAAGAGGATGCGCGTGTTGCGCTCCGGGAACGTGCGATCCAGCGCCAGCCGCGCCTCCAGCACGTCGCCCCACAGGCGCCGCGACGCCTCCATGTCGGCGCTCAGCACCACCGCGTGGTCCATCCGCTTCACGAACGCGCCGCCTTCGGCAGTCACCTCGGCCGGCGGCAGCGCATCGGCCGGAGACTTGTGCTGGATGAAGAAGATGCGCGCGCCGTTGCTGGACTTCAGCGGCACGCGCGCGTTGCGCCACTCGCGGTGCGCACCCGTGTCGACGTCGATCCCATCACCGTCGGCGGGGTCCAGTGCCTCCAGCCCGCGCACACGCGCCGCGCGCACCGTCGCATCGACGTCCGTCGTGCCCAGCGCCAGCGCGTACACGCCCTCGCCCTGCACGTCGAAGAAGCGCGCCAGCTCGCCGGCCCACTTCGCGTCACCCTTGCCCGAACCGAGGCTCAGCAGCTCCACGTACGTGTTGTCGATGCGGAAGAGGGTGTTACGCGTGCCGTAGCTCGGATGCTCGCCTCGCCATGAAGGCCGCCGCCCGAACAGCGCGCTGTAGTCGGCCGTCGCCGCCTCCAGGTCCTGCACGGCGATCACCACGTGGTCCAGCGTCAGGTCACTCATGCGCCGCTCTCCGCGGCCGGTGCCTCTTCCTCGAGCGGCTGGCACAGCTCGACGAGCGTCCCCGCCATCGCCGTCGGATGCAGGAAGCAGATGCGCCCGGCGATGCCGATCCGCGTCACCTGGTCGATCATCTCGGTGCCACGCGCCTTCAGCGCCGTCAGGTCCCGCTCGACGTCGTCGACCTCAAAGCAGACGTGGTGCAGGCCCTCGCCCTTGCGGTCCAGAAAGCGCTTGATGCCGGTGTCCTCGACGATGGGCTCCAGCAGCTCGATCTCGCTGTTGCCGAGCGTGAGCAGCGCCGCCTCGACGCCCTGTTCGCGTATCGTCTGCGTCTTGTGGACGTGCAGGCCCAGGACGTCGCGGTAGAACCGCATCGCCTGCTCCATGTCGCGCACCACGACGCCGACGTGATGGACCTTCTTGATCACCCCGCGAGTGTATCGGAGCCCCCGACGTGGCGAAACGCGTCTGTAAAGACGCGGCTTGCGCCGCGGGGCCAGGCCCTACGCCGCCTTCGCCTTCGCTGCGAACTCCTTGAGCGCGGGCAGGTGCTCCTTGTAGTGGCCTGAGCCGCTGGCCTCCAGCAGCTTGTTGACGGTCTTCCCCTCGCCGAAGCGGTCGTCCGGCAGCGCTTTGGCCGCCCGGAGGTAGTTGGCGAACGACTGCTGCAGGTCGGCGACTACCGTTGATGCATTCTGTCCTGCCATCGCCGAGGCGAACTTCGCGTTCCAGGCATCGGCGTCGCTGTAGTCGACGCCCTCCGGCGTCGGCCGCTCGCCGCGTCCCATCCGCTCGAGCGCGCCCGTCATCGTGTGCTGCCAGCCGGCGATGTGCGCGACGATGTCCTTGGCGTTCCAGCTGCCGTAGAAGCGCACGCTCATCGCCCGCTCGTCGAGCCCCTGCACCGTCGCGAGCAGTTCGCGAAACCCGGACTCGACCTCGTTCAGCGTCGTCTGCTTGTCCATCGTCCTGCCTCCGATTCGTCCTCGTCTATCGCGCGGCGGGTAGCGCCTCGTTCGGGGGTTCGAGTGTAGGGACGGGACGAGCGCCGGTCAATGCGGGGGTCCGAACGCATCTTGACCGCCTTTCGAGACGGCCGATAGCATGCACGGCGCCTCCGGGGCGATGAGGTCTGGCAGCGATTCTTGAGCGTCGGACTCTGCCTTCGGATGACGGCGCATGGGGGCGATTAGCTCAGCTGGTTAGAGCGTCTCGCTTACACCGAGAAGGTCGCAGGTTCGAGTCCTGCATCGCCCACCACCTTAAGCCCCGCCGCTCTCCGTGAACTTCTCCGCTGACGTGCCCGGGCGACGCCGTTTTGCGTCTGTTGTGAACCTGCGCGATGGCCTGGATCAGGCCCTCGGCAGCAGTTGTAAAAGAAGTTCTAAAACTCCTAGGCGAAACCCCTACAGAGCCCGTAAGGACCGGCCGACCAATTAGGTGACGGCGTGGACGCAGCCGCCAACCGGAGCCTGAAGGCTGCGGGTGGCAACAGAAAACGGCCACGCCCGGTGCCCGAACTAGAGGGCCGGGCACCGTCCCCCAGAAAGGGGATGTCGCTGATGTCAGGTCCTGGCCGCCCTCGCCGGGGAACGAAGCTCCGACAAAGGGGGAAAAGGTATGCTGAAGGAACTGGCTCTGCGTGTGCTCGTCGCCCTCCAGGGCATCGAGTCAAAGGTGACGGACGAGGAAGGCCAGACGCTGGCTGAGTACGGCCTCATCATGGCGGTCATCGCCATTGCGGTCGTGGTGGCGGCGGTCGTGGCGTTCCGTGGCGCGATCGTGTCGGCGTTCAACGGCGCCACGAAGTGCCTCAGCGGCTCCTGCTAAGAGCCGAAGAAGGCAAACAGGCCTACTGTTGAACGAGGGGCGCCCGGCGACGCCGCGGCGCCCCTCCTTCACACCCGCCACCGGCCGTTTGCGAAGGGAAAAGCACATGCTCACAGGATTGGCTCTGCGGATCCTGGCTGCCCTGCAGAGCGTCCCCGCGGCGCGGCACGAGGAAGGCCAGACACTGGCCGAGTACAGCCTCATCGTCGGCGTCATCGGCGTGGCCATCGTTGGCATCGCGCTGGTGGTCTTCAGGGACGCGCTGGCTGGTGCGTTTAACGGTGTTATCCCCTGTCTGACAGGGTCCTGCTAGCGCTCTAGCACCGCTCACAAAACGCTCGAACGAGAGGCACGTCGGCTGACGTGCCTCTTCAGGTTTCGGTCGCCCCCGTCCTGCGCCGCGCGCGTTCTGATGCCGACACTCCTAGGGGAATCAGTGAGGGTCAGCAAGTTGGACTCACCACCGCGGAGCGTGCCGGAACGCGCATGGCCCGCATGGCTCGGCCTGACGCTCGTCGTGGCCGCGGGGCTCGTCGTGCGCGCCGCGCTGATGCCGTACCACGCCTACCTGCCCGGCGGGTCGATGGACGAGCACTTCTGGACCGCCTGGATGCAGGCGATCCACGAGCACGGCGTCCTCAACGTCTTCACGACGACCAGCACCAACTACGTCGGCTACCAGTGGGTGCTGTGGATCCTCTCGATCATCTACGGCTGGGCCGGCGGCTCGTACGGCGCTCCGGGGCCGGGGCTGCACCTCCTCGTCAAGACGCCGTCGGTGCTCGCCGACGTCCTGCTCATCATCGCAACGTGGCACGTGACCTCAGCGCTCGTCGCCGAGGAGCACCGAAGGCGGCGCCTGGCGCTCACGGCGGCGGCCGTCATCGCGTTCCAGCCGGCCGTGCTCTACGACGGCGCGGTCTGGGCCCAGACGGACGCGTCGATCAGCGTCGCGATGCTCGCGGCGCTGCTCCTGGCCTTTCGCGGCCGTCCCGGCTGGGCGTGGGCCGTCTGGACGGCCGGCTTCCTCATCAAGCCGCAGCCCGTCCTGCTGCTTCCGGTGCTGCTGGTGCTGACGCTCCGCACGAGCGGACCCCGCGGCTTCCTGCGAGGAGCGACCGCCGGCGTCGCCGTGACGGCCGTCGTGCTCGGGCCCTGGATCTTGCACGGCGACCTGCATCGCGTGACGACCGCTTACGGCGCGCTCATGGGCTCCGACTACGGCCGGCTGTCGGTGTCCGCGTGGAACACGTGGTGGTTCGCCGATCGATTCGGCAACGCCGCCCCCGGAGACACCGTCGCCGTCCTGCCGTTCATGACGTACCGCGTGCTGGGGATGCTCCTGTCGCTGGGCGCGGCCACGATCGCCGGAGGGTATCTGTGGGCGCGCACCGACTTGCGGCGCGCACTGATCGCCGGCGCCTACATGGCGTTCGCCTTCTACATGCTCCCCATATCGACACACGAGCGATACCTGTTCCCGTTCCTGGTGCTGCTGCTGCCCGTGGCGGCGATCGAGCGGCGCTGGCTCTGGCTGTACGCACCCGCCTCCGCGACGCTCTTCCTCAACATGTTCGTGATCGCGCCCTCGGCGAGCTCATGGTCGGGTCGCTGGGTCGACGCGCCGTTCATCTGGGGCGTGGCCGGACTGAACGTGGCGGTCTTCGCGGCCTTCACGGTGATCGTCGCCTCCGGAGCGCGCGGCGCCCTCCCCTACATTCGCAACTACGTGATGAGCAACTACCCCTTCAACCGGATCGCCAGCTCGCGCACGACACCCGCCCTTTCCGAAACACGCTCGTAGCCGCCCGGTCTATCGCGCCATCGATCGTGGCTATGATTCCTTGATCAGCCTGCGGCCCTCGCCTATGCTGACCCCACTGTGTGAGGGCAGGCACAAACCGACCTGACCCTCGAAAAAGGAGCCCTTCCGTGTCCGTCAACCTGCGCATCCCCGGCCCCACCCCCTGTCCCGACGACGTCCTCCAGGCGATGTCGCGGCAGATGATCAACCACCGCGGACCCGAGTTCGCGGACATCATCGCCCGCATCACGACCAGCCTGAAGAAGATGTTCGAGACCGAGAACGACGTCCTGACGCTGACCTCGGCCGGCACGGGCGCCATCGAGGCCGCGGTGGTCAACACGCTCTCGCCCGGCGACCGCGCGCTCTGCGTCTCGATCGGCGTCTTCGGTGACCGTTTCGCCGATATCGGCAAGACGTACGGCGTCGACGTGGAGAAGATCTCCTTCCCGATGGGGACCGCGGCCGACCCTGAGAAAGTGACGGAAGCGCTGAAGAAGGACGCCTCGTTCAAGGCCGTCATGGTCACGCACAACGAGACCTCGACCGGCGTCACGAACGACCTCGGCGCGATCGCGAAGGCGATCCGCTCGGTTCGGCCCGACATCCTCATCCTCGTCGACGCGATCAGCAGTCTGGGCTCCGTGCCGCTCCCGATCGATGCCTGGGACCTGGACGTCGTGTTCACCGGATCGCAGAAGGGCTGGATGGTGCCGCCGGGGATGGCGATGGTCTCGGTCAGCAAGCGCGGCTGGGACGCCGTCGCGAAGGCGCGCATCCCGCGCTACTACTTCGATTACGGCAAGGCGAAGAGCTACCTCGAAAAGGGCCAGACGCCGTGGACCCCCGCCGTCTCCGTCTACTTCGCGATGGACGTCGCTCTCCGCAAGCTCGAGGACGAAGGGCTCGCGAACATCCACGCCCGCCACGCGCGCCTCGGTCAGTTCACGCGCGACAACGTGAAAGCGCTGGGGCTGAAGCTGCTGGCGGACGAGCGCGTCGCCTCGAACACGGTCACGGCCGTGCGCGTGCCGGACGGCGTTGATGGCGCCGCGCTGACGAAGATGATGCGCACCGAGTACAACACCGTACTCGCAGGCGGCCAGGGCGAGCTCACCGGCAAGATCTGGCGCATCGGCCACCTGGGCCTCGTCACGGAGGCGGACCTGACGGCGTGCTTCGATGCGCTCAAACTGGCGCTGCCGCGCGTCGGCTACGCGCCCGCCGGAGCGGCCGCGCGCTAGCCCGCGTCACGATCTCGAACGTTGGAGGGCCACGTTTCGGCGTGGCTCTCTTCATTCCAGAACCATCGCCGCGCCGATCGTGCCGTTCCTACTCCGAAGTGCGATGCCCCGATACCCTTGTGACGCAATGAACCCAGCGAAGAAGATCCTCGTAGCTGACCCCATCGCCCAGGACGGCATCGACATCCTCAGGACGGAGGCGGAGGCCGACGTGCGCACCGGCATGACGCCGGAGCAGCTCATCGAGGCGATCCCCGCGTACCACGCGCTCGTCGTGCGGAGCGAGACGCGCGTCACGCCGGAAGTGTTCGCCGCGGGGAAGCTGCTCCAGGCCGTCGGGCGCGCCGGCGTCGGCGTCGACAACATCGACCTCAACGCCGCAACGGAGCGTGGCGTCATCGTCGTCAACGCACCGCTCGGCAACACGATCTCGGCCGCGGAGCACGCGATCGGCCTCATGCTGGCCCTCGCCCGGCACATCCCGGAAGCGAACGCGTCGCTGAAAGGCGGCGAATGGAAGCGCGCGAAGTTCGTCGGCGTGGAGGTGCGCGGCAAGACGCTGGGCGTCGTCGGCCTGGGCCAGGTGGGCTCAGAGGTGGCGCGCCGCGGCAAGGGACTCGACATGACGGTCGTTGCGAATGACCCCTTCGTCTCCGCGGATCGCGCCGCCGTGCTCGGCGTCGAGCTGGCGTCCTCGCTTGACGATCTCCTGGGACGGGCCGACTTCGTGTCGTTGCACACCGTGCTGACAGCGCAGACGCGCCATCTCATCGGCACGGCGGAGCTGGCCATGATGCGCCCGTCCGCGCGGCTGATTAACACCGCGCGGGGCGACCTGATCGACATCGACGCGCTGGTCGCCGCCGTGGACGCCGGCCAGATCGCCGGCGCGGCCATCGACGTCTTCCCGCAGGAGCCGCCCGACATGGCCGCAGCCGTACTCCACAACGACAAGATCATCGTCACGCCGCACCTCGGCGCCTCAACGACGGAGGCCCAGGAGCGCGTCGCCGTTGACGTCGCCGCGCAGGTGCTGGCCATCCTCCGCGGCGAGCCGGCGCAGTACGCCGTGAACGCGCCGATGATCGCCGCCGAGACGATGACCGTCATCGCGCCGTACATCCCCGTGGCGGAGACGGCCGCCCGGTTGGCTACGCAGCTCGCCGCCGGACAGATGGGCAACATCGAGATCGAATACCTCGGCGAGATCGCGCAGCACGACACGACGGCATTGCGTGCCGCCGTCATCAAGGGGCTGATGGCGCCGATCAGTGAAGAGAACGTCACGATCGTCAACGCCGGACTGATCGCCGAGAGCCGCGGCATGCGGATCACCGAGCGCAAGGGGCCGGCCGAGGACGTGTACGCGAACCTCGTGCGTGTGCACATCCACACGAGCGGCGGCGACACCGACGTCACCGGCACCGTCGCGCACGACGGCCCGCACATCGTCGCCATCAACGACTTCTGGGTGGACATTCCGCCCGGCGACGGCTGGTTGCTGCTGTGCGAGAACCAGGACCGCCCCGGCATGATCGGCGCCGTCGGCACGTTCCTGGGCGAGCACGACATCAACATCAGCTTCATGCGCGTCGGCCGCACGGCAGTGCGCGGCCGTGCGCTGATGGCCGTCGGCATCGACGACCCGATCTCGCCCGAGCAGGTGGCGGCGCTCCTGCGCATCCCGAACATCCTGTCCGCTCGCGTCACCGCCTTCTCGTAAGACCGGCCGCACGCGGGAGGTAGAATCGCCGCATGGACCTCGCTCTCGCGCTATGTGAGGCGCAGCCGCATCACTTCGACGCGATCGTCCGCATCGAGCAAGAGAGTGGCGAGGGTTCGCTCGTCGCCCTCACCCGCGGCCACGCGCTGGCCGAAGCGATCGGCCGCGGCCACCATGTCACCGTGGCGACCGTCGACGGCACCGTCGCAGGCTGGATCTGGTTCGGAACTGACATGGGACGCGGCGCCGAAGAGGTCGGCTACGTCTACCGCGTCGCCGTCGCGCGATCGCACGCGAGATCAGGCATCGGCGCCGCGCTGCTCGCGCACGCCCAGGTCACGCTCGCCGCTCGCGGCGTGACGCGCGTTCGCACGACCGTCGACGCCGGCAGGCACGACGCGCGCGCGTTCTTCGAGCGTAGCGGTTACCGCGTGGACGCCGTGACGATGGAGCGGCCGCTGTGACCCGCATCATGCTGCTGCTCCTCGCCCCGATGCTCCTCCTGGCGTCGGCGTGCGCGTCGAAGGCCGGCGCGCCGGAAGCGCCACCGACCGAGGTTTCGGTCACACAGCCCGCTCCCGCCAGCGCGTCGGCCACGCCATCCGCATCGGCGACGGCTTCAAGCACGCCCACGGCGGTCGCGACACCGAGCGCGCCGGACCAGACAGGCGAGTCGCTCACGATCAGCGCTGTCGGCGACATCAGTCTCGCGCGGCAGGTCGTGGACTGGATGCAGGCGCAGGGTCCGGCGTATCCCTTTGCGCTCGTCGCGCCGTATATCGACGGAGATATCGGCTTCGGCAACCTGGAGGGTGCGCTGACCGACCGCGGTGACCCCTGGCCGAAGGGCTACACCCTCCGCACGCCCCCCCAGTTCGCTTCCGCGCTCAGTGACGGTCACATCAATGTCGTCACACTCGCCAACAACCACATCATGGACTACGGCGCTATCGGTCTCACGGACACTATCGCCGCATTGGACGCGGCCGGAGTCCAGCACGTCGGCGCCGGCGCCGAGGCAGCGGACGCGCACACCGCCGTCATCGTCACCGTGCGCGGGCTGCGCGTCGCCTTCCTCGGCTACGTGCTGACGCCCGACGAGATCGGCGGATTCTCGATCCGCTCCTGGGCTGCCGGGGCGGACACGCCGGGCGTGGCGCTCGGCGACGGCGCCACCATCCGGGCTGACGTCGCTGCCGCGCGCCAGGCCGCCGACTTCGTCATCGTCGCCGTCCACGCCGGCGACGAATACGGCACGACGCCAAACGCCACGCAGCGGACGCTCGCGCAGGCGGCGATGGACGCGGGCGCCGACGCCTACCTCGGCGCCCACGCCCACGTCGTCCAGCCGATCGAGCGCCGGGGCGATCAACTCGTCGCGTGGGGGCTCGGCAACTTCATCTTCGATCTGGACGACATCGACCTCGCAAGCATCCCCCAGCCGCGCGTGTCGCTGATCCTGAAGATCACGCTGACAAAGGGCCGAGGCGTCACCGCCTACCAGGCAATTCCAGTGACGCTGGACGAACAGCAGGACCGGCCTCGTCCCGCCACCACGGCGGAAGCGGCAACGCTGCAGCACCTGATCACCGGTAGCTAGCGAGGAGGAGCATATGGATCTCGGACTGCGCGGGCGCGTGGCGATCGTCGGCGGCGCGAGCCAGGGTATCGGCCGCGCGACGGCGAAGGCGCTGGGGCTCGAAGGGTGCCGCGTCGTGATGGCGGCGAGGGGTGAACAGGCACTGACGCAGTGGGCAGAGACGCTCCGCGCCCTCGTCGAGAAGCGCAATGGCGGGGGCAAGCTCCTCGCCGTGCCGTGTGACATGTCGTCGCCGGCCGATATCAAGCGGCTGATAGCACGCACCGTCGCGGAGTTCGGCGGCATCGACGTCCTCGTCAACAACGCCGGCGGCCCCCCGCTCGGGCCGTTCGAGCAACACGACGACGACACGTGGCGCAAAGCCTTCGACACGAACTTCATGAGCGTCGTCTGGACGGTGCGTGAGGCGCTGCCTTACCTCAAGCAGTCCGATCAGGCGCGCGTCATCAACATCACCTCGACGACGGTGAAGGAGCCGATCGACGGGCTGATCCTCTCCAACAGCGTGCGCCTTGGCACGACTGGTCTCGCGAAGACGCTTTCGCGCGAGTTGGGACCCTTCGGCATCACGGTGAACAACGTCGGGCCGGGGACGACGATGACGGACCGTATCCGCCCGATGATCGAGGCACAGGCGAAAGCGGCCGGCACGTCATTCGACGAGGCACGAGCCGAGCGCGCGCGCCGCATCCCCGTCGGACGCATCGGCGAGCCGGAGGACGTGGCGGCCCTCATCGTCTTCCTTGCTTCGGCGCAGGCGCGCCAGATCAGCGGCCAGACGATCCTCGTCGACGGCGGCGCCACGATGAGCGTGCTCTGAGCCAACGGAGCTCGCGCGGGAATTGAAAGACCCGCTCGCTGGCGGGTTCGCGACGTTCGCTCCGGCAGGCGACGGTCAGGAGAAGCCCTCCGCCGCCACCTCCCAGCCAGGTACGAACTTACGCCAACCTTCCTCTGCATTGAGGTACGGGTACACGACGTAGTAGGTGCTCACGCGCGGCTGACGTGGCTCGTGCAGCAACTGCATCTTCGCCTCTTGCGGCGTGTGGCCGGCCTTGCGGTGGTTGCAGGACTTGCACGCCGTCACGAGGTTCTCCCACGTGTGCCGACCGCCCCGGTGCCGCGGCATGACGTGGTCGAGCGTCAGGTCGCGCTGGCCGTGGCGGCCGCAGTACTGGCACATGTGGCGATCGCGGTTGAAGACTTCGCGCCGGGAGAGACGCATCTGCGGTCGCGGGCGCTTGATCAGGTAGATCAAGCGAATGACGGACGGCAGCGGGAAGATCGTCGTGGCCGAGCGCAGGTGACCGCGGCCGTGCTCAAGTATCTCGGCCTTGCCGCGATGTACGAGGATGAACGCTCGGCGGGCGTTGCAGACGTTCAGTGGCTCGTAGTTCTGATTGAGGACAAGTACGCTGCTCGATGTCATATGGCCATCCCGACGTTCGCAGCATCATATCAAAGCGCGAATTACGCCAGCAACGAGTCGCCGCGCCTGTACACAGCCTCCTGCCGAGCCTACAATCCGCCAATCGGAGCGCGTTAAGAATCCCGTGCCGTCGCGTTGACCGGGGAGGGCCATGGCCACGAAAGCAGAACTCACCGCCGGTTTCGAGGTCCTCATCCAGGAGGCCCGGCGCATCGCCGGCAGCCTCTCCCCGGAGCAGTGGGCATTGTCGGTAGACCTCGACGGTTGGAAGGGCGTCGAGGCGCTCGCCCACGTCGCCGGCGTCGGCACCCTGGTCGTGCCGATGGTCACCGCGGCGATCAACGCACCCGATGGCGCGAATCTGTTCGACACGTCGACAATCGACACATTGAACGCCGGGCTCGTAGGCGCACGGACCGGCAAGACACCCGCGGAACTGGCCGACGAGGTCGCGCAGGCCTACGGCGCCGCGGTGGAGTGGGTAACGAGCGCCACCGACGACGCGCTCGAGAAACGCGTGACCGTCGCCGGCTACAAGGACGTAGCGTTGAGCGACGTGCTCGTGCGGATGACGATCCTGCACGGGCTGGCGCACCTCTACAGCGTCTACAGCGCCGTCTTCTTCGCGTGAGGCCGCGCACATGACTGAGCCAACGATCTCGGCGGCGCTGGACGTGCTCGCGGCAACACCCGTGACGATGCGATCGCTGCTCACCGGGCTGCCGGACCAGATGACGATCGCGCCCGGGGACGAGGGCTGGTCGGCGCGCGACGTCCTCGCACACGTGCTGTCCATCAACGGGCCCGCGCTCGTCGACCGCGTGCGCATCATCGTCGAGCGCGACGAACCTGCGATCCCCAACATTGACGAGGCGGCGACGCTGGAGCGTTCCGGGCTGCGCTCGAAGTCCGTAAAGGCGCTGCTCGACGAGTTCGCCCGGCAGCGCGTTGGCGCCGTGACGTGGCTCCGTAACCTGCAGCCGGAGTCGCTACAGCGCACGGGCGAGCACTCCGTCGCCGGCGCGGTGTCGGCTGCTGACGTCGTGCATCACGTCGCCTGGCACGACCTGCTGCATGTGCGCCAGGTGTGCCAGCTCATCTCGGCGCCGCTGGACGAGCACCGCGGCGCGATGCGTCAGTTCAGCTGATCAGACCTTCGCCACGCCTTCGAGGCGCGTGATCTCGGGCCTACCCGCCAGCAGCCCACCGATCTTGCCCCCGAACGCGGCCATGTGCGGCGTCTTGGTGTGGTCGGCAGCCGCCGCGTCATCGGCATACAACTCGAGGAAGAAGAACTCCTGCGGCGCCTTCGGGTTCTGCGCCAGCGTGTAGTGGAGCGTCCGGCCGGCCTCGTTCGCGCTCACCGCTGCGACCATCTCGGCGCCCGCGGCCTTGAACTCGTCCTCCATGCCCTCTTTCACGGTCAGCTTCGCGATAACTGCGTTCATGTTCACCCTTCTGCTCGGCTCTCTGGGTTGGCGTCGCGGGCATGTTGGCCGATCGCGACGCTACGATCACGCCTCCGTAGCTATCCCATTCGCACAGACGTTCTGTTAGAATGGCCGCATGCCGGAGAAAGGACGCCCGAAGCCGCCTGCCTGGCTGTCGACCGCGGGCTCGCGCAACGCGCGCACCGGTAAAGGTCGCCAGTCTCGGCCTCGACCGAGCGCAAGCACGGCGGCCGCAACGCAGAAGCCAACTCCCTCTCGGCCGGCGCCGCCCGCGCGGCAGAAAACCACAACCGGCACTCCTGCGCTCTCAGAAAACGCGCGCGTCGTGCTGGAGCGCCGCTACCTCGCGAAGGACGAGCACGGCAAGCTCACCGAGACGCCGCAGCAGCTGTTTCGCCGCGTCGCCCGCAACGTGGCAGAGGCCGAGGCGCGCTACGTCGCGCCGGCGCAGGCCGCGAAGACCGTCTCCGCGTTCGAGGCGCAGTTTCTCGACCTGCTGACGTCGCTGCGCTTCCTCCCGAACTCGCCGACGCTGGGCAACGCCGGCCGGCCGATGCAGCAGCTCGCCGCCTGCTTCGTGCTGCCGGTCGAGGACTCGATGGAGCGGATCTTCGAGACGCTGAAGGACGCGGCGCTCATCCACCAGAGCGGCGGCGGCACGGGGTTCGCGTTCAGCCGACTGCGGCCCGCCGGCGACATCGTCGCCAGCACCGGCGGCGTGGCGAGCGGCCCCGTCTCCTTCATGCGCGTCTACGACGCCGCCACCGAATCGATCAAACAAGGCGGGACGCGTCGCGGCGCGAACATGGCCATCCTCTCCGTCGACCACCCCGACATCGAGGCGTTCATCAACGTCAAGGGCGATATGACGGCGATGCAGAACTTCAATATCAGTGTCGCCGTGACGGAAGGCTTCATGCAGGCCGTCGAGCGCGACGAGGAGTATGCGCTGGTCAATCCGCGCACGCGCGCGAAGGCTGGCAAGCTGCGTGCGCGCGTCGTCTTCCGCCAGATCGTCGAGAATGCCTGGCGCAACGGCGATCCGGGCCTCGTCTTCCTCGACCGCATCAACCGTGACAACCCAACGCCCCAGCTTGGCCGCATCGAGGCGACGAACCCGTGCGGCGAGCAGCCGCTGCTCCCGTACGAATCGTGCAACCTCGGTTCGATCAACCTCTCCCGCTTCGTTGCCGTCGCCGGCGAGCGGAAGCCCGCTCGCGCGCGCGGCCGCCGGAACGGCGCCACACCGCAGCCGCACGCGGAGATCGACTGGGACGCGCTCGCCGCCGTCATCCCGCTCTGCGTCCGCTTCCTCGACGACGTCATCGACCAGAACCGCTACCCGATACCCCCTATCGAGGAGATGACGAGGCAGACGCGCAAGATCGGCCTCGGTGTCATGGGCTGGGCCGACGTGCTCTTCCGCCTCGGTATCCCCTACGACAGCGACGAGGCGACGGAGCTCGGCGGCCGCGTCATGGCCTTCATCCAGGACCACGCGGACCGCGCATCGATCGCGCTCGCAGCGGAGCGCGACGTCTTCCCGGCCTGGCACGGCTCCGCGTACGACCCCGGCTCCGGCGACGTCGCGCGGCGGTCCGCGATACCGCAACTCCACCCGCACGACGATCGCCCCCACCGGCACGCTCAGCATCATCGCCGACTGTTCCGGCGGCATCGAGCCGGCGTTCGCGCTCGCCTTCATGCGCCAGCACTACCTCGACCGCAAGGACCCGTCGAAGATCACGCGGCTCCCGGAAGTGAACGCCACGTTCCGCGCCATCGCCACGGGCGCGGGGTTCTACAGCGACGAGCTGGCGACGCATCTCGCCGAGGGCGGCCGGCTCGCCGACCGGGACGACGTGCCGGACTGGGCGAAGCGCGTCTTCGTCACGTCCCACGACATCGACCCGGAGTGGCACGTGAAGATGCAGGCCGCTTTCCAGCGCCACACCGACAACGCCGTCAGCAAGACGATCAACTTCCGCGCCGACGCTACGCCGGAGGACGTCGAACAGGCGTACCTGGAGGCCTACCGACAGGGCTGCAAGGGGATCACCGTCTATCGCGACGGCTCGCGCGAGCACCAGGTGCTCTCCCATGCGATCGCGCGCGGCCCGGAGCAGGCGGAGGCGGCGGCCGCGGAGATCGTCCTCGGCATCGCGGAGCTGCTGCCCGACGGCGCGCACCCGGCGCCGCAGACGTCGACCGAGCCGCGCCCTGCCGGCCGGCCGTATCGCCGCCACCTTCCCGATGAGCGCCGCTCGATCACACACAAGTTCCGCGTGGGCGAGCAGGAGGGCTACATCACTGTGGGCCTGTACGAGGAGGGCGCGCCCGGCGAGATCTTCGTGAACATCTCGAAGGAGGGCTCGACGATCCGCGGCCTGATGGACGCCGTCGCGATGCTCACCTCCGTCGCGCTGCAGTACGGCGTGCCGCTGGAGAACCTCGTCGACAAGTTCCGCGGCGTCCACTTCGAGCCGAACGGGCTGACGGGCAACCCTCGCATCCCGTCGTCGTCGTCGCTGGTCGACTACATCTTCCGCTGGCTCGAGCAGCGATTTCTGGCGCAGCGCGCCCCGGACCCGCCGCCGGCGCTCCCCGCGCCGAAACGCGGCACGAAGCGCGCGGCGAACAACGCCGTCGCCGCCGCGCGCGCCGAACCACAAATCAAACAGGCACCGACGGACGCAACGAGCACCGGCATCGGCTGTCCCGACTGCGGCTCCGTACTGGTCTTCTCCGAGGGGTGCTACATCTGCCGCAACTGCGGCTACACGAGGTGCTAGTCAGTGGCCGCAGCCACACCCACCGCCACCGCACGCGCAGCCGGCTCCCGCCCCCGACGTCGCCTCGAGTGCGTCGGATGCGCCCCTGGCGACCGTCGCAAACACGGAGAGCGTGCGATGACTGCCGCGGTGACCTTCCGGGCAGGTAGCCACCTCGTCGGCGCGGTTCATGGGCCGGAGCAGCTCGAACTTCGCGGCGCAGGCGCGGCAGTAGTACTCGTACAGGGGCATCGTTACTCCAGGTAGTCCTTGAGCTTCTTGCTGCGCGACGGGTGACGCAGCTTGCGCAGCGCCTTCGCCTCGATCTGCCGAATGCGCTCGCGCGTCACCGCGAACTCACGTCCGACCTCCTCCAACGTGCGGCTTCGTCCGTCCTCCAGCCCGAATCGCAGCTCCAGCACCTTTCGCTCGCGCGAGGTGAGGCTGTTGAGCACGTCCATCACCTGCTCCTTCAGCAGTTGATGCGACGCCGCTTCGGCCGGCGCCAGCGCCGATTCGTCCGGCAGAAAGTCACCCAGATGGCTATCGTCTTCCTCGCCGATCGGCGTCTCGAGCGACACAGGCTCCTGCGAGACCTTGATGATCTCACGCACCTTCTCCGGCGTCACCGGCGGGCCCTGCCGCGGGTCGGTCATCCCCCGCGCGATCTCGTCGCTCGTCGGCTCCCGCCCGTACTCCTGCACCAGCCGCCGCGACACGCGCACGAGCTTGTTGATCGTCTCCACCATGTGGACGGGGATGCGGATCGTACGCGCCTGGTCGGCGATGGCCCGCGTGATCGCTTGCCGGATCCACCAGGTGGCGTAGGTGCTGAACTTGTAGCCCTTGCGGTAGTCGAACTTCTCGACCGCACGGATCAGGCCGATGTTCCCCTCCTGGATCAGATCCAGCAGCGACATGCCGCGGCCGATGTACTTCTTCGCCACGCTCACGACCAACCGGAGATTCGCCTCCGTGAGCTGCTTCTCCGCCCTGAAGCCTTCACGCTTCAGAGTGTCAAAGTACTCGCGCAGCATCTCCTCTTCCTTGCAGCGGCGCTGCACATGGTCCCACGGCGGTGGCAGGAGATCCTTCTCCGAGCCGTAGTAGCTCGCGATCGCCGTCACGTGGTCGGGCTGCAGGATGTGCGTGATGATCGAGAGCTGGACGATGGCCTGCTCGGCCTCCAGCTGCTCGAGGCGCATGTGCGACGCGAGCCGGCCGGCCAGCTCGAAGTCCATCTCCGCATCGACGGTGCCGCGCCACGTCTGATTGGAGATGACGTCCGTGATCGCCGCGGCCTTGATGCCCAGGTCTTTGGCGATGAACTTCACGCACTTCTGTGTCTGGTGGTACTGGTCGATGAGGGTGAGGAGGACTTCTTGTCCGGTGGGGAGGCGGTTCTGTTCGGCGAGCCAGCGCTTCTCGATCGCGTCGATATGCTTGGCTTCTTCCATCTGGCGCGCGAGACGCTTCTCGTCGGCGCCGGACAGCAGGTACACCTTGCCGATCTCCCGGAGGTACATCCGTACCGGGTCGTCGATGCCCTCCTGCTCCTCGAGCGGTACGGGCTCCTTCTCGACCTCGTCGTCTTCGACCTCGGCCCGATCAGGCCCCTCGCCCCATGCCTCGCCCGCGATGGCGCCGTTACGGCCCGCGCCGATCACCGCGACTGTGTCCGCGAGCCGCGACAGGACGGCGCCGTTGATCGGCTCCTCCGTCTCGACCAGCACGTCGGACTCGTGTTCCGGAGCGCTGCCGTTGAGCGTAGACGTTTGGTCCCGGTACTTACTGCTCATTCACCACCTCACCGGGCGGGGCGCTCGGCATTGTGTTGTTCGAGGACCTGCTGGTGTACCTTCCGTCCCACTTCCATGTCGCTCACGAAGGCCGCGGCAGGGTCGGCCTCGTCGCCACCGTCGTCAAGCGCCACACCCGATCGCCAGGCGTCGCGCGCGCGTTCGGCGATCTCGTCGCCGTCCCGCGCACCGATCTCCGCGATGACGGCAGCGCTGGCGCGCTTCGCCGTCCGCAGGTGCTGCTGCTCCATCCGACGCACGGCGTCGTGGAGCGCTCTGATCACCGTGTCATCGTCGTAAGCGGGAAGAGCGAGCTCGAAGATGCGCTCGTACTGTGGACGCAAGTCCGGCGTGAGCGACTCCCCGAACGGCTCCCCGTCCGCCCAACCGACCCATGTCTCGAATAACGCGCGGTTGTCGCTGCGCCCGAAAAGATCAGGCGAAAGTGTGACCCCGGCGGCGCGTGCCACAGGATAGCGGAAAAGCAAAGCCAGACAAAACTCTTCGCGGCTGTCGCGCGACGCAAGTTGACGTGCCGCGCTGACTTGCGCCGTCGCCGCCTCCGCTCCCGACGCGCGCGCTCGGACGGGGTGCATCTCCATGCGCAGCGTCGCTTCGTCAACCTGCGCCAGACGCGCGAGCCGCTGCAGGTAGTTGGCCTGCACGATGCGATCCGCCGTGATCGAGAGCCACTGCACCAGGCTCTTCGCGAGCGCCGCGCGACCCTGCGGCGATGTCAAGTCGTGCCGCGCGGCCGCGGCGTCGAACACGTAGTCGAGCAGCGGCGCCGCGGACGCGACCAGCTCTTCCCAGCGTTCGCGTTCGCCACGGATCACATCGTCCGGGTCGAGTCCCGTCGGCATCGTCAGCACCCGGATCTCGATGTCGGGCGATTCTTCCTGCCGCACGACGCCGCGCGCGTTCGGCACGGGCCGGCGAGTCAGATTGTTGTTGACGATCTCGTACACGCTGCGGAGCGTCGCCTCGCTGCCGGCGTTGTCCGCGTCGAGTGCCAGAATCAGGGTCGACGACTGTCGCTTCAGCAGTGCGACCTGCCGCTCCGTCAGTGCCGTGCCCATCGACGCGACCACGTTTGCGAAGCCGTGCTCGTGCGCCGCGATCGCGTCCATGTAGCCTTCCACGATCACCGCGCGCCCATCCGTGCGAATCGCCTCTTTCGCCATGTCGAGCGCGTAGAGGATCGCGCTCTTGTCGAAGATCGGCGACTGTGACGTGTTGACGTACTTCGGCTGCACGTCGCCGGCGCCCAGCGCATCTCCGGGCAGCAGGCGGCCGCCGAACCCGGCTACCCGGCCGCGGTCGTCGCGGATCGGGAACATCAGCCGGTGCCGGAAGCGGTCGTACGCCCCGCGCTCACCTTCGACGGCGAGCCCCGACACGACGAGATCGTCCTTCGAGAAGCCGCGACTCTCCAGGTGCGAGGTCAGCGCGTCCCAGCTGTTCGGCGCATACCCGAACTGGAACGCTTCGACGGACTTCGACGCAATGTGACGCTCGGCGACGTAGTCACGCGCGGTCTGCGCCTTCGCGGCGTACGGCCCGGCATCGTCGGCCAGCATCGCCGAAAAGTAGGCGGCGGCCGTCTCGTTGATCTCGTACAGCCGGGCGCGGCGCGCGTCCTCCTGCGGGTCGCGGCGCTGGTCGGTCGCCACGCCGGCGCGCTCCGCCAGCACAGCCAGGGCCTCGCGGAAGTCGCAGTCGTCCTTCTTCATGATGAAGGCGAAGATATCGCCCCCCGTGCCGCACGCGCCGAAGCAGTGCCAGCTCTGCCGCTGCGGGCTCACGTGAAACGACGGCGTGCGTTCTGAATGAAACGGGCAGAGCCCCATGTAGTCGCGCCCCGCACGCTTCAGCGTCACGTACCCCGACACTAGGTCGACGATGTCGATGCGCTGCTTGATCTCGTCAACGACGCTCATTCGCTCAGCCCATCCCTACGAACGTCTGCTGAGGGGGATGATTACACGGCCGGAAGAGGGCGCCTGCCGCACCAGCCTCGCGACGGCCGACGCGTGTTCGTCCTCGTGCGCACTCATCTTGACGGCGATATCGCGCACCGTCATATGGCCGAGGCGCTCGTGCTCCATGCCGCGATCCAGCGCGGCTTCGTCGCAACCAGCGAGCAACGTGTCAAGATCCCGCCGTGCGGCCTGCATTCCGTGGATGATCTGCGGGATCGCCAGCCGCTGCGCCAACGCCGGGTCGTCGTCGTTGTGCGTGCGCGTGCTCGGTATCGCCGGGTTGTCTTCGAGAAGCGCGCGACCCGCGCGCTCGGTGAACACACGCTCGGTGCGCAGGAGATGAGCGAGATGCGTTGCCATCGACCACGACTCGCCGCCGGGGAGGTAGCGAAACTGCTCTTCGCTCAAGCCGCGGATCTGCGCGAACAGCCGATCACGGCTCTCTTGCAGATCGGACCTCAGCGTTGCATCCGTCATCGTGGCCGGCGATCCTCGCACTGCGGACGGGGCTATGCGGCTGTCGGTGTCTTGGGTTGGCCCATTGTATCCGCCGTGGCGAGCGGCGCCGCAAGGGCGCGCCGCGGGGAATCTACGGCGCCGCGGTCTGATCAGGCGGAGGAATGTCGGAGGGCGTCGTATCCGTCGGTGGCGGATTGCCCACCGCGATGGACACCGTCGCCCGGTTGTTCGTGTCGTCCGTTTCGGCGATGTCCCCGTTCGGGTCGACGATCAACAGCAACGTCTGATTCTGCGTGACCTCATACCCCGTGCCGATGTCAATGCTGCGACCCGGCTGGAGGGTGAAGGCGGGGAGCGTCGCACCACCCAGCAGCTTCGTCCCGTCGGCGTTGAACACAGCGACGACGATATCGCCCGTGGCATCGCCCTGGCCCTGGTTGATCACCGTGACGAAGAGCTTGCCGCCGGAGATCGTCGGCGTCGTGCCGATGACGAGGTCCGGGAGCTGGCTCGCGTCCGACACGGTCGCTGTCACGTCCGGGGTCGCCGACTCCTCAGGGGTCTGCGACGCCGCACGCGCCGTAAGCACGTCCGGCGGCGTCGTCGGCACTTCCACGTAGACCGGAGGCTCGGCCGTGGCAACGACGAGCGTGGAAGGGTCACCGGTCACGGTAACCGACGTCGCCTCGATCCAGCCGTGTAGCTCGGAGAGCGGTGGAAAGATGATGCGATACCAGTTCGAATCGGTCGTGCGCCCGTCGATGACGACCTCGTCGCCCATCGCCAGCGTACCGACCGCGGTGCGCGAGCCCGGTGCGGAAAGCACGGTGAGAATGTCGTTCGCGGTGCCGGTGACGCCCTCCGCCGTCGCCGTCATGGACGTCGGGCCAATCGTGCTCGTGGAGATGGGAGCGACGACGACAGCCGGCGTGCTCGGGTTGGAGCCCCCGCCTCGGGCGCTGTCGACGACGACGAGCGTCCCCGCGGTCAGCCCCAGCAGGGCGACAACCGCCAGTCCGGCCAGGAAGAACGGATGGCGGAACACGGCCGCCCTGGTCTCGGGTCCGGGAAACCAGCGTGGACTCATGCGGGGAAGGCGCCGGCCATGCTCAAATACAAATCGGGCGCATTGTACCGCAACGATCGCGCGCCGAGGCCACCACGCACTCCTCGCGGAGGACGCGACACTCGACGGGGCGTTCGAAAAAGACGCCGCGGCACCCTTCGGAATCCGGTGGGCTGTCCGATTTCTTGTGTGGGGAGAGCCGCCAACCTTGTCCCCGCCAACCTTTGGAAGCCAGCGTCACCCCGCCACCATGCTGACGCTGGCTTCTGCACGTCCGGCATCGATTCACCGCCGAGCCGCCTTGCTCCCCGCACTCGCGTCGCGAACACTGAGTCGGCGGAGGCTTGCGATGGATTGGTCCGCGATCGCGGCGCGCGCACTTGATGGTATTGCGCCTACCCGCGAGGAGTCGCTCGCGGTGATCCGCGCGTCGGACGAGGAGACGCCGGCAATCGTTGCCGCCGCTCACACGCTCCGCCGCAGGTATTTCGGCAACTCCGTCAAGCTGAACTTCCTCGTCAACGTCAAGAGCGGCATCTGCCCCGAAGACTGCCACTACTGCTCGCAGTCGCGCCTCTCCAGGGCGCCGATCGACAAGTACAGCCTGCTCTCCGGCGATGAGATCCTCACCTCGGCCTTGCGCGGCCGCCGCTTCGGCGCTCGCCGCATCTGTATGGTCGCCTCCGGCCGCGGGCCGAGCGACGCCGACGTGGCCCACATCGCCAACGTCGCGCGCGACGTCCACGCTGAGCTCCCCGACGCCGAGATCTGCGCCTGTCTGGGGATCCTCGAACCCGGGCAGGCGGCGTCGCTCAAGGAAGGCGGCGTCTTCGCCTACAACCACAACCTCAACACCAGCGAGGGCTTCTACGGCGAGATCTGCGGCACGCACGATTACGCCGACCGCGTCGCCACCGTCGGCGTCGTCCGCGAAGCGGGCCTGTCGCCCTGCTCGGGCGCGCTCTTCGGCATGGGCGAGACCGACGACGACATCGTCGACGTCGCACAGTCGTTGCGCGACGTGGGCTCCGACTCGGTGCCCGTCAACTTCCTCATCCCGATCGAGGGCACGCCGCTTGCCGGTCGCTGGTCGTTGACGCCGATGCGCTGCCTGCGCATCCTCTCGCTGATGAGGCTGACAATGCCGCAGAGCGAGCTGCGCATCGCCGGCGGCCGCGAACACCACTTGCGCTCGCTTCAGCCGATGGGGCTGCTCGTGGCGAACTCGATCTTCATCGGGGACTATCTGACCGCCAAGGGACAGCGCCCGGAAGACGACGTGGCGATGATCCGCGATCTCGGTTTCGAGATCCTGGGCGATTCGTCGCCCACGGCGGATGCTGCGCCCCTGCCCGTCGCTCTGAAGTCGTCGGCGGAGCGCCTGGGCCCCGGCGTGTGACGCGCCGCCCGTCAGCTCGGTCCGCTTGACCCTGAGTCCTCCGTTCAGAATCATGCGCCGGGGCAACCGCACCCGCGGTGTCCACCGGTGACGGAGGTCGAATGAGCAGCCTTGGCGCCCTGCGCGGCAACACACTGTCGTCGCACATCATCCCTGATTCCTGGATCTCGAACGTCGTGCTGGTCGCGGCGGGAAGCGCCCTCATGGCGCTGTCCGCGCAGCTCAGCCACCAGTTCTCCTTCAGCACCGTCCCCGTGACCGGGCAGACGTTCGCCGTGCTCCTCATCGGCGCTCTGTACGGCAGCCGCCTCGGCGCGGCGACGATGATCGCCTACATGGCAGAGGGCGCGTCCGGCATGCCCGTGTTCGCGGGCGCTGCGGGTGGCGTCGGCGCCATCGCCACGGCGTCAGGCGGCTACCTGTTCGGCTTCGTCATCGCCGCCTACGTCGTCGGCTGGTTCGCCGAGCGCGGCTGGGACCGCTCGCGCTGGATCGTCCTGCCGATGCTTCTGGGGAACGCCGCCATCTACCTGCCGGGCGTGATCTGGCTCCACGAGCAATTCCGCGTCGTCCACATCCCGATCAACTGGAGCACCGCACTCGACTACGGGCTCTGGCCGTTTATCGCCGGCGACCTGGCCAAACTCGTCGCCGCCTCGCTGGCGGTTCCCGCCGGCTGGTCGCTGGTCGAACGCCTGCGCAGCGCCTGAATCTCTGCGAATACGTGCCGATCGGCTTCACGCTGTGAGCCGATCCGGCACGGCGCACCTCAGGCCACCGCTCGATACACTTCCGTTCGGAGGAAGGAGGACGTAATGCGAGAAAAGGGCCCGATCCTGGTCCCGCTCGATGGTTCGGAGCTCGCCGAAGGCTCGCTGTCCTACGCGCACGTGCTGGCCAAGGCGCTCGGCGAACGCCTGGTTCTGCTAACGGCGTGGGAGGGCACGGAGAGTGAGCTCGGCGCCACCTTCCCCGGCCTCGCGCTCGAAGTCGAACAGAAGGCGAACGCGTACTACTCCACGTACCTCGACGGCGTTCGCAACCGCTTCCATGACGTCGTCGCGGAGACGAGAGTAGAGTCCGGCAACGCCGCAGACGTGATTACGAAGACCGCCGAAGCGGTCCAGGCGCGTCTCATTGTGATCGCCACGCACGGTCGATCCGGCATCGGCCGCTGGCTTTACGGCAGCACCGCCGGCCGGCTGCTCCAGTCGTCGGCGACTCCGATCCTGGCCGTCGGCCCGCACGCGCTCCAACGCTCGAACGCGGAGGTCAGCCTCCAGCACATCCTCGTCCCGCTCGACGGCTCAGCGCTGGCCGAGAGGGCGCTGCCGCTGGCCGTCACGCTCGCCGCCGCGCTCAAGGGCCGCGTGACCCTCGCCCGCGCCGTCGGCTGGGCGGTACAGGCGTACCCGTACGCTCTCCCGGACGCGTACATTCCGCAGGTCGACGAAGAGCTCGAGACCGGCGCGAAGAAGTACCTCCGGGCGCAGGAAGCGAAGATCAAGGACGTGCCGGCCGACGCCTTCGTCGTGCGAGGCGGCGCCGCGGACGGCCTGATCGATGTCGCGGAGCAGCAGCACGCCGACCTGATCGTGATGACCACGCACGCCCGTGCCGGCCTGGCACGGGCCACGCTCGGCAGCACGGCCGACCGTCTCCTGCAGGCGCCTGTTCCCGTGCTGCTCGTTCGTCCGGAGGACTGAGCGTCGGTTCGTCGCCGCCATCGCCTTAACCCGGGGGCAGCCGCGATTCGC
Organism: uncultured Chloroflexia bacterium; assembly: GCA_963843685.1. Taxonomy (GTDB): domain Bacteria; phylum Chloroflexota; class Dehalococcoidia; order DSTF01; family JACRBR01; genus DASQHL01. The sequence continues at coordinate 84,508 of CAWJLO010000020.1, forward strand.
TATCCTTACGACCGATGCGTTTCACCATGCTCGCGCCGGTCGCCGTCCTCGCAGTTGCGATCGTCGCCTGCGGCGGGTCATCGAACTCGAACCCGACCCCGACTCCTACGTCGCAGCCCGCGACTGCCGTTGCCTCTCCCGCCCCGACCCTGTCCGCTCCGACCACGCCTCCCCATACGGCGGACACCGTCGAAGTCACGGGGATCGTCGGGACGGCGAGCGTCAACACCGGACTGATCGAGATCGATAGAATCTCCGGAGCCCCCGTCCGGCGTATATCCGTGGACCAGAGTACGGTGCTCCGGCGCGCCGCCGGCGGCACGACGACGCTCGCACAGATTCACGCGTCGCAGCGGATCATCGCAGAGGGCGTGATCAACGACCGCGGCGACACGCTCATCGCGAGCGAGGTCACGGTCCAGGACGTCGTCCAGGGTGGGCAACCCGGCGGCTGAGCCCAGATCTTTCAATGCTGGTCCGCTGGTCAAGCCGGGCGCCGGCAGCCGAATCCCCGGCACCCTCCGGAGCGTAAGGGAGACAGACCGCGTGGAGTACACGGGCCTTCCGGACGAGGAGTTGATGCACCGGCTGGCGAGCCGGGATCTCAGCGCGTTCGAGGCGATCTATGACCGGTACGCCGACCTTGTGTTCTCGGTCGCACTGCGCGTCGTGGCTGATCCGCACGTCGCCGAGGACGTGACGCAGGACGTCTTCCTGCGCGTGTGGCGCCGGCCGGACAACTTCGACGTGCAGCGCGGGAAGTTCGTGACGTGGCTGCTCAGCGTGGCGCGAAATCGGTCGATCGATGAGCGCCGCAGCTATAGCCGGCGCCTGCGCCACGAGGCATTGCCCGCGGCCGAGGAAGAGGAGGACGTGCTGCCCAGCGCCGACGTCCGGGACGACCCCTCCTACATGACGGTGCTCGCCGACGAGCGCCGCGCGGTGCAAAAAGCAATGGAGGTGCTGCCGCCCGAGCAGCGCCTGGCGATCCAGCTGGCCTACTTCGGCGGGCTGACGCAACTGGAGATCGCGAACAAGCTGGGCCAGCCCCTGGGGACCGTCAAGACGCGGATCCGGCTGGGGATGCAGAAGATGCGCGGCGCGCTCCAGGAGCGCCGCACGAAGGACGCGCAGAACTGATGCGAATGGACTGCGGCGCCGTACACGAAAACCTCGACGCCTACGCTATCGGCGCCCTTGACGCCGACGAAGCACAGGCGCTGGCGGCGCACCTCCGTGAGTGCCCCGACTGCGCCCGCCTCGTCGAAGAAGCGCGCGTCGACGCCACGACTGCACTCGCACTGAGCGCGCCCTTCGTCCCCGGCAGCCCCGCGCTGAAGGCCCGCGTCATGGCCTCAGCCGCCGTCCTCACCGACATCGGCCAGCCGCGGCGCCGCTCCGCCCGATGGTGGCAAGCCGCGGCCGCCGTGCTCGTCGCCGGCTCGGCGGCCGCCTTCGTCTGGGGATTCGCCATGCAGCGGCGCGTGGACACGCTGGAGGGACACAACGCCTCGTTGCGGGCCGACGCTACGGCGCAGTCCGCCGAGCTGGCGACGGTGCGATCCGGCCTCCACAACGCGACCGAGTTCAGCGCCGGCCTCGCCGACACCGTCGGCGTCCAGGACGCCATCGTCGATCTCGTCACGGAGCCCGACGTGCGCCGCACGGTGATGAGCGGCACGGCGATGGCGCCGGGAGCCAGCGGCCACTACATGTGGAGCCCTTCGCGCGACGCCGGAGCCCTCGTCGCGACCAACTTGCCCCCGCTCCAGCCGGGCCAGACCTACGAAATGTGGGTGGTCTACGCGGACGAGAGCTGGGTCAGCGGCGGCCAGTTCACGCCCGACTCCTCAGGCGTCGCCCGGCTCGTCGTGAAGCCGGCCGCCAACGAAGAGTCCGCCGGCGCCGCGCCCGCGTGGTTCTGCGTCACCATCGAGCCCGCGGGCGGCTCAAGCGAGAGCGGCCCCATGGTCCTCCGCAGCGCGCCTGAATAGGCACACCTCGTCCTCCGCCCCTTTTGAGCCACGGGCCTCCGAACACTCTCGCTCTTGACACTGAGACGCCGTCTCAATAATCTTGAGACACCATCTCAACGCGGGAGTTCGCCATGTCTGACATCGACCTCATCATCGAACGGCTCGAACTGCGCGGCCATCGCATCACCGCGAGCCGCCGCCGCGTCATCGACGCCGTCCTCGCCCAACCGGACCACTTCACCGTCGACGACGTGCTGCACAGCACGCGCAAGGTCGGCCGCGCCACGGTCTTTCGCACGATCCGCCTGCTGCTGGATCTGAACATCGTCTGCCGCGTGATGCTCGACGGCGGGACGCTGCACTATCGTGTGAGCACGCGCGCCCATCACCACCACCTCGTCTGCAACAACTGCGGCCGCGTCGAGGACTTCACCAAGTGCGACGTCGAGCCGCTCGTCCGCGAGCTGGCGCGCGCCATGGACTACGAGATCGACGGCCACTGGCTGGAGGTCTACGGTCGCTGCCACGCCTGCCGCCTTCTCGCCGCGCCGGATCGAAGGGAGGCCTCCGTTGGCTAACGCTACCCCGGCCGCCGCGCGACTCGGGCCGCTCGAGGAGCACGCCAGCTGCCTTGTGCTGCGCGACGTCACGATCGCCTACGGCCGGCGTGTCGTCCTCTCCCACGTCGATGCCGACATCCCGCGCGGGCAGCTCGTCAGCCTCGTAGGGCCGAACGGCTCCGGCAAGAGCACGCTGCTGAAGGCGATCGCCGGCCTGATCCCGCTCGCGGCCGGAGAGATCACGCTCTTCGGCCAGCCGATCGCGAAGATGCGCAAACACGTTGCGTACGTGCCGCAGCGCGAAGACGTCGAGTGGGCGTTTCCTGTATCGGTCCACGACGTGGTGCTGATGGGACGCTACCCGAAACGAGGCTGGCTAACGCGCTCCACCGCCGAAGACCGATCGCTCGTCGCCTTCGCGCTCGACCAGCTCGGGATCGCCGATCTCGCCTCTCGCCAGATCGCCGAGCTGTCAGGCGGACAGCAGCGCCGCGCCTTCATCGCCCGGGCGCTGGCGCAGGAGTCCGAAGTCATCTTGCTGGACGAGCCGATGGCCGGCATCGACGCCGCGACGCACGACCGCATCCTGGAGCTGTTCGACGAGTGGCGCGCGCAGGGCAGGGTCGTGCTGCAAGCCACGCACACTCATATGCACGGCGGTTCGATGATCGCGCTCCGGCGGCTGGCTGACCCCGTCCCCGCCCACCAGTTCGAGCACCAGGCCGAGGAAGCTGGAGAGCACCATGACCACGCTCACTGATCCCCTGTCCGACCCAAGGTTCGTGCGCGCCCTGATCGACGTAGTGATGGTCGCCATCGTAGCCGGGACCATCGGTACGTTCATCGTGCTGCGCGGCATCGGCTTCCTCGGCGACGCGCTCGCGCACTCGATCTTCCCCGGTGTCGTAGTCGCGTTCATCGCCGGCGCCAACCTGCTCACCGGCGCGCTGGTCGCCGGCATGATCGCGGCGTCGCTGATGGGGCTCCTCACGGCCAACGCGCGCGTCCGCGACAACACGTCAATCGGCGTCATCTTCACCGCCGCCTTCGCGCTCGGCGTCGTCATCCTCAGCAACCGCAACATCAGCTCCGATGAGCTGGAGGGCATCCTCTTCGGCGATCCGCTCGCGGCACACACGTTCGACGTCATCCTGACCCTGGCGATCGGTGGCGCCGTCCTCGGCGTCATGATCGTGATGTGGAGGCTCTTCGTGATGGCCTCGTTCGACCCGAGCGGCGCCCGCGCAATGGGCCTCCCGGTCGTCGCCCTGGATGTGCTTCTTCTCGCACTCACGGCGTTGACGGTGGTCGTCGCCTTCAAGGCCGTCGGCGACATCCTTGTGATTTCCCTCATGATCACTCCGGCAGCGACGGCCCGCCTGTTCACGGACCGCCTGCTGCGGACCGCGCTCCTCGCTGCGGCGCTGGGAAGCGCCGCTTCGGTTGCCGGCGTCTACCTCGGCTACCACCAGGGCGTCTCACCCGGAGGCACGATCGTCCTCATCACAACCAGCGTCTTCTTCCTCGCGTGGCTGCTGGCGCCCCGCCACGGCGTCATCGCCGGGGCGATGGCGCGGCGCGATGGCGCTCTGATACGATCCGAGCCTGAGGCTGTCGCGGAGGTCATCCTCGCCTCGCCGGAGATCCGCCTGCCTCACGAGCCCTGATTGATGCGTTATGTCGTCTTTCTGTGCTTCGCCATTACGGCCGCCGTGGGTCTGGCTTCGGCTTGCTCCTCCGGGACGCCGCCGCAGCGCCGCGTCACCGTCTCGCCGATCGGCTCACCTACCTCATCTCCGCTTGGCCTCGTCGGCGGCAAGCCCTCGACTCCGGCGACATCCGGGCAGGCAGCCTCCGACGCGACGGAACCTCCAGCCAGCCCGGTGGACGCCGAGCCCACGACGGAGCCTGATCCCCCGACCGCCGTCGTGCCGCACACGTCGGACGGCACGCTCCCGCCAACCGATGGCAAATGGATCGACGTCGACGTCACGAGCTTCGTCGTCCGGCTGATGGACGGCACCTCCATGGTGCAGGAGATCTCGCCCGTCGCCGTCGGCGCGCAGGTAGATACCGGCGCCTACGAATCGACCCAGACCGGCACGTTCCACGTCTACAACAAGGTGGAGGATCTGGCCTACGATCCCGCCGTACCAGACCTACATCAGCCACTGGGTAGGCTTTGACCCGGACCGCGCCAACGGCTTCCACTCGTTTCTCAAGGACAAGGACGGCAACGTCGTCGACGCGTCGACGGGCCGCGTCTCGAACGGCTGCATCCGCACCGGCGACCCGGATGCCGTCTTCGCCTTCGCCGAGATCGGCATGCCGGTCTACGTCCACTCCTGAGCGAACGCGATCGCGGTGTGACGCCAAGCGCTTGGAGATCGCCGCCCAATCACACTACTCTCGCACATGTGCGTCACGAGCCGTTCGCCGTCTGCGAGACCCGCATGGTCACGACGAAACAGAAAAGTGCCAAACGAATTTAATTGGTCAAGTACAGATTCAGCGGAACGATAACATGGTCAAGTAGGGATGGATGGTCGGCCGACCGCTGACAAGCTGAATTGTTGACCGGCTGTGCCTACAGCACCGACTCCGCGGCGTCGAAGGGCGGGTACGGCGGGAACAGCGATTCCAGCTCGCGCCGGATCGGATCCTCTGGCGGCAGGTACGCACTGAAGTCGCCGTCCGGCTCCGGCCGCTCGCGCTGCCCCGTTACCTTCGAGTCCATGATCTTGTTCTGCAGCATGATCAGCCCCGTCAGCAGCGACTCCGGCCGCGGCGGGCACCCCGGCACGTACACGTCGACCGGCACGATCAGGTTGACGCCAGGAAGCACGCTGTACCCGTACGCGAAAGGGCCGCCCATGATCGCGCAGCCGCCCATCGAGATCGCCCACTTCGGCTCGGGCATCTGCAGCCAGATGCGCCGGATCGCCGGCGCCATCTTCCACGTGCACGTGCCCGATACGATCATCAGGTCGGCCTGCCGCGGCGATGCGCGGAAGATCTCCGCACCGAACCGCGCGATGTCGTATCGCGGCGTCGCCGTCGCGATCATCTCCATCGCGCAGCACGCCAGCCCGAACATCGTCGGCCACAGCGACGAGCTGCGCGCCCAGTTCATCACCGTGTCGACGCCTGTGAGCAGAATGTTCTGCTCGACGTCGGTGTCGACGCCCGGCGCGGGCTCCTGGCCGATGATGGGGATCGTGTCTTGTGTCATGGCGTCGTCATTCTCGCCCATCTTCATAGCTTGGGCAATATTTCACAAACTCACGGCACCCGCGCCGCCCCACCCGCCGCCTTCGTGCGCTGCTCGCCCGGCTGCGGAATGCCGTCGACGATCTCCCGTGGCTCGAGCTTGCGCTCGCACCACTTGTCCAGCGTCTCGCGCTCGCTCTCGTACGACATCCGCGGGATCGAATACCCGCACGAGGTCTGCACCTTCTCCACGTCGACGAAGAAGACCTGCCGCACGTACGGGTGCAGGTCGTCCTTGAACGCCTCGCGGTATCGGCGCAAATCCGGATGATCGAGGTCCACGGCGCGCCCCCGGCCGTACAGCCGCAGCGTCCCGGCCCTGGCGTCGAAGCTGGTGAGCATGATGGTGATGCGGCCACCGTCCCCGGTGTGCCGCGCCGTCTCGTTGCCGCTGCCGGGGTAGTCGACGTAGCCGACGAGGTTCGGGCCCAGCACGCGCAGCAGGTTGCGCCCCTTCGGCGAAACATTGGGATAGCCACCCTCCGGGTCCGCCGGCGCCGTGGCCACAAAAAAGAGGTGCTGGCGCTCGATGAACGCGCGCCGTTCGTCGTCGATGTGGTCGTACCAATCCGCCACGGGCACCTCCAGTCCGCTTCGCCGCTTGGAGGTTCATTGTAGCGCGGTCAGTTCAGCATGGAGGTCTTGCAGAAACGCTCCGGGTCGAACCGGCAGCTGTGCGCCTTGATGAACCCGCGTACCCGCTCATCGGTGTAGTCACCCACGCTGAAGACGTCGACGCGCGTCCACGCGGCGAGCCCAATCGTATCGGCGTCGAGATCCGGGTCCGGCGTCAGGACCACGCGTTCGCCCAGCGACAGCTCCTGAGAGACGACGGTCTTCAGCCGTTCGAGCACGTCCCCGCACGCATCGCCGTCGCAGCGATATCCCACATAGACGCCGGCGTGCTCCTCGATGTGCGGGATTGACTCGCGCGGAATCGCGAAGTCGTAGATGCCGGGATCAGGCGGCACCTTCATGCGCTGCCCGCCCGGCAGCACGATCAGCGGCTCGACGGGCAGGTGCAGCCCGGACGTCGGCGGGTTCGAGGCGTAACAGTCATTGCGCACCTGCTCCGGCGGACAGAACGCCACCGTCTGCAACGGATACGGCTCGATGTGCTGACGTCCCTGGGTCGGCACGAACGTGCCGGGGAGGTCGGCGCTGGCGTCCGACTCGGCGATGATGTCCGGACGCACCGGCGTGCCGCTCGCGACCGGCGCGCTCACCGCCGGAAACGCCACGTCCGCGGAGCGGGGCAGGCCGATGGCGCCGCTGTAGAACGCCACGTTGATGGCGGCAAACACCGCGATCAACGCGATGAGAAATCCCTCACTCAAACCCGCGAAGGAGCGCACCGGGCGAGTATACCCACTGACATAACCGCGGCAGCCACGGCGTTGATAGACTGCCCGGCAGATGTCGCTCGCCGAGCGCCTGCGGCGCATACTCATCCGCTCGTGGCCGCTGCTGCTCTCGCTGGTGCTGCTCGCGGCGGCGCCCGTGCTGCTCAGCCTGAACCGCCAGGGCCGCGTCGCCGTGGAGGCCTCTATCTATCTGCCCGACATGGTGCTGCAGGTGCCGTCGCCAGGCCCCCTCCGCTATCTGCGGCCCGTCACCTGGATCTCAGACGCCCCCACCCGCACCCGCGTCACCATCGACTACGAGAGCCGCAACGGCCCGCGCTCCATCGACGCCGACCTCTACGTCCCTGCGCATGGCTCGAACCACCAGGGCGTCGTCTTCTCGATGGGCGCCCCACCCCTCTCCCTCGACGACCCACGTCTGCGCCGCATCGCCGAAGACTCCGCCCGCTCCGGTGTCGTCATGCTCGTTCCGTTTTCCGACCGGCTCGACGACGAGCTCATCGAGCCGGAGGAGATCGACGCGCTCGTTGCGGAGTTCCAGTACGTCCAGCACCAGCCTCAGGTCGACCCGACGCGCGTGGGATTCTTCGGCGCCAGCGTCGGCGGCTCGCTGGCATTGGTCGCGGCGGCGGATCCTCGCATCGCCGGCGAGGTCGACCAGGTGGTCTCGTTCGGCGGCTATTACGATGCGCTCGAGACGTTCGGCGCCATCGCCACGCATCACATTCAATACGACGGCGTCGACGAGAAGTGGGACGCCGTACCTCACTCCGAGGAGGTGATGGCGCGCCAGTTCATCAGCCACGACGGGGACTCGAACGATCAGGATCTGCTGACGCGCGCGTTCATCGACGGCGAGCAGCTCACGTCCACACAGCTCGCCGCGCTGACCCCCGTCGGCCGCGCTTCGTACAACTTCCTCGCGAACCGCGATCCTTCAAAGGTGCCGGAGCTCATCGCGCAGCTCCCCGCCGGCGAGGTCGCCGACCTGGATTACCTCTCGCCGCGCACGAGCATCGCGAACGTAAGCGCGGAGCTGTTCATTCTCCACGACCGCGCGGATCCGTTCGTCCCATACACCGAGTCAAGGAAGCTGAAGGCCGCCGTCGGCGATCGGCCCAACGCCCACTTCGACGAGCTGCGGCTGTTTCAGCACGTGGAGCCGAAGCTGAACCAGCAGCCGCAAATCATCGCGATCGACAGCGCCCGCCTGCTGTTTCGCCTCTATCAGCTGCTGCTGAGCTGGGACTGACGTCTAGTCCTCGACAGCGCCCTGCGAGATGAGGAACGCTTTGGCATCTTCCACGCTGGAGAACACGCGCGAACCGAGGGCGTCGAGGGCGTCGACGACGTCGTCGTCCGCCGCATCGTCGTACGCCGCGTCAACGATCTTCGATCGCTCCACTCGGGCCTCGTTGGCGAACCCGTTTTCGATGTACGGCGCGATCTTGCTCCACTTGACGGCCATCGTAGCTCCTTCGTGCGTCCCGGGGATTCGGCGGAGTATAGCGACCGGCCGCGTGGCACGAAACAGGACCGATCCCGTCATCCGCCCGAGCCCGCCGCAATGTCCCGCCGGCGGTAGGCGAAGAGCGCGATCGCGACGAACGCGACGATGTAGACCGTCAGGATGATGGCGGCAACCTCCGGCGAATGCAGATGCCGGTCGGCGACATCGCTCGGCGAGGGCCCGAACCGCGGCAAAGGCTGGGGTACCACGTTCTGCAGCGTGATCACCTCCGCATTCGCGTTGAGCAGGTAGTTCGGGATCGACTTCCAGGGGTTCCCACCGAGCCGCATCAGGTTGCTGACGACCGGCTCCAGGAACGCGAAGCCCATGCCCGTGCCCACGCCCGCGAGCGTCGAACGGCCGACCGTTGCGGCCGCGAACGCCAGCGCGACGTACGGCGCCATCACGAAGAGCGTGCGGCCGTAGGCGAAGAACTCCTCCTTGACCCAACCCGCGGTCACGAACGAGAAGTCGGACCCGCCGTAGTAGAGCATGATGAGCGTGCTGTACGTCACCGCCACCGCCACCGCCAGCAGCGCTCCGGCGGCGATGAGCAGGCACACGACGATGATTCGGGCCGTCATCAAGCGCAGGCGCCCGCTGGAGGCGGTCGCCATGAGCCGCACCGTGCCCCATGCGTACTCACTGCCGATCGCTCCGGCCGCAAGCACGACGGCCAGGAGCGTGCCGAATGTAGACACGATGGCGAGGGAGAACGGCACCGCCCCTTGCAGGAAGAGCGCACGCCGCAGGTCTGCGCCCGTGAAACGGGCGACGCCCCGCTGCCGCTCGCCGAAGAAGTCGACGCGCCCGCTGATGTTCCACAACACCGAAAACAGCAGGATCACCAATCCTACGAGGAGGAGCGCCACGACCCACGTCATCATGCGCTTGCGCAGCTTGAAGAACTCGGCTGCCATCAGGTGCTGCATGTTCACGCGTGCAACTCCTCGCCCGTCAGCTCCAGGAACACGCTCTCCAGCTCGATCTCCCAGGGCGACAGCTCCGACACATAGACGCCCTGCTGCGCCAGCGCCATGTTCAGCTCGGCCGCCTTCGCGACGGGCGCCGCGGCGCGCAGGAAGCCGTCGACTCGCTCGACTCCCGTCACCCACGGGATGCCGGCAAGCGCGGTCGCGAGTGCCTCGTTATCCGCGGCCCGCAGACGCAGGAACTCGCCGCGACCAAGGAGTTCCTGGACGGTGCCCTGCGCGACCGTCCTCCCCTTCTTCACAATCGCTACGCGATCGCTCACCGCTTGCACCTCGTGGAGCAGGTGGCTGCAAAGAAACACAGTCCGGCCTTGCCGCGCCAGCGACGGGATCAACTCGCGCACCTCGCGGGTGCCCGCAGGGTCAAGGCCGTTCGTCGGCTCGTCGAGGATGATCAGCTCCGGGTCGCGCAGCAGCGTGGAAGCGATGCCGAGCCGCTGCTTCATACCCAGTGAGTAGGTCTTGTACGGATCGCGGCCTCGCTCGCGCAGGCCGACCAGCTCCAGCATCTCGTCGATGCGGGCCGCCGGCACGTCACCGAGGGCGATGGCAAGCTCGCGGAGATTGTCGCGCCCGGAGAGGTACGGGTAGAAGGCGGGCGTCTCGATCACGGCGCCGACACGTCGGAGCGCCGGCCATGGGTGCGTGGCCATGTCGTTGCCGAAGACATAGGCGTGGCCGCGCGTCGGCCGCACGAGGCCGAGCACCATGCCCACGGTGGTGCTCTTTCCGGAGCCGTTGGGACCGAGGAAGCTGAATACCTCGCCGTCGAAGACCTGGAGCTGCATGTCCGCGACGGCCGTGATCGAGCCGTACTGCTTCCACAGCCCTTCCGTGCGCAGGATTTCGCGGCCCTGGGACACCCGTCACCTCTGTTGCGTTCATCTTAGCAACCGGCAATGGAAGGGCCGTGTGTCGGAACCGCTACGATCGTTGACCGGCTCCGCTTGAGCCGGTGCGTGCCGATTCGTTAGGATGCGCGGGCCGGGGCGACCCCCGGTTGGCGGTCCCCGGTAGCTCAATGGTAGAGCATGCGGCTGTTAACCGCAGGGTTGTAGGTTCGAGTCCTGCCCGGGGAGCCACTTCACCACTCGTCTCTCGGTACCCAGACGCCAACATGCCGCTCCTTCACGCCGTAGCCGACGGTCGCGTCGCCCTTCGATAGACCCTCATCTCCCTGCGGACGGTTGACCCGTCCGAACGGGACGTTCGGCTCCTGACCGGTATCCGTTGCACACCCACTATGGAGACCGGAGGGGTCGCGGTCTGTCGCGGCCGGGACATTGGGCGAGTTCATTCAACAGGTGGCCACCGGCTTGTCGACGGGCAGCGTGTACGCGGTGCTCGCGCTCGCGATTGTGCTCATCTACCAATCGACGCGCGTCGTGAACTTCGCCCAGGGGGAGATGGCGACGTTCTCCACGTTCATCGCCTGGTCGTGGCTCTCCCATGTGGACTTCTGGCCGGCCTTCGTGGCAACGCTGATCCTGTCGGCCGCCCTCGGCGCGGCGCTTGAGCGCTTCGTTCTGCGGCCCGTGGAGCGCGAGGCGACCCTCAACTCCGTGATCGTGACGCTGGGGCTGTTCACCATCTTCAACAGCCTGGCGCTCTGGCGCTGGGGCGGCGTCCCGAAGCCCTTCCCGTCGCCCGGCATCTTCTCCGGCGCTCCGCTTACGATCGGCACGATCACCATCAGCCGGCTGAATGTGGGGATCTTCTGCACGTCGTTGCTCATCGCCGCGCTCCTCTTCGCCTTCCTGAATCACACCAAGACCGGCCTCGCGATGCGCGCATCTGCCGAGAACCCCGCCGCGGCGCGCATGGTCGGCATCCGCGTCGGCAATATGCTGAGCATCGGTTGGGCGCTCTCGGCGGCGGTTGGCGCTGTCGCCGGCATTCTTCTTGCGCCTATCCTGGCGCTCCAGCCGAGCATGATGTTCGGCGTGATCATCTTCGCCTTCGCCGCGGCGGTGCTTGGCGGGCTGAACAGCCTGCCCGGCGCCATCGTCGGCGGACTCGTCCTGGGCGTCACACAGAACCTCGCCGGGACGTATGTCAGCCCCCACACCGGCAGCATCGATATCACGGTGGCGTTCCTCGTCATCGTCCTTGTGCTCGTCGTACGGCCAACCGGTCTGCTGGGGCACGAAGTGAAGCGGAGGGTGTGATGACCGACATCATCACCCCGCGGCGAGTTGGAGGACTCGCGCTGATCGCGCTGGTCGTCGTGTTTCCCTACCTGTACCGCGTCCCGCCCTTCGATCAGGTGCTGGACCCGTTTCGTACCTTCCAGGCGACGCGCCTGATGATCTGGCTCGTGATCCTCCTGGGGCTGAATCTGCTCACCGGATACAGCGGCCAGATCTCGCTGGGACACGGAGCACTCGTCGCGATCGGCGGCTACACGGCCGCAGTCCTGATGCACGACTACGGCGTGCCGGTACTCCTGGCTGTGCTCGCGGCGGGGATCTTCACCGGCGCCATTGGCTTTCTCATCGGCCTGCCGGCGCTGCGGCTCACGGGCCCGTACCTGGCTATCTCAACGCTCGCAATGATGCTGGCGCTGCCCCAGATCCTCAAGCTCAACGGCGTCCGCGAGCTCACCGGCGGCGTGTCCGGGATCCTGCTCGACTCACCGCGCTCACCCGCCGCCCTGGCGGGATTCATGACCGACCGCGAGTGGCTGTACTTCGCGTGCGCCGTGCCCGCCGTGCTGATGACGGTCATGGCGTGGAACATCGTCCAGAGCCACTTCGGGCGTGCCTTCATCGCGCTGCGAGACACGGAGATCGGCGCCCAGCAGATGGGGATCAACACGTCTCTGTACAAGATGGTCGCCTTCTCGCTCAGCGCGTTTTACGCCGGTATCGGCGGCGGTCTGTTCGTCTTCACCGAGGCGTTCATGAGCCCAGACAGCTTCGACGTGAACCTCTCCATCACGATGCTGATCGTCATCGTGCTCGGTGGCCTTACGTCGATCACGGGCACCATCGTCGCGGCCTTCGTCATGACGTTCCGAAACGACCTTGTCGACGTGATGGCGTCGTCCGGCATCCTCAAGCTGCCGGGAGCCGTCGTCCCCGGCAAGGAGCAGAGCACCGACACGCTGCGCGGCGCCCTGTACGGCACCTTGCTCATCGTAACGGTCGTGTTCATGCCACAGGGAGTCGCGGGCTTCGCGCACGACCTCTGGGAGCGGCGACCGCTGACCCGCCGATGGAAGGCGATGGCCTTGCGGGCCGTCCGGACGGTACCCGTGGACGACACCGCGAAGGAACGAAAGATGTGATCCCATGTCTCGATTGATCCGCTCATCTCTACGGCTGGCGCTGGCAGCGGCGGCGCTGGGCATGATCGCGACCGTCATCAGCTCCTGCACCGGCAACAAGGATTCGACGACGGCTGTGCCGGGCGTGACCGACACGGAGATCCTCCTCGGCACGCACTTTCCGCTCAGCCAGAGCCTGGCCGCGGCGTACGCACCGATCGCCACCGCAGGCATGCAGGGCTACTTCGACTACATCAACGATCAGGGGGGCGTCAACGGCCGCAAGATCAAGCTCCTGATCGAGGACGATCACTACACGCCGTCCGACACGGCGCAGGTCGTACGGCAGCTCGTGGAGCACGACCACGTCTTCGCCATCGTCGGCGGTCTGGGCACCGCAACGCACAGCGCGGTGAGCGCCTATCTTGAACAGCAGGGCGTCCCGGACATGTTCATCCTCTCCGGCGCGGCGAAATTCACCGATCCGGTTGTCAAGAGCCGCTTCGGGGGCAACCCGGACTACGTCACGGAGGGGAAGATCCTCGGCGGCTACGTGGCCCAGGAACACCCGAATGCGAAGCTGGGGTTGATCCTCCAGAACGACGACTTCGGCGAAGACGGGAAGCGCGGCATTGAGGAGGGCATCGCCGGCAGCGGCGTGACCATCGCCGCGACGGAGATGTACGAGTCGACGGAGACGGACATGACGTCGCACGTGCAGCGCCTGAAGAACGCCGGAGCGGATCTCCTCCTGGTGTATGCGCTGCCGCCCCAGGGTGCGAGCGTCGTCAAAGTCGCGCGCGAGGTGCTGAACTGGGACGTACCCATCGTCGTCACCGGCGTCGACGCCACCGACATCTTCATCAGTCTGGCCGGCGCGCAGAACGCCGAAGGCGTCGTGAGCGTCGTGTTCGGCAAGCAGATATACCAGACCGACGACCCGGGCATCGCCAAGCACATCGAGATCGTCAACAAGTACGGTGGCGGCGTGCCGCCGAGCAACCTGACAGTGAGCGGCCAGGCCATCGCGGAGTTCATGGTCGAAGCACTGAAGAGAGCGGGGCCCAACCTGACGCGAGAGTCACTGCTCGATGCCGCTGAGTCGATCAAAGACTTCACGTGCTCGGTCTGCCTCGTCCCCGCCAGCCTGAGTCCGACTGACCATCGCCCGTTCGAAGTCGAGGAGTTCGTGCGGGCCGTCGACGGGAAGTGGGTCACGTTTGGTTCGCCTGTCGGCTTCGAATCGACGCCGTCGAGCACGGGAGGCACGCCATGAACAAGCACAGAGCATTAGCGTACGTCCGTGGCATCGCCATCGCCGCTGGGCTCCTTGCGCTGGCGACGCTTCCCGCGTGCGGCAAGGACAACGGCACGAGCCCTTCGTCTGAAAGCGTGCCGGGAGTGACGGACACGGAGGTCGTCTTCGGCACGCACCTGCCGCTCAGCCAGAGCCCCGCCTCCGCGTACGGGCCGATTGCCGACGGCATACGCGCCTACTTCGACTACATCAACGACACGGAGGGCGGGGTCTACGGCCGCCAGCTCAAGCTCATCGTCGGCGACGACCACTACACACCGTCCGACACGGTCGAGGTCGTCCGGAAGCTCGTCGAGCAGGACAAGGTATTCGCGATCGTCGCCGGGCTGGGCGAGGAGACGCACAGCGCCGTGTGGAAGTACCTGGAGGAGCGCGGCGTGCCGGACCTCTTCATCTCCTCCGGGCTCGCGAAGTGGACCGACCCCGTCGTGAAGACGCGCTTCGGGGGTAACCCGGTTTACCTGCAGGAGGGCCAGATGCTCGGCCAGTACGTCGCTGAGCACTATCCGGGCAAGAAGCTCGGCCTGCTACTCCAGAACAACGAGTTCGGCGAGGACGGCGAGAAGGGCGTGCGGGCGGGCATCGCCGGGAGCGACGTGCAGGTCGTGGACGTCGAGAAGTACGAATCGGTGCAGTGGGACGTTACGGCCCAGACGCAGCGGCTCAAGAACGCGGGGGCCGAAGTGATCATCGCGTACGCCATCCCGCCGCCAGCCGCGAGCTTGGTGAAGACCGCCCGCGAAGTGCTGAACTGGGACGTGCCGATCGTCGTCACGGGCGTTGATGCCACCGAGCTGTTCATCAGCCTCGCCGGCGCCGAAAACTCGGAGGGGATCGTCAGCGTCGTCTTCGGGCACACCGCCCACGAGACGGACGTGCCGGGCGTGCGCCAGTATCTGGCCAACATGGCCAAGTACGCACCGAACGCCGAGATCAGCAACATCACGCTGTACGGCTACATCATGGGCGAGCTGACGGTCGAAGGGCTCAAACGCGCGGGACACGACCTCACGCGCGACTCGCTGGTCACGGCGCTCGAGGGCATTCGCGGCTATCAGTGCTCGGTATGCCTGGCGCCGGTGAGCTTCAGCCCTACCGACCACCGTCCGTTTGAGATCGAGGTGTTCACGAAGGTCGTGAACGGACAGTGGGAGACCTTCGGCGAGCCTGTCGACTTCGAGACGACGAAGTAACGTCGTCGCGGCGAGATGGCGCGGCGGGTTCAGCGATGTCCGAGGTAGGACGTGCGGACCGCCGCGCTGGCCCGCAGGCTGGCGGAAGTCCCGTCCAGGCTGACCGTCCCTGTCTCAAGCACGTAGCCGTGGTGCGCCATCTCGAGCGCGAGGCTGGCGTTCTGCTCGACGAGCAGGATGGTCAGGCCCTCTTCCTCGTTGAAGCGGCGGATGATGCGGAAGATCTCCCGCACGAGCACCGGCGCGAGGCCGATTGACGGCTCGTCCAGCAGAAGCAGTCGCGGTCCAGTCATCAGCGCTCGGCCGATGGCCAGCATCTGCTGCTCGCCGCCGCTGAGCAGTCCGGCCGTCAGCTTTAGCCTCCGCTCCAGGGCCGGGAAGTACGAGAAGACGCGGTCGAGGTCCCGTCGGACGGAAGCGCCATCGCGGCGGAGGTAGGCGCCGAGACGCAGGTTTTCCAGCACGGTGAGGTTGGTGAAGAGCTGCCGCCCCTCCGGAACCTGGCAGACGCCCATTCGCACGATCTGTTCCGGCGAGAGGCGGTCGATTCGCTTGCCTTCGAACTTGATCACACCGTCGCTCAGTCGGAGGAGGCCGGAGACCGCGCGAAGCGTCGATGTCTTGCCAGCGCCGTTGGCGCCGAGCAATGCGACGATCTGTCCCGCGGGCACCGCCAGCGACACGCCCTGGAGCGCCAGGACAGGCCCGTAGCCGGCGTGAGCATCGTCTACGCTAAGCAACGGGCTCTCCCAGATACGCCTCGATCACAGCGGGGTCCTTGCTGACTTCGTCCGGTGTCCCTTCCGCAATCTTTCGGCCGAAATCCAGTACGCAAACACGGTCGGACACGCCCATCACGAGATCCATGTGGTGCTCGACCATCAGAATCGTGACGCCCAGATCATCGCGCACGGAACGCACGAGCCTCATCACGTCGTCGATCTCCGATCCGGACAGCCCGTTCGCGGGCTCGTCCAGCAACAGCAGCTTCGGCCGCGAGACGAGCGCTCGCGCCAGTTCGACGCGCTTCTTGACGCCGAAGGGGAGTCCTGCAGCACGGATCTCGCGATATGGCTCCAGTCGCGCGAACTCGATCATGGCGTTCGCCCGCAACTGTGCGTCTCGCTCCTCGCGGACCGCCCGTGGCAGCCGGAACGCGTTCTCGATGATGCTACTGCGCATCTGGGCGTGCGCCCCGACGAGCACGTTCTCGAGCACCGTCATCGAGCCGAACAGCTCGATGTTCTGGAACGTGCGCGCCACGCCCGCGCCGATCACCTCGTGTGCTCGCATCGCCAGCACGTTGCGACCGTCAAACTCGATAGCACCGCGGTCCGGGTCGTACACCCGCGTGATGCAGTTGAAGACTGTCGTCTTCCCGGCGCCGTTGGGGCCGATCAGGCTCAGGATCGCGCCCTGTTCCTGCTCGAACGACACGCCGTCCAGCGCATCGATACCGCCGAACCGAATCCCGAGGCCACGTATTGAAAGAAGGCTCATGTCTCCATCTCGCGCGGGTGGCTTTCCACGGCTGCCTGAATCTTAGCCGTGGCCACAGCCGGCCCGGAGAGCCGATCGGCCGCGCGCCAACTCCCGAACGTCACAACGTGAGATCGGCCATCGGATACCATGTTAATAGAACGACGCGCGCTAATAGAACGACGCTTGGCGAGGGATCATTGACCATCGCAGTAGAACCACATCCGCAGCCCAAGCTTCACCCGAAGGCAGGCCTGCACATCGCCTCCGAACTGCTCGCCGTGCGAGATTGGCTGTCCTTGTACCTGTCGCGCCCTTACTACGGTCGGGGGATTCCGCATGGCAAAGGCGCGGCCGTGATTCTCGTACCCGGGTTCCTGACCTCGGACCGTTACCTGCTCATCATGCACCGCTGGTTGCGGCGCATCGGATACCGGCCGTACCAGTCGGGCATCGGGCGCAACATCCGATGCCCGGAACTCCTTGTCGAGCGGCTTCTGCTTACGGTGGACCAGGCGTACTTGGAGACGGGCATGAAAGTGCGCATCGTCGGTCACAGCCTGGGGGGCGCGCTGGCACGGGCCGCCGCTGCACGAGCGCCGGAGAAGGTAGAGCAGGTGATCACGCTCGGCTCTCCACAGGCATATGCCGCCGTGCATCCGCTGATCTTCACCATTTCGAAGTTAGTCGGCGAAGGAGAGCGCCGGCGGCCTGCCAGACGGCCGGAGTGCTACACCGACTCGTGCGCGTGCGAGTTCGCCCGCTCCGCCGGTGACCAGCTGCCGCCGTCGATTCGCGGCGCCTCGATTTACACGAAGAGCGATGGCGTGGTCGACTGGCGATGCTGCCTGGACCACACGGGCCACGCGAACGTCGAAGTCCACGGGACACACCTCGGGCTGACCTTTAACCGACACGTGTACCGCGAACTCGCGAACCTGCTCGCGGCTGCCTAGCCGACTCAGCCCTGCACCGCCCCAAACGTGAAGCCCCGTCGGCCAGTTGGCACGCCATTGGGAGCCGATCGACACCTGACCGGGCGGCCACACCCACCCTACCATCGTAAGTAGAAGCCAAGTTTCGGACCCACCGGAGGGCCACGGGGGGTGTTCCAATGAAGCCGACGCAGACTCAACGCCTCACATTCCAAGACGCCGCATTCGCCAACCTCGAGCGAGATGCCTTCCCGATGAACGTCGGTTCGGTCGGCATCTACAACGATGCCATCCCGTTCGGGCGTTTCCTCGCCCACGTCGATCGTCGGATCCAGTTGATCCCGCGCTACCGCCAGAGACTCATGAAAGTGCCGCTGGGGTTGCATTTCGCGGAATGGGTGGACGACCCTGACTTCGACGTGCGCCACCACGTCAGCGCCGCCACGCTGCCGGCGCCCGGCACCGACGAGCAGCTTGCCGCGATGGCCAGCGAATTCTTCGCGACGCCGCTGCGGCGTGACCAGCCGCTCTGGGAGATGCGGCTGGTCGAAGGGCTGAGCGACGGACGGACGGCGCATCTCGCCAAGGTGCACCACTGCATGGTCGACGGCGTTGCCGGCGTCGCGCTTCTGGCGGCGCTCCTCGACACGACGCCGGAGACACGATACGTGCGCGAACGCGCGCGCGAGACGTCGCCCCTCCCCGGGCCGTTGACGCTGCTCACCAATGCTGTATTCGATCGCGCCATCGACCGGATCCGGTTGAACGAGCAGATCGCGCTCAACTTCCTTCACTGGCAGGCCCCTGCCGAAGGCGCCAGGTCCATCGCACGCGCACTGGCGGCGGCGGGACCGTATTTCGCCGCCCGCGCGCCGAAGACGCCGTGGAACATGCCCCTGCACTCGCCGAGCCGCGTGGCGTGGGCCGTCATCCCGTTCGAAGACGCACACGCGGCTGCCCGGGCGCTCGGCGGTACCGTGAACGATCTCGCGCTCACAGTGATCTCCGAGGGCCTGCGACGCTACCTGGAGCAAGAAGGGGTCGAGACGAAGGATCTCGTGCTGCGCGCGGGGCTCCCCGTGAGCGTCCGCGGTGAGGGCGACGCGCTCGGCAACCGCGTCTCGTTCATGCTGGCCGGGCTGCCGGTGAGCGTGCGCGACCCGCGCGAGCGTTTCGCCCGCATCAGCGGCGAGGTTTCGGAGCTCAAGCAGAAGCGTCAGGCCAACGGCATCGAGCAGCTTATGGAGCGCCTCGGCGATCTTCCACCTGTGGTGCACGCGGTGAGCGGGCGCATCCTCACCATGCCGAACCCGCTCACCAACCTGATCTGCACGAACGTCCCGGGGCCACTGCAGCCGCTGTACCTCCAGGGGCACCGCATGATGCGCCACTACCCGTGGGTGCCGATCGGCTGGCGCATGGGCCTGTCCGTGGCGATCATGAGCTACGACACGGGGTTGTATTTCAGCGTCACGGCGGACCGCGAGACACCGGGCGACCTCACCGCCATTGCCGATGGCATCTGCGAAGCGTTCGAGGAGATCCGCCAAACCGTGTTGCCGATGCCTGCGCCCCGACCCGAGGCGGAGACACCGGAAGCGCCGGTCGTGGAGGCGAGGCCCGCGCCAGGCGTCGAGTCCGCCGCATCGCTGACACCGGTCGGCGCCGCCAGCGCGCACCCGCACGCGTAGCGGCTGGCCCGGACGACGCGGCCAGACCTAGATCGTCTCGTTGCAGAGCGTCACGTGGTGGCGTGTGAAGCGCTCCAGCCGCTCGCGCTGCGTCGGCGACAGCGCGTCGCACGCCCAGCCCCAGTGAATCGACACCCAGTCTCCCACGTTGACCGACGTCACGAAGCCGCGGCCGTCGTACGACCGGACGACCGTTTCCGGCCCCAGCGCGGTCAGCTCGAGCTTACCGTCGCGCAAGATCAGGCGGGGCGCATCCACGACGAGGGTCTCGCCTTCCACGCATCGCACGCGGGCCCACCGGATCATGCATTGCCCCATCGTCGCGACGACCTGGTCAACGGCGCCGCTCGCGAGCATCCCCACACGCGGGAACAGCTCCAGTACGTGGAAGCTGTGATGCGGCCGCGCGCCCGCTGGCACCTTCGCCGCGAGCCAGCGCCAATCTCGCGGCTTCGTGCGCGCTCGGAATCGCTCCTCCAGTGAGCCGTAAAGGCTCGCCATGTCGACGCGATCGAGCAGGTCGTTGCCCAGCCAGTACGCCTGCACGACTCGGGCGTCGAGCGGGTCGGCCACGCCGTTCGCGTGCGCGATCAGCTTCAAGTACGGGTATGCGCCCTCGAACTGCTGCTCCAACTCGACGAGCCCCGAATCGACCTTCCCGGCCACCCCGTATTCGAAGAGGGCGCGGTTGTCGTCGGAACCGCAGTAGCCGAGCCGGTTCGGCATGAAGGCGTAGCGCAGGAAGAGCTGGGGGCCCTCCATATCGATCGTCACGTCGATGGCTCGGTCACCCGTTGCGGTGACGACGCCGGCGCGGCAACGGGCAACCAGATGATCACGGCGGCGGCCGCCGCCACAAGCCCGAAGCCGATCAGTTGGTCGCCGGTAGGCGGTCCCTTCCCCGCGATGGCGTTCAACGCGGCCGTGATCGGGGCACCGACCGCAAGTACGCACGTCACGGCCGTCGCCGGCGCGCGCTCCATCGCCGCGTACCACGTCGTGACGTAGGCCAGCAGGATGGCTGCCGTCACGAGTAACCACGCCCACTGCGGCCCGGAGAGCGTGCCGAAGTCGCTGACGTCGCCCTGGTAGACCAGGTAGCAGAGCAGGATCACTGCGCCCAACGCCATGCGGGTGGTCGCACCGAGCTGGGCGCCGACCTCCGGGAGAACCCTCCGGGCGACGATCACCTCGATCGCCCAGAGTAGTGTCGCGACAAAGACCATCGTCAGTCCGGTGTCCGGGCGGAGCGACTTCGGCGCGCCGATCATCCACTCCGCGACCACGAGGAGCGCGATCGCGCCGACTTGCGCCCTCCCGAGTCGCTCTCGAAGGAACGGCAGGGCCAGGATGCCGACCCAAACGAACAGCGTCTTCTGCACAAACGCCGCGTTCGACGAACCAGCGCGGCTCAGACCCTCAAAGAAGAGGATGAACGGCACGCTGCCGCCCACCACGGCCAGCGCGATCAGCGCGAGCCCGTGCCGGAGCCTCAGCCGCCGCAACTGCCCGCCGCCGCGCGGCAAGAACAGCAGCAACAACGCAGCACCGACCACTACGTTCTTCATCGAGCTGAACGTGCTCGCGCTGTGGAACTCCCTGACGGCGTACGCGTTGATGAAGATCGAGAAGCCGCTGATCACCGCCGCCGCAATTGCGAGAACGAGCCCGGTTCGGAGGGATTTCGGGAGTGATACGCGCGGCGAGATGCCGTTGCGCGACCCGGATTTCGGCACAGGAGCGCTAAGTGTTGTCATGGACGTGTGCCTCCAGTTCGTCAAACAATGCGCGGCGGATCTCCGCCTCGAGCGGATCGAGCCGCTCGACGACGACGTCACCGGCGACGATCACGTAGTCGCCCACTCGCAGGTCTGGCACCAGCAGCGTCGACACCTCTCGCTCGCGACCACCGGAGCGGATCCGCGCCGTCTGCGCGCCCACCTCCGTAACTTCTCGCGGTTCAGCCAGGCACATCGACCGCCTCCTCAGTCGTCCACGTCGATGCTGACGAGGGCGACGCCGCCAGCCACTTCGTCCGCCAGATCGGAGCATCGCTCCACGCGCAGAGACGCGCCTTCGAGCACGGTGCCGCGCGCTGCGTCGGCATACAGGCCTTCGAGCACGTCCGGGGCGACCGGCGCCAGTGCGCCGACACGCACCGTGACGGTCCGCACCCGCTCGCAGCCGTGCTCGCGCGCCATCGCCTCGGCCTGACGCACAAGGCGCGCGATTGCCGTCAACTCATGCATCGGGAACTCCCGCGTAGCTCCGGCTCGCGCGAAGTTCGGTCAACACCGCATCCGTAGTCGACTGTACCGCGCGCCGTACGTTCGGTGACATCGTCGATCCGAGGTCGAAGGTGATCCCCTCGATCGCATACACGATGATGCGACCCAGATCGCCGTTCAGCGCACGCGCCAGCTCGATCGTCGTCGCCAATCCCAACGAATGCGTCGATCGCGCCGCGAACGATGGGGGCAGCGTCTCCTCGCCGAGGTCGATGCGCCGCACTGACCCCACTGCCGCGCCGGAGCACATCGCATCGATCACGATCACGTCGCCCGCAACGCGCAGCGCTTCGAGGCACGCCGCCTCGTCCCGCGCCTCAACCACGTTCGCCCGATCCTGCTGATCCCGAACGTTGCGCGCCACCAGCAGCCCCGCACCGTCGTCGCCCCGGTCGAGGTTGCCGAGCCCGATGACCCGCATTGGGTACCGCGTGGGGCCATTGCCGTTCATGGTCCGTCCTCTCGCTCGATCCGCAGATCGAGGAAGTGCGTCGAGCACGAGATGCACGGGTCGTAGTTGCGGATCGCCTGCTCGCACCGCATCGTCAGCTCGTCCTTCGAAAGCTCCAGGCGCGGCTGCACGAAACGGCGCAGGTCCTCTTCAACCGTGGCCTGGTTCTGCGACGTAGGCGGCACGATCTGAGCCGAGACGATCGTCCCGTCATCTGCCAGCTCGTACCGGTGGTACAGAATGCCGCGTGGCGCCTCCGTGCACCCATGGCCGACACCGCCATGCGGCTCGAACGCCACCGCGGGCTGATCCGGCGGATCGTACTGCGAGATCAGACGGATCGCTTCCTCGTACGCGTAGAGCACCTCCACGCTGCGCACGACGATGCTCTGAAAGGGATTGCGGACGACCGGCCCCAGGCCCGCCGCACGCGCAGCTTCCTGCGCCGTCGAAGAGAGCCGGTCGTAGTTCAGGTTGTATCGCGCGAGCGGCCCGCAGAAGTAGCTGCCGCGCTGGCGCAGCCGCGCGTGCAGCGCGGTGGAGTGGCGCACGTGCAGCTCTTCGAAGTGCTCGTTGAACTCGCGCACACCGATGTCAAGCCCCTTGTCCGAAACGAGGCGGCCCTCGTGGATCGGATACTCGTCTGGATGCCGCAGCGACACGAATTCGTAGTCCGACTCGAAATCGGGAAAGTCGAAGCCCGCCGTCCACCGGACCGTCTCGAGCGCAGCTCCGCGGGCCCACTCAAGCTTGTCGAGGAGGCCACGCAGCTCCGCCCGTGAGGGGGCCCTGTAAAAGCCGCCGACGCGGAGATTGATCGGGTGTACGGCGCGCCCGCCGACCACGTCGATCAGCTCATTGCCTATCTTCTTCATCTGCAGCCCGCGCTCGACGATCTCACGATGGTCGCGGGCCATCTCGATCGCGCCCGAGTAGCCGAGGAAGTCTGGCGCGTGCAGCAGGTAGATGTGGAGCACGTGGCTCTCGATCCATTCGCCGCAGTAGATGAGGCGGCGGAGCGCGCGCAGCTGGCCGTCCACCGTCACGCCCAGCGCGTCCTCCATCGCCTGGCAGGCGCTCATCTGGTAAGCGATGGGGCAGATGCCGCAGATGCGCGAAGTGATATCCGGCGCCTCACGGAAGCTCCGCCCCCGCAGGAATGCCTCGAAGAATCGGGGCGGCTCGTAGATCTGCAGCTCCACGTCCGAGACGACGCCGTTGCGCACCCGCACGAGCATGCCGCCCTCGCCCTCCACCCGGGCGAGCGCATCGACCTTGATCGTGCGCGTCTTACCGTTGCTCATGGGCCTCGCTCTCGCGCTTGAAGGGCTCCGCGTACGCGTTGAAGCCGCGGAATGCCCGCACCAGCTCTGGCTCGCTCACGTCGAGCAGCTTCCACCAGCCCGCGAGGGACGCCGTGTTCGGCGTCTCCTTCGGCCCGTAGCAACCGTAGCAGCCGCGGGCGAACGACGGACAGATGGCGCCACACCCTGCCTGCGTCACCGGCCCGAGGCACGGCGTGCCCCGCGCCACCATGACGCAGACGGTGCCACGTAGCTTGCACTCAACACACACGCTGTGCGGCGGCGTGTTCGGCTTCCGCCCGTTGAGCAATGCGCTGATCACTTCGACGAGCTGCTGCTTGTTGATCGGACAGCCTCGCAGCTCGAAGTCGACCTTGACGTGATCGGCGATGGGCGTGGACGTGCGCAGCGTGTCGATATAGTCCGGCCGGGCGTACACGACGGAGATGAACTCGTCGACGTCACGAAAGTTGCGCAGCGCCTGGATGCCGCCGGCCGTGGCGCAGGCGCCGATGGTGATCAGGTGCTTCGAGACGCTGCGCACGTGGTGAATCCGCTCCAGATCGTGGGCTGTCGTCACCGAACCTTCGACGAGCGAGACGTCGAAGGGGCCCGCGACGGTCGCGCGTGTGGCCTCCAGGAAATACGCGATCTCGACCTCACCAACCACGGTCAGTAGCTCGTCCTCGCAGTCCAGCAGCGTGAGCTGGCATCCGTCGCAGGAGGCGAACTTCCAGACGGCGAGCTTCGGGCGTCGCCTTCGAGCCATCACACCTCCCGTATGGCGAGCAGCGGCGCGACGTCGCTGTACGCGAACACCGGGCCGTCCTTGCAGATGAACGACGGGCCGAACTGGCAGCGGCCGCACAACCCGATCGCGCACTTCATGTTTCGCTCCATCGAGATGTAGATGCGGTCCCGGCCGATGCCCGCGCGCACCAGTTCCCCCACGGCGAAGCGGATCATGATGTCCGGTCCGCACACGAGCGCAATGCTCTCAGAAGGTCGAAGGCGGGCTCGCGGGATCAACTGCGTGACCACGCCGACATCCCCGCGCCATGCGGCGTCGGCGCTATCGACCGTCAGGTGCACGTCGAAGCCGTCTCTCGCCGTCCATCGCTTGATCTCCTTCGCGAAAATCATGTCCGACGGCGTCCGCGTCCCGATCAGCAATGACGCCCGGCCGAAGCGGCGCAGGTCCCCGAGCACAGCGTGAATCGCCGGCCGCAGCGGCGCCAGGCCGATACCACCGGCGATGATGACGATGTCGCGCCCCGCCGCATCGTCCAGCGGCCACGCCGTACCGAACGGCCCGCGCACACCGAGCACAGTGCCCCGCTTCGCGCCGCAGATCGCACGGCTTACGGCTCCGACGGCTCGCACCGTGTGGATCAGCTCGTCGCCGCGCCCCTGCGCGCTCACCGAGATCGGCACCTCGCCGGCGCCGAACGCGTACAGCATGTTGAACTGACCGGGCGACGGCCGCTCGATGGCGGTCGTTTGCGGTTGGAGCGTCAGCGTCCATGTGTCCGCGTTCTCGCGCCGGACGCTCGTGACCCTGTACGGGTTCGGGAGGAAGGGCGAGCGAGCCGGCGCCTCAGGAAACTGGAACGTTGCCATAGATGTCCAACAGTCGCACCCTCGTGGCGCTCAGGCGATCCATGATGATCCGCGCGAAGCGCCGCATCAACTCGTAGCCCAACCGCGGATCGGCGTCGCACTTGCCCCGCAGGCACACACCGTCCAGCGCCACTGCGCGCGTCACTCCCACGGCGCGCGCATCCGACGACCAGAGGTACGGCGGAAACAGCCACGACCAGCCGAGCACGTCGCCTTCGGAGATGGTCTCGATCACGAGCGGCCCGCGCCCGGGGACGTGCGTCTGCAGCGCGACCCGGCCGTGACGGACGATGTAGAAGCGCTCGGCGGGTTCCCCTTCACGGAAGATGAACTCGTCCTCTCGAAACGCAACGTTCTCGCCGCAGCCGGCGATCAGCGCGATGTACTCCGGCTCCAGGCCTTCGAAGAAGGGATGCTCTTGAAGCAGCTCAGCGATCGATTGCATCAGCGCTCCGTATCCTCGCGTGTGCGCGCCGGCGGGCTCTTGTCGATGACACGCAGCGCCGCCACCTCCTCCGTCAGGTCGATGGCCACCGGACACCACGCGATGCAGCGACCGCAACCGACGCATCCCGACGTGCCGAACTGGTCGATCCACGTACCGAGTTTGTGTGTGAGCCACTGGCGGTATCGGGACTTGGTCGACGAGCGGACGCTCCCGCCGTGGATGTAGCTGAAGTCCATCGTGAAGCAGGAATCCCAGCGCCGCCAGCGCTCGGCGTGCTCTCCCGTGAGGTCCGTCACGTCCTCAACCGTCGTGCAGAAGCACGTAGGGCAGACCATCGTGCAGTTGCCACAGGTCAGGCACCGCTCGGCGACATTGTCCCAGCGCGGACTTTCATAGCTACGATAGAGCAGATCCTTGATGCCGTCCGTGTCGAGCTGGCGGCCCATCTGGCTCGCGGTCTCGCGCACGACGGCTTCCGCAGCCTCGCGCTGATCCGCGCTTGCATCGCCGCGCGGCACGGCGGCGAGCACTTCGTCACCCCGATCGCTGCCGGCTTCGACCAGGTAGTGCTGCCCGGTGACATCGATCAATTCTGTCAGCGCGAGGTCGAAGCCGGACACCACCTTCGGGCCCGTGCCCATCGAAACGCAGAAGCACGTGCCGGCCGCTTGGCCGCAGTTCACGGCGATGATGAAGGCGCGCTCCCGGCGCGCCACGTACCCCGGATCGGCGTGCTTGCCGCCGGCGAACACGCGGTCCTGGACCTCGATCGCCCGAAGCTCGCACGCGCGGACGCCCAGGAACGCCAGCCTCGGCGGTTCAGCTTCGTCGGCCTCGACCTCGAAGCCCGCCTCGTTCTTCGTGGCGCGCCACAACAGTTGCCGCGGCGGCAGCAGAAACTGCTTCCACGAGTGCGGACCCACCGCGTAGCCGAAGAGCGCGGAGTCGTCGCGCCGGTGCAGCCGGTATCTGCCTCCGTCCTGCTCGTCGGTCCACCCCTCCGGCAGGTCGCCGATGGATCCGATCTCGTCGTAGACGATCGCCCCTTCGCGCACCGTGGGCCCGATCACACGGTAGCCCCACTCACGCAGGACGCTTAGCAGCGCATCAAGACCGTCGCGGTCCAACATGGAAGGAGCGCGGGGCGGCCCATTGGACGGATCGGGGTTGGGAGCCAACGTCATCGCGGTCCGCCTCCGTGCAGTTCGATCTTCGAGTGCGGGCGCTATTAAGAGCGATTGTAGGTGTGCCCCGGCAGACCGACAAGGTGCCGTTGGCATCTTTTCTTGCGCACGTTTGGCGCCCGGGCGCGCTCATTGAGACGCGGCGCCGGCATGCGTAACATTAGCGAAACCGACAGCGGTGGTTCTGAGCGTGCGAGTGCGACGACGACCCGGCAGGAGGAAGCGTGACCATCCACGTTGAAACGATGTTCATCGCACCCGTAAAGTCACTCGCGCTCGTCGCGATCTCGAGCGCGCGCTTCGACAAACCCGGCATCACCGGCGACCGCGCGTTCTTCATCGTCGACGAGCACGATCGTCTCGTTACGCAGCGCGAGCACGCCCCACTCGCGCAGATCGCTGCCGACTACGATGCCGCTTCCGGGCGGCTCAGGCTGGCGTTTCCGGGAGGTCACGCTGTGGAGGGCGTGGCTCAGGGCCGTGATCCGGTGAATGCGCTGTTCTTCGGCGAGCGTCCCGTCGACGGTCACCTCACAACCGGAGATTTCAGCGACGCCCTCTCTGACTTCGCCCATCGTCCGCTGCGCCTCGTGAAGGCAACGCCAGGCACGGCGTTCGACGCCTTCCCGGTCTCGATCGCTTCAGCGGCTTCGATCGGCGCCGTCGCACGCGCGGCCGGCGTCGACGCCGTCGATCAGCGCCGATTTCGCGAGAACATCTACATCAGCGGGACAGCGGCCCACGGGGAGGATGAGTGGCTCGGCAGCGAGATTCGAGTCGGTTCGGCTGTGCTGCGCGTCAAGATGCGGGATCCTCGCTGCGTGATGACGACCCATAATCCCGACACCGGCGAGACTGACATGAACACGCTCAAGATCATCGCCTCATACCGGACCGACCAGCCGAAGGAAGTGAACTTCGGCGTGTACTGCACGGTCGGGCAACCCGGCGTTGCCGACGTCGGCGACGAGGTCGTCCCGCTCGGCGCCTAGACGTCGCGCCGCAGCGGATGCCGCCGCACGTCGATCCCTCTGTCGCTGAAGACCACGACATTTACCGTCTTGGCGATGTCTGGTGAGCCGGAGTAGTACGCGGGTACCGACCCGTCACCGGCCGGCTGCGGCACGTCCCAGTGGCCCAGCGCCACATAGTCGGCCCCCGTCGCGGCGATGTCGTCGTCGTGGATTAGCCAGCCCCGATGCGCGTCATGCGGACCCGTCACCCAATGCCCATGAGCCACGACGATGTGCCATCGCAGCGAGCGCGCGCGTCGGGCCGGGATCGGCACCATGTCCGCATAGGCGACGTGCGGCACGCCAGTCACCTCCAGGTCCAGGTTCGGCAACTGGACCGCATCATCCGTCGTAACGCCAAGAACGTGCAGGTTCGGCAGATCCGTCATCCCGTCCCGGCGGTACACCGCATCGGCCGTGGCCGGATCGTGATTCCCCGGGAGGATCACCACCTCCATCGCCGCCTCGCTCAGCATGCGCCCGGCGCCGGCCACGACTTCCTGCGGCGTACGGTGGCTGTCAAACACGTCGCCCGCCAGGATCAGCGCCTGCGCGCCCGCCTCCGCAGCCGCGTCGAGCACGGCGACGAGCGCCGCCAACTCCTCGCCCGCCCGCGACCGCCCCCCGATGTGGAGGTCGGAGCTGTGGGCGACGATGAGGTCGTCTTGCGGCCCCGCGCCATGGCCGTTCGAGTTGTCGCTGTCCTGCACGGCCGCATTCTCGCGCGCCGCCGCCCGGCGCGAAAGCGGAATGGTTGACGGCTCTCGCGCCAACGGAAGCGAAGAGACGACAGTGGCCCCGGCATCGGTGCCGGGGCCACTGTCTGTCACAGACGGCAAACCTTAGATCGCCTCGATCACCGTTGAGATGCCCATCCCGACGCCGATGCACTGCGTCGCCAGGCCGTAGCGCTTGCCGGACCGGCGCAGCTCGTGCGCGACCGTCGACACGAGCCGCGCGCCCGTCGCGCCCAGCGGGTGGCCGATGGCGATCGAGCCGCCGTTTACGTTCACGCGATCCATCGAAATGCCGAGGTCGCGGCAGGACGGGATGACCTGCGCCGCGAACGCCTCGTTGAACTCCACGCGGTCGATCTGCCCCGCCTCGATGCCGGCGTGGCGGAGCGCCTTCTTCGTCGCCGGAATCGGGCCCAGCCCCATCAGCTGCGGCTTGACGCCCGCGACGCCCATGCCGATGATGCGCGCCAGCGGCTGAAGCCCCAGCTCTTTCGCCTTCTTCTCGCTCATCAGGAGCGCCGCCGAGATGCCGTCGTTCGTCGGGCACGAGTTGCCCGCGGTGATGCGGATCTCCTGGCCGCCAAAGCTCTGGATCCCGCCCACGGGCTTGAGCTGGCCGAGCGTCTCCATGTTCGTGCCCGGCCGCACGCACTCGTCGCGGTCAAACACGATCTGCTTCCCGTGCTCGTCGGGCAGCCAGTTGCCCTGGTCGTCGAACACCGGTGTCTCGACCTCCAACGGGATCACCTCATCCTTGTAGATCCCCTTATCGTAGGCCTGGGTCACCTTCCGATGGCTGTCGACTGAGAACTGGTCCATCTCCTCGCGGGAGAGGTTGTACGTCTCCGCGACGTTCTGCGCCGTCTGCGTCATTGATGTGATGGGCGAGGCGTCCAGCACGTAGTCCGGAAACGGCACCGAATAGTTCTGATTGTGGTCCGGCGTCATGTTGCGCTGCATCTCGTTCATCTTGACGAGCTTCTTGTTGAACTCCGTGACCCGCGTCTTTGGCTTGCCGTCGCCGCCACCGCCTCCGAGCGATCGTCCCATGCGCTCGATGCCGAGCGCGATGCCGCACTCCGTGGCGCCGACCATGATCGACTGCGCCACGCGGTGCAGCGTCTCCATGCTGGAACCGCACTGCCGGTTCGTGTCGAACGAACAGACCTCGGCGGGCAGGCCGGCGAGGTGCGCAACGTTGTTCGCACCGATGAGGATCAGCTCGCCGGCGCCCATCACGTTCCCGAGGCCGATGTCCTCGACCATCCACGGACTCACTTTCGGGTTCCGCTCCATGAGCGAGCGCAACACGAAGGCCGCGGCATCGTCCAGGCGGGTGGCCACCAGGCTGCCGCGGCCGCCGCGGCCGAACGCGGAGCGCGCGCCATCGACCAGGACCACGTTGTTCAGTTCCATATCGTTCCTCCTAGAGCACTTGCATACGCAACGCGGACCGGCCGCAGACGCGAGCATCAGCATAGATCAGTCGATTGCTAGGAGCTATTCGCTATGGGCGTTGAGCGATATGGGCATCGCTTCTCGATTGCCCCCCGGCCGCGCCTGCCGCACCATGGCGGCGGAGGCGGAACGATGCGCGAGAACACCGTCAAGGCGAAGTGGCGGCGCGGCGAAGTGGCGTTCGGCGCCTGGCTCACCATCGGCAACTCCTACTCGGCGGAGCTGGTGGCGCATCAGGGGTTCGACTGGATCTGCATCGACATGCAGCACGGCATCATCGACTTCCAGACGGCGGTCGAGATGATGCAGGCCATCGGCAGCACCCGCGCGATGCCGTTCGTACGTGTCCCCTCGAACGACTTCGCGGCGATCGGGCGCGTGCTGGACGCCGGTGCGATGGGGATCATCGTCCCCATGGTCAACAGCGTTGCCGAGGCGCGCCAGGTGGTCGCTGCGTGCCGCTACTTCCCGGAGGGCGCACGCAGCTACGGCGCCACGCGCGCCGGGCTGTACGCCGGCCCCGACTACTTCGACCACGCCAATGAGGAGATCGCCTGCATCCCGATGATCGAGACGCGCCAGGCACTCGAAGCGCTCGATGACATCCTCGCCGTCCCCGGGATCGACGCCGCGTACGTCGGCCCCGCGGACATGAGCATCACGCTGGGGCTGCCGCCTCGCGCGGACAACGGCGGCGCATTCGAGGCAGCGCGCGTGCGGATCGCCCAGGCGTGTCTGGCCCGCGGTATCGCTCCCGGCATTCATGCGAACGCAGCGCTGGCTGAGCGCCACGTCGCCGCCGGCTATCGCATGATCACGGTCAGCAGCGACGTGCCGTCGCTGGTCGGGGCGAGCGCCGCTGACCTGCGCACGGCGCGCGGCGCCGTCAATCGTGTGCGCGGGCTGTACGTCATCGTCGATCCGGCGGCATGTGGCGGGCGGGATCCTGTCGACGTCGCGAAGATGGCCCTCCAGGGCGGCGCAAGCATCGTCCAGTGGAGGGACAAGGTGCGCGACAAGGGCGACCAGCTCTCGGACGCGCAGGCCATCGCGGCGCTCTGCCGCCAGCACGGCGCGCTCTTCGTCATGAACGACCACGCCGATCTCGCCGCTGCTTGCGGCGCAGGCGGGCTGCATCTCGGCCAGCACGACCTGCCGATTGGCGCCGCGCGACTGGTGGCCGGCGGCGCCACGATCATCGGCGTCTCAACGAACACGGTCGAGGAGGCGCGCGCGGCAGAAGCTACAGGCGCGGACTACGTGGCCGTCGGCTCGATCTTTCCAACTGCATCCAAAGCTGGGCCTCGTCCGGCGAGCCTTGATCGGCTGCGCGAGGTGAAGGCGGCGGTCCGTGTTCCGGTCGTGGCGATCGGCGGCATCAACCGCGACAACATTCGCGACGTCGTGACGAGCGGGGCGGATGCGGTCGCCGTGATCAGTGCCGTATGCGGCGCCGACGACCCTCGCGGTGCCGCTGAGGAACTGGCGCGCGCGTTCTAGCCGCGGAGCAAAGGCGCAGTCAGCTCGTTTGCGCTGCGGTGAGCGCTCTCAGACTTCCAACAGCGACGTCGATCAACGAACTCGGGATCTCCCATGTCTGGAACTTCCACCCTCTGAACGAGCGGAAACCTTCGAAGTCGATCGTGTACTTCGACCGTCGCCCCTCCCGGGTGCGCGTGATGATCCCCTCCGTCTCGAGCTGCCCGATGACGCCGAGCGCCGCCCGCTCAGTGATGCCGATCGAATCGGCGAGCTCGCGCACGGTGCGGCGCTGATCGCTGGCGAGTGCGAGCAGCATCAGCATCTGGTTTGTGAAGAATCCCCACGACCCTGCTCGCGTCCGGAGCTTTTGCTCGTGCACGGGCGCTTTCGGCGGCGGATGGTGCTCCCCGCTCTCACCGGCGAGAGCGAACAACGTGCGCACCACGACGTCGACGAACGGGCGTGGCGTCATGGAACCGCCCACGCTGCTGCTACGCCGTCCCGCAGCGAGCCGCTCGAAGTTCACGGAGTACGTATTGCGCCGCCCGTCTCTCTTTCTCGTGATGATCTCGTCGACGTCGAGATCGCGGAGGAGTGCCAGGGTCGCCCGCTCGGTGATCCCGATGCCCTGCGCGATCGCCCGCACCGTCGAATCGGGGTTGAGGACGATGTAGATCAGTACCAGGGTGTAATTGGTAAGAAAGCTCCAGCCTGGCGTCGTCTTCGACTCCGGAGCCGCGAGTGTTGAGGTGGGGGTGCGATTCATGCCCGGCATTTCACGAAAGCCCTAACCTGTTATCGGGTTCAGGTGTATCTTGCTCCTGCCGGCGCGGCATTTCAACCCCCAAAATCCGCCGTATTCGGGCGCGTGCAGATTGCGCGGCCTAGAATGGAGCACGGCGGCGCCCACTGTTCGCGCCCTGGAAGGAGCCTCGACATGCCCCCGCTCGACAGCTTCCGCAGCCGCTCCGACTTGCGTGTGGGCGGCCGCTCGGTCGACGTGTACCGCCTTGACGCGCTCGAGGCTGCCGGCGTCGGCCACGTCTCCCGCCTGCCCATCTCGATCAAGATCCTGCTCGAGAACCTGCTGCGGCACGAGGACGGCCGCAGCGTGACGAAGGACGACGTCGCGGCACTTGCGGCCTGGGATCCGGCCGCGCCCTCTGACCGCGAACTGGCGTTCCGGCCCGCGCGCGTGCTGTTGCAGGACTTCACCGGCGTGCCGTCCGTCGTGGACCTCGCGGCGATGCGCGACGCGATCAAGGCGTTGGGCGGCGACCCTCGTCGCATCAATCCGCTGCAGCCATCCGACCTCGTGATCGATCACTCGGTGCAAGTGGACCAGTACGGGAGCACCGGCGCGTTCACGTTCAACGCGCGGCTTGAGTTCGAGCGGAACAAGGAGCGCTACGGGCTGTTGCGCTGGGGACAGGACGCGTTCGACAACTTCCGCGTCGTGCCGCCAGACACCGGCATCGTCCACCAGGTCAATCTCGAATATCTGGCGAGCGTCGCGTTCGAGAAGCAGGAGGACGGCGCGACTGTCGTCTACCCGGACTCGGTCGTCGGCACGGACTCGCACACGACGATGATCAACGGACTCGCTGTGCTCGGCTGGGGCGTAGGCGGCATCGAGGCGGAGGCGGCCATGCTGGGCCAGCCGATGCCGATGCTCACGCCGGAGGTGATCGGCTTCAAGCTGACGGGCCAGCTGCGCGAGGGCGCCACCGCCACCGACCTCGTGCTCACCGTCACGCAGATGCTGCGCGCCAAGGGCGTCGTCGGCAAGTTCGTCGAGTTCTACGGCACCGGGCTCTCGGGCCTGCCGCTGCCCGATCGCGCGACGATCGCCAACATGGCGCCGGAGTACGGCGCGACGATGGGATTCTTCCCGTGCGACGCCGTCACCATCGACTACCTGCGCTTCACCGGGCGACCGGAGCCGCTGGTCGCGCTGGCGGAGGCGTACACAAAGGCGCAGGGATTGTTCCGCACGGACGACATGCCCGAGCCGCTGTTCACCGACACGCTGCACCTCGACCTCGGCGACGTAGAGCCCAGCATCGCCGGGCCGCGGCGGCCGCAGGACCGCGTGCCGCTCTCCGGATCGAAGGCGGCGTGGCGTACGACCGTCGCGTCGATGCTGGAGGGGCAGACGGCGGGCATCGACCAAACGCGGCTCAGCACGTGGGTCGCTGAGGGCGGCGCCCCCGTCGACGGGCAACCGACGGCTTCGCCGTTCGAGCCGGTGCCGTGCACGCACAACGGCGCATCGTTCCACCTGACGCACGGCGCCGTCGTCATCGCGGCGATCACGAGCTGCACCAACACGTCGAACCCGAAGGTGATGCTGGCGGCGGGGCTCCTCGCGCGGAACGCCGTCGAGCGCGGACTCCAGACGAAGCCCTGGGTGAAGACGAGCCTGGCGCCCGGATCGAAGGTCGTGACGGACTATCTCGACAAGGCCGGGCTGACGTCGTATCTGGAACGGCTGGGGTTCTATCTGGTCGGCTACGGCTGCACGACGTGCATCGGCAACTCCGGGCCGCTGCCCGAGGCCGTGTCGCAGGCGATCCGCGACGGCAATCTCGTCGCCACGTCGGTGCTGTCCGGCAACCGCAACTTCGAGGGGCGCATCCAGCAGGAGGTGCGCGCGAACTACCTTGCGTCGCCACCGCTCGTGGTGGCGTACGCGCTCGCAGGCACGATGGACATCGACCTGCTGCGCGAGCCGTTGGGCACGGCGAAGGACGGCGCGGCCGTGTACCTGCGTGACCTCTGGCCGACGCAGGCGCAGATCGAAGAGACGGCGCGCGCGTCGGTCGAATCCGAGATGTTCCGGTCGAAGTACCGCTACGTCTTCGAAGGCGAGGAGGACTGGCGGAACCTGGACGTGCCGCAGGGTGAGTTGTTCGCCTGGGATCCCGACTCCACCTACCTGAAGCTGCCACCGTACTTCGACGGGATGACGATGGAGCCCGCACCGCCTGGCGACGTGAAAGGCGCGCGCGTGCTGGCGTTGCTCGGCGACTCGGTGACGACGGACCACATCTCGCCGGCGGGGTCGATCCCGAAGGACAGCCCGGCGGGCAAGTACCTGATCCAGCACGAGGTCTCGCCCGAGGACTTCAACTCGTACGGCACGCGACGCGGCAACCACGAGGTGATGGTGCGCGGGACGTTCGCGAACATCCGACTGCGCAATCAGCTCGCCCCCGGCACCGAGGGCGGCTGGACGCGCCACATGCCGGACGGCGAGCAGATGACGATCTTCGAGGCCAGCGAGCGGTACCGCGCTGAGGGCGTGCCCCTGATCGTCATCGCAGGCGCGGAGTACGGGACGGGGTCGTCGCGGGACTGGGCGGCGAAGGGCACGGCGCTGCTGGGCGCGCGTGCGGCGATCGCGAAGAGCTTCGAGCGGATCCACCGCAGCAACCTCATCGGCATGGGTGTGCTGCCGTTGCAGTTCGAGACGGGGCAGGACGCGGCGTCGCTCGGGCTCACGGGCAAGGAGACGTACGACATCGACGGCATAGCAGGCGGGCTGACGCCGGGAGCGAGGCTGACGGTGCGGGCGCGCGCCGACGATGGCGCCGTGAAGGTGTTCCAGGTGCTGTGCCGGATCGATACGCCGGTGGAGATGGACTACTACCACCATGGCGGGATCCTGCCTTTCGTGCTGCGGCAGCTGTTGCGTTAGATCGCGAATCCACTTAACGCTTTGGTAAGGCTGAAGCTGAATTGTAGGATTATGTCTGCTCGGAACCTTGCCCTCTCTCCCTGCCCTGCGGGGAGTCCACGACTGCCGCTGCCCCACAAGGGGACGGTGGTTGCGGGTCCCCGGTGTCTGCGCGCACTGCTGGAACATGGGGCGAGCGTACGCCGGGCGTAATGCGATCTCCTAGCGTTTCATGTCACTGGCCGGTGCGGAGGGACGCCCGCGATCCCTCGCGCTGCGCGCACGTGGGGACGGCACAGGCGGGGGCGCCTGTGCTCCGTGGGCCTGCTCGTGAATAGTTGCTGAGGTGCGTGGACCGGTGAGACGCGGCGGGGACGCCCGCGGTCATGCGTCCGCATCAGGCATCGAGCCAGCCGAGGGCCTGGCACCAGAACGTCGCCCAATAGGCGCCGGGATGGGCGGCCCACGCTCGCCATGCGGCGGCGATCGCCGATAGCTCGCGCGCGTCGCTGACGGCGAGCAAGGTCGCGCGGTCGACCATCGGCGGCGATTCGACGTAGGCCGCCCACCAGGCGCCGGTGCGGGCGGTCGCTTCCGATGTGGCCTCGCAGTTGGCGACGGCGAAGCCCTGCGTGCGGGTGAAGCCGGCCTCGTGCAGGAGCGCGCGCAATCGCTTGCCGACGCGGGGGTCGCCGCCGCCTGAGCGGATGCGCAGCTCTCGCAGGATCTCGAACGTGCGGAGGAGCAGCGGGTCGTCCGGGAAGATGACGCACCCATCGTGGTCGGCATCTGCGAGCGCAGTGATGCCGCCCGGTTTCAGCACGCGGCGCATCTCGCGCACGGCGGCGAGCGGATTGGGCAGGTGCTGGAGGACGGCGTGGGAGAACACGACGTCGAACGAGGCGTCCGGGAACGGGAGCGCACAGACATCGGCGACATCGAAGCGGGCGTTGCTGCAGGAAAGCGATGCGGCGTGCGCGCGGGCTGCCTCGATGGCGTCAGGGCTGGCGTCGATGCCGACGGTCTCGGCGGGGGCGACGGCCTGAGCGAGGCCGACGGTGATGCTGCCGGGGCCGCAGCCGCAGTCGAGCAGCCGCATGCCGGGCTTGAGGTGCGGAAGGAGGAAGGCGGCGTTCACCTGCGCGGTGCGGCGGGCGTGCGCGGGCCGGTGGGCGCCGCGGAGCCAGCGGTCGAAGTCGGGTTGCGTGGTCATGGCACTTCTCCTCGAAACGAATAGCCGCGGGATGCGCGCCCGCGGCCATCGAGGATGTGCCGTGCGTCCGGCGGCTGACCACCGGACAAACCCGGCGGTCAGCCGCCGGATCTGGCGCGCGTCTCGCCGTTGATGTGATGGAGCGTTGCTTTCCCGCTCACGCGCGCCTCCTTCCCGAATCGCAGAGATGTCGGGCCGATTGTAGCATCCTGGGGTGGGCTCAGAATCCCCTACGGGGCGCAGGCGGTTCACTGATTTCCGGAACTCCTATATGCCCCGCTGAGACAACTTCGTCTCGCGTCCGATACTTGCTACGGGTGCGTTTGAGAGGAAGTCCTCACAGTGAAAGCACACGTACCGTCACGGCTGGGTTCATTCGCCGCAAGCTTGCGCGTTCGGCTGCTGCTGCTGGTGCTGCTCGCGGTGCTGCCGGCGGTGGCGCTGCTGGTCTACAGCTACGCGCAGCAGAGGCGCACGGCAACGAACGACGCGCGCGCACATGCGCTCGAGGTGACGGAGCTGGCCGCTTCGGACGCGCGGCTGGCGACCGACCAGGGGCGGCAGCTCCTCATCGGCATATCCCGGCTTGAGGAGGTACGCGGCACGGACAACACCGGGTGCGACAAGCTCTTCGCCGACCTGCTTTCCCGCTTCCCGCTCTATGCCAACCTTGGCGTGATCAATCGCGACGGGAGTGTGTTCTGCAGCGGGCTGCCGGCGGCACGCAACGTAAACCTGAGCGACCGGGACTATTTCCAGCAAGCGATGACGACGCACGACTTCGCCATCGGTGCGTACCAGATAGGCCGCATCACAAACAGGCCCTCGTTCAACATCGCGTACCCGGTGCTGGACGACAACGGCGCCACCGAGCGCGTGGTGTTCGCCGCGGTGGACCTCGCGTGGCTCAACCAGTTCTTTTCCGGTGCGTCGCTGCCGCAGGACACTGTGGTCCTCGTCACCGACCGGACGGGCACGATCCTCGCACGGTATCCCGATGATGGGGGGCCCGCGATTGGCAGCAGCGCGGCTGACACACCCCTCATGAACACGGCGATCGCGCAGCAGTCCGGCACGGCGCAGGTCGCCGATCTCGACGGCACGGAGAAGCTCTTCGCGTTCGCGCCGTTGACCGAGGGCCCCTCGCCGGGCGGATACCTGCTGGTGGGGTTCTCTCCGGCAGGCGCGTACGCCGCCGCGAACCGCGACCTGGCGGGCAACCTGCTCGCGCTGGCCGCCGTGGCGCTGTTCATCCTGGGCAGCGGGTGGATCGCGGGCCACTTCGCGATCGTGAAGCCGGTACAGGCGATGCTGGGGACGGTGCGGCGGATCGGCGGCGGCGACCTCTCTGCACGGACGGGGGCACGCGGGCACGGGGAGCTGGCGACGCTCGGCGGGGCGGTCGACGACATGGCCGCGGCGCTACAGGAGCACGACATCGAGACGGCGCGAGCGCGGGCGGCACTGGAGGCGGCGCACGCCGACACGGTGGAGCTGCTGGCGGGGGCGGCGGAGGCGCACGACGCGACAACGGGACGGCACCTGGCGCGCGTTCGGGCGATCAGCGAGATGCTGGCACGGAAGCTGGGGGAGAGCGAGGAGCAGGTCGAGGCGATCGGCGTCGCGGCGATCCTCCACGACATCGGCAAGATCCGGGTGCCGGATCAGCTGCTGATGTCGCCCAACGCGCTGAGCGAGGATGAGTGGGGCGTCATGCGACGGCACACGGTGTGGGGCTCCGAGTTCCTGCGCCAGCGGTCGGGCTTCGAACTGGCGAGCGTCATCGCGCGGCACCACCACGAGCGGTGGGACGGCGCCGGCTACCCGGACGGGCTGCGGGGAGAATCGATCCCGCGGGCGGCGACGATCGTGACGGTGGCGGACAGCCTGGACGCGATGACGAACGACCGGCCGTACCGGGACGGCGGCTCGCTGGAGTGGGCGGTCGGCGAAATCGCGCGTGAGTCGGGCGCGCAGTTCGACCCGCGGGTGGTCGGCGCGCTGCGAGAGCTGTACGACGAGGGGAGCCTGGCGTTCATCGAGGGCGGCGAGAGCGTGGCGGACGCGGCGTAACGCTGATCCGGCTACTCAGCGTCGAACTGAGTGAGCGAGAGGGTGTGCCCCTCCGGATCCTTGAACCACGCTACTTTCGCGCTGCCGGAATACCAGATGCCGAGCTCATTCGTACCCTCGCCGTGCTCGAAGACCACGCCGCGCTCCATGAGCTG
Source organism: uncultured Chloroflexia bacterium (assembly GCA_963843685.1). Classification (GTDB taxonomy): domain Bacteria; phylum Chloroflexota; class Dehalococcoidia; order DSTF01; family JACRBR01; genus DASQHL01. The sequence continues at coordinate 123,169 of CAWJLO010000020.1, forward strand.
GCGCACAGCCGCCGCGATGTCGGGCACCTTCCATCCAAGAGCGGTCCCGGGAGCGAGGGTCACGGCCTTCACCTTTTGCACGCGTAGCATGGTGCCGTTGGCGTCGAACACGAGCGCGTACGGCCCGTCTTCGATGAGGCGAAGGCCGAGGGTCCCTTCGTAGAACGCGCGCGCCCGTTCGGGATCCGCCGTCGCGATGAACGCCATGAGTTCGGATGAACCGAGCATGTGTCTCTCCCGTCACCCTATCCCGACCGGGGCCTGCTCCCGGGACGCCATGATACGACTTCCTTTGGTTGTCCATTGTGCCGATTGAGGCGAAGATGCCGCTAGTTGAAGTGTAGTGAGACAGGGGTGCGGCGATGCAGACGGCGATCGGGCTGGGGATGGCGAACGAGGACTGGGCCGAGGCGTCCGAGTACGTGACGGAGGCGGAGAAGCTGGGGGCGGACTTCGTGTGGTCGGCGGAGAGCTGGGCGCACGACGCGGTGACGCCGCTGGCGTACCTGGCGGCGAAGACGTCGCGGATCAAGCTGGGCGCGGGGATCATGCAGGTGGTCGGGCGGACGCCGGCGAACACGGCGATGACGGCGATGACGCTGGAGTCGATGTCGGGGGGGCGGTTCGTGATGGGGCTGGGGGCGAGCGGGCCGCAGGTCGTCGAGGGGTGGCACGGGGTGCCGTTCCGGAAGCCGATCCGGCGCATCCGGGAGGTGATCGAGATCGTGCGGATGATCTCGTCGGGCGAGCGGCTGCAGTACGACGGGGAGATCTACCACCTGCCGCTGCCGGGCGGCGAGGGGAAGGCGCTGAAGTCGGGCGCGCGGCCGCAGCACGTGCCGGTGTACCTGGCGACGCTGAGCCCGAAGAGCCTGGAGATGACGGGGGAGCTGGCGGACGGCTGGGTGGGGACGTCGTTCATCCCGGAGCAGGCGGAGGAGGTGTTCTTCCAGCACATCAAGCGCGGCGCGTCGAAGGCGGGGCGGTCGATGGACAAGCTGGACCTGCAGGCGGGGGGCGTGGTGTCGTTCACGGACGACGTGGAGAAGGTGATCCCGCGGCACAAGCCGGGGATGGCGTTCACGCTGGGGGCGATGGGGTCGAAGGAGCACAACTTCTACAACGCGGCGTTCCAGCGCGCGGGCTACCACGAGGAGGCACTGGCGGTGCAGCGGAAGTGGCTCGAGGGGGACAGGGCGGGGGCGGCGGCGCTGGTGCCGGACGAGATGGTGTTGAAGGCGAACCTGCTCGGCACGCGGGAGATGGTGCGGGAGCGGATGCGGGCGTACGCGGCGTCGGGGGTGACGACGCTGCGGATCCAGCCGTCGGGATCGACGATGAAGGACCGGCTGGAGTGCCTGGGGGAGGCGATCGAGATGGCGCGGGGGATGTGAGTTCGAGGTTTACGGGTGATGCAGTGTCCGCTCTCGCGTACCCTGCATCACCCTAAAGAACGGATTTCCGGGGGGACACCCCCCGGAGCCCCCCGGCAGAGGGCGCTGCGCTCTCTGCACTCCCTGCTCTTGAACTGACTGCCGCCGGAGCGTCTTCCACGTCGATCGAGATCCTTCGCTGCGCCCAGGATGACAATCAGTCGCGCGGGGTGAAGATCGGGATCAGGCGGACGGCGTGGCGTCTCGTGCGTGCTCCAGAACGTCGATGCGGGTCTGGTTGCGGACGGCGAGGGCGAGGGTGTTGTTGATTTCGGTGCGGAGCTCGTCTTGCTTGCGGCCGAGGGCGGCGAGCTGGTGGAGGACGGCGGCGATGGCGGCGTCGAAGGCGGCTTTCTCTTCGGGTGTCATCGGTTCCTCCTGTGAGTTGAACATGGCGCACTCGGCTTCGCGGCGGCGGACGAGGCCGGGGTAGGTGCGGCCGTCGCTGCCGTGGACGTACTTGCGCAGCTCGGCGCAGACGTCGCCGCCGGCGTTGACGGCGCGGCGCACGGACGAGCGCTCGTAGCCGGCGGGGCCGATGTTGTAGCAGAGCGACGTCAGCGCATCGAATTGGGGCTGGGTCAGCGGCTGCCGCTTCGGGCGCGTGAGGCGCTCGACGGCGGCGGCGTACGGGCCGCACCTGTTCGGCGAGCATGGCGCGGGCCTGCGGCTCGGTCAGCGGCGTGCGGTAGCGGTCGCAGAGGGCGCAGACGCCGGGCGTGGCGGTGGTACGGGCCGAGGTGGACGAGGAAGCCGTAGCCGATGGTGGCGTTGCCGGCGGGATCGTCGTAGAGGGTGGGGCTGAAGCCCTCGAAGCGGGCGATGAGGTCGAGGCCGGCGGCTGAGATCTGCATTCGGGCACCTGCGTCGGATGTGAGAGGGGCGGCCACGTGGGGCCGCCCCTGCGGTGCGTTGACGCGATCGTCGTTACGGGCGAACGCCGATCAGCTTGGCGACCTTGATGGTGTTGAAGAGCGCCATGCTGACGTACCACTTGACGCGCGTGCGGGTGGCGTCCTTCGTCTCGAGGCTGCCGATGTCTTCGACCATCAGGCCGCCGGGTGCGGTGAGGCCGGCGAGCGCGCCCTCGCCGAGCTGCATCGCGTAGATCGTCGAGCAGTCGGCGCTGGAGCCGACCGTCTTGGCGTCGGAGATGTAGTCAGAGACGCCGATGGGCACGCCGTCGTAGAACTGCACCATCTGGCCGAACTCGTTGCGGTCGGTCTGGAGGAACGTGCTGGCGGAGCGGGCGAGGTTGTTGAGCGTGCGGCGGCTGCGCTTGCTCATGACGAGGAGAGCGGGCGGGCCGCCCTTCACGAGATCGATCAGCTCGTCGAGCTTGGCGAGGGTGAGCGTGGCGCCGTTCGCGCCCATCGTGGCGGCCTGGCCGCCCGTGGTGAGCTTGTCGATGCCGTCGAAGGACTTGGTATCGACGGCGGTGTCGCCGTTGATGAAGGTGTCTTCGAACTTCTGCTGGACGGACTTCGCGCGGAGGCGGATGACGGCGGCCTGCAGGTCCTGGACGTTGCTGCGGGTGGACAGGAGGAAGTTGTCGATGTCGGCATCGCCGCCGACGATCTTCAACGTGGCCGTGATCTGGGTGAACGTCGGCGTCGCCTCGGTCCACGTGTCGCCGACGTCGAAGAAGGTGGCGCTGGGGTTCGTGTTCTCGCGGTTGTAGGTGAGGCCGTTGCCGGTGATCTCGATGAACGGGAGGTTCTGCAGGATGGGCGAGTCTTGCACGATCGTCTCGATCACGCCCTGCAGGACGACGTCGTTGGAGAGCTTTGCTGCTTCTGAAAGGGTCAGGGCCATGGTCTGGTCTCCTTGTCGCTGGTCAGTGGTGACTGGTTCGTGGTGGGTTACGTCCGCTGGGCGAGGCCGTGGCGGATCTTCTGCTCCGGAGTGAGGGCGCTGAGGTCCGGCGACGAGCGGGGCGGGGCGCCGGCGGGGACGCGCGCGGCGTGGGCCTGCGCCTCGAGGTGCGAGCGGACGCGGCCGACCATCGCGCGGGCCGACTCCACGGCCGCGTCGACGGCATCGACCGTGTCGCCGGCGATCAGCTCGGCCGGAAGCGCGGGCTCCGTCTTGACGACGAGGTCGCGGTAGCGCTCGGCGGCGGCGCGCACGCGCTCAGACGCATCGCCGAGCTGCGTGCGCAGGTCCGTTGCGTCGGTCTCGGCCTGTGCAAGCCGCTCGTCCGACGACTGCAGCTCGCCGCGGAGGACGGCTGCCTCGGCTGCGGCCTGGTCGGCGCGGGACTGGGCGGCGGTCGCGTCGTGGCGCAGCCGCTCGACTTCGTCGCGTGCCTGGGCGAGCTGGTCGCGCAGGGTCGCCAGATCCTCCCCGGCCGGGGGGTTCCCGGTTGTATCCATCATCCACCTCCACGTGCTGGCGTCGCTTGTTGATGGAGGCGAGAGTAGGGATGCGGCGGGCGATCTCCAAGCGTTTCGTGTCAGTGCGGCTCCTGGCAGAGATGGGTGGCACTGGTCGCTGCGGCGGCGGTGTCCTACGTTGAGGACGACGGCAAACGAACGCCGCGGAGGCTCGTCATGACCTACACACCGAAGTACTGGGGAACGATCGTGCCGCTGCCGGGGGCGCTGCTGACGTCGCAGGCGCAGCAGTTCGAGCGGCTGGGGCTGGAGGGGATCTTCGCGCCGCAGGTGTACGGGCCGCCGTTCGTGCCGCTGGCGACGGCGGCGGGCGTGACGTCGCGGGTGCGGCTGGCGACGGGGATCGCGCTGGCGTTCACGCGCAGCCCGTTCGAGACGGCGGTGGCGGCGATGGACCTCGACCGGATCAGCGGCGGCCGGTTCACGCTGGGATTGGGTACGAGCGTCAAGTCGTGGAGCGAGGGCTTCTTCGGCATGCACTACGGCAAGCCGCTCGACCACATGCGCGAAGTCGTGGAGATCGTGCGGATGGTGAACGCGCGGGCGCACACGGGGTCGCTGACGGAGTACCACGGGCACTACTACCGGCTGGACTTCCGCGAGTTCAACCCGATCGGCGCGCCGCTGCGGACGGAGATCCCGATCTGGATCGCCTGCCTGCGCGGACCGATGATCCGGCTGGCGGCGGAGATCGGTGACGGGGTCCTCGGCCATCCGATCTGGTCGATCGAGTGGGCGACGACGAAGGTGCAGGACGACCTGAAGGCGGGGCTGGCGAAGGCCGGGAAGCATCGCGACGACGTGGAGTTCAACACGTGGCTGTTCGTCGCGCCGAACGAGGACCGCAAGCAGGCGATCGAGGACGCGCGGGCGACGGTGGCGTTCTACGCAGGGCATCGAGCAGTACGAGGAGTACTTCGCGCAGCACGGCTTTCGGAAGGAGGCGCAGGCGCTGCAGGAGGGCGTGAAGCGCGGGGACTACCTGAGCGTGCGGCACCTGGTGACGGACGAGATGGCGCAGACGTTCGTGGTGTGCGGGACGCCGGCCGAGGTGCATCGGCGCGTGTCGCTGGTTTGGGAGTACGCGAACTCGGCGTGCCTCAACCCGCCGACGTACGGGCTGGATGCGGGGGCGGTGGTGGAGTACGGGGCGCGGATTGCGGAGCTGTTCTATGGGTGACACCGCTCGCGCAACAGCGGTGATGCAGTGTCCGCTGGCGCGTACCCTGCATCACCTTGAATGAGAATATGGAGTTTCCGGGGGGACACCCCCCGGAGCCCCCCGGCAGAGGGCGCTGCGCTCTCTGCACTCCCGCTTTTCTCCACCGCACATCCCGACGAGACACTCACTGGTGTCGCCGTTCGGGCGCGCATAGGATCAGCGTGCGATGACGACGAACCTTTACGTGTACGACGGCCGCAATGTGCGGGCGGTGGCGGCGCCGGGCGAGCGGCCGCTGCGGTGGGCAGCGTGGCGGCCGGACGGTTCGGACGCGCTGATCGTCGGCAACCGGGGGACGGTGCTGCGGTTCGACGGCGAGCGGTTCGAGTCGCTGGCGCCGGACGGGAAGCACAACCTGCGCGGGGCGGCGTGGTCGCCGGACGGGAAGCTGGCGCTGCTCGTCGGCAACCGGGGCGCGGTGCTGTCGTTCGACGGGACGCGAACCACGGAGCTGACGCCGGCGACGACGGAGAACCTGCGGCGGGTGGCGTGGTCGCCGGACGGGTCGTGCGCGCTGATCGTCGGCAACGCGGGGTGCGTGCTCCGATACGACCGCTCGTCCGGGGCGATGCTGCCCGTACCGGGGGACCGCGCGCACACGCTGCGGTGCATCGCGTGGCGGCCGGACGGCGCGTACGCGCTGATCGGGGCGTACGCCAGCCGGTTCGCGGGATATCCACGGCCGCACTCGCTGTATCGCTGCGACGGGCGCTACTCGCAGGGGATCCTGGCGACGGACGACGAGGATGACGCGCTGTCCATCGACTGGCGGCCCGGTGCGGGGACGCACGCGACGGTGCTGGTGGCGTCGTACGGCGACGCGCGGGGGCGTGTCGAACAAGGTGCTGGAGTACACGGGGTGGGGGATGCACCACCGGGAGCTGGAGGCGCCGGCGACGATGCTGGGTGCGGCGTGGCATCCGGACGGGAGTCACCTGTTGCTGTGCGGCGAGCGCGGAGCGCTGCTGCGGGCGGAGGGGGAGACCGTCGCGCCGATCGCGTCGGGGACGCGGGACAATCTCGTGGGGCCGTTCTGGCGGGCGGGCGTGAAGGCGCCGATCGCGCTGATGCTGAAGGGGCCGGACGAGAAGGTGTACACGATCTGAGGGGCGTGCGGTGGTGTTGTGTCCGCTATCGCGTACCCAACACCACCTTGAATGAAATATGGAGTTTCCGGGGGGACACCCCCCGGAGCCCCCCGGCAGAGGGCGCTGCGCTCTCTGCACTCCCGGCTTCCCTCGCGGCAGGCGATCAGAGAGCATGGCACTGCACGCTCATGCGCTTCCACGCGCGATGCCGCGTTGCGCGTTCGGCGTTACTCGCGGCGGAGGGCTTCGATGGGGTCGAGGCGGGAGGCGCGCCAGGCGGGGTAGACGCCGAACACGAGACCGGTGGCCGCCGACATGGTGAGGCCGACGCCGACCCAGAACGGCGTGACGAGGTACTTGGTGCCGGAGCCGCCGATCGTGAAGACCCTGGCGATCTCGATCGCGCCCACTCCGACCAGGACACCGATGGCGCCGCCGATCGTCGTGACCACGAGCGCCTCGATCACGAACTGCATGAGGATGTCACGGCGTTTGGCGCCGACGGCCTTCCGGATGCCGATCTCGCGCGTGCGCTCGCTCACGGAGACGAGCATGATGTTCATGATGCCGATGCCGCCGACGATGAGCGAGATGATGGCGATGGAGACGAGCAGCACCTGCAGCGTGCGGTCGACGGAGGTGGCGGTGGAGAGAATGTCGCTCTGGGACTGCACCTTGAAGTCGTCGTCGTTCACGATCTTGTGCTGCTTGCGGAGCACGTCCGAGACGGCGTCCTTGACCGACTGCTCCTTGGACTGACTGGTCAGCTTGATGCTGATCTGGTTGACGTTCGTGAGGCCCTGCGGGTTGCGGACGATCGGGACGCGCGCCTGGACCGAGGGAAGCGGCACGAAAATCTGATCGTCGGGATTGCCCGTGGGTGTCACGCCCTTGTGCTCCATGACGCCGACGACGGTGAAACTGAACGTGACACCGAACTGGGAGCTGATGCCGGCGAAGATGCGGATCGTGCTGCCGACGGGCTCGGTGTTGCCGAAGAGCTCATCGGCAACCTGCGAGCCGAGGACGACGACGAGAGACTTCTTGTCGAGGTCGTCCTGCGAGATGAAACGCCCGTCGGCGACGTAGAAGTCGCGCACGTACTGGTAGGACGGCTCACTGCCAACCATGATGGTCGACGCGTTCAGGCCGCCGTAGATGGCGTGGACCTGAATGGTCGACCCGGGGCCGCCGGTGTTGCTCTGCGCGGCGGTCTCATCGATGCCGGGGATTTCGGCGGCGCGGATGGCCAGCTCGTCTTCGTAGTAGAGGCTGGCGCCGCCGACGCCGAGTACGGCCGCGATGCCGCCGGGAGGAGTGGGGGAGTACGGGTTGACGAAAAGGAGGTTGCTGCCGAGCCCCTTGATGCGGGCGGCGACGCCCTGCTGCGCGCCGGCGCCGGCCGCCGTCAGCGTGATCACCGAGGCGATGCCGATGATGATGCCGAGCATCGTCAGGAGCGTGCGCAGGAAGTTGCCACGGAGCGCGACAAGCGACGTAATGAAGACGTCGATGAGGCTCATGTTCCCGCCTCGGGCGCAGGTCGCGGCTGGACGGCCCCGCGCGGGGGGGCATCGTCGTCAACCACAGACGAGCGGAACTTGTAGTTCGGCACGTTGGGCTCGTCACGCACGATCCGCCCATCGCGCAGGGCGACGATGCGGCGCGTGTACGCCGCGACGTCCGGCTCGTGCGTGACGAAGGCGATGGTGATGCCGCGCTGCTCGTTCAGCGCGCGAAACAGCTCCATCACGTCGTGGCTTGTCGCTGTATCCAGGGCGCCCGTGGGTTCGTCGGCGAGGATGATGGTCGGCTGGCCGACGAGCGCACGCGCGATCGCGACGCGCTGCTGCTGGCCGCCGGACAGTTGCGTGGGATTGTGGCGCATGCGGCTGCCGAGGCCGACGAGCTTGAGCGCGGCGATCGCCAGCTTCCGGCGGTTCTTCACCGAGCGATAGGTGAGCGGCATCGCCACCTGATCGATGGCGTTGAGGCGGGGGAGCAGGTTGAACGACTGAAAGACGAAGCCAAGCCGTCGGTTGCGCACGTCGGCGAGCTGCGCGTCTCCGAGCCGCCGTACGTTGATCCCATCGAGCTGGTAGACGCCCTCCGTCGGGCGATCGAGGCAACCGATGATGTTCATGAGCGTTGACTTGCCGGACCCGGACGGCCCCATGATGGCCAGAAACTCGCCGTCCTGGATCTCCAGGTCGATGCCGCGCAGGGCGTGCACCGTCTCGGCGCCGAGCTTGTATGTCTTGCTGATGCCCCTCAGCTTGATCACAAACCGACTCTACTTCACGCCGCCGGGCAGAGTCGGCTGGGGCGCGGCGGTGGGGCCAGCGCTCGCGTTGCCCAGGGCCGGAGCGACGACGATGTCGCCTTCCGCCAGTCCGGAAAGCACCTCGACGTTGTTGTCGTCGGAGACTCCCGTCGTAATCACCTGCTCCTCCACTGCGCCGTTTCGACGGACGTCCACGACCTGGTCGTTACCGCTGCGGTGGATGGCGCGCGGCGGAACAACAAGGACGTCCTTCCGCGAGTCCGTGATGATCTGGCCGCGGGCGTTCATCCCCGGCGCCGGACGGGGCGCGTCCTTCGGGATGATGAGCGATGCCTTTACAGGATATGTCGTGACGCCCTGCGTGACGGAGGGGCTGAGCCCGATCTCCGAGATGATGAACGGGTAGATCTTCCCCGGAATGGCGTCGAAGATGACGCCGCCCGCCTGCCCCAGCTTCACGTTCGCGTAGTCGGTCTCACCAACGTCCATCTCGAGGACGAGGCGATCAGGCGTAAGCAGCACGATCGGCGGCTCGGTCGCGGCCTGGCTGACAAACTCACCGATTTTCGCGTTGATGGCGCCGACAACGCCGTCGAATGGAGCGATGATCTCCGCGTCCTGGAGGCGGATGTTCGCCGCGTCCACGGAGAGCTGCGCGGACTTGACCGCCTGCTGCGCCTGCGCGATGTCGTTCTGCGTCGGACCCGCCACGGTGTCGGCGCGTTTCGCCTGCGCGGCGGCGAGTGCGCTCTCTGCGCTGTCGACAGCGGCCTGGAGGTCGGACTTCTGCAGAGCCGTGGGGCCAGCCTGGAGATCGGCGAGCTTGGCGTTCGCGGAATCGAGTGCGGACTGTGCGGACGTGACGGCGGCATCGGCCGCTGCGACCTCCTGCGACGTCGGTCCGTCCTGGAGGGCGCTGAGCTTCTTCTGGGCGGACGTCAGCCCGGCCTGGGCGGACGTCACGGAGGCGTCGGCGGAGGAGGCGGAGTTCACGGCGTTCTGATAGGTGGCGTTGGACGAGATCACGGCCGAGGCGAGCGTGCCGTTGGCGCCGCCGATGGCGTCGTTCATGAGGGTTGCATCGGCGCTCGAGATGGGCGTTGCGGGCGTGGTGCAGAAGTCCGGCGTCGCATCCGCATCGCAGTATGCGGACTCCGATGCCTTGAGCGACGCCGCGGCCGTGGTGACGGTGTTGTGGGCGCTGGCGGCGCTGTTCTGCGCCGATGTGAGCGCTGACTGGGCGGAGGTGACGCCGGCCTGCGCGGCGGCCAGGTCGGCGGCCGACGGCGTGTCGTTGAGCTGGTCGCGGTTGGACTGTGCGGTCGCGAGTTGCGCCTGCGCCGCGTCGACGGCCTGGTGGGCGGCGGCGAGATCCGCGGCCGACGGCGCGTCGGTGGCGTCCGCCAGGTCGTTCTTGGCCTTCGTGAGCGCCGCCTCGGCGGAGGCCACGGCCTGGTCGGCGGCTGCGATCTCGGCGGCGGTCGCGCCCTCCAGCAAAGCCTCGAGCTTGAGCTGCCCCGCCGCGAGGTTGGCGCGCGCAGTCTGGACGCCGTTGTTCAGGTCATCGGAGTCCAGCTCGGCCAGCACCTGGCCCTGCTTCACCGCGTCACCCACCTTGACGTTGACCTTCGCAAGTTTTCCGGCGGACTGGAAGATCAGGTTGCTGTCCAGCTCGGCGTCGTCGGTGCCGGAGATGATGAGCGTCTGGTTGATCGTCGCTCGCTTGACGGGAATGTCTTCGGTCGCGCGCGTCGTCGTCGTCGACGTGTTCCTGAAGTGGAAGAAGTAGAGCCCGGCAGCGACGACGGCCGCTACAACCAGCAGCACGCCGGCCGTAATGAGGCGGCCGCGCCAGGGGCTCTCCTCGAGCGTGAGATCCTCGTCCAGGTCGATCGACGTCACCGCACTCTCCTCCCCGCACTGGCCTGGCGGGGCGCCTTCGGCGCCGCGGTCAGCCCCTGCGATTCAAATGCCTGCAGTGTCGACGAGCACCAGGGCTGCCTCACGGCGTCGGCGGGCGCAAGAAGAGACAGGTGGGCCGCGGTGATGAAGCGGGCGAGCAGGGGTGCGCTCTCGGCGACGAACTCGCCGCTGGCCATGCCCCGCTCGATGATGCGCTGAATGGCTCGCGCGAGCATGACGGGCAGGTCGCCTTCGGAGAGCAGGCTGGCGGACGAGCGCCGTGACGCGGGGCTTCCGCACGAAGGCTGATGCGCCAGAGCAGGAGCAGGACATCCCGATTGCGACGGGCCATGCGGGCGAAGTCCGCCGTCAGCGCCGCCATCGCTTCGGACGCCGGCAGATGATCGCGCTGCACCGGATCGAGCACCTGGTCGATCTCGGCGCGCGCCGCATCGATGACGGCGGCGAGGACTGCTTCTTTGTCGGGAAAGTAACGATAGAACGTACCGAAACCGAGGTCTGCGGCCTCGGCGATCGCGGCGATGGTGGTCGCTTCGAAGCCGAGGCGTACGAAGAGATCGCGGGCCGCAATCACCAGCGCATCGCGGTTGCGGGCGCGCTTGCGCTCGGCGCGCGAAACGGAGACGGGAGTCAGATCTGATAAGGGCATCGCGGCGGAGCGTAGATCACATTCCGCGCTTATGTCCATGTCTGGATGTTACGGCCTCCCGGGTTCGTCAAGTAAACGCCCCGCGGAAATCGGCGCTCGGGTGAGCGGTCCTGAGGGTTCTCCCGACCGACGGGCGACCCATGTCTGGGTCAGACTTGCTGGCGGCGTGGCGTCAGGGCGCGATGGCGAGCGACCAGCGGCGCCCGCGGCGAAACGCAATTCGAAGGAGTCGGGCGTGGGTACTCAGGGCGTCAAGATTGGCATCATCGGTAACGGCGTCGTCGGCGGCGCGCTCCGCACCTGGTTCGAACGAACGGGCGTGGACGTCAGGGCGTTCGATCCACCGCAGGGCCTGACGGACGAAACGGCAATCGACCGGGCGGACATCGTCTATGTCTGCGTCCCGACGCCGTATGCGCCGGGCGCCGGATTCGACGACGGCTACCTCCTCGACGGCGTCCGCCGCATCAAGGGCGAGAAGCTGGTGGTGATCAAGTCGACAGTGCGCCCCGGCACGACCGACCGCATGCAGCAAATGTTCCCGCGGCACCGCTTCATGTTCAACCCGGAGTTCTTGCGCGAGGCCACGCCCGTGGACGATATGTGCAGTCCCGACCGCCAGATCGTCGGCTGCACCGAGCAGAGCCTCCACGAGGCCGATCTGCTGCTGGAGCTGCTGCCGGAGGCGCCGATCACGTCGATCTGCGCAGCCCGCGAAGCCGAGATGACGAAGTACGTGGCGAACTCGTTCCTGGCACTGAAGGTCAGCTACTTCAACGAGGTGTACGACCTCTGCCAGCGCATGGGCATCGAGTACGACGTGGTGCGCGACCTGGTGGTGGCAGACAAGCGCATCGGGCCCTCGCACAGCGACGTGTTCGACTGCGGATACCGCGGATACAGCGGCAAGTGCCTGCCGAAGGACAGCAAGGCGCTGATCGAGCTGGCGAAGAGCGAATCCGTGAGCATGCTGGTGCTGCAGGCGGCGGACGCGGTGAACGGAGAGCTCATCGGCCGCCAGCGGACCGCGGCGGCGCTCCGCGGCATCGCGGCGGCCGACGTGGAGGTCGCAGAGGTCCCGGACGCCGCGCCAGAGCGCCGCGCCGCCTGACATCGACTGCGCCGGACTCCAGTGCGGTACCCTGCGGGGAACGCGTTCACCTTCACGAAAGGACCGCATGGCGTCCCCGATCGGACACGGACTTGTAGGCATGGCGATCGCGCGACGGCTCGGGGTGCGATCGAAGCTGGTGCTGACGATCACGGCGCTCGCAGCGAGCCTTCCGGACGTGGACATCATCGTCGGGCTGCTGCTATACCGCGACCGCCAGAAGCTGCACCGCAAAGGCACACACACGCTCAACTTCACGCTGACGGCGGGGGCGCTGGCCGGCGTGGCGGGCATCCTGCGGGCTGAGAGCATCGAAGGCGAACGGGACCTCGTGGCGGACGCGATCGTCGGCGCGACGATCGTCGGCTCCCACCTGGCGCTGGACGCGGTGCCGATACCGGAGATCCAGCTGGGACCGAGCTTCCTTGACATGAGCCTGGCGAACTGGATCATCGACGCCGTGGTGTGGAGCGGCGTGGCCTGGGCCGTGTGGCCGAAGCAACGGCAGCAATCGCCCTCCCCGAAACCTGCCTGACCCCACCATCTCCTCGATTTCCTGACATGCGCCCCGGGTGGCGGCGTTTGGATCAGTGCGTCACGACAACGCGGCGCGATGACATCCGGCCGCAGACAGCCCCGCCAGGCAGTCAGGCTTGCAGATTCTCAGGGCGTCGCTTCGACGCCGCTTCGCCATACTCGTCGCGCTCGCCGGCGCCGCGCTCTTCACCGGCTGCGTGGCCATCATCCCGTTCAGCCAGCAACCAGCCGCCGGTTACACGTACGGATCGGCTGCGCCCTTGCGCGTCGCGGTGATCGACGACGCGAGCGGCGACTGGTCGCAGGCGATCGAGGTTGCCCTGCAGACGTACGGCGATGCGACGCCGTATCTGCAGTTCCAGTCCACGACCGAGGGCGCGAACATTGTCGTCGACATCCGTGACTATCGTGACAGCGACCCGCCCGTAGTGCCGGGATACCTGTATCCGTGGGGCGTGGGCGGCTTCGCGGCCGTGTACGACGTGGACGGAGCGGCGTGCAACTACCCGCCCGCGGCAGTGCCCGTCAACTGCAACGGCGACATCGCTCGGGCCGAGGTCTACCTGAACGACGCGATCCCGCCGGGATCAGACATCGAGACGCGCCGTGAGCGGCTGGTGCTTCATGAGCTGGGGCACGCGCTGGGTCTGACGCGTCACAGCCCGGACCTGGACATCGCCGAACTGGCGGCTCGGTACGGCTGGCCGGACCAGTAGCGCAACATCAACCATGGAGGACCGACCTGCGCAGGAGCGGGTGCCGCCGGCGGCGCAGCGACTCCATCGTCGCGAGGTCTCGCGGGTAGAGGAGCATGGTCACGTGGCCGCGCGGCGGATCGATCCGCAGCTCGCGCGCGTCGATGTCAGGCATCAGCACCGCGACCAGGTGATCGCGCAGGCGGGCGACGAGGTCACAGGGAAGCAGCTCCTGCCCCTGCTCCTTCAGCGTGTCGACAACGAAGTCCTGCGCGAGCGAGCGGTCGAGCGGATGCAGATCGAAGAGGAGGACCGAGAACTGGCGGCGCTCGACCTCGGCGCGGAGCAGCTCCTGTTCCAACCGTTGAAAGAAATGCTCGGCGTCGCGCATCTCCTCGTGCCGTCCGCCCTTGCTCGGGTCCTGACCCGCCTCCTCCTTCTCCAGGAAGAGGTTCTCGGCGGAAGCGCCCGCCTTCTTGCGCATATGGGCGGCGATCCATGCGCGCATGTCGTCCTCGCGCGCCGGGAGTTCGACGGCGATCACGCCGGGCGCGGGCGCCTCATCGAGCGACTCGACGACCTGGAGCACCTCCCCGGTGAGCGCCTCAACCATGGCCCAGAACGGCACGGCGCAGCCTCGATTCCGCTTCCCTCTCACCTTTAGCATCGACCGGAACGAAGGCTGAATGGTGCGCGGGCGGCATCAGGCGGTGGCGCGGACGAAGCGGGCGCCCGTGAGGCGCGCGAGATCATCGACGGCCAGCTCCAGATCGATGCCGCGGACGCCGGCGCTGACGTGCACGCGATCGAGGGAGCGGGCGGCCTCGTCGATGAAGACGTCGAAGGCCGGCTTGCGCACGCCGAGCGCAGAGATGCCGCCGACCTGCATGCCGGTCAGGCGCTCGGCCTCGCGCTGCGTCGCCATGCGAAGCTTCTTCGCGCCCAGCGCGTGGGCAAGCTGCTTCAGATCGACCTGAAGGGCCGCGGCGATGAGCACCAGCAGCGGCTTGCCGGCGCCGTCCTCGCGCAGCACGACGAGCGTCTTGTAGACGGACTCCGGAGGGGCGCCGAGCAGGTGCGGCCGCGTCTTCACCGCCGTGGAAGTCGCCGGACGCGTCGTACTTCGTCGCGCGATAGGGGACGCCGTTGGACTCCAGGACGCGCATGGCGTGCGTCTTTGCGCTCATCGCGGGAGCGTACGGGGGAGCCGGGGAGCGTGCAAGGATACGCGAGGCTACGCGCGCCGGTCGACGCGTGGGCGGCCGGGCGGCCTGCCGGCGAGGTTGCCCTTGATCGGGCTACGGGCGACCGGCGAAGGGCGCGAACGGAGCGACCGGACGAACCCGCACTGGAGGCACGAGAGCGTGTGCTCATCGTAGAAGTGCGTCAGCAGCAGATCACCGCGACAGCGTGGGCAGCCCTTGAGCACGAGCATCCGGCGATCCCCCTTGCCCTAAGCATCGGCGGAGGGAGCCGCGTCCGTGTGCTTTCCTCCGAAAAACCGTACGGCAACGCGGCCGTGTCAGGAGGCGGCGAAGTGGCGCCCGATAGGAAGCACCCGATGGCGTTGGCCGGTCAGCGCGAACACCCCGTTCGAGATGGCCGGGGCGATGGGGACGATGCCGGGCTCGCCGGCGCCCGTGGACGGCGTGTCGTCGTCGCCGACGAGCAGGACCTCGATATGCGGGGCATCGCTGGTGCGGGGGACGCGGTAGCGGGCGAAGCCGGCGTTGAGGACGCGGCCGGAGCGGAACTCGATCGACTCGTAGAGCGCCGTGCCCATGCCCATCACGATCGAACCCTCCATCTGGTTGACCGCGCCGTCCGGGTTGACGACGAGGCCGCAGTCGAGCGTGGCGGTGACGCGGTCGACGTGCACCTCCGAGCCCCGCACCGAGACGTCGGCGCAGATCGCCGCGTAGCTTCCGACATCCAGCCCGACCGCCACGCCTGCTCCGCGACGGCGCACCGCGTCGCTCCATCCGTGGGCCTCGGCGGCGCGCTCCAGGACGCGGCGGAACCGCGGGTGCGTCAGGTTCCGCAGCCGCAGCTCGACCGGGTCGACGCCCGTGGCTTCGGCGATCTCGTCCATGTGGACCTCGCGCGCGAAGTGGTTGACGGCGCCCCCAAGGGAGCGATACGAGCCCGTGCGGAGGGGGCTCTCGGACGTGTACGTCGTCACCCGGACGTTCGGGATCGCGTACGGCGTCTCGGAGCCGCGACGGCCGATGAACGGCCGGTCGCCGGCGTGGTAGGCGTCGAACTGCCAGGCGACGACCTTGCCGTCGCTCTGGAAGCCGCTCTTGACGCGGATCAGGGCGGCCGGGCGGAACGGCGCGTGCGCCAGCTCGTCCGCGCGGGTGTAGGCGACGCGCACCGGCGCGCCCGCGATCTTCGCGAGCCGGGCCGCTTCGGACGCGACGGGATACTGACTCTTGCTGCCGAAGCCGCCGCCGACATCCGGCGAGATGACGCGCACGAGGCTCTCGTCGACCTGGAACTCCTGCGCCAGCTCAGAACGGATGCCGAAGGGACGCTGACTGCCGGCCCAGACCGTGAGGTGGTCGCCGTCCCAGCGGGCGACGGCGGCGCGCGGCTCCATCGGCTCGTTCGAGACGTACGGGACGTAGTAGGTCGACTCCAGCACGTGAGCGGCGGCGCGGAACCCTTCGTCCAGCGAGCCGGCCTCCTGGTTGAGCTGCTCGTCGGCGCCGGTGCGCACCAGGTGCTCCGGCAGATCGAGATCGGACGGGCCGCCCTCCGCCACGTCCCACTCGGCGCGCACGAGCGCGAGCGCGGCGGCGGCCTGCTCGTCGGTGTGCGCGAGCACCGCGACGAGGTGGCCGTCCTGCACCACGCGCTCGACGCCCGGCATGCGCTCGGCGATGCTGGCGTCGACCGATTTCAGGCTCGCCTGCCGTGAAGGGCGACGCAGCAGCGCTGCGAAGAGCATGCCTTCGACGACGACGTCCTGCGTGTACTGCGTGCGGCCGGTGACGCGGTCGACCGCGTCCACGCGCTGGACGTGCGGCTGCCCCATCACGGTGAACTCGGTGGGCGGCGTGAGCGGCGCATCTTCCGTGACGTCGCGCTCGATCTGCCGGCCGGAGAGAAGATCGCCGTAGCTGACGGCGCGGCCGCCGTCGTGGCTGGACTGCACCCCGCCTTCGTGGCAGCGGAGTTCCGTCACGGGCAGGTCGAGCCTGTCTGCGGCGAGCTCGAGCAGCGCCTGGCGGGCGGTGGCGGCGGCGCGCCGGAGTTGAAGCCCCGTGCGCGCCGTCGACTGGCTGCCGAACGTGCCCATGTCCCACGGCACGGCGCCGGTATCACCCAGCACGACCGTCACGCGCGTGACCGGGACGCGCAGCTCGTCGGCGACCTCCACGGCGAAGCCCGTGCGGATCCCCTGTCCGTACTCAACCTTGCCGGCGTATGCGACGACGTCGCCGTCGGGCCGCACTTCGATCCACGTGTACTTCGGTGCGCTGGGCGTCGTGGTCGCGTAGGCGGCGCCGCGGTACGAGCGCGGCGGCGGCGGAAAGCCAGGCGCGATCTCACCCGTGATGCGAAGCCCGTCGAAGGAATCAGGCATGCTCGAGCCTCGCGGTCTCGGCCGCGCGCTGCACGGCGCGGATGATGCGCTGATACGTGCCGCAGCGGCACATGTTCTGCGACAGCGCCTCGCGGATCTGCGCCTCGTCCGGACGAGAGTCGCGCGCGAGCAGCGCCACCGACGTCATGACGAAACCAGGGATGCAGTAGCCGCACTGCATCGCGTTCTCATCGACGAACGCCTGCTGCACCGGATGCAGCTCCCCTTCACGCTCCAGGCCTTCAACGGTCGTGACCGCGCCACCCGTCACGGCGCCGACGGTGACGGTGCAGGAGCGCAGCGCCTGTCCGTCGACCAGCACCGTGCAGGCGCCGCATAGCCCCTCGCCGCAGCCGTACTTTGTGCCCGTCAGGCCCGCGTCGAAACGGATGAAGCTCAGGAGGTTGCGCGACGGCTCCGGCGCGTCGTACGCGCGTCCGTTGATCTCGAGCGTGTTCATCGATGCGCCTCCGCCGGGATGATCGTGATTCCGGTTCAAGGATACTGAGATCGCGGCGTAAGGTCATACGGGCGAAACAGCCAGGCCACGCGCGCGAATGCAGTTCGCGCGCGTGGCCCGTGTGCTCGATAGCACAGACCTCCCCGGGGTTGTCGGTCTCGTCCTACAGGGCGATGTCGCCGGTCTCGCCGGTGCGGACGCGCATGATCGAGTCGATCGACGAGACCCAGATCTTGCCGTCGCCGACCGCGCCCGTGCGGGCGTTTTCGGCGATCGTCTGGACGATGCGCGCCGCATCGGCGTCGCCGACGATCAACTCGAGCTTGATCTTCGGCAGCAAGTCAACGGTGAACTCTTTGCCTCGCCAGGTCTGCTTGACGCCGCGCTGTCGCCCGTGGCCACGGACGGACTCGATCGTGATGCCGGGGTAGCCACCTTCTTCGAGGGCAGCGCGCACAACGGCAAGCTGCTCCTCCCGGATCACCGCTTCTACTCTTTTCATGCGTCCTCCAACGTGTTGCTCTGACTCACTCCAGTCAGTACCAGTGCGGGTTGCTGGCCGCGCTGCCGTAGACCGCGAGGAACAGGTCGAGATGGATCATCAGCAGCTTATCCCATGCCGCGATCGTCGCAACCAGCTCGCCGCGGTCGGCGATGGCGCCTTCGAGAAGCGGCGGCAGCGCCGCCGCCACGAAGCCGATCGCGACGACCATGTAGCGGCCCTTAACCCTCGCGGATGCCCGACCGCCCCTCTGGGCGTGCGCACGCCCGACGCTGGCAGCATAGCTTGCCGCTCGCTCGTCGAGAGGCGCCTCGATGAGCGATTGGAGCCACGCTTTCAGCGACTCGGCGCGGGCAGCCAGATGCTCGCGGTCGGGCCTTCCGTCCGGAAGCGTGAAAAAGATCGCCGTCTCCGGATGCGATAGCAGATGTCTGTAGACGGCATCTGCTATCGCATCCGCACGCGGCAGGATTATGTCACGCGTCCCTCGCACCAGCGCTTCGTCGGCCGCGGTGTAGCCGACGAGCGCGCGTGAGCTTTCGAGCCACCTGGCGAAGTCCGGACCGCGCCTCCGTCCTCCCAGCGCCCGTCTGCTCTCAGCCTGGTCGGGCGCTTCTCCGGTCACGCCTCAGCGCTCTCCGCTATCAGCATGCCGCCTCCGCCAGCATGGACCGGGACCTCAGCCAGCACCAACCCGGCGGCGGCCGCGGCCTCGAAGCCCTGCTGCTCGGACGCGACCTTCCGCTCCCTGTACACCCACTTCAGAAGCAGAGGCGTGACCAGCGTCGTCACGAGCGTCATGAGGATCGTGGCGGAGAACGTCGATTGGCTGATGAGGCCGCGGTCGAGGCCGATGACGGCGACGACGAGCGCCACCTCGCCACGACTTACCATGCCGTAGCCGACGCGTGTCGCCTCCGAGGCGTTGAAGCCGCCAGCCATGGAGCCGCCGAACGCGCCCACGATCTTCGTGACGATGGCGATGGCGATGAGGGCGATCGCGAACAGCGGCGCGTCTCGCAGCGCCGAACTGTCCATGCGCAGCCCGACCACGACGAAAAAGAGCGGGATGAAGAAGGCGTAGCCGATGCGGTTGACGGACTCGGTCGCGTGGTCACCGAGCTCCGTCCGCTGCACGACCAATCCCGCGATGTACGCGCCGGTGATGGCGGCCAGGCCACCCCAGTGCTCGGCCGCCCAGGCGTAACCGAGCGCAATGCCGATCAGGATGCCAATGCGCGTCTCCTGGTCGTGCATGTGGCGGATCCGTTCGACGATCCACGGCAGGACGAAAATGCCGGCGGCGAACGCCAGCGGAATGTACAGCGCCATCTTGCCGATCGGCAGGAGCGGATCGCCGCCATCGCTGAACGCGAGCACGAGCGACAGCACGATCACGCCCATCACATCATCGATCACCGCCGCGGCGAGGATCGCGCTCCCCTCCCGGGAGCGGAGCTTGCCCAGCTCCTGCAGCGTCTGCGCCGTGATGCCGACGCTGGTGGCAGTGAGGACGGTGCCCAGGAAGAGCGCCTCTGCCGTATCGAGGCCGTACAGGAGGCCGAACCCAGTGCCTGCCGCCATCGGCAGGATCACGCCGCCCGTCGCGGCGAGGAACGCTGCCTTGCCCACCTTTCGCATCTGGTCGACGTCCGTCTCGAGCCCGGCGATGAACATCAGCAGGATGATGCCAAGGTCGGCCAGGCTGTTGAGCGATTGATCGGCGGTGACGAGATGGAGGACAGCGGGCCCCACGAGCAGACCGACGCACAGCTTGCCGAAGACGGTCGGCAGGCCAAAGCGCTGACTGAGCGTACCGCCGAGCTTCGCGGCGACTAACAGCAGGCCGACAGTCAGGAGTAAGTTGCTCTGATCCACCGTGCTCGATCCTTCGTTCCCATTGCGCCGCCGCGTGTGGACGCGACGGCGCCACTGATGGATTCCGCGGAGGCGGCCCTGCGCCTGGGGAGGAGAAGGGGCCGCCTCCGCGCGTTTGTAGCCAGCGCGCTAAGCGCGCGTCACTACCGTCATCCGCCGCCTCCGCCACCTGCGCCACCCATCGCCGGGCGCGCCGCGGGAGTCGGCATCGGCCAGGCACCCTTGGCGAACTCCTCGTCCCAGTTGTACGCCGCGCCACCCATCTCGGGCAGGTCGAGGCCCGCGACCTCGTCCTCCGGCTTGCTGCGCAGCACGCCGACCGACATGAGCAGCTTGAAGAAGAGGTACGAGACGCCGAACGCCCACACGAAGCACACGACTGCGCCGATGAGCTGGGCGCCGAGCTGCCCCCAGTCACCGAACAATGCGCCCTTTGCCGTGAAGCCTCCGTAGTCGGCCGTACCGTCGGCGAATATTCCCAGCGCTATCTGACCCCACATGCCGTTGACGCCGTGGACCGAGATCGCGCCGACCGGGTCGTCGATCTTGAGGACGTTCTCGAAGAACGCAACACCGTACACGACGAGACCACCGGCGATCGCGCCGATGACGACTGACGACGCCGGGCTGACGAAGCCGCTGGGCGCCGTGATGGCGACAAGGCCAGCCAGCAACCCATTCATCATCATGCCGGCGTCCGGCTTGCCGTGCTGCGCCCAGGTGATCGCCATCGCCACGACGGATCCGGCCATGCCGGCGAGCATCGTGTTGGTAGCGACGATACCGATGCGGAGACTGCCGTTGCCGGACGCGCCCAGCGTGCTGCCCGGGTTGAAGCCGAACCAGCCGAACGCCAGGATGAACGTGCCGACGGCGGCGAACATCAGGTTGTGTCCGGGGATCGCGTTAGCGGTCCCGTCCTTGTTGAACTTCCCGATGCGCGGGCCAAGCACTATTGCGCCGGCCAACCCGGTCCAGCCGCCGATGGCGTGGACAACGCCGCTTCCGGCGAAGTCCAGGTAGCCGTTGCCGAAGCTGGGGTCATGCGAGCCCAACTGCGAGAGCCAGCCGCCGCCCCACGCCCAGTTCGCGAACACCGGGTAGAGGAAGCCGCCGATGAAGAGGCCGTAGATGCAGAACCCCAGCCACTTCCAGCGTTCCGCCATCGCCCCGGTCGGGATGGTGGCCGCCGTGTCCATGAACACCATCTGGAAGAGGAACATCACGGCGATGCCCACGTCGTATGAGGTGCCGGTCAGGAAGAACCCTTTGTAACCGATGATGCCCCAGTCGACGCCTCCGATGGTCCAGGTCCACTCCTTGTTGAGGTTCGCTAAGCCTCCGAGGTTGCCGATGCCGCCGACGCCGACGCCACCTTCCTGGAACGCGAAGCCGCAGACGAAGTAGCCGAGCATGCCGATCCCGTAGATCATGAAGTTCGTCATCATGACGTGCAGGGCGTTCTTCGCGCGGCAGAAGCCCGTCTCGACCAGGGCGAACCCGGCCTGCATGAACATGACGAGGAAGCCCGTGACGAGCGTCCACGTGAAGTTGATGCCCAGCCGGTTCTGGTTGACCATGTCGGCGAGCTTCACGGCAAACGGCTCGTTCGTAGCCGCCGTGGCGAAGTCGTCAGAAGTCAGCGTGCCGGGCTCGACGCCGGCCAGGTCGGAGCCGGTGCCCGTAGTGTTTCCGCTGGGGTCGTTAGTCGGACCCGCGGGCACCGCTGTCGGCTGGTCACCCGGCGACTGGGCGTGAGCCGTCGACGTCGCCTGGAACGCGAACAGTGCGACGGCGGCAACGACCATGATGCTTGCCAGGGCGCCCAACAGGTAGCGGCGGCGTGATAATGCTGCTGTAAGAAGTTCTGCCAACTGCTCCTCCTCTAAGATCCTCTCTCTCCGAATCGTGTTACGGACGGACCCTGCCGCCAGCCCGGGCGCCTCCGGACTGTTGCTCCGCGGTGGACCGCGCCAGGATGCGGCTCAACGCCTTGACCGCGACATTGCGGTTTGCGCCGAGCAGATGCAGCCTGAACCTGCGCTGACCTTCGACCGCGTCGAGCACGATGGATGCGCGCTCTTCGCGGTACCCGCGGAAGTCGGTCCATGACCGAAACACGACGTTGTTGAGGGCGATCCCCTGCGACGTGAGGCGATAGCGCACGGGGATCATGAGGATTACGAACGTTGCGAGGAGCGCCACCATCTCCAGCGGGCCCGACAGAAACCCGCTGACCGCGCCGAGCAGGACCACGGCGCCGATCATGTAGAGGTTGGTGCGCTGGAGCAGCATGCGCTCACGGAACGTGAGCGTGATCACGCCGAGCGGCTTGCCTTCGATCTTCGCCCCCATCGGCAGGTAGACCCGCATGGCGGCGATGCCGAGCATCAGGGCGAGCAACAGTACAACTGCCATATCAGGCCTCCACTTTCGTCGTGTTCAAGGATGCGTCGGATTGAGTCCGACCGAAGAGACGGCCCAGCCCGCCGAGGCTCGGCAGGTTCGCGGGGTGGCGCGTCACCGACCCGCGCAGTCGCTGCTCGACCTCGACCAGCATGCGCGTCGCGGCCTCCCTCAGGTCCGCGTCCCCGCCCCCCTCGGAGAGGCCGTGGCGGAGTTCGTCGCACGCCCGCCCAAGCACGCCCAGGACGGTGAAGTAGTCCGCGCGCTTCATGGAGACGAGGAGGTCGTTAGGCGCGAGGTCGCGGGCGAGGTCGAGTGCCGCTTCCGCCTCATCGACCCGGCCAAGGCGAACGAGAAGCGCGCCCCTGTAGGCGTGTGCGACGGCGCAGGCGGCATCGAGTTCGATCGCCCGATCGAGCTCCCGCGCGGCGTCATCGGCGCTGCCCCGCCGGATGTAGAGCGTCGCCAGCGCGATGCGGAGCGATGCCGAATCGTGCTCGCCGATCGCCAGCAGGAGGGTGCCGATGGCCTCGCTGAGATGGCCACCCTCCGCAAGCGACCGCGCCTCGGTGATCGGGTCGCCGGCGATGACCTCGTCGGTCAGAGATCCGCCGCAGCCGCGGCAATAACGATCGTTCGGCCGGCCCTGCCGGCCGCATGCACCACAGAAGTCGTCACGCATATCAGTTCTTCTCCCCCAAGCGCGTTCGGATGGCTGATAATCGCGTTCGGAGGTTGCAGCGACGTGATCGCCCTGTAAACGACAGATGTCGTCAGTGTTTCCGGCAGATTGCGCGAGGACAGAAAATGGGCGTGTGCAGATTCAAGAAAAGACGCGCGCCTCAGCGGCGTGCGCCTGTGTGGATTCTCCAATGGAGACGGGCGTTAGCGGCCGAAGAGGATGTCGAGGACGTTGACGAAAGCGCCCTGCTCCGTGCGATACAGCTCCGTGTACGTGCAGCGGCCGCAGGTGATCGCCGTGAAGCCGCGCAGCTGGAAGTTGAAGATCCGCGAGACCCAGCCACCGGTGGCTGAGACGCGGTTGACGTCGTACGAACCGAAGCCACACTTGGCGCAGGCGAAGGCGCCGCGGACGATGGCCCCCTGCTCCACGACCATCGGCGGCTCGTCGACGTGCACAGGCGGCGGTGGCGGCGGCTCCGCGATGGTCTTGCCCGTGACGGCGCAGACTTCGCTCAGCAGATCGTGCGTCGGCGGGAAGTCGTCCGGGCCGTCGCCGCGGTGCACGTAGCGAACGACGCCGGCGGAGTCGATGACGAAGCTGGCGGGCCCTCCGGGGTCGACGCCCAGCGCCGAGCGCGCGTCCCCCGACGGGTCTGAATAGATTGGGTAGGCCAGGTTCCACTGCCGCCGGAACGCCGCGATCGCGGCGGCGTCGCCCGACGTCACACCGATGAGGCGGCTCCCCGCTTCCTCGAACTTATGCTCCGAGTCCCGAAGCTGGGCGGCGTTGTCGCCACAGAAGGGTGTGGCCGCGTCGGGGAGGAACACCAGCATCAGCGGCTGGGCGCTCCAGAGCGAGCTGAGCGTCACCGGCCCCGTATCGCCGATGAGCGTGCAATCCGGAGCCGATTCCCCGATTCCGGGCCGATTGGCGATGACCATGGGCGCACCTCCTCCTCTGCCAGCATCGGCAGCGAGGGGGCCCGCGGCCACCCCGTGCCCCGGATCTTGGCCCTGCCGCGGCCATCGGGTCTACTCTCGGAGTCTGCATGCGAGTTCGAAGGGGCGTTGAACGTGGAGCTGTTTTCGGTCAAGGGCAAAGTGGTGGTGGTGACGGGCGGGTCACGCGGCATCGGGCTGATGATCGCGCGCGGATTCGTCGAGGGCGGCGCAAAGGTATACGTGTCGGCGCGAAAGGCCGAAGCGTGCGACGCGGCGGCGAAGGAGCTGTCGGCGTCAGGCACGTGCATCTCGGTCCCGGCGGACGTCGGCACCGAGGCGGGCTGCCGCGCGCTCGCCGACGAGATCGCGAAGCGCGAGTCCGGGCTGCATGTGCTGGTCAACAACGCGGGGGCGAACTGGGGGGCGCCGCTGGCCGATTATCCCGACTCCGGCTTCGACAAGGTGCTCGCGACGAACCTGAAGGGCGTGTTCCATCTCACGCGCTTCATGGTGCCGCTGCTCGAGAAGGCGGCCAGCGACGACGACCCGGCGCGTGTGATCAACATCGGCTCGATCGACGGGCTGCAGGCGCCGATGCTGGAGACGTACGCCTACTCGTCGAGCAAGGCGGCGGTGCACCACCTGACGCGCGTGCTGGCGCACAAGCTGGCGGCGCAGCGGATCACGGTGAACGCGATCGCGCCGGGGCCGTTCGAGAGCAAGATGATGGCGGAGACGCTGCAGCGGTTCGGCGACTCGATCCGCGCGTCCTGCCCGCTGGGACGCATCGGCCGGCCGGAGGACATGGCCGGGACCGCCATCTTCCTCGCGTCGCGGGCTGGGGCGTACCTGACGGGCGCGGTGATCCCGGTCGACGGCGGCATCTCGACGCGGCACCAGTAGGAGAGCGCGATGTTCCGGCTCGACGGGAAGAACGCGGTGGTGACGGGCGCCGGCTCCGGCATCGGGCGGGCGATCGCGAAGACGTTCGCGGCGCAGGGGGCGCGCGTGTTCGTGCTGGAGCGGGACGAGGGGGCGGGCGCGGAGACGGCGGCGGCGATCTCGGCCGCGGGCGGCGTGGCGACGGTCGTCGGCTGCGACGTCGCCGACGCGGCGTCGGTCGAAGCGGCGTTCGCGCGCGTGGCCGGCGTGGGGCGGATCGACATCCTGGTGAACAACGCCGGGATCGCGCACATCGGCACCGTGGAGGCGACGACCGAAGCGGACATGCAGCGCGTGTACGACGTCAACGTGAAGGGCGTGTTCCTCTGCTCGAAGGCGGCGGTGCCGCGGATGGTGGAGGCGGGCGGCGGCGTGATCCTCAACCTGGCGTCGATCGCGTCGCTGATCGGGCTGCTGGACCGGTTCGCGTACTCGATGAGCAAGGGCGCGGTGCTGACGATGACGCGCTCGATCGCCGTGGACTACATCAAGCAGGGGATCCGCTGCAACTGCGTGTGCCCGGCGCGCGTGCACACGCCGTTCGTCGACGGGTACCTGCGCGACAACTACCCGGGGCGCGAGCAGGAGATGTTCAAGACGCTGTCGGAGTACCAGCCGATCGGGCGGATGGCGGAGCCGGAGGAGGTGGCGGCGCTGGCGCTGTACCTCTGCTCGGACGAGGCGTCGTTCATCACGGGGCAGGCGTATCCCATCGACGGTGGCGTGCTCGTCTTCTGATGAAGCGGTACGCGCAGACGCTGAATCTGAAGGACGACCCGGCGATCATCGCGCGGTACGTCGAGCATCACCGGGCGGTGTGGCCGGAGGTGGAGCGCGGGCTGCGGGCGATCGGCATCGAGAAGATGCTGATCTGGCGGCTGGGGCGGCGGCTGTTCATGGTGATGGAGACGAGCGACGCGTTCGAGCCGGAGCGCGACTGGCCGCGGTACATGGAGAGCGACCCGCGCATCGCCGAGTGGCAGTCGCTGATGGAGTCGTTCCAGGAGCCGGTGCCGGAGGCGCAGCCGGGCGAGTGGTGGGCGGCGATGGAGCCGGTGTACGCGCTCGGCGATTAGCGCCAGGCGGCGCCGTTCGGGTACTCGAATTCGTCCAGGGACGCGGGGTGCATCTCGATGCTGAAGCCGGGGGCTTCGGGGACGAGGTAGCGGCCGTTGCGCACGCGCACGGGGTCGAGGAAGTGCTCGTGCAGGTGGTCGGCGAACTCGATCGCGCGGTTTTCGAGCGAGCCGCTGACGACGACGTAGTCGATGAGCGAGACGTGCTGGCCGTACTCGCAGAGGCCGAGGCCGCCGGCGTGGGGGCAGACGGGCACGCCGAACTTCGCGGCGAGCAGCAGCACGGCGAGCGCTTCGCTGAGGCCGCCGAGGCGGCAGTTGTCGAACTGGCAGAAGTCGATGGCCTCCGCCTGCATGAGCTGCTTGAAGAGCACGCGGTTGGCGCCGTGCTCGCCGGTGGCGACGCCGACGGGCTTCACGGCGCGGCGGATGGCGGCGTGGCCGAGGACGTCGTCGGGGCTGGTCGGCTCTTCGATCCAGGTGAGGTTGTAGGGCGCGAGCGCGCGCACGTGCTCGATCGCCTCGCCGACGTCCCACGCCTGGTTGGCGTCGGCCATGAGCGCGCAGTCGGGGCCGATCTCCTCGCGCATGATGGCGCAGCGGTGCGCGTTCTGCTCCGCGTCGCGGCCGACCTTGATCTTGAAGCGCGTGAAGCCGTCGGCGAGCGCTTCGCGGCAGAGCGCGCGCACCTTCTCGTCGGGGTAGCCCATCCAGCCGGCGGAGGTGATGTAGGCGGGGTAGCCGTCGCGGCGCATCTGCGGCTTCGCGTTCGGCGCGCGTGGGCTGCTTCGCGCGGAGGAGGGCGAGCGCCTCGTCGGGCGTGATGGCGTCGGTGAGGTAGCGGAAGTCGACGCAGGCGACGTACTGCTCCGGCGTCATGTCGGCGACGAGCTTCCAGACGGGCTTGCGCTCGCGCTTGGCCCAGAGGTCCCAGACGGCGTTGACGATGGCGGCGGTGGCGAGGTGGATGACGCCCTTCTCCGGCCCGAGCCAGCGGAGCTGCGACTCGCCGGTGAGGTCGCGCCAGAACGCGGCCATGTCGCCGGTCAGCGACTCCAGCGTGCGGCCGACGACGATGGGCTCGAGCGCGTGGACGGCCGCGACGACGACCTCCGTGCCGCGGCCGAGCGTGAAGGTGATGCCGTGGCCGCTGAGGCCGGACGGGTCGTCGGTGTGGAGGACGACGTAGGCGGCGGAGTAGTCCGGGTCGGTGTGCATGGCGTCGGAGCCGGCGAGGGTGCGGGAGGTGGGGGTGCGGATGTCGCGGACGGTGATGGCGGTGATGTTCATTCCGGTCTTTCTGTCCTGGCGCGGCAATCGCAATCCAGCACCGGGAATACTGTGGCGGTTCCGATCAGCGGGCACGTGAACGTCTCCCACGAGGGGGTTTGTCATTGGCCCCTTCCGAAGGTACTGGCCGCTTCCAGAGCGCCTCGGCGTCATCCTTCTCCAGCTCAGCGACGATAAGTGGCCGAATCCGCTGAACCTCGTCAGTGAGATCGCGGATGTTGTAAGAATGGCCCCCGAACCAAACGATGCGAGTGCCAAAGCTATATGAGCGAAGCAATCGCCATCGTTCCAGCTGATGGCCGGTGAAGCTTGGATCACTCTTCATCGACGAAGCCAAAGTCGCCAGTACTTTAGCGAGTGCCGCCACCACTCGTCGATGCGTTCATCGAAGTGCTCGAAGTTCTGCCGCATCGCCTTCGATCGCAAGATCGAGTGTTTGTTGAGTCCAATCAGATCCCTGAGCGGTTGGCGAGCGCGGGGGTTCCTTCCCCAAAAGACATTCGCGATCTTGCCCACCGCTCCGACGAAATTCTCGATCTTATACCAGAGCTGGACTGAAAAGTCGTCCTCTTCTCCGGCAGTCAAGATGCCCATTTTCTCTTGAGAGATCAGTGCATAGTCGCACTGCCGCAAGGCTTGTTGCAGGAATACACGGATCAGCAGTCGATCCATCGCGCCTCCCTTCGGGCGCGATCCTACCACGGCCCCCAGCACTCGCCGTTGGAGTTGCAGCGACTCGGGAAGTCAACGTTGAACACGAATGCGGCTATGAGCACGCTGACGCAGAGAGATACGAATCCGAGGAGCACGAGCCAACCCCCCATGGGGGAGCCCCGCACCTCACGGAACCACAGCCACCAAGCCCAATAGTCGAGCCTGTCCCGCACTGCGTGATCATAGGGTGGTGACCGTGTGGGGGCCACTTGCGTTGCGCTTGTAGTCCGTGTGCGAAGCGCAGGCGCGCAGGCCCCATACGGTTCCCCGCGTTGCCCATTGCGTTACGGGGACAGGCGGTGGAGGTCGCGGGGGAAGAGGGCTACTTCGCGGACGTTGCTGATGCCGGCGATCTGGGCGACCCAGCGCTCGAGGCCGATGGCGAAGCCGCCGTGCGGGGGCATGCCGTATCGGAACGCTTCCAGGTAGCCCTCCAGTATCGACGGGTCCTGGCCGCGGGCGCGGAGGGCCGACTCGTAGTCCTCGTATCGATGCAGGCGCTGGCCGCCGGTGACGAGCTCGAGGCCGCGGAAGAGCAGGTCGAAGCTGTTCGAGAACTCCGGGCGCGCCGGGTCCGGGTGCGTGTAGAACGGGCGCTTGACCATCGGGTAGCCGACGACGAAGAGGAAGTCGGAGTCGTGCTCCTTCTTCGCCCAGTCGCCGAGCCAGCGCTCGTGGGCGGGGGCGAGGTCGGGCTCGCCGGCGAGGTCTTCGCCGGTGTCTTCGCCGATCATGCGCTGGGCGTCGGAGAAGTGGACGCTCGGGATCGATGACGGGACGTCGGGGAGCGCGACGTCGAGCAGGCGCAGCGACGGTGCGGCCTCGGCGCGGACGGCGTCGAGCATGCCGCGGACGGCCGACGTCAGCGTCTCCATGACGGTGGTGTGGTCGCGGACGAAGCCCATCTCGGCGTCGAGCGAGACGTACTCGTTGAGGTGGCGCGTGCTGTCGTGGGGCTCGGCGCGGAAGACGGAGCCGACCTCGAAGACGCGCTCGAAGACGCCGACCATGATCTGCTTGTAGAACTGCGGGCTCTGCGCGAGGTACGCGGGGCGGCCGAAGTAGTCGAGCTGGAAGACGTTGGCGCCGCCCTCCGTCGCCGTGCCGACGATCTTCGGCGTGTGGATCTCGACGAAGTCCATCGCGCGGAGCGACGACCGGAAGCCGGAGAGCGAGGCGGCGGCGAGCTGCCAGAGCGCGCGGCGCTGCGGGTGGCGGAGCGTGAGCGCGGCGTGGTCGAGCAGCGTGGGGAGCTGGCTCTTGAGGTCGGGGCGGAAGAGGTCGAGCGGCGGCGGCTCCGTCGCGGCGGAGATGACGTCGATCTCGGGCGCGTGGATCTCGACGCCCATCGGGCGCCTGCTCGTTGGCGACGACGACGCCTTCGACGGCGACGGCGGACTCGGCGTAGAGGTTGTCGATGGCGGCGAGCTCGGCGTCGGTTTCGAGCACGACCTGCGCGAGGCCGCGGACGTCGCGGACGATGAGGAACGTGACGCGGCTGAGGCGGCGGATGCGGTGGACCCAGCCATGGATGCGCACGCGCTCGCCGGCGTGTTGGGGCAGCTCGTCGGTGTAGATGCGTCGCACGGTGGCACCTCCTCCGGGCCGGAGACCGGCCGCAAGGCAAACGCCCCACTCGTCGCGGACGAGGGGGCGTCTCGTGGTGCCACCGCTGTTCGCCACCGGCGTTTCTGTCGCCGGCGGCCTTGGATGCCCGATAACGGAGGCGGACCGTCGGGGCCTAGTGCGCTGATGCGGTTCAGCCCCGCGCTCGAGAGGGTCTTCGCAGGATCCGGAGGCCGCCTTCGCAGCGAATGTGGCGGCTCTCTGCGCTCCGGGGGAGCCTGGTACTGGTCTCTGTCGTCGCTTTGGGGGCATGGTAGCGGGAACGGGCGGGGAGTCGCCAGCGCTTCGCTGGCCGCGTCACGGCCAGCGGTGGTGCAGTGTCCGCTCGCGCGTACCCTGCATCACCTTGAGGAGAGAATATGGAGTTTGCCGGGGACACCCCCGGAGCCCCCCGGCAGGGGGCGCTGCGCTCCCTGCACCCCCGGCCCTGCACGGATTCCCCACCGGCCGGCGCGCCGCGTCTGAGCGTATGCGGGTGCCGTGGCGCGACCATAGTGCGCTGCGGGCGGCACGTACCGCAGAAAGGAGGCGGGCCGTGGTGGCCTGCCTCCTCCGTTCGGCTGCGACGTTTGCGTCAGGCGGTGGCGCCTTCGGGCATCGTGCGGGGGACGCGCGTCGACGGCGTTTCTTCGTGGAGCTCGGGGCCCTCGACGTTGATGCGGGGGAGCCAGCCGAGCCACGACGGGAGGTACCAGTTCCACTCGCCGAGCATGGCCATGCTGGCGGGGACGAGGATCGAGCGGACGATGGTGGCGTCGAGGAACACGGCGACGGCGAGGCCGAAGCCGAGCTGCTGCAGCTCCACCATGTCGCCGAGGGCGAAGCCGCTGAACACGACCATCATGATGGCGGCGGCGCCGGTGATGATCTGCGCGGTCGAGCGCAGGCCGTAGCTGACGGCGGCGGTGTTGTCGCGCGTGTGGAGGAAGCGCTCCTGGATGCGGCTCAGGAGGAACACGTGGTAGTCCATCGAGAGGCCGAAGAGGACGGTGAACAGGAAGATGGGCAGGAAGGCGGCGATGGTGTCGGACTGGTGGAAGCCGAGCAGGCCGGCGCCGACGCCGTGCTGGAAGACGAGCGTGAGCAGGCCGTACGCCGCGCCCACCGAGAGCATGTTCATGACGATGGCCTTCACGGGCAGGACGACCGAGCGGAAGACGACGAGCAGCAGCACGAAGCTGAGCGAGAGCACGAAGGCGATGACAATGGGCAGGTAGCGGTTCATCGTGCTGACGTAGTCGATGGAGTCGGCGGAGTCGCCGCCGACGTAGACCTTGACGCCGGCGCCGTCGAAGGCGGCGGGGACGTAGTCGTCGCGGAGGCGCTGCACGGCGTCGCGGGCGTGCTCGGTGGTGGCGTCGCCGTTGACGAGAACAGAGACGATGCCGGCGTCACCCTCCGGGTTGACCTTGAGGTCGCTCATCTCGCCGAAGTCCGGGTCGGAGGCGACGCGCGCGCGCAGGGCCGCGAGGGCATCGGTCACCTGCGGGGAGTTGACGTCACCGCTGATGGCGACCTGCGCGGGGGCGAGACGGCCGGCCGAGAAGTCGCGGTCGAGCACGTGGAACGCCTGGACGGACTTGAGGTTGTCGGGCATGTCGCTGATGCCGCTGTTGCCGAGCTTCATCGTGACGACGGGCGCGGCGAGCGCGATCAGGATGG
This sequence comes from uncultured Chloroflexia bacterium, assembly GCA_963843685.1. Lineage (GTDB taxonomy): Bacteria > Chloroflexota > Dehalococcoidia > DSTF01 > JACRBR01 > DASQHL01. Next base: position 154,281 of record CAWJLO010000020.1, read on the forward strand.
CGACGGTGCCGACGATGGCGACGAGCGGGTGGCGCACCACGATGTTGGTCGTGCGGCCCCAGAAGCCGGTCTCGGCGGCGTGGCCGGAGGGGGACTTGCGGCCGGGCAGGTGGAGCCAGTTGAGGCGGTGGTCGAACAGGCTGAGAAGCGCGGGGAGGAGCGTCAGCGCGATCGCGATCGCGGCGGCGACGACGGCGATGGCGCCGACCGCCATGCCCCGGAACGTGGTGGCGGGGACGATGAGCAGGCCGGTGAGGGCGATGATGACGGTGACGCCGGAGAAGAGGACGGCGCGGCTGGCGGTGTCGCCGGCGCGGACGATGGCGTCGATCTTGGCCATACCGGCGTGTCGCTCCTCGCGGAAGCGCTCGACGATGAAGAGCGTGTAGTCGATGCCGACGGCGAGGCCGATCATCGTGACCATGTTGACGGTGATGCTGTTGATGCCGAGGAAGCGGCTGAGCAGGGCGGTGATGCCGACGGCGATGACGATGCCGAGGAGGCCGAGCACGACGGGGACGCCCGCGGCGACAGCGGCGCCGAAGACGAGCAGGAGGACGAGGAGGGCGGCCGGTAGTCCGATCGACTCGCCGCTCTCAAGATCCGAGGTGGCGGACTCCTGGAGGTCGTGGTTGATGCTGCCGTCGCCGGCGGTGATGGCGGAGAAGCCGTTGCCGTTGGCGGTGGCCTCATCGAGGGTCTTCAGGAGCGGGCCGACGTGGCTCGCGGCGTCGACGCGGCTGCCGGTCAGCTCGAGCGGGATGATGGTCTTCGTGCGGTCGGCGGAGACCAGGCTGGGGTCGTTGGTCTCGTAGTAGTTCTTCGCGGACTTCACGATGTCGAGGCGGCGGAGCTGCTGCGTCAGGCCGGCGACGAAGGCGCGGAAGGCGGGGTCGTCGACGTTGGAGACGACGCCCTCGACGACGACGGTCTCGGTGACGGGGTTGCCGCCGCTGACCTGGTCCTCGATCTGCTGCGCTTTGTAGGAGCCAGTGCCGTTGATGGACTGGCGGTTGTCGAAGCGGATGGTCGTGGCGGCGACGGCGGCGACCACCACGAGGGTGAGCCAGAACGCGACGGTGTACCAGGGGTGGCGCGCACTGAAGCGCGCGAGCTTGCTGGGAGCGAGTTTCGAGAGCACAGACATATCCAAACCTCCGTCTTCATGAATCTGACCGAAGTGCGTCGCGGTGTTTGCGTGGGTCGTGGGTCGCCGGGATCAGGCGTCCGGCGATCGGGCGTTATGCATGGGCGCCTCCGGGCATCGGCGCGAGGCGCCGGATCATCTCTTCGAGCACACCCCAGACCCCGGCGCGGTCCATCTCGGGATCGGCGAGGGCGACGGTGGCGAAACCGCGCACGAGGGCGATGAGCGCCGTGGCCAAGAGCTCGGGGTCAAAGGACGGGTCGATCTCGCCGGCGTCCTGCGCCAGGCGGACGGTCTGTGACGCAAGGTCGCTGATGATGCGGCGCAGGACCGTCTGGCGCGTCGCCATGTGCGCGGGATCGCGGCGGCCGCTCAGCATGCCCTCGAAGTCCTGGGCGTAGGCCTCGAGATCCCAGCCGGCGACGTCGCGGCCGACGTTGATGAGCGCCTCGAGCGGCGTCTCGGCGCCGGAAACGGCGCGGGCGAAGAGATCGGCGTTGACCTCGACCGCGGTGTCGGCGACCTTGCGAATCAGCGCCTCCTTGGAGGGGAAGTAGCGGTAGAGGGCGCCGGCGCTGAGGCCGGCCTCGCCGGCGATGTCCTGCATGGTGGCGGCGGACTGGCCCTTCCGCGCGAAGACGCGCGAGGCGGCTTCCAGGATCTCTGAGGTGCGGGCGTCGATGTGTGCCTGTGTGACCTTCGCCATAGCCTGCTCTCTTGTGGTTGAACGTTCACTCATTTGCGTGAACCATTGTTCACTACGATGAACGGAGATTAACGCACTCGTGGCGTGCCGGTCAAGGGGGCTGGGCAGGATCCCTGGCGAAGATTGGCACTTCCTCACTCGCCGCGTGCCCCCCCGGGCCTCTCCGGAACCCTGTTCGTCCGCTCCCTCCTCAGGCAGCCATTGCCGTTGTCCCATGACCCCAAGGTATGGCGGCGTCAACGCGCCTGAAACGGGCTTCAGGCGGACTTGAGGATCGCTTTCGCGGGAGTTCGTGCGTCAGACCTTTGGGGGAGGCGCGCGGAAGAACGACATCGGCACCGAACCGGATGCTGGATCGCGTGGCTAGCGGAAGTGAGGACGCACGAGGGGCGCCTACCTGCGCCAGCGGCGGCGGCGGGACTGGCGCCAGGCGGGGCCGCGTTCGAGGCGCTCGTAGAGGAAGTAGACGCCGACACCCGAGGCGATGAGCAGCGCCCACAGCCACCACGCACTCACGATTACGTCGAGCATAGCTTCGCCGAAGATCCCTTACCACCTCTCGGGCAGTTCAGCGTCGAATGATGTAGAGAGGCCTATTCTCTGATCGTTCGTGGTCATGATCAAGCGCACGGCGAAGAATTTACCAACGGGAGGTCGCGCTTAACGAGTCATTAACGGCGGGTGGCCGTCCGAAGTGCAGCAAGGATAATGGCGGCATGAGCGCACTGGGCGAGGCGTTCCGGGGACTTCCGCAGGCGTGGCCGCGCGCGACGTCTCCGCGGCCGATCGTGGTGATCGGAGCGGGGAGCATCGTGCGGGACGCGCATCTTCCCGTATACGCGCGGCTCGGGCTGCCAGTCGCCGGCATCTTCGACATCGACGAAGCGGCGGCGCGCGATCGCGCACACGCGTTCGGCATCGAGCGCGCGTTCTCATCGCTGGACGAGGCGCTGGGCGAGACGGACGCCGTGTTCGACGTAGCGGTGCCGCCGCAAGCGATCGCGGCGATCCTCGAACAGATGCCGGAGGGATCCGGCGTGCTGATCCAGAAGCCGATGGGGCGCGATCTGGGCGAGGCGCGCCGAATCCGCGATCTGTGCAACGAACGGCGGCTCGTCGCGGCGGTCAACTTCCAGCTCCGGTTCGCGCCGAACATGCTGGCGCTGCGTCAGGCGCTGCGGCGCGGACTGCTGGGGGACGTGACGGACGTGGAGGTGCGCGTCAACCTGCTCACGCCGTGGGGCTACTGGGCGTTCCTCCAGGGCGTGCCGCGGCTGGAGGTGCTGATGCACTCGATCCATTACCTGGACCTGATCCGCTCGCTGATCGGCGAACCGGCGGGGGTGTACTGCCGCGGCGCGCGGCATCCGGAGCTGGCCGGATACGCGGACGCGCGGACGAGCATCATCCTCGACTACGGAGATGACCTGCGCTGCAGCCTGACGATGAACCACACGCACGACTTCGGGCCGCGCTTCGCCGTTTCGGAGATCAAGGTCGAGGGGACGAAGGGCGCCGCCATCGCCAAGATGGGCGTGAACCTCAACTACCCCAATGGCGAGCCGGACGAGTTGCTCGTTGCGGAGCGCGGCGGCGACTGGGAACCGGTGCCCCTGCGCGGGTCGTGGTTCCTGGAGGCGTTCGAGGGGCCGATGAGCAACGTCCAGCGCGTCGTGGCGGGAGAGGACGAGGCCCTGGTGTCGCCGGTGGCCGACGCGTTCCGCACGATGGCGGTCGTGGAGGCGTGCTACGAGTCGAGCGCGCGCGGCGGCGTGCCGGTGGCGGACGAGTGACGGTGCGTCCATCCTGGATCGCGATCGCAGGGTGCGCTTGCGTGCTGGCTGCGTGCGGCGGCGGCACGACAGGGCGGACGGCAACCATCCCTCCGGCGACGGCAACGAGCGTCCCAACGTGGACCGCTACGGCCGCGGCGACGTCGACGCCGATCGTCACGCCCACGCCCATCCCGACCATCTCACCGACTGCCGTCGATCCGCTCGAGCCAATCGGCTTCCCGCTCGACCCAGCCACGAAGACAGACCGCGTGACGGGTATCGTCGGGTCGCGCGTCATCGTCGCCGGGGCCGGGGCGAGCGTGCTCGAGACGAGCGAGCGGCTGCAGGTGTCGGACGACCCGGACGTTGCGAACGAGGACGGGTGGGACTGCCGCGTGCACGTCGAGTACGAAGGGAAGCCGGCGGTCGACTGGTACGTGCAGCCGGGCACGCCGGTGATCGCCACGATGGACGGAACCGCGACGCTGATCCTGAATACGGTGGCCAACGCGTTCGACTACTACGGCGTGTCGCGCGAGCCCTACATCGGCAACCCCGACCGCGCGCGGGCGCCGATCTCGCCGTTCCCGGGGCCGGGAGGCGGTATGGGGCTGTACGTCAGCATCACAAACGACGGCTACCGCGTCGATCTCGGGCACCTGTCGCTCGATCCGACGATCGCTCACGTGCCGGACGGCGCGTTCGGCTCCGGCTACTCGCGCTCGACTGACTACGAGGCGATGTTCTCCGTGCCTCGCGTGTCATCCGTGGGCGAGATCATCGCGACGTGGCAGGTCCGTCGTGGCGATGTCGTCGGATTCACGGGCGATACGGGATACTCTGAGGCGCCACACCTGCACTACGCGATCACGCGCCGGTCGGACGGGGCGGCGCTGTGCGGGACCGGCGAGGCCGGCTTCGACGGACAACGGCTGGCTGCTGCGGGGAGGCTGAGTCCACATCCCAGCGCCGGCCGCGCCTCATGTGTGGCCGTTCCTCCATCGACAACTGGTCGCTTCCGACATTAGTATCACTTCGACCGTGCCGCGCGACGGGCATGTGACGCGGTCACGGTCGCGCCGTGAGAGGGTGAGCGAATGGGCACACCGGCGAGGATCGACGCGCACCAGCACTTCTGGTCGTACTCGGCGGAGTCGCACGGGTGGATCGACGACTCCATGGCGGCGCTGCGGCGGGACTTCCTCCCCGCAGACCTCGAGCCGCTGCTGCGGGAGGGCGGGTTCGACGGCTGCGTCGCTGTGCAGGCCGAGCAGGACGTCGCCGAAACCGAGTGGCTGCTCGCGCTCGCGGACGAGCACGAATACATCCGCGGCGTCGTCGGCTGGGTGGATCTGCGCAGCGACGGCGTGCAGGGGCAGCTCGCGCACCTCAGGCGGCACCCGAAGTTCAAGGGCGTGCGGCACGTGGTGCAGAGCGAGCCCGACGACCGCTTCATGCTCCGCCCGGACTTCATGCGGGGCATCGCCGCGCTGGCGGAGTTTGACCTCGCGTACGACATCCTCGTCTACCCGCGGCAGCTGGCTGCGGCGACGGAGCTTGCGGCGGCGTTCCCGGACCAGCGGTTCGTGCTCGACCACATCGGCAAGCCTCCGATCCGCGACGGCGAGATCGACGCCTGGGCGCGGGGGATCGCCGCGCTGACGCGCAACCGCAACGTGCACTGCAAGCTCTCCGGAATGGTGACCGAGGCGGCGTGGAGCGACTGGTCGGCCGACGACTTCACGCCGTACATCGACGTCATCTTCGACTGGTTCGGGCCGGAGCGCGTGATGATCGGCTCGGACTGGCCCGTGTGCACGCTGGGGGGATCGTACGCGGACGTGCTGGGCATCGCCCTGCGGCGGGTCGCCCAGCTCTCGCTCTCGGACCAGGACGCCGTGATGGGCGGAAACGCCGTGCGGTTCTACCGGCTGTAGCCGGGCTCGACGATCACTCGCGAGCGGGAGCCTGGTCTTCGTTGGCCTTCAGCGCCTCGATGACGCTGCGGTAGCGCTTGTCGATGTCCTGCCAGTCCTGCGCCTCCCCCATGCCCTCGCGGCTGCCTCGCTCGATCATCATCGCCTGCCGCCGGAGCGCGTTGAGCCGCTCCTCGTCCGTCGTGTGCTCCGCGATCACGGCGATCGATTCCATCAGCCGCATGGTGACGGCGGCGCTGGAGCGGCCGTATTGCCGGATCTGGTTGAACGCCGCATCGAGCACGCTGCCGAAGGTGATCGGCTGGGCGATGATGCGGAGGCGGCCGTGCCGGTCGAAGCGGTAGGGCGACGGGAAGTCGGCCGCGACGAGACGCACGAGCGCCGCGCCGAGGCGGTCGACGCAGGCCATCGCCGTGAACGGGTCGTTGATGCCGGGTGAGAGCGCGCGCACGGCGACCTCCACCAGCTGGTCGACGGAGTACTCCACGTCCTGGAGCGGCGTGCGGCGGTTGCCGATGGTGAAGGAGTTCGCGATCTCGTTTGCCGCGTCGTCGTTGATCGGCGGGCTCGAAGCGACGGACGCGAGCCGGCCGCCGCGCGCCACGAAGCCGCCCGGATGGCGCTCGATGCGGACGAGCAGATCGTGGCGCGTAGCCACGTGCATGAGGCTTGCGAGGTCGACCGACTGGATGTAGCCGCTGCGGCCCGCGAGCACGATGATGGCGTCGTCCGGGAGGTCCGGGAGCACGGTGGGCATCGGCTCGCCGTGGCCGGCGCCCGTGGGGAACAGGCGCGAGATCGCTTCATCGAGGTCATCGCCGACGCCGGCGATGATCGTCGTGGCCTGGATCGACGAAGAGACGTGGTGGACGAAGTAGATGAGGACGCCGAGGCTGGCCGTCGACAGGAGCAGGCCCACGGTCACCGAGATGTACGGCACGAAGTTGTTGTCGCCGGGCCCGCGCACGGTCCTGAGGACGAGCAGGCAGTAGAGGAACGTCGCGATGAAGGTGCCGAGCACGATCTGATTGCCGATGTCGCGGACGAAGTTGCGGAGCAGGCGCGGGCCGAACTGCGACGAGGCGAGGGCGAGGGCGGCGATCGTGATCGAGAACGAGACGCCGGCGACGGTGATCATCGAGCCGGCGATCGTGCTCAGCAGGAGGCGCGCACCATCGGGGCCGCCGGAGTAGCCCCAGCTGGAGCGGCCGATGGTCGATTCGCCGAGCGCATGGTCGAGCGCCACCGTGCCGAACGAGGCGCCGGCCGCGATCGCGGCCATGAGCGTCGGCACGAACCAGAATCCCTCGCGCAGCGCGATCCAGTCGATGCCGGGCCGCCGTCCGAACACGTCCGCTCCTCTCATTCGCTCCGGCGGCGCAATGATAGCCTGCCGGGAAGCAGGCCTACCACCACGACCGGCCCGCTACGAGAGGCCGAGCTGGCGGCGGAAGGAGAGCGTGTCGTAGTAGGCGGTCTCCCGCGTGATGCGGCCGCTCTCGTCGAACGAGAAGTGCGCGGCGATGCGGAGGTCGAGCGTGCGGCCCGTGGCGGCGACGCCACGGTACGGGCCTTCGTGCGCTCCGTGGAGCGTCAGCTCGATGACGCAGGCATCGTCGCCGAACGTCCAGCGGTCGATGCGACGGACGAGCCCCGGGAAGCCGTCCCACAGGTGCCGGTAGTTGTCAACGATCTCCTCGATCCCCGTATACCGGCGGCCCGCGGGGACATCCTCGAACACGGGGTCACGCTCGGCGTAGGTGGCGGCGACGCGGTCACGGTCGTGCGCGTTTTCCGCTTCGACGTGCTCGATGAGGACGCGGCGCATGACGTCGTGCGAGATCATGGTGTGCCTCCCTGCTCCGGGCCGCGCGATCGAACCGTCGATGATCTTGACATCGAACGCACGGGTAGACGCGATCCGTCAAGTATCTTGTACGATCCCCGCGGAACCTGTCGAATCCCCTCGCGCGGCGGGGCCACCCACCGTCATCAGAATTTCCGGAGTAACGAGGGCGCCGCGAGGGCCGTTGAGTGTTTGCGGGGCTTCTGAGCCCTTGCCAACCGACAGCCCGGAGATGTGAGGCAGCGACTTCATGCGTTACTACCTGGCGTGGGCACTGCTCGTAGTCGCGGGCGCGGGGATGGCCGCGTTGGGCCGTCGCGTCAGGGGACAGACACGCGGCCGAAGTGCTGGCCTTCGCCATCTGGGGTGCGGCGATGTTCGCGCTGTTGTGGACGGTTTCCTCACCCCCGGACTACCTCAGCGACTTCCACAAGGCGTATTACCCCGCCGGCGACGCCATCCTCCATGACCGCGCCCACCTCTACACGAAGATCAACCCGGTCACCGGTTACGTCAACATCCCCATCGTGGCGCTTCTCTTCGTGCCGCTCTCGCAATTGACCAGGCACAGCGCCGATGCCGTGATGACGGCGATCGATCTCATTGTCGCGCTGGGCGCTTTCGCGGGGCTGGCGGCGGTCTCACGCCTCCGTGGACCCCGGCTCGCATTACTGGGGGCGCTGTTTCTGGCGAACGGCCCGCTCTACTACAGCGTGCGCGAGGGAAATCTGACCCACTTCACGCTGCTGCTGACGGTCGGCGCGCTCTGGTGCATCGACACGAAGCGGGGAGGCTTGCTGGGCGTCCTGCTCGCGACGGCAGCGATCCTCAAACCGCCGATGATCCTCCTGGCTGTGCCGTTCCTGCTCCGCCGCACGCCGAGGTTCCTGACCGGGCTCGCCGTCACGCTGGCGGCGGTCGCTGTGGTATCGGTCGTCATCTTCGGCATCGACCTTCATCTCACGTGGTACCGCGATACGGTGGCGCCGTACAGCCGGCATCCGCTGGGCGCGTACAACGTCCAGTCGGTCGACGGATTCCTCGCGCGACTGTTCGTCGGCGATCACCTGACGGACTGGAGCGTGATCGAGAGCGGCGCGCTGGCGTTCACGGTCGCTCGCCTCGCATTCGCGGCCGCGGTCGCGGTGGCGTGCTTCGCCGTCGCGTGGCGGGCGCGGGCCTCGTCGCGCCGGACGTCCTTCGCCTGGAGCTGGTGATCGCGCTCTGCGCGACTCTCGTGATCGGACCGATCTCGTGGACGCACTACTACTGCATGCTGCTGATCCCGATGGCGCTGTACCTCGGCGGCAGGCTGCCCGTGCCCGATTCGCCGCTCTGGATGAGCTGGCTGGGCGTCGGCACGCTCCTCGTTTCCGCGCCGGTGAGGGTCCCCAACGCGAGCCAGGCGCTCATCGGGCCCGTGATCAGCCGCGTGTTCGTGTCGTACTACTTCTACGGCGCGCTGATCTTCCTCGCCGTATTCCTGGCCGCGCGATTGGCAATCCCGCCCGACTCCCCGGAAGCCGCTCTGGCCCGGGATCCCTTGCCGGCGGAGATCTAGGACCGCGCCGTCACAGTCGTTACGGACGCGACATCATCGACGCCGAGTATGATGGTCGGGCGATGAGACGCATCGATCCGCTGCTGGAGGAAGTGGTCACGGCGGGGATCGCGCTGACGGGGTTGAGCGCCATCCTGTCCGCGGTGTACTGGCTGGCGACGGGGCTGTCGCCGTGGCCGGGGCTCGTGCTCGGCGAAGTCATCGGCGCCGGCTGGGGCGTCGTGATCCTGACGCTGACGTCGCCGAGACGGCGGCCGTGACTTCGGCGTGAGAGGGCTACTCGACCCACTCCAACTCGCGGATCGCGACGCTACCGGGGATCACGGTGCCGAACGCGTCGCCCCGCCAGCCGCAGCTCGTGACGTACCAGCGCTGCGTCTCGGGATCGACGATGTACTCGGGCGCGTGGGCGTGGAGGCGCGCCGCGACCTGCGACTCGTCGCCGGTGTACGTGCCGAAGTCGAACGGATTGTCCGAGCGAAACAGCAGCGTCTCGTGGTACCCGGCCGGCCCCTCGGTGCTCGCCGTGTAGGTGATGGAGAGCCACCACTCGTCGTCGCGGCGGAAGACGAACGGGGACTCCGTCGCAGCCCAGGGCGGCTGCTTGGGAGCGTCGACGGTCGTGCGCAGGGCGAAACGCACGAAGCGCCAGTGCAGCAGATCCTCGGACACACACACGCTGACCGCACCCTCGCGGCCGCGCTTGCCCGTCGCGTACATCAGCCAGGTGTCGTCGTCCAGGCGCACCACCATCTGGTCGCGGCTGACGGCGTTCACGGGTGCACCCGTCACCGAGCACTCGACCTCGAACCAGTGGTCGAGGCGCGGATCGTCGGAGACGGCGGCGCGCAGGATGTCCGGGCCGTAGAGCATCACCCAGCGCTCGCCGTCCCAGACGACGGTCGGAGCCCACGCCCGCCGTCCGAAGTCGCAGACACGTCCGCGCTCGCGGAAGTTGCCTTCGGCCAGCGACGGGCCGGCGCCGTGGCAGAACCAGCGCTCGCTCTGCGGATCCAGCTCCTGCTTCAGCGTGGTGATGCCGAAGACGTGCCATCGCCCGTCGTGCGCGCGCACGACGCAGTGGTCGTTCACGTGAACGCCGTGACGCTCTGGCGTGAACAGCACGCGCCACTCGCCACTGGAGAGTCTCGGCACCGCCATGGGCAGAAGTCTAGCGGCAAGTTGCGGGTGAATCAGGCGGCCCAGGTCGGTGGAGGTCAGGCGCCGGTAAGCATGCCTGCGAGGCGGCGGGGGTCGGCTCGGCCGGAGACGCCGATGAACGGGCACGGACCGCGCGATGCGCTCGTACTCCGGTGTGGCGTCGCGCTCGGCGCCGCGGAGGTCGTACGGGCCGAAGTCCTTGTGCGTGACGCGCAGCGCCGCCAGGGCGCCCGCGGGATCGAGCGCGCGCTGCTCCAGGCCCTCGCCCCCCGGCCGCCACTCCAGGCTGTACACGCGGCCAAGCATCGCCGTCAGCCGTGAGTGCGCGCCCAGCTCGCGCTCGACGTCGACATCCGTCTTGTCTTCGAGCTGCCACAACTCCTCGCGCGGCAGCTGCTCGTAGATCCGCCGGCGCGGGCGCGGCACCAGACGCGAGAGCTGGGCGCTGGCGAGCAGCGTGCCGGGGTTGACGCGCGGCTTCTTCGGCAGGCCGGCGATGCGCACGCCGCCCTCCTCCGTCCGCATCAGCACGCGGTCGTTGCTGAGGAAGTCGTAGCCGCCGCGCTCGATGAGCTGGAGCGCGAGCGAACTCTTGCCGGAGCCTGAGTTGCCGAGAAACACGAGCGCCTGGCCGGTCGCCGCCTCCACGACGGACGACGCGTGCACCATCACGTAACCGCGTTCGAGCAGCGAGAGGCCGAACAGCGTCCCGATGAGGTTAACGACCTGGTTGGCATTCTCCTCCAGCGCGCCCACGATGGAGGCGCCGGCATCGGAGAGCGAGATCAGCAGCCCGGTGCGGTTCTTCAGGATGTAGCGCACGCCGCCGGCGTCGTAGTAGCTCTCCTTGGGCTTCCGATTCGGGGTCGACGCCCGCGTCCAGACCTCCATCTCGGAGGCGTCGTAGTGCGGCCGGCCGACGAAGGCGCGCAGGAGCGTTGCCGGCTCGCCCGGCTCCCTGGCCACGTAGTCGGCGAAGTACGACTGCAGACGCGAGGCGAGGCGCAGGCTGTTCGTCTCCACGTCCAGCCGGAACCCGGTGAAGGCGAGGCGCAGCGTGGCGGAGACGGGGTGGAAGTCGGCGGACGCGGGCTCCATCTCAGCCTTTCACGGTGCGGACGATGTGCTCCGCGTAGACGGCGGCCGCTTCGACGCCGGACGCCTCTTTCAAGCCGCGGAACCCGCCGAACGCGCTGACCTCGTAGAGCAGAAAATCGCTGTCCTGCTCCACCAGGTCGACGACGGTGTAGTCCAGACCGAACGCGGCGGCAGCGCGCTCGGCGTAGTCGATGCCGAGGTCGCTCAATTCGCACGGCGCGTACTGCCCGCCGACGGCCGTCGTCGTCATCCACTCGCCGGCGCGGGCGATCCGGTAGAAGGCGCCGATGAAGCGCCCGCCGACGACCGTGGCGCCGATGTCGCGCCCGGGCGCCTCGACGAAGCGCTGCACGAGGTGCGGCTGCCCGTCGTCGTCCGGCGCCGACGCAATCAGCGCGTCGAGGTCGTCGCCGCGCGCGCTGTTGACGCGCACCATGCCGCGCCCTTTCGACGTGTACACCGGCTTGACCACGCTGTCGCCGATGACGCCGACAGCGGCGCGCAGTGCACCTCCGTTCTCCGCGGCGACCGTCGCCGGGACCGGCAGGCCGGCCTCGGCGAGGATCATCGTCATGCGGTAGCGGTCCATCGCCCGATCGATCACTTCGCTGGGGCTGAAGATCCGCACGCCGCGGGACTCGAGCGCGCGGAGGGGGTGCAGCCGCAGACGGCTCCAGGCGCTCGCCTGGCTGCCGAGCTTCTTCACGGCGATCGCGTCCATCTGCGCCAGGTCGACGCCGCCGAGACTCACGGAGCCGCGACCGAGGTCGTGGATGACGTCGCCGAGGGAGAAGACGAAGGAGTCAGCGCCGGCGTCTCGCAGGGACGACGCCAGGACCTCGCTGGACCACGCGCCGGGGATTCCGGCAACGGCGATCTTCACATCTTCAACTTTCTCATCACCTTCTTGAGGAACTTGATGCCTTCCGAGAACAGCACCTCGGCGCGATCCGCGTCGTCGGTCAGCCGCGCCGACGTGACGAGCGCCCGCGCCCGCGCGAGCCGCAGGCGGTCCTCGAAGGCGTGGTCGCCGTTGCGCTGCGCGAACTCCGAGACGGTCTCGATCAGCACGTCGTTGACGACGCCGAGGGTACGCGCGACCTTCTTCCGCGGGAACTGGCGAAAGGTCGACGTGAGCAGCGTGCCCACGTCGCCGGCGAAGTCGCCGTAGCGGGAGCGGTGGACGTCGATGAAGACCACCTGGCGCGTGGCGGCGTCGTACACGACGTTGTTGGTGTTCAGGTCGCCGTGGACCCAGACGCTGAACGGCGGTGTGAGCGCGGCCTCCGAGCGCTGCAGAACGTCGAGCGCGCCGAAGATGCCGCCGTACTTCTGCAGCTCTTCTTTCGCCAGGTCTTCGAGGTCCGGGTGACGCCGCAGCACCTCGCGCAGGCGCGTGCGGATCTGCTGCGCGTAGTCCAGCCGCGGCGGCCGGGCGACGAGCGTGCTGGACCAGATGTCGATGAGCGCCTCGGTGAGCGCGCGCATGGCGACGAACTTCGCCTCGTCGTTCTCCGGCGCGAGCAGGGTCTCCTGGAGCAACGCCCCGTCCGCGAACTCGCGCAGGACCGCCCGGCGGTCCTTGTCCTGCGCGCGGCCGATGAGCTTCGGCGCGTGGAGCGGCGCCAGGTTCTCCCACTCGATGCCGCGGCTGATCTCGTCCTCGATCTTCTCCTTGCCGCCCTCTTTGAAGAGATAGTGATGCCCGTTGCCGCTGTCGATCTCCAGCACGATGGCGCCGGAGATGCCGTCCCAGAAGTGACGATAGACGACGGCGCCGCTGCGGTCGGCCTCGCTGAGCAGCGTCTCGAGCTGCTTGAACTGCGGGTACTTGAGCCGCGTGCCGGTGACCGAGAAGAACGCGGCCTCACCGATGTTCAGCGCGAAGTCGGCCGTCTTCTCCAGGTACTTCATCGCGGCCAGGACGTGCAGCAAGTAGCGCGCGTGGCCCTCGCCACGGTCGAGCATCTCCATCACCTGGTGGAGCTTCTTGACGTACAGCTCGTCCAGCTCCCGCTCGCGCTCGCAGGCGGACTTGGCGAGGTCCAGGTCCTCGGCGATGAAGGCGTCGACACCTTCGCTGAACGAAAGCACCGCGATCTCGGCGAGGTCGTCGAGCGGGAAGTCGATCGACGGCGCCGGCTCGTGGGCCATCATAATGGCGTGCTTGGCGATGTGCGCCGCGGCGTCGCCGATGCGTTCCAGGTTGCTCAGCACGCGGAGCGCGGCGCGCCAGCGGCGGGACTGCGAGATGTTGGAGCCGGCGGCGCCCAGCGTCTCGAAGATGCGTTCCTCAAGCGCGCCGTAGAGGTTGTCGACGACATCGTCGCGCTCCACGACCCCGTCCGCGGCCGAGGGGTCGCGGTCGTGGAACGACGTGAGCGCCTCCGTCATCTGTTCCTTGACGGTCGCGCACATCTTTACGAGGCCGTGTTCGACTTCCCTCATGCTGCCTTCATAGCCTCAATGAGGTTGGTACACGTCGTCCGCGACGGGGATGACGGGCTAGGGGCCTACTCCGCGAACGTGGGCTGTTCGGCGGGAGCGGCGCCCGGGACGATCAGCAGGCCGGGCGCAACCGCGACCTCGGCCTCGCGACGGCGCAGCGAGATGCTCACCTCGATGTTCGCCTTGCCCTTCTCGGCGTCGGCGGCCACCTCGATGTCGATCTTGACTTCGTCCGGCACCTCGACGGTGACGGACGCGTCGCCGGACTCGAGCAGCATGGCACGCTCGCGCAGACCCTTCGCGAGCGACTCCAGGTACTGCGCCGCTTCCTGGGGCGGCACCACGCCCGCGAACTGCACCTTATCCTTACCCGGCATGTCCACTCCCTTTCGTGCGGGGTGCCCTACGCCACGGCCTCGGCGGCCGCATCGCGCCACTTGGCGACGCGCTTGACTTCCTGGCAGAACTCGACGACCGAGCGCGCGTACGGCTTCGCGTGGACGCGTGTGCGCCCGGCTTCGAAGGCCTCCCTGATCGCGTCGTGATGCACTTCGTCGTGCGGGAGGATCGTGCTGCGGATCCCGACCTGCAGGTAGAAGTGCGCGTCGCTACCGCCCGAAAGCGGCAGGTTGTGCCGCTCTGCCAGAGCCACCACCTGACGCTCGCCACCGTGGTCCCGTCCGTTGACCTCGACGGCGTGGACGAGATCGAAGATCCGCTCGTCCAGCTTGGCGGCCTCTTTGCCGCCGCGGTAGGGGTGCGCCAGGATCAGCACCATACCATGTTCGCGAGCCGCTCGGGCGAATTCCAACGCGGGTGCGTGGTTCCACTCTGACAGGTGCGGCCGGAACGCGCGGTCCAAATTCGCAAGCCGATCGAGCGGCCCGACGACGATGAAGTCGACGCGCTCACCGACCGTGACTTCCGCGCCCGAGAGCACGGTGAAGTCGTCGGCGACGCGGTACGCGCCGTCGTTGTACGGGAAGTTGTCGATCAGCCACGTGTGCATGTCCCAGAAGTTGACGGCGTGGATGTGCTCGGTGAGCGCGAACGCATCGAGGCCGCGGCGCCGGCCCACGCGGATCAGCCGCTCAAGGTTCGCGTGATCGTAATCGAACGACTTCGACAGGCGGCTGTGGACGTGGAGGTCGACTTTCTTCGTCACTGCCATCTCCTCGGTACCCCTGCTTCTTTTCATAACCGACCGCGGTTAAGACGACGTTAACTCGGGTTAACGGCCTGTAATACTATAGGGCGTAGGCCCTCGCTCAATTCCGAGCCCAGCGTACGAGGGAGCCGTGTCGGCCGTCAAGGTCGCTGCCTCGGGAGGAGACGGACTGAATCACGACCCCCCTCCTCCAGAACTTGGAAGCGTCGGCCCTTGCTCCGGGCGTCGTATGGCCCAAATGCCCACTCCGCCTCGGAGACCAGTCGTCAACCGGCTGCCGCAGCGTTGAGGGTGGACAAGCGTCGGCCTCCCGTCAGGTGCCTCAACAGCGGCGGAGATAGAGTGCTCAACGGAGGTGTTCATGCGGCGACGCATCCTGCCCGCGGCGATCCTGCTCGCGGGCCTGGCCGCCCTTCGATGCGGAGGCTCCTCGGCGCCCGTGCAGCCCACACCGATGGCCGTCGGCGGGGCGTGCGTTCAAGACCTCCGCGCAGAGTTCGCCCGCCAGCAGTCGCTGGTGTACTGGCCCATCTACTGCCCGTCCGAGTTGCCGGACGGCTTTCACCTGGCGACGGCGGACGACGCAAAGAACGCTACCTCGCTGGGCGGCGGCGCGGCGCCAACTCAGGACGATCTGAATCCGGGCGGAGGCACGTTCATCACGCGGATGACCACGGCGGACGGCCGCCAGCTCGTGTTCGTACAGGGAGCAGGCGCCAGCATCTACGAGCGACGCGACGAGAGCGTCCGGCCAGGAGGGTTCGAGTCGCCATTGCGGTCGGTACTGTTCGGCGATCTCAGCGGCGATCTCTTCAGCAAGGAGCCAGCGGCGGTGATCGCGTTCGACGCGCTGGGATACGGGCACATGATCGTCGCCGCCGGACTCGACCCTGACAGCATCGCGAAGATCGCCAGCGGGATGCGCCGCGTCGACCCTTCGGCCCTGCGTGTGTCGCTCCTCTCCCTCGCCCAGCTGCACGAGGCCGGCGGCGACTGGGTCGTGTCGTGGGCGGCGAACCCCACAGGCGAACACGTATCCAACCCCGAAGTCTGTCAGAGGCAGGTCGATCCGGGGCTGCGTTCGGCCGAAGTCACGGTCACGTTCGATGCGGCGCCCTCGGGAACGGCCCCCGACGCCGGAGGTCATGGCCCGTTCCTGCAGCAGGCGATGATCCGCTTCACTGACGAAGACGCAGCCCTGGCGTACGTTGACGCGGTCGCGGGCGTGATGCAGTCGTGCCCACTGACATGGACGGGCGCGGACTCACTCGCCGACGTCACCTACACCTTCACCGCGGAAGCATCGCCGGGGCTTGGCGACCAGTCGCTCGCCTTCCGGCGCTCCGTGCGCTCACCCGTGCAGGCCGGAGATACTAGCGTGGAAGTGATCCGCCTGGGCGAGTTCGTGGGCATCCTGATCTACTCGCAGACTGTGTCGGTCGACGGGAATCCGTCGAAGGTCGATCTGTCGCCGTATGCGCTGATGGTGACCGAGCGGCTCGAGCACCTCTATGCTGGCGCAGCACCGCCTAACCCGGGGGCCGCACCGTCGCCTTGAGCGCGATCGGCGGTGGTTGAGCGGATGGCCACATCGATGGGAATCGTTGAACGGAGAGCGCGATGCGACTGCAGGACAAAGTGGCTATCGTCGTCGGCGGGGGACAGACGCCGGGCGACACGATCGGTAACGGGCGCGCGACTGCCATCCTCTTCGCGCGGGAGGGCGCACGCGTGCTCGTCGCGGACCGCCGGCTCGCCTCGGCCGAGGAGACGTGCGTGATGATCGCGGCGGAGGGCGGGACGGCGTCGGCCATCGAGATGGACGTGACGCGCGAGGAGGACTGCGCGCGGCTCGTGGCGACGTGCGTCGAGCGCTACGGGCGCATCGACGTGCTGGACAACAACGCCGGCATCGGCGGCGGCGACGCCGGGGTGCAGCACATCGAGCTGGCCGCGTTCGAACGGATCCTGCGCGTCAACCTGGAGGGGCCGCTGCTGACGTGCAAACACGTCCTGCCCGTCATGCGCGAGCAGCGCTCCGGCTCGATCATCAACATCTCGTCCATCGCGTCGATCGCGGCGGCGACGGGGATGGTGGCGTACAAGACGTCGAAGGCGGCGCTGAACGCGCTGACGGAGACGCTGGCGATGGCGAACGCGCGCTACGGCATCCGCTGCAACGCGATCCTGCCCGGCCTGATCAACACGCCGATGGCGGTCGAGGGGATCAGCGCCGCTCGCGGCGTGCCGAAGGAGCGTGTGATCGAGGAGCGCGACCGGCAGGTGCCGCTGGGGAAGATGGGCACGGCGTGGGACGTCGCGCACGCGGCGCTGTACCTGGCGTCGGACGAGGCGGCGTTCGTGACGGGCGTGCTGCTGGCCGTCGACGGCGGGCAGAGCGTGCGGGTGGGGTGAGCGAGACGGGAGCACTCGGATGACCCACCCGCTGCAAGCTCACCCTCTCGCCGGCCTGTGCACCTACACCGGAGCCCGGAGCAAGCGCGCGTCGTCGTGGGACCGCAGCGGGGGCAACGCCGACTTCATCGTCGTGCAGCCGGGGGCAGACGGTGACGCTGATGGAGCACGAGGGGCCGGGGTGCGTCACGCACCTCTACTTCGCGATGGTGTTCCCCGAGCTGACGGACTATCGCGACGCGATCCTGCGGTGCTACTGGGACGGGGAGGACACGCCGTCGGTCGAGGTGCCGCTCGGCGACTTCTTCGCGATCACGCACGCGCGGATCAGGCTGCTGCAGAGCGCGATGGTGTCGGTGAACCCGGGGATGGGCTCGACGCACGGGATGAACGCCTACTTCCCGATGCCGTTCTCGACGGGCGCCCGCATCACGCTCGAGCATCGCGGCGACGCGGCGCTGGGCGGGCATGTTTCGCGCGCTCTGGTACCACATCGACTACGAGACGTACGACGAGCCGCCGCCGGACGACACGCTGCGCTTCCACGCGCAGTGGCGGCAGGAGCGGCCGACGACGGCCGTCGGCCCGCAGCCGAACGTGCAGCTCCACGCGGCGACGAACCTGGACGGGCGCGAGAACTACGTCGCGCTGGAGGCGGAGGGGCGCGGGCAGATGGTGGGGCTGGTGCTGGAGATCAACAACGTCGCCGGCGGGTGGTACGGCGAGGGCGACGACATGGTGTTCGTCGACGGGGACGAGTGGCCGCCGTCGATCCACGGCACGGGCACCGAGGAGGTGTTCGGCGGCGGCGCCTGCCCCTCGAGCGAGTACGCGGCGCCGTACCACGGCTTCCATCTGATCGAGTCGCCGGACTACGGCGGCCTCGTCGGCGCCTACCGCTGGTACGTGCAGGACCCGATCCGGTTCACGCGCTCGCTGCGCTGGACGATCGAGCACGGGCACGCCAACAACTTCGCGAACGAGTACGCGTCGGTGGCGTACTGGTACCAGAGCGGAGCCGCACGCGCGGTTCCCGTCGCTGCCGGAGCGCGAGGCGCTGCGTCCGTCGCTGCCGCCCGCGTACGAGGAGGCGCGGGATGCGATCTCCTCCGCGCTGCGCAATGCGCTGCCGCGGCTGGCCACGGATCCGCGGGCGATCTTCCGCGTGGCGTCAGGCGCCGATCCGTTCTACGCGGGTCGATTCGAAGAGGCGCTGTCGCGGCTGCGAGAACTGTAAGCCGCTAGCCACCGCTGTGCGACAGCGCATCCATTGCGAACGACGCCAGCCGTTCGACGGCCGTATTCGAGCCGCGGAGCGCGGCGGCGTCCTCCGGGTGATGCTCCAGGTGGCGTGACGCGACACCCTCGGCGATGACGGCGAGGCGCCACGCGGCGAAGGCGCGATAGTAGTCGATGTTCTGGACGTCGCGGCCAGCGCGGCCCGCGTAGCGCTCGACAAGCTCGCCGTACGACGGGAAGCCGCCGGCGGCCGTGGGGTCGTTGGTGAGCGGCAGGCTGAGGCGCGGGTCGTGCCAGTACACGGCCATGTGGCCGAGATCGGCGAGCGGGTCGCCGAGCGTGCACAGCTCCCAGTCGAGCACGGCGGCGATCTTCGCCTGTCCGGTGTCCGAGATGCAGTTGCCGAAGCGGTAGTCGCCGTGGACGATCGTCACGCCGCGCTGCTCCGGCTTGTTGCGCTCAAGCGTCTCGGCGACGCGGTCGATGAGCGGCAGCTCGCGCGTCTTCGAGCCCGCCCACTGCCGCGTCCAGCGCTTGATCTGCCGGTCGAGGTAGCCCTCCCGTCGTGAGAGATCGGCAAGGCCGACCGCGTCGAGGTCGACGGAGTGCAACTCGGCGAGCACGTCGATCAAGTTGAACGCGAGGTCGCGCTTCATCGCTCCGTCGAGCTCCGCCGCCTTCTCGACGGAATCCAGCACGACGCCCTCGACGAAGCGCGTGACGAAGAACGGCGCGTCGTTCACCGCCGGGTCGTCGCAGGCGGCGAGCGCCTCGGGCACGGGCACTGGCGTGTCACGGAGCGCGGCGATGATGCGGTGCTCGCGCAGGACGTCGTGCGCCGTCGCGAGCAGGTGGCCGAGCGGCGGGCGTCGGAGGACGAAGCGATGGCCCGCGGCGTCGCTGACCTCGAAGGTGAGATTCGAGCGGCCGCCGGTGATCAGCGCGTAGCGAAACGGCGGCGTCGCGTCGCGCACGTGCGCGGCCAGCCACGGCTCCAGTCGCCCCTCGTCGATGCCGGCAGGCACGGCGTCAGCTGCCCTTGAAGACGGGCTGCGCGCTTCTCGACGAAGCTCAGCGCGCCTTCCTTGTGGTCGTCCGTCGTGAACAGATACGCCAGCGAGCTGCCGACGTACGCGCCGAGCGCGGCCACGTCGCCGTAGGCCGACATGCGCAGCCCCTGCTTCATGTAGCGCATGGCGATCGGCGGGTTGCCGGCGATCTTGCGGGCGAGCGCGTTCGCCTGCGGCATCAGGTCGTCGTGCGGGACGACGCGCGACACCAGTCCGATGCGCTCGGCCTCCGCGGCATCGATGATGTCGCCGGTGAAGAGCAGCTCGGCCGCCTTCGACGGCCCGACGATCTGCGGCAGCCGCCACAGCCCGCCGATGTCGGAGATCAGTCCGCGCTTGATGAACAGCTCGCCGAATCGCGCTCGGTCGCTGGCGATGCGGATGTCGCAGAACAGCGTCAGGTCCATCCCCCATCCGACCGCAGCGCCGTTGACGGCGGCGATCACCGGCTTGTCGCACTCCAGCACCGCGAGCGCGGCGGGCGTCGGCTTCGGTTTCGGCTCGCGGGCGCGGCGGACGACGGGCTCGGAGCCGGCGCCGAGCATGATCTCGCGCACGTCGTCGCCGGAGCAGAAGGCGCTGCCCTCGCCGGTGATGATGACGCAGCGGACCTGCGGATCGCGGTTCGCCTCGCGCAGCGCCTCCTCGAGCTTGCCGTACAGCTCGCGGCTGAGCGCGTTCTTCACCTCCGGCCGGTTCAACGTGACCGTGGCAACGTGATCGTCGATCTCGTATCGCAGCACCATCGTCGCACCTCCGTGGTCGCCCGATGCGACGCTCAGATCAGCTCGCCGCCACACGCCGGCGCCGTCGTGCCGTGCTCCTTGTACGCGCGCAGCAGGTTGCGTCCCACCGTCCAGCGGTGCACCTCGTCCGGGCCGTCGACGAGCCGCTGGGAGCGGATGCTGGTGTACCAGCGGGCCAGCGGCGTGTCCTCCGAGTAGCCAAGCGCGCCGTGGAGCTGGATGGCGGTGTCGACGACCTTGTGCACCATGTTGGCGAGGAAGACCTTGGCGATCGAGTTCTCCTGGCGGAGGTCCATCCCCTTCTCGGCCTTGTAGGCGATGTGCAGCAGCATCAGGCGCGCCATGTACAGCTCGCTCGCGCAGTCGGCCAGCATCCACTGCACGCCCTGGCGCTCGGCCAGCGGCTTGCCGAACGTGGAGCGCTCCGTGACACGCTTCGCCGCCATGTCGAGCGCGCGCTGGGCCATCGCGACGTTGTGCATGCCGTGGCGGAGGCGTCCGTAGGCGAGGCGGTGCTGGCCCATGTTGAAGCCGTTGCCCTCGCCGCCGACGATGTTCTCGTTCGGCACGACCAGATCCTCGATCTTGATCTCGGCGTGGCCGCCGCCCAGGATCTCGCCCAGCCGGCTCTCACCCGCCATCGTCTTGATGTTGCGGATGATCTGGTAGCCGGGGTTCGGCAGCTCGACGAGGAAGGTGCTGAACTGCTGGTGGCGCGGCGCGTCGGGGTTCGTCTTCGCCATCACCATGGCGATATCGGCGACGGAGGCGCCGCTGCTGAACCACTTCTCGCCGTTGATCACCCAGTTGTCGCCGTCGCGGATCGCGCGCGTCTGCATGCCGGTGGCGTCTGCGCCCGCCGCCTTCTCCGTCATCGAGTAGCAGATGCGCTTCTCGCCGTTGAGCAGCGGCTTGAGGAATTTCTCCTTCTGGAAGTCGGTGCCGTGGGTAAGCAGCGTGAGCATCGTCGCGTCGTCGGGGCCCTGCGTGTTGAGCGCGAGCGCGCCGAGGTAGCTCTCGCCCAGCTCCATCTGGACGAGCGCGTTGGCGAGCGGCCCGAGGCCCATGCCGCCGTACTCCGGCGGGATGAACGGACACCAGAGCCCCTGCGAGCGCGCCTTCTGCCGCAGCTCGCCGAGCACCTCCTTATAGGGCCGGCTGTCCAGCTCCTTCTCCGCCGGCATGCAGTGGTCGTGGACGAAGGTGCGGACGCGCTGGCGGACTTCCTGCGCCTCCGCGGGGATCTCGAAGTCGATCATCGTGGGACCTCCTCTATATGGTGGAAGTCCAGTGTAGTCCGGGCAGCCGCAACGCTCTACAAGGGGCGTGGCCCGCCGGCATCACACGAACTCGACTTCGCCTTCAATCTCTACCGGAATATTGAACGGAAGCTCGGCGAGTCCCACGGCGCTGCGGGCGTGCGCACCGACAACCGGACCATAGAGTTCGAGGATGAGGTCGGAGAAGCCGTTGATCACGGAGGGTTGCTGGTTGAAGCCGGGGGCGGAGTTGACCATACCGAAGACACGGGTCCAGGCGCCTACACGATCGAGATCGCCGAGCGCGCGCTGCAGGCTGCCGAGAATCGCCAGCGCGGTCAGACGCGCGGCGGCGTAGCCCTCCTCCAGCGAGACCTCGCGCCCCAACTTACCCAGGGGCTGCGCGAGCGAGCCGTCAGGGTTCTGCGGCCCGTGGCCGGAGATGAGTGCCCGGTGGCCGTTGAGCCGCACAAACTGGAAGGGCAGCGTGGAGCCCGGGGGAGGCTGGAGCTGCGGCGGCAGCACGAGGCCAAGCGCCGCGAGCCGCGTTTCGATATTCACGCTGGCATCGTATGAGCCGCGTTGCGGGGCGGCAACAGAAGACGCCGCGGCCCCTGCATCGCGCCGCCACATCGATGCGACTGCCCCCGGCCGTGGCCTGCCGGGACGGGGCTGTTGATCCGCCGGTTGAGGTTCGCGGTCATGTCGGCCAGCCGCGCGTCCGCTTCGGACTGCGTGAGGTGACCTTCAGCGACCTCCTCGTCGAGATGCGACTTCGCCTGGCTCACCAGGAACGTCTTCAGCTCGTCCGTCGTCTTGCCGTGCACCTGCGCCACGCTCGCGAGCGTCGCGTCCGTCGCCCGCAGCTCCGGG
>CAWJLO010000021.1:0-73842 GCA_963843685.1 uncultured Chloroflexia bacterium
CATCGGCGTCCACATGACCCTCAACGCCGAGTACGAGACCTTCCGCTGGCGCGGCGCCTCCGGCCTCCCCTCCCTCCACGCCCCCGACGGTGGCATGTGGCGCGATGTCGAGAGCGTCGTCCAGCACGTCCCGACCGATGACGCCCGCGTCGAGCTCCGCGCCCAGGTCGAGCTCGCCCTCGCGAGCGGCATCGACGTCACCCACCTCGATACGCACATGGGCGCCGTCATGCACCCGCTCTACATGCCCCCGTACGTGGACCTCGCCATCGAGCACCGCCTCCCGCTCTTCTTCATCCGCCCCAGCGAGCGTCGCCTGGAGGCCCTCGGTCCCGGCGCGAAGGTCTACGTCGAACAGCTCCAGCGCCTCGACGCCCTCGGCTGGCCCCTGCTCGACAACATCCTCGTCGAGACCCTCAGCCAGATCGAGCCCGACGACAAGGAGGCCACCTTCCGCCGATTCTTCGCCGACCTCCGCCCCGGCCTCACCCACTTCCTCTGCCACCCCGCGAAGGGCGGCGAAGAGCTCGACGCCATCGTCCCCGAGACCGGCGCCCACCGCGCCCGCGAGTACGAGCTCTTCCGCACCCCCGAGATCCGCGGCTACTGCGAGTCCCTCGGCATCAAGCTCACCGGCTACCGCGAAATCCGCGACCGCCTCCGCGCCACCGTCACCGCCCCCGCCTAGCGCCCACCCCCGCCACAAACCAACCCTTCGACTATGCCGAATCCTTCCGCCGCCACATCATCCTCGAATCCCCCGCTTCCGCCTCATGATGCTGACATCTGTCACGAAACGGCGATGAGCGACCATCAATTCAAGAACGACTTCAGCCGCTGATTGAGCTTCGTCGCGTTCTGGGTCTCGCACTCCCAAATCACGAGAACCTTCCATCCGAGCCGGCGGAGAGCCCTCCGGACTTCGGCGTCATGCTCGGCGTTTCGGTTCAGCTTGGGTACCCAATACTCAAGGTTCGACTTGGAAGGCGCGCGCGAAGCGGCATCGTTTGTGACGATGCCAAAAGCATCCGTGTACGAAGATCACTTTCTCTTGCCGCGACAACACAAGGTCCGGCTTCCCCGGCAGCGCCCTTCCGTGAAGGCGATACCTGAAGCCCATGCCAAACACGGCGCGTCGCACCCGCATCTCTGCTTGCGAACCGCCCGACTTAATGAGGCGCATCCTGGCGCTTCGCTCTTGGGGGCTCAGTGTGTCAGGCATGCTGGAGTCGGAAGCGCGAGATTAGTCCGTGAAGAGAACCACGGAGGGCTTCCAGTCCCGAGCGAGAGCATCGGCTCGCGCGAGCCAGCGCTGGATCCGTTCTTCCACCGGAGCAGATTCCCCCCAGTATTCGACAAACAACGCGTCATCAAGATCTGCAGCCGCCACCCGCATTTCTTCTTGGATGTCCATGAGTGCACGCAGAACATAATTGCCCCCGCGTCGTTCATCTCCGCGCAGGGCAACGCTGCCCGCGGAGAAGAGATCCCGTGCCTGCGGGCAGAGAACTCCATGATACGTCAAGATATACATGACGGCGTCGTTGTACTTGTCGCGCGTGCGCGATGGCCGGACGATTTGAGGACATAGCAACGCGGCCTCTGCCCGCAGTCGCCGCTTCTCCTCTTGGGGAAGCCGCATGTATAGGCGAACCTCTAGTGGCAACGAATGCAATTCCTCCGCGGGATCCTCTAGCCACCAGAGATGCTCGCCCGGCCTTAGCCTCCCCCGCGCATATGTCCGGATATATCGCATCTTCTCGGCGAAGCTCGCGCCACGGAACGAGTCGTATGTCGTACCCATCGTTTCGAATAATGACCGCTCGGGATACATCTCGACCTCAAAGCGAGGTACGTGTGACGTGCGCACGTGCATAACGCAGCGCTGGTATTCTCCCCATCTCACGTCTGGCTCGCCGCCCATCTTCCCAAACACCACGTAGATATGACGTACTGCCGCTGTGCGCGTGCTCTCGAACACGCTGTTTGCGACGCTGCGCCAGACGTTGTTCTCCGTGAACTTAACCTCGACGCCGAATTCGCCGATTGCAATGTCAGGGAACGCATAGGGGTGCGGATTGAAATCGACGTCTAGCGGCTCGCCGCCGTCATTAGCGGCGAGCAACTCACGTACGCGGTTCTCAAAATCTTTGGATGACCGAAAGATCGAGGACTGAGCTTCCGCCCGAAGCTGCTGAGTGATGGACTCAAGGACTCGCTCAAACTCGTCCTTGGTCATGCCACGCGATCCCGGAACGTAATGCGCTCCCCCCACGACCTCGCGGTGCGGGCCAGTAGATGCTGCCTTTCATCGCAACACACTCTCGCTCAATGCACGCGCAATGTGCCACGCCAATACCGGCGGCACGGCGTTCCCGACCTGTCGTTCGGTCTCCCGCAGCTTTGCTTGGAAGATGAAATCGTCCGGGAAGGATTGGAGCCGCGCCGCCTCGCGCATCGAAATACGTCGGTCTAACGCGTAGTGGTATTGAATATTGCCGTGGCACTCCGCTCTGATTGTGAATCCAGGACGGTCGGGCACAAGTCGTCGATTACCTTGATCTGCGCTGCGATTCGCCCGGCTCCACGTGTGATTAAAGCCCGGATCCTCTCCCATCTCTTCGAGATCCTGGAGGGCCACGCGCGCGGTCACGTGCTCGCGTGCAGCGTGGGTGGGCTCGGGCGGCGTGAAGGGAGGGACGCCGGGAGCGGTGCCCACAATGAAGACGCGTTCCCGTGACTGTGGCACTCCGTAATCAGCCGCTTGATAGAGACGCAGCGTGACGTTGTACTCCAGCTCTCGGAAGTCCGAAAGCACTTGCCTCAGTGAGGCGGCGTTGCGGGCCATGAGAAGGCCCTTGACGTTCTCGGCCACAAAAGCGCGCGGCCTCGTGCGCCGTATCGCCGCGATCATCGCCCGGTAGAGTCCGCTTCGCTTACCATCTACACCTTTCCCTTTTCCATTGTTGATGGAGATATCTTGGCAGGGAAACCCCCCGATGAGCACGTCGACTTGTTCCGGCAAAGTGTCCAGAAACCTCCAAACGTTGCCGCAGTGGATCTCCGCGTCGAGATTGGCGCGGTAGGTGCGGCAGGCCGCGGGGTTTAGGTCATTCGCCCAGACGATGTCGAATGGCAAAGGCGCGTAAAAGCGCCCCCTTGAATAGAAGCCACCACGAAACCCGAGATCCATACCCCCGCATCCGGAGAACATCGACGCGACGCTGGCGATCTCGATTGCGGAGGTTTCTGGTAGTTGGGAGAGGACTTTTTGGCGGTTCAGGGGATCGAGAGTGGCAACCACGGGCGGCCTCCTACCACAATAACAGCGTCGATCTCCTGCCAGCCGGAACATACAATATTCAGCGGGCTGGGAGGAAGCTTCAGCGCTCGACCAGCGCTTATGTTGAGATCACGCCATCGAATTAAGCCTGCTAGCGCTCGGAAAGGTGGACTGTTATGGCAATCGGACTGCACCAGGTCGGAACCGGCGCCTCTCGCGCCTCGGTAATGATCGATGGAGAGACCCGCGCAGCGTTGGAGGAGATCACACGGGTTCTCAAGCGATCAGCGCAAGGGCATGTGGACCGCAACGTCGCGGTCAAGTCAGCGGTCATGCATTACGTCGCGAGCTTGCGCGCGGGCACCGCATCCGCCGCCCGCTAGTGGGACTCGTCCGCGCAGCCGGAGCGTCCCTCGCCCTTTAGGGACGTGGCAGGGGTTAGGTTGGCGCACCCGCCTCCCACATCCGCGTTCATCGGCAGATCGGTCCACCCCTCCTGTGGGCCATTTCCGGCTCTTTCCCTGTGCTCCCTGTCGGTGCCCTCCGCCGCTCGCCCACCCAGCCTGTCAGCCCTCACCTGCGCCGTCTGCGGATGACGTCCCCCTCCGTGTCATCCGTGAAATCTGTGGTTACCCTATCGACGATGGACCCAAACAACGCCGTAGTCATCATCACCGGCGCCTCCTCCGGCATCGGCCGCGAGACCGCCCTCGAGTTCGCCCGCCACCGCGCACGCGTCGTCCTCGCCGCCCGACGTGAGGACCGCCTCCACGCACCTCGCCGACGAGATCGCCGCCCTCGGCGCCGAGTCCCTCGTCGTCCCCACCGACGTCACCCGCACCGAAGACCTCCACCGCCTCGTCCAGGCCGCCCTCGACCGCTTCGGCCGCATCGACGTCCTCGTCAACAACGCCGGCTTCGGCTTCTCCGGCACCATCGAGGAGACCACCGAGGCCGACATGCGCGAGATGATGGACACCAACTACATGGCCGCCTTCAACCTCACCCGCGCCGTCCTCCCCCACATGCGCAAGCAGCGACGCGGCCACATCGTCAACGTCGCCTCCGTCGTCGGCAAGATCGCCTTCCCCTTCCACGGCGCCTACTCCGCCACCAAGTTCGCCATGATCGCCATGACCGAAGCCCTCCGCGGCGAGCTCGACGGCTCCGGCGTCACCGCCACCGTCGTCCTCCCCGCCTCCACGCGCACCGAGTTCTTCGAAGCCCAGCGCACCAACGACGGCCACGTCTCCGCCCCCACCGGCCCCCAGCAAAACGCCGACGTCGTCGCCCGCGCCATCGTCCGCTCCGTCCGAAAGCCCACGCCCGAAGTCAACATGGTCCGCGCCTTCCGATTCGCCTACGGCCTCAACGCCTTCTTCCCCGCCCTCCGAGACTTCGCCGGCCGCCAGTTCTACCGCCGCTCCCACGGCAAACCCCGCCGCAAATCGACCTAACCCGCTGCCCAACCGCGCGACTCACCAGCCGATAGGCGCGGGGCCGCCGCGACGAAACTCAGCTGCGGATCGGTAGCGAAGATCGTCGTCGCCTGTTGATGCGTCTGATCGGCGCGTAGCGCCAAGGCCGGGAGTGCAGAGAGCGCAGCGCCCTCTGCCGGGGGGCTCCGGGGGGTGTCCCCCCGGTACAAATACGTCTTTAGATTCCCGGAGCAGCCCGACAGGGATGCGCAGCCAACCCCCGTCCGCGCGTCCCCCGGCGGCCCGGCCGCTCGCCGATAAGCTGAAGTGCTGCCAAGCTCGGTCAGTGACACCAACCGCTTGGAGCTACCGCCCGAAACACCTAAGCTCGTCCTCACCAGGAGACCCGCCGGCCCCCGCGAACCCCGGCCAGCAGAGCCGCCGGCCCCGCAAACCCCGGCCAGATTCAAACTTGACGATAAGGGACAGGACAGCTTCACCCAAACAAAAGCGTTAAGTGGGTCTAACGAAGAGAGGAAACGCGACATGGACACCTTCCGCGGCATGAACGCCATCCTCACCGGTGCCTCCCGTGGCCTCGGCGTCCACATCGCCGAGATGCTCGCCGCCGAGGGCGTGAA
This sequence comes from uncultured Chloroflexia bacterium, assembly GCA_963843685.1. Lineage (GTDB taxonomy): Bacteria > Chloroflexota > Dehalococcoidia > DSTF01 > JACRBR01 > DASQHL01. The sequence continues at coordinate 5,343 of CAWJLO010000021.1, forward strand.
CCTCGTCCTCGCCGCCCGCTCCGCCGAGGGCCTCGAAGCCACCCGCGCCAAGGTCGCCGCCACCGGCGTCCGCGTCGTCACCGTCCCCTGCGACGTCACCTCCCGCGACGACCTCCAGCGCCTCGTCGACACCGCCGAACGCGAGCTCGGCGCCGTCGACATCCTCATCAACAACGCCGGCCTCGAAGCCACCGGCCTCCTCGTCGACCTCTCGCTCGACGAGATCGACGACGTCCTCCAGACCAACCTCCGCTCGTCGATCTGGCTCACCCGCATGGTGCTGCCGGCGATGCTCCAGCGCCGCCGCGGCGCCATCGTCAACGTCGCCTCCATGGCCGGCAAGGTCGGCGTCGCCTACGAATCAATCTACGCCGCCACGAAGCACGGCATGGTCGGCTTCACGAAGTCCGTCCGCCAGGAGCTGCACGGCACCGGCGTCACGATGGGCGTCGTCTGCCCCACCTTCGTCAGCGACACCGGCATGTGGAAGGACGCCGACGCCGGCAAGCCGCCTCTCCTGACGCGCGAGGTCTCGCCCCGAAAGGTGTGCCACGGCGTGATGAAGGCGCTCCGCGGCCAGCCGGAGGTGCTCGTCACCTTCGGCCCCATCCGCCCGCTCGTGCTCCTCTTCGAAACCGTCCCCGCGATCGAACCCGCGACCATGCGCATCATGGGCGTGACGGCCGCCTGGAAGCGCGCCGCCGCCCGCAACGCCTCGAAACGGACCGCGCCTCAGTGAGTGCTTGCTCCGCCGTCGCGACGCAACATCGCGCGATACTCGCGGCGGATGAAGTCCGGAGCGTAGGGCAGATACGCTGCGCTGCCGCTCCGGCGGCAGGGCGAAGAAGCTCCCGACGACCGTGCCCGTGCACGACGCGGCGCCGCACGCGCACGGCCAGCTGTCCCCGTCGAACGCGTTCAGCCGGTAGTCGATCGTGATCTCGTCACCCGCGGCGATCGGCCTCCAGGCGAACACCTTCACCCCGCTGCGCATCGCGTTCGGCTCGCAGGAGTGATTGAGGTAGCAGCCCGGCGGCAGCAGCACCGCGAAGCGGTCGCGACTCAGCTCGCACAGGTGGCGCTGGTCTTCCTCGGACAGCCCGGCGATCCCGGCCGCGCCGACGACGCGCCCGTGCCGCCGCCGGAAGATGAACTCGCCCTCTCGCGAAGCTGCGTCGCGCGAAGACTCCCAACCCCTTCGCACCGGCCGCGCGGACCTCAACGTCACAGATCATCGGAGTTCGAGCCTACTCGATGACGCCCTTCGACCGCAGGAACGGGATCGCCCCCGCGACCGCCTCGGCCGGCTGCGACTGGTTGATCTCGAACACCCGCAGCGCCGTCTTCGGCAGCCCGGCCGCGATGTAATCCCACTCGACGTCGCCGTGCCCCGGCGCCCGGTGGTCGCCGATGCCGCTCACGTCGTGCAGGTGCGTCTCGATGCACCGCGCGCCGTTCTCGTCCAGCCACCGCCGCTTGTCAACGAGCCCCAGCCGCCACTGCACCTCCGCGTGCCCGACGTCGTGCACGTACCCGGCGATCTCGCGCGGGAACTCCTCCAGGATCTCGACGGCCTCGTGCGGCTGCGGGATCTCGTGATAGTGAAGGCGGTTCTCAATGCCGACGGCGATGCCGAGCTCCCCCGCGTACTTCGCGAGCTCGCGCGCCGTGACCATCGCTTGTTCCAGCCACGGCCCGATCTGCTCGTGCCGCATGGCGATCACCTGCTCGCGCAGCGCCTCTACCCGCTCGCCCTCCCGAGTGCCGGAGTCGTACAGCCGGCGCAGCTCGCGCTCCGCGGGAAACATCTCGTGGCCGATGGCGCCGAGGTGCACCACCACCACCTTCGCGCCGATCCAGTGCGCGTGGTCGATGCTGACCCGCGTGTAGGCGATGGCTTCCTCGCGCTCGCGTTCATCGGTCGATGCGAGGTTGAGCGTGCTGTTGCGGTTCTTGTGCGCGTCGAACACCAGCGGCGCCGGCGCGTGGATCGACGAGATCGGCACGTTCGGATAGCTCATCAGCCGCTCGAACGGAGCCTCCGCGGTCGAATGGCTGACCTCCACCGCGTCGTAGCCAAGGCCGAGCGCTTCCTGCACGAACAAGTGCATATCCGCGACGAACCGGTCCTGCTGCGCCCACATGGTGCTGAGTGAGAGCGTCATATCCGGAGTGTAGGAGGTGCAGGCGGGTAGGGGGAGGTCGAAGCTAGGCATCCCGTACACAAGAGTACGGCCCGTGGCACTTCGCCACCGGCCGTACTCGTTCGTAACAGGTCGGGCAGCTCCTGCTCAGGAACAGGGGCCGAAGGGCTCGTTCACCATCCGCTCGGTCGCCGTCAGCGGCACGCTGTGGACGAAGAAGTTGATCAGCGGTGTCACGGGATGGTAGGTGTACGTCACCTTCACCTGGACGGCGTCGCATTGCTGGCCGGCGTCGTTCGGTGTGCCAGGATCGGCGTACGTCGGGTAGTCCCAGCTCTGGTAGCTCGTCGCCACGTTCTGGTTGTTCGTCAGCGATGACGTATCGTCCTTCACCGTCTGCACGATGCACGTGTCCCGCGTCGGCGTGGCGACGCCGTTGCAGTCGGCCCGGCCCGTCACGGCGTAGCGCGCGGCATCTCGCGCGGCCTCCTGGATCGTCACGTGTGTCTCCATCACGCGCGCCAGGTCGACCATCGCCATCAGCAGGATCATCAGCACGGGCGCGATCATCGCAAACTCGAGGAGCGTCTGCCCGCGCTCGGACCAGGGCCGTGGCGTTGTCTTCTTCATCACGCTCACTTAATCAACCTGAACGCGATCGACTGGGCGATCTGGCCAAAGATCGTCGAGAGTTCGGTCGGGTTCGAAGTCGTGTAGTAGTGGTCGTTCGTGCCGGCGGTCGAGGACGCGATGCACTTGAGCAGACGCTGGTCGGCGATCGTGTCGGGATCGCTGTTGCCGATGTTGGAAGACGAGCAGTAGCTGCTCGACGGCGTGTTGCCATCGTCCGAGCCGCAGACGCTCAATCCGACGATATAGATCTCGACGCCGGATGCCTTCAGGCTGTCCGCCAAGGTCTTGGTCTTGGTGTCGAGTTGGCGCTCTCGCGTGTCCGAGTTGGAGCCGGGGTTCGAGCTGCTGATCGAACCGTTGTGCGGCGCGGAGCATCCGGTGCTTAGGTACGTGTCGGAGTTCGACGGAGACGTCGTCGGCCGGCAGGCCGCATCGGGCGATCCGGGGCTTCCCGAAACATAGGACGCGGCGTTGTACGTGTTGTCACCGTCCGTGAGCAGGATGATGTAGCGCCGCGCGTTCGACGCGGTGCTGTGTCCCGTGCCGAATAAGATGTCATCGGCTTCCTTCAATCCCCCACAGACGTTCGTGCCGGTGCCGCCCACGGCGGTGTATCCGGAGATTGTGCTGTTGAGCGTGGATGCGCTTGAGCTCAGATTCACAACGGAGCTCGTGTCGATGCAGCCGCTGTCGTGGTCCGGCGGGTCGAAGCAGCCACGGAATCTGGTCACGCCGACCTGTGTGGCCGAGCTGGGCAGCAGCGTGTTGACGAAGGTCGTCGCCGCGTCGCGCGCCTCCTTGATTGGGCAGCCGGAGTTGCTCTGGGATCCGTTGCACGGGCTGGCGCCCATGCTCCCCGTGGCGTCGATGCCCATCACGGCGTCGGTGGGGATGGTGCCGAAGCCGGCCGTCGCTTCGTTCTGTACGGTGAACGTCTTGATCCCGAACACCCGCATGAAGATCGTGTTCACGGTCTTCCGCGCCACGACGCGCACCTGCTGCGACGGCACGTCCGGATAGACCGAAACTGCGATCGTGTTGTCGGAGTCGTTCGCTTTCACAAACGCCTTGGCGGAGCTGGTGGCGTTCGTGATGTTCGGGAGCTGCTTGGCGCCCGCAAGTGCGGCCGAGTCGACCGTGCGCCCAAGCTGCGCGCGCGCGATCAGGATCTTGCCGATGTCCGCGCTCAGGCCTGAGAGGCCGAGTACCACGAGCACGAGCAGCCCCATCAGTGGCAGCACCTGCCCTCTCTCGTTGCGTCTGCGTCTGCGATGCATCACTTTCCTCAGTTCAGCTTTGGCATCGTGGTTTGGGAGCACATCGTGATGCTGTTCGGCATGATCAGCGGCACGTGGATGAACGTTGTGTGGTCGTAACAAGCCTTCACAGTGACCTCGTTGGTGACGACTCCGTTCGAGTCGGTGACCGTGCCGTGCGTCACCGTGACATTGCTCGTCGGCGTCGTGTTCTTCAGGCGGCCGAGGTCCTTCACGACGAGCGCCTGGATCGCGGAGTCGGAGGCGGCGCCCTTCGACCCGAGTCGCGCCCCGTCGCGGGCCGCGCTGACCACCGACGTGTAGGCGTTGAATCCCGCGGCGACCTCAACGATGCCCACGATCAGCACAAGGAAGAGCGGCAGCATGATGGCCAGCTCGGCAGTCCCCTGGCCCAACTCGGCGAGGAATCCGAAGCGCAGCCGGCGGAAGAAGCCGTGAGCGGGAGTGCTTCGGTCCGTCATTCTTGCTCCGTGCGGGCCGCCTGTATCCCGGCGTGGACCAGCGACGCGCGTGTGCCTTCTTCTCTCTTAACGATCAAGCCGGGGAAGCATCACACGCCCTGGCGCCCTCTTTGGGGGCGCCTAAGACGCGTACCGGTAGTCCACCTGATACGCTCCCTCATCAGATTGTCGGCAGGCTGTGAGCGTTCTGAGGGGTTTTCGGGCGCAGTGGGGTGCCGTTTGTGGTTCCTGCGGCGGAATTCGGCGGCGCGCCGCAGGTTCGCCGGCCAGGCTACATCGCCAGCGGGAGTTCCCGCTGCTGCTCCTGCAGGGCGATCGCGACGCGCAGAAGCCGCTCCATGGCGTCCGCCCGGTACATCCGCCAATCGATGGCGAAGTGGTCGATTTGGCGCACGAGTTCCGTGTCGAGGCGGACGTGCACCATTTCGCGGGGTTCGCGGCGCTCGGCGGTCATGGCGGTCGTTCCTCCCGTGCAGAGAGCCTCGTGATACGTGTGTATCGTCGGTTTGGATCCGCGCCGTAGTAGGGAATCCGCCTAGCGATGCCACCCTCGGCGCGTAAGGACGCGGACGCTTGGCGCTAGGCCTGGTCCTCGTGCTCCAACAGCGCGGCCGCTGCCGTCTGCTGGCCGAACAGCGCGCCGACAGAGGCCACCGTGGCGCGCGGGTGGCTCAGCAGGTCCGTCGAGTCGGCGAACTGGTCGATGCTCCCGACCAGCCCGCGCGAACGTAGCCACTCGTCGTTGATCTGCGATCGGCATGCCGTGACGAAATCGACCGACGCCGACACCAGGAAGGGTCGCCCGTAGAACTGCCGCGGCTCAGGCTCCACGCGCGGCGCGATCCCCAGCGCGTTCTGACGCTCGCCGACGAGTCGGTACGCCAGCGCCAGCCCCGCCTCGCGCTCCGCGTAATCTGCCGCCCCCAGCGCGCGCTCAAGCGCCGGCCCTATGTCGGCCGCCGCCTCCAGTCGCGCGAACGCCGAGCCGAGCCATTTCATGTACGGAGGATAGCGCCGCTCCAGTAAGAAGCAGAGCCGGACGAGATCGCGCACGATCCGCGCCGCAACAAGCTGCGAGCCCAGCTCGTCGCCCTTCTCCGCGGTCCGACCGACGAACGCCTCTTCCTGCGAGATCCGCTGCCACTGGCATGCCAGCAGGTAGAGCCAGACATCGCGCGGATACCACACCAGCGATGCCTTGGCTCGCGTGAGGTCCCCCGGGCCGTCGTGGAACACCGGGCCGCTCGTCACCTCCGCCAGCCTCTCCTGCGGCATCGCGAGCCAGTCGAGCGTGCTCAGCGCGCCCGTGGGGTCCGCGCCGAGGCGGCCCTTCAGCCACGAGCCGACGGTGGCGATCTCGATGTGGTGCTGCACGGGCACGTCGTCCCAGCCGTAGCGCACCGGCCAGCCCCGAAACGTCGCCGGTAGCGCTTGGTCGACGTCGCGCGCCACGTCGTTGACCGCGCCGGCTTCGACGAACAACTGCAGCCGCGGGCCCCAGCCGTGGTCGGTCGAACGCTCGTCGTCGAACCCCAGCACGTCGGAGCCGTAGCCGATCAGCGCCGCCGCGTGCGGCCGCGCACCGACGATCGGGCAGACGACTTCGTCGTAGAACGCCCGCGACAATTCCCGGCCGGCCAGCGCCTCTCCCATCTCGCAAGTTTAGCCCGCGACGGGAGACTGATCGTCAGTTATCCCATCTTCGCGATGCCCTGGCCGAGCTCCTCGAAGGTCATCGCGGGCGTGATCGTGACTTGGGCGTCGAGCTCCAGGAAGAGGGGCTCGCCCGACTTCGGCATGTCCGATGGCTCCTTCAGGTCGAAGAAGATGAAGGCCGTCCGCATGCCCCCCTCGACCGTGAAGTACACGGCCTCCGGCTTCAGCGTCTCGATCACCTTCGCCAACGTGGGACCCATCGTCCCGTTCTTGATCGCCGCATTGCCGGTCGCGGTCGGGATGTTGGCTTTGACCATCACGCGCATTGTTGGCTGCCTCCTTCACAGAACCTGACTCTGCCCGCCCTGGGCCGGGCGCCCGGGAAGTCTGTCACCGTGGTTCTGCTTGTTCAAGCGGTCGTGAGCGATCGCACACACAACGCCGCCTCCAACGTGAGAGAGATCCAACCCCGAGAGGTCGTGCCGCCTATCCGTTTGACAGCCGCGCGCGACAGTGGTAAGTTAGTGTCGTAGTGACACTAACTCCAATTGCGGAGGGATTCCGATGACCATGCTCGCTGAACGTTCGGTTGCGCAGCCCATCGCCGGCATCGCGTGCGAGGCCGACTCGATCGCCACGGTACCGCTGACCGAGGAGCGCTCCTTCGCGTACTGGCAGCAGGACATTCCGCAGGAGTACTGGAGGCTCTCCGCCGACGAGTTGGCGGCACGCATCGCCATCGCCCGCCGCAAGCTCGGGTCGCGGCTCGTCGTGCTGGGCCACCACTACCAGCGCGAGGACATCATCCAGTTCGCCGACTTCCGTGGCGACTCGTTCAAGCTCTCGCAGTGGGCGGCCGAGCGCCCGGAGGCGGAGTACATCGTCTTCTGCGGCGTCCACTTCATGGCCGAAGCAGCCGACATCCTCAGCGCGGGCCATCAGACCGTCATGCTGCCGAACCTGGCCGCCGGCTGTTCAATGGCCGATATGGCCGACCCCGACGACGTCTACGCCGCCTGGGCCGAGATGGAGGAGTTGGGCATCGCGCAGGACACGCTGCCCATCACCTACATGAACTCGGCGGCCGCGCTCAAGGCGTTCGTCGGCGAGCACGGCGGCGCCGTCTGCACCTCCAGCAACGCCGCGAAGGTGATGGAGTGGGCCTTCCAGCGCAAGAAGCGCGTGCTCTTCTTCCCGGACCAGCACCTCGGCCGCAACACTGGCGCCGCGATGGGCATCCCGCTCGACGAGATGCTGCTCTGGGGTTGGGCGCGGCCGTACGGCTCCATGGGCGGCCAGACTCTTGAGGCGCTGCAGCGAAGCCGCGTCATCCTCTGGGCAGGCCACTGCTCCGTCCACCAGCGCTTCACCCCGCATCAGATCGCGGAAGCGCGCGCGAAGTATCCCGATGTCCTCGTCGTGGTGCACCCGGAGTGCCGTTACGAGACCGTGCAGGCGGCGGACCTCAACGGCTCCACGGAGTTCATCGCCAGGACCGTGGCGGACGCGCCCGCCGGCTCGACGATCGCCATCGGCACCGAGATCAACCTCGTGAGCCGCCTCGCGCACGAGCACCCTGACAAGACCGTGTTCTGCCTGGACCCCGTCGTCTGCCCCTGCTCGACGATGTACCGTGTGCACCCGGCGTACCTCGCCTGGACCGTGGAGTCGCTGGCCAACGGTCGTGTGGTAAACCAGATCTCCGTGCCTGACGACATCAAGCGCAACGCAAAGCTCGCCCTCGACCGCATGCTGGAGATCAAATAGCCATCAGCCTGTCAAGCCGAGCTCCGGCCGGTCGAGACACTGAGTACTGAAAGGCCGAGGGCTGAATCGCTCGCTACGGCGTCGCGAGCAGCTTGCGCACGAGCGGCGGCATCAGCGCCGCCAGCGGTGACGGCGGCTCGGAGACGTCGTTGACCTCGAACCCGCGCGGCGTGAAGCGCCAAGTGCGGAACCCCGCGGCATGGATCTTCAGCTTGCGGCAGATCTTCTTCGCCGCCGCGCCGCAGCCGACCGGCACGTACACGTAGAAGGCCTGGTCCGGGATCGCGGCGAAGCGCGCCCAGCGAGCCTTTGCCTCCGCGTCGTTCACCATCTCCGTGGTTGCCAGCGCCGCCGTCATCACGAGCCGCGTCTCACCCGTGTTCAGCTTCTCAACGACGACGATGTCCGGCGCCACCTCGTCCTTGCCGACTTGCACGCCCATCGTCACCTCGGGCACGTTGACGTGCGTTCGATAGGAAGGGTGCTCCTTCGTCGGGAAGACGAAGCGCGCCGCGGCGATCTCGTGCGCGGCCTTCGCGAACTGCTCGTCCTGCGTCCGCGGCGTGCGCTGCAGCAGTTCGTCCACGTTCTCCCAGCGCGTATCGAGACTCAAGTCGCCCTCCCGTAGCTTCGATTCCGGTGCATCCGAAGCTTAGGACACGCCCTTCGGCCGGACAAGGAGAGAAGAATCACTGGCGGAGGGGGTGGGATTCGAACCCACGGTGACCTTTTGAGCCACAACCGTTTTCAAGACGGTCTCCTTCAGCCGCTCGGACACCCCTCCACGGCCATGGCGGAGCCATTGTAGCGTCCGCGCTCACACCGCTGGCCGTCGGTCGCAGACCCTCCCTCGCTCCGCTACCATGTCCCGGCCGAGCACCCGCGCCGTGACGACACTCCGGGAGTGCGATGAAACTCTGCTTCCTCATGTACCAGGGCAACATGTACTCCGGCGGCCAGGGCGTCTATCTCCACTACCTCACGCGAGAGCTGGCCCACATGGGCCATGACGTTCACGTCATCGCCGGTCCGCCGTACCCCACGCTCGCCGAAGGCGTGACCGCGCACAACATCCGCGACTACAGCTACTGGAGCTACCACCACTACAAGAAGGACTTCGTCTTCAACCGGCCTCCCGCCAGCTACTTCCACCCCGTCAACTTCTACGAGTTCGTCTCCACCCGCCTCACCCTCTCCTCCTTGCTCGCGAACTTCAGCCTGCGCGCCTACTTCAAACTGCGCGAGCTGTCCCGCGAGCACCGCTTTGACATCGTCCACGACAACCAGACGCTGAGCTACGGCATCTGGGCGATGCACCGCAGCGGCTTCCCCCTCGTCGCCACCATCCACCACCCGTTGAAGTACGACCTGCGCAACGCCCTCCGTCAGTCGCGCAGCACCTACGAGAAGGCGCGCCGCATCCTCTGGTCGCCGTGGATGATGCAGGAGTGGGCGGCGAAGTCCGTCGACCGCGTCATCGTGGTTTCGGAGACCTCCCGCCGCGACGTGGAGGAAGCGTTTGATCTCGACCCCGGCCATGTTCGCACCGTGTACAACGGCATCGACACCGACACCTTCCGGCCGCTGCCGGGCGGTGGAGCGCCGGCCGGACAAGCTGCTCTACGTAGGCAACTCGGAGGATCGCAACAAGGGCGCCCGCTACTTCCTGGAGGCGCTGGACCTGCTGAAGGACGAACTGGACTTCCGCGTCACGTTCGTGGACAACGAGAAGTGGCGCCTGAAGCTCGTGCCGGGCCTCGTCGACGAATTCGGGCTCAATTCGCGCGTCGACTTCACCGGCCGCATCCCCACGCCCGACCTCGTGCGGCACTACAACGAAGCGAAGCTGCTCGTCACGTCGTCGGTGCACGAGGGCTTCGGCCTTCCGCTCGCCGAGGCCATGGCATGCGGTACGCCCACGGTGGCCACGCGCATCGGCGCGTACGAGGAGATCGTCGAGCACGGCAAGAGTGGCTGGCTCGTGCCGCCCGCCGACCCGCGCGCACTTGCGGAGGCGATCCGGATGATGTGGAATGACGCATCATTGCGCGACCGCATCGCGCAGGGAGGGCGCCAGCGTATCGTCGAGAAGTTCAACTGGCGCAAGGCCGCCGAAGAGACGCTCGCCGTGTACGAGGAGCTGGTGCCGCCGCGCCGCCGCTCGTTCGCGTGGACAATCCCGTCGGCCAACGGCGCCGGCCAGCACGCCGAGTCAAGAGGCGCCCCGTGACCAGTACTGGCGCCACGCCCGTTCTTTGTTATTTCCTCTTTGCTCACTGTTCTGGCCGCGAGGCCGCCGCCAATGCCTGACAACATCGTCAACATCGACTTCCATCGCCACTTCCACCTTCAGCCCGGCGAACGGGTGCTCGATCTCGGCTGCGGCAACGGCCGCCACACGCTGGAGGCTGCACGCTTCCCGGCACGCGTCGTCGGGCTCGACATCTCGGCCGACGACGTGCGCGCCGCGAAGTTCATGTACGACGACCTGCGCCAAGAAGGGCGAGCTGCGCGGCCACGCCGACTTCATCATTGGCGACGCGACGAATCTCCCGTTCAAGGACGGCGCCTTCGACAAGTCAATCTGCACGGAGACGTTCGAGCATATCCCGGACGACCGCCGCGGTATTGATGAGTTCGTGCGCGTGACGAAGCCCGGCGCACAGGTCGCCGTGAGCGTCCCGGCGTACTGGCCGGAGCGGGCGTACTGGGCGCTCAGCTGGGATTACTGGCACTCGCCCGGCGGCCACGTACGCTGGTACCGGCCCGGTGAGATGCGCGCGATCCTGGAGCGGCACGGTATCGACGTGGAATTCATGCGCAGGCGCCACTCGTCGCAGAGCCTGTACTGGTTCCTCCGTTGCATCCACGGCCTGCCGAACGAGAACTTCCCGCCCGTCCGCCTCACCTGGAAGCTGATCAACGTGCATCACAACCGGCGCATCAAGCTGCTGGAGCGGATCGAGGCCACCGCGAACCTCGTCATCGGCAAGGATCTCATCCACTACGGACACAAGCGCCCGGTGCCGCAACCGCGCCCATCCGACAACGGCGTGACCATGGCGACGGCGCTCAGCGCGAGCGAAGGGTAGGCGGCACATGGCTCTCGACCGCTTCCAGTCGATCGATCCGGCCCTCCTCGATATTGGCGCGGACGATCGCGTGATCGATCTCGGCTGCGGCACCGGCCGCCACGTGCTGGAGCTGGCGAAGTCGCCGGCCACCGTGCTTGGCGCCGATCTCTCGCTCCACGACCTCCGCGTCGGCCGCTACCTGCTGGAGATCATGCGCCGCGACGGGGACGTGCGCGCGCGCGTCCACTGGCTCCAGACGGCGGGCGAGCGCCTGCCCTTCGTCGACGGCGCCTTCGACCGCGTGATCTGCACCGAGACGCTGGAGCACGTCGACGACGACTCCGTCCTTGCGCGAGAGCTGGTGCGCGTGCTGAAGCCGGGCGGCATCCTGGCCGTCAGCGTCCCTGACGAGTTCTCCGAGAAGGTGTTCTGGAAGCTCTCCCGGAACTACCGCACGCACGCCGGCGGCCACGTCCGCATCTACCAACGCCCCCAGATCGTGCGCCTGCTGCGCGACGCCGGACTCCGCCCGTACGCGGTGCGCTACAGGCACTCGCTCGAGACGCTGTACTGGTTGAGCCACATCGCCTTCTGGAGCGACTGGGGCAAGCAGGGGCCGATCACCCGCGTCTTCCGCCGCGCGCTCGATTCGACTCGTGCGCGGCAATCGGCGATCGTCACTGCCATTGACGACCTGGGCAATCGAATCCTGCCGAAGAGCATCGTCGTGTACAGCCGCAAGCCGCTCGGCGTCGCGCAGGCCGTCGCGGAGACGAACGGTCACACGAAGGACGCCGTCGCGGCGATCGAAGACGACCGCTCGGCCGTCGAGGTCCGCGCCGTGCCCGCGCCGTTCGCGATCGATCCCGGCGTGCCGGAGCCCCCGGCGCCGCACACGGCCCCGCTCTCGCTCGACGATGAGCTGCGCATCGCGCTGAAGCTGAGTGGGGAGCAGCAGAAGCGGCGGCTCATCGAGATCCTCCGCTCGTGCCGTTTCGCCTTGATGCGCGAAGTGCAGCCCCTGACCGGCGAGCAGGCATCGACGCCGTGGACAGAGGACGGCCGCACGCTGAAGGAAGTCGTCGGCCACATCATCGGCTGGGAGAAGTGGGTGGCGGCCGCGCTCGACGAGATCGCCGCGGGCGTTCCGGAGCCTTCGATCATGGCGCTCTCCGGCTATCCGGAGGGCATCAGCCGCTATGGGTCCGTGGACGCCTTCAATGGCGCGCGCATGGCCGAGGCTCGCGAGCGCCCCTGGGCCGACGTACTCGCCGACTCCGACGCCGCATTCGAGGCCCTCATCGCTGCCGCCGACCGCACCTCGGCCGAAGCCCTCAGCGGCACGGCGCAGTTCTTCTGGCCCGATATCGGCGGCACCGTGCCCTGCGGCGTCTACCTGCTCATGGTCTCTGCCCACCACTACCAGGAAGAGCACCTGCCGGAAGTGCTTCATCGCGCCGGCGCGCGATGAGTCCGCAACTCGTCGTCGACAGGTCATCGGCTCAGAGCGGACTGCGACTCGGGGCTCTGCAAGCCGTGACCCCCTCATGAAGATCTGTTTCATCATGTACCAGGGCAACATGTTCTCGGGCGGACAAGGCGTCTACCTGCACTACATGACGCGCGAGCTCGTACGCCTGGGCCACGAAGTGCACGTCATCTCTGGCAGGCCATATCCGCGCCTGGCCGATGGTGTCGTCCACCACAAACTGCACACGTACAGCTTTTGGGCGTTCCTCAACGGGCGCGACGAGCACGCCTACGACCACGCGCACAACCCCGCCGAGTTCTTCCATCCGTGGAACTTCTACGAGTTCGCCTCGACCCGCGCCTCACTCGCATCGCTCTTCTTCACCTTCAGCGTGCGCGCGTACAAGAAGCTGGCCGAGCTGGAGCGCGATCTCGGGCCGTTCGACCTCGTGCACGACAACCAGACGCTGGGGTACGGCATCCTCGCGATGAAGCAGTTCATGGGCAAGCCCGTCGTCGCCAGCCTCCACCACCCGCTCGCCATCGACAAGGCGAACAACATGCGCGAGGCGAAGAACGTCATCAGCCGCGTCCAGAAGGAGCTCTGGTTCCCGTGGCGCATGCAATCCTACGTCGCGAACCGCATCGACATGGTGCTCACGGGCTCGCGCAACTCGGCGCAGTCCGTCAGCGCGTCGATGGACATCCCCATCGAGCACATTCGCCAGACGCCGTACGGCGTCGACCACGAAGTGATGCGCCCGATCCCCGGCGTCGCGCGCCAGCCAGGCACGATCCTCTTCGTCGGCGACTCCGAGGACCGCAACAAGGGCGCCCGCTTCCTCATTGAGGCCTGCGCGAAGCTCCAGCACGAAATTGACTTCCGGCTCCTCTTCAAGGACAAGAAGGAGCAGGACATGAAGGTCGTGCCGCCGCTCGTCTGGAAGTACGGCCTCAAGCGCTTCGTCGAGTACATCCCCCGGCTGACCGTCGACGAGCTGGTGCGGCTCTACAACAGTGCCCAGATCGTGGTCTCGCCGTCGCTGTACGAGGGCTTCGGCCTCCCGGCGGCGGAGGCGATGGCCTGCGGCACCGCCGTGGTCGCCACGACGGCCGGCGCCTTCCCGGAGTTTATCGACGACGGACGCACGGGCCTGCTCGTGCGCCCCGGCGACCCCGACGCATTGGCCGCCGCGATCAAGACGTTGCTGCTCGACCCGGAGCGCTGCCGCACGATGGGCGCCGCCGCGAGCGAGCACATCCGCACGCGCTTCACGTGGCAGCGCACCGCCCGCATGACGCTCGATCTCTACGACGAGGTGCTGAGCTCGAGGACGGCGATCTAGATGCGTCGCTGATCAGTCGAGATCCGACCACTCGTCCGGCGTCAGGTCGAGCGGCTTGGGCGAGCCAGCGCTCTCCGCGTCTGCCCTGTCGTCATCCGTTCGTGGCGGTTCGGTCACTCGCTCCGCGGGAGCGGGAGAAGACGGCGGTTCTGACGCTGGCGGTGGCGCCATGGCCTCCGGCGCCGCCTCGGGCGATGGCCCCGGTTCCGCCGGCGCGGCGATGGCCTCCGGCGCCTCGCTCGGCTCGAGGGCCGGTCCGGATGCCACCTCCAGGAGCTGAATGCTCAATCCGTGCGTCGCCGCCATCGTGATGAAGGCAGAGCGCACGCCCGGCCCCGGTTCGATCGGCTCGCTGACGCGCACGCCACGCGCCCCCAGCTCCGCCACCGCGGCGTCGAGATCCTCGACCTCTAGCGCCAGGTTGTAGAACCCCTCGCCCTTCCGCTCCAGAAATCGCATCACCGCGCTCTCCGCGTCCAGCGGTGACACGATCTCCAGCGCAGTGTCGCCCAGCGCCACCTGCAGCGCCTGCACGCCGAACGCGGGGATCGCCTGCGCGTCGCTCGCCTCCGCGCCCAGCAGCGACTCGAACGTGGCGCGAGCACGCTGCGCGTCGCGCGTGGCGATCGTGAAGTGGTGGACGCGCTTGATCTTCATCAAGCCCCGGTCAGGGCGTCGTCTCCTTGCAATGGCCTACCGTGTTATCGGCGTTATTGTACGCGCTGTTGTTCGTGACCACGACGCTGCCCGCTTTGAAGATGCAGATCGCCGAACCGCGGTTGTCGTCGATCGTGTTGCCCGCGATCGTCCCGAGCGATGTGTTGACATACGAGATCCCGATGCCGCGGTTGTCGTAGATGTGCGAGTTTCGCACGTCGATGTTCGCCCCCTGTGCGAGCACGCCGCCGCCGAGCGTGCCGGTCTCGGGGAGCACCACCGTGTCGTGGATGTCCATGTTGTTCAGGTTGCCGACAGCCCGCACCGGGAACTGCGGTCCCACCTGGCCGTACTTCAGCGGGTCAGGATACGCCCGGAACTCGATCGCGTGCTCTTCGTTCGCGTTGTACTCGTCGCCCTCCGCTTGCACGTTCGCGCCCCACGCGAAGAGGCCCGTCAACTTGTTGTGCCAGATGTGGTTGTTTGTGAACGTGCCCCGCGTCCCGGGAAACATGACGATGCCGGTGCTGCCGCTGTACTGGATGACGTTCGAGTTGAGGATGATGTTCGCCTGCCCCACGAACGACGCTAGGTTGCGCAAGTAGCAGTCCGGCACTTCGACGTGGCCCGGCGGCAGCAGCGCACACGGCGTCTGGCCCGCGAACACGCCTGGCCCGCGGTTGTCGGAGATGATGTTCTTGGTGATCGTCGTCGTCGCCGTGTCGCCCACCGTCGAGACACCGACGCCGCCGTTATCGAACACCCAGTTCCGCTCGACCGTGACGTTCGACTTGCGACGGATCAACACGCCGTCTCCGTCCATCGCGTACACGAACGAGTCGGAGACACGCCCGGTGCTGCTGACGTCATAATGGATGCCGATGCCCCCGCCGCCCACGTCCATCCGTTGGTACAGGATGTTCGTGCTCTGCCAGATGTAAGAGTTCGAGGGGTGGCCGTAGAACAGCGTGAAATCCTCGAACGTCAGGTCGCTGCTGTTGAAGATCAGCATCGTGTCCTTGTCGCCGCCGACGACGATCGAGACGCGCGGTCCCGCACCGCGCAGCGTTACGCCGTGCTTGCTCTGAAACGTCACCGGCCCGCGATACACCCCTGGCGCAAGGCAGATCACGTCCCCCGGGTTGGCGCCGTTCACCAGCGTCTGCAGCGTGCTCGGGGACGCCTGCTTGTTGCATGCCGCGGCCTCGAGTGGTGGCCGGGGCAGCGTCGCAAAGGCCGAAGCGAAACCCACAGCGAATACGAACAGGACATAACGAAAGAGGCGTGGTCGCGTGCCCGTCATCCCTACCTCCACACATCACTCGCACGAGCCACCATGGTACCGAAGCGCACGAGCCGCCCTCAACGATCGCCCGCGCTCAGCGCATCGCGCCGATCGCGGAGAGGCGTTCCGAGAGGAACGTGGCCCGGTCGCGGCGCTGAGTCGGCTGGCCGCAGGTGGGGCACGCGTTGAACTCCGACAGCCTCTGCACGTAATCGACGACCGTCTGGATCACCACAGCGTGGCTCCACGTCAGCGGCGAGACGGAGAGTGGCGTGTCGTGCTCGGGATCGACCTGCTCCGCCAGCACCCCGCTCGGCAGTGCGCGCGCTGCCACCCAGCGCAGCAGCTCCAGCGCCGGCGCCAGGTCGCCCGCTTGCTTCGCCGCAGCGATGTGCCAGCGCGCGAGCCACAACGTGCAGATGAACCAGGGGTTGCCCGGAATCCTCGGGTCCGCGTTCGCGCGCTGGTAGGCGTCGCGCTCGTACCGGGCCATCCCGCCGACCGCCGTCGGCACCCACAGCGTCTCCTGCAGGTGTTTCACCGTGCTGGCGATGCGCTCGTCCGACGCGTCGAACATGCCGAAGAGGAAGAGACCGCACACGCTGGCGTCGACCGTCATGTCGGCGTCATACCCCGTCCCGTCCTTCGACGGCTCGAGCGATCGCAGGAAGCGCCCCTCGCTCGCGCGCCAGAGATGCTCCTCGGCGGCCGCCTTCATGCGTCGCGCCGTCTCCGCCGCGCGCTCCGCGTCTGCCGTCTCGCCGAACGCCGCGAAGAAGCGCGCCGCCGCGATGAGCCCGGCCCACGTCGCCGCGACGGTCCACGCGTGGATGCCGCGCCGCTCCTCCCACAGGTCGTACGAAGGTTGCGGTAGCCCGTTGGCGTCGACGTACGACTCCATGAACGTGGCCGCCGGTCGGATCATCGAGCGGAACAGGGGCCGTATGAACTCCACGTCATGGAACTTGTCGAAGTGATGCCAGAGCGCCCACAACGGAAGCCCTGTCTCGTCCTCCTGGATCGGCAACTGGCGCTCGCCGTTCTCCCACCACGCGTGCCAGGAGCTCGCCAGCGTGCCATCCGTGTTGTACTTGTGCATCCAGTATCCCGCCTTCGTCTGGATGCGCCCCAGGAAGTCGAAGAACGGCCGCGTGACGCCGTCGTAGCCGGCCTCGTCCAGCGCGTGGGCTACCAGCGCCCCGTCGCGCGGCCACACGTACGCATACGTGTCCTTGGCGAACGTCGTGATGTCGTAGTCCGTCGCCGCGACGATGCCGCCGTGATGGTCCACCTGCGTGCGGACCGTAAGCAGGCTCCGCCGGAACAGGCGCGCTACGTCCTCGCCGAGCTGGTCGACGCTGTTCGGCTCCGCGTTGACCCAGAGCCGCCAGTACGCCTGCGTGCGGGCCTGCAGCATCGCGGGCGTCTTGTCCGTGATCACGGAGTGCACCCGCGCCACGTCGGCGATACGAAAAGCCGCACGCCATCCAGTACCAGACTGTCGCTGTCCCTCCGGCTTCCAGCCGCGCGTGGATCGCGCCCACGGAGTCGACCGATCCCTGGACGATGGAGTTGCCGCTGAGCTGTCCGTCTTCCGCGTCCCGCCAGGTGCCTTCTTTGCCCTCGGTCTCCTTCTTCCCCACCGCCCACTGGCTGAACCCGACGTCCGATCCCTCGGCGAACCCGTTCATCAGGAACCAGCGCGAGCCCTTGTAATGGACCAGCGCGCCGCGCGACGGATCGTAGTACGCCGTATCGCCCACGTCTGTCTCGTTGATGTGGAAGTCGTGGTGGAAGAAGATGCGCATGTCGCGCGGCTTCTGCGCCGTGTTCGTCACCATGAACTTGCGCACCAACGCGTGCTCATGGAAGTCGACGACGTCGGTGCAGGCGATGCTCAGGTCACCATTGGGATGCGTGAGCGTGACCTGCGTTGCCAGCGTCTCCGGAACGTACAGCATCTCCACGCGCCAGGTGTCGTGTACCCAGGCGAACGTGCCGTCCACCCACACGCCCATGCCGAACCGATGCCCTGCGGAGTGATTCTCCCGTCCGGCGTGCGGAAAATAGATGTCGCGCAGGTGGTACCGGCTGTCAAAGTTGACGAGCAGGTGCCCGTTGCCGAGTGGGAGGTCGCGCGGCATGCGCTCATTGTAGTTGTTGCCCGGCCCCTTGATTGACGGCTCGCTTCGTCAATTGGGCGCTTCTCAGGCGCACACCGATCGTGCTATAAGCCTCCCCGGGGGGAAGCCGCGGCTTGGGGAGACCGCGGGAGAGGGGCGCGAACCATGCCGGTCACCTTGACGAAGACCGGGCCGACGAGCGGCGAGATTGCGTTCTCGACCACACTCGGGCCCGAGACGACCTTCGACTACCTCGCCGACTTCAGCAAGCACCAGGAGTGGACAGACGAACTGGTATCGCTGGAACGGACCAGCGACGGTCCCCTCGCCGCCGGGACGACCTACCGCGGCGTCGAGCGCCTGCGTCCAGCCGAGGAGATGAAGGATCCGATTTTGGCGCAGGTCACGGCTTTCGAGCGACCGCGTCTCATCGAGTGGGAGACGTGGACCGCACGGGAAGACGGCGTAAAGTCCAACTGCTCGCGTTGGGCGTTCGAGATCGTCCCGCATGGTAAAGGCTGCCACGTGACGCATCGCTTCGCCTTCGACGAGTCGAGCGTCTGGAACAAGCTCTCACGCCGCGCCTTCGTCGCCGTAGCCGATCGCCTCATGGGCGGTGCCGGCGCCTCGCCCAAGCAGCTCACCAAGCGCGTCGAGCAACTCCAGCACGTCCTCGACGTCCGTAACGCCGTCGAGCAGCTCTAGCGTTCCAACAGCTCCCGCACCGCCGCCACCGCCTCCCCCAGCCCCACCACCCGCGCATCCTTCTCCGTCCGGCGCTTCACCTCCGCGCCGCCGTTCTCGATGCTGCGCGGGCTCACGGTGACGCGTACCGGCATCCCCAGCAGGTCGGCGTCGTTGAATTTCACGCCGGGCGATCCCTCCTCGCGGTCGTCGTACAGCACCTCCAGCCCCGCGTCGACGAGCTGCTGGTACACCTGCTCCGCGCTCTCGCGCACACCCGGCTTGTCGAACCCCAGCCCCACCAGGTGCACGTCGTATGGCGTCAGCTCCGGCGGCCAGACGATCCCCCGCTCGTCGTGGTTCGCCTCGATTGCGCTCGCGAACACGCGCCCCACGCCGATGCCGTAGCAGCCCATCACGGCCGGCTTCAGGTCGCCGTTCTCGTCGGAGTACATCGCGTTCAGCCTCTCCGTGTAGACCGTCCCGAGCTTGAACACGTGCCCCATCTCCACGCCGCGCTTTGTCTGCAACGTGCCGCCGCATGTCGCGCAGACGTTGCCCGACTGGGCGAGCGAGATGTCAGTCACGACGTCCGCTGTCCAGTCGCGGCCGTGGTTCACGTTCTTGTAGTGCACATCCGGCTTGTTCGCCCCGGCGACGAGGTTGTGCGAGTTGAGCACCGTGTCGTCCGCGACGATCTTGATCCCCTTCAGCCCCACCGGCGACGCCGATCCCGCGACCAGCCCGTGCTTCCGCACGCCCGCATCGTCAAGCATCGTCAGCTCGACGGCCTTCAGGGCGTTTCGGAGCTTGGCCTCGTTCACCTCCAGGTCCCCCCGGATAGCGACGAACACCGGCTCGCCGTCCGCCTCGTAGAACACCGCCTTCAGCGTCTTGTGGTGCGGCACGCCCAGGAACGACACCAGGTCGTCGATGGTCTTCTGCCCCGGCGTCGAAACCTCCTCGAGCGGCAGCGGCTCCTCCGCCTCCAACTCGCGCTTCTTGTGGTCCGCCTTCTCCTCGTTCGCCGCGTAGCCGCAGTTCTCGCAGAGCAAGATCGTGTCTTCGCCGATCTCCGTGAGAAAGATGAACTCCTCGCTGTCCTTGCCGCCGATTGCACCCGAATCCGCCAGGACGGCGATCGCCGGAATGCCGCAGCGTTCGAAGATCCGCGTGTACGCCGCCCGCGCCGCCCGATAGCTGACGTCGAGTGCGTCCCAGTCCGTGTCGAAGCTGTACGCGTCCTTCATCGTGAACTCGCGGACGCGCAGCAGTCCGCCGCGGGCCCTCGCCTCGTCCCGAGCTTTGGTCTGGATCTGGTAGACCATCACCGGCATGTCGCGGTAGCTTTGCACCTGCTTCTTGAACAGGTCGACGGTCACTTCCTCGTGCGTGGGGCCGAGGACGAACTCGCGGTCGCGCCGGTCGCGCAGGTGATAGAGCACGTCGCTCATCGTCTTCAGGCGCCCGGACTCCTCCCACAGCTCCGCCGGCTGTACGACGGGCATCACCACCTCCTGCCCGCCGGCACGGTCCATCTCCTCGCGGATGATCTGCTCGATCTTCCGCATGACTTTGAGCCCCGTCGGGAGGTAGCTGTACAGCCCGGCCGCCAGCTGCTGCACCAACGCCGCGCGCAGCATCAGCTGGTGATTTGCGGACTCCGCGTCGGACGGCGCGTTCCGCAAAGTCTTGCCGAACAGTCGTGACATGCGCATGGCGTGAATCAGTCCAGATTTCGGCGGACGGTGGTCGAATGGTCGTGGGGAATCGTATCGAAACGACGTCAATGGCGGGAGCAGCTGCCTGCTAGACCCAGCCCATCTCGCGTTCGATGGCGCCGACGTCCGCCGGGACGTGGTGGAGCGGCGGCTCCGTCCGCAGCGCCGTCTCCGGATCCTTCAGCCCCGTGCCCGTGATGATGCAGACGATCGTCTCGCCCTTGAAGCTGCGCCCGGACCCCGCTTGCTTGAGCACGCCCGCCACGCATGCCGCCGACGCCGGCTCGCAGAAGATCCCCTCATCCCGCGCCAGCCGATCGTACGCCGCCAGGATCTCGTCGTCCGTCACCGCCTCGATGCTGCCACCCGACGCGTCGCGCGCCTCGATCGCCATCTTCCACGACGCTGGGTTGCCGATGCGGATCGCGCTCGCGACCGTCTGTGGCTCGGCAATCGGCGCACCCGACACCAGCGGCGCCGCACCCGCGGCCTGGAATCCCGTCATCCGCGGCCGTTTGCTGGTGCGCTCCATGTGGTGGTACTCGACGAAGCCCTTCCAGTACGCCGTGATGTTCCCCGCGTTCCCGACCGGTAGCGCCAGCACGTCGGGCGCATCACCCAGCGCGTCCGCGATTTCGAACGACGCCGTCTTCTGTCCTTCGATCCGGTACGGATTCACGGAGTTCACCAGCGCGATCGGGTGCTTCGACGTGATCTCGCGCGCCATCCGCAGCGCGTCGTCGAAGTTACCGTCGACCGCGATGATCTCCGCTCCGTGCACCGCGCTCTGCGCCATCTTCCCGCGCGCGATCTTCCCCTCCGGCACGATTACGTACACCTTCAGGCCGTACCGCCCCGCGTACGCCGCCGCCGATGCGCTGGTGTTGCCGGTGGACGCGCACATGATCGCCTGCGCGCCGTCCTCCATCGCCTTCGCCACGGCGACGACCATGCCGCGGTCCTTGAACGATCCCGTCGGGTTGCAGCTCTCGAGCTTGAAGTACAGCGCTTCGCAGCCGAGGTCGCGCTCGAGCATCGTCGACCTCACAAGCGGCGTATCGCCTTCGCCAAGCGAGATCATCGGCGTGCGGTCTGTGAGCGGCAGGTGGCTTGCGAAGCGGCGCAGCACGCCCCGGTCGGGCAGATCGCCGTAGAGCCGCGGCGCGACGTCCGTTGTCACTCTTCCTCGCTCTTGAGCTGGCTCGACTGCACGCGCAGCTCCTTCGCCTGCCGTTCCATCTCCTCGATCTCGCGGCGCTTCATCCGCTCGATCGTCTGCGTCAGCTTCAGCACATGCTCGGTAAGCGTGCGTCGGTACTCCAACGTGGATGCATGGACGTGCTCGATGCGCGTGTCGTGCGCGCGCAGTCGCGTCTCCAGCTGCCCCGCAAGCTCCTCCTGCCGCTCCACCCGCACCCGCGCGTCGTCGAGCGTCTCTTCCGCGCGCGACGTCCGGTCCTCCAGCCGCTGTCGCTCGGCGCGCAGCAGCTCCACCCGCTCGGCCAGCAGCGGGATCTGGCGAAAC
The DNA here is from genome assembly GCA_963843685.1 of uncultured Chloroflexia bacterium. GTDB lineage: Bacteria > Chloroflexota > Dehalococcoidia > DSTF01 > JACRBR01 > DASQHL01. Next base: position 27,166 of record CAWJLO010000021.1, read on the forward strand.
TCCTCGAGTTGCGTCTGCAGCTCCACCTCGATGCGTGCCCCCACCTCGTGCGCCACGCGCGCGCGCTCCGCCAGCACGTCGTCCTCCCGCCGTAATGCGCGGATTGCCGACTCCACCTCCGCCAACGCCTGCTCGACTCGCGTCAGCGCGTCCATGTTGCGGTTGCCGCGGCCCTCCACCGCCTCCAGCCGCTGGCTGAGCGACTGGAACTGCAGGTGCGAACGCGACACTTCCTCTTGGAACCGCCGGTTGGACTCGTCGACCGTGCCCTGGCGCTCCGCCAGCCCCTCCGTGCGGCGCTCCAGTTCCTGCACTCGCCGATAGGTATCATTCCGCTCGGCTTGGTCGCGCTGCCGCTCCTCGTTCGTCGAGCGCTCGATCAGTTCGAACTTCGTGTCGATCAGCACCTCGGCGTCCTGGATGCGCTCCAGCAGCCCGGCGACCTGCCGGAGCTGCTCCTGCATGTTCGGCAGCCCGAGCGTGCGGGCCCCCATCTCGCGCAGGTGGCCGTCCGCGTCGCGAAGCTTCTCGTTGATGTCCAGGATCGCCGCCTGCAGCTGGTCGTTCTGCTGCTGCAGCCGCCCCGAAATCGTCCGCAACTGCACGACCTGGTCCTGCAGCCAGTTGACGGCTTCGGCGCCCGTGCGGGCTTCGCTCTGTGGGTCCTGCATTGTCATGGCGTCACCCGCAGCACCTGCTCCACCCCGTGGGCTCCTTCCAGCTTACGGATCCCGTTCAGAGCGTCCTGCACCGCGTCCTCACGCGCGTCGTGCGTCATGATCACGATCTCCGCCGTGCCCGCGCCATCCACTTCCTTCTGGATCACGGAGGCGATGCTGATGGCTCGGTCGCCCAGCGTCGTCGCTATGCGCGCCAGTACGCCCGGCTGGTCCGCCACGCCGATGCGGAGATAGTACCGCGATCGCGTCTCGCTCACCGGCAGCACGCGCACACCCGACTCGCGCCGGAACGAGTGCGGCCAGTACACGTTGTTGCTGATGCTCACTGCCGCGTCCAGCGCGTCCGCCACTACGGCCGACGTCGTCGGCAATGACCCCGCGCCCGGGCCTTCGAACAGTACGCGGTTCATCAGGTCGCCCTCGATCTCGACTGCGTTCAGTACGCCGTCCACGTTCGCCAGCAGCTCGCCTCGCGGCACCAGCGCCGGATGCACCCGCACTTCGACCGCATCGCCGGACTTCCTGCCCAGGGCGAGCAGCTTGATCGCGTACCCCAGCTCGCTCGCGTACACGAAGTCCCGCGCCGTAAGGCGAGTGATCCCTTCCCGGTACACGTCCTCCGGATGCACGTCCACGTGGAACGCCAGCGTCGCCAGGATCGAGAGTTTGAACGCCGCGTCGATCCCTTCCACGTCGTTCGTCGGGTCCGGCTCGGCGTACCCCAGCCGCTGCGCGTCGGCCAGCGCGTCGGCGAAGCTGGCGCCACCGCCGCTCATCGCCGTCAGGATGTAGTTCGTCGTTCCGTTGATGATCGCCGTCACGCTGAAGATGTCGTTGGCGAGGAGGTCGCGCTTCAGCGGCGCGATGATCGGGATGCCCCCGCCGACGCTCGCCTCGTACAGCAGATCGACGTTGTGCTGCCGCGCCAGCGATAGCAGCTCCCCGCCGTGTTTCGCCATCACCTCCTTGTTCGCCGTTACGACGAACTTGTTGGCCGTGATCGCGTCGCGGAGGTACTCGTACGCCGGCTGCTCGCCCCCGATCACTTCGATGATCAGTCTGATCTCGGGATCCCGGATCAACTCGCCCGCGTCGGTCGTGAGCAGCGACGCGTCTACGCTGAAGCCGCGCGCCTTCGCCGGGTCGCGTACCAGCACGCGCCGCAGCACCAGCGGCAACCCGATCTGTCGCGCGTAGACGTCGGCCTTCTCGTGCAGGATTCGTGCGACGCCGCTGCCGACGCCGCCGAGCCCCATCAGGCCGATGCCTATCGCCCGCGCGTCATTGCCCATTGCCGGGCGCCACAGGCTGACTCGGGGCTACCGGAGTCGATCCGGCCACCGTTGGAACTGACGCCGCCGTAGCTCCCGGCGTCGGCTGGGACGCCGGCGTGCCTGGCGTTGCCTCGCCGGTAGCCTGACTCGTCGGAGGCGCCAGCGCCGCTGCCGTCGCAGCGGCCGACGACGCTGCTGCCTGCGTGGCCTGCGCCGCGATCTGCTGCTTCTGCACCTTCGGCAAGATGTTCGACGCCACCCAGCCGAGCGCATCGCTCTGCGCCTGCGTGTCCCAGTCGCGGAAGACCGTCATGCTAGCTTCCGTGTTCGTCAGCCAGTCGTTGTACTGCTTGTTCGCCAGCCCCGGCTTCTCGCTATCCGTCACTGGTTGGTCCGACCGGTCCACCAGCCGCACGATGTAGAACACGGTGCCGCTGCTGTTCTGCAGCACCGCGCTCGTATCGCCGGGCTTCGCCGTCGAAAGAAAGCTTTGATACGTCGCGTCGGCGAGGTCGACGGGTGAGTAGTCGTGCAACCCTCCCGTCGTCGCAACGTTGCTCTCTTTGGACACCGCCTTCGCGACGGTCGCCCAGTCCTCCCCGCTGTTAACTCGGTACAGCGCCGCGTTGGCGTCGTCCTGCGTGGCGGTCTGGATCAGGTCGAACTTCGCCTGGGAGACCGTCGCTGGCACCTCGGACGTGAACTTGGCGACCACCTTCGACTCGAGTTGCTGGCCGCGCAGCAGCCGGCGATACTCCGTCTCTGTGAGGCCCGTGAGATCCAGCTGCTTCTTGAGCGCGTCGGCGACGGCTTGATTAGTCGCGTTCGACGCCAGCCCCAGTTTGGCGAGCAGGTTCTGCTGCACTTCATCGCTTGTAAGGGTGACGCCCAGGTCCGACTCGGCGCGTGTAACCAGAGTAATCTCGTCTAACTCGGCCCTGTACGTGGTTTCGCCGAGAACCGTCACCGCCTGGCTGCTCTGCTGAAATGCCGACGCGTTCGGCCCCTGGCTGTACTCGTACCCCATCCGTCGCCGCATCGCGCTGTACGAGACCTTGATCCCGTTGGCTTCGAGCACGGTTCGGTTCCGGGGCTTGATCACGGCGTTCCAGTAACCGAGCGCCAGCACGCCCAGCACGATCACCAGCACCAGGCCCACGCCGCCGAGGAGCAGCAGCCGCGACGACTGCTCCGGGTCCATCTTGAACGCGTCGCGCCAGGACCCGCCGGACTTGTGGGACGTCGGCTTGCGCGCCGGCTGCGGCCGCGTCCCGCGTCCCGACTTGCTCTCGCCTGCCATCGATTCACCACCCTCCGCGCGTCCCAGAGTCAAACGCGGGACACGCGGCTGTGTTGCCTGCTACCGGCCTCGCGTCACCGGCCGCTGCTGCTCCGCTAGCGGGAGAACGTGCTCGTCGTGCGGATGTGGTCCGCGGTGTACGGCAGCAGCGCCAGGTGCCGCGCCCGCTTGATAGCGAGCGTCAGCCGCCTCTGGTGGCGCGCGCACGTCCCCGTCTTCCGGCGGGGCTCGATCTTACCGCGGTCGGAGATGTACCGCCGCAGCTTCACCGGGTCCTTGTAGTCGATGATGTCAATCTTGTCCACGCAGAACGCGCAGACCTTCCGACGCCCGCCGAAACGCCCTCTTCCGCCGCCGCCACCTCCGCTGCGTCGCGGGCCGCCACCGGACCGCTCCTCGGGCCGGCCGGGACCTTCCGGTCGGGGCGACGCACCTTCGTCCGGTGCTTGCGTCGCCGGAGGGCTCAACTCGCCTTCCGCTACCTCACTCGTCATGCGTCATCCTTCCTCCCACGGCGCCCACGAGGCGCCTATTCCAAACTATTCGAACGGAAGGTCGTCTGGATCGACCGCCGCCGGTGCAGCGCCGCCGTCGTCGAACCGGTCCATCCGCGCCGCGCCGCCGCCCCCCGCGCTCCCGAGGAACAGCACCGTCTGCGCCACGACCTCCGTCTTGTACCGCTTCTGTCCGTCCTGCCCTTCCCACGATCGGGTCTGGAGGCGTCCTTCCACGTACGCCTGCCGCCCCTTCGCGAGAAACTGGCTGCACAACTCCGCCAGCTTGTCCCACGTCACCACGTCGAACCAGTCGGTCTCTTCGCGGCGCTCCCCTTCCGGCGTGTTGTGCGTCCTGTTGCACGCCAGCGAGAACGTCGTCACGGCCTTCCCGTTCGCCGTGTAACGCATCTCCGGGTCCTTGCCCACGTTCCCGATGAGCATCACTTTGTTCAAACCCGCCATCTCTTTACGTCCCTCTCGAGTGTCCGCGGGCCCGCGCCGGTCCGGTCGTTCGCCGTCTACTCCTCGTCCTTGCGGATCAACAGATGTCGCAGCACGTCGTCCGAAATCGCGAATCCGCTCTCCAGTTCGTGCGCCCGCGCCGGGTCGAGCCGGATCTGCGTCACGACGTAGTTCCCCTCGACGTGCCGTTTGATCGGGTACGCCAGCTTGCGGCGCCCCCACGGTGTGATCTCCGCGATCTCGCCCCCGCGCCCGGTCACCGCCGTGGTGACGCGTTCGATCGCGGCCGGCACGTCCTCCTCCGCGATCTCCGGACTCATCACCACCACGAGCTCGTATTCGTGCAAGATCCCTCCACGTTCAGTCGTCAAAGCAAATCGGCCGGGCGCTCCGGAGTGCTCACTCGGAGGCCGGGCCGTGCGAACATCGTCTATTCGTTAGGTCGCTCGACAGCGCACGCAATTATAGGAAGCGCCCTCAGTCAAGTCAACGCGAAGCCCGCCGCCCTCCACTGTAACCTGTCGCCCGCAGGCGGTACGCTGTGCGCGTAGTCCGTAGCCCATACGAGAGGTGGCCGATGCGTAAAGACCTCATGGACATCCTCGCCTGCCCCATGTGCAAAGGCGAACTGACCCTCACCATCGACGAGGAGAAGGACGACGAGATCGTCCGCGGGACGCTGTTCTGCGCCAAATGCAACGAGCGCTACCCGATCGAAGACAGCATCCCGAACCTCCTGCCGCCCGACCTCCGCAAAGCGGCGAGCGGCGCCTGAGTTCCCGGAGGATCGATATGGGACGCTCACGACAGCTCGGCATGTACATCGTCATTGCCGCCTCCATCCAGGCGCTCGTCATGCTCGTCGGTGCCATGCGCCGCAGCTACTGGGTCATCGCCCTGCCTGTGCTCGTCGCCACCGGCATCGTCAGCGCCCTCGCGTTCTGGGTCGGCTGGACGATGATGAACACCGAGCCGGACATGGCGGAACTGGAGGAGCAGGAGAACGTCCCTGCGCCCATCTAGCCCCGCAGTCCTCCCCACAATGAAAACACCCGGCTTGGGTGCCGGGTGCGCGATCACGCTGTAGGACGTTCGTCCGCCGGAGTCGTTTCGGAGTCTAGAGCCGCAGCTTCCCGTGTGAAGGCTGCCTGCGGCGCTGCCGCGGGTGCCCCTCTTCCTCGTCCAGCAGGTCGATCGGTGGCGTCGACACCGCCTCGTGGACGTAGCCGCAGCACAGGCACGTGCTGTACGCGCCGTACCAATCGCGTTCTACGATCATGGAGCCTCGGCAGCGGGGACAAGTTCGGGGAAGGGCGGTGTTCATGAGGCAGTCCTCCACGGGCCCGTGGGCCATCCCCCCGCGGCCGCGCGGGAGATCCATCAGAAAGCCGCTACGCCACCAATCACGGGCCTTCCGATGCCTACGGGGTTAGCTGTCGGGTTCGGACTGAAGGCTGTCCTACGCATCGACGCGCCGGTATGCACCGGGTCGCCGCACGATTCACCCCGCCCGCTGTGCGCGGATTTGGTTCCCCCGCCACCGCCTGCCGGTGCTCCGGCTCAGCGACGTTCGGCTTGCCCGCCCGGAGGCAGGCGCGACTCTCGACCGACCGCAGAGAGTCATTTGTGATTTCCGGTACATGTTACGATCGGATGGCGTTTCCTGTCAACGGGTCTCCGCGATTTTCGTACGGATTCTGTAAAGCGCCCCCCCGGATCTACGAGAAATGGAACAAGAGTGCGATCCGGCTGCGTTCGCCGTAATCATCACACTCGCGCCCTGAGTCGGCTTGCCATCTGGGAGCGTCCAGGCTGCGCTCGCCCCGCGTCGAGATGCGGGATCGAGATGGCGAGACACGTCGATCACGTCGGCAGCGGCGCTGATGACACCGCCCCTTCGTCGATCTACGATGGTCGCGATCGGTTCAGCCTGAGTTCGGAGGGCGCAATGGTCGCGGAAACCTCAATCGTCGCTAGGCTGCAGGGTGCGCGCGACCGCGGCGTCGCCTATCTCCTGAAGCAGCAGCGCGCCGATGGCGCCATTGGCAACCCCGAGACGGAGGGCCTCGCCCCCTACTACAAGGCCGTCTGGGCGCTCGCCGCCGCCGGCCGCACCGAGGAGGGCAACCGCCTCGTTTCGTGGATCGCAAAGAACGTCCAGGATGAAGCCGGCGACTTCTCCGGCGACCTTCGCGGCTCCGACCACAACTACAGCTACCCGTACCCCAACGGCTGGATCATCTGCGGCGCCCAGAAGCTCGGCCGCTTCGACCTCACGCACCGCGGCATGGACTTCCTCCTCACGCTCCAGAACAACGAGGACGGCGGCTTCCGCATGCAGCGCGACAAGCCCGACTCGCCGCAGGATCTCCTCTGCAGCTCACAGGCCGGCAACGCCTGCCTCTTCACCGGCCATCTGGCCGAGGCGAAGAACGTCGGCCGTTTCCTCCGCTCAGTCTGGGACGCGCAGCCATACCCGGAGCGTGAGCTCTTCTTCGTCTACAAGCCCGGCCAGGGTCTCCGCACCGACTTCCCCGACGAGCGTCAGCGCCTCCACTCCATCCGCATCGACAAGCGCCGCCAGATGTACTTCAACATGGGCATCGCCGCCGCCTTCCTCGCCCGCCTCACCATGGCCACCGGCGACCACGAGTGGGCCGATCTCGGCAAGCGCTACCTGGAGATCGGCTTCAACGTCCTCGACGAGATGTACGAGACCGCGCAGGTCGGCAAGGTCGGCTGGGGCTCCGCCCTGGTCTACGGCGTCACCGGCGACCGCCGCTACCTCGACCTCGCCACGCGCGTCGGCGAGGCGCTGATCGCCCAGCAGACCGACACCGGCGGCTGGGACAACACCGGCGGCTACGTCAGCGACGCCATCCGCACCGAGGTCACCTGCGAGTTCATCGTCCTGCTCGACGAGATGATCGGCGGCCTCGGCTCCCGCGCCTGAGCCAACCGGCGCCTGCCGCATACTTCAGGCCGATTGCACGTCGCCCGCCGTTGGCGGATGATGCCCCTTGCCTGTCGATGCGCTGATGTACCCGGACCAGCGCCCGAGGAAAGGAGCACCCGTGAAAGCCGCCATATTCCGCGCGCCCAAGCAGGACCTCACCATTGAGGACGTCGACGTCGACAGGCCCGGCCCGCGCGAGGTGCTCGTCCGCACCGTCGCCTGCGGCGTCTGCCACAGCGACCTCCACTTCGTCGAGGGCCTCTACCCGTACCCCGCCCCCGCCATCCTCGGCCACGAGCCCTCCGGCATCGTCGAGGAGGTCGGCGAGTTGGTGACCTACGTCCAGCCGGGTGACCACGTCATCGGCTGCCTCTCCGTCTTCTGCGGCCACTGCGAGCAGTGCATGACCGGCCACCCGAACCTCTGCCAGAGCCCCGATACGAAGCGCGCGCCCAACGAGAAGCCGCGCCTCTCGCAGCACGGTGAGCCCATCTACCAGGGCCTGAACCTCGGCGCCTACGCGGAGCGCATGCTCCTGCACGAGAACGCCATCGTGAAGATCCGCGAGGACATGCCGCTCGATAAGGCCGCCCTCATCGGCTGCGGCGTCATGACCGGCGTCGGCGCCGTCATGAACACCGCCCGCATCCCCGCCGGCTCGTCCGTCGCCGTCTGGGGCTGCGGCGGCGTCGGTCTCGCCGCGATCCAGGGCGCCCGCATCGCCGGTGCGCGCATGATCATCGCCGTCGATACCCTCGAGAACAAACTCGCCACCGCCCGCGAGCTGGGTGCGACGCACGTCGTCGATGCCTCCTCGCACGACCCCGTCGCAGCGGTCAAGGACATCACCGGCGGCGGCGTTGAGTACTCCTTCGAGGCCATCGGGCTGAAGATCGCCGCTGAGCAGGCCTTCAACAGCCTCGCCTCCGGCGGCACCGCCACCGTGATCGGCATGATCCCCGTCGGCCAGAAGGTCGAACTGGACGGCTACCAGTTCCTCAGCGAGAAGAAGATCCAGGGCAGCACGATGGGCTCCAACCGCTTCCGCGTCGACATGCCCCGCTACATCGACTTCTACCTGCAGGGCCGCCTCAAGCTCGACGAGATGATCAGCCGCAAGGGCCGCCTGGAAGACGTCAACGAAGCCTTCCGCGCCATGAAGGCCGGCGAAGTCGCCCGCACCGTCCTCACCTTCGACTGACCGCCCCGCCGGGTCGTCGGTCAGCCGTAGGCTACGCGTCGTGCACGGTTGGAGCGCCCCGTCGCAGAATGGCGGCGGAGGCGCGATGAACCGGTGCTGGCTGATCTCACTCGTGATCCTGTTCTGCGGACTCGCCGTCGGCTGCAGCCAGCGGCCCTCAACTCCTTCCGGTACGCCCGCGCCGCCCGTCACGCCGACGACCGCACTCTCAACGCCAGAAACTGGCGCCGCGGATCGCCTCCTCGTGTACATGCAACGCGGGACGCAGGTCATCACGAAGGACAATCGCAGCCTCGTTACGTGGTCGATCGTGACGTTCGACGCGACGGCGGGCCGCCAGATCTCCTCGTTCGTTGTCGGTGACCCCGACACGCATGAGGCCGCGAGCGAGGCCGTGCTCGCGGGCGATCGCGTCATCGTCAACTATGAGCAGAACCTCGTGGTCGTACAACCTCGACGGTTCCGATCCGCGAGAGCTATGGCATGCGTGGCGACCGTGGCTTCATCATCTCGGTCGCTGCCTCGCCCGATGGCAGTAAGCTGGCGTTCACCTACGAAGACGGATCGCGTTGCCCCGATCTGCCCGTAGGGTCATGTTTCGGCCCCGATGCCACGTTCGTCTACGTCATCGATGCGACTACCGGAGCCGAACTCCTGCGCGTGCCACAGACCGATGCCGGGTTCGATGGTTACATCGGCCAGGCGGCGATCATCACCTGGCGCGAGGACGGCGCGGCGCTGGCGGTTAGCAGCTACACCTACTCCGAGGCGCCCGGCGACCTCGCGCACAGTCACGCTTGATGGCCACGTGCAGACGTACGGTTTCCAGGCGTGATGAGCGTACTATGCTCGTCTCACCAACGCGCGGTACGCAGCCGTCCAGGCCATGGCAGCTCTGTAGCCTCAGCACTTGGCCCGAGGTGCATGACTTCTCGATCGCCAGCCTCGCGGACGGTCGCACGCTCGTGCACATCCACGACGACAGCCTCAGCTTCTACCCTGTGCGCTGGTCTCCGGATGGCACTGAGCTCCTGTACCAGACGTATGAAATGACGACGCCAGAATCCGGCTGCAAGGACAAGCTCGCAGGAAGCGAACGCTGGTGGGTCATCGGCGTCGACGGCGCACCCGCTCGCAGCGTCAGCGACCCGCTCGCCGTGATGCGTCAGTGGTACGGCAACGAGTACGTGGAGTACCGCTGCCTCGGGAAGCCGGTGCTCGATCCGGCCTGCGTCGACGAAGAACAGCAATCCGCACCGGTGGAGATCTACGTCGACGGAGCGCTCGTCACCACCAGCGCTAACGGGAGCTTCCAGGTCGTCGGCTTCCTGCCCGGCGAACCCGCACCGACCGCCACGCCCTAGCGATGCGCCCTCGGACCAGCGCTACGCCCCCCGCACCACCCGGAACCCGTAGTCGTTGTACCGGAACGACGGATCGAGGCTGCTTCGCGCCCCGTTGCGGCACACCTTGATCTGGTGCCGCCACGCCCCTCCCCGCGACGCCCGCCGCTTCCCGGACGCCGGCCCCTTCGGGTTCCGCTTCGGCGATCGCGCGTAGTAGTCCTCCCCGTACCAGTCCGAGCACCACTCGTGCACGTTGTAGCCCGTGTCCAGCAGCCCGTACCCGTTTGCCTCAGACCGCCCCACGACGTGCGGCGCGTCCTGCGCGAACCGCCCGCCCTCCGGCCCCGGATCGTCGCCCCAGGGGTACGCCTGCCCGCCGATCCCTCCCCGCATCGCCTTCTCCCGCTCCGCCTCCGTCGGCAGCCGCCACCGCTTGCCCGTGCGCGCCGACAGCCACGCGCAGTACGCCACCGCGTCGAACCACGACACCCCCACGACCGGCTGCAGCGGCGCGTTGAACGCCGGGTCGTCGTGAAAGCGCGACCGCTCGTGCCCCGTCTCCGCGACGAATCGCCCGTACTCCTCGTTCGTCACCGGCAGCAGCGCGATCCGGAACGCCGACACGTACACCTCGTGCACCGGCTGCTCGTCGCCGCGCCCCGCCGCGTCCCCCATCCGAAACACGCCCGCCGGCACCAGCACCGTCTCGACGTCAACCTCAACCCGCTCGGCCATACCGCAATTCTACGGCCGCCATGAACGCACCGATAATCCCCGCCCGTTGCGCCTTCCCCCGTCGTGGCCGAAGATGCGAGAACCACCGGAGGCCAAACCATGACCACAACCCAGCGAACGCCGCACACCGCCACGCCTGTCGGCCCCGAACGCCTGCGCGGCCAGGGCCTCGATGAGCACCAGTACGAGTCCGGCGACCGCGCCATCCACGCGATGCTCACCGACCCCACGGCCGGCCCCCAGACCGACATGGTCTTCACCTACCGCGACGGCGCCTACGAGATCTGGGCCGCCCGCGGCATGGTCCGCTTCCAGCGCTTCTACGCTGCCGATGGCCACGGTTACGAGTACGACGTCATCGAGCAGATCGGCGAAAACCCGGTCGAGAACCAGGATCGCCGCGCCCTCACGACGATCGCGGACGAGCTCGCCGCCTCGAAGGCCTCCGGCTTCCCCGGCATCGAGGCCAACACCGCCTACGTCGAGCCCGAGCACAACAGCTACCCCTTCGCCTACGAGCGCATCGCCCAGCTCTTCGACAGCCCCAACGCCCCGGACCTCGCCGTAAACCCCAAGGCCTACGCCTTCGGCCGCCAGCCCGGCCAGCACGGTGCCCTCGACGCCATCCAGGCGCGATCGCCCCTCGTCTTCTCCGGCCCCGGCATCAAGCGCGGCGAGATGATCGACGCGCCGTCGCGCCAGATCGACATCGCGCCGACCATCGCCCGCCTCTTCGGCTTCCCTCTCATCGACGGCGCCGACGTCACGGGCCGCACGTCGTCGGAGCGCGGTGTCGCGCCCGATGTCTACCTCAAGCGCCAGGACGGCCGCGTGCTCGAAGAGGTGCTCGACGCCACGAGCGACGCGCGCCCCGAGCGCGTCTACATCCTCCTCCTCGACGGTCAGAGCAACACGGAGCTCAAGCACCGCCTCGCGGAGGACGCCGACGCTATCCCGCACCTCCGCCGCATCATCCGCAACGGCGCCATGCTCGAGCACGGCTCCTTCACCAACTTCCCCAGCATCACCTGGCCCAGCCACAACGCCATCGGCACCGGCGCCTGGGGTGGCCACCACGACATCGTCAACCCCACCTACTACCTCCGCGAGACGCGCGAGGTCGTCACGCCGCAGGGCCAGCAGTTTGAGACGGCGAAGTTCCTCGGTGACGGCGTCGAGACGCTGTACGAGGCCTTCCACCGAGTCTTCGGCCCGTGGCAGGGCCAAACCGGCGCCTTCACCGCCTCGATCCACGAGCCCTGCACCCGCGGCGCCGATCACGCCACGCTCGAGCGCCGCGTCATCGGCGACCGCGACCGCCTCAAGGAACTCACCGCTCGCTACACCGGCGACACCAACCCGCGCTGGGAGGCCGAGGGCCAGAAGGGCGCGCACATGGAGTCCGTGATCGAGAATCGCGGCCTCGCGCAGTCGCTCCTCCTCTACACCGACGACTCCCACCCCGCGCCGAAGTTCATGTTCCACGAGTTCGCGCTCACCGACGGCGTCGGCCACGACTACGGCCCGCACTCGGACGGCCAGCGCTCCGCCCTCGACGAGACGGACGTCCGCGTCGGCCGCATCATGGAGATGCTCGAAGCGCGCGGCATGCTCGACGACACGCTCTTCATCATCACCACGGATCACGGCATGGCGCCCGTCGACGCCTCCCTCAAGGCGACGCAGGTGAAGGCCGTGACGGACGCCGGCATGAAGGCGCAGATCCCCGACCCCCTCGTCTACCTCATCGACATGGCCGTCACCATCACGCGCCACGAAGACGGCCGCACCGCCATGGTCGAAGTGCTCGCGAACGACGCCGACACCTCCGGCGAGCGCCCGCCCGTGTCAGGCGCCGAGGTCACGCTGAGCACGCACGGCGCGAAGGTGCTGGCCCGCGCCCGCACCGACAGCGGCGGCACCTGCGGCCTCCCCCTCCCGCTCGACGCCGAGCCGGCTGACCTCTACGTCACCGTCCACCACGACGACTACAACCCGCGCCACCTCCGCCTCGACGGCACGCCCGTGATGGAGGATCTGCGCACCCTCCTGTACGGCGACCGCGCCTGAGCGCCGTAGGGGACAGCCCGCTGCGCCCGCCCGCCACGCAGAGATTCGGGGCTAGTCACTAGCCAATCGGTAGTGTATGCTCGCCGCATGGTCACCGAAGACGTCGCCACACGCGTTCGCAGCTACATCCAGCACCAGGCCAAGAAGGGCCCTGCGACCGTCGCCGGCATCGTCGCCGATCCGCAGGCGCGCCTCCTCGGCATCCTGGAGCCGCTCGACGAGTCCGTCACCACCCGCAAGCCCGCCCCCGACGAGTGGTGCGTCCGCGAGCTCCTCCGCCACGTCATCGACGCCGAGAACGGGACCGCGACCATGGTCGAACGCCTCGCGGCCGGGACCGCCATCTCGCGGGAGCCCCGCGCCGGCACCGCGAAGGAAGACGACAGCCGCACGTACTCACAGATGCTCGACGAGCTGCGGTCAGCCAACAAGCGCCTGCAGGACGTCCTCGCCGCATTCCCCCCTGACCCGAACATGGAGCTAACGGCCGCCCACCCCTTCTTCGGTGAGCTCAACTGCATGGAGTGGGCCGCCTTCCAGAAGGTCCACGACGAAGACCACATCCAGCACACGCAGAAGATCCTCGCCGCCGTCACCAGCGCATAACCGGGGATCCGCGCTGTCCGATCATCGCCTCGGTGGCAGCCGCCGCTTGGCGACCAATTGACGATCTCGATCACCGACGAGTTTCTCGCGAGAACCGCGCGCGCAGCGCGAAAGCAGGGAGTGCAGAGAGCGCAGCGCCCTCTGCCGGGGGCTCCGGGGGTGTCCCCCGGAAACACATTCTTTCTTCGGTGGTGCAGGGTACGCAAAGCGGACACTGCGCCACCGTCGACACGACCTCGAACGCCTGTCATTCCGAGCGCCAGCGAGGAATCCTCCCGGCAGCGTCGGGACCACCACGTCCGCCACGACCGACAACTACCCCGGCAACGCCTGCGCCAGCGGCACGTACCGGAGCTCCAGCGACTCCGCCAGCGCCTCGTACGTCACCTGCCCCTCGCTCACCAGCACGCCCTTCGCCAGCGACGCGTCTTCGAGCAGCGCCTGCCTCGTCCCGAGATTCGCCAGCTCCAGCACGTACGGCAGCGTCGCCGCCGTCAGCGCCGCCGTCGAGGTCTGCGGTACCGCCCCCGGCATGTTGGCGACGCAGTAGTGCACCACGCCCTCCTCCACGTACACCGGATCGTCGTGCGTCGTCGCCCGCGACGTCTCGCACGTCCCGCCCTGGTCGATGGACACGTCGACGACCACCGCGCCTTCGCCCATCCCCCGCACCATCTCGCGCGTCACCAGCTTCGGCGCCGCCGCGCCCGGAACCAGCACCGCGCAGATCAGCACGTCGGCCGACTTGAGCGCCTGCGCGATCGCCATCGGGCTCGACATCAGCGTCGTCGTCCGGCCCGGCCACAGCCGCTGCACCAGTCGCAGCTTCTCCAGCCGCGTGTCGAACACCGTCACCCGCGCCCCCAGCGCCACCGCCGTCTCGATCGCGTTCTCCGCCACGATCCCCGCGCCCAGCACGACGACGTGCGCCGGCGGCGCCCCCGGCAGCCCGGAGATCAGCTTCCCGCGCCCCGGCCCCGGCTTCCGCAGGTACTGCGACCCGATCTCCGTCGCCATCCGTCCGGCGATCTGGCTCATCGGGATCAGCAGCGGCAGCGATCCGTCCGGCAACTGCACCGTCTCGTACGCGATCGCCGTCACCTTCGAGTCGATCAGCACGCGCGTCAGGTCCGGCGCCGCCGCCAGGTGCAGATACGTGAACAGCGTCTGGTTGTCGCGGATCAGCCAGTACTCCGGCGGCAGCGGCTCTTTCACCTTCACCACCAGGTCCGCCCGCGCCCACACGTCCCGCGCGTCACCGACCACCGTCGCCCCGGCCGAGCAGTACGCGTCGTCGCTCGCGAGGATCCCCCGCCCGGCTCCGCGCTCCACGAGCACCGTGTGCCCGGCCCCGACGAGCGCGTGCGCCCCCTCCGGCGTCAGCCCGACCCGGAACTCCTCGTTCTTGATCTCGCGTACAGTCCCGACGATCATCCGCTACCAGTATCGGCGTAGATCCGCCCCGCGGGTGTGCCGCCCACGATCTCAGTCTAGCTTGCGCGACCTGCCATAATCGCCCCATGGCGGACGAGCGTCTGTACTTCGAGGACGTCAATGGCGAGCGGATTGCGGTCGCCTTCCACGAGGCCGAATCCGCCGCCGCGCGTCGTGTCGTGGTCATGGTGCACGGGTTCCACGGCGACAAGATCCGGCAGCGCCCGCCACTTCGTCGATCTCGCCCGCGAGCTTGCGAGGGACGGCGTGTCGACCCTCCGCTTCGACCAGCCCGGCAGCGGCGACTCCTCCGGCAGCTTCGAGGACGCCTCGTTCGACGCGTGGGTTGCCACCATCGAGCACTTCGCCCGACGCCTGCACGCGGATGGTCACGCAGTGGCACTGCTCGGGGAGAGCATGGGCGGTGGCGCCGTGCTGTCGGCCGCCGCCCTGCTCGATCAACTCGTCCGAGGCATCGTGCTCTGGAACGCCGATCCAATGTCCGGTGCCGATGCTACGCCGGTGCCCGACGTCATGCCGGAGGAGGGTGGTCAACGGGTGAGCGCTGCCTACTGGCGCGAGGCGTCCGCCTTTGACTTCCGGGACGCCTACCGGAGCTTGCACGTGCCGGTGTACATGGTCTTCGGGACCGCCGATCACTTCGTCCCCGTCGCCTCCGCGCGCCTCCTCGAGTCGCAGTGCAAGCCGGGCGACCGAGTCCGCGTCATCGACGGGCTGCCTCACAGCGCGTGGCCTGTTGCTTTGCGTGACGACATCTTCCGCGAGACGAGAGACTGGATCCTCGCGGTGACGGGCCTGACTGACGCTCACCGGTAGTGCAGCGCCAGCTCCGACACCCACCGCCTGCCCACGACCTCGCGCTTCTCCTCCAACCACTCGCGTCAGCCGCGTCCGCCCCGCCGGCGCGCTCTCCGTCACCAGGAGTCCCGCCACCAGCCCGTGCACCTCGTCCGCCGTCAGCACCACGTCCCTCACCGCCAGCCCGATGACCTGCGACAGCCGCAGCGCCACCGTCGGCGGCATGTGCACGATGCAGCGACCGGCTCCGCACCGCGCTCCGGATCGCCCGCGCCAGCTCGTTGAACGTGAACGTCTCCGGTCCGATCGCGTCCACGACGCTGTTTCCGCGCCCCGCCCCCGCCTCCACCGCCAGCTCCGCCAGGTCGTCGACGAAGATCGGCTGCAGCCCGTACTCGCCCGAGCCCGGCACGCCGAACAGCGGAAACCGCCGCAGCAGCCAGGCGATGTTGTTGATCAGCACCCCCTGCTCGCCGAAGATCACCGCCGGCCGCAGGATGGCGTACTCCATCCCCGACTCCATCACGTCGCGCTCCAGCCGCGCCTTGCCACTGAAGTACGGGAGCGGCGAGTCGGCCGACGGGTTCGTGATGCTCACGTGCACGATCCGCCGCACCCCGGCGTTACGCGCCGCCTCGATCAGCGCCTGCGTGTTCGCGACGGCACGCTCGAACGTCATCGCGCCCCGCTCGAAGCGGATCCAGTACGTGTTGTAGAGCACCCTCGCCCCGCGCATGCTCTCCGCCATGGCCGCCGGGTCGTCGAAGCGAAACGGTGCGGCGCTCACCGCCCCGCCGAACGGGTTCGCGCGCCCCGGGTGCCCGGTCAGCGTCCGCACCTCGACGCCGCGCGCCAGCAGCCGCTCGGCGATGTGCCGCCCGCTGAACCCGAACGCTCCCGTGACAACGTGCAGCTCACCCATGCCAAAGCCTACGCGCTGATCGGCGTCGCTGGATCAACGGCGGATCGCCGGAGATAGCAGAAGACCGCGACGGGGGAGCTTGTCGCGGCCTTCCACTGCGTATTGCCGTATTCGTTGGAGGTCACCCGCATCATAGTGGGCGGATATTGAGAGGCTGTGAGCGAATCGTTAAATGAGTGTGTACGGCTGGACGACGGGCGAATCCGGGCCTACGACCCGACCACGTTCCGCAGCACCCCGATCGCCGGGATCTCCGCCTCCACGACGTCCCCCGGCTTGAGGAACTCCGGCGGCTTCCGGCCCACCCCCACGCCCGACGGCGTCCCCGTCAGCAGGATGTCGCCCGGATACAACGTCATCCCCGCCGACCATTCGCTGATCAGCCGCGGGATGTTGAAGATCAGGTGCTGCGTGTTCGACCGCTGCTTCTCGACGCCGTTGACGCGCAGCGTGATGTCCAGCGCGTGCGGGTCGCCGATCTCGTCAGCCGTCACCACCACCGGGCCCAGCGGGCAGAATCCGTCGAGCCCCTTCCCCTTGTACCACTGCCCGTGCTTCCCCTGCAGGTCGCGCGCCGTCACGTCGTTCGCCACCGTGTAGCCGAACACGTACTCCATCGCGTCCGATTCCGCGATGTCGCGCCCCTCGCGCCCGATGATCACCGCCAGCTCGACCTCCCAGTCGATCGCCGTGCTCACCTTGCCGTGCCACGGGATCTCCGCGTCCGGTCCGATCACCGTCGAAGGCGGCTTCGTGAAGAACACCGGGTACTTCGGCGCGTCCGCGCCCACCACCGACTTCGACTCGGCGACGTGCTCCGCGTAGTTCAACCCCACGCACACCACGTTCTGCCGCGGTCGCCGGATCGGCGCCAGCAGCCGCACCGACGACAACGCGTGTCCCGCCGTCTTATCCTTCGCGGCGTGCTCAGCGAGCGCCCGCGCGGCTGTGAGGGCAGGAGCCCCCCGCTCGATGAACCGGAGC
The DNA here is from genome assembly GCA_963843685.1 of uncultured Chloroflexia bacterium. Lineage (GTDB taxonomy): Bacteria > Chloroflexota > Dehalococcoidia > DSTF01 > JACRBR01 > DASQHL01. Next base: position 44,452 of record CAWJLO010000021.1, read on the forward strand.
ATGTCGTCCGGCGCGCCACCGGACGCCACATCGATGATCCGGTCGCCCACCACCAGCCCAAGGTGTGCGCCGTCGCCGTCGGTTTCTTCGTACGTCGCCAGCCGCATCAGTACCACGACCGTTCGATGATCAACCCCGCATGGTGCCCCAGCACTCGCAACACCTGCTCGTCCTCCGTATCAAACTCGCCTCCGCCGCGCCGGTCCGTCACGTACAGCGCGCCGCGCACGTCGCCTCCGCAGAAGATCGGCACGCCGAGCAGCTCCTTCATCGGGGGATGCTTCGGCGGGAAGCCAAACGCCTTCGCGTCGATTGAGACGTCCTTCAGGTGCACCGTCAGCCCGTCCTGCCGCATCGACCCCAGCGGCCCGTGCCCCTGCGGCGGCCCCTTGAGCGCCCCCAGCGCCTTCTCGTCCATCCCGCTCACGACGAACCCCTCGACGTAGTCCACGGCGCCCGTCACAGCCAGCGCCCCGTACGTGCCGTGCGTCATCTCCCGCGCCACGTCCACCACGTGCTGCAGCGCGTCGAGCGGCGTCGTTGGCGGGTGCTTCTTGTTCCGCTCCGCCAGCTTCCGCAGCGCCCGGTACTCCGGGTCGCGGTCGCGGTCCAGCAGCCCCCGCCGCGGCCCCGCCGCCTCCTCCACCTGCTCAGCCAGTTCTCTCTGCACGTCGGTCTTCGCGCTCACGATCAACAGGTTACCGCCGCGGCGGGTACCGGGCGAACGTCGCCTCTCGGAGCATGCCGGCTGGCCGTAGACGCCGCCTCGCGCGTGCGGCACCATGGCCCAGATCGACATGGACTCACCCGCCGCACCCTCGAAGAGAACCCTCCCCGCCCTCGTGTCCCCCGGCGGCGAGTGGCGTCGCGTGCTCGCCGAACTCCTCGGCACGTTCGTCCTCGTGTTCGTCGCTGCCGGCGCTCCCGCCATCGCCGCGCATACCGGTGCGCCGATCTCCCGCGAGGCCGCCGTCGCCGCGCCCGGCCTTGTCGTCATGGGCCTCATCTACGCGTTCGGCGACGTCTCAGGCATGCACATCAACCCTGCCGTCACCTTCGGGTTCGCTCTGCGCGGCGTCTTCAGCTGGCGACGCGTCCCCGCCTACGTCGCTGCCCAGCTCGGCGGCGCCGTCTTCGCCGCCCTGCTGCTCCGCTCGCTCGTCGGCATCGCCGGCAATCTTGGCGCCACCACGCTTGGAAACAGCGTGACCGACTGGCAGGCCGTCGTCACCGAGATAACCCTCACCGCCGTTCTCATGAGCGTCATTCTCGGCACCGCTCACGGCTCGAAGATCGTCGGCCACAACGGCGCCCTCGCCGTCGGAGGCTGGGTCGCCGCCGCCGGTCTCTTCGCCAGCCCGCTCACCGGCGCGTCGATGAACCCCGCGCGCTCCTTCGGCCCGGATCTCGTCCGCCTCGATCTCGGCGCGGAATGGGTCTACGTTGCTGGCCCGCTCGCCGGTGCCGTCATCGCCGTGGCCGTCTCATGGCTGCTCCACGGCCCGCCGTCCGAGGCGTCGCGCCTCGCCGCCGAAGGCATGCTGAACGAGGAGCCCGCATCGACCAGCGACGACCGGCCCGAACGATGACGCGCCGCCGCTAGCCCGTCGCCGCTCGCCGTGCCTCGCGGTCCATCAGCGGCGACGGCGCCGGCAGGCTCTCCAGGTACGCCACGAACGACGTGTTCCCCAGCGCCCCCGGCCGGCCCTTGCGCACCAGTTCGACCGCGTGCCGCCCGTCGATGCCAAGCAGCTTCATCGCCACGATCGCGTTGAACATCCCCGACCGGCTCTTCCCCTTATGGCAGTGCGCGAGCACCTTGTGCCCGTCCAGCACTTCGCGCGCCGCCATGTCCGTCAGCGAATCGAGCATCCGCACGTCCGGCAGCTCCGGATGGTCTTCGATGGGCCAGAAGACGTAGAGGATCGAATTGGGCGCCGTCGGCACGTCCGGGTCCAGCGTGCCGTGCAGGTCGACCACGACGTCGATCTTGTGCTGGTGGATCGGCTGCCAGTCCGCGCCCTCCACGGCGCCGCTCTGGTATAGCCGGTCTCTGAGGATCTCGTAGATGTCCACGCTACGCGATCGCCGCTGCCAGCGTGCCCGAGAGCACGCTGTCGACGAACTGCGTGATCGCCGGCACCACCAGGTCCGTGTTGATGTCGGAGTGGCCCCCGTCCGGGAAGCTCACGTACACCTTCGGCCCCGGCGCCGCCTCGAACACGCGTTGCCCCATGTACTCCGGCACCGTCTGGTCGTTGTCGCCGTGCATCACAAGCAGCGGCCGCTCCAGCCGCGGCATCTTCGACAGCGTGTCGTAGTTCGTCAGCGGCAGCCACGGCGCCGCGGCCAGGATCGCTCGCGCCTTCGGATACCAGTCCATGATCATCCCCCGGATCGACGTGAACGGCGCCCGCAGGATCAGCCCCGCGCACGGCTCCCGCAGCGCCAGCTCCGCCGCCACCCCCGTTCCGAGTGAGAAGCCGTAGAAGAAGATCGTCCCCGGGTCGACATCCGGTCGCTGGTGCAGCCACGCCAGCGCAGACGCCGCGTCGACGTACGTCTTCTGCTCCGTCGGCTCGCCGTCGTTGCGCCCGTATCCGCGATAGTCGAACAGAAGGAAGTTGCAGCCGATGCCGGCGAGGAAATCGTGGAACGCCGCCTGCCGCTCCTCCGTCAGCCACATGTCGCTCGCGCTGTAGCTGGTCCCGTGGCAGAAGAGGATCGTCGGCGCCTGCGGCCGCTCGGTCTTGAAGAACCAGCCCTGCAGCTCCAGCCCGTCCGATGTGAAGATGTGCGCTTCCTCGTACGGCCGCCGCACGCCGTCCGGCGGCTCTGGGTGCCATGGCCCGGTGTAGAACAGTCGCGGCCGGATCAGCCGCTCCGCCCCCAGCGTCAGCGCTATCCCCGGCGCCGAGACCGCCGCCGCCCCGTACAGCATTCGCTTCAGCATCGTCCTTCGAGTGTATCGAACGGGGCGCCCGCCCGAGAACTACGCGGCCGTTAAGCCCTCGTGTGTGTTTTCCGCGGTCGCCGCCATCTCGGGCCAGCGCCGCGCGATCGCCGCGAACACCAGCAGGATGGGCGCGAACATCAACGAGACGCCCGCCACGCTGAGCAGCCAGAACCCGGCCACCCCGACGTACGCCGCCAGCACCGGCTCGATGCGCGTCTCCTGCCCCGCGTCCGCCGCGGCGCGCGCGTACAGGACGCCCGCCGCGACCAGAAGCACCATCGTCTGCAAGTGCACGTGCGGAGAGCAGACCAGCGGTAGCGCCAGCGCGATTGCCCACGACCGCGCGTCGAGCACCGCCCGCTCCCCCCACGCGCGCACCGCTGCCCACAGGCTCGCGGCCGCGATCGCCGCGAACGGCGGCCCCCAGAGCCACGGCGTGGAGATGCCCGTGACGCTCACGATCGCCCCCCGCACGTTCACCATCATCCCCGCCATCACCGCCTGCCCGTTCGTCTCCCCCGGCATCGACGCGATCAACCGCGCCTGGTCGATGAGGATGTGCGGCCCGAGCAGCACTGCCGGCGCGAGCAGCAACACCGCCCCTCCCACGCGAACCCCGTCAGCACGCGCCACTCGCGCTTCACCAGCAGAAGCAGCACGACCGCCGCCGTCACCTGCGGCTTCAGCAGCGTCAGCGACAGCGCCGCGCCCGCGGCGAACCCCCGCTGCCGTTGCATCAGCGCGTAGCAACCGATCACGCCGGCGAGCACCAGCAGGTCGAGCTGTCCCAGCAGCATCGTGTCCACGACTGGTGTCGATGCGGCCGCGCCAAGCACGATCGCGATGCGAGGCCCGCGCGCCACGTCCGAAAGGTGCCGCCACGCCGCCCGCGCCAGCAGCCCCGTGACTGCGACGTTGAGCGACAGCCAGGCGAAGAAGCTCGCGCCGAACGAGAGGCTCGACAGCGGCGCGACGGCGTACGCGAAGAACGCCGGTTGTGGGAACGCGATCGTCCGCACGCCATCGCCGAACAGCGCGCGCTGCACTTCGTCCCGGATCGCCGGGTCATACAGGTACCGGCCGTCGCCCACCCGCGCCATCGTCCCGGCCGCGTAGAACGACACCCAGTCGCCGATCCCCTCCCCCCGCGCCACCGCCCCCAACACGACTACAGCCGCCACGACGTGCACCAGCAGGGCGCCGAGCGCCAGCGCCAGTAGAATTGACATAACGCCACTGCGGCGAGTGATCTCTGTCGAAGCCACTGAGAATCGCCTCATGTCGTGTGGAGTATCGGCATCCTGCCCGCTCCCGCCTGACCGGCTGGCCGCGTACGATATGCCCCATGACCCCCGCAGAGCCCACTCACGGCTTCGTCGAAGCCAACGGTGTCCGCTTCCACTACGTCGAGCAGGGTGAAGGGCCCCTGGTGCTGCTCCTCCATGGCTTCCCGGAGTGCTCGTACTCGTGGCGCCTCCAGCTCCCCGTCCTCGCCGAAGCCGGATACCACGCCGTCGCTCCCGACCTCCGCGGCTACAACCTCAGCGACAAGCCGCGCTCTGGCTACGGCATCGGGACCCTCGTCGCTGATATCGAGGCCATCGGCCACGCGCTCGGCGCCGAGCGTGCCCACGTCGTCGGCCACGACTGGGGCGGTGTCATTGCCTGGCAGGTCGCCTCCCGCCGGCCCGGATTCGTCCGTACGCTCGTCACCATGAACGCGCCCCACCCCAGCGCTTTCGCCCGCTACGCCCGCCGCAGCCCCGCCCAGCTCCTCAAGAGCAGCTACATGTTCCTGTTCCAGATCCCGCGCCTCCCCGAATGGCTCCTCTGCCGCAATCGGGCCGCTGCCGTCGCCGCCAGCTTCCCGCGCGCCGCCGTCCGCCGCGACGTCTTCACCGACGCCGACCTCGAGGTGTATCGCGAAGCCTTCCTCCGCCCGGGTGCCGCCCGCTGCGCGCTCAACTACTACCGCCAGGCCGTGCGTCAGGGCGCGGCCGTCCTCCCAAAGGCCCCCGTGCTCGTCCCGACCCTGGTGCTCTGGGGCGAGGGCGACCCCGTCCTCAACTCCGCCATGAACGCCGGTCTCGGCGACTGGGTGCGCAACCTCACCTACCGCCCCATACCTGACTGTGGCCACTGGACGCAGCAGGAGCGCCCGGACATCGTCAACGCGGAGCTCGTCGCCTGGCTGGATGCCCACTCCACCTATCCCTAGGGGCTAACACCCCACTCGTGATATTTAGCCGCGAGCGCCGCGAGCCGATCATTCCACAAGCGTCCCCCACACATCGGTGGGCGCGCGGAGGTACGCCTTGGGCGACACCACCAACTGGGAATTCGCCGCCGCCGTCGCTGCCGTCTCGTTTGGACTCGGCGGCCTGCTGCTGTTCACGATGATCGGCACGATCGGATCGTGGCGAGTCTTCTCCGGCTCCAGCCGCGCCGCCAACGAAGCGGCCAAGGCCAGCCTCGCCGTGCAGGACCTTGCCCGCTACCTGTCGACGCGCGAGACCATCCGCGGCGTGTCGGCGGACGCAGCCGAGGCCGATCACTTCGCGGATCTTCGGCGCCAGGCCGACGCGCTCGTCGGTCAGCAGGCGCGGCTGCAGGATGCCGTTCGCAATCTCGTGGAGGCCGGCGTGCTCCGCAGCGAGGACTCCGGCCGTCACCTCGGTGAGCTGGAGGGCAGCATCAAGCGCCTCGAGGAACACCTCAGCGCCGTCGCGTCCGCCGTCGCCAATCTTGTCCAGAAGCAAAGCTGAGGTCGACGCATGCCACGTGAAAAGAAGAAAGCCGCCTCGGATCCCACACGCTCCGCGCGCTCCCGGCAGGCTCCTGACGGACCCGCCACGTCGCGCCGGAGCATCGATGACGTCGCGTCCGCGCTGGCCGCGATGCTGCCGGTGCACTCCGCCCTCACACTCGATTGGCTCGCCGATGCCGTCGCTACCGCCGCCGAGGGCACGCTCGGCGCCGGCTACACCTTCCTCTACCTCGAGGACCAGGACGGCCGCCTTGAGCGCAAGGCGCCGGCGTCCGACATCCGTCGCCGCTCGCTCCAGCGCGCCCTCGATGCGTTCGGCGAGCAGGTCATTCGCCGCGATCTCGACCCAACGAGCGCCCCGGCCATCGCTGAGGCGCTCGACGCCGGTCAGTCCGCCACGGCGCCCGCGCACGAGCTCCTCCGCGGCCTCGCGACGTCCGCCGCCGCCCGCGCCGCCGAGGACACACTCGGCACGCAGGCTGCCACGATCAGCCCGCTCGAAAGCGCCGGCGAGCGCATCGGTGCGCTCCTGTTGCTCTCCGTCAAGGCGCCGTCAGACGAACGCGTTCGCCTCTTCTCGGAGCACGTCGCCTGCGCCGCGGTGAACCTGCGCGGGTCCTCGCAGGCAGCCCGCGAGCAGGGCGTCATCGACGTCATTCGCTCAGTCTTCGATGCGCGGAAGCTCGAGTCCGAGTTGCAGAAGGAGCTGTCGCGCGCCGCACGCTACCACCGCGTCGTCTCGATCGCCGTCATCGAGGCCACGAACGTCCGCCTTCTGCGCGAGAAGTACGGTCACTTCCTCACCGAGCGCCTGCTCCAGCGCCTCGGCGGCGCCCTCGCCGAGGACTCCCGCGACATCGACGTCATCGGCGCCTACAAGGAGAGCGGCTACACGATGGTGCTGACGGAGGCGACCGCCGAGGGCGCCGCGAACGCCGCCCGTCGCCTTCTGCGCGTGGCCCAGGCCACCGGCCTCGGTGACGAAGACGTCCCCGGGCTCGAGCTGCACCTCGCCTGCGGCTGGGCGACCGCGCCCGTCGATGGTGACACCACCGACGCGCTGTTCGCCGCCGCCGAGCGCCGCATGTACGACCCGTCCCAACAGGTCGCCTGATACGACGCTATCTCAACACCACAGAAAGAAGGCCCCCGCATCGCGGGGGCCTCTCGTCTGTGAGCTGTGTAAACCGCTGCCTGCGAACCCTTACGCCGCATCCTCCAGCGCCACGATCGTCACGTCGTTCGCGGCCCCGAAGAGCTGCTCCGCTCGCGCCTGTAGCGCCTGCTGCACCTCGGCCGGACTCGCCGTATCGACGATCCACACCTTCAGGGTCGCCCGGCGGCCATCGTAGTCCAGCAGCGCCACGTCGCGCACCGCCGGGTGCTCGCCCACCGCGTCGTCCACCGTACGGAGGTCCAGCGGCCCGTTCGGGCTGTCGAACTCCAGCCGGAACGAAGCCACGCCGGGCTCGTGGGCTCCCGCCGGCGGTGCGGGCTCTTCCTCGGGCTGAATTGGCGTCGCGGGCGCGCCGGAAGGCTGCAGCACCGGCGCAGGTCGCTGCGTCGCCGGGTTCGGCACGACTAGCGTCGGCCCCGCATACTGAGTGGTCGTCTTCGCATCCCCGCCGACCCCGATTCGCTCCCGGCCCGCCCGGATCAGCGTCTCGATCTCGTCGAAGAGCGCTCCTGTCGCCGCCAGCCTCGGCAGCAGCCCCTTGATGGCGCCGCTCGCGTCGCTCGCCCGCTGCAGCGAAGACTGCAGTTCGTCGAGCGCATCGCTCAGCTCCTGTTGAAGGTCGTGGGTCGGGTCGGTCGGCGGCATTGGCATCTCCTCGCTCGCGGCTATCGTATGTCCATACCTGTTATCGGCCGCTCCAACCCCGTGCGAACGCCCTCCGCCGAAAATGAGGGCTTGTCTTTGCGGCCATGCGGGAGCGACGCGCCGCCCGGCGGGTGCAAGCACTCAGCCATACCCGGGCGTCACGAGGCCTGCCGCCCCATTGACCCTCTCGCCCGGATCGCTACGCTTGTCCCATGCCCGATGCCATCGAAGCCGCGAAACAGCGCGCCCGCGCCGCCGTCGATGCTGCGCGCGATGACCTCATCCGCATCTCTCGCGAGATTCACGACCACCCGGAACTCGCCTTCCACGAGCACCACGCGTACGCCGAGCTCGTCCCCTTCATCGAAGGGGCTGGCTTCACCGTGCAGGGCGGCGTCTACGGCATGGAGACCGCCTTCCGCGGCGAGTGGGGTCACGGCCCGGCGACCATCGCCATCTGCGCCGAATACGACGCCCTCCCGGAGATCGGCCACGCCTGCGGCCACAACCTCATCGCCACGGCCGGCGTTGGCGCGGCCATCGCGCTCATCAAAGCCATCGATCCCGCCGATGCTCGCGTCGTCATCCTCGGCACGCCCGCGGAAGAGACGAAAGGCGGCAAGGTCATCATGGCCAACCAGGGCTGCTTCGACGACGTCGACGTCGCCATGATGGCGCACCCCATGGCCGTCGATCTCGCCGATCCGCCCATGCTGGGCGTCGCCCACGTCGACGTGGAGTATCGCGGCCGTGCCGTCCACGCCTCCGTCGCCCCCGAGCAGGGCGTCAACGCTCTCGACGCCATGGTCACCGCCTACCAGGCCGTCGCCCAGCTCCGCCAGCACATCCGCCGCGACGCTCGTCTCCACGGCATCATCACCTACGGCGGCGCCGCGGCGAACATCGTCCCCGACCGCACGACCGGGATCTTCTACGTGCGCGCCGCACACCCCTCCTACCTCAAGGAGCTCAAGAAGCGCGTCCAACACTGCTTCGAGGCGGGCGCACTCGCGACCGGCTGCGAGTTGATCACCGACTGGCACGAAGATCTCGAGTACCAGCCCCTGCGCAACAACCGGCCGATGGTGGAGGCCTACCGCCGCAACGGGGAGGCCGTCGGCAAGCAGTTCGTCGACCTCAAGAACGTCTCCACCGGCAGCACCGACATGGGCAACGTCAGCCAGATCGTGCCCTCATATCCATCCGACGTTCGGCGTCGGCCAGATGATCTTCAACCACACCCCGGAGTTCACCGCCGCCGCCATCACGGACGCCGCCCACGAGTCCATGCTCCAGACCGCCCAGGCCCTCGCCATGACCGGCGTCGACCTCGCCCTCGACCCCACGCTCCTCCGCCGCGCCAAAGAAGACTTCGCCGGCTCCCGCTAGAGAAGCGCGACGTTGCAGCTGCCGACGCCCCGACGAGCTGAGACGCGAAGCGTGGAGCACAGGCGCCCTCGCCTGTGCCGTCCGTCTACATATGGACGAGCTGAAGCAGAGGTGCAGGGGGCGCAGCACCACTGCCGGGGCTCCGAGGGGGGCCCCGCCCTTGCTCTCCTTCTTGCCTGAGGAAAGTGGCCAGCCACCATCCTTCGTCGAGCGACTGCAGCTCTGGCACATGCCGTGTGCTGGGCTACGCGCCTCGATGCCACGATTGGCGCCTGAAGCGGAGGTGCAGGGGGCGCAGCGCCCCTGCCGGGGGTCCGGGGGTGTCCCCCGGCGCCTAAGAAAAGGTGGTGCAGGGTACGCGCCAGCGGACACTGCACCACCGCCGGCGGCCCGGCGCGATCGCCACACTCACTCAGTAAGCCGCTGCACCGTCGGCTCCAGCCCCAACTCCCCGATCATCGCCGCGATCTCGTCGTGCGTCAGCGCCCGACCCTTCCCCGCCACCGCCACCAGCGCCGCCTCCATCATGTTCGTCCCGAACGACCGCCCCTCCAGCACCGGCGTCGTCGTCACCAGCCAACGCACCCCCGCCGCTCGGAACCGCGCGACGTCGTCCTCCGTCGTCGTGTTCGTGCACACGATCTTCCCGTCCAGTCGCTCCGGCATGTGCCGCTTGATGTAGTGGCAATCGCCCGCCAGCACCGTCGCCCACGCGTAGCGAGCGCCGAACTTCGGCTGCGGCTGCTCCTGCTTCTCGCCCGTCGGGTACACCCACGAAAACGGCAGCCGTCCCGCAACCGGCATCACGATGCGAGCCGCCCACTTCAGCTGCCCCGGCGTTCGTAGCGCGATCGGCAGCCCCAGCGCGAACATCAGGTCGCCGAACACGCACGCGTACCCGTGCTCGTAGAACGACATCGCCATCCCCCACCGGTCCGCCGCCGACGTGAACAGCACCCGTTTCGGCGCGATCTCGAACCGTGACTCCATGAACGGCACGACGTCCCGTTCCAGCGTGTTCTTCAGCCCCGCCCCGTCGACGTATGGCGTGCGCTTCACGTCTCGCACCAGCTTCCGCACCGAGTGCAGCGGGTAGTACGTCCGGTCGACCGTCACGCCCAGGTCCGTCCCGCCGACGCCGAACGCGTCGACCGTTCCGTCCATCTCCGCGTACAGTCGCATCGCCTTGGCCATGTCGCCGTCCGTGCCGATCCGCTCGATCCGCACGCGCTCGCCGAGCAGGTCGATCTCCACCGCCTTGTCCCGCGCCGACGACCCCAGGCTGATGCTCACCGCCCGCTTCAAGACTTCGGCTCCGCAACCGTCCCGATGCCGATGATCTCAATCGTCCACGCATTGACCACGTCGTAGATGATCCAATACCGCCCGTCGTTGTAGATCATGCCGTTCTCACGGCGCGGGACGCTATGGAAGGGGAATCTCGTTTCGTGATCAACGTCTGGCGCCGCACAGATGCGTGTGATGATCGCGTCGATCTGTTCTCGTTCAACTGAGGTGGCAACGGAGTCGTAGAAGAGGCGCGCGTCCGCGCCGAGCACTACATCAATGTCTGGCATGCTTCCGCTTCAACTCGCTGAAGCGGACGCCTTCTCCGCGGTCAAACGCTGCGATCGCCTCCGCGATCATCTTCTGGATCTTCGGGTCTGCCTCCAGCTTCGCGTTGAACGCCAGGATCTCCTCCCGCGTCATCTTGCGTTCGGGAACCTTCGCCTCAGCCTTGGATCGCGGTTTCGCCATGACCGCCTCCTGTTGCGTCCATCATAGTCGATGTGCTGTGTCCGAAGCCGCGCCCTGATGCCGTGAACTGACCACTGCAAACTGACCACTGACAACGGTAGACTCACTCACCCGACCGGCGCCAGCCCCCGGATCCGCGCCACCGCCGGCGGCAGCACCTCCAGCAGGTACTCCACCTCCTCCATCGTGTTCTCGTGCCCCAGCGTCAGCCGCAGGCTCCCCCGCAGGTACGCCTCCCGCACCCCCATCGCCACCAGCACGTGCGAAGGCTCCAGCGACGCCGTCGTGCACGCCGACCCACTGCTCGCCGCGATCCCCTGCAGGTCGAGCTGCAGCAGCACCGCCTCGCCCTCGACGTTCTTGAACGCGAAGCTCGCGCTGTTCGGCAGCCGCCGCGATCGATCCTTCGGCCCCGTCACGATCGTGTCCGGCACCCGCCGCGGCACCTCGTCCAACAGCCGGTCGCGCATCGCGATCACGTGCTCGTTCCGCGTGCCTCGCTCCTCGTGCGCCAGCCGCAGCGCCGTCGCCAGCCCGACTGCCCCCGCCACGTTCTCCGTCCCCGCCCGACGGTTGCGCTCCTGCGACCCGCCGACGATCTGCGCCGAGAACGGCGTCCGCCCCCGCACGTACAGCGCCCCCACCCCCTTCGGCCCGTTGATCTTGTGCGCCGCGATCGACAGCAGGTCCACCCCCAGCGCGTCGACGTCCAGCGGCAGCGCCCCCGCCGCCTGCACCGCGTCCGTGTGCACCATGATGTGCGGATCGCGCTCCTTCACCACGCGCGCGATCTCCGCGATCGGCTCGATCGTCCCCACCTCGTTGTTCGCGTACATCACGCTCACCAGCGTCGTGCGGTCGTCCAGCGCCGCCCGCAGCGCCTCCACGTCGACGAATCCCTCCCCGTCGACGGGCAGGTACGTCACGCGGAACCCCTCCTGTTCGAGCGCCTCGCACTCGTGCAGCACCGCATGATGCTCAATCGCCGTCGTGACGATGTGGTCGCCCCGCCGCCGCGCCGCCGTCGCCACCCCGCGCAGCGCCAGGTTGTCCGCCTCCGTCCCCCCGCTCGTGAACACCACCTCGTTCGGCTTGCACCCGAGCATCTCCGCCACCGACCGCCGCGCCCCGTCCAGCCCCTTCCGCGCCTCCCGCGCCTCCGCATAGATGCTGGACGGATTCCCCCACGCCGACGTCAGATACGGCAACATCGCCGCCACCACCCGACCATCGGTCGCCGTAGTAGCCGCATGGTCAAAATAAACCCGCGCTTCGCGTTCCATGCGGGAATGATAACGCGGAGGAGTATCATCCGACGGTCAGACGCTCACGGGCGGAAGGACAGCGATGAGCGAGAGAGCACCGGCGAGGCGATGGACGCAACGTGAAGCGATGCTAGCGTATCGCCTGTACTGCGAGCTGCCGTTCGGCCGGCTCGATCAGCGGAATCCGCGCGTTATCGAACTCGCTCGCCTCCTCGATCGCAGCCCGGGTTCCGTGGCCCTGAAGCTCGTGAACTTCGCGCATCTCGATCCGGCGCTCCAGGCACGAGGAATCCGCGGCATGTCGAATGTCAGTGCCCTCGACCGGGAAGTGGCCCACGTCTTCTCGAACGACTGGAACTCGGCGCTTGAGTCGACCGCGGCTGACTGGCAGCCAATGGAACGCGATGGGGCGAGCAGCGAAGTCGATGAAGACGCGACGACCGAGGCAGTCGTGTCTGTGAAGGCGCGGCTCACGCAGCGCTTCTTTCGGTCGGCCGTACTCGCGGCGTACGACTATTCCTGCTGCGCATGCAGAGATCAATACACGCCAACTGCTGATTGCGAGCCACATTGTGCCTTGGTCATTGATGTCAAGAACCGCACAAACCCACGCAATGGCCTCGCGCTGTGCTCGCTTCACGACCGAGCCTTCGACGCCGGTCTCATGACAGTCTCCGCGGCCTTCTCGATGCGCATGAGCTCCGAACTCTTGCGACACGAGGACATTCCCATCATTCGCGTGGCATTCGTGGAATTGGCGGGGAAGCCGATTAGGACGCCTTCTCGCTTTGTCCCCGAACCGCGGTTCTTGCGCCATCACAACCGCAACGTCTTCCGGCCCTAACCTACGACCGAGACTGGCTCCGAGTACACGCGAGCGGAACCACTGCATCCGCGGCAGATGCTGTGATCATTGGCGAGCACCACGCAGTCCGAGAGGTCACAGCCGTCGTGTTCACATCGCTCAGCGCACTCGACGCGAAGGTACGGATGAGGATCCGGCAGGGCGAGGTGGCCTGGTGTGAACATGTGATAGTCGAACTCTGGCGGATGGCCCTCGCACCGGAAGCCGCAGCCGCACGTATATCGGGCAACGGGCCGCTCGCTCGCTGCGGAGTCCGGCACGCCCCCCTACACCGCCACCGCCACAGCCCCCGCATCCCCCGCCGCCGCTACCGCCGCACGCACCGCCGATACGTCCGCCCGCGTCTCCGGCCGCGTCGTCTGCTCCAGCGCGATCCGTTGGATCCCCGCCAGCACCGTCGAGTGGTCGCGATTGCCGAACAGCCGCCCGATCTCCGCCACCGTCTTGCGGCCGTCCTCTTTCAGCACGTACATCGCCAGGTGCCGCGCGTACGCCACGTCCCGGCTGCGGCTCTTCCCCCGCAGGTCCGCCGGCTGCGTCCCCATCCGGCGGCACACCGCCGCCACGATCACGTCCGCGCTCGGCGCCGCCGCCTCCTGCGATACCGCCGCCGGCGCCAGCGGCGACAGCGCCCGCTCGATGATCTCGCGCGTCACCTTCCCGCCGACCAGCGGGATGTACGCCAGCACGCGGTTCAGGAAGCCCTCCAGCTCGCGCACCGTCGGGCAGTAGTGCTCCGCGATCAGCTCCAGCGCCTCGTCCGGCAGCCGCACCGCGTGCCGAAGCGACTTCGCCCGCAGGATCGCCAGCCGTGTCTCGAACGCCGGCCGCTGCAGGTCCGCCACCAGCCCCCACTGCAGCCGCGACCGCAGCGGCTCGATGATCCCCGTCAGCTGCGCCGGCGCCCGGTCGCTCGAAACGCAGATCTGCTTCCCCGCCGAGTGCAGGTCGTTGAACGCGTGGAAAAACGCCTCCTGGAACCCCTGCCGCCCCTCGAAGAACTGCACGTCGTCGATCAACAGCACGTCCACGTTGCGGTACCGGTTCCGGAACTGCTCGTAGCCGTTGTCGCGGTTCGCCCGCGCGTAGTCGTTGCCGAACCGCTCCGCCGGCGCGTAGATCACCGAAAGCCCCGTCGCCCACGCCGCGTGGCCGATCGCCTCCAGCAGGTGCGTCTTCCCCAGCCCGCACGGCCCGATGATCGTCAGCGGGTTCGTCATCCCCGGCTGCTGCACCACCTTGCGCGCGCTCTCGAACGCCAGCGCGTTCTCCTCCCCCACCACGAACGTCTCGAACGTCAGCGCCGCGTTGAGCGCTGGCGGCGCGACGGAGCGCCGCAGGAACGCGGGCACCTCCGTCGCGCCGTCCGGCTCAGACAGGAGAACAGGCGCATCAGTAAGTCCCGGCCGCACCACCTCGAACGAGACGTCGACCGCGTGCCCCAGCACGCGCGCCAGCGTCTTCGTGATCAGCGGGCGCAACCGCGTCGCGAGCCACTCCGTCGCGAAGTCGCTCTGCGCTCCCACGACGAAGCGCTCGTCTTCTTGCCGCAGGCCGATGGTGTCGCGCAGCCACGTGTCGTAGTTCGCGCGCGTGACCAGCATCTCCAGTTGGCCCAGTGTCGCGATCCAGGTCGCGGCCGGTGTCGTCGCCGTGGTGGTGGGCGTCATCGTCCGCCGGCCTGCGTCGCGTTGTATCGATTCCCTGTGTCGCGACGGCATCCTGCAGGCAACACGAATCCCTCCCTGGGCAAACTCAGGAAATGAGCCGAAACCGAAGACTGGTAACTGAAACGTGCCCGAGGTTGGAGACCCAGTGTCGCGAGACGGCCCCTCTACCTATCTCGCTCCTCCCCCGTTGTCCGGGCGAACGACCCGCTCCGTCTCGCGACGGTGCGGGTCGCTTGAGGTGGTGTGACTCCTCAGGACAGGGCGAAGAATACAGTGGCCCCTCTGGCTGATCAAGGCTTTTATGACGACTCTCCCACCGAAATTCTCCCCCTTTTCTAAGCGTCGCGCGCCGCTCCCCGCGCGGCCTCTCGCGGCCGCCGCGCGCGGCGCCTTCGCCGGCGCGAGTCGCACTGTGCGCACCGTCACGAGGTCGCCCGTACCGTTCATTGCTTGGCGCGCCGAAGTCAAGTGAATCGCAGCCTCGAGCCTGTTACAGTGCTGTACCAATGGAACGCACGCACGCGGAACGCACCCACGCCATCCCGAACGCCGACGCGCAACACGCCGGCGCCCTCCACCGATTCATGAACGCCGTGCAGCGCCGCCGCATCTACCGCGACGCCTTCGAGCTCTCGCTCGTCGCGCTCGCGTTTCTCTTCTACTTCCTTGTCCGCGGCGCCGTCGTCGATCGTCAGACAGAGGCGCTCAACAACGCACACCGCATCATGGACTTCGAGCGCACGCTCGGCATCTTCTGGGAGCCGCGCCTGCAGGAGGTCGTGCTCCACCGCCGCCTCCTCGTCGATCTCTTCAACTTCATCTACTTCTGGATGGACTTCCCGCTCATCGTCGCCGTCGGCTTTCTGCTCTACTTCTTCCGCCGACACCAGTACACCGTCGCCCGCGACGCCATCCTGCTCTCCGGCGCGATCGCGCTCGTCGTCTACAACCTCTTCCCCGTCATGCCGCCACGCCTCGTCCCCGGCGGCGAGTTCGTCGGCACGATCGAGAAGTACAACCAGCTCAGCTATCAGGCGCAGTCACTCAGGGCGTTCGTGAACCCCTACGCCGCCGTCCCCAGCCTCCACTTCGGTTGGGCGATGATCATCGGCGGCGCCATCTTCCTCGCCACGCGCAATCCCCTCACCCGCGCGTTCGGCATCCTGCTCCCGTGGGCCCAGCTCGCCGCCATCGTCTTCACGGCAAACCACTACATCACCGATGCCTTCGCCGGGCTCGTCGTCTGTCTCGCCGGCGTCGTGCTCGCGGGCGCGCTCCAGCTCTGGTTCTATCCCGCCCTCCATCGTGCCGTCGTCCGTCGCTGGCCTCCGCTACCAGCCTGAACCGCCGTTCCGAACGGCACGCCGGCGTGGAGCAGAGGCGCCCCCGCCTGTGGCCAACCGACGCGCAATGCAAAGGGCCGGCGAATCTCACCGGCCCCGGATTGCATTTCAAGAACGTCGACCCGGCGTCTACGGCAGGCTCGTGCAGAACCCTTCCCAGTCCACGCGGCACACGTTCTTCGCGAGGAAGTTGTCGGCCTCCTTGCTGTCGAAGTCCTGGTACGTGAACGTCAGGAGACGCGTCCACGACGCCAGCGCAATCGTGCCGGGCACGAGATCCGGGTCGTGGGCCATCACGATGCGGCTGGTGTGGTCGTTGCGGTCGATCCGCGCGTTGACGATGTCGGTCATCTGACCCACGACCTTCTGGCAATCGCTGTTGCCTTCGGCGCAGTTGTAGCCGACGAACACCATCGCGTGCTCGAGGATGTGCGGGATCGAATCGCGGGGGATGCTGATGTCCGGTGGATACACGTCCGGGTCCGCCGGGATCTTGATCAGATTCCCCCCGCCGACGTCCACGTTGCTCTGCACGTTCAGGTGCTTGCCCGACGTGGGTGGGTTGCTCGACCGGCAGTCGCCCGCCCCCACAGTCGCCAGCGCGACGTTGCCGTGGCCGCTCGGGGGCGGCGTCGCCGAAGGTCCTGGCGTCGCCGTGTCGGTCGGCGTCCCCGACACCGGCGTTGGCGACGGCTGCCCTTCAGGCGCCCCCGACCACTTCACGCCCGCGCAGAACGGCATCGGCGTCTCCGTCAGCGTGAACGGAAACGGGAAGTGCGCCCTCCCCTGGTCCGGCACGTACGTGCCCGGGATCGAGCCGCTCGAGTCCTCCGCCGCCTTCGTGGCGGCGTCGACGTTCACGCCGTTGTTGTTCGCCTGCAGGATCAGGTACGCGATCAGCGCGATCACGATGATGATGCCGCCGGCGATCGCCAGGGCCGTCGTCGGAATGCGCGACCCGCTGCCGACCTTCACCGGCGTCCGCCGCGAAGGCCCGCCCCCGGCACTGCTGCCGCGCGCTGGCGCCTTCCGGTCGATCCTCCGCTGTTCTCGGCTCATCTGTCTTCAATCTCCCTGGCGATCGCCTCAATCGCTGATTGCGTGCTTCCCACCGTATTCACGACGTGGTGTTCGCGCGGGATCGCCCGCCACCTCCGGCGCATCTTCTCGAACTCCGCCACCCCCGCCTCCGATGCCCCTCGCGATCGGCCCGCCTCCAGCCGCTTCCGCACCACCGCGGCGGGCGCCGTCACCCGCACGATGATCGTCCGCGCCCCCGCCTCCTCGGCGATGCCGTACATCACCGCCCGTTCCTTCTCCACCATGTTCGTCGCGTCGACGAGCGTGCTGACCCCCTCGCGCAAGAGACGCCCGAGCGCCTCGTGGATCGCCGCGAACACCGCCCCGCTCTCCTCGCGGTTGTGACGCGGCCGCGCGAACATCGCCCGCCGCACGGCGTCACTCTCGATGACTGCGATCGGAGTGCGGGCCCGCAACGCCGCCGCGACCGTCGTCTTCCCCACTCCCGGCGGCCCCGCCAGCATCACAAACGCCGGCGACGGCCGCGGTTGCGGCAGTGGCTTCGCCAGTTCGATGACGCTGCTTGCGGAGGCTCCGCTCTCCCCACGGTTCGCCATTATAGCCGTCGACCGTTATGCAAACACACCGCGCGCGTCAATCCGCCGCCGGCCCCTCGCACCACCACGCCAGCGCCACCAACCCCGGCCCGGTATGCGCCCCCATCACCTGCGTGAACTCGGTGACGTACGACTCCGCCAGGTCGAGGCGCCCCTCCACCGCCCGCAGCACGTACTCCGCATCCGATGCTGCGTTGGCGTGGTGCACCGCCAGGTGTGTCTTCGACGTTCCCGCCGCTGCCGTCACCAGCTCCGCCATCCGGTCTAGCGCCCGCCGCCGCGTCCGCGTTCGCGCCACAAGCTTGATGTCGGACGCGTTGAACCGCACGATCGGCTTCACCTGCAGCATCCCCGCCGCCCACGCTGCTACTCGCGGCACTCTGCCGCCGCGCGCGAGATACGTCAGCGTGTCCAGCATCGCCAGCAGCGTCACGCGCCCGGACATCTCCTCCGCCCGCGCGATCACCGCGTCGATCCCCGCTCCCGTCGCCGCCGCCCGCGCCGCCTCGATCACCACGAACCCCTGCGCCATCGCCGCGTTCCGCGAATCCAGCAGCCGGATCTCGCTCGCCGGCGCCTCCGCCTTGGCCAGCTCGATCGCCTGCCGCGCAGAGTCGTACATCGCGCTGAACTGCGCCGAGACCGTGATGCACAGCACGGCGTCCGCGCGCCTCGCCGCCGCCTCGATCGCCTTGATGAACATCCCCGGCGAAGGCGCCGCCGTCGTCGCCCGCTCGCTCGATGTCCGCAGCAGCTCGTAGAACTCCGACGTGTCCGTCCGCAGCGAATCGACGAACGTCCGCCCGCCGAAGATCAGGTGCAGCGGCACCACCTCGATGCCGTAGCGCTCCGCCACCTCCGGCGGGATGCACGCCGTGCTGTCCGTTACGATCGCCACGCTCACGGCGCCAGTGTAGCCAGAGACGCTCCAGCGTCGTCGGTGTACGATGACGGCCATGCAACACCAGCGCC
This sequence comes from uncultured Chloroflexia bacterium, assembly GCA_963843685.1. Lineage (GTDB taxonomy): Bacteria > Chloroflexota > Dehalococcoidia > DSTF01 > JACRBR01 > DASQHL01. The sequence goes on from CAWJLO010000021.1 coordinate 62,896, forward strand.
CGCCTCGCCCGTGGTGGCTGCTCACGTCCCCGGGCTTTCTCGTCGGCCTCACGCTGCTGCTGCTGAACGACCTCGTCCTTAAGCACGCCTACCCGGGCTTCATCACGGGCAAGCTCTCGGACCTCGCCGGCCTCTGGATCTTCCCGATGTTCTGGTGCGTGATCGCGCCCCGCCGCGGACGCATGATCTACGTCGCCGCCGCGCTCGCCTTCGCCCTCTGGAAGTCGCCGCTCTCGCAGCCCCTCCTCGACGCCTGGAACGCGGAATCGCCGCTCACCCTCGGCCGCGTCGTCGATCCCACCGACCTGCTCGCCCTCGCCGTGCTGCCCGCTTCCGCGATCTACGCCCGTCACGCCTCCGCCGTACGCCCCGGACGCTCGTTGCGCACCGCCGCCGCTCCCGCCGTCATGCTGCTCGCCCTCTTCGCCTTCGCCGCCACGTCACAGGTTCCGCTGGAGTACGGGCTCGCGTACGGCGAGAGCGACCCCGCCAACGTCTTCCAGTTCAACGTTCCCAAGGACAACCTCATCCTCGCCCTCAACACTGCCCACGTCGACCAGCTCGGCCGCACCTTCCGCACGCCCGACCCGCCCTTCTTCTCCTTCACGATCGAGGTTCGCCTCAAGGAGACCGTCTGCAACAAGCACGGCTACGTCAACGCCCTCGCCGAGTTCCGCGACACCGGCGATGACCACAGCGTCATCGTCCTCCGCACCATGGTCGCCCCCTGCAAGCACCCGGAGGACTACCGCGACCAACTGCGCGAGGCCTACCGCATGGAGGTCATCGACGTCCTCCACGCCACCGTCCACGACCAGTCCGCCGCCGGCGGTGCAGCGCCGCCCCAGTGAGCCGGACTCCAATCCCCCGCCTCAAGGCCCCTCATTGCCTCCCCAACCCCTCCCTGCTATGCTTCCGGCGATATGGCGTTGGCTACCGAAACCAAAGCGGACATCATCCGCACCCACAAAGGTCACGAGACTGACACCGGCTCCGCCGAGGTTCAGATCGCCCTCCTCACCGAGCGCATCAACAGCCTCACCGAGCATCTCAAGACCCACCGGCACGATTTCCACACCCAGCGCGGGCTCCTGAAGCTCGTTGGGCAGCGGCGCCGGCAGCTCGCCTACCTCAACAAGAAGGACGTGACACGCTACCGCGTGATCCTCGCCAAGCTCGGCCTCCGCAAGTAGGGGAATCTCCCGGCGGGGCCCTTTCATTTCGCCACGGGTCAGGGACCCGGGCGCACTGTGACGGAAGAGAAGAGAGAACAGTCACCCTCGAGCATCAGGCGAGCGGAACGGGCCCTCGGACATCGGGCCCCCCTCCAACGAGACCTTCCTCGAGTCGTCGACGCAGCCCGGAGATCGGCCGCTGCCTTTGCAGATCAACACACTAACGACAGGCGAACATACAGCCTGCGCACCCCACGAAGGATGGAGGATCCTCTACGCATGCCTGAAGTAAGAACGTTCAAACGCGAGTTCGGCGGCAAGACGCTCAGCATCGAGACCGGGCGCGTCGCCAATCTCGCCGGCGGCGCCGTCATGATCCGTTACGGCGATACCGTCGCCCTTTGCACTGCCACGATGGCGCGCACGCCACGCCCCGGCATGGACTTCTTTCCCCTCACCATTGACTTCGAGGAGAAGATGTACGCCGCCGGCCGTATCCCCGGCTCCTTCTTCCGTCGCGAGGGACGCCCCAGCACCGAAGCCATCCTGAGCGCCCGTCTCACCGACCGTCCGCTCCGCCCGCTCTTCCCGAAGGGCATGCGCAACGACGTCCAGATCGTCATCACCGTCATGGCCGTCGACAAGGAGAACGACCCCGACGTGCTCGGCACGGTCGGCGCCTCCGCCGCGCTCTCCATCTCCGACATCCCCTTCGCCGGTCCCGTCAGCTCCGTCCGCGTCGGCTACATCGAGGGTCAGTACGTCGTCAACCCGACGTTCGAGCAGCTCGAGAACAGCCAGATCGACATCGTCGTCGCCGGCACGCGCGACGCCATCATGATGGTCGAAGCCGGCGCCAATGAGGCCCCCGAGGAGATCATCCTCGGCGCCATGGAGTTCGCCCAGCAGCAGAACCAGGTCCTCATCGAGCTCCAGGACGAGATGATCGCCGCCATCCGGCCGGTCAAGTGGGAGTTCACGCCCGCCATCGTCCCCGAAGACCTCAAGAAGCTCGTCTTCGCCGAGCTCGAAGGCAACGTCGAGGAGTTCCTCGACCTCGCCAAGGACGAGCGTCAGGGCGCCCTCGACGACCACAAGGCGCGCCTCACCGAGAAGTTCGGCGCCGAGTACACCGAGAAGGCCGTCGGCGAAGCGCTCGACGCCTTCGTCAAGAAGACCGTGCGTGAGTCCATCCTCAAGCACGACCGCCGCCCCGACGGCCGCGACCACACCACCATTCGCCCCATCTCTTGCGAGGTCGGCGTCCTCCCGCGCGTCCACGGCACCGGCCTCTTCACCCGCGGCCAGACGCAGGTGATGAGCATCACCACGCTCGGCGGCGTCGGCGACGCGCAGCGTCTCGACACGCTGTCGCCCGTCGACAGCAAGCGCTACATGCACCACTACAACTTCCCGCCGTACTCCGTCGGTGAGACCGGCCGCATGGGCGGCGCCGGCCGCCGCGAAATCGGCCACGGCGCCCTCGCCGAGCGCGCGCTCGTGCCCGTGCTCCCCACCGTGGAGGAGTTCCCGTACACGCTTCGTGTCGTGTCGGAAGTGCTCTCGAGCAACGGCAGCACGTCCATGGGCAGCGTCTGTGGCAGCACACTCTCCCTCATGGACGCCGGCGTGCCCATCGCCGCTCCCGTCGCCGGCGTCGCGATGGGCCTCATCATGGGCGAGGACGGCACCTACAAGGTTCTGACCGACATCGCCGGCCTCGAAGACGCCATGGGTGACATGGACTTCAAGGTCGCCGGCACCGCTGAGGGAATCACCGCCCTCCAGATGGACATCAAGATCCAGGGCATCCCCATGGAAGTCATGCGCAACGCCGTCGCCCAGGCGCGCGACGGCCGCATGTTCATCATGGGCAAGATGCTCGAGGCTATCGGCGAACCTCGCTCGGAGATGTCGCCCTACGCCCCGCGCATGTACCGCCTCCAGATCGACCCCCAAAAGATCGGCACCGTCATCGGCCCCGGCGGCCGCGTCATCCGCTCCATCATCGAGGAGACCGGCTGCACGGTGGACATCGAGGACGACGGCTCCGTCTTCATCGGCGCCACCAACGAAGAGTCTGCCCGCAAGGCCATCGACATCATCGAGGGCATGACCAAGGACGTCGAGGTCGGCCAGATCTACACCGGCCGCGTCGCCCGCATCATGAACTTCGGCGCCTTTGTCGAGATCGCGCCCGGCAAGGACGGCCTCGTCCACATCTCGGAGCTCGCCGACTTCCGCGTGCCGTCCGTCGAGGACGTCGTGCAGGTCGGCGATGAGGTGATGGTCATGGTCACCGAGATCGACTCCATGGGCCGCATCAACCTCTCCCGCCGCGCCGTCCTCGCCGGCGAGACCGACCCGTCGGCCGTCGTCGCGCGCCAGAAGGCCGAGCGTGAGAGCCGGCCGGGCGGCGGTGGTGGCGGCGGCGACCGTGGTGGTCGTGGCGGTGGTGGCGGCTACGGAGGCCGCGGCGGCGGCGACCGTGGTGGTCGCGGCGGCGGCGGTGGCTACCGCGGCGGCGGTGGTGGTGACCGAGGCCCGCGCAGCGGTGGCGGTGGCTACGGCGGCCGCGGCGGCAACGGCGGTGGTGGCGCTGGTCGACCCGAACGCAGCGCCGACGGCGGCCTCCGCGACAGGCGTCCCCCGCGCGGCGACGGCCCTCCCGGCCCGCCCCCACCCCCCTTCGGCGGCGGCCGCCCTCCCGGCGGCGGCGACTAGACGCCGATCGACTCAGGTAAACGCAAACGGGCGCCGGTGCACACGCACCGGCGCCCTGCCTGTGCCGTCGTAGCCGACCAGCCTACCGCCCGCCCAGCGTATCCAGCTCCTCCAGCAGCGCCCGCCGCTCCGGCTGCTCGAACGCCTTCCGCGCCGGCTCCAGCGCCCCGACCAGCCAGTCCGCAACGCCGTTCTTCAGGTCCGCCGGGTGCAGCCCGCCCGAAAGGTACGCCTCGTTCGCCTCCTCCGGCGCCGTGAACCGCAGCGGTCCGCCGTGCTGCGGCGACCGCTCGACGCGGAACTCGCCGTCCCGAGCGAAGATCAGCTTCCGCACCCAGTCCAGCATCGGGTTGAACTCGGCGGAGTCCGGCGGGCAGAACGCGCGCCGCACCTTCTCCCGGATCTCCTCCTCCGTGTCGTGCACGAAGAGGGCCGAGTGCTTGTCCGACTTGCTCATCTTCATCGACGCCCAGAAGTCCGACAGGTCCGTCTCCGGCGGCGGCCACATCGACGGCTTCTTCAGCCCTAACAGCAGCGGGTGGTGCACGCACACCGGCTTCACGTGCCTGCCCTGCCCGTCGCGCAGCGGCGACACGCGCATCTTCGCCGCCACGTCCCGCGCGATCACGTGCGCCTTCCGCTGGTCCATCCCCGCGTGCGCGATGTTGATCCCCTGGATGAAGATGTCCGCCACCTGCATCGGCGGGTAGATCAGCTTCGCGAAGTCCACCGACTCGCCCTCGCGCCGCCCCAGGATCGTGATGCTGCGCTGCATCCTCGCCAGCGACGTATTCTTCGCCACGTCGATCAGCGTCGCCCAGTAGTCGTCGTTGTGGTGGTAGAGGTCCGTCCCCAGCACGAAGTTCAGCTTCGCCGGGTCGCCGCCAAGCGCCTGGAACGACGCCTTCAGCCCCTCCTGGAAGTATCCCACCGCGATCCGACGGATCGTCTCCGGGTCGCCGCCCAGCTTGTCGTTGATCCAGGAGTGCCAGTCCGCGAGGAAGATCGTGCAGCTCACGCCCGCGTCGACGAAGTCCTTCACCTTCGACATGCACACCAGCCCCGTCCCCAGGTGGATCTTCCCGGAGATCTCGAAGCCGATGTAGTGCCGCAGCGGCGTCCCGCTGTCGACGAGGTGCTGCAGGTCCTCCCGCGTCAGCACCTCTTCCAGGTTCCGCGTGATCAGCTCGACCGCGTCAGTGGTTGTCGTCATAACGGCCCATCGTAGCAAGCAGAACGGCCGAGCGCGTTGAGGATCAGGTCCGAGGCCGTTGCGGCGGCGCCGATCGGATCAGCCCCTCCTGTACCACCGACGCGACGCGCGTCCCGTCCTGCCGGTACATCTGCCCCAGGATCAACGCCCGCGCCGCGTGCGCCACCGGGCTCTCGCTCGTGAACAGCAGCCAGTCGTCGAACCTTGGCGGCCGGTGGAACCACAGCGCGTGGTCCAGGCTCGCCGAAGCCCGCATGTCCCGCTGGATCCCGTGCGAAAAGCGCGCCGTCGCGATCAGCCCGCGGTCGCTCGCGTACGTGATCATCGCCGCGTGGATCGCCGGGTCCTCCGGCAGCGTCCCCCGCACGCGCGTCCACACGCGGCGGCGCGGCGTCGGCCCCGGCGGCGCGTCATACTTGTCCACCGACCGCATCTCGATCGCGTCGAACCGCGTCATTCGCTTCATCATGGCCGCTTCTTCCGGCCTGTCCGGCCGGCCGAACTCCCACTGCGGCAGTCCGTCCGGTCCCGGTACGTCCGGCATCGGCTCCTGGTGCGTGATCCCCTCCTCGGGCTTCACGAAGCTGCTCGAGAGGTTGAAGATCGCCTCGCCGGACTGGTACGCCACCACGTCGCGCGTCGTGAAGCTGCGACCGTCCCTGATCCGGTACACCACGTAGCGGATCGGCACGTTGTGCTTCCCCGGCCGCAGGAAGTACGCGTGCAGCGAGTGCAGCGCCCCCTCCTCCACCGTCCGGTACGCCGCCATCACCGACTGCGCCGCCACCAGCCCGCCAAACAGCCGGAACTCGCCCTCGCCCGGGTCGCCCAGGAACAGGTCGCGGTCCAGCCGCTCCAGGTCAAGCTGCTTCAACAGGCGCGTCAGCGCCGCCGGATTCTTCTCACTCATCCACCGAAGTGTACGAGCGCCCGATCCTACCGGCCACCCGCGCGGATCCAGCGCTTACGCCGCCCACTCCACTTGGTGCACGCGCACCGGTTCGTCGAACCCCTTCGGTACGAACTCGCGCGTCGCCGAGAACGCGAACCCCCGCGACGCCGCCAACTGGCGCACCGCGTCGGACACCAGGATCTCGCCGCCTCGGGCTGCGTCGACGATGCGCGACGCCGTGATCACTGCTATGCCGTGGAGGTCGCCTGCCTCCGCGATCGCCTCACCCACGTGCAGCCCCACCCGGACGCGCAGCTGCGTCCCCCGCAGCTCGGCCAGCCGCTCCGCCGCCCGCTGGATCGCCACGGCGCACTCCAGCGCCCGCGTCGGCACCTTGAACGACGCCATGATCCCATCGCCCAGGCCCTTCACGTCGCCGCCCCCGTGCATCGACACCAGCCCGCGGATCTCCACCTCCAGCTGGCGGAACAGCTCGCGAGACGCCCGGTCCCCGAGCCGGCGCGTCAGCCCCGTCGAGTCCTCCAGGTCCGTGAAGAGGATCGTGTGCACCGTCGCCGTCTCGCGCTCAGCCTCACGCCGCACTCCCAGGAATCTGCGGATCTCCGCGACGAATCGCGGCCACGCAGGCTCGCTCTCCAGCAGGATGTGATTCTGGCCCTCCAGCGCAACGAATCGTGCCCCCGGGATCTCCGCCGCCAGCTTCTGCGCCTGTTCGATCGGGATCCGCTTGTCCTCCGTCGCGTGCACCACCAGCGTCGGCGTCGACACGCGCGATAGCAGGTTGCTCACGTCGATCATGCCGAACGCGCGGTAGAAGCGCTCCGCCCCCTCCGGCGATGTCGAGACCCGGCACAGGTCGTTGAACCAGCGCTTCTCCTCTTCGCTGGCGCCCGGAATGAACTCCGCCGCGAACATCGCCCGGAAGGACGGATCGTCCAGCCCCCAGCGGATCCGCATCAGCGTCGCCAGCGCCTCCTGTTCCTCGATCTGCTCCCGCGTCTTCCCGCGCAGCTTCCGCCCCTGCACGTACGTGCCGTACAGGATCAGCTGCGACACGCGCTCCGGGTGCCGCACCGCATACGTGATCGCCACTGGTCCGCCCTGCGAGATCCCCATCAGCGGAAACCGCTCCAGCCCCAGCGCGTCGACCACCGACTCCAGGTCGCGCGTCCACGCCTCCACCGAATAGTCTTCGACGTCCCGGTCGGAGAGCCCGCAGCCACGCTCGTCGTAACGCACGAGCGTGTGGTGCCGCGAGAACTCAGAGATCCAGTGCCGCCACACCGGGCTCCGCCAGTCGAACTCCAGATGGCTCAGCCAGTTCGCCACCTTCACCAGTGGCGACCCCGTCCCCGACGTGGCGTACGCGACGCGCACCCCGTCCGGCGTCTTGCAGAAGCGAATGTCCTGCGTGTCGGCGAATCCCGCCGCGCCCGCGGCCTCCCCGGCGCTCACCGCTTCCGTGGCCGCGTTCGGCGCCGGCTCGCCGCTCTCGCGCACCGCCGCCACGAACTGGTACCCGCGTCCGTGCACTGTCCGGATGTAGCGTTGCGCCTGGCCGCTGTCGCCCACCGCCTTGCGCGCGGCCATCAGCCGGCTCGTGAGCGCCGCCTCGCTGATGAACCGCTCGGGCCAGACATGGTCGATGAGCTGGCTCTTCGTCACGACCCGGTCGCGATTCTCGATCAGGTATGCGAGGACCGTGAAGACCTGCGGCTCCATCGCGACCCGCGCACCGCGACGTCGCAGCTCGTAGAGCGCCGTGTCCAGCTCGAACTCATCGAATGCGTAGATCGTCATGCGCCCCGCCGGCTCTCTCGATGACCGCCCGATGGGCTGTACGTCGCGGCTGCCCTATCGGACGCGCGCCGGCCCTGCCTGGCCCTCGGTGAGGTAAGCATATTTCAATCGCCTGCCGCCCGGCATCTCCAACAAATCTCCAGCGGACCTCCACCTCTCCTCCAAGTAGCGCGGCCCCGCGAATCCTACCGTTGTCTCAGGGCCTGCGGACGCGGCCCGACACGAGGAAAGGACGTGCGACATGACCGGCAAGCTTCAGGCACGCACCCGGGAAGGCGCGGAGCTGGTGACGATGGCGGAGGAGTTCTCTCGGGACTTCGCCGGCGCGGCGGCCGAGCACGACGCCGACGCCAGTTTCCCGCTCGAGCACCTGGAGGCGCTGCGCGACAGCGGCTTCCTCTACGCTCCCGTCCCGGTCGAGCTGGGCGGCATGGGCGTTGCGTCCGTCCACGACGTCTTCGTCGCCTCCAGCCGCATCGCTGAAGGCGATCCGTCCGTCGTGCTCGGCGTGAACATGCACCTGCTCACCCTCATCCAGTACCTGCGCCAGTACCGCGTCGCCTGCAACCGCGAGGACCGCGCCCGCTCCGACGCCGTCGCCGGCGTGATCCGCGGGCTCGTCGAACAGCGCGCCGCCATCGCTGCCGCCGTCAGCGAGCCGGATCAGGACCTCCTGCGCCAGCGCACGCGGGCAACGCGCACCCCCGACGGCTGGGTGATCAACGGCCGAAAGGTCTTCTCCAGCATGGCGCCCGCCGCGACCCACTTCGCCGCCTCCATGAACTACACCGACGAAGATGGCGTCGAGCGCTACGCCTACGCCATCATCCCCGCCGGCGCCCCCGGCGTCACCGTCAACGACGACTGGAACGCCATGGGGATGCGTGCCTCCGGCAGCGTCTCCGTCGTGTTCGAGGACACGCTTCTCCCCGGCCGCGGACCCGGCCGTGGCGCACCCGCCGGCATCCTGTCCTCAGAACTGCTCGAGGCGATGCTCGAGTCCGGCATCGCTCACACGGCCGCCTCCGTCGGCGTGGCCGAGGCCGCGCACGCACGCTCCGTCGCCGCGGTCGCCGCGCGCCGCGAAGATCACGGCGACGGCGTCGTCCGCCCCACCGCTGTGCACCTTGCCGCCGAGAACGCCATCGACCTCGCCGCCACCCGCGCGATGTTCGCCCGCGGGCTCTCGGCCGTCGATGACTACCACGCCGTCCACCCCGTCAATCGCGGCACGCTCGAGGAGGCGCACGCCGTCTTCGCCGAGGTGCAGGTCGCCAAGACCTTCATCAACGCCGCCGCCGTGCGCATCGCCGATCGCGCCATGGCCATCGCCGGCGGCGCCGGCTAGTCAAACGCGAATCCCCTCTCCCGCATGTACCGCGACGCCCGCGCCGGCGCGTTCATGCACCCGCTCGGCGCGAACCTGGCGTTCGAGTACATTGGCGCGCTCACGCTCGGCATGTCGCCGCAGACCTTCTAGGAGGATCGTCATGTTCGCTCGTCTCACCCGTGGGCAGTCCAGTTCGACCGTCGCCATCGTCGTCGCCGGCGTGATTTTCGGTTCCGCATTCCTCTGCACGAAGATCCTCGTCGGCGAGATGCGCATCGCGCACTTCGTCACGCTGCGTCTGCTGCTCGGCGCCGTCGCCGTCACCGCCTTCATGCTGATCAGGCGCCGCCCTCCCCGCCTCTCCCGGGCCCTCCTTCGCTACGCCACCGTCCTCGCCCTGGCCGATGCCGTCATCCCCTACTTCCTCGTCTCCTGGGGCCAGACCCGCATCAACGCCGGCACCGCCGCCGTGCTCGTCTCCACGATGCCGCTCTTCACCGCCCTCTTCGCCTGGCTCCTCTCCCGCGATGAGTCGCTCTCGCTCCCGAAGCTGCTCGGCCTCGCCACCGGCCTCGCTGGCGTTGCCGTCATCGCCGGCAGCGACAGCGCCGGTGGCCTGGCGACGCCCTCCGCTGGCTCCGGTGCCGTCGTCCTCGCCGCCATGCTCTACGCCGCCGCCGCCGTCTACGCCCGTCGCGCCCTGAAGCAGTTCGACGCTGCCACGCTCAACGCGTCCAAGCTCGCCGTCGGCGCCCTCATCGTGCTGCCGTTCGCTGCTTCCGCTGACGGCGCGCACGCTCTTTCCGGCCTCGATCTCCGCGGCGTCATCGCGCTGCTGTGGATAGGTATGATGGCCACCGGCCTCGCCCGCGTCGCCTACTTCCGCGCCGTCGCCGTCGCAGGCAGCGTCCGGGCCTCCCTCGTTACGTACATCGTCCCCGTCTCCGGCGTGACGCTGGCCTACATCGTCCTCGGCGAGCCCGTGCACCCCCGCTCGGTCGCTGGCTTCGGCCTGGTCATCGCTGGCGTGGCGCTCGTCATGTACGGCGGCGGCCTCCGCCACCTCGCCGCGCGCCTCGCGACCCCGGTGCGACGGAGCGCCGGCGCGCCCCCCGCCACCATCGCGGAAGGGAGGTGACCTCGGGCCCAGCAACCAACCGTCCGCTCGCGGCAGCCGAACGCTGGCCGACCCCGCGAAAACACGAAGCGCCGGCGCCACCCTCAACGTAGACGAAAGGAATCAGAGACATGACCACCGCAGAAGCCGCCCGCATCCGCAACGGCGTCAACGTCGACCAGCTCTTCGGCACGCTCGACGCCATCAAGCAGCAGCCCGCTCTCGGGAAGTTCCAGTTCCGCGCCCGCAACAGGTGGATCGGCGGCGCGCACAACCGCACGACGATACAGGGCCTCCACGGCGCCGGCCGTGAGGACGACTCGCGCCAGCAGCCGTTCGTCGTCGACGCCGGTGAGCCCGCCGTCCTCCTTGGCACGGACACCGGCCCCAACCCCGCCGAGGCCGCCCTCCACGCCCTCGCCGCCTGCCTCACCACGTCGCTGGTCTACGTCGCGGCGGCGCGCGGCGTCGAGCTGCAGGAGGTCGAATCAACACTCGAAGGCGACATGGACGTCCGCGGCGCCCTCGGCCTCTCCGACGACGTCCGTAACGGCTTCGAGGCCGTCCGCGTCACCTTCACGGTCAAGAGCGACGCGCCGGCGGAGAAGGTCCGCGAGGTACTCGAACGCGCCCAGGCCCGCTCCGCCGTCTTTGACATCATCTCCCACGGCGTGC
>CAWJLO010000022.1:0-52873 GCA_963843685.1 uncultured Chloroflexia bacterium
GCGCGGACTTCCACGATCGTGCCTGGCCCGCAGCGACGATCGCCGGCGCGATCACAGCCGCCATCGCCGCGATCGCGCTGTTCGGCGCCGGCGGCCTGATCGTGCTCGCGTTCGTCGGCGGGTGCGCGTGGTCCTGCGGCTTCGTCGCGAAACGCGCCGTCGGTGGGATGACGGGCGACCTCTGCGGCGCCACGATCGAGATCACCGAGGCGCTACTGCTTCTCTTCGTCGCTGCCCTCGCCAACCGCGGCTGGCTGAAGCCATGGCTGCTTCGCTGATCGATCACCGCTTACACTTCCCGCATGTTCACGCTCATCCTCGGCGGCGCACGCAGCGGCAAGAGCGATCTCGCCCAGCGACTCGCGATCGCCACCGGCCGTGACGTCCTCTTTATCGCCACCCTGCAGCCCCTCGACAACGAGATGCGCCGGCGCGTCGACGCCCATCGCGCCGCCCGCCCTGCCTCCTGGACCACCGTCGAAGCCACGGCCAATCTCGTGGGGCGCTCGACGCCCACGCCCGACCCGGCGCCTGCGTCGTCATCGACTGTCTCACGCTATGGGCGAGCAATCTCCTGCTCGCCGCCGTCGGCGAGAGCGACGACGTCCCTGCCGAACGCGGCGCAGCCGCTGTCGACGCGATCGCCGATCGCGCCTCAGCGTTGCTGGAGCGCATCGCCGCGCACGACGGCGAGGTCATCGCCGTCACCAACGAGGTCGGCCTCGGCGTCGTCCCTCCCACCCCGCTCGGCCGCCTCTTCCGCGACGCCCTCGGCGGCGTCAACCGCGCATTCGCCGCCCGCGCCGATCGCGTCTTCTACCTCACCGCCGGCCTCGCCCTTGAGCTGAAGTCGCTCGGCGCCGTCCCGCTCGAGTCGCTCGGCGCGCCGCCCACGGATCCCCGTCCCGCATGATCCCCATCTACGACAGCGTCCGCTCGCGCACCTTCCCCTGGGTCAACCTGACCATCATCGCCATCAACTTCGTCGTCTTCTTCTACGAGTTCTCGCTCAGCCACCAGGCCGCCGGCACCGGCTACACCCAGCTCGACGTCTTCATCTACCACTGGGGCAACATCCCCGCCTGCACCCTCGACCAGTTCGGCCATCACGTCCTGCAGGCGCACAGCCGCATCTGCGCGGAGCAGCCCCACCCCACATGGACCATCTTCACCGCCATGTTCATCCACGGCGGCTGGCTCCACATCCTCGGCAACATGGTCTTTCTCTGGATCTTCGGTGACAACGTGGAGGACGCCATGGGCCACGCGCTCTACGCCGTCTTCTACCTCCTCGTCGGCACGATCGCCGCCTTCGCCCAGATGTACATCGATGCCAGCGGCCTCACCCCCGCCATCGGCGCCAGCGGCGCCATCGCCGGCGTCATGGGCGCCTACATCGTCCTCTTCCCCCGCGCCACCGTCGCCGTCATCATCCCCATCTTCTTCTTCATCCCCTTCCCCGTCCCCGCCTTCGTCCTCATCGGCTTCTGGTACGTCGTGCAGCTCTTCAACGGCGTCTCCTCGCTCGGCCCGAACGCCGTCGGCGCCGGCGGCGGCGTCGCCTACTTCGCCCACATCGGCGGCTTCCTCGCCGGCGCCACTCTCGTCAACCTGTTCGCCGTCAACTACCGCCGCCACCGTCCCAGACGCCCCCCCGCATGATCCAACCGTTAACGCGATCGATGCATGCTTAACCTTGACGTGCGCGTCAGGTTGTGAGACGGTACAATGCAGGCAGGATTGTGAAGATGAGCACACGCCGCACCCCTCTCGCCGAAGCTCCGCCTGACGAACAGGCGTACCTTCAGATCGGCGAGGTCGCCGAGCGCACCGGCGTCACGCAGCGCACGCTCCGCTTCTACGAGGAGAAGGGCCTGCTCAAGCCCCCCTCCCGCCTCGACGGCGGCTTCCGCCTCTACTCCGAGGACGACGTCCAGCGCGTCGAGCGCATCAAGCGCCTCCAGACGCTGCTCGGTTTCACCCTGGCCGATATCAAGGAGATGGTCGAGGCCGAAGAGGTCAAGACGCAGATCCGCGCCGAGTACCGCAAGGACGCCGAGGTCTCCGAACGGCGCGCAAAGCTCGCGAAGGCCAGGGAGGTCACCGAGCGTCAGGTCGCCATGATCGACCAGAAGCTCGCCGCTCTTCAGGAGATGAAGTCAAACCTCGAACGCAAGCTCGACCAGTACCATACCTGGCTCGCCCAACTCGACGAGCAGGCCGCCGTCACCGCCTCCCGCGACTAGCGCCCCACTCGCCTCTCGTTTCTCCCGCGTTCCACGATCTCGTCGCTAGAGTCCCAGGATGAATACGGGCGCGGCCGCAATCAGCGCCAGCCCCGCTTGGAGAAGAAGGATCAACCCCGCCTGCCTTGGTCTTGTCCGCATGGAGCTGAAGACGAACACGGCAATCACGGGCAACTGCCCCACCATCAGCAACTGCCAGACGCGGGCCGCGGCAACCTCATCCTCATGATGCACCGCGCCGAACACCGAAACGTAGCCCAGCACGACCCCTAGCGCCGCCAGCGACAGCGCCATTGGCACCCATGCCGCCGGCTGCTTCAACAACAAAGTCCCCGCGCCGTTCAATGGCCGATCTCCCGACACCGCCGCGTCCGGCTCGCTCGCCGGCCGTTACGAGACGCGGCCGTTCCCGCCCACCGTTTCCTCTTCCTCGTCTTCCTCATCCTCCGAGTACACCCCGCCCGACGATCCCCGCCACACCGTCACGATGAAGTCTGCCCGTTCCGCGTCAGCCGTCAGCACGATGCGCTCGTCCACCTCGCCGATCAGCTCCTGGATCTCCTCGTCGTCGTACTCCTCCGGCACGCACAGCGTCGCGTGCGCCGGCCCGCCCGGCACGAAATGCACGTCCACCCGCCCCACCGACTCCCCGTCCGCCTCCACCGCGTAGCTCTCCGAATGCGGCGTCCGCGCCTCCCGCTCGAACTCAAACTTTGGCATCACAGCTCCCTCCGCGCGCAGCATATCGCAGCGCCCGTCGGCGGTCGTCGCCCCGTAAAATGTCGTCGTGCCAGAACGACCCGGCCGCATCGTCGTCCTCAACGGCGCCCCGCGCTCCGGCAAGTCCAGCATCGTCGCCGCAATCCAGGACACGTTCGACGACCCCTGGCTCAACCTTGGCGTCGACGTCTTCGTCCGTCACGTCACGCCGAAGCGCCTCCACCCCGGCATCGGCCTCCGACCCGGCGAGCCGGACCACCCCGCCGTCCCCTGGATCCCGCAGCTCTACGCCGCCCTCTACGAATCGATCGCCGCCCACAGCCGCCTCGGCCTCAACGTCGTCGTCGACGTCGGCCACCACGCCGACTACCAGCACGTGCTGATCGATTGCGCCCGCCGGCTCGAAGGCCTCCCCGCCCTCTTCATCGGCGTCCGCTGCCCGATCGAAACCATCATGCAGCGCCGCAACGCCGGCCAGCCCGGCCGCGAAGGCGCCTACGTCACCGGCACCGCCGACGACCCCATCCCCGAGCCCGTCCGCCGCTGGCAGGCCGCCGTCCACGTCCCCGGCATCTACGATTTCGAGCTCGACACATCGATCCTCACCCCCGAAGAGTGCGCCAACACCATCCGCCGCCGCCTCGCCGACGGCCCACCCCCCACCGCCTTCGCCCAACTCGCCGCACGAACGTAGGGGCGCAGAGCACCGCCCGCCCGCGACCGCCGGCGCACACCGCCACCCACCCGCCCCCCTTCGTGGGGGAGGGTCGCCGAAGGCGGGGAGAGGGCCTCCACGATCCCCAACCCCGTCCGAATCTGATCGAAGAGGGTCGGGAGAAACCAACATCCTGCGCTGACCGACGAACGGAGCACATCCGCATGAAGCGCCCGCTCGCCCGCACGATCCCGCTCGCCGCAATCGCCGCCCTCGCCCTCCTCGGCGCCTCCTGCCTCCCCGCCCTCCCCGCCCGCTGGCCCAGCACCAACCTCGAACTCGGCATGTCCGACGGACCCGGCGGCGCCGCCGCCATGCGCGCGACCGCACCCTTCGCCTTCCGATCCCAGTACCTCGCCGGTGGCGTCAACACCGGTCACGGCTGGTCCACCTGGAACACCGATGGCGCCTTCGTCACCTACTACGTCCAGGACTCCGCCGCCAACCACATCACGCCCGTCTTCGACTACTACCAGCTCCTCCAGTCCTCACCAGGCGACTCCCGCGGCGAAGCTGACGCCAATCTCGCGAACCTGAACAATCGCGCCACCATGGCCGCCTACTACGACGACCTCCGCCTCTTCTTCCAGCGCGCCGGCGCCTTCCCGAACACCACCGTCATCCTCCACGTCGAACCCGACCTCTGGGGCTACATCGAGCAGCGCGCACGCAACGACGACGCCCGCACCGTCCCCGCCAGCGTCGCCTCCTCCGGCGCGCCCGAGCTCGCCGGCCTCCCAAACGACGCCACCGGCTTCGCGCAGGCCGTCATCCGCCTCCGCGATCGCTACGCCCCGAACGTCCTTGTCGCCTACCACATGAGCATCTGGGGCACGATGCACGACATCCTCTACGAGAAGACCGCCGACGTCGACGCCCTCGCCACGCGCGCCGCCGCCTTCTACGCCTCGCTCGGCGCGAAGTTCGACGTCGCCTTCACCGACGGTCCCGACCGCGACGCCGCCTTCCGCCAGATCGTCCTCGGCAACCCCAACGCCTGGTACGGCCCGACGACTACGCCCGCCACGTCCGCTTCCTCTCGACCTTCGTCGCGAAGTCGCACCCGCGCCTCGTCCTCTGGCAGATCCCCCTCGGCAACACGAAGATGCGCGCCATGGACAACACCTGGGGCCACTACCAGGACAACCACGTGGAGTGGCTGCTCGACGACGCCGTCGCGCGCCCACCTCGACGCCTATCGCAAGGCCGGCGTCGTCGCCTTCATCTTCGGCGGCGGCGCCGACGGCACCACCTGCGCCTGCGACGCCCGCCACGATGGCGTCACCAACCCCGCACCCTTCAACAACAACACCGCCCCCTCCCTCAACGCCGATGACGACGGCGGCTTCTTCAAGCAGAAAGCCGCCGCCTACTACGCCGCCGGCCCTATCCCGCTCGCGGCACCGTGACTCAGGCGTCCGCCTGCGATCGCTTCAGTTCGGCACCGGGCCCCTCCGCCCGATGCTTCACGCCCCGCAACACCCCCACCTCCATCACGAAGTGCATCGGCTCGCCCGTCAGCATCTCCAGCGCCGCGCTCACGGGTCCCATCCGCGCCGATCGCGTCCGCGCGATCAGCCGAGAACCGCCCGACACGTCGGGTTGCAGCACCAGCGACCAACTCCACGTGCTCTTCACATTCCGTACCACCAGCGCGCGCTCCGCATCGACCGTCACCACGATCCAGCCCAGCGGCTCGAACCGCGCCACGTATCGATACGTCCGCATCAGGTCGCCCGGCCGCAGCGTCTGCCACTCCGCCACGATCTCGTCCGCGTTGTGGATCCTCGCCCCCGCCAGCCGCTCCAACAGATCGTAGCTGTAGAAGCCCGCCCGATCCTGGCCCATCTGCACCAGCCACGGCCACACCGCCTCCGGCGGCGCCGCGATGCTGATCGCCCGCGTGCTCGTCCGCGCGTCCGGCACGACGTCGTCGCCCGGCATCGCCGCCGTCACTTCGCTGTCCGTCGCGCCCCACCGCAAATGCCATCGACGGATCAGCGGCGCCGCCACGAACGCAGGCACAAGCGCGAGACCACCCCTCATCCGTCGACCTCCTGTCGCCCCGCCACCCACCGCAGCCCCCGCACCAGATCCTCCGCCGAAGGCGCGCGCTCCGGATCGAGCAGATGCTGCACCACCGTCCCCAGCAGCACCGCCAGGTAGAACGACCCCACCGCGCGCGCCTCCTCCCCGTCCGCCCCCGCCACCGCCGCCAGCCCCAGTCGCGCCTCCTCCTCCGCGTCTCGCAAGAACCCCAGCAGCTCCGGCGAGCGCTCTGCAACCAGCATCGCCTCGAAGTGCGACAGCCACAGCGCCCGTGCCGGCCCCACCCCCGCGATCACGCCACTCCACAACTCCTCGAACCTGACCGGCGCGCTGCCCGGCGTCGGAGGCGCGATGCCGGCGGCCGCCGCCGCCCACTCCTTCGTCGCCTCCACCAGCGCCGCGTTCAGCAGCGCTTGCGTCGACCCGTAGTGGTAGCCAATCGACGCCAGGTTCGTCCCGGACGCCGCCACGATGTCCCGCGCGGTTGTCCGCCCATACCCCTTCTCGAGCAGGCACCGCTTCGCCCCCTCCAGCAGGTCTTCTCGATGTCCCATGGGGCCATCCTAGCACGATCTATACAAACGTCCTAGACATCTGTATAGAGAGCGTGTAGGATCGCCCGAAACCCCGTCAGTTCGGAGGCCCCATGTACGACGTCATCATCGTAGGCACACGCTGCGCCGGCTCCCCTCTCGCCATGCTCCTCGCCCGGAACGGCCACCGCGTGCTCGCCGTAGACCGCGCCACCTTCCCGAGCGACATCATGTCCACCCACTACATCCAGCCCGACGGCGTCCAGCGCCTCCAGCAGTGGGGCCTCTACGACCGCGTCCTCGCCACCAACTGCCCCAAGATCCCCGGCATCGCCCTCCACCTCGGCGGCGTCCCCATGCCCGCCCCGCGCGACCCCGCGCTACCCGACGCCGTCTGCCCCCGCCGCACCGTGCTCGACAAGATCCTCGTCGACGCCGCCCGCGAAGCCGGCGCAGAAGTCCGCGAAGGCTGCTCCGTCCACGAGATCCTCCTCGAAGACGGCGCCGTCGTCGGTCTGCGCGGTCGCGGCCCGGACGGAGCGGCCGTGGAAGAGCGAGCGCGAGTCACCGTCGGCGCCGACGGCCAGCATTCGCTCGTCGCGCGCGCCGTCGCGGCCGCCGAGTACGACGCGCACCCCGCGTACAGCTGCGGCTACTACTCCTACTTCAGCGGCGTCCCGCTGCCGGACGGCGCCGAGGCCTACGTCGCCGACCGCGCCGGCGTCCTCGCCTTCCCCACCAACGACGCCCTCACCTGCATCGGCGCCGGCGCTCCCCACGACTTCTTCCACGAGTACCGCGCCGACATCGAGGCCAACTTCTACCGTCTCGTCGAGCGCGCTGCCCCTGCGTTCGCCGCCCGCGTCCGCGCCGGCAAACGCGAGGAGCGCTGGACCGGCACCGCCGATACGCGCAACTTCTTCCGCAAGCCCTACGGCCCCGGCTGGGCGCTCTGCGGCGACGCCGGCTACCACAAGGACTTCGTCACGGGCCTCGGCATCGCCGACGCTTTCCGCGACGCCGAGTTCCTCTCTGAAGCGCTGCACGCCGGCCTGTCGGGCGCGCAGCCGCTCGAAGAAGCCCTCGTCGCCTACCACCGCCGCCGCGACGAAGCGGCGAAGCCCATGTACGAAATCACGCTCAAGATGGCGCAATTCCCCTCACTCGAGGAGATGATGGCCACGTTCGCCGGGCCCGCGCCGCAAACCTAGCCAGGCGACCTCCCATCGCGACGCCCGGGGAATCTCCGTACCCCCGCGCCCAAAATTCTCCGTAGTCTCCACGATACGCCCGCTTCCCGTTCCTGCGAGACTCGTTGTGGAAGTCGAACCCATCCACGGGAAGCGAGGTGACCGATGCTGCTCAAACTGCTCTGCGTGCTCGCCCACCCGGACGACGAGTCGCTGGCCCTCGGCGGCATCCTCGCCCGGTACGCCTCCGAGGGCGTCGAAACCCACGTCGTCACCGCCACCCGCGGCGAGCTCGGCTGGTTCGGCCCGCCGGAGGAGAACCCCGGCCCCGAAGCCCTCGGCCGCATCCGGGAGCGTGAGCTGCACGACGCTGCCTCCGTCCTCGGCGTCAGCGACCTCACCCTGCTCGACTACCGCGACGGCGAGCTCGACCACGCTGACCAGGACGAACTCCTGCGCCAGGTCGTCGCCCACGTCCGCCGCATCCGGCCCGACGTCGTCGTCACCTTCGACCACAACGGCATCTACGGACATCCCGACCACATCGCGGCCACCCGCGCCACCACCGCGGCACTGGTGGCCGCCGCCGACGCGAACTTCCAGCTCGACACCGGCGATCCGCCCCACGCCGTCCCGAAGCTCTACTACTTCGCCTGGCGCCAGGAGGTCCGCATAGCGTACGAACGCGCCTTCGGCGAGCTCCGCATGCGGATCGATGGCCACGACCGTACCGCCGTCACCTGGCCCGACTGGACCATCTCGACGTGGGTCGACACGTCGAAGTACTGGCGCCGCGTCTGGGACGCCATCCGCTGCCACCGATCGCAGCTCCC
This sequence comes from uncultured Chloroflexia bacterium, assembly GCA_963843685.1. GTDB lineage: Bacteria > Chloroflexota > Dehalococcoidia > DSTF01 > JACRBR01 > DASQHL01. The sequence goes on from CAWJLO010000022.1 coordinate 8,287, forward strand.
CGGATACCAGAAGCTGCTCGACCTGCCCGACGAGTACCATCAGGCGTTGTGGGGTCAGCTCACCTTTCACCGCGTGCACAGCCTCGTGCCTGCGGGCAATACGGAGGACGATCTCTTCGCCGGACTTCGCGATCGGAGGACAGCATGAGCGATCGATTGGCAGACCTGCGCCGCGCCCTCGCCGAACCGCCCGCCGGCTTCGATTGGGACGCCGAGCGTTGGCGAGAGGACGGTGCGCGCCTGCTCGACGTCGTCGCATCCGCCTCCACCGGCTGGAAGGAGCGGCCGCCAACCCCGGCCGACGCGGACCTGCCTGGCGACCTGTTCTCCCAACCCCTGCCCGCATCGCCCGTCCCGTTCGACGACCTGATCGGGAGACTTGAGCGCGACGTCCTGCCCGGCGGCGCCTACAACGGCCATCCGCGCTGGCTCGCCTACATCATGGGCGCGCCCGCGCCCGTCTCCGTTCTCGGAAGCTTCGTCTCCGCCGCCCTCAACCAGAACACCGGCCTCTGGCGCGTCGCCCCCTCCGCCACCGCGATCGAGGTGCAGACGCTCGGCTGGATCGCCGAGATGCTCGGCCTGCCGAAGACCTCCGAGGGCCTCTTCGTCAGCGGCGGCCAGATGGCGAACATCGTCGCCCACGCCGTCGCCCGCGACGTGAAGACCCCATGGGACACCCGCCGCTACGGCATGCGCGGCCCAGAAGGCCACGCGCCGCGGGTGCGCGTCTACGCTAGCGAAGAGCTCCACTACTGCCACGAGCAGGCCGCCGAGTTGCTCGGCATGGGCCGCGACGCCATCCGCGCCGTCCCCGTTGACGACGACTACCGCATGCGCGTCGATGCGCTCGCGCAGATGATCGCCGAAGACCGCGCCCGCGGCGACCTCCCGATCGCCGTCGTCGCCACCGCCGGCACCGTCGGCACCGGCGCCGTCGACCCGATTCCGCAGCTCGTCGAGCTCGCCCACCGCGAGGATCTCTGGCTCCACGTCGACGGCGCGTACGGCGCATTCGCCGCCCTCGCCTCGGACGGCCCCGCCGAACTCCGCGCCCTCGCCGACGCGGACTCCGTCGCCTGCGACCCGCACAAGTGGCTGTACGCCCCCATCGATGCCGGCGTCGTCTTCGTCCGCGAGCCCGGCCGCCTCGAGCGCTCGTTCGGCTTCCACGCCTCGTATCTCGAAACCGTCCCCAGCGACGGCCACGTCGACTTCCTGGAGCGCTCTCCGGAGAACTCCCGCCCCAACCGCGCGCTCAAGGTCTGGCTCGCCATCCAGTCGTTCGGCCGCGACGGCTACGCCGCGATGATCGACTACAACATGCGCCTCGCCGCCTACATGGAAGAGCTCGTCCGCACGACGCCGACCCTCGAGCTCGCCGCCCCGCGCACCCTCTCCATCGTCTGCTGGCGCGTCCGGCCCGAAGGCGTACACGGCGATGCGCTCGAAGCCCTCCAGACCAGCGTCATCGCCGAGCTCGACCGCCGCGGCATCGCCATGATCTCCAACGCGAAGCTCCGCGACGGCCGCACCGCCCTCCGCGCCTGCATCACCAACTTCCGCACCCGCCCCGAGGACGTCGAGGCCATCGTAAAGTCCAGCGCCGAAATCGCGGCGGAGCTCGCTACGGCTCCAGCGGCAACCTCGGCCTGACGAACGGCGACGCACGCTGAGATGAATTAGCCGCCATCGCGCGCGGGATCGATTCGCGTCTCCCGCCGGGCGCAGAAACGTGCCGCGGACGACGAAGTGCCACAGCAACAGCCCCCGCACCTTGTCCAGCGACCCGACGGCTAAACATAATTGACTCAGCGCAATGGTTAACCGTTTCGTGTCTTGGAGTCTCGACGTCATGCTGAGGATTCACGCGCCGCTATTCATGATTGTCTACCGCGATGTCGGCGGCGTGACGGGGGCGCTCGCGTATCACATCGCGAGCGCTCGCGGCGAGAACGAACTTCTCTCCGATTACATGCGCGGCGAGGTTCATCGGGTGGTTGAGCAGATGGTCAATAACATTGCCCAGGTGCCGATCAGCCATCTCTTGCGTCAGCGGATCCGCAGATTGTGGGATCACATCGAGCAGGAAGACGGCTTGAAGACTTATACCTACATGTCCGCAATGAACACTCTCAAGGAACTATCGAATGACGTTCTGATGGAGTTTCAACGGCCGGTTTTCCTCATGATTCCTGATGATCGGGCCGCCTTCTACAAGAATCGTCTCCCGTTTGGTGAGGAGGTGAAGAACGCCTTCCCGGAGGCTTCTTACGACATCGAGCACGCCGCGCAGTTGATGGCGCTTGATGAGTGGACGGGTGCGGTGTTCCACCTCATGCGCGCTTCAGAACTTGCCTTACACAGGCTCTGCCGAATGTTGCGTATCGGGAACGTCAAGACGCGCGAGTGGACACAATTGATCCAAGACATCGACAAAGCGATCGATGGCCTTCGGAAGAAGCCCCGCACGCTAAGACGTGACCGGCGGGTTCAGTACCTGGGCGATGCGCGGGCAAGCCTAAGCGGATTTCGAGATGCGTTCCGTAATCACGTAATGCACGCGCGGGCAAGATACGACGAACTGGCCGCCCACAAGATCTACACGCACGTTGAGGCGTTCATGATCACGCTAGCGAGCTCCCCCAGCGAAATGAGTTTCCCTCGCCACCATCACCTCTGGGTCGCTTAGGGACACCACCAGTCACCAGTCACCAATCACGACCGCCGCCGCGACGTAACGGCTAGATCCGCCCCTTCCAGATCCCCACCGCCTCGAACTGCATCGGCACGTCGACCAGGATCAGCTCGCTCGCCTCGCGCGCCCTGATCCGCAGCTCCGCGCTGCTCCGTCACCTTCGCCGCATCCCCCGTCGCCACGTCTTCGCCATCGAACGTCGCCGCCCCTTCGATCAGATACGCGTACACGCCGCGCCCGTCCCCGATCGCGTGCGCCACCTCAACGCCCGGCGAAAGCGACGCCACGTACACCGACGCGTCCTGGTGGATCGTCACCCAGTCGCCGCCTGCCGGCCCGAACGCTTTCAGCAGCCTGTCCGTCCGGTCCGCCCGCGTGAACACGCGCTGCTCCACCTCCGGCTTCAGCCCCGCCGTGTCCGGCAGGATCCAGATCTGGATGAACCGCATCGGCTCGTCCTTCGATGCGTTCTGCTCCGAGTGCCTCGCCCCCGACCCCAGCGTCATCCGCTGCACCGACCCCGCCGCGAGCGGCCCGTACGCCCCGCCGACGTCGTCCTGGTGCCCGAACAACCCCTCCACCACGTACGTCAGCCCCTCGACGTCCCGGTGTGGGTGCATCGGCCAGATCGCCCCCGCGATCAACCGGTCGTCGTTGAACACCCGCATCGCCCCGAAACTGTCGTTCTCCGGATCGGCGTAGTCGTCGAACGAAAAGTGCCACCGCGCCCGGAACCACCCGCCCTCCACGTCGTGGATCTCGCTGTCCCGCCGGATCCGCATCGCCATGTCGACCTCCGCGTCCGCCTCCGCGCTATCCGGCGCGGTCGCCCGAATCAGTATGCAGGTTGCGCCCACATCGGCACGCTATTCTTCCGCATGCCCGACGAACTGCGTGAGATCGAAGGCCACCGTTGCTTCATCGCCGCCGAGGACGGCCCCGTCGTGCGCGACGCCCGTGCAGCGAGTGACCTCATCGCCGAGACGATGAGCCAGGGCGCGACCGTGCTCGTCGTCCCCGCCGCCCGGCTCGACGACGCGTTCTTCCAGCTCCGCTCAGGCCTCGCAGGCGAGGTCCTCCAGAAGGCCGCGAACTATCGCAAGAAGTTCGCCGTCATCGGCGACGTCTCGCGCTACACCGAGGCCAGCAACGCCTTCCGCGACCTCGTCGTGGAGTCGAAGCGCAGCGAAACGTTCTTCTTCGAGCCGGACCTGGAGTCCCTCGCCGCCCGCCTCGCCGCCCTCAACACAACCGCCTGACAGCGGCTGCCCCGTGCCTCGGCGGCGATCGCCGTATTGAAGATCCCGACGACTGAAGACTGACGACCACGACCATCTCCCTACGCCGGCATCGGCATCAACAGCGGCGGCGTCCCGTCCCCCACGATCGCGTCGCACCGCATCCGGATCCGGTCGTTGTGCTCAGGGTGCGTCAAGACGTAGAACCGCTCGTTCTGGATCGCCTCGAACACCTGCCGCGCCACCTCCGACGGCGGCATCCCGCCCGCGAAGATCCCCCGGATCATGTCCAGCATCGCCCGCTCCTCCGTCCCCGCCGCCGGCTCCGGCTCCGGCCCGCCCGGCTTGTTCCGCCCCGATTCGATGATCCGTGTGTTCGTCAGCGCCGGACACAGCACCGAAACGTGCAGCTTCCCGCCCGACACCGCCGCGAACTCGTGGAACAGCGTCTCGCTGTACGAAACCACCCCCGACTTCGTGACGCTGTACGCCGGCCCGCCCGCCCCCGCGATCAGCCCCGCCACCGACGCCGTGTTGACGACGTGCCCCTCCTCGCCGCTCTTCAACATCAGCGGAACGAACGTCCGCACGCCGTAGATCACCCCCCACAGGTTGACCCCCAGCACCCACTCCCAGTCCGCCTGCGGCATCTCCCACGACAGAGCTCCGCCGCCGCCGACGCCGGCGTTGTTGCACAGCACGTGCACCCCGCCGAACTTCTCGACCGCCGCGGCCGCGAGCGCCTGCACGTCGCTGAGCTTCGATACGTCCGTCCGCACCGCCAGCACCGATGCGCCGGCCGCCGTCATCTCCGCCGCCGCGTTGTCCAGCGCCGGCTGCTCCACGTCCGCCAGCACCACCTTCATCCCCTCAGCCGCGAACCGGTCCGCCAGCCCCCGCCCGATCCCGCTCGCCGCCCCCGTCACCACCGCGACCTTGCCCTTGAACTCCCTCACGCCGTCCTCCTGTCGAACTCACCAGGATCTACGCACGTCCGCGCTCGCCTGCCAACATGTACCATCTCCAACAAAGTCGCGCCCGGCGGCGCGCCACGAAAAGGAGACCTGGCATGAGCCCCCGCCACCTGCTCATCGCATGCTCGCCTGATCGCCCTCGCGCTCACCGCCGCCTGCAACAGCGACAGCAAGGGCACATCGGGCACACCGGCGTCCGCGGGGACACCGACGCCCGCCGCGTCCCCCACACCCGCCGGCACCACCGTCACGAGCGACGATGGCAAGCTCTCCATCTTCATCCCCGACGGCGCCATGCCCGCCGGCACGCAGGTCTCCATCACCGCCGCCACGCACGACCAGCTCCCGCAGCAGCTCGCCGAGCTCTCGGGCTCCGGCGCCGGCTACAAGCTCGAGCCCGAAGGCCTCACCTTCACACAGCCCGCCTCCGCCACGCTCACCATCGCCCGCAGCGACCTCGACGACCCGAGCGGCACGCAATCCGCCTACGCCCTCGTCAGCTTCTCCGACGCCAACGGCCGCGAGGTCCTCGACTCAGACACCACCGCCACCGTCGACGGCGACACCATCACCGTCACCGCCCCCATCCAGCACTTCAGTTGGATCGCTCGCACCCGGAGTTCGCTTCTCCTCGAATTCGAACCTGCGCCCGACCCCTGGTCCGTCGGATCGACCTTCGGGAGTCACTTCATCGTCAGGAACGTCAACCCGGAGCTCGTCACCCTGCTCGATGTCCGCGGCACAACCCTCCGGGGTGCGCCGGTGGACTTCACGCCAGGCCAGGACGTTTCATTTAATTGGGGCGAAGTCGCCGGCAGCGCCTACGACGTGCAGCAGTACCTCACGTTCGTCTGCGCCAGCGCCGGCACCGGCTCGTACGGGCTCCACGTCACCGCTACCAGCACCTTGAACGCCGACACCAGCACGCCCACGCACCTCGCGCTGACCGCGACGGATACCGAGACCTGCGTCGAAGGCACCGTCGGCCCGCGACCCATCAACACCGTCGCCCCGACCCCGGAGATCGTCGTGCATCTCCAGCAGACCATCGGCTGCGAGCACACCCAGCCCGGCGTCCGCAGCGAGCTCCGCAAGAAAGGCCGCGTCACCGACGCGAGCGGCACCCCCTTGCGCGGCATCGGCATCGCGGAGGTCGCCTCCGGTCCCGGCATCATCGACGTCGGCGGCCGGGAGGATCCCACGCTCGCCGAAGCCACCTCCGACGAGAGCGGAGAGTTCACCCTGGTCTGGGACATCAACAAGTTCGGGACGTACACCGTCACGGTGACTCGAATCGTTCTCCCCGGGAGCGTCGAGGGCGCGCTCGATGCCACCAGCGATGTGTCCCTGAGCTACACCGTCACCGCCACCTGCACCCCGCCATGACCGCCTGACCGACGCTTGACGTCCGCTGACGCTGCGCTAAACGCCCGGCGCCGGCGGCTCCACGTACCCCGCCGCCTCGAACGTCGCCACCCGCAGGTCGTGCAACGCCGCCGTGCAGTCCCCCGTGAACGCCGGCCCATGCATGCACGCCAGCGCCTTCGGTCGCAACGCCTCCAGCCGGTTGAACACGCGCGTCGTGTGCGGCCCGACAGGGATGTAGTCCGTGAACACGGCTTGCGTCGCGATCGTCTTCTCCACCATGTCGTGCTCTGTCAGCGCCGTCTGCTCGCCCAGTTGCGTGAACAAGTCGCTCGCGAACAGCGTCTGCGTCGTCTCCTCGTACGCCAGGATCGCATCCCACGCGTGCGGCACCTGCGGCGTCACCATGAACCGCAGCTTCCGGCGCCCCAGGTCCAGCACCTCCTCGTCCGCCACCACCTTCGCCGGTCGGATCGCGAAGTCGTCGACGTTAATCTTCACGCCCCGCTCCCCATGCACCGCCTCCGCCTCCGGCGCCGCTTGCAGGAACTCGTTCAGCGCGCCCGATTCGTCCGCTTCCCAGTGCGACCAGCTGATGTAGCGCAGCCGCGCCGGGTCCATCACCCGCCGCACCGCCTCAAGCGTCCCCGGGAAGAGCTTCCGTTGCCCCGTGTGAAACAGCAGCGGCCGCTCGTCGTCGATCAGGAACTGGTTGAACGTCAGGTTCGCCGGCGGCACGAACGTAGCAATCCGATAGATCCCGTCGCCAATCTCGTGGACGTCCGCCATCGCCGTTTCCTTTCTGCATGCGGGGAACCTGTGAAGCGTGATGCGCACCGCGAACGGGCCGCCTGATCAGGCTAGATCAACGCGCCTGTGCGACAACCCTCGACGCCCGTCCGTGAGAGACTTTCAAGCCACCGCGCGCAGGAGATCCTTCAACGCGGGCACAATCTCTACTCCGATGCTGAAGTGGCCCAGCCCCGGTACCACGCGCAGTTCGGATTGAGGCAGCAGCTCGTGCGTGTGGCGTGCCCAGGAGACGTCAACGATCGTGTCCGCCTCGCCATGCAGGATCAGCACCGGACACGTGATCCGCCCAAGGTCGAACGACCCCCAGCCCACGCCATCCGCGATGCGATCGTCCGTGTACCCCTCCACGCCGAACGCGAACGAGTGCTTCAGGTCGGAGAGCATCGACGTCAGCGTCGCCGGGTCCGACAACAGCGCGACGTCGGCCGCGGCGAGCGGCACCGCATTCGGGTCGGGCCCTCGCGTCGCGACCCTCAGCCCGTCGTCGCCCCAGTACTCGCGCGCGATTGCGATCGCGGCGTCACGATCGGAGGACTGCCAGATGTCGTACATCTGCCCGCCGACTGCCTTCGCCCGCTGCATCGCCGGCTCCCAGCGCATGTCAGTGATGCCGCAGCACACCAGCGCCGCGCTCACCCGCTCCGGCGCCGTCGCCGCAACCGCCAGCGCGTACGAAGCGCCCGTGGACGAACCAACGGCCGCGAACTGTTCGATCCCGAGCGCGTCAGCCACCGCCAGCGCGTCCGGCACCCAGTCGACGATCGCCCGCCCCGGCCGCGGCGTCGACAGCCCGTACCCCGGCCGGTCGATCCCTACGAAGCGAATCCCGGCGCCTCTCGCGTCGTCAGCCCGGGCGCGCGGCTCGAAGCGGCTGCCTGGTCCGCCGTGGCAGTCGATCACCGGCACGCCGTCCTCCGGCCCGAAGTCCACGAACCCCACCGTCCGCCCGTCGGCCGTTGTCAGCGTGCGAGACTCGTCCATCTCAGGGAGTGTACAGCCCCCTACACGAGCCGCCGCGGCCGCACCACCGCCCCCCGTCTATCTTCTCGATCGACGCCGCGATCTCGTCCCGGTCCTCGTGCTCCACCGCCCACGCCAGCCCGCCGAACTCCCGCGCCTCGAAGAACCGCTGCGCCCGGTGCGCCTCCTCCTCGTCGAACGCTCCACCCGCATCCCGGTACGACGCCACCAGCTCTCGCATGAACGCCGCCCCAAAGTACGCCGGCGCCGCGAAGTCGTGCGCCGGGTCGCTGATCTCCACGTGCGCGATGTCCAGCACCCCCGACAGTCGCCCCTCGTCCGACATCAGCACGTTGTCGTGCCACAGGTCGTGGTGACACACCGCCCGCCGCGCCGTCCGCATCCGCGCATCCCCCGCGAACGCCGACCACCACGCCCGCACCATCTCCAGCTCCCCCGCCTCCAGCGACGCCGCCAGCGCCGGCTCCACCACTTCCCGCGCGCCCAGCATCCGCTCGTACGCATCCACCTCCGGCACCCCCGCCGCCCGCGCGTCGTCGACTGGCACCGCGTGCAGCCGCGCCATGAACGCACCGAGATCGCGCGCGAACGCCGCCCCCGGATCGACGCCCCACGCCGGCGTCACCCCTCGCAGCTTCCGATACCCCAGCGCCCCGTGCGGCAACCCCTCGCACGGCGGCGCAGTACCACCGCGGCGACGGCACAATCTCCCCCAGCCGCGCCGACACGAACCCGCCGATCCGCCACTCCTTCTCGTAGTCCACGGCCGCATCCGCCGACCGCCCCACCTTCACCACCACCCCGCCCGCCGTCTCCACCGCCACGCTCCGAAACCCCGTCCCCAGCACCCGCAGCGGCCGAACGTCCCCGATCCCCGGAAACGCCCGCTCGATCGCCCCCGCCAGTGCGTCGAGGTCCACTGTCGGCACGAACTCATCCATCAGAAAATCGGACTACGAGACCCACGTCCGCGACAGCATCGTCTTCGCCGCTAGCCTCGACGCGGATCGGCGCACCGGAACGCTTCTCATACACCACGTTGTCCCACTTGGGTGCATCTTCGAACGCCGACGACACCGAATGGCAATGCACGCCGCGGCTCCAGGCGAAACAGGGACCGCCAGCCGAAAGAGAAGACGGCTGGCGGTCCCTGCGATTGCATCTCGGCTCGTCGATCGGTACCTCGTCTGGCGCTCGCGGCGAGCAACCTCGGACGTCGAGACGCCGCTACCCCGGCCGCTGGACGATCGTCCCGTCGTGCCACTCCGGATCCACCTCCAGCAGCGCACGAAACTTCCGGTACTGCGCGTCCTGCGCCGGGTCCGACGCGTTCGCCCGGTACGACGCCTCGTCCTCGAAGATCCCCAACCCCCACACGTTCCCGGCCGAATCCTCGTTCAGCAGGTACGCCGTCACCATCCCCTTCGGCCTGCGCGCGTCATCCATCATCACCTTCTGCAGCTCCGCCGCCTTCCCCGCCATCGGCCGCATCTTGAACACACTGCCAAACATCGTCTACCTCCTGTTCAGGAAATTGACCCCCGATTGGGCCGATAACATACCACCAGCCCCGCAACAGTCCACCCCCGCCGGAGACGGTGCAAACCGGCGCCCCTCACTATCCACTCGCGCTCCTCTGTTGATGCGTCTTTGCAACGATCGGCCCCTTCGGCGCGACCGGCTACGTCACGCCGCCCCCGCTATCGTGATTGGGAAACTGCCACACGACGCGGGGAGCAAGGAATGAGAGGTACGACGTGATCGCCCTGCTGCTGCTGTTGATCCTGCTGGTGCTCGTCTTCGGAGGTCTCGGCATCTTCGTCGCCAAGCTCTTCTTCGTCGCCCTCGCCGTAGCCCTCGTCCTCAGCATCCTCGCCGGCGCCGGCACCCTCCGCCGCTTCTGACACGCACGCCGCTCGAAGCCTGCTTGCTGCGCGGCATCACGTTCGCGGTGGCGGACCGCATCAACCCCATGAGCGATCGCGACGATGCGAGAATCGTGGGCCGCGATGTGTAATTCCTATCGCAACAAAGCGCGCAGGCCGTTACCTGCCCGACAACCCCACAGTTTCTCGATCGAAGGCCGAACCTCTCGACAGGGTCAACAACCTCGGGTCAGGAGTGAATCAACCATGAGGACCAAGATCGTTTCGATCGCCGGTGCGATCGCGTTGCTCGCGCTCGGCGCCGTCGGCGTGTTCGCCGCGCACGGCAGCACGCAGCTCTCGGCGTTCGGCACCAGCGACGTCATCGTGTCCTGCACGCCGACAGATACACCCACCGCCACCGACACCGGCACCGCCACGGACACACCCACCGCGACCGACACCGCGGAGGCCACCGAGACGGATACCCCTGAACCGACCGCAACGTGCACGCCGGAACCCACGGCTACCGACACGTCGGTCGCCGACACGACGACGCCCACCGCCACCGACACCGCCGAGCCCGGCGCTACCGACACGCCCGCTTGCAACGGATACGCCCGCCGCTACGGACACGCCGTCAGCTACCGACACCCCGGAAGCGACCGGCACGCCGCAGGCAACGACAACTCCCGGCAACTGCGGCGACAACGACCGTGACGACAACGACGATGACGACGGCGGCACAGCATCCTCCGCCGCCACGCCGACCCCGGCGCCCACCATCGACGCCTCGTCGTTCGGGGGGTGCAACGGCGAGCACCACGGCCAGGGCTGCGAGCACAGCCACTCCGGCGACACGCCCGCATCAGGCAACAGCGGCACCCCCGTCCCCTGCACCGCCCCGCAGCGCAAGGGCCACGACAAGGACGACGACGGCAACGGCAACGCCAACCACCAGGGCGACGACGATCACGGCAAGGACGGCAAGGGCGGGAAAGACCACCACTGATCTCGCCCGCGGCACGTGACCACCGCCAAAATCGCCACTCGAACCACGGGCCTCGCTCAACGCGAGGCCCGTGCCGTTCTCGCCCACTCTCCACCCATCACCCCGCTTCCGCGCGACATGGAACGCTTGGAGATCCCCCGCCACCCGCCGTACCCTCGCCTCATGTTCCACCACCGCGCCCACCGCCCCACCGCAGCCATCTCGCCCGCACTCACCTTCGCGCGAGACATAAAGACAACTTCTACGCTCGCCCTATCCATAGCGATAAACGACAACGCACACCCCGGATCAGCGGCTTCGATGGACCCACGTCTTCCTGCTGCCCACCCCCACCCCTACACTGGGCCGCACCCAGCGGAAGGAGCACCTCATGGTCCTTGAACGCCTCAAGCTCGATGGCCGCGTCGCCATCGTCACCGGCGCCGGCCGCGGCCTCGGCCGACAGATGGCCCTCAGCCTCGCCGATGCCGGCGCCGACGTCGTCTGCGCCGCCCGCACCCTCGACCAGATCGAGCGCACCGCCGCCGATATCCGCGCCCTCGGCCGCCGCGCCGTCGCCCAGACCACAGACGTCCGAGACTCCGCCCAGTGCGACGCCCTCGTCCAGCGCGCCGTCACGGAGTTCGGCAAGCTCGACGTCATGCTCTCCAACGCCGGCATCGGCGACATGCGCGGCGCCAACGCCGAGCTCTGGGACGTGAACGACGCCGACTGGCGCGACACCCTCGACGTCAATCTCTCCAGCGCCTTCTACTGCGCCCGCGCCGCCTCGAAGCAGATGGTCGCCCAGGGCCACGGCGGCACGATCATCAACGTCGCCTCCGGCACCGCCATGCGCGCCTACCCCATGAGCTTCGGCTACGGCGCCGCCAAGGCAGGCGTCATCGCCCTCACCAAGTCGCTCTCCGCCATGCTCGTGAAGCACGACATCCGCGTGAACTGCATCATCCCCGGCTTCGTCCGCCAGGCCCCCGCCCGCAACGAGCAGGAGCAGATCTTCGCCCAGACCCGCGGCCGCTACCTCCCCGCGCAGCGCCTCGGCGAAGCATGGGAGCTCGGCCCCCTCGCCATCTTCCTCGCCTCCGACGCCTCCAGCTACGTCACCGGCCAGGGCTTCGTCATCGATGGAGGCGGCCTCGCCGGCGGCCTCGCACCCATGGGATTCGCTCCGGAGGTGTCGCTGTGAAGAACGAATGGGGCGAAGTCCGTTCCGGCCTCGATGCGTTCGATCTCTCCGGCAAGCGCGCCCTCGTCATCGGCGCTGGCGGCCCCGCCGGCCGCGCCATCGCCCTCGCCCTCGGCGAAGCCGGCGCCGACGTCACCGTCTCCTCAATCACCACAGACGGCGACGAGGTCATGCGCGCGAAGCGCGTCCAGCAGGAGCTCGCGAAGCTCGGCCGCAAGTCCGCCACCGTCGCCACCGACGTCACGCTCGGCCAGGGCGTGCAGGTGATGGTCCGCCAGGTCGCCAAGGACATGGACGGCATCGACATCCTCGTCAACGCACCCGACCTCTTCCTCGGCAAGGCCGCGGAGTCCACGACCGACATCGACTTCAACCGCGTGCTGCAGGTGAACCTCGCCGGCACCTTCCACGCCTGCCGCGCCGTCGGCAAGGAGATGCTCAAGCAGGAGCGCGGTGGGCGCATCATCAACGTCGCCTCCGTCCTCGGCGACCGCGCCATCGCCAACGCCGCCGCCTACTGCGCCGCCCAGGCGGGCATCCTGAACCTCACCCGCGCCCTCGCGACCGAGTGGGGCCCAAAGAACATCACGGTCAACGCCATCGCCCAGGGCTGGATGGAGCACACCGCCGCCATCGGCAACCCGGATCCCGCCGCGAACCAGACCGTCCGCTTCGTCCCGATGAAGCGCGCCGGAGCCGCCGACGAGCTCGGACCGCTCGCCGTCTATCTCGCGTCCGACTCCTGCGGCTACATCAGCGGCCAGGTCATGTTCGTCGACGGCGGCCTGAGCACGCATCTCTAGCGATCGAGGCAGTTATGGCCACTGTCCACGTGCGCGGCATCGACCTCTACTACGAGGAGTACGGCGAAGGGCCGCACCTCATCGTCGCGCACGGTCTGCTCGGCAGCGTCGCCATCCTTCCGCGCTTCGCTGAGCGCATCCAGGACATCGCCGCGCGGGGCGTGCACGTCATCGCCTACGACGCCCGCGGCCACGGTCGCTCGGGCTACACGAAGCGCCGCGCCGACTACAACTGGACGTCTCTGGCAGAAGACATGCACGGCTTCATGCGCGCCCTCGGCCTCGAGCGTGCAAGCGTTTACGGCGGCTCGATGGGCGCAGGCACGGCGCTCATGCTCGCCCTAGCTCACCCGGAAGCCGTCGAGCGGCTCATCCTCATGTCGCCCCCGCCTTTCGGAGACGACATGCTGCGGGCGCGGCGCCAGTTCGGCGGGCTGGCCCTGCTCTACTGGCTCCTGGGCACCCACCTCGCCGCGAGTGTCGTAAGCGGAATGCCTCTCTCGCGCGGCCTCACTACGCCCGATCAACGCCGCGACCTTCGCTCCTTCCTCGCGAATCAGCGACGTGCCGGAATCGTGCCGGCGATCAGAGGTTTGCTGTACGGCCCCCAGATTCCGGTCGAGCGCCTCAGCGCCATCACGCAGCCCGCGCTCGTGCTCACCCACCCCGACGACCCCATCCACCCGTTACGGTCCGGGGACGTTCTCCATGCCGCGATGCCCCACGCGAAGCTCGCCGTTGCGCCGACAGCCACGTACTGGGACGAGAATCCTGCCGCGCTCACGCACGTCGTGTCGGCGTACGTGCGCGGGGAGACGATCGCGGAGGGGCTCCCCGGCCCGCAGCACCAACACGCGCCGGCCTGAGTGATCCATCAGGGTCATCGCGCGCGCATAACGTGATCGGGACGCATGAACATCACAGGGAGGTGTCACGATGATCCTGGTAGCCGGCGGTACGGGATTCGTAGGTTCGGCCATCGTTCGCGAGCTGCTGCATCGCGGTGAGAAGGTTGCCGTGCTCGGCAGGGATCTCAGCAAGGTCCGCGCACGCTTCGGGGACGACGTCGAACCCCGCGCCGCTGACGTGCGCGACCCGGAGGCGCTCGCCGTCGCCATGCGCGGCGCCGACGTCGTCGTAAACGCCGTCCAGTTTCCGAACTCGCCCATCGAGAACCGCCGCAAGGGCTGGACATTCGAAGAAATCGACCTCAAGGGCACCCGCAACCAGGTCGACGCCGCCAAGTCCGCCGGGGCGCGCCGTTTCGTCTACGTCAGCGGTGTGGGCGCCGCCAAGGAGTCCGACCGTCACTGGTTCCGCTACAAATGGGAAGCCGAGCGCTATCTCCAGGGCAGCGGATTGGAGTGGGTCATCGTCCGCCCGACGTGGGTCTATGGGCCAGGGGATGTCTCGCTCAACCGCTTTCTCGGCTTCGCCCGGCTGCTGCCGTTCATACCCATGTTCGGGAACGGCAAGCAGTCGATGCAGCCTGTCTTCATCGATGACGTCGGCCGCATCTGTGCCGACTGCGCCACGCGCCCCGAGACCGCGAACACACTCTTCGAGCTTGGCGGCCCCGATATCATGACGATGAACGATGTCGTCAAGACCGCACTGGAGGTCGCCGGCAAGCGACGGCTCTTACTGCACCAACCGGCCCTGATCGGCAAGATGATCGGCAGCGCCGCTTCCGTCCTGCCCTCCCCCCCGCTCTCGGCCGACTCCATCGACTTCATCACGGAGTCGGCGGTGGCGGACAACACCCTCCTCGATCGAGTGCTGAAGCCGCAGCTCACCCCGCTCCGCGATGGTCTGGCGACATACCTGGGGCAACGCGAGGCCACCTGAATTCCCCGGAATAGTCCGACCGCACCACACCGGGCGCACCCTATGGCGCTATCGTGAGTAAAGGTAAAGTCTTCGTGACTTGAGACTCTCAAGCGTGGGCCGCACAGGTCATGAAGCTTTACCGGAGGTGGCGTGCTCAAGACGCGGCGTGCGGCTCGACCGCACGTATCAGCTCAACTTCGGTGGCAATACGGACTCCCTCAACATGCTTGAGCGTGAGCGGCTGGAGTCGAAAAGGAATCTCCAAGACAGGCGCCGTCACATCGCAGCTTGACTACGAACTCCCTGCCGGCGACGTACACGTCGGGCCATCCGACCACGTTCCGTGGCTTCTGGACCGCAAATGGTGCTACATTCGCATGGAGGGCACGACTTTCGGCAACGTCCCGCTGAACGCGGAGGTGAAGCTGGAGGTGTGGGACCGCCCGAACTCCGCCGGCGTGGTCATCGACGCGATCCGCTGCTGCAAGATCGCGCTGGATCGCGGCCTTGCCGGCCCGCTAGCTGGACCGTCGGCATACTTCATGAAGTCGCCGCCGACCCAGTACGCGGACGATGTCGCGCACATGGTGGAGGAGTTCATAGCGGGATGAGGAGCGATTGCTCGACAGAACCGTCTACTGGCTGTTTCGGCTGGCCATCGTCCTGACGCGGCCGCTGCCGCTCCGAGTCGGATACTGGTTCTCGGAACGCATCGCGCTCATCTGCTACTGGGTGATCTTTCCCCGCCACCGCAAGGCCCTCAACGCCAATCTGGCGCACGTGCTGCAGAGCGACGACCCCCGGCTGGTCTCTTCCGTGGCCAGGCACTCCTTCCGCAATTTCGGCAAGTACATCGTCGACTTCATCCACTACCCGTCGATCACCGCGCGCGAAGTCAAAGAGCGGCTGCGCTTCGATCAGTGGGACGAGCTGAATGAGGCCGCCGCATCAGGCCGGGGGATCATCGTCGCCACCATCCACTTCGGCAACTGGGACCTCGGCGCCGCAGCGCTCGCGGCGTACGGATATCCGATTAACGCGATCGCCGAGACCTTCAACTATCCGCCCATGGACGAATTGGTGCAGGGGTCACGCACCAAGCTGGGTATGAAGGTGATCGGGAACGATCGGCTGGGTCCCGCCGTCTTCAAGGCCCTCCGCCGTGGCGAGATGCTCGCGATGCTCGTGGACGTCGCATCAGACAACGTCGGGATCCGCGTCGACTTCTTCGGAGCGCCCGCGCTGGTGTCGTCCGCCGCCGCCCGTGTGGCCCTCCGGACCAAAGCGTGGGTGATCCCCGCGGTCGTGCTCCGCGGACCGGATGACGACACAGAAATACGCCCGTTCATCGACACGAGCCTTCGTGACTACGAGCCAACCGGTGACGAAACATACGACGTCCCCGAGCTGACGCGGCTCATCATGCACTCCATGGAGACGACGATTCGCCGCCATCCCGAGCAGTGGTTCATCTTCCGCCGCATGTGGAATCGAACGTCCGCCGCGCCAGCTCGCACCGGCAGACTCGCCGAAGAGGTCTGACGCGCATGTCGCTCCCGTTGCCTCCAGGAGTGCGCAAGTGGCGGTACTACCTCATGTTGGTCGTGGTCAACACGATCGGCCGGCTCCCCCTGAGGTGGCGCTATGGCGTTGCCCGGTTCGTCGCAGACCGCATCTACGACTGGGGCCCGCGGATCGGCCCCAACGTCCGAAGCAACGTTCGCCATGTCCTCGGACCGAATGCGACGGATGAAGAGGTCGACCGCGTCGCGCGTGACTGTGCGCGCAACACGGCGCGTTACTACGCGGACGTGGTCGGGATGCACCGCATGGACGTGCGCAAATTCTTTGATCACGACCTGGTGATGGAGGGGCTCGAGTATGTGACGGACGCGCAGCGCGCGGGCCACGGCGTCGTGCTCGCATCCGCGCACTACGCGAACCCGGAGTTCGCCGTGCAGGGCCTTCTCGCCGCCGGCATCAAGGTCTTCGCACTCGTGGAGCCGCTGGATCCGCCTGAGCTGGGCCGCTTGATGCGCAGCCTGCGCGCCGTGCACGGCCACGTTTACGAGCCTGTCAGTCTTGCATCCGTAAAACACGCCATGACGTGGCTGCGCGGTGGCGGCGTCGTTGCCATCCTGGTCGATCGCGACATTCAGAAACGTGGGATCGTTCTCGATTTCTGCGGCGCGCCTGCGCGATTCCCAACGGGCGCCGTCGACCTGGCCATCCGCACCAACTCCGTGCTGATGCCAGGTTGGGTGCGCCGCGAGGGCGGGTTCAAGATCCGCGCCGAAATAGGGCCGCCGATGCCGCTCGTAGTCACCGGAGACCGCGACGCCGACCTTCGCTTGAACATGAAGCATCTCCTCGCGCGCTTCGAAAAGCACCTCAAAGAGGATCCCGGACAGTGGAGCGTCCTCGACCGCATCTGGCCCGACGACCTCCAATCATCGCCGCAACCACCCGCAGGATCGTCCCGGTCGGGCGAAGAGCAAGCGGTACAATAGCGCCGACCGCCGGCCAATCACGCGGCGGATATCGGAGCAGTGCTGCTGCTCCGCGATGGGCGTCACTTTGGGAACCGCTGACCTGCACATCCACACACGCCATGGGGACGGCATGGCGACGGTCGCCGAGATCTTCCGCCACGTGGAGGAGGAGTGCGATCTGAACGTCATCGGTATCACTGAGCACGACACCATCCGCGCAGCCGAAGAAGCCCGCGAGCTGCATGCGAGAGCTACCTACAGCTTCGACCTCGTCTGCGGCATGGAGGTCACGACGCTCGACGGCCATCTGTTGGCCTTGTTCATCGACGAAGCAGGTCGCGAGCTTCCGCGGGATGGAGGAGACGCTGATTGCGATCCACTCACAGGGCGGGGTCGCCGTCATCCCGCATCCACTCTCGTGGTTGACCCGCAGCGTTGGCGTGCGCGTGCTTGAGCGCGTCGCCGCGAGCACGGACCCGGCAGTGAGGTTTGACGGCATAGAGGAGTACAACCTCAGCCCGGCCGGCCGCGTCTCGTCAGCAAAGGCACGCAGGCTGAACGGCGAGCGGTTCCATCTGGCTTCAATTGGCGGCAGCGACGCTCACTTCCTGCAGTCGATCGGCAGCGCCTGGACGGAGTTCCCCGGCAAGAGCGCCGTTGACCTGCGCCAGGCGATCTCGGAGAAGATGACCATCGGCCACGCGGGGAGCGCGCCTCACCTTGCCGAACTCGGATATCGCAACGTCGCCGTACAGCAGTGGCGCGGCATGATGGCCACTCCTCGCAACATGGGCTGGGCACGGACAATCCGAAGCTTCATCGCCAGTCGCACGCGACGCCGATCGCAACCCGCGAGTGCGCCGGCACGCGAGCAGAGGCCCCGATGAAGATCGCACTCGTGTCGCCCTACGACTGGACGGTGTCGGGGGGCGTGAACAACCACATTGCCCACCTAGCCGCGAAGTTCGTCGCGCTCGGCCATGAGCCGCATATCATCGCCGCCGGATCGAAGCCCGTCGCGCCGAGCATCTGCCCGATCACGACGATAGGCCGCCCGATCCCCCTGCGCGTGAGCGGGTCCGTCGCGCGCATCACGCTGTCGCTGCGCACGACCGGAGCTGTGAAGCGCGTTCTCGCCGAGACAGACTTCGACATCGTCCACGTCCATGAGCCATTCATGCCCACACTGCCGATCCAGTTCCTGCGCTATTCGACAACCGTGAACGTAGGTACCTGGCACGCGGCCCGCGAATCGAACTGGGCGTACGTCTACGGCCGACGGTTGATCAAGCGCTGGGCCCGCAAGCTGGACGGCAAGATCGCCGTATCGCCAGCTGCAGTGAAGCACGTCGAAAAGTACTTCCCCGGCTACTACAACGTCATTCCAAACGGCGTCGACATCCAGCACTTTGAGACGGACGTACCACCGCTTCCCGAGTTCGATGACGGGAAGCGGAACGTTCTCTTCGTGGGCCGGCCCGAGAAGCGAAAGGGGTTGAAATACCTGATCCGCGCTTTCGTGGGCGTGCAGCGAGCGGTCCCGGACAGCAGGCTGATCGTCGTCGGCGCGGGGAGGTTCGACCGATACGAGAGAGCGGTACGAAACGCCCGCTTGCGCGACGTCGTGTTCCGCAGTCATGTGCCGTTCCACGAACTGCCGCGCTACCACCACACCGCGCACGTCTTCTGCGCGCCAAATACCGGATACGAGAGCCAGGGTCTCGTGCTGCTCGAGGCGATGGCTGCCGGGCTGCCGATCGTCGCGTCAAACATCGACGGGTTCGCTGGCGTGGTCACGCACGGCGTCGAGGGGATGCTTGTAAGGCCTGAAGACGCACAGGCGCTCGCTGACGCGCTGACCGAGTTGCTGCGCAATCCCCAGCGCTGCGCGGAGATGGGACGTCACGGCCGCGATCGAGCGCAGTACTTCAGCTGGGACCGCGATCAGTCAGCAGGTGCTCACGTACTACGAGCGCCTGATCTACGAGAGGCGCATCATCGAACGCTCGCATCCCCCGGCCCGGGCTGAAGCCGGCATCTAGCCTGCGCCTTCGGCTACGTGCCGTCGCTCACGGCGTCAAGCGAAGCGACCTCTTGCGGAGCGAGCGACAGGTCCGCGCCGGGCATTAGCGCCGCCAACTGCTGGCGAGAGTTCGCGCCAATGATCGGCGCCTGGATACCCGGCCGAGTCAGCTCCCACGCCAGCGCGAGCGCAGGGATGGCGCAATTGCGCGAGGCTGCGATCCCCGCAAGCGCCTCAAGAACCGCGAATCCTCGCTCATTGAGATAGGCCTTTACGCTGCCGGCGCGCTCGCTCTTCGGCGTCGGCTGCCCCTGGCGGTACTTTCCCGTGAGAAAACCTCCTGCGAGCGGACTGTACGGGATCACGCCGAGCCCTTCCCGCACGCAGAGATCGGCTAGTTCGGCCTCGTACTCGCTGCGATGCACGAGATTGTGGTGCGGCTGCAACGTCGCGAAATCAGGGAGCTTTGCCACGCGAGCCGCGTCCAGTGCGTCAGCGAGGTTCGCGGCGTCGTAGTTGGAAGCGCCGATGTAGCGCACCTTCCCCGCCGAAATCAGCGTGTCGAACGCGGCGAGGGTCTCTTCGATCGGCGTATCCTCGTCGGGCCAGTGGCACTGGTACAGGTCGATAGTGTCGACCTGCAGTCTTCGCAGGCTGTCTTCGGCGGCGCGGACGATGTGCGCGCGGCCCAGCCCGTCGCCATCGGCGCCCTTCCACATCTCACCCCGAACCTTTGTCGCTATGATGACGCCATTGCGGTTGCCGCGCGCCCGCATCCAGCGCCCAACGATCTCTTCCGCTTCGCCGCCCTTGTTGCCGCGCGCCCAGCGGCTGTAGATGTCGGCGGTGTCGATGAAGTTGCCGGCGGCTTCAGCGAACGCATCCATCACCTCGAACGACGCACGTTCATCGGCCGTCCAGCCGAACTGCATGGTGCCGAGGCACAGGTTCGAAACACGAAGTTCAGTTCGGCCCAGGCGGACGTTCTTCATGGGCAAATGGTAGCGATCAGCAGAGTGGCAGGCACAGATCCTGCTCGCTATCGCCGGTGCGTACCTGCCTGTACGCTTCCGGCGTGCGGGAGCCCTACGACGCCGACTACCCCCTGCTACACGCCGCGGCGCTGATGGCGCTCTTCGGCGTCGGCGTCTACGCGGCGTCTTTCGGGCCGACGCTGCCGTTCCTGGCACAAGACCTCGGGGTGTCGCTGGACACCGCTGGACTCCTCCTCACGGCCTTGTTCGTTGGCTCGATCAGCGCATCCGCGTCGGTCGCGATCGCGCTGCACGGAAGACACCCTCGCCAGCTCTCGGTGTGGGGCCTGGCAGCGGCCACCGGCGGCATGACGCTGCTCGCCGCGGCACCCAGCTGGCCCATCGCACTGCTCGGTGGCGCCATTCTCGGTGTCGGCGACGGGTTGGTCGTCGCAGCGCTACACATGTTGATGGGACTCGGGTCGCGCGACGTGGCCAGCGCCATCAATCGGCTCAACCTGTTCTTTGCGTTCGGCGCCATTGCGGGACCGATCTGGGCGGGAGCGGTGCTGGCGACCGCCGGCGAGCGTTGGATTGTCTTCGCCGGGATCGCCGTCTACGAGGCCATCACCCTCACCGTCATGTTCGCAGCGAGCGGACCGGATCATGCGGCGCCTGAATTCGATGGCGAAGAGTTCCGCCTTCCCGGCAACGCCACTTCCCGGATGATGGGAGCGGTACTCTTTCTATACGTCGGTGCCGAGTTCGGTCTGGGGACGTGGGTCTCATCGTACGCCCGCGAGACGGCGCACGCAGGGGTGCTGGCGGGTTCGCTGTTGACGTCGGCCTACTGGGCAGCGCTGGCGCTCGGCCGTGTCGTCAGCGGTGCCTACTTCGCGCGCCGTCGCGACGCAAGTCTGCTGCTGATCGTCTCGATAGCCGGCGCCGGCTTGGCGACGTTGGCACTGGCGCTGCTCCCGACGAACGTGGTCGTCAGCGCCGTGGGTGCATTCGGCGCCGGGCTCTGCTTTGGGCCGATTTGGCCGGCGACCGTCGCAATCGCGAGCGAAGGCGCGCGAGGCGACGTCACGGCGGCGACGGTGACTGTCGGAAACGCAGGCGGGGTAGTGCTCCCGTGGTTGCAAGGCCGGATCCTCGTCGGCGCCGGAGCGAGGCAGGGGATCGGCGTTACGGCGGTGCTCTGCGCGATCATGTTCGGCATCACGGGCGCATTTCGCTCACGACACGGAGCCCCCTGACGCGGTTCCGTCGTCCGGCGCGAGCACCGGCTCGTCTGATTCAATCCAGAACGTCGAGAGCACGCCCATCTCGTAGACAGGTGCGCGTCCAGCGAAGACGAAGCTCAGCCGCACCAGCGCCGCCTGGCCGCGGACCACGGCAATGAGCGCACCGTACAGCAGCGCTTGCTGTCCCGCGTCGGAGAAGAACCGCGATGCAAGGAGCTGTTGAAATCGGGCGTCCTTCGCGATCGAGGTCTCCGGCAAGAAGAACCAGAGCACGCGAAATGCGTGGAACTGCCCTCGATCGATCGCCCGATCGGCGCGGAGGTACGCATCGTCGAGGATCTGGCGGCCCGCGCCCAACGGTCCCGGCCACGACGGCTTCTGATCCTCATCCACAGCGCGAGTGTAGCCCACGCGAGTACGCGCTCTTGAGCTACGCAGCCATTTCACGGATAGTCACCGGAGCGCAGTTTCGAACGACATGGAACGAGGCCCATCATGCCAGACGTATCGCACCGCACCATCGCCACCAATGGCATCAACCTTCACATCGCCGAGGCGGGCAGCGGACCGCTCGTGCTCATGGTGCACGGCTTCCCGGAGTCGTGGTACTCGTGGCGCCACCAGATTCCGGCGCTCGCCGCCGCCGGCTACCACGCAGTCGCTGTCGACGTCCGCGGCTACGGCCGGAGCGACGCGCCGGAGCCCATCGAGGCGTACAGCATGAAGAACATGACCGGCGACATGGCCGGCGTCGTGGACGCGCTCGGCGAGAGGCCCGCCGTCATCGTGGGCCACGACTGGGGTGCCCCAATCGCCTGGACGAGCGCCATCCTCTACCCGGAGCACTTCAGGGCCGTGGTGGGGATGAGCGTGCCGTTCCTGCCGCGCTCCCCTCTGCCCCCAACGCAGCTCTTCAGGCAGGTGTTCGGCGATACCTTCTTCTACATTCTCTACTTCCAGAAGCCCGGCATCGCCGAAGCGGAACTCGAGGCAGACGTCCGACGGTCGATGAGGCTCTTCCTCTTCGCGGCGTCCGGAGACGCAGCGCCTGAAGCGGTGGGCTGGGTGAAGAAGAAGGACGCCAAGTTCCTGGAAGGCATGCCCGAGCCTAAGACGCTGCCCGGATGGCTGACCGAAGCCGATATCGACTACTTCGCGGGAGAGTTCGGGCGGACGGGTTTCCGCGGCGGCCTGAATCGCTACCGCAACATGGACCGCGATTGGGAGGAGCTCCCGCAGCTCGAGGGAGCGAAAGTGCAGCAGCCGGCACTGTTCGTATGCGGCGACAAGGACGGCGTGATCGCGATGAACCCGGGCGGCATCGAGGCGATGAAGCCCAACGTACCGAACCTGCGTGGTGTCGTCATGCTTCCTGGCGCCGGCCATTGGACCCAGCAGGAACGCCCCGACGAGGTAAACGCGGCTCTGCTCGACTTCCTGAAGGGGCTTTGACATGCGTATCTCCATCAACCTCGGCGGAGACTTCCCGGTCGCACAGCACGTCCAGCAGATCGTCGATGCCGAGAACGCCGGCTTCGAGGGCGCATGGTTGAGCAACATCTTCGGCACGGATCCGATGACGATCATCGCCGTCGCCGGAAGCCGCACGTCGAGCATCGAACTGGGCACAGCCGTTGTACCCACATACGTGCGACATCCATTCGCCCTCGCGCAGGAGGCCGTGACCGTGCAGGCCGCTGCCTCCGGCCGGTTCGTGCTGGGAATCGGGCTCTCCCACCACGTCGTGGTGGAGAACATGTGGGGCATGTCGTACGGAAGACCGGCCCATCACATGGAGGAGTACCTCAACGTGCTGCTGCCGCTCGTGCGCGAGCACAAGGTAGCGTATAGCGGCGACCTCTACCGGACGTCCGTGCCACTGAACGTGACCGACGCGGCTCCGCTGCCGGTGGTTGTCGCCGCGCTGGCGCCGCGGATGCTCAGACTCGCCGGACAGATGGCTGATGGAACTGTGACCTGGATGACGGGTACTCGGACGATTGCCGAGCACGTCGCGCCAAAGATCAACGCCGCCGCAAGCGCCGCCGGACGCCCCGCCCCGCGCGTCGCTGTATGCCTCCCCATAGCCGTGACGGAGGACGTCGCCGCCGGGCGAGAGCTCTGCGCCCGGGTGTTCCAGATGTACGGCCAGTTGCCGAACTACAAGCGCATGCTCGACAAGGAAGGCGCCGCCGGTCCGGCCGACGTCGCGATACTTGGCGACGAGTCCACGGTTGAGCGACAGCTACGCGACCTCGCCAGCGCCGGAGCTACAGAGTTCATCGCCGCGATCGTACCCGTCGGCGACGATGCCTCTCGCTCCGTCGCCCGCACAAGCACGTTGCTTCGGAGTCTCATCGGAAAGATCTAGCGGCGCTACAGCGCGTCCTTGTGCACGCTGCCGCCCCGCATGATCAGCTTCAGCCGCTCGCGATCCTGCAGCACCGTGATGTCGGCGAGCGGGTCGCCGTCTACGATCAGCAGATCGGCGAGCTTACCGGGTTCGATCGTCCCGACCTTCATCCGCCATGTGGACGCACTCGCTCGCCGTCTTCGTCGTCGCCACGATCGCCTGCATCGGGGTCAGTCCGCCTTCGACCATGAGCGCCAACTCCTCCGCGTTGTGCCCGTGCGGACCCACACCGCTATCCGTCCCCATCGCGATTCGCACGCCGGACTGCACCGCGCGCCGGAAGCTCGCCCTGTGATCGTCCATCACCTCTTTGGACTTTCGGAGGGACTGCGGGAGGACGCTGCCCGGATTTCGCTCGGCGTTTCGGATCACCCACACCGGAGCGACGAGCGTCGGCACCAGAAATGTGCCGCGCGCCTTCATCTCGGCGATCGCTTCGTCATCCAGGAACACTCCGTGTTCGATGGACTCCACGCCAGCTCGCACTGCATTCTTGATCCCCTGCGTCGCCTGCGCGTGCGACATGCACGTCTTGCCGGCAGCGCGCGCCTCCTCGACCGCCGTCGCGATCTCCTCCGGCGTGAACTGCGTGTGACCGGGCTCATCCGTCGGTGAGAGCACGCCGCCCGTCGAGCAGAGCTTGATGAAGTCGGCGCCGGCGCGGAGCATGGCGCGCGTGGCCTTCCGCACCTCGTCGGGTCCGTCGCAGACGTTCTCCGGAAACTCGGGGCCCCACGGCACGCGCGTGCGCACACCGGATGGCATCGTGGCGTCGCCGTGTCCGCCGGACTGAGAGAGCATCGACACGGCGATCTTCATGCGCGGGCCGGGTATCAGACCCCGCTCGATCGCAAGCCGGAACCCGTGGGGCGTGCCGCCGGCATCCCGTACGGTCGTGATACCGGCGTTCAACGTCTCCTGCGCGTTGCGTGCGCCGAGGAAAAGCTGCAGGGAGGGTGGCGTGAGGAGGCGCTCCTGGAGCGTCGCGGGCTGAAACAGCAGGTGGACGTGGCAATCGATCATGCCAGGCATCACCGTGCGGCCGGCGGCGTCGTACACCGTGGCGCCAGGCGGCGCGTCGATCCCGACGCCAACCCGAACGATGCGGTCGTCTTCGATGACTACGGTCGCGTTGCTCTGCGGGTCGGTGCCGGTGCCGTCGATGAGGCGGGCGCCGTGGATGGCGATGGTCATGGGAACTCCTTGGGGGCATCTTACGCTGAGGTTAGGCCCGAGCGAAGTCGCTCGTTATGGAAAGCACAGGGGGTCGGGCGCGTCAGTAGGGCCACGTCCAGTTCCTGACTTCGGGCGCATCTTCGCCGTGGTCGCGCGTGTACTCACGGGCGCGCAGGCGCGTGTCTTCCATCAGCTGGCGTACATGCGCGGCGCGCGGGCCGACGGCGACACGGTCGATGACGTCGATGACGAGGTGATAGCGATCCAGATTGTTCATCATCGCCATGTCGAAGGGCGTCGTGGTGGTCCCCTCCTCGACGTAGCCGCGGACGTGGAGCTCGCTGTGGTTCGTGCGACGGTACGTGAGCCGGTGGATGAGCCACGGATAGCCGTGGTACGCGAACAAGATGGGCTTGTTCTTCGTGAACAGTGCGTCGAACTCCGTGTCAGGCAGTCCGTGCGGATGCTCGCTCTCCGGCTGCAAGCGCATCAGGTCGACCACGTTGACGACGCGGACGCGGAGATCGGGGAAGTGTTCGCGGAGGAGCGCCACCGCGGCGAGCGTCTCCAGCGTCGGGACATCGCCCGCGCAGGCCATCACGACGTCCGGCTCGGCGTCGCCGTCGTTGCTGGCCCATTCCCAGATACCGATGCCTCGCGTGCAGTGCGCGGCCGCCTCCTCCATCGGAAGGTAGTTCAGTCCCGGCTGCTTACCGGCGACGATGACGTTCACGTACTGGCGGCTGCGCAGGCAGTGGTCGGCGACGGAGAGCAGCGTATTCGTATCCGGAGCCAGGTAGACGCGAATGATCTCGGCTTTCTTGTTGACCACGTGATCGATGAAGCCGGGATCCTGGTGCGAAAACCCGTTGTGGTCCTGCCGCCAGACGTGCGAGGTGAGCAGATAGTTGAGCGACGCGATCGGGCGGCGCCACGGAATGCCGCGGCTCGTCTTGAGCCACTTCGCGTGCTGATTGAACATCGAGTCCACGAGATGAATGAACGCCTCGTAGCAGTTGAAGAGCCCGTGCCGGCCTGTGAGGAGATATCCCTCCAGCCAGCCCTGGCACATGTGCTCGCTCAGCACCTCCATCACGCGGCCGTCGTGCGCGAGGTGGTCGTCGCCGGGCACGGTCTCCGCCATCCAGGCGCGATCAGTCGCCTCCAGCGTGGCGCTCAGGCGGTTCGAAACGGTCTCGTCGGGCCCCATCAGCCGGAAGTTATCCCCGTTGAGCTTGATCACGTCGCGCAGGTACTCGCCCAGCCTGCGCGTGGCCTCCGTCGAGGTCGTCCCCGGTTTCGGCACGTCGACGGCGTAGTTACGAAAATCGGGCAGCACGAGATCGCGGACGAGCAGCCCGCCGTTCGCGTGCGGATTCGCGCTCATACGGCGCTCGCCAACGGGCGCCAGGGCGACGATCTCGCTCCGCGGCGCGCCCTCCTCCGTGAACAGCTCCTCGGGCCGGTAGCTACGCATCCACTCCTCCAGGATGCGAATGTGATCCGGCTGCGCCTGGAACCCCGTGAGGGGCACCTGGTGCGCCCGAAAGGTGTCCTCGATCGGGATGCCGTCCACCTCTTTCGGACAGGTCCAACCCTTCGGTGTGCGAAGGACGATCATCGGCCATTGCGGCCGATCGGCATCGGGGTTCTCGCGCGCACGGCGCTGGATCTCGGCGACATCGTCCATCACGTCATCGATCGCCGCCGCCATCGCCTGGTGCATCACGGCCGGATCGCGGCCCTCGACGAAGCGCGGCGCGAAGCCGTAACCCTCCAGCAACCGCGCGAGCTCGTCCTGCGGAATCCGCGCGAGCACGGTGGGGTTCGCGATCTTGTAGCCGTTGAGGTGCAGGATGGGGACGACCGCGCCATCCTTCGCCGGGTTGAGGAACTTGTTCGAGTGCCAGCTTGTGGCGAGCGGCCCGGTCTCAGCCTCGCCGTCGCCGACGACACAGAACACCGCGAGGCCCGGGTTGTCGAATGCGGCGCCGTACGCGTGGGCGAGCGAGTAGCCGAGCTCGCCGCCCTCGTGGATCGAGCCAGGGGTCTCGGGCGCGACGTGGCTGGGAATGCCACCGGGGAACGAAAACTGGCGGAAGAACTTTCGCATGCCCTCAGCGTCCCGGCTGATGTGCGTGTACACCTCCGAATACGTGCCTTCCAGGTAGACGCTCGCGAGGATGCCGGGCGCGCCGTGTCCCGGACCGATGACGTACATGGCGTCGAGATCCCGCGCCTTGATGACGCGGTTGAGGTGGACGTAGATGAAGTTGAGCCCTGGCGTCGTGCCCCAGTGGCCCAGCAGCCGCGGCTTGATGTGTTTCAGTTCCAGGGGTTCTCTGAGCAGCGGATTGTCCAGCAGGTAGATCTGCCCCACGGAGAGGTAGTTGGCCGCGCGCCACCAGGCGTCCATCAGGGTGAGCTCGTCGGTGCCCAGAGGTCCTGTGCGCGACGCTTGCGCTTCGCTGCCGCCAGTCATTTCTTGTACCTCCGTGTGGCACGCGGAGAGGTTACCCGCGCGCTTCGCCTGACCTTGCATGCTCTGTCGTCGCATGGTGGGACAACAGTGCGAACGTATCCCTTGCGATCACGCGCGCCTCGTCCGCCGGTATGACGTAGGCCCCGATCGCGCTGCCGTCACTGCTGACACGGCCGGCGCCGCCAACGTGCGACGCGTTCGCCTCACGATCCACGACGATGCCGAGCGGCGCAAGCGGTTCGCAGACGCGAAGCCGTATCTCCGGCGAACGCTCGCCGATGCCGCCGCCGAACACGACGGCCTGCACGCTCCCGAGGACAGCCAGATAGGCTCCGACGCATTTTCGCACGCGGTAGCAGAACATCTCGACGGCCGCGTGCGCCCGAGCATCTCCGCGCGCCTCTTGCTGGAGCAGTGTCTGCATGTCGGCGCTGCTGCCGGATACGCCCAGCAAGCCGGAGCGGTGGTTGAGCATGTTGTCGATGTCGTCGGCGGACATGCCGTCAGCGCGCTGCAGGTAGGTGATCACGGACGGATCGACATCACCCGACCGCGTACCCATCAACAGGCCCTCCGTCGGCGTGAACCCCATCGACGTGTCGATCGATCGTCCGGCGCGCACGGCGGCCGCGGAACAGCCGTTGCCGAGTTGCAACGTAACGATCGAGATGTCATCCAACGGGACGCCGGTGAGCGCCGCCCACTGCTCGGACATCGACCGATGAGCGATGCCATGGTAGCCGTAGCGGCGGATGCCAAGCTGAAGCGACAGCTCGCGGGGGAGCGCGTAGTGCGACGCAACCTCCGGCATCGTGGTGTGAAACGTGGTGTCGAACACGGCCACGTGCGGCGCGTCGGGTAACAGCTCCCGCGCGGCGCGGATGCCTTCGAGCGAGGGTCCGGTGTGCAGCGGCGCGAATCGACGGGCCGCGCGGATGGCGTCGATCACGTCGTCATCGATCAGTACCGGCGTATCGAAGGCGCCTCCATGCACGACGCGATGACCGACCGCGCGCACGGACCGCAAGGCATCGTCGCCCAGCAACTGGAACAGGCGCCGCAGCGCGTGTGTCCAATCGCCGATCGCCGCCTGCTCGCGACGCGGCGCCTGACCATGAACCTGAACAGACAGCACGGCGTGCGGTCCGATCGATTCCACAGCTGCTTCGGCAAGCGTGGCTTCGTCATCCGCCCCGACGTCGACCAGCCGGAGCTTGAGGCTGGAGCTGCCACAATTAATGGTGACGACGTTCACGCGTCCTCCGAGGGCCGAGATCACCGGCGAGAACGACAGCGTACGCGGGCTTCGGCGTGGCCCCGGTTCGGCCTGTTTGCCTGTCGTGCGACGGCTCGCCGCGATCGCGTGAACCCACGGCGTGCCCGCGGTGCGGCGTCAGTCGAGCAGCGAGGCGAGCAGCCGGCGCGCGCTTGCCGGATCCGCGACGCGGTAGCGGGCGCGGCTCGCGCCCTCGCCCACGTGCACCGTGAGGCTGCCGTCCGGCAGCGAGGCGAACAAGTCCTCGTCGGTGCGATCGTCCCCCATGGCGAGGATCGCATCGGAGGGCTCATGGTCGGCGAGGATCGACGACACGACGTTCGCCTTGCTGACGCCGCGCGAGCGCACCTCCACCACCATCTTACCGGGAAGGACCTCTACCGGAAGGCTGGAGAGGCTGCTCTCCAGGAGTAGTCGCAACTCGCGGGCGCGTGCGGTAACGAAGTCGGGCTCGCGTGCCTGCTGGGCGGCGGCGCGGTAGTGCCAGGCGAGCGATATGCGCTTCTCTTCGATGAAAGAGCCCGGCGTGGTACTGACGAAATCCTCAAGGACCGGGCGGATTCGCTCCTTCCAATCCGGCGCCGGGACGGCGTGCTCGATCCAGTGGCCATCGCTGAGGCGACGCGAAGCGAACCCGTGTTCCGCGTGGAGACCGATGCCGAGCGATCCGAACCAGTCGTCGAGCGTTTCGCGCCGGCGACCGCTGACAATGTGCACACGTGTTCCGGGCCGGTCGGCGAGGGCCTCGAGCAGGTGGAGGAGATCGCCGTCAGGCCGCGCCCCCTCCGGCCGCGCGGCAAAGGGCATCAGCGTGCCGTCGTAGTCGAGGATAAGCGAGAGCTGCGACTTCGCACGGGCGCGCGCAAGGAACTCTCCGGCATCGGCCGACGCGTCGGCAGCCGCCGCGCAGGACCAGGAACCGTCATCACGCCGGAGCTCGTCGAGGAACGATTCGGTCCACCGGTGGACGTCGTATGCAAGCACACGCTGGCGCATGGACGCCATCCGCTCACGCTGCTCATCGCGGGGCATGGCGAGCGCGGTCTTCACGGCGTCGGCCACCTCGTCGATGTCGTGCGGATTTACGGTGACGGCCTCGGCCAACTCAGCCGCGGCGCCGGCGAACTGGCTGAGCACGAGCGCTCCGCTCTCGTCGGTCCGCGTGGCGATGAACTCCTTGGCGACGAGGTTCATGCCGTCGCGAAGCGGGGTGACGAGCATGACGTCGGCTGCACGATACAACGCGGCGATCTGCTGCGTGGAGAGCGTGGTGTGCATGCGGTGGATGGGCGCGAAGGTGGGAGTGGCGAAGCGGCTGTTGATCCGGCCGACGACCTCATCGATCCGGCGCCTGAGGCCCGCGTAGGCTTCCACCTTTTCGCGGGAGGGCACCGTCACCTGGATCATGCGCACGTGGCCGCGCAGCGCCGGGGTCGACTCCAGCAGCCGCTCGAACGCCAGCAGCCGCCTGACCAGCCCCTTGGTGTAGTCGAGCCTATCGATACCGACGATGAGGGCTGTCCCGCGGCCGTCGCCGCGAATCGCCGCAGCCTCGGCCTTGACGGCGACACTGTCGCCTCTCGCGGCCCAGGTCTGGGCGTCGACGCCCATGGGAAATACGCCGAAACGAACGCGCCTGCCCTGATAGAGGACGCCATCGATCTCAGGCTCCAGAGACAGGTTGCGGCGCAGGGCGTCGCAGAAGTGACGCAGGTACGCGTGCGTGTGAAAGCCGACCAGATCGGCGCCGAGGATGCCGCGCAGCACTTCCTCTCGCCACGGCAGCGCGGACAGCAGTTCCTCCGCCGGGAACGGGATGTGCAGGAAGTAGCCGATACGGGCGTCAGGGGCGAGCGAACGCAGCATGCCGGGCGCGAGGGCAAGCTGGTAGTCGTGGATCCAGATCAGATCGCCGGGCCGCCGATGCGCCGCGGCGGCGCGGGCGAATTTCTCGTTGACGCTCCGGAACGTGTCCCAGCCGCGGAGCTCTGAAGGCAGTTGATGAAGGAGGTCGTGGAAGATGGGCCAGAGAATGCCGTTCGCGGCGTCTTCGTAGAAGCTCTTTACCTCGCGGCGACTCAGCGGCACCGCGACCGCACGGAGCTCATCGAGTCGCGCCTTCAGCCTCTGTGCCTGTTGGTGCGAGAGTCGGGGGAGATCGCCTGGCCAGCCGATCCACAACCCGTCGCAGCGTTCATGCGGCCCACGCAGGCCGGTGGCGAGGCCGCCGCTGGACGCCTCGACAACCAACTCCTGGTCCTCGACGCGGGCCGTGACTGGAAGCCGATTGGAGACTATGACGAGGCGATTCAATGCGGAGCACCTCCTGTGTGGCACCGGGTCGCGCGCGGCCGATGGCAACAAAAAGAGCGGGGCTTCGCACCCTGCTCTCCGGAGGTGCTGCACCCTCTCAAGTGCCTGCGAGGTTAGCTGACGGGTTCGGTCTGAGAAGTTGACCTACTCGCGTGTTGCGAGATTCACCCCGAAGTTGGTTCCCCCGCTCCGCGTAGGCGGATTCGGCCTTTGGCGGGATTATACCAGACGTGCTGGCTCGCGCGAGATCAGTTTTCAACAAGACATGCGGAAGGCCACTCTCAGCCCATTCGGAACCGCCAGGGCAGAACTCTCACCATACGAGCGCAGACGGGCGCGTGATCGTAACGAAATGCGTGATAGGGTTTGATTGTGCGTGTATTGATCGTCGGAGCGGGGCTGGCAGGCCTGACGCTCGCCGCGCGGCTCCTGCAGCAGGGGCGCCGCCCCATCGTCGTGGAACGATCGACGTCGGAAGACGCGGGGTATGCCATCGGCCTCTATCCGCTGGGCAGCTCCGTGCTGCACGGCTTAGGGGCCTACGACGACTTTCTCGAGCGGGGCCTCGCCGTGCGCCGCTATCTGCTCGCGGACGGCTCCGACCGGACGCTCCAGGATCTCGACATGTCAGTGCTGACGGGCCAGACCGGGCCGATGGTGATGGTCACCCGTGCCGATCTCGTCCGCCTGCTCGAGTCTCGCTGTGCAGGCGCGGACATTCGTCGGGGCGCTCGCGTTGCGTCGATCGAGCAGGCCGCGAGCGAGGTGCACGTGCGCCTGGACGACGGGAGCGAGGAGTCCGTGGATGCGGTGATCGCCTGCGACGGCATCGGCTCGTCGACGCGCCAGATGGTGTTCGGGCGGCAGCCGGGATACGACTCGCGCTGGCTTCTCTGGACGTGGTGGAGCCAGGGCGATGCGGAAGACCCTACGCTCGTGAAGGAGTGGTGGGGGAGCGGGTGCTTCTTCGGCGTCTATCCAGTGCCGGGCAAGACGATGTGCGTCGCCGGCGGGCCGAAGCGGGGACGGGAGCCGTCGGGCGCCGACGCGATCCGTGCATCGCTCCGCCGCCAGATCCAACCATCGATGGCGCGCATCCCGCTGATCGCTCGCTCGATCGCAGAGCTCGACGACGCGCACGCATGGCCGATGCGCGACGTCCGGGCGCGGAGCTGGGTGCAGGGGCGGGTGGCGCTGTGCGGCGATGCGGCGGCGGGATTTCTGCCCACAGCCGGCGTGGGCGCGTCGAACGCGATGCGTGCGGCGGCGGGGCTGGCGGACGAACTCTCGCGCTGCGACGCGGCGACGATCCCACTGGCACTGGAGCTTTACGAGAAGCGGTGCCGGCGGGTCGTCGAGGGCAATCAGACCGACTCGCGAAACCTGGCGCGCATCATGTTCGTACGACGGAAAGCGTTCGCCTGGGCGCGGGACCAGGTCGCGCGACGCTATCCGGCCGAGCGGATGCTGGGGCAGATCATCGACAGCATGCACGAGCCATTTTGAACGGGCGGCTCGCTTCCGGAGCCGTCAGCTGAGCGTCGCCGGCTGCGATCGTCCGAGCGGGGCTCCGTTGGCGTCGAGCGCCTCGACGGCGAGGAGCGCGGGGGTCTGAGGGACGCCGATGGACGTCTCGAAGTCGTCCCACGGATTGACGGCGAGCTGTTCGAGGGAGCCTGCATCGGCGCCGCCGAGCACTCGCCACTGGCGGACCTCGGTCGCGCCGTTCCAGCTGGCCCAGACGCGCGCGCCCGCGCCGTCGCGTGCAACGGCGATGGCGGGGGTGTCGGCTGGCGCGGCCTTCCAGGCGTACTTCAACGTTCGGTAGGAGTTGCCCGTGAAGGTGGCGTCGAGGCAGACGGCGCCGTCGGGCGTGAATTCGGTGACGCGGCCGATGTTGCCCCAGCCCACGAGCATGTTGCCGTTCGGCTGGAGCTGCGCGCTGCCCTGGTAGTTGATGTGCATGCCCAGGTCGGAGCCGAACTGGCGGAGGACGTTCGCGGTCAGTGCGGACTCGTCGAGTTGCATGACGACGGCACGGCCGTTGTGGTTGTAGGGTGCGCCGCCGTTGTCGAAGATGGAGATGGTGCCATCGGCGTTGCGGCGGGCGTCGTGCTGGAAGAAGAAGCGCTCGGAGTCGGGCAGGAGGCTCATCTTGGGGTCGGGCAGCGGCTCGGTCGCGGCGCCGTTCAGCCGCCACATCACTTCGCCCGTCTGGCGATTCAGTTTGTAGAGCGAGCAGGTGTTGCGCGCGGAGATGAGGAGGTTGCCGTCGGAGTCGACTTCCGCCGAATTCAGGTGGAATGGGTCGTACCCCTTGCCGGGGTCCTTCGGAGGGAAGAGCACGCTTTCGTCGACGCCGATGTGATCCAGCGAGTGCCACTCGAAGAGCACGTCGCCGCTCGCCAGATCGATCTCCTGGAGGACGGAGTCCGAGACGACCTGGTCCGACAGACCGCCCCGCGCGGTCATGTCCATCGTCCTGCCGGCGTAAAGCGCGACGAGTACGCTATTGCCGTCCGGAGTCACGGAAAACTCATGCAGATCGAGCGGCGCGCCTCCGCCGCCCTGCACACGCTTCATCACCTGATACTGAGCGTCGGCCAGCACGAAGCTTCCGGCGCCGATGCCGGTGTCGCCGTCGACGGTGCCCTCGAACCAGGCCAGGGCATCGGCGCCCTGGTAGGGCACGACGGCGAAGTTGAGGGCCTGCTCGGTGGCGACGGGCTGAAACCAGACGAGGCGGCCCTGGCTGTCGAAGATGGCCGGCCCGGGAGGCGCAGGCGGCAGCGTGGTCAGGAAGATGTAGCCGGGCGCAGCCTTCCCGTTGTTCTGGAGCACCTTGAGGGTTGGGGCGTCGTTGAGGTCGGGGCGCGACCGGAGGTCGCCGTAAAGAGGGGGCACCGGGGTCGGGGTGGGGACAGGGGTGTCCGTCCCGGCCGCGACGGTGGGTCCGGCCTTCTTGGAATCGCTGCACGCGGCTTCAAACGCGCTGAGTCCTACCGTACCGGCGGCGCCGAGTACCAGAGCACCTCTGCCCGTGCGCCGGATGAACGCGCGGCGGCTGATCCGTTCCAGTTCCCTCAGCGAATCTCTCCCAGTGTGGTGGCCGGCGTCGCGGCAGGTGCCCGTCCTCACGCCAGGCGACAGGCTACAGGAAGCTGATGACAGGAATGTGTCGAATCGATGATAGGGCAGACGGCTTCGCACCGCTATAGATGTCAAGCGGGCGGCGCGCCCAAAGACGCCGCCTAGCCTTCATCCAGGCCACCGGCGCCTGAACCGGCATGAGAGTCGCCTACGCTGCGGCCAGGAACCAATCGCTGAGTGACGCTCGGACGTGGGTCGATTCGATCTCGGCGGCGGGCCTACGCCTGCGTTGACCGCAGGCGATGCATCGTTCGTAGCCGCAGTTGTGGCCGTTCGCACAGCCGCACTTCGGGCACCGACCTGAGGATTCGTGGCTGGACATCGTTCGCCTCCGTTCCCGGTCCACGCTGGACCCACTAGCGGTATCGGGAGCGGCGCGTGAGCGGAGCATCGGCGATCTACCGAACATCGCGGCAGCTCCCCCTTTTGCGCTTCGGCCCCCACGAGAGCCCTCCGCACCCGCGTCCGGTAGATTGGCCGGAGAGCGCGGCCGCGGCGGGTGGAACAACGCCCCTCGCAGCGCCCCGCTGATGGAGTGAACCGATGCCACCCGAAGTCGCCAGCTACGTCCCTGAGTCCGTGATGGTGGTGGTCGCACACCCGGACGACGCGGAGTTCATGACGGCCGGCACGATCGCGAAGTGGACGCAGGCCGGTGCCAAGGCCACGTACGTCGTCGTGACCAAGGGCGACAAGGGGAGCGAAGACCCCGACATGACCCCGACGCGGCTCGCGGCGATCCGAGAGGAAGAGCAGCGGGCCGCGGGCGCCGTCCTGGGCGTGACAAGCTTTGAGTTCATGGGGTATCCCGACGGCTACCTGGAACACACACTCGGCCTTCGGCGCGACCTCGCGCGCCTGATCAGGCGGCACCGTCCAGAGGTCGTGATCTGCTTCGACCCGACGAACCGCATTTTCTCCGACTCTTACGTCAACCATCCGGACCACCGGGCGAGCGGCGACGCCACGATCGACGCCGTGTTCCCGACCGCACGCGACCGGCTCACCTTCCCGGAGCTGCTCGCCGACGGCCTCGAGCCGCACAAGGTCTCCCAGCTCTGGCTTGGGGCAACGGCGCAGCCGAACGTCTGGGTGGACATTGGCGAGACCCTGGAACTGAAGCAGAAGGCGCTGATGGCCCATCCGAGCCAGCTCGGCGCGGACGTCGTCGATTTCGCGGTCCAGATGGCCAGGGGGAGCGCCGCCAGCCAGGACTTTGAGTTCGGCGAAGCGTTCCGCCGGATCGTGTTTGACGGCTGATCGATCGTGGCTACGTCTGAGCCGTCGCGGGCGCATCGCTCACGATGACCCGGTGCGGGTACGGGATCACGATGCCCTCTTCGTCGAACGCGGCCTTTACGCGGCGGCGAAACTCGCGCATGACGTCCCACTGGCGGATCGGCTGCGTAACGCCGAGGACCCGGACATCGATGCCTGAATCGCCGAAATTCTCGATGCCGATGGCCTTCGGCGCCTCGACGACGTCTGCCGCCCACGTCGGATCGCTCTTCAACGCTTCCCCTACCCGGTTGATGACCGAGAACACGTGGTCCATGTTCGACTCATAGCTCACGGACAAGATGAGGTTGGCGCGCGACCACGTGCGCGTGAGGTTCGAGGCGACGTTGATCTGGCCGTTGGGCACGCTGTGGATCGTGCCATCGAGGTCGCGGAGGATGGTGCGACGGAGGTTGACGTCCTCGACGAGGCCGCCGACTCCGGCGATGTTCACGACGTCGCCCTTGCCGAACTGATTCTCGATGAGGATGAAGAGGCCGCTGATGACGTCCTTCACGAGGCTCTGCGCGCCGAAGCCGACGGCGAGCGCAAGCAGGCTGGTGCCGGCGAGGATGGCGGTGATGTTGATGCCGAGCTCAGGGAGGATCGTCAGGAGCCCGACGAACAGCGCGATGACCACGGCGGTGCTGTGGACCACCTGGGTCAGCGTGGCGACTCGCTTGTCGACCTCGATGGACGGCTGATCCGTCATTTCGCGTTCCACGGCGTGACGCAGAGCGGGCCGCAGGACGCGGCGCAGGATGATGAGCCCGAGGTAGGTGACGACGATGATGGCGGCGATCCGAATCGCCTTCGCGACATCGAAGCTCGGCCAGTCCACCGTCACAAGCAGGACCATAAGTCCGTCCATCACATCTCCTCTCACAGGCGTCGGCGCGCGATGGACTCGCCGCCAAACGGAGAACAATCGTGGTATCGCGCACCTGCCACGATACTGCCGACCGCGCGGCGCCTCAACGCGGCGGCATGAGACGTCGTGGCGGTGGGGCGGGATCGGCGCGTTCGAGGGGACGCTCGGCGTTTCGTCAAGTACGCCCGCCGACGGCGTCGCGGGCGCAACGGAAGCCCATGTTGCCGGTGGAGCTGTCGGGCGTGTTGGAGCTGCGGGCCGCCACGCGATAGCGGAAACAGTACGACTCGTGACAGAGGTACGAGCCGCCGCGGATGACGCGATGCGTCCCGAACTCGGGGCCGTGCGGGTCAGTCTGCTCGTCGCGGGTGAATCGCGGCGTGAACCAGTCGGAGCACCACTCCCACACGTTGCCGACCACGTTGTAGAGGCCGTACGCGTTCGGGGCGTACGAACGCACGGGCGCCGTGCCGTAGTATCCGTCGTCGAGCGTGTTCTTCGATGGGAATGTGCCCTGCCAGATGTTGCAGCGATGCTCCCCGCCCGGCGTCAGCTCATCGCCCCACGGGTAACGCTGCTGCTCGAG
This sequence comes from uncultured Chloroflexia bacterium, assembly GCA_963843685.1. Classification (GTDB taxonomy): domain Bacteria; phylum Chloroflexota; class Dehalococcoidia; order DSTF01; family JACRBR01; genus DASQHL01. The sequence continues at coordinate 45,333 of CAWJLO010000022.1, forward strand.
GCCACCGCGAGCGGCGTACTCCCACTCCGCTTCGGTGGGCAGCCGTTTGCCAGCCCAGGCGCAGTAGGACACGGCGTCGGGCCAGCTCGTGTGCACGACAGGATGGTCCTCGCGGCCCGCGAGGTCGGACTGCGGCCCGTCAGGATGCCGCCAGTCGGCGCCGAGCACTTCGCGCCACCAAGGGGCAGCGGCGATCGCTCGGGTCTCGGGGAAGTCGTCTGGCAGGAGGCCGCCGAAGACGAACGAGCAGCCGTACCGCTCAGCCTCGGTGACGTGACCGGTCGCGTCGACGAATGCGGCGAACTGGCGGTTGGTGACGGCAGCAACATCGATCCAGAAGGGCGAAAGCGTGACGGCGCGCACGGGGCCTTCTCCGTCAGCCGGATACCCGAGCCGGTCGTCGGTGCCCATAAGAAAGCGGCCGCCCGGGAGCAGCACCATGCCGTCCGTGGAGGCGTTCGCTCCGCGAGCGAGCGATGGGCGCGGCACGTCCGGCGACGGCTCGCGCGAGGTGGACGGGGCACAGCACGCGTCCTCGGCGGACGGCCCCTCGCCGCTCCCGTCACACACGGCGCAAGCTGACGATCACTGGCGCGCCATCTCGATCTCCGCCTCGTGCTCAAGATCGCGCGGCGGCTCGGGACCGCTGAGGTCAATGACGACGCGCCTGAGCGTGCCTGCGAAGGTGAACGGCGATTCGTACTCGTCGGAGACGGCGTTTCCCTCGTCGCGGCCGCACTGCAGGCTCTCACCGAGGGCGAACAGGAACGGCACGGTGCGGGGGATGTTGCCCTCTCCCACCTGCTTGCCGTTGACGTACAGCCGCGCGACGCCGCCGGCGCCGAACGGCTGCTGTCCGGTCTTTTCGAACGAGAACGCGAGATCGCACGGTCCGTCCGGGATGCGCTCGCCCGCCGACACGACGTGCCGGTCCTTCCCGAGGAAGTTGTAGGCGTAGCGCAGGAAGCCGTCCTTCACGTACAGCGAGTAACCACCGAAGCGCCCGCCCGATGCGAGCAGCACGCCGTCGCCGCCCGCACTCACCTGTGCGGTGATCGAGTGGGAGCGGTTCTTCACGTTCACAGCAGCCGCCGCTTCGACGGGCACACCGTGCGGGTAGTAGACGAAGCGGCGGCGCCGCGCACTGAGCCGCGGACGACCGAGGGCCCGTCCGAGGCTCCGGGCGTCGAGTGGCAGCACGTTGAAGCGCCCCGCCTCCGCCCACCACAGCATCTCCATTTCGCGGACCTTCTCGGGATATTCGGCCGCGAGGTCGTGCGCCTCGGAGTAGTCCTCAGCCACGTGGTAGAGCTCCCAGCGGTCGTCGTCGAACGGCTTCGACGGGTCGGTCACGCCGTCGTAGATCATGCCCTCCGTGCCGTGATAGGTGACGAGCTTCCATCCACGATGGTAGACGGCGCGGTTGCCCAGCATCTCGTAGTACTGCGTCTCGTGGCGAGTCGGCGCGTCGGCCTCCGCGAACGTGTGCGCGAAGCTGGCGCCGTGCAGACCCGACTGCTGCACGCCGCGGATCTCGTGCGGCGGCTGGAGCTGGAGCACGTCGAGCACCGTCGGCGTGACGTCCGTCGCGTGGACGTACTGTCCTCGCACCTCGCCCTTCGCCTTGATGCCGGCGGGCCAGTGGATCACGCAGGGATCGGCGACGCCGCCTTCGTGGACCTCGCGCTTCCAGCGCTGGAAGGGCGTGTTGCCGGCCCACGCCCAGCCGTAGGGGTAGTGGTTGAACGTGTTGGGCCCACCCAACTCGTCGATCTTGGCGAGGTTCTCCTCGACGCTCTCCGGCACGCGGTTAAAGAAGTTGGCCTCGTTGAGCGAGCCGTGGGGGCCGCCCTCGGCGCTCGCGCCGTTGTCCGAGATCACGGTCGTCAGCGTGTTATCGAGCTGGCCGGTCTCCCGCAGGAAGTCGAGCAGGCGACCGATGTGGTAGTCGGTGTGCGAGATGAACCCGGCGAACACCTCCATCATGCGGGCGTAGAGCCGCCGTTCGTCCGCGCCAAGCGTGTCCCAGGCGGGGATCCATGCGGGCCGCGGCGTCAGGTCCGTGCCGGGCGGCACGATCCCCATTTTCTGCTGGTTGGCGAAGATCTTCTCCCGCGCGGCGTCCCAACCGTCGTCGAACTTGCCGCGGTACTTCTCGATCCATTCGCGCGGGGCGTGATGGGGCGCGTGTCCGGCACCAGTGCAGAAGTAGAGGAAGAAGGGCTTGTCGGGCGCGGCGTTCTTCAGGTCGGCGACGAACTCGATCGCGCGGTCCGCGAGGTCTTCCGTGAGGTGATAGCCCTCGGCCGCCGTGCGGGGTGGCGGGATCTGGTGGTTGTCGTAGACGAGATCCGGTTCCCACTGGTTCGTGTCACCGCCGAGGAATCCGTAAAAGCGCTCGAAGCCCCGGCCGAGCGGCCAGCGATCCTTTCGAGCCGCCATGTTCATCTCGAAGTGGGGGGTCAGATGCCACTTGCCGACGGCGTACGCCGCGTAGCCGTTCGGCACGAGCATCTCGGACAGGAAGCCGTTGCTGAACGGGATCTCCCCGTTGTAGCCAGGGAAGCCGCTCGCATTCTCGACGATGCTGGCCATGCCGTTGGAGTGATGGTTGCGGCCGGTGAGCAGGCAGGTGCGCGTGGGCGAGCAGAGAGCGGTCGTGTGAAAGTTCCGGTAGCGGAGACCGTCCGCCGCGAGCCGGTCCAGGTTGGGCGTCTCGCAGAGGCCGCCGAAGCAGCTGATCTGGCCGAATCCGACGTCGTCCAGGACGATGTAGAGGATGTTCGGCGACCCCTCGCGCGCCCGGACGGGCTCCGGCCACGACGGCGTCGATTCAGCGACCGTACGCCCGATGACACCGTCGAATTGCTCTGGCATGCGTTGCCTCCGGCCGAACTGAGACCACAGGTGATGAGACTGCGATCTTACGGCGGTGTAGCGGGCCGGACAAGCGTACGGGGAGAGCCGGCCCTGCGATCGTCCGCCGAAGCCTAGTGGTCGGAGAGACTCGCAATGGTGCTGGCCCGTCTATTCTTTCATAACTCGGAATGCGGCATACTCGCTCCCTCTGGCGCATCCGGCGGGACGCGGACGAGAGAGCGGCTCCCTGAGGGTGAACCAATGATCATGCTGGCGCTGCGGAACCTGGTCAGCGAGAAGACGCGCTTCGCGTTTTCGGCTACCGGCATCGGCTTTGCCGTCTTCCTGATCACGATCCTGCTCGGTCTCTACCAGGGCTGGAACGTGAAGGTCGGTGGCTTCGTCGAAAAGGTCGACGGCGACGCGTGGGTCGTGCGCGAAGGCACGACCGACTTCATCGCCGCCGCATCGATCCTCCCGGATTCGATGCAGGCCGAGCTTATGAGCACGGGCCCCGCCAGCGTGACACCGATGATCGTGCGGCCGATGTCGTTCAAGAAGGGCGGCGAGAGCGTCGACGTGCAGACGGTCGGCTACGACGCCGCCACGGGTGTCGGCGGACCGCCGAAGGTGATCTCCGGCCGCAGCGACCCGCACGGCGCGGAGATCATCGTCGACGACGTGCTGGCGCGCACGAAGGGGCTGCACATCGGCGACACGCTGACGTTCGGCGACAAGTCCGTCAGCGTGATCGGGCTCTCGACGGGCGGCAACTTCGCGTTCGCGCAGGCCGGCTTCATGGACCTGCAGGGGGCGCGCGACCTGCTGGGGATGGAGGGGCTGGCGACGTTCTACATCGTCAAGATGCCGCCGGGTGTGACGGTGGCGCAGTGGAAGACGAAGGTCGACACGTCGAGGGACGGCACGCACATCTTCACGTCGAAGGAGTTTGCTTCCGCGACGCGTCACCGCATCCTCGACAACGTGATCCCGATCATCGGCCTGATCCTGGGGCTGGCGTTCATCGTCGGCATCGCGATCACCAGCCTGACGATCTACACGGCCACGGTCGAGCGCACGCGGGAGTTCGGCGTGATGAAGGCGGTCGGGTTCAACAACCTCGACCTGTACAAACTCGTCATGGCGCAGAGCCTGATCACGGGAGGCGTCGGATTCGTGTTCGGCGTGGCGCTGACGGTGATCCTGAGCCAGTTCGTCGATCAGCTCGTGGCCACGTTCATCGTGCTCGTGCGGCCGATCGACGTCGGGTTCGTGCTGGTCGTGACGCTGGTGATGGCGGCGGGCGCGGCGGTGGTGCCGGCACGGCGCGTGGCGTCCGTCGATCCGGTCGTGGCGTTCAGGGGATAGAGAAGATGAGCGACGCGGTCCTTGAACTCGACGGCGTGAGCCAGAGCTTCGGCGACAAGGCAAATCCGACGCACGCGCTGATCAACGTGTCGCTGACGGTGCCGCCGCGGCAGGTGGTCATCGTCATGGGGCCGTCAGGGTCGGGCAAGAGCACGTTGCTGGCGATCGCGGGCGCGTTGCGGCGTCCGTCGTCCGGGCGCGTGCTGATCGACGGGCTGGATCTGTCGACGCTGAACGACAGGAAGCTCGCGGAGGTGCGGCTGCACCGGATCGGCTTCGTGTTCCAGGAGTTCAACCTGATGGACGCGCTGAACGTGGCGCAGAACCTGGAGCTGGTCGTGATGCGCGCGGGGGCTACGCGCGCCTCGGCCCGCTCGCGCTCGCATGAGCTGCTGCGGCTGCTCGGCATGGACCACCGGCGGGCGGCGCGGATCAAGACGCTGAGCGGCGGCGAGCGGCAGCGTGTGGCCATCGCGCGGGCGCTGGCCAACAACCCGAGCATCATCCTGGCCGACGAGCCGACGGCGAGCCTCGACGGCGTGCGGGGGGCGGAGGTGATGGGGCTGCTTCAGATGATCGCGCACGATATGGGGACGGCGGTGGTGATGGTCAGCCACGACCACCGCGTGCTGCATTTCGCCGACCGCATCGTGTGGCTGGAGGACGGGCATCTCGAGGACCGCGAGCCCGCGTCGATGGCGTCGGTTACGCCTCCCGCCTGAGGCGCGGGCACAGAGACGGCGCTGCCGCACGCGACGTTGCACGTCGAGCGGCAGGCGTTAGGCTGGACGCATGGCTCGTCTCGCGATCGTCGCCTACTCCGATTACGTCTGCCCGTGGTGCTACATCGGGCTGCAACGGATCGAGCGTCTGCAGCAGGAGTTCCCCGTCGACGTCGAGTGGCGGCCGTTCGAGCTGCACCCGGAGACGCCGCGGGGCGGCGCCCAACTCGTCGGACGGCACGGAAGCTCTGCGCGCGCGGCCGCGTACGCCAACAACATTCTCGGCCTGGCACGCGATGCCGGGCTAGAGATGCGGATGCCGGTCGTGGTGGCCAACTCCCATCTCGCGCTGGAGGCGGGCGAGTTCGCGCGCGAGCACGGCGGCTTCGACTCGTATCATCCGGCGCTCTTTCGGGCGTATTTCGAGGATGCGCGCGACATCGGCGATCCGGACGTGCTCTGCGACATCGCGCGCGGATGCGGGGTGGACGACCAGGGGCTGCGGCAGGCGCTGGCGGACCAGACGTTCCGCGATCGAGTCGATCGGGCGACGGAGGAGGCGCGCGGGGACGAGATCCTCAGCACGCCGACGTTCATCTTCGATGGCGGATTCCGGATGACGGGCGCGCAGGACTACGCGGTGTTCGCCAGCGTGGCCTCGCGGCTCTTGAACAAAGCGTCGGGGCGTTGATAGCCGCCCGGCTGTTTCCGGAGTCGCGCGGGGTAGAGAAGGTCGCAACACTCACGGACATGTGGCGTCCATGCTGCCGGCGCCGAGGGGCAGGCCGTCCTGTCCGCTGAAGTCTGCGTCGTATTTCACGTGCTTGCCGTCGATCACGAACGTGCCGCCGCCGGCGTCCGATGTGTATATCTCGGTGGCGGGGTCGTCGTCATACCAGAACGAGACGCTGTCAGTCGAGCTCGACGACCCGGCGACGTCGAGGTTGGTGGTGCTGGCATCGACAGCGAACGATCGACCGTTATCGGACCCGCTGCCGCGGAACGAGAAGGGCACATTGTCGTTGCCAGTGTCGTCGGCCGAGAAGCCGCAGAAGATGACGGTGAAATCGAAGGTCTTGCCGTCAACGGCGAGCGTGCCCTTCGCCGAGCCGGACGACGGCGCCGGCTTGTCGTCGGCGGCACTGGAGTCGCTACTCGTGGCCGCGGGCTGCGCCGTGTCGGCCGGCGACGATGAGTCGCCCTTCTTGTCGCCGCTACTGCACGCCGTCATGATGGCGGTGAGGGCGAGCATGAGGGCCAGCAGCAGCGCGCCCCAGCCGGTCGTCCTCAGCAGTCTCTTCGATCCCATGGTCTTCTCCTCCTCTAATCGCTCGACGCGTCTTCCCTGACTTGACTTCGTCAACGGCACCGCGGATCCGCGAGTGACCGCAGCACGATCTTCAGGTCGCCTGCATCGACCCGACCGTTGCCGTCGACGTCAGCGGCAGGATCCCAGCGCGGCCGGCCCGGGCGCGTAAACATCGCCGCGAGGACGCGCCGGACATCCGCCTCCGTCACGTGGCCGTCGCCGTCGACGTCGCCGTCGCAGGTTGGGGGCGGCTCGCCGCGGCAGACGGGGTTGGCGAGCGACGCGAGGACGAGCGTGAGGTCGGTACCGTCGATCCTGCCGTCGCTGTTGAAGTCGGCCGATGGATCCCAGCGGCGTTGGCCGGGCCGCGAAAGGAGCGCACGGAGCACGCGCTGGACGTCGTGGAGCGAGACGACGCCGTCGCCGTCAACATCGCCCAGGCAGCCATTGGCGAGCGAGAGTGTCTCGCCGGGCGGGATCTGGATGACGACGCCGGACGCCGTAAACGTCGCGGGCTCGCTGCTCTCGGGCTCCGTCGTGATCGTGATGCTGCCGTCGGTCTCGGCGACCGTAACAGTCGCCCCGGCGGGGACGGTGAGCAGGCCGCCGGGGAGCTGGAGCGTCGCGCTTCCGGACAGGACGGCCATCGTGATGGAGTGGCAGGTGAGCGTCACGTCCGTGAGGGGGGCGAGCGAGAGCTGATACATGTCGGGGCAGGCCTGGACTCCGACGTCGCCGGCTCCGGCGTCCGTCACAACGCGCACGCCGTCACCGGCGCTGGCCGCATCCTCGACGGTGACGGCGTGGCCATTGCGGTCCGTCACCGCGCCGAACGTCGTGCCACCGAGGTGCTGGTCGGTGAAGCTGTCCGAGAACACGCCGGCCTCGCTCGTGAACCCGCCATCGTAGGTGCCGTCGATGTCCGCGGCGATGCCGTCGCCGTCATCGACGGGCAACGGGGCGACCGTCACTGCGTCAACGACGTCGACGCCTTCCGCGACGAGGATCGTCACCGGACCGGTGACGGTGACCTCGTCGCCGACGTCGACGTGCTCCGCGAGGGTGATCACCAGCGGCCCACGGACGTCCGCGCCATCCCGGACGTCGATCCCCTCCGCGACCGTGATCATGATCGGCTGGCCGACGGTGACGACGTCGGCGACTTCCACCGGTTCGTTCACGACGATCAACAGCGGCCCCTGGACGGCCGTGTCGTCGGCGACGTCGATGCTCTCCGAGACGTGGATGGACACCGGACCCCGGACGCTGACATCGTCGGCAAC
>CAWJLO010000023.1:0-14546 GCA_963843685.1 uncultured Chloroflexia bacterium
GCTTTGCACAGAAGGCAGGGTCTGCACATTAACCCCCTGAGTCTGCACAAAAATCCCTGTGTGGGGCACCGCTGCGATCTCTGCCCGATCTGTCGGCGTGGCGTGTGTTGCGGGCGCGACAAGCGGCCACCGGCTGGCGCTCCGGTTCCTAGTTATCCGAGCGGCCCAAGTAGCCCAAGTCGTCAGGCTCCCAAGGTCGGGTCTGATCGTCCATTGCCTCATCGAGCCCTCGATCTCGCAACAACGCCTCCAACTCGGCGATCCGCGTATCCCGCGCCGCCAGTTCGCGTTGGTGGCGCAGTTGGTGGCCGACAAGGCGAAGCTGCCACGTCACTACCGTGGATCGCCATTCCGCCTCCGATGCGGCATGAGGGCGACCGAGGACGATGGGCCGGGACGCGATCTCGTCTAGGCCGAGCTGTTGCCAGACGCGAGCCGCTTCCTCTGGGAACTCTCCCTGCGGCGTCACATGCAGTATGTCCACGGGTGACTCCTTTCTTGGGGGCGGCGGTCGATGTTCTTGGCGGATCGCCGATCGTCGCCCCTGTTGTCTCCTACTTCTTCTTCGCGGGACGCCTCACGTTCCACCATGCGGACTTGCAGCGTGGGCAGACCTTCGGTTCGCCCTTCGTAGAGTCTCGTGGAGCCCACGAGTGGCCGCAGCGTTCGCAGCGATATCCTGCGATCATGACCTTCGCCATTGGCATCTCCTTTCTCCGGGCCTATGGTAACTCCGTCAAGGAATCCCCGCCAACCCCTACTAGTAGGTTGACTCTTTGTTCACGCTCTAGTATATTACTAGAGAGTAAGGCAGGTCAACCGATGGACATGAACCCACGACAACTCCGGGGACTCGAACTAGCGGCCACAAAGCGGCTCCGGCCCGGCGCGGATGGCTGGCGCGTACCGTCACAGACGGGTGACGGTACGATCTACCTCGTGCGGCTTGAGCAGGGCGAATGCACCTGCGCCGACCACACGACCCGGCTGGTGAAGTGCAAGCACCTGTTCGCCGTCGAGTACGCGATGCAGCGCGAATCAGACGCGCAGGGCAACGTGCGCGAGACGGAGACGGTCAAGGTGACGCGCGTCACGTATCGGCAGAACTGGACGGCCTACAACGCCGCCCAGAGCGAGGAAAAGACGCGATTCACGGCCCTGTTGGGCGACCTGTGTTCGACCGTTCCGCAGCCTGAGCAGACGAAGGGACGGCCCCGGCTCCCGCTCGGTGACATGGTGTTCGCGTCGGCGTTCAAGGTCTACACGGGGTTCTCATCGCGCCGGTTCACCAGCGACCTTCGCGATGCTCGCAGCGAGGGTCACATTACGAGCGCCCCGCACTTCAACTCCGTCACCAACTATCTGGCGAACCCTGAGCTAACGCCGATCCTGCGTGACCTGATCGTCGCCAGCAGTCTGCCGCTCCGCGCGGTCGAGACGGACTTCGCGGTTGACTCGTCAGGGTTCGGCACCAGCCGGTTTGTGAAGTGGTACAACAAGAAGTACGGGCGCGTGCTCGACAATCACGAGTGGGTGAAGCTCCACGCGATGTGTGGCGTCCGCACGAACGTCGTGGTGGGTGCCGAGATCAGCGGGTGGGCATCGAACGACTCGCCGTTCATGGCTCCGCTTGTGGCCGATGCGGCCCGCAACTTCCACGTCGCCGAGGTCTCAGCCGACAAGCAATACCTGAGCCGGAAGAACGTCGATGTGGTGACGCAGGTAGGCGGGACGCCCTACATCCCGTTCAAGTCCAACTCGCTTGTCCCGACTGACGACTCCGCGTGGACGCGGATGTATCACACGTTCGCCCTGAATCGGCAGACGTTCCTCGCGCACTACCACAAGCGGTCGAACGTCGAGACCGTGTTCAGCATGATCAAGGGCAAGTTCGGTGACGCGGTGCGGAGCAAGGGCGATGTGGCGCAGGCCAACGAAGTGCTCTGCAAGGTGCTCTGCCACAACATCTGCGTCCTGATCGCCAGCATCCACGAGCTGGGGATCGACCCGGTACTATCGCCTACTCCCGTCGGGCTGCATCATGCCTCATAGAGCGACGGCAGCACCAACCGGCCCGGATTGGAGCGGCATCAAGATGACGATCATTGGAGCCGCGTTCTGCGGCCATCACTTCCTCGTCGCGGCAGACAGTTTCGCATTCTCGGCGGAGATGGAAGCGAAGAAGGATCGCATCGTGAAGCTCTGGCCGCTCGACGGCTCGGTCGTCTGGGGATTCTACGGCCCGGACAATGTCGGTGACAGGATCAGAGAGTGGGTCGGCACACTGTCCGCGCCTGACACCGATTGGGATGCGTTCGCTGATACGGTCGGAGAGCAGATGGCGCTGCTTCATGGAAAACTGGTCGAGCGAGCGGCGGTCGCGCGGTTCGAGATCGACGATGGCATGGTCGTGAACCTGATGTTCTCAGGATACCGGCGTGGCCGACCGGCGATTCTGTTGGTCGGCGCGGACGGACGAACCGCGTTATACCGGACGTTTGATGAACCGGTCTTCATGGCGAGTAGAGTGGGCAGCGCGCACGCCCGCGCGACGATGGAGACACTGCGCCGCTCGCAGGGTGGCGCGTTCGTGCTGGCCGATGCTTTCGCGATGGCGATGGACGTGGCGGCGAGCCTGACGGCAGGATGCGGCTTGCCGATCCAGATGTGGAAGGTAACGCCTCAAGGGACGGAGCAGCTACAATAGCCCGCATGAGACCTCTCGCTGTCTTGGCTGTGGCATCTGTCGTCATCGTCGCGGCCTGCTCATCATCCACGCCACCCAAGGCCGACACGCCATCTCCGTCGCCGGTCGCCTCCGAAGTCAGCAGCGGAGAGGACGCGTCGTCGTACCTCGCCGATGCGACGAGGTTGATCGGACTCGTCAAGAGCGCGAATGCATCGATGCTCGATCTCCTGAACGTGCCGAATCCCGGCGACTCCGACTGGGCGCTCAAGGCGAGCACGTACCCGCTGAGCTACGGCATCTATTCGGAGCAGTGGCGCGACCTTCAGCCACCGGCGTCCTATGGCGCTCGCCATGACGCCGTGCAGCGCAGTCTGGATAAGTTGGACGCAGCCGGAAACCTCGTCCGGGCTGGCGACTACAATGTCGCGCGTGGCGACTTCGCGCAGGCGGCCGTTCTGTTCGACTCTGCCGCCGACAAGCTGACCGGCCCGTGACTTGTTGTGCAGGATCAGCACTTGCACGAGAAGTCGGCGGAATGAGGCGGTTTATGTGCAAAGCCGGGACACCCCCCGGAGCCCCCCGGCAGAGGGCGCTGCGCTCTCTGCACTCCCGGCCTTGGCGCTACGCGCCGATCAGACGCATCAACAGGCGACGACGATCTTCGCTACCGATCCGCAGCTGAGTTTCGTCGCGGCGGCGCCGCGCCTATCGGCTGGTGAGTCGCGCGGTTGGGCAGCGGGTTAGGTCGGTTTGCGGCGGGGTTTGCCGTGGGAGCGGCGGTAGAACTGGCGGCCGGCGAAGTCTCGGAGGGCGGGGAAGAAGGCGTTGAGGCCGTAGGCGAAGCGGAAGGCGCGCACCATGTTGACTTCCGGCACGGGCTTTCGGACGGAGCGGACGATGGCGCGGGCGACGACGTCGGCGTTCTGCTGGGGGCCGGTGGGGGCGGACCATGCGGACCGTCTCGGCTTCACGCCACCAAGCCATCGTGCCGCGTTCTAAGGGATGCTGCCTGCAACCCGACCAGCGGCGAAGGAGAGGCTGCGCACCGACCCATCCTGGAGCAGCACGCTGTCGTCCGGGTCGGCGGCTGGATCCGAGTAGTGCTGAACCACGAAGCCCGACCCGTCCGGGAGCCAGCTCAGTTGCGTAGAGGCCAGCGGCGCTACCTCGCTCGAGGGTAGCGTTACCTCAATGTCGCGCTGAAAGCGGAAGGCAGCATCGAAGACGCTGACGTGAAGCGGCGCACCGTTATCGGAGGCGTACAGCATGGCGACCTCCCCATCAGGACCCCAGCCGCACCAGCTTGCGAATATCTTCGCCGTATCCTCCAGGTGCAACGCGGCGCGGAGCTTCTCGCCCAAATCGGCGAGCATCGCTCCGTCCGGCGCAGCAACGATCGCGCTCCCGGAGGAATGGCCCGGTAACAGACACAGCTCGTTTCCGGTTTCTGACCAAGTCGAGTACTCGAACTGGAAGTCTGAACCGAGATCGTGCTCTTCGGCGTGCGGTGCGAACGGCTGCAGCGTCACGGGCGCCGCCCCCTCGAAGAAGATCTTGCTCGCAGCGAGCCAGTCGCCCGAGGCGGACCACATCGGGTCGAAGTAGGAGAAGCAGGGCGTGCCGGCGGGCCGCGATCCCGCCGCGGAACAGTCGACATTGGCAAGAAGCGACGTCTCCGTCCCGCGTTGCAGGTCGCGGAGGTTCAGACCGCGTTCGTCCGAGTACACGGCATAGCGTCCGTCGGCTGAGACGGCAACGTTCGTGCGCGCGAACTCGACGTTCTTGGCAGAGCCGCGAAAGGAGAACAGCTCTTCCGGGGCGGCTTCCCCGTGCAACTCCTGCCGATAGACCTTGAACAAGCCGCCCTGACTGTCTCCGGCGAGCGGTGCGGCGTCGGTGCTGTAGTAGACCATGACGTTGCCATCAGCGCCTCTCGTGTAGCCGGCGTAGCCCGCGCCAAGGCTGTTCGAGGTCAGTGGACGCTCTCCAGAACCGTCGAGAGCCGCGACCCAGAGATCCTTGCCGCGCACGAAGACCAACGACCCCGTCGTCTTGAAGACGGGCGCCGGCGTGGGGCTCGGAGCGGGAGGCGGGGAAACCGGCGTAGCGCCGACCGTCGAAACCGATCGTAAGGGGGTCGCAGTGACTCTTGACCCGCGCGAACGCGATTGACATGCCCCGGCGATGAAGATGACGGTCGCGACGAGCGGTACGACTGTCGCAAGCCTGCGCTGATTCACCACAGGATTGTACTAACCCCTCTCATGAATGTCCGTGACTGAGTGAATGAATGCCCTGGCTTCATCGCCGATGCCTTTGACGTTGAGTTTGCGCCGGAATCGCGGACTGCCGCGCGGCCGGTTAGCTGTGGTCGGGCTTGCGGCGGGGTTTGCCGTGGGAGCGGCGGTAGAACTGGCGGCCGGCGATGTCTCGGAGGGCGGGGAAGAAGCCGTGGAGGCCGTAGGCGAATCGGAAGGCGCGGACCATGTTGACCTCCGGCACGGGCTTTCGGACGGAGCGGACGATGGCGCGGGCGACGACGTCGGCGTTTTGCTGGGGGCCGGTGGGGGCGGAGACGTGGCCGTCGTTGGTGCGCTGGGCTTCGAAGAACTCGGTGCGCGTGGACGCGGGGAGGACGGCGGTGGCGGTGACGCCGGAGCCATCGAGCTCGCCGCGGAGGGCTTCGGTCATGGCGATCATGGCGAACTTGGTGGCGGAGTAGGCGCCGTGGAAGGGGAAGGCGATCTTGCCGACGACGGAGGCGACGTTGACGATGTGGCCGCGTCGCTGTTTGCGCATGTGGGGGAGGACGGCGCGGGTGAGGTTGAAGGCGGCCATGTAGTTGGTGTCCATCATCTCGCGCATGTCGGCCTCGGTGGTCTCCTCGATGGTGCCGGAGAAGCCGAAGCCGGCGTTGTTGACGAGGACGTCGATGCGGCCGAAGCGGTCGAGGGCGGCCTGGACGAGGCGGTCGAGGTCTTCCGTGCGGCTGACGTCGGTGGGGACCACGAGGGACTCGGCACCCAGTGCGGCGATCTCGGTGGCGAGCTGTTGGAGGCGGTCCTCGCGTCGGGCGGCGAGGACGACGCGGGCGCGGTGACGGGCGAACTCGAGGGCGGTCTCGCGGCCGATGCCGGAGGAGGCGCCGGTGATGATGACTACGGCGTTCGTTGGATTCATCGCCGACAGGGTAACCACAGATTCCACGGATGACACGGAGGGGATGTCATCCGCAGATTGCGCAGATGGGCGCAGATGGCGCTGGGGGGGACGATCCACAGAGGACACGGAGGGCACAGAGGATGAGGCGGGGAACCTAACCCCCGGCCCCTTCCCTGAGAGGAAGGGGAGCTCCGGTTGGTGGGATCAGTCTCGCCGGCGGATGGGCGTTTGCGGACGCGGCGCGCTTACGGACGTTTAGGCGGAGGTGTTGAGGGAGGCGCGGAGGCGGTCGCAGATCTCATCGATTGCGGCGCGGGAGCGTCGCGCGGCGCGCGACCGAAGTGAGCCTCTTTCGTCGCACGATCCACGCCACGGCTCCGACGATGGAGAGGGCAACTACCGAGACGAAGCCTCCGAGCCCATACGCGGCCAAACGATCGGCCGGCGCCGCCGCCGCAGGCTGAGGCGCGGCCACGGCGGGCTGTTCGGCGATGCCGCCTACAGACGCCGGCGTCGCCGCAAGTGGCACCATTCCCCCGTATGTCGAGAAGTGCGGCAAATGGACGGTCAGCGTCATCGCTGTGGTATCGACCGTGCCGCCCACCCAGGTCCACGCACCATTGGCCAGCGTGTAGAGCTGCAGATTCTCCGGCGGGACATTCGGGGGGATGTCTCCCAACCCATAATGGAAGACCATGGTCACCGGCGCGTTGAACATGACCCCACTCGGCCCGAACTCGTAAGCCGTGCGCAATGAGCCAAAGCCGGACGGCGGCACGACGGGCAAGGGCTCGAGCTTGATGGTGATCGTTTGGTTCGATGACAACGCTCCGGACGGCACGGTGAGCTCATCGCCAAGGGCCGTGGACAGCGTGCCGCCCGCCGGGGAGATGAGCGCGGAGTAAGATGCGGGAATGCGCGTCTCGCTGAAAGTCCCGTTCAGCCCCGATCCTTGCCAGGTGCCCGCGATAGTGTTGCGATCAGCCGAGATCTGACCAGTCGCCGTAAACTGTTCCCCGTCGGTGAAGCCGACGTGGCTGGTGGTCGTGTCTGATCCCCAATCTACGTTGCCGGTCAGGCTCGCAATGCCAGCGACCGTGCACGAGGCGGTGCCGCCAAATGTCGCCGGCGCGGTCTGGGTGAGCGTCTCGCTGCAGTTGCCGGTGGGCGCCGGAAGTCCCGCGTATGTGATATCGACGTGCCAGAAGCCCGAAATGTCGCAGGCGCCGACCGGGCACGGAGTCGCGGTGGGCGTTGCCGTTGCCGTAGGTGTTGCAGTCGGCGTCAGAGTGGGCGTCGCGGTAGGACAAGCGCCTGGGCAGGGCGTGGGCGTTGCGCAGGGAGGCGTCTGCTGCGCGAGGTGGGGGAGAACCAAAATCGCGTCTCGAATCGTGACACCTCCGGAACCGTCAACGTCCGCGGCAGGATTCCAGTTGAGGGCCCCCGGGACCGAGCCGATCGCCTGGGAGACAGCGGCGAGATCCGGCATGCCAACCAGACCATCACCATTCACGTCGTAGACGGTTGGGCTGCTTCCGCACTGCGGGGCGCCGGACGCGATCGGGCCGCAGGTTGCCCCGAGATTCACGGTCACATCAGGGCCATATGCGTTGCTCTGCGGGATGAGGTCAGCCGCATTGAGCGTGTACGTGCCAGTGACCGTG
This sequence comes from uncultured Chloroflexia bacterium, assembly GCA_963843685.1. Classification (GTDB taxonomy): domain Bacteria; phylum Chloroflexota; class Dehalococcoidia; order DSTF01; family JACRBR01; genus DASQHL01. The sequence continues at coordinate 7,516 of CAWJLO010000023.1, forward strand.
TCTCCGTCATCTCCCCCGCCAAGGCTGACGAGACGCACCGTGGAGCAGCCCGAACTCCTGACGGTGAACGTCACTGTTTCCAAGGTGCCGGCAGTGGACCATGGTGAGCCGCCCAACACTGAGCAGCCAGCAACCGCGCCGCCGGTGTCATCGTCAACAATGGGTGCCGGGCACAACAGCTGTCCTTGAGGCGCCTGGAACGAGGTGTAGCTCAGGACGGAGGGGTCCCAGCGAACGTGCACGTTCCAAGCGTAGAACGGATCGACGGGTGCCGATGTATCGATCGAAATCGTCACGGTCGATCCGTTGATCGTAGGCGCGCCCAGCGAGATGGCGCCGCCGATCCCGGACGTGTCACTCGCTGCGATAGTTGGGATGCCCCAACCGCGCGAGAGCAAGGCTGTCATCGCTAACGCCAGTACGATTCCGAACCGCAAGAGCCCATCTCGATTATTCATTCTCTACGAATTCGCCGGTGATCGTACGCGCGTCACAATGCGCCGTCAAGTCGTCTGACTGAGCAGGGTTCCCGGTGTCGCTGGTGGCCGACAACGTTCGCTGAAGGCGACCCCGAGGCAAGGTGCTCCACGCATGGATCAGGCCGGGGCGCTGGTGGTGGCGCGGAGGCGGTCGCGGATCTGGCGGTAGCCGGTGAGCTTGATGCCGAGGGACTCGCAGTAGCCGCGGATCTCGGGGGTGCGGAAGAGCTCGTACTCGCGGGCGCGGTGGGCGCCGGTCTCGGGGACGATGGCGTCGAGCTCCTCGCCGCCTTTCGCGGGGTGGCAGAGGAAGTGGGTGAGGCCGGGGCGGAGGTCGGCGAAGAACCGGCGGAAGGTGGCCTCCTTGTCGTCGGGCTCGATCTGGCTGAGGGTCTCGACGAGGATGTTGTCGAGCAGGGGCCAGCCGAGGGCGTCGAGGCGCTGGAGCTGTTCGACGTAGACCTTCGCGCCGGGACCGAGGGCCTCCAGGCGGCGCTCGCTGGGGCGGATGAAGAAGAGCGGGAGGCGGTGCTCGATGGCGAGGTCCACGTACGGGGGCATGTAGAGCGGGTGCATGACGGCACCCATGTGGGTGTCGAGGTGGGTGACGTCGATGCCGGCGGCGAAGGCGAGCTCGACCTGGGCGCGGAGCTCGACGCGGGCGTCGTCGGTGGGGACGTGCTGGACGACGCTCTCGACGTCGCGCCACATGCCGCCGTCAGGCGCGTGGAGAGAGGGGAGGCCGGAGGCGGAGCGCCAGCGGAAGGTCTCGTACTCGGCGTTGAGGGTCATGTGGACGCCGATGTCGGCGTCGGGGTGCTCTCGCTGGAGTTTCGCGGTCTCCATGAACCAGGGGGCGGGGACGAGGGTGGAGGAGCAGGTGAGGCTGCCGTTGGCCATGGCGTCGAAGGCGGCGACGTTGGAGGCGTGGGAGAAGCCGACGTCATCGGCGTGGATGATGAGGACGCGGTCGGTGGGGTCGTAGCCGAGTTGGGTGAGGGTGTTGGGCATGGTGGTGATTATAGGGGGTTGGTCGCTAGGGGTTAGTGGTTGGGAGATGGAGGTGGTGCTGTCTTCGCGGCGGCGAGGAAGGCGGTGCCGTGGGTGACGGCGTCGAGGGCGTCGGTGACGGCGTGCGTGGCGGTGAAGTAGGCGGTGATGGACGCGAGGAAGGCCCCGATCTCAGTGCGTGCGGGCGAGCCCGCGGGCAGGTGTTCGATCGCGGCCTGTTTCGTGAGGTTCCAGGTCGGTATGGCGTCCGCGCCTCGGACGACGAGCAGCTCGTAGAGCGCGGGCCAGACGTCGGTGCAGAGCAGGCGGACGTTGCGCTGAAGGCGACCCGCGCCGTGGCCCAGCAGGCTGCCCTTGACGTACCGGGGCACAGGATCGAGCGCGGCCAGATTTCGGGCGGCGGAGCGTCGCAGTTCGTCTTCGGTCGCCTCGGGGAGCGGAAGATGGCCGGCGATCACGCGGTAGGCGCCGGGGATGGGGCCGACCCAGCCGTCCCTTGGACGGGCGCCGATGGCGTAGCACTGGATGTAGCTAAACGGAGCCGGGTCGATGCGGGAGAGGTCGCGGTGCAGCGCGATCTGGCGGGCGAGCGGCAGGTGCCCGTCGGCGTCGAAGGCAGCCGGGTCGAGATAGAGATGGAGGTCGACGTCGCTGCAGCCGGGGATGAAGCCGCCCTTCACGGTCGAACCGTGGGCGATCAGGCCGCGGAAGTCGGGGCCGGCGTGGTGGAGGTAGACGGCGGCGGCCTTCTCGGCAACGGGCCGCGCTTCGGGGACGAGGGAGGAGACGTCGATCATGAGCGGGCGGACTCCGGAATCGCTGAAGCGGAACGACGATGAGTATACGCCCGGTGATGCTGTGGTTATGGGTTGGTTAAGGTGCGGGCGTGGGAGTGGCGTGGGGGGCGCGTCGGGTTCGGGGGCGCGGCGGCGTTGGTATACTTGGGAACTTTCCACACCTACGGAACGTATATGAGGAGAGCATCTGCCCCTCATCCTGCGGCGAGTGTGCCACCGCAGCTTTTCGACCGGGAGGACCCCATGGAAGACCCCAAGATCATCGCCGAGCGGATCATCGCGAACGTGGAGAAGGTGATCATCGGGAAGAGCGGGGAGGTGCGGCAGGCGCTGATCGCGCTGCTGTGCCAGGGGCACGTGCTGATCGAGGACGTGCCGGGGGTGGGGAAGACGATCCTGGCGCGGAGCCTGGCGACGTCGACGGGATGCAGCTTCAAGCGCATCCAGTTCACGCCTGACCTGCTGCCGAGCGACGTGAGCGGCGTCTCGATCTACAACCAGAAGCAGGGGGATTTCGAATTCCGGCCGGGGCCGATCGTGGCGCAGGTGGTGCTGGCGGACGAGATCAACCGCGCAACGCCGAAGACGCAATCGTCGCTGCTGGAGGCGATGGAGGAGCGGCAGGTGACGGTCGACGGGGTGACGCACAAGATGCCGGAGCCGTTCATGGTGCTGGCGACGCAGAACCCGATCGAGTACGAGGGGACGTTCCCGCTGCCGGAGGCGCAGCTGGACCGGTTCCTAATACGCATCCACCTGGGGTACCCGACGGCGACGGACGAGGTGCTGATCATGGATGGTCAGCAGCGGCAGCACCCGATCGAGGCGCTGGAACGGGTGACGCAGGCTGACGAGATCCTGAGCATGCAGCGGGCGGTGAAGGACGTGTACGTGGACCCGCTGATCAAGTCGTACATCGTGAGCATCGTGGACGCGACGCGGCGCGACAGCTCGGCGTACCTGGGGGCGTCGCCGCGTGGATCGCTGGCGCTGTACCGGACGTCGCAGGCGCGGGCGCTGCTCGACGGGCGAGACTTCGTGCTGCCGGACGACGTGAAGGCGCTGGCGTACGCGACGCTGGGGCACCGGATCATCATCGCGCCATCGGCGCGGGTGAAGAACATCACGGCGAAGGAGATCGTGGAGCTGGCGCTGGACCGGGTGCCGGTGCCGGGCGCGCGCCCGCGACCGTCATCGAGCGGCGCCAGCCAGGCGTCGCGGTAGCGCGGCCATGCGAGGGCTGCGCAAGCTGTACCGGTCGCTGTTCATCACGCATCGCACGCTGACGGGCGTCGTCCTTTTGTGGGTGGCGTCGATCATCATCGCACTGTCGACGGGGTTCTGGCTGACGTGGCGGCTGGCGTACGTGGCGATGGTGGGCGTGCCGGTGGCGTACGCCTGGTCGCGGTTCAACCTGTGGGGGCTGGAGATCACGCCCGACCGGCACGTCGACCGGCTGCAGGAGGGGGCGCAGTTCGACGAGCGGATCACGATCCGCAACAAGAGCTGGCTGCCGAAGATCTGGCTGGAGATCGACGACCCGAGCGAGATGCCGGGACACGACGCGCGTCGGGTGATCACGCTGGGATGGCGTGAGACGCGCACGTTCCGGGTGCGATCGACGATCCGGCGGCGGGGGCTGTATTCGGTGGGGCCGGTAGAGGTGGCGACGGGCGACCCGTTTGGGCTGTTCCGGCACGCGCGCAGGTTCGGGCGGTCGCAGAACGTGCTGGTGTACCCGCGAGCGCTGGAGCTGCCGGACTTCTCGGTGCCGCCGGCGAACCTTCCGGGGGAGGGGCGATTCCGGCGGGCGACGCATTATGTCACGCCGAACGCGTCAGGGGTGCGGGAGTACGAGTTCGGGGACAGCTTCAACCGCATCCACTGGCCGAGCACGGCGCGCACGGGCGACCTGATGGTGAAGATCTTCGAGCTGGACCCGGCGAGCGACATCTGGATCGTGCTGGACCTGGAGCGGAGCGTGCACGCGGGCGAGGGCGACGAATCGACCGAAGAGTACGGCGTGAGCGTCGCCGCATCGGTTGCGCGCTACTTCCTGTCGGCAAACCGCAGCGTGGGGTTCCTGTCATACGGGCGGGGGCTGGACGCGATCGACGCGGAGCGCGGGCTTTCGCAGTACACGCGGATCCTGGAGTCGCTGGCGATGGCGCGAGCGTGGGGGGACGTGCCGCTGCACGACCTGCTGACGAACGAGTCGAGGCGGTTCGGACGGCACACGACGATCGTGGTGGTGACACCTTCGACGGAGGAGTCGTGGGTGGCGGCGCTGGCGGCGCTGCAGGCGCGGGGGGTGAAGGTGGCGGCGATCGTGATGGAGCCGAGCACGTTCGGGGCGGCGGCGAGCTCGCTGGAGGTGTTCGCATCGCTGGCGGTGGGCGACGTGGCGACGTACATGGTGAAGCGCGGCGACGACCTGGGGACGGCGCTGGGGGCGGGGACGGGAGTGGCGGGGTAGATGCGCGACGCGAACTGGGACGACATCTTCCAGAAGCGGGCGGATGACGGGCCGGCCGTCGACGAGCGGATCGCCGCGTGGCTGCCGTGGGAAGACTGGCTGACGTTCGCGATCACGGCCGTGCTGATGCTGAGCGTGGTGGCGTCGATCGATGGCGCGCACTGGGTGAGCGACATGCCGTCGCTGTACCCGATCGCCTTCTCGGCGCTGCTCGTCGGGTACGGGATGTCGCGGGTGCGGGTACACGAGTTGCTGCTGCACCCGGTGGCGCTGCTCGTCGGGGCGACGCTGGTGTTCCTGCAGCTGGTGGCGATCGTGCCGGGCGGGTCGTTCGGGTTGCGGGCGGACCATCTCGTCGACCGAATGTACATCTGGTGGTCGGCGGTGACGCAGAACGGGATCAGCTCGGACACGCTGCCGTTCATCGTGCTGACGCTGACGCTGATGTGGGTGGGGACGTACATCTCGACGTGGGCGATCTTCAGGTGGCGGAACCCGTGGCTGGGGTTGATCCCGGGGGGTACGGCGCTGATGTGGAACATCAGCTTCATCCCGGGGCAGTTCAGCCCGGCTTTCGTGGTGTTCGTGTTCGCGGCGGTGCTGCTAGTGATGCGGCTGCACCTGGCACGGCGGGAGCGGGAGTGGGACACGCGCAAGGTCGCGTATCCGGAGTTCATCAGCCTATCCGTGCTGAACGTCACGTTCTGGGCGACGGCGTTGATCCTGGCGTTCGCGTGGATGATGCCGCTGGCGGCGAAATCGCAATCGGCGAATCAGCGATGGAGCGACTTCACGGCGCCGGTCACGCGACGGCTGGAGCCGTTGGCGCGGGTGTTCATCTCGATCAACGCGAAGAAGCCGATCGCCATCCACAACCTCGCGGACGCGCTGGCATTCCAGGGGAAGATCTCGCTGAGCGGGAAGGACGCCGTCAAGGTCAACGTGAAGCTGACGCCGGAGATGGCGGCGTTCCTGCGCTCGCAGTCGTTCGACGAGTACACGGCGGACGGGTGGAAGGTGAACATCACAGGGGACGTGCCGCTGAAGGCGACGAACACGACGAGCGTGGAGCAGCCGACGCTGCCGGACGCGCGGCAGGAGATCACGATCAACGTTACGGTCGAGGGCGGGAACAACGGCGTGCTGTACAGCCTCGGCCAGCCGGTGAGCGCGGACAAGAACTCGGAGATCCGCACGGGTGACGACCCGGCCGACGTTTCGAGCCTGAAGCCGACGGACCATTTCAAGAACGGCGACACGTACGCGGTGACGGGCAGCGTGGCGGTGCCGTCGGTGGACGAATTGCGGGCGGCGGGCACCGATTACCCGGAGTGGGTGCGGCAAACGTACCTGCAGCTGCCATCGAACCTGCCGGGCCGGGTCGGCGCCAAGGCGCTGGATGTGACGCGGGGCGCGACGACGCCGTACGAGATGGCGACAGACATCGAGGCGTACCTGCGGACGTTCCCGAACGACTACGGCGTGCCGGTGACACCGCCCGGGCGCGACACGGTGGACTACTTCTTGTTCGACCTGCAGCGCGGGTACTTCGACTACCACGCTTCGGCGATGGCGGTGATGCTGCGGACGCTGGGGATCCCGGCGCGGGTGGCGAGCGGGTACGCGCTGGACCCTTCGACGGCCGGCGCAGACGGGACGTTCAACCTGACGGAGCTGAACGCGTTCTCGTGGCCGGAGGTGTACTTCCCGAACATCGGCTGGGTGGAGTTCAGCCCCACGCCGACGCAGCCGCTGATCCAGCGCCGGGGCGAGGCGCCGCCGGCGGGGGCGATCGGCGAAGGCTCGACACAGGACCCGAGCGGGTCGCAGATCCCCGACCTGGGGATCACGTCGCCGCCCGCACCAGCGGTGCCGGACGCCGTCGCGGCGACGTCGGATTCATCGTCAACGCCGTGGCTGCTGATCCTGGCGATCGTCGCGGGAGTGGCGGCGCTTCTCGCGGGGGGCGCGAAGGTGGCGTGGGAGTGGGGGATGGGCGGGCTGTCGCGGCCGGCGCAACTCTGGGAGAAGACGGCGCGGCTGGCGACGCTGGCGGGGATGCGGCCGTCGACCTACGAGACGCCGCGGGAGTTCTCGGCGCGGCTGGGGAGTTCCGTCGACGGCGCGGAAGGTGCGGGGTACCTGGCGGCGGCGTACGAGCGCACCCGTTTCGGGGGAAAAGAACTGGCCGAGGACGAGGCGGAGCGGGCGGAGTCGGCGTGGCGGTCGGTGCGGAGCGCGCTGGCGCGGCGGGTGTTGCGGCGGGGG
>CAWJLO010000024.1:0-34922 GCA_963843685.1 uncultured Chloroflexia bacterium
CGAATCTGAGTGGCACCCCCGGCAGGATTCGAACCTGCGACCATCGGATTAGAAGTCCGGTGCTCTGTCCACTGAGCTACGGGGGCGCGCGATCATGCGGAGTGCGCGCGTGGACGAATCGGCGCGCGTCGATCAGGGGCTGCGTCTGGTGAGGACCTTGTGGAATTTCGCGGCGCCGCGGCCGCCGGCCTTGATGCCGACGATCTCGGTGTCGGCGAGGTCCGGGCTGGTGGTGAGGTAGCGCTGGACGATGCGGCCGACGGGTTGCGCGGCGAGCACGGCGAGCATCGATGCCAGGATCACGTTCGGGACCTTCTCGGTGCGGCGGCCGGTCTGGCCCATGGTGGCGAGGGACGCCACGCCTGCGAGCGCGCCGGCGACTGCCAGGTTCGTGCCGCAGAACGGGGAAACGGCGAGATAGCCTTCGCCGGACTTCATGCGGTTCAGCGCCTCGTGCGTGGCCGACTCGAGCATGTCCGTGGGGACGTCCGCATAGAGGTAGTAGCCGTCGCCGCTGGCACGCCCGACCATGCGCACGTCGTGGCCGATGCGCTGGAGCAGCACGGCGATCGTGGCGTGTTCCAGCGCGTGATTGCGGCGCACCGTGCCGACGAGCCTGCCCAGCATGCTGCTCCTCCCCTCCGGCGTGGCGGCCGGAGCCGTCGATCCAATACTCGGCAAGTATAGCGTCAGGCGGGAGGTCAGCGCGCGGCGGCGAAGGCGGATCGGGCCGCTTCAGCGGTGAGGTCGAGGTCGCGCTGCTGGTGGGCCAGCGAGACGAACATCACCTCGTACTGCGACGGCGGCAGGTAGAAGCCGGCGTCGAGCATGGTGCGGAAGAAGCGGGCGTAGCGGGCGGCGTCGGCCCGTTTGGCGGTGGCGTAGTCCGTCGGCGCCTGATCGGCGAAGAAGATGGTGAGCATGGAGCCGAGCTGGACGATGGTGCACGGGCACTCCGCGCTCGCCGCCGCGCCGCGGAGGCGCTCCGCGAGGGTCGCGCCGAGCTGATCGAGTGCGCGATACACGCCGTCGTTCGCGAGCAGTTTGAGGGTGACGATGCCGGCCGCCATGGCCATCGGGTTCCCGGAGAGCGTGCCCGCCTGGTAGACGGGGCCGGATGGTGCAACGAGCGACATCACGTCGGCGCGGCCGCCGTAGGCGCCGACAGGAAGCCCGCCGCCGATCACCTTGCCGAGGCACGTCAGGTCGGGCACGACGCCGTAGTAGAGCTGCGCGCCGCCGTAGGCGAGGCGGAAGCCGGTGATCACCTCGTCGAAGATCAGGAGCGCCCCGGCCCGCTGCGTGATCTCGCGCAGGAACCGCAGGAAGTTGTCGCCCGGAGGGACGAGCCCCATGTTGGCCGGCACGGGCTCCAGGATGAGGGCGGCGATGTCCGCGCCGTGTTCGTCGAAGGTGCGCGTGACGGCGTCACGGTCGTTGAACGGGATCACCAGCGTTTCGCCCGTGTACGACGGCGGGACTCCGGCGCTGTCGGGCAATCCGAGGGTAGCGACGCCGGAGCCGGCTTTCGCGAGCAGACCGTCGGAGTGGCCGTGGTAGCAACCTTCGAACTTGAGGACCTTGTTGCGGCCGGTGAAGGCCCGAGCGAGACGGAGTGCCGACATCGTCGCCTCCGTGCCGGAGTTCACGAAGCGCACCTGGTCGATCGAGGGGACGGCGTTGCAGATCGTCCGCGCCAGCTCGACCTCCAGCTCCGTGGTGGCGCCGTAGCTGGTGCCGCGGCCGGCGGCCCTTTGCAGGACTTCGACGACGGAGGGATGGGCATGCCCGAGAATCAGCGGGCCCCAGGAGCCGACGTAGTCGACGTACTCGTTGCCGTCGACGTCCCACATGCGCGCGCCCTGGCCCCTGGCGATGACGACAGGGTCGCCGCCGACGGCCTTAAAGGCGCGGACCGGGGAGCTGACGCCTCCCGGCATGAACTGCCGTGCGAGGTCGTCGATCTGTTTCGAGCGTTCGTGGCCGGGCATCGCCCGAAGTCTACGAGAGAGCATCGAGTCGGGCGATTGCGAAATCTGGGTAGATCGTGTCCGGTGATGAGCGTCGCCGAAGTGCCACGCGGTAATGCTGCGACGGCGTCAAGCCAGGAGACTAATGGCTTTCTGGTGAACCTGTCGCCTGTGATGTGGCAACGTGGGTGACACTTGAACGTAACTCACAAGAACTGTCCGCGAGGCTGATCACAGTTGACAGGCTGGAGAGCCGAGTACTATCGTAGAAGGGTCGAAGGAGGGCACCCGCCTTGGACGTCCTGACCCGCGGATTTACATAGCTACGGAACGTTCACCGCACGCGATCGCGCGCGGTGTTTTTGTTCTCCCCGCAACCGCCGCAGCACGAGAAAAGAGGGACCCGAACTATGAACTCTGGGCTCATCGGCAAGGTCGACAAGGCGAAGAAGTACGCCCAGGAACGCAACCGCATGCACGTGAGCGCGCTCCAGGTCGATTTTCGTGGTGAGAACGATACGCATCAGGTGGCGCTCGATGGGGACACGTGGCGCTGTACCTGCGACTTCTTTTCCGGCTGGGGCGCCTGCGCCCACACGATGGCGCTGGAGCGCATCCTCGATGGCATGATCCCGACGGCGGCGATCACCACGCCAGCCTATGCCACGGCCTAGGTTGCGTCAGCGGACAATCGAATAGCGTTCAAGAGGCCGGACGATCGTCCGGCCTCTCTCGTTTCGTCATCGGAATCCTGAGGTTTACGGGCGGCGGGAGCGAGCCGCCGCCACGCGGCGGGCAGGTGGGCGCCGGGCGGCGGGCTTTCGCGCCGGTGCTCCCGTCTGTTTCCGGGCGGGCGGCTTCTTGCGCGCACGGGGCTTCGGGGCGGTGCCGTTTGCGCCGGCCTCGAGCCTCTCGATGCGGTCCTTGAGCGAGCGGTTCTCTTCGGCCAGCTTGTCCAGATCCTCGCGGAGGCGGCGCACCTCTTCTCCCTTGTCAGCGCCCTCGCCGATGCGGCGGACTGCCTCACGTGCGGCGCGGATCACGCGGCCATCGAGGTCGCGGACGCGCGTGCGCTCCAGCTCCGCGATGGCCTTCGTGTCCTTCAGCTCGGCGAGCGCGGCGATGGCGTTCAGGCGCACGCGCAGCCACGCGTCGGGGAGGAGCTCCACGAGCCGGTCGAACGCAATGTCCTTCGCGCGATCGCTGAGCTGGCCGATACGGCCGAGCGCGAAGGTCGCGGCGCCACGGACCGGATTGGAGTGCCCCTGGCGCGTCCATTCGATGGCGATGGGGAGGGCGCGCTCGTCCTTCAGCTCGCAGAGGCCGGCGAGGGCCTGCCCACGGATGACGTCCGATTGCGAGTCCTTCGCCATCGCGACTTCCGCCAGCACGTCGAACGCGCGCGGCGAGCGGGTCTGCCCGAGTGCCTGCGCGGCGGCAGCTTCGACGTAGTAGCTGGCGTCGCCTTTGCGCAGCACCGATTCGAGTGCCGCGGCCGCGCGCTCGTCGTGGCGGAACTGGCCGAGGGCCGCCACGACGCCGCGGCGAGCCTTCGGGTGCTTCACCTTCACAGACTCGAGCAGCGCATCGCGGGCGGCTGAGGTGCGCATGGCGCCCAGCGCACGCGCGGCCTCGGCCTGCACAGCCCAGAAGCCGTCCGTCATGACGGCGTCCTTGAGCGTGGCGACCGCCTCGGGTGTGCCCAGCTTCCCGAGCTCCTTCGCTGCGTCGACGCGGCCGACGACGTCGGTGTCGTGCTTGAGCTGATAGAGCAGCATGTCCTTCGGACGCTTGAACTCGACGCTCTTGAGGAAGTTGTGGCCGGGGTCGAAGCGCACGAGCTGCGGCTTGCCGGGGAGCGAGAAGAAGAAGTTGTGTACCTTCTCGCGCACTTCCACGGCGAAGGCGTGCGTCTTGCCCTCCACGGTGAAATCCACCGTTACGGGGAGGCGGAAGACGGACGAGTCCTTCTCGTCCTGGGTCTGCGTCACGTTGAGCTTGGCCTGCTTGTTCTTCTCGTCCCACTCGAACGCGAGCCGGAACGATGGGTGCCCGCCGCGGTACACGTACTCATCGAACAGCCAGTCGATGTTGCGGCCTGTGGCCTCTTCGATCGCGCGCTGGAGATCGGGCGTGGTGACGTTGGTACTCCGGTGCTTGACGATGTAGTGGCGGATCGCCTTCCACCACAGTTCGTCACCGAGGACGCTGCGGATCATGTGCAGGACGAGTGAGCCCTTCTCGTAGAGGTGGCGGTCGAAGAGATCGATGGGCTCGTGGTAGACGTTGTGGACGATGGGGCGGCGGTAGCGCGCCGCATCTTCGCCCATGTAGATCTGCGTGTTCTGGTGCAGCTCGTAGCGGAACTCATCGAGCCCCTTGTTGTGTTCCGTGAACAGCGCTTCGAAGTAGGTGGCGAAGCCTTCGTTCAGCCACCCGTGCGACCAGTCGCGGCAGGTGAGCAGATCGCCGAACCACTGGTGCGCCAGCTCGTGCGCGAGGAGGCCGTCGGAATCCGCATCCAGCGAGGCGCGCTTGTCGAGGAGCGACGTGTCGGTGAGCGTTGTCGCGCTGACGTTCTCCATGCCGCCGAAGATGAAGTCGGCGACGAACGTCTGCGCGTAACGGGCGTACGGGTAGGTGACGCCCGTCATCTCGCTGAAGAACGCGAGCATCTTCGGCGTGCGGCCGAGCGTGCGCTCCAGGTCGTCCTCGCGGCCGCGCGGCCCGTAGTACTGCACCGGGATGCCGTGCCACTTGTGCTCGATCTCGGCGAAGTCTCCCACGATCTGGCTCAGCAGGTAGGTGACGTGCGGGACGGCCTGGTACCAGTGATAGGTCTTCGTCCCGCGCCTGGGGTCTGCCGTCACGCTCTTCAGCTCACCGTTGCCGATGCTGATCATCGTTTTCGGCACCGTGACGATGACCTCGCTGGTCTGCTGGTGGTTCGGGTAGTCGATGCAGGGGTACCAGTGCCGCGAGTCCTCGTCCTGGCCCTGCGTCCACGCCTCCAGCGGCTTATCGGGGTGATCCGCGTCCGGTGCGGTGAAGTAGAGGCCGCGGCGGGGTGAGGCGGAGTACGTAATCGCGATCTCAACCTCAGTCCCGGTCTTGATCGGGCGGCCGAGGTGGACGCGCAAGACAGGGTCGCCGTAGTCGAAGCGCACCGGCTTGCCATCCGCGGTAACGGCGCTGATCTTCATCTCCGCCGCGTCGAACTCGATGTTGCGGACGCCGTCGTTGATGGCCCGGACAGTGTGTGTGGCGACACCGCCGACGTGACGACGGGCGGGGTCGATGCTGATCTCCAGCTTGATGTGGCGGACGTCCACCACGAGGTCCCGGGCGTAGTGCGCCTCGTCGCCGGTGAGAGGGAACGGGCGCGAGCCGGCGAAGGCTGCGTGCACCAACGTCGCGGACTGGCGGCCTTCGCCTTCAAAGAAGTCAGTCACGGTGCCTCCGGGTGATCGCCGGGCGCGCTCACAGAAGCGGGCCGAAAGGGCGGATGCGCATGTCTCGGGATTGCGTCATGGTATCGGCCGCTCCGGCCCGGGGAAAGCGCCACTCCCGACGTAAACGCGAGGCGTCGTTGCGGCCGCCGTAAACGCAGCGTGGTGGGTCAGCGTGCGCGCGGATTGTGCAGGGCGCCGCTGGCGATGGGCTCATCGATGTAGAGGTCGCCGTTGCGGATCTTGATGTTGAATCCGCAGTCCGGATTCGTGCAGGCCCATGCCTTGAAGTGGATCGCCGCGCCCTGGCTGCCGAAGTCGGACAGGGGGACGAGGTCACCCTGCTTGCACTTCTGGCACTCTGGAAAGCCTGAGATCTCCATCGTGGCCACCTCCCCCACCCCGGCTGACGTGCGCCAGCCGCATCCGCCGACCCCCGGCGTAAAGTGCCGCGAGTATAACAGCGGTGATTTAACAATTGCAACGAAGGGGAACTATCCCCTTGACACACCCGTGCCTCGACCGGCCTCAGGCGTCGGGAGCCGCTCCGGCGTCGTCGAGCGACGCTTCGTCGACGACGCAGACGGTGTGGCCCTCGGGCGAACGGGCGATGAAGCCCGCGGCCGTCGGCGCCCAGGGGAGCTCACGAATCTGGCAGCCTCGCTGGAGGAAGTGCTCGCCCGCTTCAACAAGCCGGGTGGTGCTGAAGAGCATGTAGGGCGGGTCGCCGGCGCCGGCGCCGGTCACGTCGACGGCGAGCGTGAGGGCGTCGCTGAGGGGGTAGAACCGCAGCCCGCCGTCCTCGGCGGCCAGCGCCAGCCCGAGCGTATGCTCGAAGAAGTGCGCGGCTTCATCAGCGTCATTGGTGGCGTACCCGACGATTCCCTCGAAACGGAGCAGTCCTTCGTTCACACACCCTCCTGCGACGGCGTCCGGGGAATCCTGGGCCGGGTCACGATAGCATCCGACCGCGTTGACACCACACAGGCCCTTGGCTAGGCTTCCGATGCGCTATGCAAACGACTTCGGGCCACATGGGAACTGGACGCGAGCCACGCCGGTAGGCTGGGGTTCCGCGCCTGCATCCGCGAGCCACGCCAGCCTGACTGACGTGGCCGTTTCGTTTCCCGAACGACGCCAACCAGCTTCAAGGAGCGACGAATGACGACCGAAGTCACAGACCCTTACCTGATTGAGACCGCGCGCACCGACCCGGAGATCTACCGGCTGATCAAGGAAGAGGAGCGATACCAGGTCGAATCGATCCGCCTGATCCCGTCGGAGAACTACACCTCCCGCGCCGTGATGGAGGCGACGGGCAGCGTGCTGGCGAACAAGTACTCGGAGGGCTATCCGGGGAAGCGCTACTACGAGGGCCAGCGCAACGTCGACCAGATCGAGCAGCTCGTCATCGACCGGGCGAAGGCGCTCTTCGGCATGGAGCACGCGAACGTCCAACCGTACTCAGGCTCGCCGGCGAACCTGGCCGTGTACGTGGCGCTGCTGCAGCCCGGCGACACGATCATGGGACTCGCGCTGCCGCATGGCGGGCACCTGACGCACGGCTGGACAGCGAGCGCGACGAGCAAGTTCTGGAATGCGATCCGTTACGAGGTGGAAGAGCGGACGCACCTCATCGACTACGACAAGGTGCGGGCGATGGTTCTGCGCGAACGGCCGCGCATCATCGTCGCGGGTGCGACGGCGTATCCGCGGCAGTTCGACTTTGCGAAGTTCGGGGAGATCGCGAAGGAGGCCGGCGCGCTGTTCCTGGCGGATGTCTCGCACATCAGCGGCCTGATCGTGGCCGGCGTGCACCCCGACCCGGCGCCGTACGCCGACGTGGTGATGACGACCACACACAAGACGCTGCGCGGGCCGCGCGGAGCGATGATCCTGTGCCGCGCCGAGCACGCGGAGGCGATCGACAAGGCAGTCTTTCCCGGACTCCAGGGAGGGCCGCACGAGAACACGATCGCGGGCGTGGGTGTGGCGCTCAAGGAAGCGGCCACGGAGGAGTTCCGCGCGTACGGCCGTCAGATCGTGTCAAACGCGAAGGCGCTTGCGGGTGAGTTGCTCGAGCGCGGCTTTGACCTCGTGACGGGTGGGACAGACAACCACCTGATCCTCATCGACCTGACGAGCAAGAAGGTGATCGGCAAGAAGGCGGCAAAGGCGCTGGATCGGGCAGGCATCGTCGGCAACTACAACACGGTACCGTTCGACCCGCGCAAACCGTTCAGCCCGAGCGGCCTGCGCATCGGCACGCCGTCCGTCACGACGCGGGGCATGCGCGAAGACGAGATGCGGCAGATCGGGCGCTGGATGGACGAGGCGGTGAGCAGCGTCAACGATGAGGAGGCGCTCGACCGGATCGCCGCGGAGGTGCGCGACTTCTGCCGGCAGTACCCGGCACCCGGGATGTCGGTCTGAAAACATGGGCGAAGAGCGATTCGCCGGCACCTGGGCACTGGTCGCGACGGAGTGGCGGCGCTCCGACGGCCGTCACGCGAACCCTTTCGGTGACGGCGCGATCGGGATACTGACGTACGACGATGCCGGTCACGTTACGGCGCAGATCATGCGCGCCGAGCGGCCGCATGTCGCGGTGACGCACGAGGGCATCGATACCGCGGCGGCGGCGTCGGTGCCGGGCTATATCGCCTACTTCGGGACGTACGACGTTGACCGGGCGGCGCGCGTCGTGACGCATCACGTCCTCGCGAGCGCGTTCCCCGCCTGGGTGGGGCAGGACCACGCCCGTTCGTACAGCTTCGAGAGCGATCGGCTCACTCTGAGCGCCGACGTCGTCAGCGCGGACGGCGTGGCCGTGGCGGCAGCCACCACCTGGCAGCGCGTCAGGTAACGGCCCGGAGTGCCGTGCCGCGATTGAATTGCCCGTGGCGCGGGCCGTCCATATATTGGCCCCGGGCAACCTGCCGATGATGTTTGGGGGAGCTGTACGGATGCAGATGAAGGTCGAAGCGGGCGACATCTCGCACTTCGAGTCGCCGTGCGTCGTGGTGAACCTGTTCGAGGGCGTGACGCTCCCGGGCGGTGCGACGGGCGCCGTCGACCGCGCGCTGGCCGGCATGATCACAGAGCTGATCGCCTCCGGGGACATCCGGGGTAAGCGCGGCGAGATGACGCTGCTGCACACGTTCGGCCGCATTCCGTCGCGCAGGGTGCTGGTGGCCGGGCTCGGCAAGAGCGACGAGTTCAACGTGGACCGAGTGCGCGAGCTGAGCGCGGCGGTCGCGAAGTTCCTGCGGGGCAAGCGCATCGGCAGCTTTGCGACGATCACACACGGGGCGGGCATCGCCGGGCTCGACGCCGCGGCGTGCGCGCAAGCGATGGCGGAAGGCGCAGTGCTCGCGCTGTACCGATTCGACCGCCACAAGAAGGCCGATGACGACGCGTTCGCGGTCGAGGCGATGACGATCGTCGAGCACGACAACGCGAAGGTCGCACAACTGCAACGCGCGGTGGAGCGAGGCGACATCGTCGCCGAGGCGGCGAACTTCGCGCGAGACCTGGCGAACGAACCTGCGAACGTGCTGACGCCGGGCGAGTTCGCCGCCCGCGCGGAGTCGATGGCGCGCGAGGTGGGACTCGGCTGCCACATCTACGATCGCGACTGGGCGGAACAGATGGGCATGGGGTCGTACCTCAGCGTCGCCCGCGGCAGCGCGCAGCCGCCGAAGTTCATTGTGCTGACGTACCAGGGAGCCGGCGAGGCGCGGCCGTTCGGGCTTATCGGCAAGGGGATCACGTTTGATACGGGTGGCATCTCGATCAAGCCGGCGGCGGGCATGGAGGAGATGAAGGGCGACATGTCCGGGGGCGCCTGCGTCATCGCGACGATGATGGCGATCGCGCGGCTGAAGCCGGCGATCAACGTGACGGCGCTCGTGCCGGCGACGGAGAACATGCCCGGAGGCAACGCCACGAAGCCCGGCGACGTCGTGCGCGCGATGAACGGCAAGACGATCGAGATCATCAACACCGACGCAGAGGGCCGGCTGATCCTGGCGGATGCGCTGGCCTACGCCTGCAAGCTGGACCTCTCGCCCGTCATCGACGTGGCGACGCTGACGGGGGCGATCTCGATTGCGCTGGGCGACGTGGCCTACGGCATCTTCGGCAACAACGAGGCGCTGCTGGAGCGCGTGCGGGCGGCGAGCGCGGCGGCAGGCGAGAAGTGCTGGCCGTTCCCGATGTACCCGGAGTATCGCGAGAACATCAAGAGCAACGTGGCGGACATGAAGAACAGCGGCGGCCGCGGCGCCGGCTCGATCTTCGCCGCGATGTTCCTCAAGGAGTTCGTCGACGACCGGCCGTGGGCGCACCTGGACATCGCCGGCGTGGACTTCTTCGACAAGGAGAAGGGCGTGCTGGTCAAGGGCGCGAGCGGTATTCCGGTGCGCACGCTTGTGAACCTTGTGCTCGATGCGGCGGAGCAGCCGTCTGGCTAGCCGCGGATCGTAAGCACCTACTCGCGCCCCGAGGCCAGGCCGGCGCTCCCGGTGTCGGGCGGTGCGATCGACGGGTCACCGCGGAGGAATGCCACTGCCCCGAGGACCGAAGAGAGGGGCACGTCTGGGGCCGCAATTCCATACTGGCCCTCGTACGTCTCGATCCCGCTGAAGTACAGCCGATACGTCTCCGCCCCCATCAGCAGCTCATCGAGGTAGGTCTGCGCGAGCAGCGGATCGTGCAGCACAAGGCGGTCGCCTTCGATCGGGAAGATCGCTGCTGTCTCGATATCGCCAGGCGCGGGCTGGGTCGCAAACACAAGGTAGCGGCGGCCGGGGACATAGCGTGCGACAAATCGGTCAGCCGTGCAGTCGCTGATGCCCAGGGCCGTCTCCATCTCTCGCACCTGTTGTTCCAGATCGATCCGCGCCTGCTCGTCAACGCGGATTTGCGCCGGGAGCGCCCCCACGTAGACACGTTCGACCACGAGGTCGGCTCCGACGCCAGTGAGATCCGGGCCAATGTATGGCGGCGGCGTCGGTGGAAGGAACGGTGGCGAGACCGGCGTCGGCACGCTCGCCCAGGGTGTCCCCGTCGCCGTTGCAGTCGCAGTCTCCGTGTTCGTGGGTGTCGCAGTGGGCGCGCGGTTCAACCCGTCGCCGACGCTTGAGGCCTGCGCGATGAAGATCAGCGGCAGCTGCGCCACCTCCTCGAGTCCGCCGGGCCCGCCGCCGGTGCAGGCGATGGCCGCAGGCGAATGGCGCGGCACGAGCGTCGTCGCTCCGATGATCACGACAAGAACGAACGCGCACCCACCGACGAGACGTAGCATCCATACCTCGCTACACGGCCATCGTTGGGAAAACGCCGGAGACGGGAAAAGGTTAACTCTGTGTCGGCGGTAGCGTGAAGCGGTCGCCGACCCTCATGCCGATCTCGGCGGCGAACTCGCCTGCTGGCAGCTTCTTCCCACCAACGAGCTGCAGGCGGTGGGCGCGCAGCGTGCCGCCGGCCAGAGCGATGGCGATGGCGTCGTCGGCGATTACAAGCACGGTGCCGGGCGGCTCCGCTGGAGACGTCTGGCGTGAGGCGCGCGTCGAAGATGCGCACCGTGTGTTCGCCGAGGCGGGCGTGGGCGCCGGGTGTCGGGTTCGAGCCGCGGATCAGGTTGTACACCTCCGTGGCGGGCCGGGACCAGTCGATGGCGCTGTTGGAGTCGTCGGCGGGCGGGTCGTAGGTCGCGAGCGCGTCGTCTTGCTTGATGCGGGGAGCGCTGCCTTCGCGGACGAGGCGCACGGCTTCGGTCAGCGCATCCACACCCATCGGAAACAAACGGTCGAAGTAGAGAGAGCCGACGGTGTCGTCCGGGGTGATGTGGGTCTCGCGCTGGAGGAGGATTGGGCCGGTGTCGATGCCCTTGTCGACCCAGAAGACGGTGAGGCCGGTGTTCGTCTCTCCCTGGCGGATGGCCCAGTGCATGCTGCTGATGCCGCGGTGCCGCGGGAGGAGTGACGGGTGGTACTGGATAGTGCCCCGCGTAGGGAGGTCGAGCACACGCTCGGGCAGGATGTGGGTGACGAAGGCCATGACGCCGAGGTCGGGCTTCGTGGTCGCGTAGGCCTCCAGGACGTCGGCCTTCTTGAGGTCGCCAGTCGGGAAGGACGGGATGTTCGCTTCCTGCGCGGCGGCCCAGAGCGCGTCGGGACGTTCCGCAGTGCCGGTGACGGAGGAGACGGCGACGATCTGCTCGCCCGCGTCTCGGAGGGCGGAGAACACGGCGTGGCCGAAGGCGGCCTGGCCGATCAGTGCGATGCGCATGTGAAGGTCACGGATACACGAGCTCGCGTTCGAGCAGCGAGCGGGCGATGACGACGCGCTGCACCTGGCTGGTGCCCTCGACGATCATGAGCTGGCGCGCGTCGCGATAGTGGCGCTCCAGCGGGATGGTCCATCATGTAGCCCTGCGCGCCAAGCACCTGGAGCGCGTCGCTCGACACCTTCACGCCGACCTCCGTCGCGTACGTCTTGGCGATGGAGAGATAGGCGGCGTGCTCGCGGCCGAAGAGCCCCTGGTCGACGCGCCACGCGCCCTGGTACACGAGCAGACGCGCCGCTTCGATCTGGATCGCCATGTCGGCGAACATGAACTGGATCGCCTGCAGGTCGGCGATGGGCTTGCCGAAGGCCTCGCGCTTGCGGGCGAACTCGAGCGCGTAGGTCATCGCGCCCTCCGCGAGGCCGAGTCCACGCGCGCCGACGACGGGGCGGCACGAGTTGAGCGTGAGCATCGCGTGATTGAAGCCCTGGCCCTCGACGCCGCCGATCAGGTTCTCGCGCGGCACGCGGCAGTCTTCGAACACGATGTCGGCGGTCGGCACGCCGCGGACGCCCATCTTGCGGTCCTGGCCGGCGACGCGGAATCCCGGCGTTGAGGTCGGGACGATGAAGCCGGAGATGCCCTTCGCGCCCGGCGTCCCGTCCACGCGCGCGAACGCCACGACGTAGTCGGCGACGGTGCCGCCGGAGATGTACATCTTCTCGCCGTTGATGACGTAGTCGTCGCCGTCGCGCGTTGCCTTCGTCTCGAGGTTGGCGGCGTCGGAACCGTGGTTCGGCTCCGTCAGGCAAAACGCGCCCTTCATCGTGCCACTCTGCGATGCCCTGGCCGATCCACTTCTTCTGGCGCTCATCGCCGCCCAGCATGACGGGCTGCGACGGGAGCGCGGAGAGGAGCAGCATGAGGCCCGAGGCGCAGCAGTACTTCGCGGCCTCCTCAACGGCGAGTGCGAGGGCGAGCATGCCGGCGCCGCTGCCGCCGTACTCCGGGGGGATCGTCAGGCCCGTGAGCCCGGTCTCCTTGAAGGCGGCGAAGACGTCGTGGGGGTACTCCTGCGTCTCGTCGATTTCGGCGGCACGGGGCGCGATCTTCTCTTTCGCGATGCGCCGCGCCGTTTCCTGGATCAGGCGATGTTGTTCGGAGAGCTGGAACTCCATGCGATGCCTCGTAATGCCGGGATGGATGGCCCAATGAGCGTATCGGCAGGCCGCCGATGGGGGAAGCAGCGACTAGTCTCGTACGGGCGCCGTCCACAGCACGGATTCGTGGGCGAGTGTGAACCCGCGGGACTCGAACAGGCGCCGTGCGGGGCCTTCGGCCGCCGCGCGCAGGCCGACGACGTCGCAGCCCGCGGCGAGCGCGTCGGCGATGGCGGCGGCGAGCAGCGCAGAGCACACGCCGCGCCCGCGGTGGGACTTGAGGGTGGCCGCGGCGTAGATGCCGGCGGTGGTGCCGTCCAGAAGGAGCTGCAGCGCACCGACGGGCTGGCCCTCGATCAAACCCAGGTACAGCGTGCTGCCGGCTTGCAGCACCGCCTCCAGCGCTGCCGAGAGGACGAGTGTGCGTGCCCATCGCGGTCCGGCCGGCGCTGACGATGGCCGCGAAGGCGGGTGCGTCGTCCGGCGTGGCGCGGCGGACCGCGATCTCCGGCTCGATGGCGCGAGGCGGCGTACGGGCGTCGAACACGAGCGCGACGCTTCGCTCCGTCGGCTGCAGGCCACGTCGGGCGAGCCGGTCCGGCAGAGACGCGGGCCGGTCGAGCGGTGTGAGGCGCACGGCCGGATCGCAATCGAAGGCGCGCAGGAGCCCGAACCCGATGTCGAGCAGGCCCTCGACACGGGCATCGTCAGTCGTGAACCCTTCGAGGTGGTTGGAGTCGGGCGCCGGGGCGTCCGACGTGAAGGCGAGCGCGCCTCCGAGGTCACGATACGCTCCCCAGCCGTGCGATCCGCGCAGCCGCTCGTTGTGGATGATGCGTAGCGAGATGGCAGGATCGAACGCCATGCCGCAGTGTAGCCGCGATGCGAAAGGCGGATGCGCCCGCTAGAGCTTGAGCTCGCTGGAGTGGCCAGGGAAGAGACGCGACTTCGGATCGAGAGCGCGCTTTGCCGCGTTGGCGGCGACGGCGGCCTGGGCGAAGCCGGTGACGATGAGGTTCAGGGGTTCGGAGCCGTCGACGGAGGCGAGGTCGCCGGCGACGAACACGCTCTTGAGGTTGGTCTCCATGAAACCGTCGCATCTGATGTGGCGGTTGTCGGCCAGCTCCAGGCCCCAGGACTCGATCGGGCCGAGCGCCGCTTTGAAGCCGATGTTCACGAGCACGGCGTCGACCTGGAGCTCCTTCTCTTCGCCGGTGCGGTTGTCGAAGATGGTCGCGCCGGCGACCTGACCTTCGCCGTACACGCGCTTCACCTCGTGGAAGGTGAGGATGGGGATGCCCGACGCCCGGAGGGACGCAAGGCTCGCCTCGTGGGCGCGGAACTGGTCACGACGATGGACGAGTGTGACCTCTTTCGCCCAGTCCTTGAGATTGAGGCACCAGTCGACGGCGGTGTCGCCGCCGCCGACGATGAGGATGCGCTTGCCCCGGAACGGCCGCTTGTCCTTGATGAAGTAGTAGACGCCCTTGCCTTCGTAGTCGGAGATGCCGGGGCGGTCGATCTTCGTCGGGGCGAAGGCGCCGATGCCTCCCGCGATCAGCACGGTGCGCGTGTAGTGCGCGTTCGTCGCCGTACCGAGGCGCCACACCTCCTCGCCGCCCTCCACGGTCGCCCGAGTCAGCGTTTCGATGCGGGTTTCGTACAGGAATGCGGGATCGAAGAGGGCGACCTGCTGCATGAGCTGCTTGACGAGGTCCTGCGCCAGGATCTTCGGGTGGCCGGGGACGTCGTAGATGAGCTTCTCCGGGTAGAGGACAGCGAGCTGGCCGCCGGGTTCGGGCAGCGCCTCGATGACCTTCGTCTTCATCTCTCGCAGGCCGGCGTAGAACGCGGCGAAGATGCCGGTTGGGCCGGCACCGATGATGGTGAAGTCGAAGATCTCGTCAGGCATTCCTTGCCTCGTGCGCTATCGCGGAGCTTTGGCCTCCCGCACGATACGTCACGGACTCCGAGTGCGGGATAGGGAAACCCCGGATGAGCAGGCTCGCAGCCCCTCTGCCGGAATCGCGGAACCGGTCACGCCAGCTCTGCCGCTTCTGCCTTCTCCAGTTCAAACGCTTTGTGCAGTGCCCGCACCGCGTCGGTGACCCGGTCTTCGGGGATGATGCACGTGATGCGGATCTCGCTCGTCGAGATGATCTCGATGTTGATCCCGGCCTCGGTGAGCGTGCGGAACATGCGGGCGGCGTACCCGGGCGCCGTCTGTATGCCGGTGCCGACGATGCTCACCTTGCCCATGTGCTCGTCGGCGACGACGTCCTTCGCTCCGATTGACCGCGCGGACTCGCGCACGAGCGGGAGCGCCTTTTGCAGGTCGTCTCGTCCGATCGTGAAGGTGATGTCGGTGAGCTGCTCCTCGCTCGCGTTCTGGACGATGGTGTCGACGGAGAGGTGCGCCTGGGCGAGCGGCTCGAAGATCTCGGCGGCGACGCCGGGCCGGTCGGGCACGTGCCGGACCGTGATCTTCGCGACATCGAGGTCGTGGGCGATGCCGCGGACGCGGTTGAAGCCTTCCATGTCGACGCCTCCGTGAATGAGCGTACCGGGTTCGTCCTTGAAGGAGGACGCCACGAGGATTGGGATACCGTAGACGGAGCCGAGCTCGACGGCGCGCGGCGCCATCACCTTCGCGCCCTTGCTGGCCAGCTCGAGCATCTCGTCGTAGGAGATGTCGCGCAGCTTGCGGGCTCGCAGCTCAATGCGTGGGTCGGCGGTGTAGACGCCGTCGACGTCGGTGTAGATCTCGCAGAGCGCGTCCAGCGCCGCGGCGAAGGCGACGGCTGTGGTGTCGGACCCGCCGCGGCCGATGGTGGCGACGTCCATCGCCTCCGTCAGGCCCTGGAAGCCGGCGACGATGACGACGCGGCCCGCGTCGACCTCGGCGCGCACGCGCAGCGGCTCGATCGCCAGGATACGGGCGTTGCGGTGGACGGAGTCGGTGCGCATGCCGGCCTGGGCGCCGGAGAGGCTGATGGCGTCGACGCCGATCGCGTGGAGCGCCATGACGATGAGGGCGCTGGACTGCGTCTCGCCGGTGCTGAGCAGGACGTCCATTTCGCGCGCGTGGGGCGCATCGGTGACCTGCTGGGCCAGTGCGATGAGCTCGTCGGTGGTGTCGCCCATGGCGGAGACGACGGCGACGACGCGATCGCCGGCGCCGACGCGGCGCTTGATGCGCGCGGCGACGTTCTTGATGCGGTCGGCGGTCGCGACCGAACTGCCGCCGTACTTCTGTACGACGAGTGCCATCTCACGCTCCGGGAACCGTCGTGGCAGAAAAAGCGCCGGGGCTTCCGTGCCACCGGCGGGGTTACGCTCCGCGCGGTGGATGCGCGCAGCGCGGTTCGATGGTAGCGCATCCGGGGCGTGGGCGCATGATCCGCATATCAGGTGCCCCTGGGGCATCTGCGGCCGCAGGGGCCGCGGGTGCGATAGGCTTCGGGGTGGCGTTCGAACGATACTTCGAGGCCGTCGACTACCTGCAGCGCCGGCTGTGGCACGAGTTGCCGATCGTGCCCGTTGAGCGCGCGCTCCAGGGCCGCATTCGCCGTCTTCTGTCTCACTTTGGCGACCCGCACGAGCGATTTCGCGTCGTGCACATCACCGGCAGCGCCGGCAAGGGCTCTACCGCGACGATGGTCGCGGCGATCCTGCGAGCCGCGGGGTTGCGGACGGGATTGTACACGTCGCCGCATCTGCAGACGTTCATCGAGCGCGTCGACGTCGATGGCGAGCTGATGGCGCCGGACGCGTTCGCGGAGATTGTGCTGGGGATCGACCCGCTGGTGCGGCAGATGCACGCCGACGTGATCGACGGCGTAGGGTTCGGGCGACCGTCGCTCGTGGAGGTGGCGTTCGCGGCGGGGATGAAGCATTTCGCCGCCGAAGCGTGCGACGCCGGCGTGGTGGAGGCGGGGCTGGGCGGGCGCACCGACTACAGCAACGTGTTCGACGCGAAGCCCGTGAGCGTGATCACAAACGTGGACTATGAGCATCGCGAGCGACTCGGGTGGTCGCTGTCTTCTGTGGCGACGGAGAAGGCGGCGATTATTCGCGGCAGCGAGACGGTGATCACAGCTGCGACGCGACGAGAAGCGCTGAACGTGATCGAAGCGCGCTGCAGCGGAGACGGGAGCGACGTTGTGGCGGCTGGGACGCGACGTGCGCGTAAGCGCGACGTCGGCGGACGCGTGCGGGACGGAGTGTTCGGTGCGTGTGCCTGGGCTGGAGGTCGACCGTATCCGGCTGCCGCTCGCAGGGGCGCACCAGGTCGCCAACGCAGCAATCGCGGTTGCCGCCGCCGTCGCGTTTGGGCGAGCGCGCGGCATCGATGTTGAGGCGCGCCACGTGCGCGACGGGCTCGCGGCGGTGCGGCTCAGCGGCAGGCTGGAGCAGGTGCAGGCAGCGCCGCGCGTGCTGCTGGATTCGGCGCACAACCCGCTCGAGGCGCGAAGGCTGACGGAGGCGCTGCGGGAGCACTGGCTCCGCGACGGCGCGCGCCTGCATCTGGTCGTGGGTATTCTCGCGGACAAGGACCAGGCGACGATGGTGCGGTCGTTGGCGTCCGTCGCGGATTCGGGTGGTGGTGACGCAGCCGCCGCTGGGCGAGCGCATCGGCGACCCGGAGCGGATGCTGGCGCTGTTCCGGCGTGCGCTGGGAGCGTCGAAGGTGGCGTTCGAGCCGTCTCACATGCGGGCGGTGGACCTGGCGCTGGCAGATGCGGCGGGCGACGACGTGGTGTGCATCACGGGGTCGATGTTCCTCGTGGGTGCAGCGAGGGAGCGCTGGGTGCCGGAGCTGCGGATCCTGGATCGGCGCACGGCGGCGTTGTAGGCCGCGCTGGATCGTTGGACGGCGCCGGAGCAGAATCGAGCATCCAGGAAGGAGCGTGACGGCGATGGAATTCTTTGACGTGGCGACGACGCAGCGGGCGATGCGCCGGCTGAAGCCGGACGCGGTGCCTGAGGCGGACCTGTGGAAGATCCTGGAGACGGCGATCATGGCGCCGAGTGGCGGCAACCGCCAGCCGTGGAACTTCGTGGTGGTGAAGGACCCGGCGAAGAAGGCGAAGATCGGCGAGTGGTACCTGGAGGCGTGGGAGCGGATGTACGGGCCACAGCGCGAGGCGATGCTGGCGGACCCGGTCGGGGCGCGGATGTTCGGATCGGCGGATCATCTGGCGCGGCACATGGCGGAGGTTCCGGTGCTGGTCATCGCGGCGATCCGGAAGGACATGTTCGCGTTGGGACCGACGCTTGGCGCCTCGATCTACCCGGCGGTGCAGAACCTGATGCTGGCGGCGCGGGCGCTGGGTCTGGGGACGACGCTGACGACGCTGCACAAGCTGCACGAGGACGACGTGAAGAAGCTCCTGGGTATCCCGGAGAACGTCGAGACGATGGCCCTGATCCCGATCGGCGTGCCCAAGGGGAAGTTCGGGACGCCTTCGCGGCTGCCGGTGGAGAAGGTCGTGTACTGGGACGGGTGGGGGGCGACGCGAGAGCGTGGGTGAGCGCGCTGCGCGTCGATCCTGGTGCGCTGCGCCGTCTAGGCGTGGCGGGCGACGAGGGCGGGGCTGAGCAGGAAGCCGACGAGCAGGGCGCCGCGCGCGGCCAGCGTGACCACACCGCCGCCCGGATCCTGCAGCATCGTACCGGCGGCCAGCAGAATGAGGGCGCTGCCAACGAGCGTGGCGACGCGAAGGCTGCGCGTAGGGGCGCGGAGCAGTGCCAGCGTCGCGAGCGCCATCGAGAGGTACACGCCGACGAGGAGCGGTGACGCGGCGGAGAGTGCGTGCGCGCTTTCGCCGAGTCCGCCAGCGCGGTGGATTGAGATGACGGCGACGAGCATCGCCGGCATGGGCGACAGCAGCACGGACGCATCGAGCCAGTCGCGGCGGACGGCGACCAGGACGGCCGCACAGACGACGAAGAGGCCGACGGGGAAGTAGAGGAGCGCACCGGCGACGCCGGCGAGCGTCAGCGCGTTGGCACCGTGCGCCAGTTGCGGCAGACCGCGATGGAGCACGGAGAAGGCAATGTAGCCGGCGGCGATGGGCAACGTGAGCGCGGCGCCGGCCCACGGGTAGAACCACGACGGGCGACCCTGCCAGAGGCCGTACAGCGTGATACCGACAGCGAGGACGGCACTTCCGGCGGCCAGGGCGGGCTCACGCCAGAGCGCTCCGCCGAGCACCGCGGCGACGAACGCGAACGCGGATGCGCCGAGAACCGCATCGCTCCACGATGCGGCGAGGTGCGCCTGCCGAACCAGGTGGGCGAGCGTTCGGGGCCGGCCGAAGCCACGCAGCGTGGTCTCAGTGGCCCGTTCGGGCGACATGCCGCGGCGGATCAGCTCGTCGACCCGATCTTCGACGTGCGTGGCCAGCTCGCGCATCACGTCGTCCGACTCGGCGACGTCGCCAAGCCGCAGATGGGTGCGCAAACGCTCGAAGTAGCCCGCTACTTCGGAGGACATCCGTATCCTCCCGTCGTAAAACGTCAGTCGGCTCGAGCCGTGACCCGGTCCATCGCCTGCGCGAAGCCGGTCCAGGTGGAGCGGCACTCCTCGAGGCGGCGTTCGCCCTTCTTGGTGAGGGCGTAGATCTTGCGCTCCTGTCCCGACGGGATCTTCGCCCAGCGGCCGCGGACGTAGCCTTCGCGCGCCAGGCGGTAGAGGGCCGGATAAAGCGTGCCCTCGCTGACCTGGAAGAAGCCGGAGGACGCGGCGTGCAACTCCTGGAGGATCTGGTGGCCGTACATCGGCTCGCGCTCGAGCAGCGAGAGGATGAGGACGTCTGTGTTGCCCTTGAGGAGCTGCGTGAGATAGGCGGTGAGCGGCATGATCCTCCGGCGGTGTTGCATTGCAAGTCTGTTCCATCTCCCGGGGCCGCGTCAAGGGGATTGACAGCCTCTCAGAGGCGAGAGTGTGATCTGACACTGCAAAGTACTATGCAGTGCAATGACCAACACCGCGCGGGCGTAAGCCGGTCTAACGGGCCTCGCTCTGCACGGGATTCGGGAGTGGCTCGCCCCTCAGGCCGGCGAGGCAGTTGTCGACGGCCATCGACGCCATGCGCTCTCGCGTCGCGTGGCTGGCGCTGCCGATGTGGGGCAGCAGCGTGACGTTCGGTGCGCGGAGCAAGGCGTCGCCAGCCGGTATTGGCTCGACCTCCGCGACGTCCAGTCCGGCGCCGGCGATCCAGCCTTCTTCGAGCGCTCGCACAAGCGCCGGCTGATCGATGACGCCGCCACGCGCTGTGTTAACGAGGATCGCCGTCGGCCTCATCGAGCGGAGCGCGTTCTCGTCGATCATGTGCCGCGTTTCGGGAGTGAGCGGCACGTGGAGGCTCACGAAGTCCGAAACGCGGAGTAGCTCAGCGAGATCAACACGTTCGGCGCCCGTGTCGTCCTGAACGGTGGTGCGGCCGGCGTAGAGCACACGCATGTCGAAACCGCGGGCGCGGCGGGCGACGGCGCGGCCGATCTTCCCGAAGCCGACGATGCCAAGCGTCGCGCCGTGCACGTCGTGGCCGAGCAGGAGGTTCGGGTCCCACGTGCGCCATCGGCCGTCGCGAACGAAGCGCTCAGCCTCGACGATGCGGCGCGAGGAGGCGAGGATGAGCGCGAACGCGAGGTCGGCGGTCGTCTCGGTCAGCACGCCGGGCGTGTTGCCGACGGGAATGCCGCGGCGTGCGGCGGCGGCGACGTCGATGTT
This sequence comes from uncultured Chloroflexia bacterium, assembly GCA_963843685.1. Classification (GTDB taxonomy): domain Bacteria; phylum Chloroflexota; class Dehalococcoidia; order DSTF01; family JACRBR01; genus DASQHL01. The sequence goes on from CAWJLO010000024.1 coordinate 20,610, forward strand.
GTCGTAGCCAACGGCGACGTTGCTGATCACCCGCAGCCGTGGCGCGCTATCGATGAGGGGTGCGTCGATGCGGTCGGTGAGCAGCGAGATCAGCCCATCGGCGGCGGCGGTGCGGCGTACGAGCTCCTCGTAGGACGGCGGCATCTCCTCGGGCCAGAGATCGACGTCGCAGTCGCGCGCCAGGCGGTCGAGCGCGTCGCCGGGGAGCCGCCGGGTGACGAAGACACGCATCGGGGCTGCTCCGGAATATCGCTAGAGCGCGGGCTGGAGGACTTCGTCGGCCTCGGCGGCGGGCGTGGCGTCACTGCGGCGCCGCTTCGACCGGCGGACGGCCGCTTCCATCGCCGAGAGCTGCGCAAGCGCCTTGCGAGTGTCGGAGGCGACGCGGGCGGGCTCGCACGTGCGGACGCGGTACTTGAACAGCCAGTACATGAACTCGCGCAGCTCGGTCAGCGAGATGTGCGTGCCGTGCGGAAGGTGCGCTTCGTCGCGGAACTCGCGGAGCAACTCGGCGCGCGGACGGCCGTAGATGCGCTCGTACACGGGGTCGACGATGGCGTCATCGTGCCGGGGGTCACGAATGTTGACGGTGACGCGCTCCTTGGACACTTCGAGCTCGACCGCGTACTGGAGGGCTTCCTCGACGGTGACGCCGTACAGATAGTTGAGGTGGGCGCGGTGCTTCGCGTCGCCGATGAGGTCCCGCAGACGCTCGTCGCTCAGGCGTTCGCCCGCGGCGGATCCGGCGGCCGGGGCGTGACCAGCGAACAGCAGACGCTCGGCAGCGGAGGGTGGTACGTGCGCGGGTGCGGCGTCGATCAAGCGCTCGGCGAGGAGCAGCCAGTCGAACGCTTCGCCGCCGACCAGATAGCGATACTGGCGGTCGCGCACGGTCTCCTGCGGCGTCTCCCAGAGCGCGATGGTTTGCATCATCGCGTCGAACCAGGGAACGCCGTCATCCAGCGCGGTGACGTATGCGGCAAGCGGCTCGACGGCGTCGGCGTCTGATTCGCCGAACGGCACGCCACGCAGATACACGGCATAGGCGGGCGAAGTGAAGAAGTCCGTGAGGACGTCGCGGTGGTTGTAGGCGACCGCGAGGTCCGGGACCTCTTCCGGCGAGAAGAACCGCAGCTCCTGGCCCTCGCCGCAGGTCATCTCCTCGGCCGGGGTCGTGCAGGGGGCGTGGTAGAGGTACAGCTCGTAATCGGCGCCGCGCTTGCCGGCTGAGGCGCGGGCGCCAGTGTGTGTGCGCGTCTCCTGAAAATAATAGGCCCGGAACGGCTCGATCTTGCCGAGTGTGAGGCCGGTCTCCTCGGCGACCTCGCGCCGGGCGACCTGTTCGGGCGTCTCGCCCGGGTTGCCGGCGCCGCCCGTGATGCCCCAATGGTCGGGAAACATGATCGCGGGGTCGTCGTCGCGCAGCTGCATGAGCACGCGGCCCTGCGGGTCGACGAGGATGACGCCTGCGCTGATCTTACGTGGGACTGAGCGTGGTTCTGGCATATCTCCAGCGTCGAAAAACGCCCGCTCCGACGGCAGGCGTACACGCCATTATATCAAGGCCGCCTGCACCGGGACGTTGACAACGTACGAGTCGGAAGCCTCAGCGAGGAGAGCGGGCCGCCGCCCGCATCCGCGCGTAGAGGGGCTCGTGTGTAAAGCGCTCGATGAGGCCGGCGAGTGCGGGCACAATGCGCGGTGGCAGGGCACCAGGCGCGAAGACGTCCATGCCCTGACCCTCGCACAGCTCCAGCTGATCGAGCGGTACATCGAGCGGCGCGGCGTAGACGTAGATGAGCTGCGTCCGCGGGTCGCCGTCGTCGAGCGAGCGATAGGGGAACCCGTCGTACAGCTCGACCGTGGAAGGCTGCCAGCACAGCTCCTCCTGCAACTCCCGCAGGAAGCCGTCGTACGGCGTTTCCGGCTGGTCCGTCTCGTGCGGCTCGACACGGCCGCCGAATGAGCCCCACAGGCCCGGATTGACGATGTCGGGCTTGTCGTCACGATGCTGGAGCAGGAACTGGCCCGCCGCGTCGATGATGAGGCCCGTGGTGCTGATCAGATCCCACGTTCGGCGGACACGGCCGAAGGTGCGCGACCGGGCGAACTCCTCGATCAACGGTGCCAGGCTGGGCACGAGGCCAGCGGGCAGCCCATCCGGGGAGAAGAGCGCGAGCGCCTGCCCCTCGCCGAGTCTCAGCGCGTCGAGGGGTACGTTCAGGTGCGTGGCGAAGACGTGCGAGATCACGCCGAGACCGTAGTCCTTGTCGCCGGGGAGAGGTGGCGCGTCAGTGGTGAGGTAGTGCTCGAAGTGGACGGGTCGCCAGCCCAACTCCTCGCCCATCTCGCGCAAGAATGCTTCGGCTGGATGCTCGCCGGGATCGAGGTGGCCGCCGAACAGGCCCCAGAGCCCCGCGCCGCTGACTTCTGGTCGGTCGTCGCGGTGCTGGAGGAGGATGCGGCCGTCGCCGGCGACGATCAGGCCGACGGCAACCTGCGGCCGTTGTTCGTTCAACGCGCAGGCCTTTCGAGCAACGGAGAGGGCGGCCGTGTGGGGCCGCCCTTACGGCAGAAGCAGCATACGCTCAGTGCTACTCGAGGCCGTGGCACTTCTTGTACTTCTTGCCGCTGCCGCACGGGCAGGGCTCGTTGCGGCCGACCTTCTTCGTCGCCACGACCGTGCCGCCGCCACCACCGTCGGACGGCTGGTTGGTACGGAGGTTCTTCGGCGGTGCCTTGACGCCGGCCGCTGCGGCGACGGCGCGTTGCGCGCGCGGATCCTGCATGAGGTTCTGGCTCGACCCGTTCCCGGACTCGGCGACGCCCGGCTGCGTCGCGACCGTGACGGGCGGCGGCGCAGGTTGCGGAGGCGCGGCGATCTGTACGTGGTAGATGGAGCGGGCGATCTGGTTCTGGATGTTGCCCTGGAGCTGCTGGTACATGTCGTGCGCCTCTTTCTTGTAGGCGACGAGCGGGTCGACCTGGCCGTATGCCTGCAGGCCGATGCCCTGGCGCATCTCGTCCATGGCGGTGAGGTGCTCCACCCAGAGGGAGTCGATGGAGCGGAGCATCACGAGGCGCTCGAGCGCGCGCATGATCTCGGAGCCCATCTCCTCTTCCTTGTCCTCGTAGGCGTCCTCCGCGAACTGGATGATGGCCTCCAGGATGCCGTCGGGCGTCATCTGGGACAGCGCTTCGGGCGTGAACTCCTCCGAAAGAGGCACGACGGCATTGGTCTCAGCCAGCAGTGCCTCGAAGTCCCAGTTCTCGGGATCCTCGCCGGGGAGGTTGGCGTCCGCAACGGCCATGAGTTCCTGACGCACCATGTCGAGGATGTTCGACTTGAGATCGGCGCCTTCGAGGATCTTGTGGCGGTCCTTGTAGATGACGTCGCGTTGCGTGTTCATGACGTCGTCGTACTCGACGACGTTCTTGCGGATGTCGAAGTTGTGGCCCTCGACCTTCGTCTGCGCGGTCTCGATGGCTTTGGAGACCCAGCCGCTCTCGATAGGGACGTCTTCCTCCATGCCGAGCCGCGCCATCATGTTCGGGAGCCAGTCTGGCGCGAACCGCCGCATGATGTCGTCTTCGAACGAAACGTAGAAGCGCGAGCGGCCGGGGTCGCCCTGGCGCCCGGCGCGGCCACGGAGCTGGTTGTCGATGCGGCGCGACTCGTGGCGCTCCGTGCCGATGATCTCGAGGCCGCCGGCCTCGACGACGCGCTCGTGCTCGTCCTCCCACTCTTGCGGCTCGCGGCCTTCGGGCCTGCCGCCGAGCACGATGTCGGTGCCGCGGCCCGCCATGTTGGTGGCGATGGTGACGCCGGCGTAGCGTCCGGCCTGCGCGACGATCGCGGCCTCACGCTCGTGCTGCTTGGCGTTGAGGACCTGGTGGTCGATGCCCCTGCGCTTCAGGAGATCGGAGAGGTACTCGGACTTCTCGATAGAGACGGTGCCGACGAGCACGGGCTGGCCTTCCGCCTGGCGCTCGGCGATCTCCTCGGCGACGGCCTCGAACTTGGCGCGCTCGGTGCGATAGACGAGATCGTTGTCGTCGTCGCGGACCATCGGCCGGTGCGTCGGGATGACGACGACCTCCAGCTTGTAGATCTTGAAGAACTCTTCGGCCTCGGTAGCGGCGGTGCCCGTCATGCCGGCGAGCTTGTCGTAGAGACGGAAGTAGTTCTGGAGCGTGATCGTGGCGTAGGTGATGGACTCGTTCTGGATCTTGACGCCTTCCTTGGCCTCCACCGCCTGGTGCAGACCGTCCGACCAGCGGCGGCCGAACATGAGGCGCCCGGTGAAGTCGTCGACGATGACGACCTCGCCGTCCTTGACGACGTAGTCGACGTCCCGCTTGTAGATGACCTGCGCCTTGATCGCCGCCTCCATGTAGCGGGTGAGGCGGTAGTTCTCGGGCGCGTAGATGTTGTCGATCTTGAGCAGTTTCTCGATCTTCTCGACGCCCTCCTCGGTGAGGAGCACGGCGCGGGCCTTCTCGTCGACGGTGTAGTCGTCCTCGGCGACGAGCTGCGGCGCGAGACGGGCGAACAGGCGGTATCGCTCGGCGCTGTCTTCGGCGGGGCCGCTGATGATCAGCGGCGTGCGCGCTTCATCGATGAGAATGTTGTCGACCTCGTCGACGATGGCGTAGCGGCGCTCTCGCTGTACACAGGCGTCGAGCGAGACGGCCATGTTGTCGCGAAGATAGTCGAAGCCGAACTCGTGGTTGGTGCCGTAGGTGATGTCGGCGTAGTAGGCCTCGCGGCGGGAGCACGGCTTCAGGTGCTCCATGTTCTCGGTCTCGCTCTGCTTCTCGGCGGACAGGAGGAAGGCGGTTTCGTGCTGGAGCACGCCGACGGAGAGGCCGAGCGCGTCGTACACGGGGCCGTACCACTGAGCGTCGCGCTTGGCGAGATAGTCGTTGACCGTGACGAGGTGGGCGCCACGGCCTTCGAGGGCGTTGAGGTACAGCGGCATCGTTGAGGTGAGCGTCTTGCCCTCGCCGGTCTTCAGCTCTCCGATCTTGCCCTGGTGAAGGACGATGGCGCCAACGACCTGTACGTCGTAGGGACGCTGGCCCACGTACCGTTTCGCGGCCTCGCGCACCGCGGCGAAGGCCTCCGGGAGGAGGTCGTCCAGCGTTTCGCCATCGGCCAGGCGCTGGCGAAACTCCTCCGTCTTGCCGCGCAGTTCGTCGTCGGAGAGGGCTTCGAAGTCCGGCTCGAAGGCGTTGACGCGCTCGACGAGCGGCATGTACTTGCGGACTTCGCGCTCGTTATCGCCGAAGATCTTTGAGAGAAGCTTCATCTATCTGTTCCCGGTCCGCGGTTCATGGAGTTCAGAATCAAGTGTAGCAGGTGGGCCGGACGTCCCCGGCGAGGCGTTGTCTGACGCGACAGGCTATCATCTCGGCAATGATCACAAAGATCGGGAGAACGCTGGTGGTGCTTGCGTGCATCTCCCTACTTTCCGCATGCGGCGGCGGCGGATCCTCTCCGGCGGGGACTGGACCGACGCTTCCAGGCGGCGCGTCCGGGACAAGGCTCGCGGGCATTCCACCGGCCGCATCGCTCGTATCCGCTGACGTCACGTTCGGGAGCCCGGACGCTGCCAACGACGCGGCGGACAGCGAGCTGTTCTTCTCGACCAGTTGTACAGATGACGTGCTGGCAGTGGTGACAAACCGGCGTGCGATCTACGCGGAATTGCCCTGTGACCGCGCGCTGCCCGAATCCGCCAGCTCTCGCTTCCTTGGCAAGCCGGTGGAGGTGCGGTTGGTGGTGGCGAGCACCTCGAAGGTCTATCTCAGCTCGACAGCCGCCGGGACGGTGGAGTTTACGGTGGGGCGGATCTGGCAGGCCCCTGACTGAGCCGGTGACCCGCCCACAAGGCTACTGGAACAGCTCGCCGACAGATCGGCCCGTGTGAATGCGGGTGATCGCCTCGCCCAGGATCGGCGCGACGCTCAGCACCGTCACCTTCTCGTGGCGCTTCTGCGGCCCGAGCGGGATCGTATCGGTTACGACGAGCTCCTTGATCTCGCTCCCGCAGATCCGGTCGATGGCGCGGTCTGAAAGGATTGGGTGCACGCATGCCGCGGTGACGGTCTTCGCTCCGCGCTCCAGGGCGATGCGCGCAGCGGCGAGGAGCGTGCCGCCCGTGTCGATCTCGTCGTCGGCGATGATGACGTCGCGCCCCTCGACCTCGCCGATGAGGCTGAGCGCCGACACGCGCTCCTTGTTGCCGATCCGCTCCTTGTCGACGACGGCGAGCGGTGTATCGAGCTGGCGCGCGAGGTTGCGGGCGCGCTTGGCGCCGCCGACGTCCGTCGCGAGCACAGTCACGGCGGAGACGTCGCGGTCCTTGAAGTAGCGGCTCAGGATGTAGAGGGCCGTCAGCTCGTCCACGGGGATGTTGAAGAACCCCTGGATCTGCCCGGCGTGCAGGTCGACCGTGAGGACACGGTCCGCCCCGGCGGTCTCGATGAGGTTGGCGAGGAGCCGGGCCGTGATGGGGACGCGGGGCTGGTCCTTCTTGTCGCTGCGGCCGTAGCCGTAATAGGGGAGGACGGCCGTAACCCGGCCGGCGGACGCGCGCTTAAACGCGTCGATCATGATCAGCAGTTCCATGACGCTGCGATTGACGGGCGATGAGAGGGGCTGGATGATGAAGACGTCCTTAGAACGGACGTTCTCCAAGACCCGCACGAAGATGTTCTCGTTGGAGAACTCAAAGACCTCGCACTGGCCCAGTGGCATCTCGAGCGAGCTACAGATCGCCTGCGCGAGCGCCGGGTGCGCGTTCCCGGAGAAGATGGTGAGATCCTGGTAGGGTGCCCCGTCCATCGCGCCTCAGAGTACAGGTTCCGCCGAACACGTGACAGGGTCGACGGGCGCTCGCCGGGGGGCGGCGGGACGCTCGGGAGTGACGAAACTGAGGTGCCTAGCGATCGTGGCGTACTCCGACTACGCCTGCCCGTAGTGCTACATCGCGGCTGGACGCGTGGAGCGGCTGGGGCCGGAGTTCCCGGTGGACGTCGAGTGGGCGGCCGTTCGAGGTTTATCCGAAGACTCCGGCGAGCGCCGCCGGGCTGTGGGGACGGCTGGGGAGCGCGGCCCGACGGCAGCGTATGCGAGGAACATCGGGGTGCTGGTGCTGGCGCGGGAGTCGGGACTCGAGACGCGGATGCCGGACGTCGTCGCCAATTCGCACCTGGCCGTCGAGGCGGCGGAGTTCGCGCGGGAGCACCGGGGGGTTCGAGGCGTTTCATTGCAGCCACTTCCGACCGTATTTCGTAGGAGGGGCGTGACATCGACGAGCCTGAGGTGCTGAGCGAGACCGCGCTGCGCGCCGGCGTGCACGATCAGCACCAATGCGACGCGCTTGCCGATCGGCGCTACGCGACGCTCGTCGACCGGCTGACGGCGGCGCCTGCGGACGAGGTGCTGAGCACGCCGACACACGTGTTCGAGGGCGAACTCCGGATGGCGGGTGCGCAGGACTACGCGGTGTTCGCGAGCGGCACGAGCCGGGTCCTGGGCCGGCGGTAGGCGCGGCTGGCGGCCGCGCGATCAGCGTGGAAGTTGATCGATAGGCTCGCCGTGCAGATCGTCGAGTTCCACCATGCATGGGCGGACGATGGTGGTAGAATCGTCAGGTAATCGGTGCGTGGAGTTTCGGGGACGGTGAAACGCTCTATGCGAGTCACGAGTGTGATCCTTGGAACGGTGATGATGCTGATGCTCGTCGCCCCGTGGTCTTCGCGGGCGCAGGCCTCTTCACTCGTGGGGGACGTCAGCGGCGATTGCAACGTGAGCGTGCTGGACCTCTCGATTGAGGCGTCACGCTATCTCATCTCAGTCGGGTCGTTGCTGTATTCGCCGACATACAATCTCAACCACGACGGGCAGATCAACATTCTCGACATGCAGATTGTCGCGTCTCACTTCGGCCAACATTGCTGACAGAGAAATCAGCCGAGTGCTCCTAAACGTTCGTCAGGGGCAGGTGCTGACCTTCTTCAAGAAGACACTGGCCTGGATGGTAAGGTCGAGAATGGTGATGTGGCCATCGCCGTCCTGGTCCAGCCTTGCCGACGCCGGTGGAACGTTGGAGAGGAACTTACTGGCGACGATCGTCAGGTCCAGGATGTCGGCGGAGTGATCGCCGTTGACGTCCGCCCGCATGACTGCGCAGTACGTGAACGGCGACTTGGCCAACGCTTGCTCCTGTGCGTCCGTGTATCCGTCGCCGTCACTGTCGGGCGCGCCGGTCTGAACCGCGTAGTTGACGGTGCCGCAACTCGATTGATTGCTGCAATTTGAAACTGATCCAACCGACGTTCTCGCCCCACGCGTATCCGGTGAACTTTCCCGCGAGCGCGTGTTCGGTGGTCACGCCGTAATTAGCGATCTTTACTCCATAGCTGCCCGTCGTGGAGCAGGTGGAGGGGTTGTTCTGGCACGAGAAACTGATCCAACCGGCATTTCCGCCCATGCGTAGCCCGTTAGATTCCCGGTGGCGTCGTTGTGTACGCCCCAGTTCCCGGCAGGACCCGTGCACGAGGCGTCGTTCATGCACGAGAGGTTGATCCACGCGATGTTCTCACCCACAGATAGCCGGTGACATCCGTGTCGGAGACCTGCATGCCGGTGCCGCCGGGAGCATACGCCTCCGCCGACGGACGGGCGCTGATCCATCCTACGTTTTCGCCCCACGCATACCTGGCGCCGCTGTTTGTTTGGTCCGTGTTGTCAGCCGACGCCACCGATGTCAGAGCCCCGAGTACGAGCGCAATGATCACCACTTGCGCGATCCGCCGCAAGTGCGCCTTGGCCTCAACTCGTGTCAATCCCCGGAGACGTGTGCTGCGTCGTTCCCGATGGCTACCGTCCGAGGCAACGTCCGTGCCATGGCTCGGTCCTCTTCGCGCGGTACGGGTGAGACTCGGCCGATAATCGGCGACGGGAGCCGGGGCCCTTCATTCAGGACCCGGCTGAACTCGGGCCGGTGCTGATTCTACGCCATCGGCAGACAGGTGGATAGGCTCCACGCGAGACCGTTAGGCGATCTCGGATGCTTAGCCGTCAAGTTCGGCCGCGAGGCGCAACGAGCGCTCGACTTCGGCCGGCTCGGGCCAGCAGCCGTTCCGGAGCAGCGACCGGCTCGGCCCGAGGGTTGGTCGCGCGGAAGATGGAGCGAATGGTTAGATGGTGCGTCAACGGCTGTTTGTTGCGGGGCGCTTCGCCGGCTGCGCTGAGGCGCCGCAGCAGGGCGCTGTGGCCCCAGGAATCCTGTGAGGATCGGTCGTCGGTCGCGAGCTTACAGGGCTATGCCTAGCCTTGGGGTTCCTCCGGGGGCCGGCCTACCGAAGTAGGGTTGTCGGCCGGGACTTCCGGCGGACGCGTTCGGCGGGACCGGGCTCGCCAAAACGCGACCAGGGCGGCCAGCACGCCGACGGCCACGACAGCGACGATCGCGATGAGCCCGAGGTGCAGGGGTGTCCACCAAGAATCGCCGGAAACCGTAATCCTGCTGCCCTCCACCGCGCTCGCCTCCTCCGAGCTGTCGGGATGGACAAGCTTCACGTTCTTCAGGATCAGGTCGGAGCTGCCCGCGCGGATCGGCTTGAAGCTCACAGTGGCGATAGTGCCTGCGCCGTCGACCCCCGCGGGCTGTTCACGGAGGGTGGCGCACGCCAGAAGGATGCCGCCCTGGTCGATCGTCGGTGGCCGGCAGACTATCTCACGCCCCGTTTGAGCCAGGAATTGTGTCTTGGTCGCGGTGATCGCCTCGAGGACCGTCGGATCGTAGGCGAGCACGAACTGAAAGCCCCCGAGATTGCTTGCGTTTTCCACGTCGATCGAGACATCGACCTGCTTGGTGGACGAGCTCACGCTTTCGGACGGCGCGACCACGCGCAGGGTGGCCTGATCGGTCTGCGCCTGACCGATGTGAGATCGGCCCGCGTGCGTCAGCGCGGAGACGATCACGACGGCGAGGGCGAGTGTTACAGCGCGGGCGCGCACGGTACCTCCTTGGGAAAACGGGTGGAGTATAGCCGACGTCGCCTGGTCGCGCTCCGTGTTCAGGCAATGGCCCGCGCGAACAACGCTAGGAGTGGACCTGTTGTGAAGGCCTGGCGGACCGATGCCGACGGGTTTCGTGAGGACCCGCCCTACGGGGCTTGGAGAGGCGGCTGCGGTGGGATGGGTGAGACGCAACTGCTGCCGAAGCGGCCGTATACGAACTGCGTGTCGTTGATGTCGATCTCTGCGTCGCCGTGCTGGAGAGGCGAGTTGACGTCGTAGAACACGTCGTAGAGCAAGCTCCCCACGCTCGATCCGAACTTGCTGGCCTCGAGCTGCATGTCGCTGACGTCGACGGTGCAGTCCGGCACGATGTCGCCTTCGAGTCGGCGGATGGTGACGGTTGTCTGGCCGCCGTTCGGGTTGCCGGTGAGCACACCGCCGGGGCCTACACCCGGCAGGTTCACGCCTTGGCATTCCGGTTGACCCGGTAGCGGCTGGATCGAGCCGTCGTTCAGCGGCTGGCCGCAGGTATTGGTGACCGTGACTTGGTCGTCCTTGACGACGGACACCACGCCGTTCTCCTTGTTTGGCCGTATCGCCTCAACAACGACGTCCTGCGGCGTCAGGGTGACGTGCGCGATCACCTCCGGGCCAGACCACTCCGGACCAACACCGATCGTGCCTGTACTTGCGCAGGCCACATGGATCAGCCCGTTCAGCGGGATCGTGATGCCGCAGTTGAGGAGGCGTCCGGACGAGGCAAAGAGAACCACGGCGGGCGTCAGGTCCACGGTGGGCTGCTGGAAGATCGTCGGGTCGTAGTGGATGTCGAAGGCGAAGCCGCCGAGCCCGTTGGGATCAAGCTGGTTGATCATGATCTCGTCGAACTGGTAGGTCTCCGTTCCCGTCGTCAGGAAGACGTTCCCGGCGGTCGGTGACTTCTCCCATCGGACGACGCCCGGATCCGGCGTCGACGTCGGCGTCGGGGTGCCTGTCTCCGACGGGGTCGGCGTAATCGTAGGCGTGTTCGTCACTGTTGGCGTCGGCGTGCTGGTCGGTGAGATCGGTGTGTCCGTCGGCGTCGGCGTGCTGGTCGGTGAGACCGGCGTGTTGGTGGCCATTGGCGTGTTGGTCGGCGTGACGGGCGTGTTGGTGGCCGTCGGCGTATCAGTCGGCGTGACCGGCGTGTTGGTGGCTGTCGGCGTATCAGTCGGCGTGACCGGGCGTGTTGGTGGCCGTCGGCGTGTCGGTCGGCGTGACCGGCGTGTTGGTGGCTGTCGGCGTGTCAGTCGGCGTCACCGGGGTGTTGGTGGCCGTCGGCGTGTTGGTCGGCGTGACCGGCGTGTTGGTGGCCGTCGGCGTGTTGGTCGGCGTGACCGGCGTGTTGGTGGCCGTCGGCGTGTTGGTCGGCGTGACCGGCGTGTTGGTGGGCGTGGGCGTATCAGTCGCCGTCGGGATGGGCGTATTCGTCGGTGTGACAGGCGTGTTGGTCGCGGTCGGCGTATCAGTCGGCGTGACGGGCGTGTTGGTGGCTGTCGGCACCGATGTGTTGGTGGGTGTCACGGGTGTGTTGGTAGCGGTCGGCGTCACGGGGGTGTTGGTGGGTGTCGGCGTGTCCGTCGCCGTCGGGACCGGCGTATTCGTCGCGGTGGGTGTGTCGGTCGGCGTCACCGGGGTATTGGTGGCGGTGGGCGTGTTGGTCGGCGTGACCGGCGTGTTCGTCGGTGTTGGTGTATGGGTCGGCGTCACCGGCGTGTTGGTGGCGGTGGGCGTGTTGGTCGGCGTGACCGGCGTGTTCGTCGGTGTTGGTGTATGGGTCGGCGTCACCGGCGTGTTGGTGGCAGTGGGCGTGTTGGTCGGCGTGACCGGCGTGTTCGTCGGTGTTGGTGTATGGGTCGGCGTGACCGGTGTGTTGGTGGCCGTCGGTGTGTTGGTCGGCGTGACCGGCGTGTTCGTCGGTGTTGGTGTATGGGTCGGCGTGACCGGCGTGTTGGTGGCCGTCGGTGTCTTGGTCGACGTTGCCGTCTTGGTCGGTGTATTGGTGGCCGTACGCGTAGGCGTCGCCGTGGGTGTGGGCGTATGCGTGCACAGCCGCGATGACGGGACGATCTGCTTGCTCTGACTCGCGCTGGACCACGACAACTTGGCAACCGCGAGACCGCCGTTCTCGTAGTACTCCATCGTGACGTCGTACGGGACGCCCGCCGTGAGCGCGATCACACCGCTGTTCTCGGTGGTGGCGTGGTCGGTCCAGTTGTTCACGAGCTGGACGTTGTTCACCCAGAGCCGCACACCATCGTCTGATTGCGTATAGAAGGTATACGTCTCCGAGTAGAGCGGGATCACCTGCCCGGTCCATCGCACGGAGAACGTGTCAGCGCCGATGCTGGGGTCCGGCGATCCGCCGGCCCAGTCGAAGTCCACGGTCGGGTCGACGCGGTTGAGCGTGAGTGCCGTGAAATCGATGTTGTCGTAGTAGTCGCCGTTGAGGCCGTTGGTGCCACCACAGGACACGGGCACCGGCGTATTCGTCGGCGTGGCGGTCTTCGTGGCGGTCGGTGTCTTGGTCTTCGTCGGCGTGGCCGTCGGAGAATAGTTTACGTTGACGCACTTCTGCTGCTTCGACGGCTTGCTGGAGTACATGTCGTACGAGTTGTCCGTGTTCTGCCAGGGGTTCGTGGAATGGTTTCCGCTCGTCGGCGGCGAACCGTGGCTGAACTGCACGTCGTACAGGATGACGCAAATCGTGTAGGCGCCAGCCGTGCTGTATGTGTGCGAGATGTCGCCCCAACTCCCGGTGCCGGGAGGAGCGCACTGAATCCACGATCCGCCCGGCCCGGTCGTCGGATACACACCGTCGCGCGATGGCGTGTATGGATATGAAGGGTTGGCTGTGCCGGTGCCGTCGCCCCAGACGATGGCGAAACCGACATGACGCGCCGAGTGGCTGTGCGAGATGCAGCCGTCCCACTTCCAGGTGCCGCTGACGGTTGCGGTGAGTCCGACCGATGACTCGTTAATCGACAACGGGTACGGGGTGTCGTCGTAGAAACTGTTGAGCGCGAGAGGGAGCGTGTGTCCGGTGTCCGCATTGTCGAATACCTCGGCGACGTACACGCCGGCCGGTGCATCGATCGTGAGGGTGTAGAGGTCGATGATGTTGCCGGCGCCGTCAGCCGTGACGGTGTCGAATCCGGGCTGCCCGTTCGCGTCGAGGATGGAGCCGTCGGGCCGGATGACGACGACGTCATAGGGCTGGGCGGCGGTGTAGCCGGCGCCGCTGATTGTCACGAGGTCGCCGGCCGCGTAAACCTCCTGGTCAGTGACGACGCTGTACGAGGTGGCACCGGCGCCGTCGGACCAGCGGGACTGGAGCGCGAACGCCGTGAACGCAAGCACGGCGGCGAATGCGCCGAGAAGGAACAAGCGATGAACTGAGGCGACGTGACGGCTGGAGCCTGTGGTCCGCCGATCCAATGCATGCCCCCCTAGTCGCCGACTGCCCGTGAAAGGGGCGGCGTCGATTCTCGCGTTCGCGTGCGGCGGGGAACAGCACACCCGTGCGCCCGTCGATGCAGGGCGCGAAGGTTGTGCCGAGTATCAATCACTTGGGAGTCGATTGTCAATGCTCGTCGAGGCTTCGCCGGCAACTTGACGGTAACGCGAGGCGCGGCCCTGCGATGCCGCGGGCCAAACTGAGAGGTTCTATTGAGAGGCTCTAAGGGGCGATCCACTCCTGGTGGGTGCAACCGTCGTCGAAGATGAGCTTGGCCGCGGTGAGGTCGGTAGGCACGTCGAATACCAGTTCTTGAGCCGGCACATCCGCGGACGACGGGAGGGGCGAGTATTGGTCGCCCGACGACTCAACCACGACGACGTGGTCCGTCAAGTCAGGAGGCGGATCGTTGGGCGCGCTGTAGACCACGATCAAGAACTTCCCCCGTGTTGATGAGACGCTGCTTCCCGGCACGAACGCCGAAAAGTGTGAGCTTTCGACGGAGATGGCGGCCGCGGAGGCGTCGCAGGAGGAGGGCGTCGGCAGCTCGAAGAACGCTCTGAGTCTTGAGTCGTCACTCCCGCCCCGGACCCGGAGCGCGATCACGATTGCAGCGCCGACGATTGCGGCCGTGACGATGCCGGCGAACAGGAGCTTCTTTCTCATGGCGGGTCAGCATACCCCCATTGGGGTGCGGGATTGGCATTGCGGCGAGCGTCGCGGACGCGTGGCGTGGCCGAGCTTGAGCGGGTCGCCGTTGTCGTAGGCAGCGCCCCGCAGG
>CAWJLO010000025.1:0-17563 GCA_963843685.1 uncultured Chloroflexia bacterium
CAGTGGTGAATTGAGGCGAGGGCCCTCCTATTACGCATCCTCCAAGAGCAGCACACAGTGACTCGTGCCAGCGATGGGGCGTGCAGTAAAGTCTCGGCATGGCTTCCCTCATGCCGCTCGCGCAGCTCCCGACCCCCCTCGACGAGGCGCCGCGCCTCTCGGCCGCGCTCGGCGTGCGCGTGCTGGTCAAGCGCGACGACCAGACGGGGCTGGCGCTCGGCGGCAACAAGGCGCGCAAGCTTGATTTCCTGCTGAAGGACGCGATCGAGCGCGGGTGCGACACGCTGGTGACGGCGGGCGGCGCGCAGTCGAACTTTGCACGGATGACGGCGGCCGCGGCGGCGCGCTGCGGGATGGCGTGTCACCTCGTGCTCGGCGGGAGCGAGCCGGCGCACTTCTCCGGCAACCTCGTGCTCGACCGCCTCTTCGGGGCGGAGTTGCACTTCGCGAACACCGAGGACTGGAGCGTGCTGGAGGCCGAGGTGAAGCGCATCGCCGCGGAGGCGGGCCCGCGCGCGTACGCGATGCCGATCGGCGGTGCGACGCCCGTCGGCGCACTGGCGTACGTCGACGCGGCAGACGAGCTCCTGGGCCAGATGGAGCGCCCGCCGGACTGGATCGTCGTAGCCGACGGCAGCGGCGGGACGCACGCGGGTTTGCTGGCGGGGCTGCCTTCGGCGACGCGCGTGCTCGGCGTCGACGTGTCGCGGCCGCCGGTGCCGCTGACGGTCACGGTGCCGAAACTGGCGGCGAAGACGGCGGCGCTCGCGGGACGGCCGGCGCCAGCGGGCGAGGTGATCATCGCCGACCACTGCGGCCCGAAGTACGCGTCGATCACGGCGGAGTGCCAGGAGGCGGTGCGGCTCGCCGCGCACACCGAGGGCCTGGTGCTGGACCCGGTGTACACGGGCAAGGCGATGGCGGGGCTCATCGCGGCGGCGCGCGCCGGCACGATCGCCGGCACCGTCGTGTTTCTTCACACGGGCGGCGCGGTCGCGCTCTTCGCCGACGAATTCTCTTCGTTCTAGAACGTCAGCGGCGCTATCCGGCGAAGTCCATGACGCAGTGCACCGTCACGCCGTCGGCGGGCAGGAAGTAGCAGCTGAGGCCGGCGCGCGTGTAGTCGCCGCTGAGGATCTCCTCGCGATGCGTGGGGCTGTCCATCCACGCCTGCACCATGGCGTCCGCTGACCAGGCCTGCGTGCCCCAGGCGAGGATCTCGCCGATCGGCACGTTGAAGGGGAAGCCGGCGCCGGTGACGCGCGAGACGAGCGTGCTGCCGTCGGGGCCGTTGTGCGAGAACCAGTGCTGGTCCGAGAGCAACTTTGCGTAGCCGGCGGCGGCCAGCGTCAGGCGACCCTCTTTCGTCACCGGCTGCAGGCCAGCGTTGACCCGTTGCTGGTTGATGAGGTCCCAGACCCGGCCGATGTACGCATAGTCGTACCAGCCGCCATCGTCCTGTGGAGCAGGCGCAGGTGGCGGAGGCGGCACCGGCGTCGCCGTCGCCGGCGGCAGCGGTGCTGACGCCGGCGGCGGTGCGAGTGGCTCGTTCGCTCCGGGCAGCGCGCCGGCCCTCGCCAGCGCGTCAGCGGCCTGGAGGATCTCGATGAGCGTCGGCCCTTCGGTCGGGGTCGGCTGCGGCTGGCCCGGCAGCGCTCCCGCCTTCGCCAGCGCATCGGCTGCCTGCAAGATCTCGATCATCGACGGCTGGGCGGGGACCGGCGTCGGAATCGCGCCGGCTTTCGCGAGCGCGTCCGCGGCCTGGAGGATCTGGAGGAGCGTCGGCTTCTCGGTAGGGGTCGCCTGCGGCGTGATGGCGGCCTGCTCCACGCCGCCGCGCTGCGCATCGTCACCGCCGCCCAAGACGGAGCCGCGCGTGGCGAACAGGGCGAAGAGGAAGGTGAACGCGGCGACGGCGGCGATCAGCGCCACCGGGATCAGCCAGCGGCCGTCGGACTTGCCTCCGAGCATCAGCGCACTCCTCGCCCCACCACGTCCGCCGTCTCTGCCGGCCTCGCGGTACTGAGAGATGATTCATCACGCCGTGTGACGTTGGGCATGGACGAACTCCCTCGTGGGGATCGCGGCGCGCGCTCAAAGGGGCGCAGCTTGACGCCTAAGGGAACGCCCGACGGGCCGGCGGCGGCGGCCGCGATCCGGAGTCTGTGGCGCGGCGAGCGGATGGTAGAATGAGCGACGTTTCGCGACCATTCGCACGCAGGGAGGCCCACGCTGGAACTTCGACGAGTCGTCATCACGGGCATCGGCGCCGTCACGCCGATCGGCAACGACGCCGAGACGTTCTGGCGCTCGCTGCTGGCGGGCAAGAGCGGCATCGGGCCGATCACGCAGTTCGACGCGTCGCGCCACCCGGTGCGCGTGGCGGCCGAGGTCAAGGGCTTCGACGCGCACGAGGTGATGGAGCACCGGGCAGCGCGCCGGTCGGGGCGCTTCGCGCAGATCGCGCTGAAGGCGGCGAAAGAGGCGCTGATCTCCGCCAAACTGGAGCTGGATTACGCGACGGCGACGGAGATGGGCGTCGATGCTCGGAAGCACGGGCGGCGTGTTCGAGATGGGGCGGCAGGAGACCATCATCGACGAGCGCGGGCCGAACCGCGTCGACCCGCTCATCATCCCGAAGTGGGGCCCGCACATGTCGGCCGGGCGGGTGGCGCGCGAGCTGGGGCTGCGCGGGCCGAACTCGTCGGTGAACAGCGCCTGCGCGTCGGCGACGGACGCGCTGGGGCACGCGTTCGAGATGATCCGCGCCGGCAGCGCCGACATCCTCATCGGCGGCGGCACGGAGGCCATCATCACGCCGGTGGCCGTGGCGACGATGGGGCTGATGGGCGCGCTCTCGAAGGGTTACAACGACACGCCGGAGAAGGCATCGCGGCCGTTCGACCTCAACCGTGACGGCTTCGTGCTCGGCGAGGGCGCGGGGCTGCTGGTGATGGAGTCGCTGGAGCACGCGGAGTCGCGCGGGGCGACGATCCTGGCGGAGTACATCGGCCAGGGATGGTCGTTCGACGCGGCGGACGACGCGGCGCCGGACGCGGAGGGGCAGTCGCTCTCGATGAAGCGCGCGCTGAAGTCAGCGCGAATGGCGCCGGACGAGGTGTCGTGGCTGAACGCGCACGGGACGGGCACGCCGCTCAACGACAAGACGGAGACGGCGGCGATCAAGCTGGCGTTCGGCGACGCCGCGTACCAGCGTGCCGATCAGCAGCATCAAGTCGATGACGGGGCACTCGGCGGCGGCGGCGGGCGGGCTGGAGGCGGTGGCGTCGGTGCTGGCGATCCGAGACAACAAGATCCCGCCGACGATCAACCTCGACACCCCGGACCCGGAGTGCGACCTGGACTACGTGCCGAAGGTGGCGCGGGACGCGAAGGTGGACGTCGTGCTGAGCAACTCGTTCGGCATGGGCGGGCAGAACGCAACGCTGATCCTGCGGCGTTGGGTGGGGTAGCGAGCCGACGCCGACGGCAGCTTGACGATCGATCCCGCCCCGCCTACGCTGATCTCGAACAGATGCGCTGATCCGCGCGGCGCGCACGGCGTCCGCTGGCAAGGACAACACCCCGCTGGTCACCGTCACCATGACCGAAGATCGCCTTCGGAAAGTGCTGGAGCTGGAGCGCCAGAAGCGCTTCAACGACCGCGCCGTCACCGCCGGCCTCGACACCTTCCTCCGCAACATCACCACGCACGAGTCCTCGCAGCTCGGCAGCGACGTCTTCGCCCGCATCCAGCAGCTCCCCGTCGCCGGGTACCGGTCGCTGACGCCGGCGTTGCGGAAACGGTGGCTTGAAGGAGTGCTGGGGGCGCTCAAGGACGACGCGCGGCCGGAGGGCAGAGGCGGGGGCGTGCAGGCCGCCGAGCGACGACGTGAGCGGAGCGAGGCTGAAGGGGACTCGACCGCGCCGAACGGGGTCGTCGCCGAAGAAGACCGCCGCGCGGAAGGCGCCGCAGCCGCGACTGGCACCCGCCCAGGCACAGTTCTCGCCGGGAGAGCTGGAGGGGCTGGGGGTTGAGGCGCCGATCTTCGCGCTGAAGCGCGTGCCGTTCGCGCTCTCGGTGAAGTTCGACAAGCTCAACGTCCAGACGATCCGCGACCTGCTGCTGTTCTTCCCGCGCCGGCACGTCGACTACGGCGAGCCGGTGCCGGTGTCGCAGCTCGAGTACGGGCGCGAGCAGACGGTGCGGGCGCACGTGTGGAGCGCGCGGGAGCGTCGCATGGGGTTCCGGATGCGGACGTCGGAGGCGACGATCGGCGACAACTCCGGGATGATGACGTGCACGTGGTTCAACCAGCCGTGGGTGGCGAAGCAGCTGCCGGTGAACGCGGAGATCGTCGTCTCCGGCAGGGTGACGGAGCGGCAGGGGCGGCCGGCCTTCGACAACCCGGAGTGGGAGCTGTGGAGCCAGGACCTCGTGCACACGGGGCGGCTTGTGCCCATCTACCCGCTGACGGCGGGGCTGCAGAACCGCACGGTGCGGCGGGTGATGCAGGAAGCGCTGGAGCGCTTCGTCGACAAGCTGGCGGACCCGCTGCCGGAGGATGTGCGCACGCGACTGGGGCTCGTGCCGATCGCGGCGGCGGTGTCGCAGATGCACTACCCGACCGACCGCGACTCGCTGGAGCAGGCGCGGCGCCGGCTGGCGTTTGAGGAGCTGCTGCCGATCCAGCTGACGATGCAGCTCAGGCGGCGGCTGTTCCAGAAGTCGGCGCCGGCGGAGCCGATGCCGCTCTCCGCGCCGGTCGAGCGCGGGTTCAAGGATTCGCTGCCGTTCACGCTCACGGGCGCCCAGGAGCGCGTCATGTTCGACGTGCTCAACGACCTGCGTCGCGCCGTGCCGATGTCGCGGCTGGTGCAGGGCGACGTCGGCAGCGGCAAGACGGTGCTCGCGGCGGCGGCGCTGGTCGCGGGGGCGGAGAACGGGCGACAGGGCGTGATGATGGCGCCGACGGAGATCCTGGCGGAGCAGCACTTCCGCACGCTGAAGGAGCTGTTCGGCGCGGACGGCGGCGACGGGCCGGTGGCGACGGCGCGGCCGGGGTTCCTCGGGCGGCCGCTGCGCATCGCGCTGCTGACGGGGGCGCTGAAGGCGAGAGAGCGGCGCGAGCTGTACGACATGCTCGAACGCGGCGAGATCGACGTCGCCTGCGGGACGCACGCGCTGATCCAGGGAGGCGTGCGCTTCAACGACCTGGGCGTGGCCATCGTCGACGAGCAGCACCGCTTCGGCGTGATGCAGCGGGCGGCGCTGCGCGAGAAGGGCGCCTACGCCGCGCACACGCCGCACATGCTGGTGATGACGGCGACGCCGATCCCGCGCACGCTCGCGCTGACGCTGTACGGCGACCTCGACATCTCCGTGCTGGACGAGATGCCGCCGGGCCGCCAGGCGATCAAGACGACGTGGGTGGGCCCGGACGAGCGCACCGACGCCGAGCGCTTCGTGCGGCAACAGGTGGAGGCGGGGCGGCAGGCGTTCGTCATCTGCCCGCTGGTCGAAGAATCAGAGACGCTGGACGTGAAATCGGCGACAGCGGAGTACGAGCGGCTGCAGCGGCTGGTGTACCCGGACCTGCGGCTGGAGCTGCTGCACGGGCGGATGTCGTCGAAGCAGAAGGACGACGTGATGCGGCGGTTCCGCAACGGCGACGCCGACATCCTCGTCTCGACGGCCGTGATCGAGGTGGGCATCGACGTGCCGAATGCGTCGGTGATGATGATCGAGGGGGCGGACCGATTCGGGCTGGCGCAGCTGCACCAGTTCCGCGGACGCGTCGGGCGCGGGGCGGAGCAGAGCTACTGCCTGCTGCTCTGCGACGAGCCGAGTGAGGACGCCCGGACGCGGCTGGAGCTGATGGAGGAGACGACGGACGGCTTCAGGCTGGCCGAGGCCGACATGCAGATCCGCGGGCCGGGACAGTTCTTCGGGACGAAGCAGTCGGGGCTGCCGGGGCTGAAGGTGGCGCGGCTGACGGACGTGAAGCTCATCGAGCTGACGCGCGGCGAGGCGGCCCGCATGCTGGACGAAGATCCGGGGCTGACACGGCCGGAGCACCACACGCTGAATCAGCGCGTGGCGGTGCTGATGGACTCGATCGTCGACGAAGAACACTGATCCGGTCGCCTGGTCACCTGGTCGCTGGTAATTGGGGCGACTCGGCTCCCGCCAGTCACCGGGCGTATCGCGCTGGAGTCGCGGGCGCTGTAGCCTTTCCCTCGCAGGAGGATATGCACCATGGCCACCGCCGCACTCAGCCACCACTTCACCACGGTCAACGGGGTCAAGCTGCATTACGTGCGGCAGGGGCAGGGCGAGCCGCTGCTGCTGATCCACGGCTGGCCGGGGTTCTGGTTCGAGTGGCACAAGAACATCGGAGCGCTGGCGCAGCACTACGACGTGATCGTGCCGGACATGCGAGGGTTCGCTTACTCCGACAAGCCGGACCTGGCGCCGGAGGTCGGGTACTCCGACACGGCGTTCGCCGACGACATCCGCGCCTTCATCGACTTCTACCACTTCGACAAGGTGCGCATCGTCTCGCACGACTTCGGCGCCGTGTGGGTCCAGCGGTTCGCGCGGATGTATCCGGAGCGGCTGCAGAAGCTCGTGCTGTTCGACCCGCCGTACGGGGGCATCGGCGGGCGCTGGTTCGAGATGCCGCAGGCACTGAACACGTGGTATCAGATCTTCCATCAGCAGCCGTGGGCGGAGGACCTCGTCGGATCCAGCAAGCAGGCGACGGAGATCTACCTGCGTCACTTCCTCTCGGCGTGGTCGGCTGACAAGAAGCTCTGGACGGAAGACGAGATCAAGGCCTACGTCGAGGCATACTCGCAGCCGGGTGCCCTGCGCGGCGGCTTCAACTGTTACCGGGCCGTCTTCCGCGGCGGTGTGCAGATGACGGGCGACCCGATCGCGACGCCGACGCTCGTGCTCTGGGGCGACAGCGACTCGATCCTGCCGTACGCGTGGACGGACAACCTGCCGCAGTACTTCACGAACATGACGCTGAAGAAGGTCGAGGGCGTCGGTCACTTCATGATGCGCGAAGCGCCGGACCGCGTGAACGCCGAGATCATCGACTTCATGAAGGATTGATGGATCTCGAATTATCCGGCAAAGCGGCGCTTGTCACGGGCGCATCACGCGGCATCGGGCGATCGATCGCGCTGACGCTGGCCCGCGAGGGGTGCGACGTGGCGCTCGTCGCGCGCGGGGAGGGGCGGCTGCGGGAGGTCGAGCGCGAGATCGCGGCGATGGACGTGCGTGCCACCGGCATCGTCGGCGACGTGACGTCGCTGGACGACGTCGAGCGGATGGCGCGCGAGGCCGTGGAGCGGCTCGGCCGGATCGACATCCTGGTGAACAACGCGGGCGGCTCGTTCCCGGACGATGACCAGGGGTGGGAAGACGCGTTTCACGCGAACATCGAGGCGGCGGTGCGGGCGACGCGCGCCGTCGTGCCGCACATGCGCGCGCAGGGCGGCGGCGCGATCGTGCACATCGCCTCGATCTGGGGACGCGAGGCCGGCGGCGGCCTGCCGTACAACGCGATGAAGGCGGCGATGATCAGCCACGCCAAGAACTCGGCGCTGGCGCTGGCGAAGGACAACATCCGGGTGAACTCCGTCGCCCCCGGCTCGATCGAGTTTCCGGGGGGCTCGTGGGGACGGCGCGTCGAATCCGACCCCGAGGGGATGGCGCGCTTCATCGATCAGAACATCGCGATGGGCCGCTTCGGCCGGCCGGAGGAGGTGGCACACGTCGTCGCGTTCCTCTGCTCCCCGAAGGCGAGCTGGGTCACCGGCGCCTGCATCAACGTCGACGGCGGCCAGACGAAGAGCAACATCTAGCCCATGCCCGACAGACTCCTCACCTACGCCGCGTCGTTGCTCATGGAGTGGTACGGCGGCCGCATGGGCCGATCCTACACGCTCACCACCGTGACGGACGGCGAACCACCCGTGTACGTCGCAGAGGCGGACGCCGGGCGCATCGCCGTCGCCGTGGCGCCGCTGTGGGAGCCGGAGAGCGACGCCGCGGCCGAAGAGGCGCGCCAGATGATGGAGGAGCGGCTGGACGCGGGCAGCGTGCGCGGGCCGTTCCTGCTGTGGGTGCCGCCGCGCGCCCAGGTGCCGTCGAGCGAGCCTGAGGCATCGGACTTCGTGCAGCGTGTGCAGCAGGCGGCGGCGCCGCTGCTTCCCGGCACCCGCGCGGAGGTGGAACTGCCTGTGCCCGTGCAACTGGCGAAGATGCGCGACGAAGGCGGCTACGCGTCAGTGATCGGCGGGCTCGGCCGCTGGTGGACGCTGATCACGGAGCGCGTCAACGGCACGTTTCACGTGAACAGCGCGAAGATGCGCCGCGCACCGCAATCCGCCGAGACGCGGGAGAAGATGTTCGACCTCATCGGCGACATGTCGAAGGGGTTGAACGTCGGCGACGCGACGGAGTTCACGACCGTGGAGGCGTGGACGGTGCAGCGGTTGAGCACCGAGCCGCTGGGTGAGCGCGGCTTCGCGATCGCGCAAGCGCCGCCCCGCATCGATCCGGCCGACGGCTCGCTGATGCGGCGGCTGGTGCGGAAGCGGCTGAAGGACGCCGCCGCGGCGCTCGACGGCGTCGAGGCGGACGTGAAGGGCGTCGGGCTGGTGGCGATCTACGAGTACGCGGAGCACGAGAACGTCGGCTCGTTCGTCAAGTCGCTCGACCCGGGGCTGTTCGCGAAGGTGCCGCTGCTGGCGGCCATCGTCGACGGCGAAGTGCGGCCGATCTTCCAGCCGCGATCTTAGTTCACGCGTACGCCAGTCTGTCCACCACCTCCAACACATCCGCCAGCGAACGCACGACCGGCGCGTCGATCGCCGGCGCCGCGCCCTCGCGGTCGATGAGCACCGGGTGCAGACCGGCGCCGCGGGAGCCGAGCACGTCGGCCAGGTAGGAGTCGCCGACGTACACCGTCTCCTCCGGGCGAACGCCGGCGCGGGCGAGCGCGTAGAGGAAGATGTCGCGGTGCGGCTTCGATGAGCCGACGATGGCCGAAGCGACGACGAAGTCCATCAGCAACGTGATCTCGTGCGCGTGCAGGATCGGCAGCAGGTCGCTGCCCCAGTCGGAGACCACGCCCTGGATCAGGCCGCGGTCTTTTGCCGCGCGCAGGGCCGCGATTGTGTCCGGGAAGGGCTCCCACTGCCCGGGATCCTTGTACCAGTCGTACAGCGCCTGGCCCGCGGAGACGAT
Organism: uncultured Chloroflexia bacterium; assembly: GCA_963843685.1. Classification (GTDB taxonomy): domain Bacteria; phylum Chloroflexota; class Dehalococcoidia; order DSTF01; family JACRBR01; genus DASQHL01. The sequence goes on from CAWJLO010000025.1 coordinate 9,266, forward strand.
CTCTTCGCGCGGCACGTCGGGCACGACGTCGCGCAGGGCGAAGGCGTAGTACTCCGTCCAGAACGCCCGGGCCGCTTGATCGGAAGCGTAGGCCCCGAGTCCATCCTGGCCCAGGCGCGAATAGAAGAACGCCGCGACGTCGGGAAAGTCCGGCCGGTGCTCGGCACGAATGGTGACGCCAAGCTGCCCGGCGAGAAAGTCCCAGACCTCCCCTGCCTCCGCGCGCGGACGCAGGAGCGTCTGGCCGGCATCGTAGAAGATGGCGCGAATCACGCCTCACTGTATCGAGGGGCCGCCCTTAGGGGAGGCGGGCGAGGCGCCACGGTACCGGATGCGCGTGTCGGTGCCGATAAGTCAACAACATGGATGAGCCGGCAGCCGAACCGATCGAGATCGACCACTTCCGCATCTTCTTCTGGCAGAAGTTCGCGCCGCTCTTCGTGCTGCCGATTTTCGCCGGCATCCTGGCGTTCTCGCCGATCTCGGCGGGTTGGGGACCGACGCAATGGCGGATCGCCGGGGCGATCACGGGCCTCGCGATCGCCGTCTACCTGCTCGACGCATGGCGGAAGTCCGACGTGCAGCTCAACGACGCCGGCATGCGCCTCTGGATCGGCGGCAAGCGCGAGGACTGGCCGTACGAGAAGTTGCTGAAGCTGAAGCAGATCGGCCACTATCGCGTGCGCATGTGCTTCGACGTCGGGCTCGCCGACCAGCACATGCACGTCTCGGTGGATCTGTTCAACTCCAACGGCTTCGTCGACGCGCTGCTGGACCGCTACGCGGAATCGCAGGGGCACTGGCTGCCGGAGATGCCCTCGCACGAGGACGAAACACCACAGGCCGACGACGACTCTGACACGACAGCGGCGTAGGAGCCTACGCGTCCGGCTCGATCCTCGCCCGCGCCTTCACGGACTCCACGAAATCGGTCTTGCGATCGGTATAACCGCGATTGACGTTTGACTGAGGCGTCAGCTTTGCGTTGAAATCTTCGGCCAGCTCGCGCTTCAGCCGTGCGTAGGCGTCGGCCGCCTCCGGATGCGTGCGCAGGTAATCGCGGAAGAGCAGGTGCTCGCGCCAGAAGTCGCTGCCCGCTTCGACCATGTGCATGTGGAAGGCGCGCACACCGTCTTCGTCCTTGCGGAAGTACCGCCGCAGAGGAAGGCCCTCGTCGAACTCGTTCGGCTGCTCGAACTCCGGCACGTACTCGTAGCCGATCGACTCCAGCAGCGGGATCAGCGGCGGCGCATCGTCCAGCGAACGCAGCCCGGGCAGCATGTCGATGATGGGTTTGGCGGCGAGACCCGGGACGGAGGTGCTGCCGATGTGCTCGAAGGCGATGAAGACGTCCGCCCCGCACGTCCGCAACACCAGATCGCGCTCGCGTTCGAACTTGCCCGGCCAGTCGGGATCGTAGTCCACGATGCTGATCGGCTTCCCGGTGCTCCAGGCCGTCATGCCAGCGTCGAACCCGTCGCCTGCTCGACGATGCGCAGGCCCAGCTCGATCCCGAGCGGGAGGCACGCCTCGTCGAAGTCGAACTTGGGGTGGTGATGCGGCCAGGTGATGCCGCGCGACTCGTTGCCGCCGCCGAGCATGAAGTAGGCGCCGGGCGCCGCCTCCAGGAAGTACGCCATGTCGTCGGCCCCGGTTGTGCGTCCCTCGCCGACGTTCTCCGGCCCCAGGTACGCCGAGGCCACGCCCGCTACCAGCGCGGCGCACCCGGCATCGTTGACCACGGCGGGCAGCGTCGACGTGTCGAACTGGTACTCGGCGCCCCACGCAGAGGTGACGCCGCGTAGGATGTCCTCCGCGCGCGTGAGCACGCGCGCGAGCACGTCCGGCTGAAACGTGCGGATGGTCCCGGACATCATCACCTCGTTCGGGATGATGTTGCCCCGTACACCGCCGTCGATGCGGCCGATGGTCAGCACGGCCGTCCGCGCGGGATCGACCGCGCGGCTCACGACGGTCTGCAGCGCCGTGATCGCGTGCGCCGAGACGACGATCGGGTCGACGGTCTCGTGCGGCGACGAGGCGTGGCCGCCGCGCCCGCGGATGATGATGCGGAAGTGCGTCGCGGCCGCGAAGACCGGGCCCTCAACCACGAGCGCGCGGCCGGCCTCGGTGCCGGACCAGATGTGGAGCCCGAACACGCGCTCGATCTCCGGGTCGCGCATGATGCCCTCGTCGATCATCCGCCTGGCGCCGCCGACGTGCTCCTCCGCCGGCTGGAACGCCAGGCGGACGCTCCCGGCAAGCGACCGGCGCGATTGCTGCAGGACGGAGGCCATCGCCAGCGCGATCGCGACGTGGCCATCGTGGCCACAGGCATGCATCGCCTTGCCGTCGAGTGAGGCGAACGGGAGGCCGGTCTCCTCGCGCAGCGGCAGCCCATCGGTGTCCGCGCGCCAGAGCAGGGCCGGGCCCGGGCGCTCGCCGCGGATGAGCGCGGTGACGCCGGTGTCGGCGGACGGCCGCACGTCGTCGACCCCGATGCTCTCGAGCCAGCCGGTGATCACGCCCTGCGTGTGCCGCTCCTCGGTCGAAAGCTCTGCGTGCGCATGCAGCTCGCGGCGGACGGCGATGACGTCGCCCATCAGCGACTGCACGGCGGGCCGCGGCTCTGGGAGGCTCATGCCGCCAGCGTACCGGCACGGTGGGCCGAAGACTAGATCAGACGCGGTCGCCGGGCATGATGCGCGCGCCGGGCTCCGGCTGATGATCCTCCTGCACCTCGGCGGCGTTGCCGAGAATGGCGTCCTCGACGACGGCGCCGTCTCCGATGCCGGCGTAGGCGCCCAGGATGCTGCGCGTGACGGTGGCACGCTGGCCGATCCGCACTTCCTCCCAGAGGATGCTCGCATCGATGAAGGAGCGCTCGTCGATCACGCTGAGCGGGCCGATCACGGAGGGCCCGCGCACGCGCACGCCGGAGCCGAGCTTCGCGCCGGAGCCTATCACCACGTGGCCGGTCAACTCCGCTGTTGGGTGGATCTCGGCGCCGTCTTCGATGATCAGATCCGTGCCGCGGGCTCGGGTCTCGCGCTCCAGGAGCAGGCGCGTCGCGCGGAGGTAGCGGTCGGGCGAACCGACGTCGACCCAGAGGTCCTCCGTGAACCCCTGGACGCGCTTGCCGTCGGCGATGATGCCGGGGAAGAGCACGCGCTCGGAGTAGCCGTCGCGCACAGCCGAGTCGTCGTCGGGGATGCGGTCGAGCACCGCGGGCTCCCAGATCCAGGTGCCGGCGTTGATCAGGTTGCTCGGTTCCTCGCCCTGGGGGGGCTTCTCGACGAAGTGTTCGATGCGCATCGCGTCGTCGACGGCGACGACGCCGAAGTGCCACGGGTCGTCGACGGCCGCGAGCGAGATGCTGAGGGTGGCGCCTGTCTCGCGATGTCGTTCGATCATCGCCGCCAGGTCGACGTTCGTCAGGATGTCGCCGTTGCACACGACGATCGCGCCGTCCGCGCCGGCGAAGCGCGCCGCCTCCTTCACCGCGCGTCCGGAGCCGAGCGGCTTGTCCTCATACGCGTACTGCATCCGCAGGCCGAGCGACGCGCCGTCGCCGAAGTGCTCCTCGATCTCGCCCATACCTTGCGAGCAGGCGAGGACGACATCGCGGATCCCGTGCTGCTTGAGATTGAGGAGGCGGTACTCCAGCAGCGGGCGGTTGAGCAGGGGGACCAGCTCTTTGCGCCGGGCGTAGGTGAGCGGCCGCAGCCGCGTGCCGGCGCCGCCGGCCAGGATGACGGCTAACACGCGGCCAGCGTACCGGCTGAACCGCCGACGACCCAGCCCGGCATCAGGCGATCTTCTCGGCGGCGCCCTGACGGCGTTGCGGGCGCCTCTGCTTCGGCTCCCCCGGTGCGCCGGGGTGGCCGTTGCGCCCGCTCAGCGGCGCCGGCGGCGGGAGCGTGACGATGAACTCCGTGCCGGTCGCGGCATCGCTTTCGGCGCGCACGGAGCCCCCGTGCGCCTCCACGATCTCGGAGACGATGGAGAGGCCGAGGCCGCTGCTGCCCCCTTTTCGGGCGCGGGCCCGGTCCACCTGGAAGAAGCGCTCGAACACGCGCGGCAGGTCCTCCGGCGGGATGACGGAGCCGGTGTTGTGCACGCCGACGCGCATCGCGCCATCGGGCTCCATGCCGGCGCTGATCGTGATCGTTCCGTCGCGTGGTGTGTGACGCACGGCGTTCTCGATCAGGTTCGAGAACACCTGCTCCAGCCGCCGCTCGTCGCCCTGGACGTCGCCCACGCGGCCGACACGCAGCTTCGCCGTGATGCCGGCGTCGCGGAACGCCCACTGGAAGCGCTCGACGGTGCGCTGGAGCAGGGCCGTCAGGTCGACGTGCGCGTGCTGCATCGTCATCTGGCCGGAGTCAATCTGCGAGAGCAGCAGCAGGTCATCGACGAGCGCGCGCATGCGGTTCGCCTCTTCGTGGATGATGCGGCTGGACTCGCGATAGTCCGCTTCCTCTTTGACGGCGCCTTCGAGCATCGCCTGCGAGTACCCCTGGATGGACGTGAGCGGCGTCTTCAGCTCGTGCGACACGTTGGCGAGCAGGTCCTTCATCATCCGCTGCGACGTGCTGACCTGCGTGGCCATCGCGTTGAACGCCTCGGACAGCCGGCCGACTTCGTCTTCGCCGTGGATGGGGATGTGCACGTCGTAGTCGCCGCGTGCCATCTGGCGCGACGCCTGTGTAATGCGCGCGAGCGGCCCTGAGATCGAGCGCGAGATGAAGAACGAAACGATGAACGACACGACGAGCGAGATGGTGCCGGCGATCGCCAGGCTCGGAACGAGATCGTGCCAGGCGGAAGCGAGCTGGCTCTGGGGAATGGCGACGACCGTGTCGTACGAGGGCGGCGTGAAGCTGCCCGTCTGTTGCGGCGGAGGCGCAGCGAAGAGCGTGAGGTGCGCACCGTTGCTGTCGTAGTTGACCCACTTGAAGCTGGTTCCCTCCGAGTCGTACGAGCGCACGTTGAACGTCGAGAACGACAGGATGTACTGGCCCTCGAGCGTCCGCTCGCTGTCGTACACCACCGACAGGTCCGAGTCGATGAGCATGACGCGCACGCCCTTGTCCTTCGCGGCTTCGTCCAAGTAGTCGGCGATCTGGCTGAGCGGTTCCCCCTCCTGCTGGAGCGCGCTGACCTGCACGCTTATCGGCTCGGCGAGGTGGCCGTAGCGCTCGCGGGCCGTGGCCTGCTGCTGGTCGCGCAGCAGGAAGAGCGCCCCGATCCCCGCCAGGAAGACCGCGAGGCCGACGACGAGGGAGAACGAGACGATGAGCCGGGCTCTAACGCTCCCCAGCATCGCTTTCCACCACGAGCTTGTAACCGACCCCCCAGACCGTCTGAATCTTTACGGACGAGTCGCCGAGCTTGTCGCGCAGCCAGGCGACGTGCACGTCGATCGTGCGCGAGTCGCCGTAGTAGTCCGTGCCCCACACCAGGCGGAGCAGCCGCTCGCGGTCCAGCACGGTGCCCTTGTGCTGGGCGAAGGCCGTGAGCAGCTCGAACTCCTTCGCGCGAAGCTGGAGCTGCTGACCGTTCAGCGTCACCTCGCGGCTGGCGGCATCGATCCGCAGGCCGTCGACCTCGATCACTTCCGGCACCTCGCGTTCGCCCTGGGCGCGGCGCAGCACGGCCTTCACACGGGCCACCAGCTCGCGCGGGTTGAACGGCTTGGCGATGTAGTCGTCGGCGCCGATCTCCAGCCCAACGATGCGGTCGACGTCGTCGCCGCGGGCCGTGAGGATGATGACGGGGACGTTGCTGGTCTTCCGGAGCTCCTTGCAGACGGTGAGGCCGTCCATCTCCGGCATCATGATGTCGAGCACGATGAGGTCAGGTCGAAGTGATTTCGCCTTCTCCAGCGCCTGCTTGCCATCGTGGGCAGCTTCGACGCGGAAGCCCTCGTTGTTCAGGTAGAGGCGGGCAAGCTGGACGATGTTGTTCTCGTCATCGACGACGAGGATAGTACCCGGCATGACGTATCAGCCTTCCGTATAAGCCGGGGCCATTATAGCGGGGGCAAGCTGGCGGGCCGCCTGCTCACTCCCTGCCTCAAGATAGTCACACCCTGCGCCTGGAATCAGACGCGCAGGCGGCCCGCCGCCCCGGCAGACTATCGCCGCCCTGTGATCGGGGCGTCAGCAAAGTGTTAACCGCCCGTAAACCCGGCTTCGCGATCACAGTTCTGTTCAGTTCTGGTAAGTCGATGGTCGGCACGATTCGCTGCGGTCTGAGCCGGCAACAGGACTGTCTCCGGCGGACTTGCCCGGCTCGGGCCACAGCTTGACCGATGAAGTTCGCCGCTCGGGGCTGTAACATCTGGCGACCCTTAGCGTTACACCGTATGGCGCCGAAGCTGGAGCGCAGTTTCGGGGCCGGACCTGCCAGGCACCAAGAGGTGCAGGCACGGTCAAAGATCTCGGGGTTCCCGCCGAGTCTGAGACTGAAAGGGCGTTCAGAATGACCACACGAACCTCCGCAAAGATCACCGACATCCAGGATCAGGCCACCGCCCGCTGGCTCGCCAAGCTCCTGGAGCCTTCCCGCGAGCGAGTCCAGGCCGAACCAGACGCAGAGCGGCTCGACCGCATCCGCGTCCGCGTGCTGGGCGAACAGGCGCCCCGCAAGGTGCGTCGCTCCATCGCCGCCTGAGGCGAAAGAACCGAAACACGCGTGACGAAGCCCCCGGCAATTCGGGGGCTTCGTCACGCCACCCGCACCACATCGTCCGTCGCCTTGACCCCATGGGGCCGTTTCGCGTACGACTGCCAGCATGTCCCGAACGAGCGCGCGTGGCCGCTTCATCGCGATCGAAGGCGGCGAAGGCTCCGGCAAGTCGACCGTGCAGGCCGCCCTCGGCGAGCGGCTCAAGCAGCTTGGCCGCGACGTGGTGCTGACGCGCGAGCCGGGCGGAACGGAGCTCGGAGAACAGATCCGCGCGCTGGTGCTCGCGCAGCGCGCCGTCGAGACGGCGCTCACAGAGCTGCTGCTGTTCGAGGCGGCGCGCGCCCAGCTCGTCGCGACGGTGATCCGGCCCGCCATCGAGCGCGGCGCGGCAGTGATCTGCGACCGCTTCGCCGCGTCGTCCGTCGCGTACCAGGGGTTCGGCCGCGGCCTCGGGCGCGAGACCGTAGAGCGCGCGAACGCCATCGCGACGGGCGGGCTGATGCCTGACCTGACGCTGCTGCTGGATCTACCGGCCAAGGATGGTCTGGCTCGCCGCGCCGTCGCCGGCGCCGCCAACCACTTCGATCTCGAAACGGTCGCTTTCCACGAGCGCGTGCGCGCCGGCTACCACGACATCGCTCGCGATCTCCCCGAGACCTGGCGCGTGATCGACGCCAGCCGCCCGCTGGAGGCCGTCGTGAGCGACGCACTCCTCGCGGTCGAGGAAGCGCTCGCCGGTTAACGGAAGCGGGGGTCAGGCATGTTGCATGGGGAGCGTGTGACGCTGCGCGCACTGGAACCCGGCGACGCCGCGATCATGTGGCGCTGGTACCAGGAGCCGCGAGTTCAGCACGCTCGACGGCAACCGCTACGGTACGGCGCTGCCGCCGCTCGAGGAGTTCGTGCGTTCGCTCGGTTCGCCGTCGTTCGCCGACGTCTCGCTTGGCATCGAGGACGAGCACGGAACGCTGATCGGCATCGTGCGGCTGAAACGCGGCGCGCCAGAGGATCGCAACGCCGATTTCGGCATCGCCATCGAGCGCGATCGCTGGAACCAGGGCTACGGTACCGACGCCACGCGTACGATCCTGCGCTTCGCCTTTGCCGAGATGAACCTGCATCGCGTTTCGTTGCACGTGCGCGAGGACAACGCCCGGGCGCGCCGCTGCTACGAGAAGTGCGGTTTTCGAGAAGAGGGGCGCGAGCGCGAGCGCCGATTCCACGGAGGGCGGTGGATCGACCGAATCATCATGGGGATCCTGCAACACGAATTCGAAGTCCGCGACTCGTAAACGTCGTCGGAACGCACCCCCTTACCGACGGCGCGTGCGCCACACCCCGTACGCGCCGCCTGTCGCCAACGCCGCCGCCAGAACGGCCCAGCCGAGAGCGACGTACCTGGCGGTGTGATCTCCGGAAGTCCCCGCTTCGGCAACCGCGGGCGCCGCAGCGAAGCCACCAACCGCCACCGGGCCGAGCAGGTTCTTCTCCGCCTGGCTTTCCCAGGAGACGTTGCCGTTGATCTCAGCCGCACTCCCGACGAACGCGTCGTGTGCGACAGGATCACCCTGCAGGGTGTACATCATCCAGGCCGTGATGTAGCCC
>CAWJLO010000026.1:0-44585 GCA_963843685.1 uncultured Chloroflexia bacterium
CAACTTCCCTCACGTCCATCTGCTCGCGCCATCACCGGGCCGGCCCCCAGGATGGCGCTCGCCACGATAAACTTCGCTCGCGAACCGCGTCCCGAAGCGTGAGGATCGACCATGGTCAGCCAGGACATCCAGGACAGCCGCGACGTCTACATGCAGCTCATGCACGAGCACGGTAGGAAGTCGCCAGAGGACATCATCGCCAGTGTCGGCGAGACACAGGCCGAGCTTCTCGCCATCTTCAGATCGGTCGACGAGCCCCAGGCGCTCGTCCAGCCCGCCCCCGACGAGTGGTCGCTGCGCGATCTCGCCGAGCACGCCGTCTTCACCGAGCGCCTCATCGGCAAGCTCATCCACTACACCGCTCGCGGCAGCGTTCCGCCGGCGGAGGATCTGAAGGGCGCCGGCATCGGCATGATGCCGGACGACCGCAGGCAGTCCTACGTCGAGATCGTCGAGGATCTCGCGGCTATGAACACCGCGCTGCTCGACGCCGTACGAAACCTGCCGGCACAGCCGAACACCGAGATGCTGGTGCCGCACCCCTTCTTCGGTCCACTCAACTGCCTCCAGTGGGCGGGCTTCCAGCGTGTCCACGATCTCGACCACATCCAGCACGCGCGGAAGATCATCGCCGCCATCGCCACCGCCAGCTAGCGCCCGCGTGCGCCACGCTCTTCGTCCGCGCCTCTTCCGCTTGAGTGCCCGGGTGGTATGCGCTTGCCACCCGCCGACCGCGATCCCCTATACTGCACCCTGACCCGATCGAAGCGGCTCCGCAGCCGCCCGACGGGGGAAACGCGAAGATCCGGAGCAGTAGGCGCGCCAACCAGAGAGCCGGCGGCGGTGCGAGCCGGCAACGAAGCGCTGAACTCGCCGGGGAGCGGAGGCGGTGAGCCACGGGCCAGCCGCCGACGGGTCCGCCCGTTACAGCGACACGAAGCTGCTCGCCGTACAGGCGAGAAGCAGGGTGGTACCGCGGAGTTGAGCCCTCCGTCCCTGTCGGACGGTGGGCTCTTTGATTTGACGCGCCGCGAGACGGCAGCAGCGAGGGAGAGGTTCATGGACACCGGCCTGGCGCCCGTTCTCAGCCCGGGCTCGGAGTGGGCCATCGTCGGCCGCATGGCGCTGGCCGCCGTGCTCGGTGCCCTCATCGGCCTGGAGCGCGAGTACCGCGGCTACCCCGCCGGCGTCCGCACCATGGCGCTCGTCTGCATGGGCTCAGCCCTCTTCGCCGACACGACCTCGCTGTTCGGTGGCGATCCGTCCCGCGTCGTCGCCCAGGTCGTCTCCGGTATCGGCTTCCTCGGCGCCGGCCTCATCCTTCGCGAAGGGTTCTCGGTCAAGGGCATCACCACCGCCGCCACGATCTGGACTACCGCCGCCGTCGGCGTCGCCGTGGGCGCGCAGGTCTACATCGTCGCCACCTTCGCAACGCTCTTCGCCGTCATCCTGCTCGAGGGGCGCATCGTTACGAAGAACCTCAGACCCGCCGCGCGGGGCGATCAGGACACGGACGACGACGGCGGGGGCGAAGAGTGATCGCACGACGGGAGGTATCGCCATGACGAGAGACACGCAGACGAAGCCCCGCCCGCGCCACGTCGAGCGCTACGACCCGCGCCCGGTCGAGCGCAAGTGGCAGGCGCGCTGGGAGGCCGACGCCCTCTACCGCACGTCCGACGACGACCCTCGCCCGAAGTGGTACGCGCTCACGATGCTCCCCTACACCTCCGGCGACCTCCACATCGGCCACTGGTGGGCGATGGTCCCGTCCGATACGCAGGCGCGCTTCAAGCGCATGTCCGGCTACAACGTGCTCTTCCCCATGGGCTTCGACGCCTTCGGCCTGCCCGCCGAGAACGCCGCCATCAAGAACCACGCGCACCCCGCCGAATGGACCTTCAAGAACGTCGACCGCATGCGCGGCCAGCTCAAGTCCATGGGCGCCATGTTCGACTGGGAGCGCGAGGTCGTCACCGCGTCGCCCGACTACTACAAGTGGACGCAGTGGTGGTTCCTCCAGCTCCTCAAGCACGACCTCGCCTACCGCAAGTCGGCGTCGGTCTGGTGGTGCCCGAAAGACCAGACCGTGCTCGCCAACGAGCAGGTCGTCGACGGCCGCTGCGAGCGCTGCGACTCCCCCGTCAGCAAGCGCGACCTGGAGCAGTGGTTCTTCCGCATCACGAACTACGCCGATGAGCTGCTCGACTTCTCGAAGGTCCAGTGGCCCGAGCAGATCCAGCTCATGCAGCGCAACTGGATCGGCCGCAGCGAAGGCGCCGAGCTGCGCTTCGGCCTCGACGTCCCCGGCGTCGCCGAGAAGGAGATCCGCGTCTTCACGACCCGCCCCGACACCGTCTACGGCGTCACCTTCTTCGTCCTCGCCCCCGAGCACCCGCTCGTCGACCAGATCACCACGCCGGCGCAGCGCGACGCGGTCCGCGCCTACGTCGAGGCGACGCGCAAAGAGTCGGAGATCGACCGCCTCTCCACCGAGCGCGAGAAGACGGGCGTCTTCACCGGCGCCTACGTCACCAACCTCTTCAACGGCGCGAAGGTGCCAATCTGGATCGCCGACTACGTCCTCGCGACGTACGGCACCGGCGCCGTCATGGGCGTCCCGGGCCACGACCAGCGCGACTTCGACTTCGCGAAGAAGTACAGCCTGGACATCGTCCCCGTCTACAAACACCCGGACTGGGACGGCGGCGAGCTGACGGCCGCCCTCCCCCACGGCGGCACGATGATCAACTCCGGCCCCTTCGACGGCACCCCCGACGGCGAGTCGATCCCCGCCGTCGTGAAGTACGCCGAAGAGAAGGGCCTCGGCCGCGGCACCGTCAGCTATCGCCTGCGCGACTGGCTCATCTCGCGCCAGCGCATGTGGGGCGCACCCATCCCCGTCGTCTACTGCGAGGACCACGGCGCCGTCCCGGTGCCCGAGAAGGACCTCCCCGTGCTCCTCCCCGACGACGCGGAGTTCCGCCCGACGGGGGAATCGCCGCTGACGTACCACCAGGGCTTCCTGCACACCACGTGCCCGATCTGCGGCAAGCCCGCGCGCCGCGAGACCGACACGATGGACACCTTCATGTGCTCGTCGTGGTACCAGATGCGCTACATCGACCCGCACAACGAGGAGCGCCCCTTCTCGCGCGACCTCGCGCGCAAGTGGCTCCCCGTCGACCAGTACACCGGCGGCGCCGAGCACGCCGTCATGCACCTGCTCTACACGCGCTTCTTCACGAAGGCCGCGCGCGACATGGGCGTCGTCGAGATCGACGAGCCGATGACGCGCCTCTTCAACCAGGGCCAGATCCTCGGCCCGGACGGCCAGCGCATGAGCAAGTCGCGCGGCAACGTCGTCGCCCCCGACGACCAGGTCGAAAAGTGGGGCGCCGACACCTTCCGCGGCTACCTGATGTTCCTCGGCCCCTGGGACCAGGGCGGCCCCTACGATCCCTCCGGCATCAACGGCGTCTCGCGCTGGCTCAACCGCGTCTGGACCGTGATGCTCGGCGACATCGAGACGGCAGCCAAGCCCGACGAGCCGGAGACCCGCGAGCTGCGCCGCTGGACCCACCGCACCATCGCAAAGGTGACGGAGGACATCGCCGACTTCCACTTCAACACGATGATCGCCGCGATGATGGAGTTCACGAACCACCTGACGCGCCTGCGCGAGTCCGGCGCCACCGTCGACGCCTCCGCCTGGGACGAGGCCCGCACCTCCCTCGCGCTGCTGCTCGCCCCGGCCGTCCCGCACATCGCGGAGGAGCTCTGGCAGCGCCTCGGCAAGCCCTACAGCGTCCACACGCAGCCGTGGCCGTCGTTCGACGCGTCACTCACCGTCGTCGACGAGGTCGAGGTGGCGGTGCAGGTCAACGGCAAGGTCCGCGCCCGCCTCACCCTCCCGACCGACGCCCCCGAGGCCGTCGCGAAGGAGCGCGCCCTCGCCGACCCCGCCGTCGCGTCACACGTCGCCGGCAAGGAGACCGTGCGCGTGATCTACGTCCCCAACCGCCTCCTGAACATCGTCGTCAAGGGGTAGGCGTTCGACCTACCCCTTCGGCGCCGGGAACTGCGTCCCCATGAACGCGTCCCACGCCCCGTCCGGCAGCGCGCGCCGCAGCGCCAGCATGGTCCGCGCCCCCGGCGTCAGCGGATACCGCGTCCGCGGCCGCTTCGACGAGATCGCGTGCTCGATCGCCTTCGCCACGATCCCCGGCCCCGTCGCCATCATCCCCTGGTAGCTCGCCCCGACCCGCTCTTCCACCCCGGCGTTGAATGCCGCGTACGGCGACCCGTCCGCCGCCTTCTCCGTGATCCCGCCCACGGCCGAGTCGCCGAACTGCGTCTTGATCACGCCCGGCTCGATCAGCGACACCGCAATGCCGAAATTCTTGACCTCGTACCGCAGCGCGTCGCTCAGCGCCTCCACCGCGAACTTCGTCGCGTGGTACAGCCCGCCACCCGGGAACACCAGCTTGCCGCCCATGCTCCCCACGTTCACGATCCGCCCCCACCGCTGCCGCCGCATCCCCGGCAGCACCAGCTGCGACATCCGGATCAGCCCGAACACGTTCGTCTCGAACTGCCGCTGGATCTCCTCCCGCGTCGCCTCCTCGATCGCGCCGTAGTGCCCGTACCCGGCGTTGTTCACCAGCGCCCCGACAGCGCCCTCCGCGCGCTCCACCTCCGCCACCGCCGCCGTCATCGACGCCTCGTCACACACGTCCAGTTGCAGCGTCTTGCAGCCGCGCTCCGCCAGGTCGGCGATGTCGTCCAGCTTCCGCGCCGTCGCGTACACCGTCCAGCCCCGCCCCGCCAGCCGCTCCGCCGTCGCCCGCCCGATGCCCGTCGAGCAGCCGGTGATCAGCACCGCCTTCGAGATCGTGTCAGCCATCGGGAACCTCCCCGCGACGCGTCAGTCGTGCCAGTCCAGCGTCTGCCGCATCGCCGCCTCGAACCCCTCGAAGTCCATCTGCTTGCGCACCGCCGCGATCAGCTGCGCATCGCCGCCGACGAGGTACCGCAGCTTCGAGTCCGGGTCCGCGACGGCGTCGCAGATCGTCCGCGCGACGTCCTGCGGATCGCTCGCCACGCCGTCCGGCGCCCGCAGCTTGCCGAGCGCCGTCGTGAACCGCTCCGCGTACTCCCGGTACGGCGATGACGCCGCCGCGAACCGACGCGACTCGATGATGTTGTTGCCGAACTCCGTGTCGAACCCGCCCGGCTCGATCACGATCACGCGCACGCCGAACGGGTGCAGCTCGTAGTGCATCACCTCGCTGATCGCCTCCAGCGCGTGCTTCGTCGCGGCGTAGAACCCCTCGAACGGCGCTCCCACCACGCCGCCGATCGACGACAGGTTGACGATCGTCCCCGCGCGCCGCTCGCGCATCGCCGGCAGCACCGCGCGGATCACCCGCATCGTCCCGTACACGTTCGTCTCGAACTGCTTGCGGATCTCGTCGTCGTCCGCCTCCTCGATCGGCGAGCGCAGCGCCCAGCCGGCGTTGTTCACCAGCACGTCGATCGGCCCCGCCGCGTCGATGGCCGACTTCACGGCCGAGGCCACCGACGCGTCGTCCAGCACGTCCAGCGGCAGCACCGTGACGGACAGCTTCTCCGCCGCCGCCTTCTCCTGCAGCGCCCCCGCCTTCGACGTGTTGCGCATCGTCGCGAACACCCGGTCCCCCCGCCGCGCGAACTCCAGCGCCGTCAGCAACCCGAACCCGCTGCTGCACCCCGTGATCAACACATTCGCCATCTCAGTACTCCTTCACTCATCCGCACCCGCGGATCCAATACACGATCACATCTGCGTCCCGACCCCGTCAGCCGGGGGTGCAGGGAGCGCAGCGCCCCCTGCCGGGGGGCTCCGGGGGGTGTCCCCCCGGCTTCTTTCTCTCTTTCTTTAGAAGAGGTGGTGCAGGGTACGCGCCAGCGGACACTGCAACACCGCTCCTCGAGAACGGCCCGACGCGCCCGCGTCACGATCCTCACCTCCAGCATCGCCCACACCGCCTCCTCCGAGGCATCGCGCGCCTTCCGCGACAGCGCCGGCCCCCCCTCCGCCGCCGCCTTCACCATCCCCGTGAACGCCCCGAACACCAGCGCGATCAGCAGCTCCGGCGCCATCCGCCGCATCGCCCCCGCCGCCTGCGCCCGCCGCACGAACAGCGGCCGCGTCCCGGTTGATCGCCTCGCCGACGGCGTGGCTCTCCGCGTCCAGGTACGCCTCGTGGTGGTGCGTCTCGAGGAAGCGGAACGCCAGCGGCTGCTCCGTCGCGAATCGCCACAGCCCCCGCCACCAGCGGTGGAACTCCTCCCGCGCGTCCAGCCCCGGCTCGACGTCCCGCAGTCAGCTCCGCCCGCATCGCCGACTTCGCGCGCCGGTACACCGCGTTCACCAGCGCCTCCTTGTCGGTGAAGCACCGGTAGATCGTCCCGACGGCCACCCCCGCCCGCTCCGCCACCAGCGGCACCGGCGTCCCGTCGTACGTCCGCTCGCAGAACAGCGCCAGCGCCGCGTCGAGGATCGCCTCCCGCTTCTCCCCGACGTCCGCGCCCGCAACCGAAGCCCCCGCCACGCTCGGAATGGTCGGCTTGACAAAGCACCCCTCCGGAGGGAGAATGTTCGTTAGACCATCGAAGGGACGATATCCAGATGATCGTGGAAGGCACCTGATCGTCGTGCTAGAGCGTTGGGCCTTCGGTGACGAAAGTGGCGACCAGAACACGCCATATTGCGCCGTCACGGGGTTCGTAGCCTCTCCGAGACAATGGCACTTGCTCAAGGGCAAGTGGCACAAGACCCTAGTGAGGTACCACGTCCCAGTCTTTCACGCCGAGGAGTTCTTCCAGCGTTCCAATTGGGAGAGCGCCTCCAGCCCCTACGGCGGATGGACACCGGAGCACGCTGACGCCTTCATCGATGACCTGCTCTACGTAGTCCGAGAGCGTGTGATCACGCCTGTCGGCGGGTTGGTGAACGTCGCCGACTTCAATGACATGCACTCGGATATGCGTCGCGTTATTACGGGCGGTAGTGTCGTTTGGAACTGGTCGTTCACGCCTGGGTCAAACGACGATCCTCTCGTCACGGCACGATTCCGTACGACAGGAGCACCACGCTATCCCTACTTCGCTGCCCTAGGCCTGTTCATCGATGAGGCGCTGTCCAAAACACCGCAAGGCACGAAGGTTCATTTCGTGCTCGACCAACAGGACGTGTATGAGGGCTACGCGCGAGTGGCGTACGCCGAGAGGAAGAAGCGGCGATCCCCGAACTGGGAGAAGATGGGCGGCCTTCGATACGAAGACAAGACTGACTTCGAGGAATTACAGGTGGCCGACCTCTACGCATACGTGATGAATGGCTGGGTGACGAGAAGCGGCGAAGTCTCACCAGATCGGTTTCGCGCAGCTCAGACGTTCTTCAAGAAGCGAACCGGTATCAGGATTCAGACAACCGCCTCCTTCGAGGCCATGTTGCAGCAAATCGATACCGAGGTCATGGACGCGATCACGGCGCACATCACTGGTGTAAACTCAAGGCATGGCTAGTGACAAACGCAAGGCCAAGCCGCTCAACCTCTCCGGCATGGACTTCGACGAAGTCCTACAGCGGCTCATTGACGCAGGGCCGATGCCGAAAGAACTCAGGAAGGCATCTCCGCCTTCGCGTTCTTCCCGACGTACCAGTCCAGCCGCCCGCCCACGTTCGACAAGAGCGCGTTGAACCGTTCCTCATCGGTTATGTGGCGCGTGTTGTGCCGGAACTCGTACTCGGCCACATACTGATTCAGGTAGCCCGCGTCAACGTGGTGGTACGTGCCGATCAGCCCACGCTTGAGGATCGCCCAGAACGATTCGATCCCCTGCGTGTGGACTTCGCCGCGCACGTATTCGCTGTTGTGGCGGATCACGTCGTGGGGGAGCATCTTGATCAGGTTCCGGTAGACCGGGTGCTCATCGGTCATCATGTCGCGAGTTGGCGCGGTCTACGCCGCTGCCAGACAGCGCGCTCGATGGCGTCCGTATTGACCTTCCGTATCACGCCGTGCATGGATGCGCCCGCCGCGTTCGCGTATGCCAAACACCGGCACCTTCTTGTCCCACGCTTCCTTCATGCGTTCGCTCAGGTCGCGCGTCTGGCGCTGCTTGCGGTTCCCGCGCACCTTGCCGCCGACGTAGGTTTCGTCGGCCTCGATGGTGCCGCTGAGAGGCGTCGGGTTCTTTTCCGTCATGGCCCATCGGATGCGGTGGCACATGAACCACGCGGCCTCATGGGTGACGCCGAACTCGCGCTCGATCTGTCGGGCGCTCACGGACTTCTTGCGAGACCACCATCCGCTGCGCGACGATGAGCCACGTCCGCAGGGGGATCTTGCTGTCTTCGAAGATGGTGCCCTTCGTGACGCTGTACTGATGGCGGCACGCCTTGCAGTTGTAGAGCGATCGCGCCGCTACCACGCGATCCGGCTTCCCAGCGCGCTTGTACGTCTTCGCCGTGAAGTTCCATCCGCGTAATGTCGGAGCCGCCGCAGTCAGGGAACGCACAGACGAGACCGTTCGGCCACCGCTTGGCCTCAAGGAAGGCGCGGGCGTCGGCCTCGGTGCGGAGGCGATCGGTCAGGAGCGGAGTGTGGCCCTTGCGGCGCGGTTCACTATTCATACCCCCATTCTAGGAGGTTCGTCTTACTTTGTCAAGCCGACCATTCCCCTCCGGGGGGTGTCCCCCCGGCTTCTTTCTCTCTTTCTTTAGAAGAGGTGGTGCAGTGTACGCGCCAGCGGACACTGCAACACCGCTGATCGAGAACGGCCCGACGCGCCCGCGTCACGAACCTCACCTCCAGCATCGCCCACACCGCCTCCTCCGAGGCATCGCGCGCCTTCCGCGACAGCGCCGGCCCGCCCTCCGCCGCCGCCTTCACCATCCCGGTGAACGCGCCGAAGACCAGCGCGATCAGCAGCTCCGGCGCCATCCGCCGCATCGCCCCCGCCGCCTGCGCCCGCCGCACGAACAGCAGCCGCGTCCCGGTTGATCGCCTCGCCGACGGCGTGGCTCTCCGCGTCCAGGTACGCCTCGTGGTGGTGCGTCTCGAGAAAGCGGAACGCCAGCGGCTGCTCCGTCGCGAACCGCCACAGCCCGCGCCACCAGCGGTGGAACTCCTCCCGCGCGTCCAGCCCCGCCACGACGTCCCGCGTCAGCTCCGCCCGCATGTCCGACTTCGCGCGCCGGTACACCGCGTTGACGAGCGCCTCCTTGTCCGCGAAGCAGCGGTAGATCGTCCCGACGGCCACCCCCGCCCGCTCCGCCACCAGCGGCACCGGCGTCCCGTCGTACGTCCGCTCGCAGAACAGCGCCAGCGCCGCGTCGAGGATCGCCTCCCGCTTCTCCCCGACGTCCGCGCCCGCAACCGAAGCCCCCGCCACGCTCATCGGAATGAATATTCATTCAGGGCGAGCTTAGAGTCAACCCCTCAAGGATTGTGAGCCGGCTCGTGCTAGGCCTTTGGTGGTGAACAGTCGCCTCTCCGCTGAGACATGTCGATCGAATCCTGCGCGTCGACATCATGCCCGACGTTGCACCGATGCGAATCGTCGATCTGAAAGCGAAGACTCCGCATTCGGTTTCCGAGTATCGCTAATGCGCAGACCGCGTCGACACAGTTCTTCAAGTTCCCCGCAGGAGAACATCTCGTGGTCTTGATGCTTCACCTTGTTGATGAGCCGATCCACCACCAGGAGGACGCCGTCTTCATTCCTCAAGCTCCTCGAATGGAACAACTATGCCTTCGCGGATGGAGTAGAGCGATAAGTCTGCACGGTCAACCTTGAAACATCGAGACACTTCAGCCCGAAGGAAATCCGCGCATAATCGAGAAAATCGTATTGCTCTGCCTCTCCGTGGCTCCGAATGCCGGCTCCACTCACCAGAGGCGTCAGCTAGCGAACGCAAATGCGAAGCGCCCGTGCTTGACTCTCGGACTCGATGCTGAGCACACTACCAGGGCGTCGGCTGACGAACATCGCGCACCCGTTCTCAGAGCTGTCGCTCGGTTGGAAGTCCTCAATTCGGTGGCGTCTCGACGTACCGCAGTGTTGACGTCAGCCTCAGTCCTCGACGTATCACGCACGTCGTCCGAGTGTCCAGTGGGACGTTGCGCGCTCAGACCACGCATGGCCGTGGAACCTACTGCGGATGACGCTGAGCTGACATCGCCGATCCGCTACCCCAGCCCCTTCGCCAGCGTCACCAGCTCCCCCACCACCTCATACCGCCCGAACGCCGGGATGAGGTACGTCCCCGCGACGTACGGCCGGCACTCCTCCAGCAGCTCACGCGACTGCGCGATGCCCTCCGCCACGCCGTTCTCGCCGGCCTTCCGCATCCGCTCCCGCACGTCCTCCGGCACGAACACGCCCGGCACCTCGTTGTGCACGAACTCCGCGTTCCGGCTGCTCTGCAGCGGCATGATGCCCACCAGCACCGGCACGTCGATCGGCCCCAGCCGCTCGAGGAAGCTCTTGAGCATCTCCGCGCTGTAGAGCTGCTGCGTCATCAGCACGTCGGCGCCCGCCTCGATCTTCCGCCGCACGCGGTCCAGCTCCAAATCGACGTTGTCCGCCGTCGGGTTCGCCGCGCACGCCACGAAGAAGTCCGTCCCCTTGCCGATCGAGTTGTTCGCCCAGTCCGTCCCCTCGTTCAGCATCTTCAGGATCCGGATGAAGCCGATCGAGTCGACGTCCCACACGCCGTGCGCGCGCCCGTAGTCGCCCGTCGACGGCGGGTCGCCCGTCAGCGCGATGATGTTCCGGATGCCGAGCGCGTGCGCGCCCAGCAGGTCGCTCTGGATCGCCATCAGGTTCCGGTCGCGCGTCGTGAAGTGGATGATGGGCTCGATCCCCACCCGCTGCTCGATCAGCACGGCCAGCGCGATCGCGCTCATCCGCACGCGCGCCATCGGACTGTCGCCGATGTTGATGCAGTCCGCCCCCAGCGCCTTCAGGTACGCCGCGCCCTCCAGCGCCTTCCGGGGGTTCAGCCCCCGCGGCGGGTCCAGCTCCACGCTCACGACGAACTCGCCGTCCGCCAGCTTCTGCCGCAGCGTCTTCGGCCGCGGCTCCTCGTCGATCGACGCCGTCGGGTTCAGCACGTGCACGTCCGTCGCACCCGCGCTCGCCGGCGCTGACGTCGCCTGTCCGCGCGCCGTCGCCGCCCGCCCGCGCGTGTTCCACTCGCCCGAAAGCGACGCCCGCATCGCCGCGATGTGCTCCGGCCCGGTGCCGCAGCACCCGCCGACGATGTTCGCCCCCGCCATCACCAGCTTCTTCGCGTACTCCGCGAAGTACTCCGGCGTCGACGGGTAGATCAGCCGCCCGTCCATGAAGCGCGGCAGCCCCGCGTTCGGCATCGCCGAGATCCGGATCGACGTGTGCGGCGCCATCTGCTCGACGACCTCCAGCACCTGCTGCGGCCCCAGGCTGCAGTTCACGCCCGCCACGTCCGCGCCCAGCGACGCCGCCACGTTCGCCACCTCGTCCGGCGGCTCCCCGCCGAACGTCCGCCCGTCGCGCTGGAACGTCGCCTGCGCCACCACCGGCAGGTCGCAGCACTCTTTCACCGCCAGGATCCCCTCGCGCAGCTCCGCGATGTCCGGGAACGTCTCCAGGATGATCAGGTCGACGCCGCCCTCGAGCAGCGCCTCCGCCTGCTCGCGGATCGCCGCCCGCACCTCCGCCGGCCGCACGTCGCCGACGCTCGCCAGCATCCGCCCCGTCGGCCCGATCGACCCCGCGACGAACACCGGGTGGCCGTGGATCTCGCGCGCGTCCCGTGCCAGCCGCGCCGCCTTGAAGTTGATGTCGCGGACGCGATCCTCCAGCCCGTGCCGCGCCAGCCGGAAGCGGTTCGCCTGGAACGTATTCGTCTCGATGATGTCCGCGCCCGCCGCGATGTAGTCCTCGTGCGCGCGCCGCACCAGGTCCGGCTGCTCCAGCACCAGCGCCTCCAGGCATGTCGAAGGAGGAGCGCCGCGCCCCTGCAGCAGCGTCCCCATCGCCCCGTCGGCCAGCAGCACCCGCTGCTCCAGCGCCGTCAGAAACGGATGTTTCATGGTGCGTCAGTATAGGAGATCGAATCTGCGCCGAACCTGCGGGCAAACCCTCACGATTCGCGGAGGCCCGTTCTGATCAAGCTCAACGCGCGTCGTTCAGCAGCTCCCCCTGCCGGTGAGCGCGCGACCAACCGTGCGGCACGCTCGCGACGAGCCCGCCGACCGCCGGGACCGCCAGAAGGAGCAGCCAGACCGCGATGTGCCCCTCGCGCGCACGGTCGGAACCGTTCACGCCATGAAGGAACGCGGGGATCCGCCACCCGCAGATCGCGAGGGCCGCGCAGCAGATCGCGACGATGGCCGAGCCTGGGACGGCGTGACGCATGGCTCGCGCCAGCGAGTAGCCGAACGCGTATGACAGATAGATCACAGGCAGGAGATAGAAGCCGATCACTACGACGGGGCCGGGGGCGCCGCTGAACGAACCGTACGCCGCCGTGACGACGATGACCCATGCGACGAGCGCAACAACCGGAAGGAGCACTAACGAAGCAGTGGTTCGTCGCAAGGTGGAGCCTCCTACCAGATTCTACTACCTGTCGTCAGCTTCGGATCACCCCCACGCCCACCGCGTCGCCGTCTTCGGGTAATCCTTCTCCAGCCACCCGAACGCCACCGACGGCCGCAGCGCATAGATCGGCGACCCATCGTCGTCCGTCGGCGGCCGGAACTGGTACTTCGCGAAGTACACGTCCGCGAACCGCGCGAGCAGCGCCGCGTCCGCCACCCGCTCCGCCACCCCCTCCAGCACCACCATGTCGTCGCCGCTCTCCACGTGCGCCACGATCGCCGGCCGCGCCGCGATGTTCCGTCCCTTCACCGACGTCCCGCCCGTCGAGATCAGCAGCGCGTCATCGATCCACACGCCCCACACCGGCATCGCATGCGGCCGCCCGTCGTCACGCGTCGAGCAGATCCAGTAGTTCCGCGACTTCGTGAGCTGCTCCACCGCCCAGTCCCACGCCATCAGCCCCTCGGCGTCCTTCGAGATCCCGTACCCCTTCATCCGCGGGCGCCCCGCCGTCGGCGCGCGATCACTCACCGTCATCGTCATGCTCCTTGTGTTCAATAAGAGGAAGGACCGGCGATCAGTCTACGCCAGCACTGGTGACATCGTCGTGTCAGGATGCTCGTCGAGAACCACCAGCGACCAGCACCAGGCGACTAGTCTTTACGCTCCGCCAGCGCGATCCGGTTGATGGCAGCCGCCATGTACCCGGCGCCGAACCCGTTGTCGATGTTCACCACCGCCACGCCCGCCGCACAGGCGTTCAGCATCGCCAGCAGCGGCGCCAGCCCGTTGAAGCTCGCCCCGTACCCGATCGACGTGGGCACGGCGATCACCGGCGCCGTGACCAGCCCCGCGACCACGCTCGGCAGCGCGCCCTCCATCCCGGCCACGACAACGAGCGCCCGCTGCTCGCGCAGTGCGGGCACCTGGTCCAGCAGCCGGTGGATGCCCGCTACTCCGACGTCGTACATCCGCTTGACAGCGTTCCCCGCCAGGTCCGCCGTGATCGCCGCCTCTTCCGCGACCGGCATGTCGGCCGTCCCCGCGCACAGCACGGCGACGCCCTCCTGCTTCGGCACCGGCACCCGCTCCACCGTCACGCATCGTGCCGATTCGTGCAGCTTTGCGTCCGGCACGGCCTCCAGCAGCGCCGCCGCCGCCGCCGGCTCCAGCCGGGTGACCAGCAGCCGGTCGGCCCGCTCCAGCAGCGTCCGGGCGATGCCCACCACCTGCTCGGGCGTCTTCCCCTGCCCCAGCACCACTTCCGGCATCCAATCCCGGAGCGCACGGTGATGGTCGACCTTCGCAAAGCCGATATCTTCGTAGGGCAGGGTACGGAGTTCCCCTAGGGCCGCTTCGACGTCGGTCCTGCCCGCGGCTACCGCCGCCAGCAATTCGCGGAGTCTGTGCTCTTCGATGATGAACCTCCAACGGGGCTCTGAGACCTTCATCCTAACACTTGCGGACTTGACGCCCCGCCGGAACCCTGTTGCCTGGGCAGCCTCCCAACTCGATACTCAGGGCACCATGATCAGGCGGTTTTTCGACCGGGACTCGGACGGCGCCTTCTGGAGCGCCTGGCTGATCGCCCTCGGCGCCTTCGCGATGCTGGCGATCGCCTGCACCCGGAACTACACGCTCCCCGGCGACGTGCGCCTCACCCGATTCGTGGAGAACCTCGACCGCTTCTCGCTGGCCGACCGCATCTTCACCCGCGCCAACGACTTCGGCGAATACGGCTTCATCGGCGGCGTGCTTATCGGCTTCACGCTGCTGCTCGCCGTCCGCGGCTTCCGCGTCGAATCGCTCGTCATGGCCGGCGCGGGCGCGGTGCATCTGCTCCAGCTCGGCATCCGCGAAATCGTGACGCGCCCGTTCTCGCTCGACAACCCGCCGTGGTACGCGCACGAAGACTGGGGCCTGCGCCAGTTCCCGGGCCCCCACGGCTTCCCGAGCGGCCACGTCTTCGGCGAGACGATCGTGTACGGCCTCGTCATCCTCTACGTCGGTCGCCTGGTCCCCATCAAGCCGCTCGCCTGGGCGATCCGCATCGCCTGCGTCGCCGAGATCGCGCTCGGCGCCCCCGCGCGTCTCTACACCGGCGCCCACTGGCCCAGCGACGTCGTCGGCGCGATGCTGCTCGCCGGCCTCTACCTCGCGATCGCCTGGCGCATCGACGCCGCCGTCGCCCACATCCGCGAGGTCACGACGGAGCGCCGCCTCCTCGAGCAGGCCGGCCTCACCCCCTCCCGCCCACACACCGCGTCACAGCCGACCATCGTCGCGGTCGAGCATGAACCAGTCGAGGGTAGCCCGGCGCAAACGGCGACCCCTCACTGAGGCATGAGCTAAAGTCGAGGCGCAATGAGGCGAGCCGTCATTCTTCTCGTCCTGCTGTTCGCCGCGGTCGCTGCGTACGAGGTCTTCGCCGGTAACTGGCTGTCGTTCCGGTGAAGGTGCACGTCGTCGGCCTCGCGGGCAGCGGCAAGACCACGCTTGCCCGCTGGTTCAGCGAGACGTTCAACGTGCCGGCGTACGACCTCGACCAGGTGGTGTACCGTGATGGTGTCGAGCGGAGTCACGCCGACATCGTCGCGCGTCTCGGCGAGATTTGTGCCGGCGACGGATGGGTGACTGAGGGCGCCTACACCGCGGACTGGCTCGGCGCGCTGCTGGACGGTGCGGGTATCGTCGTGTGGCTCGACGTCCCGCCGCTCACGTGCGAATTCAGGATCCTCAAGCGCCACCTGCTCGCGGAGCTCGCGCGCAGCAATCGGCATCCGGGATGGCGCAAGCTCATCCGCTTCTTGGACTACACCCGCCGCACAGCCGGAGATCAGCGCGCAGCCCAGCACGCCGTCCTCGCGCACTACGCAGCGAAGGTCACGCGCTGCCGCTCCTCGAACGACGTGCGCGCGCTGAAGATGCGGGTCGTCAAACGACCGCCGACGAACTCCTAAACCCCCACGATCTCCCGCCCCGCCGCCAGCACCTTCGCCACCAGCGACTCGTCCCCCACCACCTCCGTGTAGATCCGCAGCAGCGGCTCCGTCCCGCTGAACCGCAGCAGCATCCACCCCTTGTCGCCCAGCATGAACCGGAACCCGTCCGTCGTGTCGATGCTCGTCACCTTCATCCCGGCGATCGCGTCGGGCCGCGCGCTCTCCGCCTTCTTCCAGATCCCGTCGCGATCTTCCGGCTTCAGCGTGATGTCGATGCGGTCGTAGTAGTGCGGCCCCACCTTTGCGTACAGCTCCGCCAGCAGCTCGCTCGGCCGCTTCCCCGTGCGCGAGACGAAGTCCAGCATGTACAGCCCCGCCAGGATCCCGTCGCGCTCCGGCACGTGGCCGCGGAAGCCGTAGCCGCCGCTCTCCTCGCCGCCGATCAGCGCGTCGACCTCCATCATCTTCGGGCCGAGGAACTTGAATCCCACCTGCGTCTCGTACACCGGCACCTTGTACAGCTCGCCCAGCCGCTGCACCATGCTCGTCGTCGTGATCGACTTCACGATCGGCCCGCGCTCGCCCCGCACCTCCAGCAGGTAGTACGACAGCAGCGCGAACACCTGCAGCTGGTTGATGAAGTTGCCTTTTTCGTCGGCGATCCCCACGCGGTCCGCGTCCCCGTCCGTCGCGATGCCGATGTCGAAGCCGCCCTTCGCCATCAGCGCGGCGTGCTCCGTCAGGTTGCGCGCGATCGGCTCCGGCGCGTGCATGCCGGGGAACACCGGGTTGCGGAAGCCGTGCAGCTCCGTCACCTTCGTCTTCCCGCCGGACAGCAGCTCGTCGAAGTAGCCCGCCCCCGTCCCGTACATCGCGTCGTACGCCACGTTCAGCCCCGCCGACTTCAGCCCCGCCAGGTCGACGAGCTTCCCCAGCGCCGCCAGGTACGGCGTGCGCGAATCGAACATCGTCACCATGCCGGACGCTTTCGCCTCGTCGATCGGCATCCGCGGGATCGCCCGTCCCACCAGCGACGGCAGCTCCGCCTCCAGCTCAGCGACGATGTCCGGCGACGCGCTGCCGCCGTAGTCCGGCTTGTACTTGAACCCGTTCCAGCGCCACGGGTTGTGGCTCGCCGTCACCACCACGCCGCCCCCCGCCTTGCGGTCCAGGATCGAGTAACTCACCACCGGCGTGGGGCACAGCCGATCGCTCAGCGCCACCTTGATCCCGGCCGCCGCCGCCACCTCTGCCACCGCGTCCGCGAAGTCCTCCGACGCGTATCGCGCGTCGTACCCGACGATCAGGCCCCGGTCGGCCAGCCCCTTCGCCTTCAGGTACGAGGCGACGCTCGCCGCGCACGCGCGCACGTTCTCGAACGTGTACTCCTCGCCGATGACGGCGCGCCATCCGTCCGTGCCGAACTTGATCGCCGTCGGCGGCAGAGCGGGGTACTCCATGGGGGTCAGGCCTTTCGCACAACGGAGCCGCGGGCGCGCGGGTGCGCCCTCCTGCACGAAGCCTTGCACGATCGGCCGATCCGGGCAATCAGGTTCCGCCCGATATGCGGAACCGTGAGCCGGGTGCCCAGTGCGGGGCGGCGATCAGCCTTTCTTGGCCGCCTGCCTGGCGCCCTTTCGGGGCACCCTGACCCGCGCCGGCGGCTCGTCGGCCGGCGTCTGTGCCAGGACCCGCGACATCTCCGTCGCATCGAACGCGCGCATCGTCGTGCTCGTGACGTTCCCCGCGCCGACGACGTTGAGCATCGCCCCCATCATCGCCTCCTCGGAGGGCGCCTCGACGATCGCCACCATGTCGTACGGTCCCTGCGTCCAGAACACGTCCCGGATGCGGAATCCCCGGCGCGCGTTCTCCTGCCGCACCCGCCCCGCCCCCTTCACGGTGTTCCGGATGTTCTTCGCCCCCTCCGCCGTGAACTTGTACAGCAGCACGTAGTTCGGCATGACGTCTCCTCCCCTTCGTCGCAAGCGCCCCGCGCGATCAAGTGCCGCCAAGCATACGCCCGCCCCGCATGGTGTCAATCATGGCCATCGCGTCCGGCGCTCGCGCAACTCATCCGTGAAGTCCGCGGGATCCGTGGCTCCCGGCTCTCCCCATCGGCGTCCATCGGCGAAATCGGCGGATATTCCCCCTGAGCCATCGCGTCCATCTTCGTCATCTGTGGATAACCATCGCCTCCCCCGACGACCGACGACTGATGACCGATGACTCAGGCGGTTCGCCGCCGTACAATCCCCGCATGAGCATCTGCACCGTCGAGCGCGACGACCAGCACGTCGCCGTCGTCCGCATGAACCGCCCCGACAAGCACAACGCCTTCAACCGCGAGCTCGACGCCGCCGTCAGCACCGCCCTCGCCGATCTCGACGCCGACGAATCGGTGAGCTGCGTCGTCCTCACCGGCACCGGCCCCGCCTTCAGCGCCGGCGCCGACATGAACGAGGCGGTAGAGGCCATCGAGGGCAAGGGCCGCAGCGAGGGCATGGCCAGCGTCTACGCCGCCGTCGCCGCGCTTCCGCAAACCCCTCATCGCCGCCGTCAACGGCATCTGCTACGGCGGCGGCGCGCTCGTCGCCACCATGTGCGACATCCGCATCGCCTCCGACACCGCCGCCTTCCGATTCCCCGGCGCCGCCTACGGCCTCGTCGTCGGCGGCTCCGCGCTCCCGCGCCTCGTCGGCCCCGCGTACGCCAAGGAGCTCCTCTTCACCGCGAAAGTCGTCCGCGCCGAAGAGGCGCACCGCATCGGCCTCGTCAACCACGTCGTCCCGGTCGAGGACCTCGCCAACTTCGCGCTGGAGATCGCCCACGAAGTCGCCGCGAACTCCCTCCCCGCCCTCATCGCCTCCAAGCACACCGTCGACCAGGCGACGGAGGTCGACGCCGGCGCGAAGGCCGAGGCCGAGTGGAACCGCAACCTCCGCACCTCCCCCGAACACCACGCCCGCTTCCGCGCCGCCGCCGATCGCGTCGCCCGCCGCGACGGCGACTGAGCGCTGGCGCCGCGCCGGTGCACCGGCGCGGTTGTGTTGACCGAAGCGAAGCCGAAACGCGCATCCTTGGCCTGACGTCACAGGCGCGCTGCATGGATTCGCGCAACGACACCGTGCTGCGAGTGCGAAGCGGGAGTGCAGAGAGCGCAGCGCCCTCTGCCGGGGGGCTCCGGGGGGTGTCCCCCCGGCATCCCAAATAAAGTCGGGCGGAGCAGCCCGACGGGATGCGGAGCCCGACGCAACTGAGCGATCTGTAATCGACCCGCAACGCCGCCCGTACTACAATGTCCCATGACCACCGACACCCCGGCCTACAACTGGGAGCACGCCCTCTCCCTCCGCGGCAAAGCCTCCGAATGGACCCCCTGGTGGCAGGGCGAGCTGCCGCCGCCGCCCGTCGAGCCCATCATGCTCACCGGCGGCATCCCCGACCCTGACTCGCTCCCCATCGACGGCCTCATCGAGTGCAACGAGCGCGTCCTCCGCCGCGAGGGCACCTTCGCCCTCCAGTACGGCGGCCCGCAGGGCTTCCCCGGCCTCGCCGAGTGGCTCGCCAAACGCGCCAGCGCCGCCGAGGACATCGAAGTCGGCCCCGAGAACTTCGTCATCACCTGCGGCTCGGCCGGCGGCCTCGAGAACATCTGCGCCACCTTCCTCGACCCCGGCGACGTCGCCATCGTCGAGCGCCCCACCTTCCCCGGCAGCCTCCGCACCATCAAGTCGTGCCTGCCCGACATCGCCGGCGTCCCCGTCGACGACGAGGGCCTCCGCCCCGACGTGCTGGAAGAGGTGATCGCCGGCACGAAAGCGGCCGGCAAGCGCCCCAAGCTGCTCTACTGCATCGCCAACTTCCACAACCCCGCCGGCTCGACGCTGACGCTCGAGCGGCGCAAGCGCATCGTCGACATCTGCCGCCAGAACGACGTCCTCATCATCCAGGACGACGCGTACGGCGCCATCAACTTCGGCCGCGACCCCTACCCGACGATGTACGCCCTCGCCGGCGGCACCGGCGCCGTCTTCCTCGGCACCTTCAGCAAGACCATCGCCACCGGCCTCCGCATCGGCTGGGTCATGGGCGAACAGCCCGTCGTCGACGCCATCACCCGCATGCGCTTCGACATGGGCGTCTCGCCGTGGACCACGCGCGTCATCACGGAGTTCTGCGAGTCCGGCCTCTTCGACGACCACCTGAAGAACGTCACGGAGATCTATCACCGCAAGCGCGACGCGATGCTCGCCGCCCTGGACGAGCGCTGCTCCCGCTTCGCCCGCTGGGGCGTGCCGCTCGGCGGCTTCTTCCTCTGGCTCGAGCTCTCGGAGGGGATCGACGTCCAGAAGCTCCGCTACACCGCGAACGAGGAGGCCGTCGGCTTCGTCGGCGGCTCCGCATTCTTCGACGACGGCTCAGGCGCCCGCCACGCGCGCCTCTGCTACAGCAACGTCGCCGAGCGCGACATCCCCGAAGCCATCATGCGCTTCGGCCGCGCCCTCGAACGCGCCGTCCGCACGTAGTCTCCGCCTCGCACGAATGCGAAAGCCGGGGGTGCAGGGAGCGCAGCGCCCCCTGCCGGGGGGCTCCGGGGGGTGTCCCCCCGGCATCTCTTCTCTTTCTTCAGAAAGAGGTGGTGCAGGGCACGCGCCAGCGGACACTGCACCACCGTCGCATCGCCACACTGCATCATGGACATTGACCCAACCCCGATCGCCACGGGATCATGTGCGCAGCCCCGCACAGAAAGGCCACACCACCATGGACATCCACGGCACCTGCGACCCCGCGTTCGAACCCGTCCGCAAGGCCTTCGCCGCCAACTTCGACGCCGGCCACGAGGTCGGCGCCAGCGTCGCCGTCACCCACAACGGCAAGTTCGTCGTCGATTGCTGGGCCGGCCTCGCGGTGAAGGGCGGCCGCCCGTGGGAGCGCGACACCATCGTCAACGTCTACTCCAGCACCAAGACGATGGCCGCGCTGTGCGTCCTCATGCTCGCCGACCGCGGCAAGATCGATCTCGATGCGCCCGTCGCGACGTACTGGCCGGAGTTCGCGCAGAACGGCAAGGCCGGCGTCCTCGTCAAGCACGTCATGAGCCACTCCGCCGGCCTCCCGGCGTTCGACCCGGGGCTGGAGGTCGCCGACCTCTACGACTGGAAGAAGTGCTGCGACAATCTCGCCGCCCAGTCGCCGTGGTGGGAGCCCGGCACCGAGTCCGGCTACCACGCCGTCACGCAGGGCTACCTGCAGGGCGAACTCGTCCGCCGCGTCGACGGCCGCACGCTCGGCAACTTCTTCCGTGAGGAGGTCGCAGAGCCGCTCGGCGCAGACTTCCACATCGGCCTCGACGCGAAGCACGACGCCCGCGTCGCGGAGCTGATCCCGCCGGAGCACCTGCCCGAGGAGACGTACGAGGCCGGCACGCCCGTCGCCCGTCGCATGGCCGCGTTGGGGCCGCACCTCGATGCCACCGAGCCCCGCACGCGCGAGTGGCGCGCCGCCGAGATCCCCGCCGCCGGCGGCACCGGCAACGCCCGCTCGATGGGCCGCGTGCACTCCGTCCTCGCCTGTGGCGGCGAGCTGGACGGCGTGCGCCTCCTCTCCGAGAAGACGCTCGCCCGCATCATGGAGGTGCAGGTCACGCGGCACCGACCAGGTCCTCGGCATTCCGCTCACGTTCGGCATGGGCTTCGGCCTCCCGGGCGAGCTGCTGCCGCTGCCGAACAAGCGCACCTTCTTCTGGGCCGGCTGGGGCGGCTCGATCGTCCTCATCGACCTCGACGCCCGCATGACGGTCACCTACGCCATGAACCGCATGTTCCCGGAGCTGACCGGCGACCTGCGCGCCGCCAACATCATCACCTCCGCCTACGTGGCCCTCGCGACCGCCGGCGCCGCATCGCCCGCGACCGGCTGACCGTCGCCGGCGCACCGCTACGCAATCCGCAAACTCAGCCGCGCTGCAAGCGCGTCGCGAGCGGCGTACCATGCGCCGATGGACGCCGTCCGCACATCCGTCGATCCCGCATCACCTGACGCCGTCAAGCTCGCGCTCGTCGAGTACCTCGCCAGCCGCGGCGATCTCGCCGCCGCGCGCGTTTCGGAGCCCCCGGCGCCGCTCGGCAACGGTCTCGACTCGTTCATCTACGGCTTCCGAATCGAAGGCGCGCAACTCGACCCGCGCTGGCGCCAGCCGCTCGTGCTGCGCATCCAGCGCCACGTCGAATTCGCCGAAAAGGCCCGCCGCGAGGCCGACGTCCAGTCATCATCGCCGCCGCCGGCTATCCCACCCCTGCCCTCCTCGCCGTGGAGGACGCGTCGAACGCGCTCGGCCTGCCGTTCGCCATCATGGAGCGCATCCCCGGCACGACGATGCTCGCCCGCATCACGTCGAACCCCCTGCGCGCACCCGCGCTGCTCGCCCGGCTCGGCGGACTCCACGCGCGCCTCCACCAGCTCCCGCCCGACGCGTGGCGGCTCGAACACTCCGGCGAGTCCGCAACGTTGGCGCGTCTCGCGCGCACCCGTCGCGGCGTCGAGCAGCTCGGCCTCGCACGCCTCGAAACACGCCTGTCGTGGCTGGAGCGGCACGCCACCGCGGTGGAGCCCGCGTCGGTCGTCGTCACCCACAACGACTTCCACCCGCTGAATGTGCTCGTGACCGACGACGGTCGCCTCTCCGTCATCGACTGGTCCGATGCCGCGATCGCCGATCCCCACTTCGACGTCGCGCGCACCCTCACGCTCTTCTCGTTCGCCTACATCGTCGCCACGTCGACGCTCGAGCGCCTGCTCCTCAAGGCGTCGCGCGGCCTCCTCCGCTCGCGCTACCTCGTCGGCTACGAGCGCGCGCTCCCGCTCGATCCGAAGCGCCTCGCCTACCACGAGGCCTTGCAGTCCCTGTACGCCCTCGTCCAGCTCCACGAAACCGCCGCCGAACCGTCGATCGAAGGCACCACCGCCGCCGCCAACCGCGTGCTCGCCGATCTCCCCAACCTCATCGCCCAGGCCGACGCCTACGTCCAGCGCAAGATGGCCGCCGCCCGCAAGGCGCTCGAACGCGCCGCGATCGGGTGAAACCCCGTCCGTCTATGGGATCTGTACGAAGGCGCAACGCGCTTCCGTGTCGCCGATCGCCTTCGTCACGTGACCTTTGCCTGAGGTGTCTTCGAGGAGGACAATCGCACCCGGACGCACGTGCCGCGTTTCACCGTCCGACACGCTCACTTCAAGCAGCCCCGAGAGCATGAAGAAGTACTGGCGGGCCGGCGTGGGATGTGCGACGCCGTGCCATCCCTTGGGCATGGTGCACAAGATCAGGCTCTTGGCGTCCAGCCGATCGGCGATCAGTAGCGGCGGCGCCGGCGGCGCGAAGTCCGATTCGACGACGGCCACGTCGACCTCTTCGAAGTGCGACTCGCCGCGCTCGTCGGAGAAGATCCTCAAGACTTCCACGATGGCTCCCTGACTACACCCGCGCCTCGTAGAACGCGTTGACCGGATGCGGCAGGTCCACCCGCCGGAACCGCGAGAACCCCGCCTTCGTCACCAGCTCCCGCATCGCCGGCTCCGGCAGCCCCAGCGTCCCGTACCCCGCCCCGTCGGCCTCCGACAACGCCGACGACATGCACGACAGCACCGACATCGCGTACATCATCGGCGCATTGCGATTCTTCGCCAGGTTCTCCTCGTACGTCGGCTGCCCGTCGACGTCCGCGATGAACCACGCGCCGTCCGGCGCGATCGCCGCGCGGATCGCCGCCGCCGCCCGCTCCGGGTGCGTCATGTCGTGCAGGCAGTCGAACGTCGTGATCAGGTCGAAGCTCCCGTCCGCCGGCAGCGGGTCGACGTCGGCCCGGTGCCACGTCACGTTCGTCACGCCGTGGTCCTTCGCGTTCTTCGCCGCGCGCTCCAGCGCGTGCTGCGAGATGTCGTACCCGTGCAGCTGCGCCTTCGGAAACGCCATCCCCATCTGCACCAGCGCCAGCCCGCTCCCGCAGCCGATGTCCGCCGCCTTCCCGCCCGCCTGCAGCTTCTCGACGACGCCCGGCAGCGCCGGCAGCGCCTGCTTGATCAGCGCCAGCCGGTACCAGTTGCGAAACAGCAGCTCCGTGCTCGCCGCGTGCTCCGGCCCCCGGTCGTCCCACGTGTACCCCAGCCCCGTGCGGAACGACTGCGGCAGGTGCTCCAGGATCGACAGCCGGTGTCGCAGCCCCGAGAAGTTGGAGCCGAGGTACACCATGCTGTCCTCGTCCGCGAGAAACGTCGCCACCTCCGGCGACAGCGAGAAGCGATCGTCCCCTTCGTAATCGAGCACCTGCGCCGCCGCCTGCCCGCGCAGCCACTCCCGCAGCCAGCGCTCCCGCAGCCCCGTGCGCTCGGCCAGCTCCTCGCTCGTCAGGGGCCCGGCGCCGTTCATCGTCCGGTACAGCCCCAGCTCCAGCCCCAACGCGATCATCCCCGACACGTACGCGCCCGTGAACATGCCGCGCAGCATCTCCACCTTCTCGCGCATCTTGTCCTGGTCAGGCTGTTTCGTCTCAGTCGTCATGCCACACCTCCCCGCTGCAATCGATCGCCGGCGATCAGCAACCGGCGCCTAGCCCACCATCCTCTTCAGCAGCGCTCGAAGCTTCGGCGTCTTCTTCAGCGCCGCCCGCAGCCCCTCCAGGTTCGTGTCGCTGTCGATCATCATCGGGCTCCGCTGGAACCGCCCGTCCAAACTGTAGTAGCAGAACCGCACCCCGTACGACCCCTCGTGCCCCTCGTACTCCAGCAGCTGGATCGACGGCTCCGTGTGCTCCCCCCGGAACGACGCCTCCTCGATGATCTCGCCCCCGCCCCAGTGGAACGCGAACGGCCGCGGCACCTCCCGCCCCCGCTTCGCCGCCGGCGCCTTCGCTGCACCCGCCTTCTTTGCCATCGGTTTCGTCGCGCTCTTCTTCGTCGCCATTGCGAACATCCTCCCGCTCACACACGAGCCTATCACGAGCAGCCCCCACACGCCGCGCACGATCCAGCGACCCGCGCGCGCCAGCGCTGGCTACTCCGCACAATCCACACACTTTGGAACGGATCCACACACGGTGGTGGCGAAGGTGGAGGTGCAGGGAGCGCAGCGCCCCTGCCGGGGGCTTCGGGGAGTGTCCCCCAGACACCACACTTCCTTAGGGTGATGCAGGGAACGCGTTAGGTTGCGCTGGCTTACTCCGCACATGCAGGCTTCGGAACCGACCCTGACACGTGGTGGTGAAAGCGGAGGTGCAGGGGGCGCAGCGCCCCTGCCGGGGGGCTCCGGGGGGTGTCCCCCCGGCAATCTCACATTCCCCATCATCTTAGGGTGGTGCAGGGAACGCGTCAGCGGACACTGCGCCACCCGTCACGATCACCAGTCACCACCAACCGGTGACTAGCAACCGGCACGCTATCCTCTATACATGCACCTGAAGGCACCCGCCCGATGATCGTCGACGCCCACGCCCACGTCTTCCCGCCCACCGTGCGCGCCCGCCGCGCCGATCTCCTCGCCGATGAGCCCGCCTTCGCGGCCATCTACTCTGACTCGTCCGCTGACATGGCCACCGCGGCCGACGTCCTCGCCTCCATGGACGCCGCCGACGTCGACCGCAGCCTCATCGTCAACTTCGCCTGGCGCAACGAAGCCCTGATCGACGAGACGAACGAGTACATCCTCGACGCCGCCTCTCGCTCCGGCGGCCGCCTCATCCCCTTCGTCTCCGTCCACCTCGCCGGCGGCCCCCGACACGGCGGCCCCGACATGGAGGAGGCGCCCGCGGCCACCGGCACGGATCCCCGCGCGAAGATCCGCGCCCTCGCCTCCGCCGGCGCCCGCGGCATCGGCGAGCTGCGCCCCGAAGACTCCGGCTACAACTTCGCCAACAGCGACGAGGCCGACGTCCTCGCCTGGGCCGCCGCCGCCTTCGACCTGCCGCTGCTCGTCCATGCCAGCGAGCCCGTCGGCCACGCCTACCCCGGCAAGGAGGGCCTCCCCATCGCTACGCTCTACGCCTTCGCGAGCGCCGCCCCCGCCGTCACGATCATCGCCGCGCACTGGGGCGGCGGCCTCCCCTTCTACGCCGTCATGCCCGAAGTCCGCGACGCCATCGACTCGATGTACTTCGACACCGCCGCCAGCCACCTCCTCTACGACCCCGCCGTCTACCGTCGCGTGATCGATGCCGTCGGCGTCGAAAAAGTGCTCTTCGGCAGCGACTTCCCGCTCACCACGCAGGCCAGAGCGCTCGAGCGTGCCCGCGCTGCCCGCCTGGACGACCGCGAACTCACCGCCGTGCTCGGCGGCAATGCCGCGCAGCTCCTGGGGCTCTGACATGCCACGCCTGCTCCCCGGCCGAAGAAAGAAAGAAGCGCCGCCGCAAGATGAAGCCGCGGACAAGACCCTGCGCCTCTTCGTCGCCGTCGAGCTGCCGTTCGAGGTCCGGCGCTCCGTCGTCCACACCCTGGAGTCGCTGAAAGCCATCACCGGCGACAAAGCCTTGCGCTGGGTGCGCCCCGAGGCCATCCACCTCACCCTCGCCTTCCTCGGCGACACGCCGGAGTCGCGCGTCCCCGAGATCTCCCGCGCGTTGATCGCCGCCGTCCGTCACGTCGATCCGTTCCCGCTCGCCCCGCTCGGCGTCGGCTCGTTCGGCGGCCGCGGCCGCTTGCGCGTCGTCTGGATCGGCGTCGGCGGCGACGGTGGCGCCCTCGTCGACCTCGCGGAGCACGTCGCGTCATCGCTCGTGCCGCTCGGCTATCCCCGCGACGAGCGCGCCTTCAACGGCCATCTCACGCTCGCCCGCGTCCGCGACGACGCCTCGCCCGAGGCGCGCGCCCACGTCCACGACATGCTCATGGGCTTCGACCCGCCCGCAGCGCCGTCGTTCAACGTCGACCAGATAGCCCTGATGCAGTCCATCCTCGGCCCCGGCGGCGCCGCCTACCGCCAGCTCGCCACCGCCCCCATGCTCGGCGCGACCGCGGGGGACGGAGCATGATCTCCCGCGTGATCGCCGTCGACTGGTCCGGCGCCCTCGCCGATACCGGCAACATCTGGCTCGCCGAGGTGGCCGATGACGCGCCCGTCCGCCTCGAACGGATGCGCAGCCGCGAGGCCGTCGCGGACGACCTGATCGCGTGCGCCGGCCGCGATCCGAACTTCGTCGCCGGCCTCGACTTCGCGTTCTCGTTCCCCGCCTGGTTCGTCGCCCGGGAGGGCGCGGCCACCGCCCACGACCTGTGGCGCATAGCGAAAGAGCGCGGTCAGGTATGGATCGCCGCCTGCGCGCCGCCGTTCTGGGGCCGCGCCGGCAGGCAGAAGGACCGCGCCGTCGAACTCTACCGCCCCACCGAGCGCGAGTGCCGCGAGCGGTTCGGCGTGCTCCCGAAGTCCGTCTTCCAGATCGGCGGCGCCGGCGCCGTCGGTACCGGCTCCATCCGCGGCATGCCGGTCCTCCTCCGCCTCCACGACGCCGGCTTCAGCATCTGGCCCTTCGACGATCCCCGACCGCCGACGGTGGTCGAGATCTACCCCCGCCTCTTCGCCCCCGGCGTCACGAAGAGCCTCCCGTCACAACGACTCAAGCACCTCGATGCGCGCCACCCGGACCTCCCGGAGAAGATCCGCATGCAGGCGCTGGACAGCGAAGACGCCTTCGACGCACTCGTCTCCGCGCTCGGCATGTGGCGCCACCGAGACCAACTCGCCGCCCTCGCCCCGGCCCGCGACGACCTCGAACGCCTCGAAGGGGCCATCTGGATGCCCCCGAACACCAGCGATCCAGCTCCAACCCAGGCTCCCGGGGTGAGGAGTGACACACCGCCTCACTCTCACATTCATTGCGTCGTTCGCCATCGCAGTCACGCTGCTCGCCGCCTGCAGCAGCACCTCCTCCGGCCCGAAGACCTACACCGGCGTCTACCTCTCCCTCGGCGACTCCGTCGCCGCCGGCAACGGCGCCAGCGACGCCGCCACGACCTCCTTCGCCGCGCTCCTCGCCCATGACGAGGGCAGCCTCACGCTCGACAACCTTGCCGTCGCCGGCGCCACGACGAACGACGTGATCGACAAGCAGCTCCCGACCGCGACGGCGAACAAGCAGGATCTCGCCTTCATCACGATCTCCATCGGCGGCAACGACCTCGCCGCCCTCATCCCCAACTCCGCCTGCGTGCAGGATCCCCTGCCGGCGTCGTGCCCGCTCGACGACGCGCTGTCGAAGGTGCAGGCGAACTACGACCAGATCATGAAGACGCTGCGAAAGGCGTGGCCAAACACGCCCATCGTCGCCCTGCTCTACCCCAACTTCTTCTCCGGCACCGGCAGCCCGCTCGAAGCACCCGCCCAGCGCGTCCTCCCGATGCTCGATCAGGCCATCTCCGACGTCGTCGCGAAGTACGAACACACCGCCGTCGCCACCACCGCCGCCGACTTCGACGGCCAGGGCGCGAAGCTCACCCACGTCCTCGATCCTCAGTCCGATCCCCACCCGAACGACGCCGGCCACCGCCTCATCGCCGACGCCTTCATCGCCGCCCTCACCCGCGTGAAGTAGCCTGCGTCGCTGCTCACGTTGCGCTGTGAACAACCTCGGTGTGATAGCGGGCCATGGTTCGACCAATGTCCGCCGGGCTGAGTAACCCCTTCTCATCGACAGGCAGTCGGCCCAGGTCGCGGAAGTACTCCACGTAGAGGTCCGGCGTCAGCGTGTTGATGAACGTCGCGGGTTCGTCGAAGGGATTGGAAAATGTGTGCGCCGTGCCAAGTGGGACCGTCACGCAGGATCCCGCGCCGACGTCGACGCTCTTGTCGCCCGATGTGAACCGAAGCTGACCTTTGGTGACGATGAAGACCTCCTCGAATTTGTGGTGTATGTGCTGCGGCGGCATCGCCGGTCCGGGAGGGACGCTGACCTCAACGAGTCCTAGTCGGTGCTCCGTGTGAGAGCCGTCCTCGATAATCCGGCAACGGATCGGCCCGCCGCCTGCCTGCTCGCCGTCTTCGGGTCGTACAACGATGATGCTCATGGCGCTGCTCCTCGCTAAATGAGAGTGCTATCGCATAACAGTACTGAACACGCACGGTGTTGTCAAGCCTTCGTCGTTAGGCTATAGTTTCACCATGGATAGCACATCGGGCGGCCGCCAGAATCAGAAGGAACGGACCCGCAGGGCCATCGTCGCCGCCGCGGCCAAACTCATCGCCGCCGGAACGCTACCGACGATGCCTGAAGTCGCGGACGAGGCCCTCGTCTCCACGGCGACTGCTTATCGGTACTTCCCCGACCAGTTGAGCTTGTTGAACGCCGCGCTGCGGGACGGCTACGCCGGCATGGGCGACCGCTTCGAGCCAGATATCGGAGCCGAGGCCGACCTGGCGCGACGTGTTGACATCGCGACCGAGGGCCTTCTCCGCCGCGTGGTACAGCGGGAAGCCCTCGTTCGAACGGTCATGGCGCTCTCACTGTTGCGGTCGGTAGAGAACACGACCCCTCGCGCGGAGGCCATCGGCGTGCGCCCGGGCTTCCGCCGGGCGTGGATTGACGAGGCGCTCCGTCCCGCTGAGCACCAGTTCGACCCGGAGAGCCTGCGCACACTCAAGCTCGCGCTCGGCGCGGTGCTGGGCACGGAGGCACTCGTGGCCCTTGAGGACGTCATGGGTGTCGATTCCGACGAGGCGATCGAGGTGTGTCGGTGGATGGCGCGGACGCTGACCAGCGCGATGCTGCTCGAGTCGCAGTCGAAGACGCGAGTGCACAAACGCGGGTCCGCTCACGCCTGAAGCAGCGGTGTCACGCCGGCCACTCTGCTCCCGTGGGTCGGCGCTCACCGCGACATCTGCCGACCCCCATCCCATCCATGAAATCCGCGCAATCCGTGGCTCCCCCCGTGTCCCCCCGCTACCCTGCCCCCCATGCGCCAGCTCGTCATCGCCACCAACAACCCCGGCAAGCTCCGGGAGTTCCGCCAGCTCCTCGATGGCTGCGGCTTCGACCTCACCACGCCCGCCGATCTCGGCGTCGACTTCGACCCTGAAGAGACCGGAGCCACCTTCGAAGAGAATGCTAAGATCAAAGCGGAAGAGGCGGCGCGCGCCTGCGGGCTCCCCGCCCTCGCCGACGATTCCGGCCTGGAGGTGGACGAGCTCGGCGGCCGGCCCGGCGTCTACTCCGCCCGATACGCCGGCGGCGTACGCACCGACCCCTCGCTCACGGACGAGCAGCGCGTCGAGATCGTCCTGCGGGAGATGGATTCCGTGCCCGATGAGCGCCGCACCGCCCGATTCCGCTGCGTCATCGCCGTCGCCACGCCCGGCGGCGAGACCCGCACCGTGGAGGGCACGTTCGAGGGGCGCCTCGCGCACGCGCCCGCGCGGCGAAAACGGCTTCGGCTACGACCCCATCTTCTTCGTGCCGGAGCTGGGCTGCACGAGCGCGGAGCTCGATCCGGAGCGGAAGAACGCGATCAGCCACCGCGGCCAGGCCGCCCGCAAGGCCCGCGACCTGCTGAAGGAGATGTTCGGTGCCGAAGACGGCAGCTAGCGGTCACGAAACGGAGCCCGGCGCCGAGGTCGATCGCCTCGGCCGGCCTCTGCGCGACCTCCGCATCTCCGTCACCGACCGCTGCAACTTCCGCTGCCCCTACTGCATGCCCCGCGAGCGCTTCGGCATGGACCACCAGTTCCTCCGCCGCGACCAGGTGCTGACATTCGAGGAGATCACGCGTCTCGCCCGCATCTTCGCTGCTCGTGGCGTCCGCAAGCTGCGCCTCACCGGCGGCGAGCCCCTCCTCCGCAACGGCCTGCCGACCCTCGTCCGCATGCTCGCGCAGATCCCCGACGTCGACATCGCCCTCACGACGAACGGCTCGCTGCTCGCCCAGCACGCGCAGGCCCTCGCCGATGCCGGCCTCAAGCGCGTCACCGTCAGCCTCGACTCGCTCGACGACGCCACCTTCCGCGCGATGAACGACGTCGACTTCCCCGTCGCGCGCGTGCTCGAAGGCATCGCCGCAGCCGAGGCCGCCGGCCTCAAGCCCGTGAAGATCAACGCCGTCGTCCGTCGCGGCATGAACGACCACACCGTCGTCGATCTCGCCCGCCACTTCCGCGCGACCGGCAACATCGTCCGCTTCATCGAGTACATGGACGTCGGCACCACCAACGGCTGGCGCCTCGACGACGTCGTCCCCGGCGCCGAGATCGTCCGCATGATCGACGCCGAGATGCCGCTCGAGCCGCTCGAGCCCAACTACCGCGGCGAGGTCGTGCGCCGCTGGCGCTACCGCGACGGCGGCGGCGAGGCCGGCGTCATCACGTCCGTCACGCAGCCCTTCTGCGGCGACTGCACCCGCGCCCGCCTCTCCGCCGAGGGCTCGCTCTACACCTGCCTCTTCGCCACCCGCGGCACGGACCTCCGCGCCCTCCTCCGCGACGGCGCCTCCGACGACGAGATCGCCGCCGCCATCAGCAACGTCTGGCGCGACCGCGACGACCGCTACTCAGAGCTCCGCTCCGAAGCCACCGCCGACCTCCCCCGCATCGAGATGTCCTACATCGGCGGCTGATCAGCCTCCGGCCTCCCGCATCCCGCCTCCGTCCTCGTAGGGGAAACCCTCCTATCGTCGCTTCGCCCCCACCCGCTACCCTGATCCCCATGATGGCCCTCGACGACCAGGACGAAGCCTTCGGCAAGCTCAGCCACATCGACCCCAGGGCCGCGCGAAGATGGTCGACGTCTCCGCCAAGGCCGACACGAAGCGCGAGGCCACCGCCCACGGCCGCATCGTCATGCGCCGCGAGACCCTCGCCCTCATCCAGCAGAACGGCCTCCCGAAGGGCGACGTCCTCGCCGTCGCGCAGATCGCCGGCCTCATGGCCGCCAAGCGCACCCACGAGCTCATCCCCATGTGCCACCCGCTGCTCCTCACCGGCATCGACGTCACGCTGACGCCCAACGAGGGCCGCACCTGCGTCGAGATCGAGGCCAAAGTGCGCACAACCGGCAAGACCGGCGTCGAGATGGAGGCCCTCACCGCCGCCGCCGTCGCCGCCCTCACCATCTACGACATGTGCAAGGCTGTCGACCGCGCCATGCGCATCGAGAACGTCCGCCTCGTCCGCAAGTCCGGCGGCAAGTCCGGCGACTTTAGCGCCGAATAACGGGCGCTCGCCGGCTTCGCGCGATGGACGCCATCCACCCCAACCAGGACACTGACGCAATGAAACAACTCGACCCACTGCTGAGAGAAGGCAGGGGGTGCAGGGAGCGCAGCGCTCCCTGCCGGGGGGCTCCGGGGGGTGTCCCCCCGGCAACTCCAGATTTTCATTCAAGGTGGTGCAGGGTACGCGTCAGCGGACACAGCACCACCGCTGCATCACCTACTTGTCACCGCCCGATCGGGATGGCACGATACCGCCCAGCCAAGCCGTTTGCGGTGAACGGTCAAGCGTCCGAGGACTCCCACCATGACTTCCGCCACCCCCGCACCCCAGCGCAAGCCTCGCGCCCTCCACTTCCCCCTCCAGGAGAACGAGCAGGTCATCCAGATCTGCCGCAAGCACTGGATCTACCTCTGGCCGCGCGCCGCCCTCTATGCGTTGCTCGCGCTGGCCCCCGTGATCGCCCTCGCCATCATCTTCGGCAAGACCATCGGCCTCGGCGGCGCCGCAGGCAAGGTGTTCTGGATCGCCGTCCTCCTCTATCTCCTCTACTGGGCGATCCGCATCTTCTTCAACTGGTACCGCTACAACAACGACATCTGGGTCATCACCAACCAGCGCATCGTCGACAGCACCAAGACCACCCCCTTCAACATGAAGATGTCCACCGCCGACCTCGTCAACGTCCTCGACATGACCGTCGAGCGGAACGGCGTCCTCCGCACCGCCCTCAACTACGGCGACATCGTCTGCCAGACCGCCGCCGAAATCCAGGAGTTCCGCATGGCCGGCATCCCCCACCCCCAGGACGTCCAGCTCCTCGTCGACAAGGAGCGCGACCGCGAACGCACCCGCGGCCGCTAGCCACTCCTATCCCCTATCCCCTATCACCTACAGCCTCCCACGGGTGCCAGCACCCACGCCCAATTGCCAATCGAGAATCCCCCGCCCCCGGCCGATAATCAGGGCATGGAAGACTTCCGCACCCAGCTCACCGCCTGCATCGACGGCATCCTCGCCGAGGGCTCGACGCCCGTCTTCCTCGTCGTCGACATGGAGGGCGCCGGCCAGATCAAGCGCACCTACGACCTTGAGGCGCTCGACCGCTTCCGCGACGCCGCGTGCAACGCCGTCAGCAGCGCCGGTGGTGGTTGCGACGTGTTCACCTACGGCGAAGAGCGCATCATCGCCGTGCTCGAAGGCGTCGACCGCCTCAAGAGCTTCTCCATCGCCGACAAGCTCCGCCGCGGCCTCCCCCTCCTCGGCCAGTCGTTCGACGCTATCCTCCACGTCGAATTCGACTTCATCGACTACGACCCCGTCACCGGCGTCGCCGGCCTCATCAACCAGCTCCTCCACCAGCAACGGCAGAAGCACGAAGGCGCCGCCTGACGCCCCGTCCGCCGCATTTCGAAAACCGCACCGCCGCCGCCTTGACGCACTTCGAATCGATCACACACAATCCCACCGCGATTCGATTTCCGCTCGCGGACGCCCCTGCCGCAGCTTGACCCAGCGGAGCGCCGATCGCACAATAGCCGCAACTTAGCGCTCGCTAAGATAGGCTCCTCGAGGAGGACCCTCACATGGCCAACGAAACCATCGCCATCCCCGATGATCTCCGCGCGAAGGCGCGGGAGAAGGGCTGGCCCGACGACCTCGTCCAGCAGGCCCTCGCCGCCGGCGCCACCGCGCCCCAGATCATCGGCTACATCGACCAGGGCGTCACCGCCGACCAGGCGCGCCAGTTCCTCGCCGCGCAGGCAGGCGGCGGCCCGGAGCCCTCGGCCGACCTCCAGGCGAAGGCCGAGCAGGTCAACTGGCCGATGGACCTCGTCCGCCAGGCGCTCGCCGCCGGCGCCGGCGAAGCCGACCTCATGCGCTTCATGGACATGGGCATCACGGCCGACCAGGCGCGCGAGTTCATGGCCCAGGGCGGCGGCCCCGCCCAGCAGGAGTTCGACCTCAGCTGGATGAACGTCCCCACGGAGTGGAACACCCGCGCGAAGCCCACCCGCCACGGCCTCACGCTCGAAGCCATCAACATCGGCAAGTACGGCGAGATCCCCGACACCTGGGAGTACCAGACGGAGATGCCCCGCGGCGCCGTCCCCATCCCCGGCGTCGAGGGCATGGGCTACTCCATCTACCAGAAGCAGGAGGTCTGGAGCGACGCCTGCGCCCGCCTCTACGAAGAAGCCATCCAGCGCCGCTGGCGCCCCGCCACCGACGTCCCCTGGGCCAGCATCGAGCCGCTCCCCGACGACCTCGAGAAGGCCATCGGCCAGATCTGCACGCACATCGGCGAGAAGGAGCAGATGGAGGCCGACGTCCTCGGACGCTGGGAGCCCGAGATCTCCTACGGCTACCACGAGGTCAAGCTCTACCTCGCCACCACCATCTTCGAGAACGCCCGCGCCGTCGAGGTCTTCCGCAAGCGCGCCCTCAGCAACGGCGGCGGCCTCGGACTCCAATCGCCCGGCTGGGGCTTCCGCTCCATCGTGGACGGCCGCAACTTCACCGAGATGGTCGCCATCCAGATGGTGCTGCAGGACACGCTCACCCTCGCCCAGTACGAGTACG
Source organism: uncultured Chloroflexia bacterium (assembly GCA_963843685.1). GTDB lineage: Bacteria > Chloroflexota > Dehalococcoidia > DSTF01 > JACRBR01 > DASQHL01. The sequence continues at coordinate 34,351 of CAWJLO010000026.1, forward strand.
GCGAGGCGTACGCGAAGAACGCCGCCGAGAAGTACATCTTCGGCCACGCCATGCAGGACAAGGCCCGCCACGTCGCCTACGGCATCACCCACCTCAAGTACGTCCTGCTCAACAAGGCGGAGCGCCGCGAGGAGGTCCAGCGCTACCTCGACAAGGGCGAGGGCATGCTCCTCCAGGACGACAAGAAGGACCCCGCCACCCGCGACGCCTTCGCCATCTACTTCGCCGGATCGAAGGACCGCATCCAGGACGGCCTCAAGATCGTCGACCAGATGCGAAAGCGGCACGTGGAGCAGTACCTCGCACGCCTCAAGTGGGCTACCCTTGATCGCGCCGACCGCCTGGCGCCGGGCCTGCGGGCCTACATCGAAAGCTAGGCCGGCAGCGACGCGCCCGAAACGGCCGTCACCAGGAGGAATCGCATCATGCCAACGTTCCCGTCCACCGAGTGGTTCACCGCCATCAAGGACATCGTCAACAACGACCCCGCCTTCCGCCAGCTGGGCACCGTCGACACCGTCATCGGCGTCAAGGTCGGCGGCAAGATCTTCGAGATCACCTTCGAGGCCTTCGAGTGCACCGGCGTGCGCGAAGTCGGCGAGAACGACCTGCGCGACATGGACTTCTGGCTCGAGCAGCCCTACGACGCCTGGAAGGACATGCTCGAGAACATCAAGAAGAACGGCGCCGCCGATCTCTCCCACACCCTCAACACCATCGACCTCACCATCCCGGAAGGATTCGCCCGCTCACACGACGGCTACCGCCGCGACGCCTTCTACCGCTTCAACCAGTCCATCCAGGACTTCTTCAACGCCTCGTCGAAGATCGACACCCAGTTCGCCTCCCTCGAAGCCGTCGGCGCCTGACGCCGCCTAGCAGGAGGGTATGAGAGTGGGTCAGTACGTTCTCAGCACCTACCAGCCGGACGGGCCACCGCCCGCGTCGGTCAATATCGCCGAGATAGTCGAGCGTCTAAGCGAGCTCAACCGCGAGATGGAGCGTGCCGGCGTGCGACTGCTCGCGGCGCATCTCAGCCCCGCCCAGGCAGCCTCCGTAGTGCGCGTGTCGGAAGGCAAAGCCATTGTCTCGGACGGCCCGTACCTTGAAGCCGACGAGCACGCGGGCGGCCTCTCCTTGATCAATGTGGCGGACCGCGGAGCGGCGCTGCGGTGGGGCGAGAAGCTTGCAGCGGCGACTGGTCTGCCCGTCGAGATTCGCGAGCTCTCGGAGAACCGGGACGGTCTCGCGTAGAACGCGCAGCCTCGGCGGCTTGGAGTGCTGCTGCTCGGCACCAGCGGGCACCGCAGCATCCCGGAAGGCTTCGCGCGCTCCCACGACGGCTACCGCCGCGACGCCTTCTACCGCTTCAACCAGTCCATCCAGGACTTCTTCAACGCCTCGTCGAAGATCGACACCCAGTTCGCCTCGTTAGAGGCCGTCGGCGCCTAGCACCTCCGCGCTCCGAACACGCACAACGACCCCGGTGACCGCAGCAGGCCCCGTCGCATCTGACCGTGAGACTCTTTGCGCTCCGTGCGCTCGATCCGAAGCCCGCTCGTCGTCCCGGTTGACGCTGGTCGTGCTGGACTCAACGTGAGAAAGCGGAGGTGCAGGGGGCGCAGCGCCCCTGCCGGGGGGCTCCGGGGGGTGTCCCCCCGGCCTCTTATCTCTTTTCTTCAGAAAAGAGTGGTGCAGGGTACGCGCCAGCGGACACTGCACCACTCTGCTCGGTGCCGATCCGTCCTCTGCTCTCTGACTCCGCCCCAACAGAGGGGGAGGTAATTCCCCCGCCTCACCCCATATCATCACCCCATGACCACCACCCACCGCACGACGCAAGCCCCGCGGCCGCCCGCCCCACCCCGACGTCCTCACTCCAACCGAGTGGTCCATCCTCCTGCGCGTCCGCGAGGGCCTCACCAACGGCGAGATCGCCCAGCTCCGCCTCTGCCGCGTCGACACCGTCAAGTATCACGTCGCGAACATCATCGCCAAGCTCCAGCTCGCCGACCGCGAAGCACTCGCCCGCTGGCGCGGCCGCCCGCTCGACGACGACTTCATGCCCGGCATCGATCTCCGGGAATGGAACAGGAGACAGAACATGCCCAACACGACGACTGCGAAGGCCACCATCACCGGCATCGCCCCCATGTTTCTCGTCGATGACGTCGCCCGCACCGCCGAGTGGTACCGCGACGTCCTCGGCTTCGAGATCGGCGACTACTTCCGCGAGCACCATCACCCCCACGACGAGGAAGATGAGCACGCGCACGACCACCAGAGCCTCGGCGAGCCCGTCTTCGTCATCCTCCACCGTGACGGCCACCGCCTCATGCTCGGCAAGACCGTCGAACGCGGCCACGGCGTCCGCTCCAACTACGACTTCAAGCAGTTCTCCTGCGACGCCTACTTCTGGGCGACCAACGTCGAAGAGATCTACCAGCAGGCGAAGTCAGCCGGCGCCACGTTCGTCGAGGATCTCGTCACCCAGCCCTACGGCCTCAAAGAGTTCCGCATCAAGGACCTCGACGGCCGCGTCCTCACCTTCGGCGGCCCCATCGAATAGCCCCGGTCATGGACGCAGAGAAGCAGGGGGAGCGGGAGCGCAGCGCTGCACCATTCCCGCGACCTTGCGGTCGCGACGGACATCACCATTCGCGAGTCACCACCGACCAGCCCCTCCGACATCCAACCAGCACAACGAAGAGGCCCCGGCAACTCGCCGGGACCTCTTGTATGAGAACACCGAAGCGCAGGCACCCCCGCCTCAGCGGCTGCTCAGACCTCGCCCCGCCTTCACCGCCCGGGGAATCTCGCTCTCCGCGCCGCATTCCGGACACCGAAACACCACGCTCATCAGCGCCCCCATCGGCGGGTTCAGCGCCACGAGCGCGGAGCACGCGCCACAGAGCAGCCGCACCTCCCCCGGCAAGCCAGTCGCCGCCAGCGAGCCCTTCGGTCTCGAGTAGGTCGGCCGGCCGCCCGGAGGCTCCGCGAGACTCTGCAATCTCAAGTCCATGCCTCATTCTCGCAACTGGCTCGCCGTTCCCGGTGGAGCCGTTCGGCCCGGATTGCGCCGCCGAAGGGCGCGGAGCGGCGCCCGGTCAGCGGCGTCAGTTGACACCGCCCCCGCCTATTGCCGCCACCGATGACAACCGGCGCCTTCACACCGCCCACCCGTTCGTCGTACCATGATCGCGAGACGCACAGCGCAGGAGGACGACCGATGGCCTATGGCGTGACGTTCGACGCAACCCACCAGGACCACTACGACCGCGTCCAGGTCGTCATCCGCGTGTTGATCCTGATCGTGCTTTCCGTCATCACGGTCGCGAGCTGGATCCATGGCGCGCTCTATCTCGCCATCCCCGTCGTCGCCGCCATCATGATCTCCCAGAAGGGAGCCCGGAAGTACCTCGATGAGTCGGAGCAGAACATGACCCTCTGGCTCCGCTACATCATCTCCTTCTACTCCTACATGGCGCTGCTGACCGACAAGCTCCCCAACCAGGAAGGCGCCGTCCGCTTCGACGTGGAGCCCCAGGGCGAACCGACCGCCGGCAACGTCCTCCTTCGCATCATCCTCGCCATCCCCAGCGCCATCGTGCTCGCCATCCTCGGCTTCGTCGGCGCCATCCTCGGCCTCATCGCCGTCATCATGATCCTCATCCAGGAGTCCTACCCGGAAGGCATCTTCAACTTCCTCCGCGGATGCATGCGCTGGGAGTCCCGGCTCCTCGCCTACATGGCCGGCCTCGTCCAGGACTACCCGCCCTTCGCCTTCGACACCGGCCCCGAGGACGGAACCCCCGCCCTCCCCCCGGCCAGCGACGGCGGCCCCCAGCCCGCCCCGTAACAATCGCACCGGGCGACGACCGCGGCGCGCTACCATGACCGTATGCCCGATCAGTCGGACGCGTTGAAACCCGTCGGCGGCGGCGGCCGTGCCTTCCTCGGTGTCCGCCGCATGGAGCCCCGCGAAGACGCCGTCTACCTCTTCGCCGATGACGGCAGCGAGGTCGGCGCCGTCCGCTACGGCGAGCAGGTCTACATCAACGGCCGCGTTATGTCGTTCAACGCGCCGCGAAACTGACTGAAAGCCTTTTGAGAAATGGAGCGCGAGCGTGCGCGCTTAGAAGCCCCGCTCGCCCCGCCAGCGCCGGATCCACTCCGCGTGCAGCCCCTCGTGCATGCTCCGGACTGGCGCCTCCCCGTACAGCGACTCGTCCAGCCCACGCGACGTCGCCGCCGAGATCGCCTCCAGCAGCCGCTGCCGCGTCGTCGTCAGCTCCCACCGCACCTGCTCCACCGACAGGTCACGCCGCAGGTCCAACCCCAGTTCGTTGTAGACGCGGTCCTGCTCCTCGCTCATCCGGAACGCCGAGTCGTACCCCGCCGAGATCCGCTCGACCTCCCGCGCCCGCACCTCGTCCCACAGCGCGATGTGCGCCAGGTGGTCCTTGATCGACCACCCGTCCAGCGTCGGCTCCGTCATTTGTGCGTCACTCAACCCATGGATCGACGCCAGCAGCTCCGCGCGCGTCTCCGCGTAGTGTCGCAGCAGCTCGTCCCTGTCCTCAGCCATGCGCAATCCTAGCACCGCTTCCGGCGCCCGCCCACGATCCCCCCATCTGTGTCATCCGTGGAATCTGTGGTTTCATTCCCCCGACGACCGACGACCGACGACCGACGACCGACGACCGACGACCGACGACCGACGACCGACGACCGACGACCGAGAACCGACATGACCATCGACCAGCACGTCCGCACTTTCATCGACGCCCAGCGCGTCGCCCGCCTCGCCACCGTCGACGAGCGCAACCGCCCGCACATCGTCCCCATCTGCTTCGCCCTCGACGCCCACACCCTCTACACCGCCATCGACGACAAGCCCAAGACCGGCGACGTCACGCGACTCCGCCGCCTCCGCAACGTCATCGCCAACCCCAACGTCCAGGTCCTCTTCGACCACTACGACGACGGCGACTGGTCAAAGCTCCGCTACGTCCAGCTCCGCGGCCACGCCCGCATCCTCGGCCTCGATGACGAGCACAAGCGCGCCCTGTCGCTCCTGCGCGACCGCTACACCCAGTACCTCCTGATGGGCCTCGAACGCCGCCCCGTCATCGCCGTCGACGTCACCCGCGTCGTCGCCTGGCCCTGAGCCTAACTCACTGTTCCCACCTGCGTGGCTGCGCCATGAAGTTCCGCTGACCACCGGCCACCCGGCTGTAGCCCCGTTCGAATAACCGCAGCGAGTGCTGCCCCCACCCGTTCCCGTGGCTACTGAGGTCGCTGGCCGTCCACGCCAGCGCCGAAGACGACGAGCGGGAGTGCAGAGAGCGCAGCGCCCTCTGCCGGGGGGCTCCGGGGGTGTCCCCCCGGAAACTCCATTATTCTGATTCAAGGTGGTGATGGGTACGCGCCAGCGGACACAGCACCACCACTGCACCAACGCGCCCACGACTGCCGGCGCCAGCGAAGGGACATCCGACCATGCACCTCTCCCTCCACAAACTCACCGTCCCCACCCACGGCATCAACCACTTCGCCGAGATCACCGCCGCCATCGATGATCTCGTCGCGCAGTCGCCCGTCACCGAAGGCATCGCCCTCGTCCGCAGCCGCCACACCACCGCCGCCATCACCTGCAATGAGCCGGACACCCGCCTCCACGCCGACATGGCCGACGCCGTCCGCGCCACCTTCCCCACCAACCGCCCCTATCGCCATATCGAAGAGGGCGCCGAGAACGCCGTCGCCCACCTCGCCACCGCCATGCTCTTCGGCGAGTCGACGTGGCTCCCCATCCGCAACGCCCGCCTCGACCTCGGCACCTGGCAGCACGTCTACCTCGTCGAGCTCTACGAGCCCCGCCGCCGCGAAGTAGACGTCGCCATCCTCGGCGAGTGATAGCCACCCGGCCGAAGCGCCGGCCTGCGCCGCGCTACCATGTGCCCGGGACGCAGGCGAAAGGACGCGCCGCCACGTGACACATCCTCAACTCGCCCCCGCCGACGACCCCGTAGCCGCGCAGCGCGACTACTACCGCCGCACCGCCTCGACCTACGACGCCATGCGCGAGTGCGAGGCCGAGCACGAAAACGCCCTCCGCCACATCGTCAGCTACCTCACCCGCATCGATGCCCGCACAGTCCTCGATACAGGCTGCGGCACCGGCCGCGCCATGAGCTTCGTCGCCCGCGAGCTCCCGCGCGTCGCCGTCCGCGGCAACGATCCCTCGCCTGACCTTCTGCGTGTCGCCGCGGCTGATCACGGCGTCGCCGCTTCGTCCCTCGATTGCGCCGCCAGCGACTTCCTCCCCTACCGCGATGCCGCCTTCGACGCCGTCGTCGCCACCGGCGTCATGCACCACGTGCCCGATCCCGATGCCATCGTCGCCGAGATGCTGCGCGTCGCCCGCAAGGCCATCTTCATCTCCGACTCCAACATCTTCGGTCGCGGCCCCGTCCCCGTCCGTATCCTCAAGCTCGCCCTTGCCCGCGCGCGCCTGCTCCGCCCCATGAATCGCTGGCGCCGCGGCGGCCACGACTGGTTCGTCAGTGAAGGCGATGGCGTCGTCTGGAGCTACAGCGTCTACGACTCCCTCCCGCGCATCGCCGCCGCCTGCGCCCACACCACCGTCATCTCCACCAACCCGCCCGGCGTCACCGGCAACCCCCTCCTCCGCAGCACCCACTGCCTCCTCGCCGGCTTCAAACAACCGCCGTCCTGAATACAAGGAGAAGGCGCCGAATCGGCGCCCTCTCCGTCACTCCCGAAGACCGGGGATTGAAGACCGACGACTGCACTTACGGCGTCACCGACCCGAACGCCCCGTTCGGCGTCCACGGGAACGGACCGTGACCGTTCGCCGTAAACGTGCCGTGCCCCTTCAGAAACGCCCATCCGTGACCCGTCACGTGCAGATCGATGTCCTTGCCGATCACGATCACGCCCGCGTTCGGCGCCTTCACCGTCGCCGTGCCGTTGAACCCGAAGTACACCGTGAATCCCAGCCACTGCGCCGTCCGCCCGTTGCCGTCCACGTGCACCACCGCGTTGTTGTTGAAATCTCGCACCAGGAGCATGCCTTCCGACGCCGACACCGTCAGGTCCATCGCCCCGCGCACCGCCGCCACGCCGTTCCCCTGCGCGTCCAGCGTTCCCGTCCCGCCGATGACCGTCCCCGGCCTCGTCGTCGCCGGCGTCACCGTCGCCGTGGGGTCCGCCGCCGAAACGCCCGCCGGCGCCATCGCCCCGAACATCGCCACCGCCGCCAGCCCCAACCCGGCGGCACCGAACAGCACTCTCTTGAACATCGCTTCCGTCCTCCTCGATACGTTCCCGCCCGCCACCCGCGAGCGCCTCATTCACAACACCAGTATCGAGTCCGAACGCCTCCCCATCACCACCTGCGGGTCACCCGAACGGAAACTCTCCGTAAACTCGCCCGACACCCGGAACGGAGACACGAGAGTTGACGGCAGCTTGTCGAGCGCCATCACCCGAGCGTAGGATCAGCCCTGCCCCGCACACGCTTGGAAGGCCGAAGCATGACACTCGCGCTGCGGTGCGTCGCCCTCGCGGTCGCGGCTCTCGCGTTGCCGTCTACGCTGTGCGACGTGATCCCCGCCCGCGCGGCGCTCGCTGCCCCCATCGTCGCGAGCGAACTCCTCGACGCGTCAGGCGCGATCGTGACCGGGGGCACGGTCTCGGCCGGCACCGAAGTCCGCGTTACCGCTACCGTCGCCAGCGGCGGCCCCCCGCCCTCCGGCGACGTCACCTTCGATCACTACGCCACCGACGATTGCACCGGCGCCGCCGATGGCACGGCCGTCGCGCTCGCAACGCAGTCAATCCCCATATCACAGACCGTCGACATCCCCAACGACGCTGGCTGGGACAGCGCCACCGTGTGGATCGCCAACGGCGCCGATCAGTTCGCCACGAACTGGTTCGGCGGCCTCTTCACCGGCAACGACAACGCCTTCTTCTCCTCTAGCTCGATGGCTTGGCGCTTCAACGCCGTCCCCGTCGCGCCCGGCGACACGGTCGATCGCGCCTACTTGTCACTTCGCATCCGTCAGTCGCGCCCCAGTCTCCCATCTGAGGGCACCTGGACTTGGAAGGCCATCTTCGCCGCCGACACGCACGACGGCGCCGGCTTCCAGGGAGAGACGCGTGCCGCACTTCTCGCGCGCTTCAACGCCCTCGGGCCGACATGGGAGATCCCCCTCAACTCCAGCACCGTCGACGCGTTCGGCACCGGCGACGGCGCGTACCTCGCCCCCGGCCCCGACATCACGACGTTGATCCAGGCCCGCGTCGACAATCTCTCGTGGTCATCCGGCGACGACGTCGTCGTCGGACTGCTCAATCACGGCACCGCCGGCATCGCTGAGGCCCAAGTCGTCGACGATCCCGGCAACGTCGTCCTCCACGTCGAATCCACGACCATAGTCGACGAGCAGCAGGCCGCCTCCGGCCCTCTCACCCCGCCCGCCGGCGCCCACGCGTACCGCGCGCACTACAACGGCGACGTCAACTACTCCCCCGTCGACGGCCCCTGCCTGCCCCTCGAGGTCACCCCCGTCCCCGCCGTCGGTGGCCTCGCCGAAGCACCCGACCTCCCAGTCCTCGCCCCCCCATCTACCGCGGCGTCCTCCGCCCGCTGCCGCGGCCTCACGATGATCTCGTTTTCCGCCGCTCTCATCGCCGCCTCGGCTATGCTCTTCGCTCTGCGTCGATCGGGCCGTGGATCCTGACTTCCCGCCTCTCACCTCTAACCTCCAACCTCCCTATACTCCCCCAGATGGCCACAGACACCCCTGCCCACCCCGGGAAGCGCATCGTCTACCTCAACCGCCGCGTCGCCTTCATCGAACCCAATCGCGTCAATGTCCGCCCCGCCCTCGCCGCCGCCCTCTTCCCCCTCTTCGGCCTCCTCCTCGGCATCGGCGCCTTCGTGTCCATCGTCCTCTGGCTCGATAGTCTTCCCTTCGTGCTCATCCTCGTACTGCTCGTCGTCGCCGTCGTCTCCATCCCCCTCGCCGGCATCGGCTTCGTCTACACCATCGCCGGCGCCAACGTCGTCTTCGAGCGGCAGAAGCAGTCCGGCATCTGGCAGCAGGGCTTCCTCGGCATGGGCGTCGGCACCACCGAGCTCGTCCCGTTCTGGAAGATCGACCAGATCCGCATCGAAGAGCTGACGGGCGAGCGCCAGCGCGGCCAGATGCAGGACGTCGCTCAGCTGGAGATCGTCGTGATGAAGGTCAGCGGCAAGCGACTCGCCGTGGGCGATATCGTCGTCCCCCGCTCCATGGTCCGCCAGGGCCTCGACGACGTGCGCGCCGTCGCGGAGGCCATCGCCGAGATGACGGGCAAACCCCTCGTCGCGCCGGAGGTCGTCCGCCGCCAGAAAGTCGCCCCGGCGGCCGCCGACGGCGAGCACGTTGACGAAGGCGACGCCTCGTGACGGCCGAAACGCCGCCGACCGACGACGCGCGTCCGTTCCTCTCGATCGTCCTCCCCGCCTACAACGAGGAAGATCGCCTGCCCGCGAGCCTCGATCGCGTGATCGACTTCCTCGCGCGGCAGCAGCTCGATTCGGAGATCGTCATCGCCGATGACGGCAGCCGCGACCGCACCCCGCAGATCGTGCGCGAGCGCGCCGCCGCCGGCCTCCCACCCAACGTCGCCCTCCGTCTCGTCCAGCACGACGCCAATCGTGGCAAGGGCGCCGCCATCCGCACCGGCGTTCTCGCCGCCGAAGGCCGCTACGTCTTCTTCATGGACGCCGATCTCGCCACGCCGCCCGAAGACGCCCTCAAACTGCTCGACAGGCTCAAGGCCGGCGCCCCTGTCGCCATCGGCACCCGCATCCAGGCCGACGGCACCGACATGCGCGCGACGCAGCCCGCCCAGCGCCGCATGGTCGGCCGGCTCTTCACCATGATGCGCAAGACCATGCGCGTCCTGCCCGACATCGAGGACACGCAGTGCCCCCTCAAGGGCTTCGAGCGCGATGTCGCCCGCGCCGTCTTCGAGCGTCAACGCCTCAGCGGCTGGATCTTCGATGCCGAGGTGCTGGACATCGCCCGTTCCCTCGGCTATCCCATCGTCTCCGTCCCCGTCACCTGGCGCCACGTCGAAGGCTCCCGCCTCCGCGTCCGCCCCCAGCAGGCCTACGAAGTCGCCCGCGACCTCCTCCGCCTCCGCTTCCGCCG
>CAWJLO010000027.1:0-140112 GCA_963843685.1 uncultured Chloroflexia bacterium
AACATCGCTTCCGTCCTCCTCGATACGTTCCCGCCCGCCACTCGCGAGCGCCTCATTCACAACACCAGTATCGAGTCCGAACGCCTCCCCATCACCACCTGCGGGTCACCCGAACGGAAACTCTCAGTAAACTCCCACGGCCACCGCTCGAGTCTGACCTTCCGCCTCCCGCCTCTCGCCTCCAGCCTCCCGCTTCCCTTCATCCCGCCTCTAACCTCTCACCTCTAACCTCCCTATACTCCCCCAGATGGCCACAGACACCCCTGCCCACCCCGGGAAGCGCATCGTCTACCTCAACCGCCGCGTCGCCTTCATCGAACCCGATCGCGTCAATGTCCGCCCCGCCCTCGCCGCCGCCCTCTTCCCCCTCTTCGGCCTCCTCCTCGGCATCGGCGCCTTCGTGTCCATCGTCCTCTGGCTCGATAGTCTTCCCTTCGTGCTCATCCTCGTACTGCTCGTCGTCGCCGTCGTCTCCATCCCCCTCGCCGGCATCGGCTTCGTCTACACCATCGCCGGCGCCAACGTCGTCTTCGAGCGGCAGAAGCAGTCCGGCATCTGGCAGCAGGGCTTCCTCGGCATGGGCGTCGGCACCACCGAGCTCGTCCCGTTCTGGAAGATCGACCAGATCCGCATCGAAGAGCTGACGGGCGAGCGCCAGCGCGGCCAGATGCAGGACGTCGCTCAACTGGAGATCGTCGTGATGAAGGTCAGCGGCAAGCGACTCGCCGTGGGCGATATCGTCGTCCCCCGCTCCATGGTCCGCCAGGGCCTCGACGACGTGCGCGCCGTCGCGGAGGCCATCGCCGAGATGACGGGCAAGCCCCTCGTCGCGCCGGAGGTCGTCCGCCGCCAGAAAGTCGCCCCGGCGGCCGCCGACGGCGAGCACGTTGACGAAGGCGACGCCTCGTGACGGCCGAAACGCCGCCGACCGACGACGCGCGTCCGTTCCTCTCGATCGTCCTCCCCGCCTACAACGAGGAAGATCGCCTGCCCGCGAGCCTCGATCGCGTGATCGACTTCCTCGCGCGGCAGCAGCTCGATTCGGAGATCGTCATCGCCGATGACGGCAGCCGCGACCGCACCCCGCAGATCGTGCGCGAGCGCGCCGCCGCCGGCCTCCCACCCAACGTCGCACTCCGTCTCGTCCAGCACGACGCCAATCGTGGCAAGGGCGCCGCCATCCGCACCGGCGTTCTCGCCGCCGAAGGCCGCTACGTCTTCTTCATGGACGCCGATCTCGCCACGCCGCCCGAAGACGCCCTCAAACTGCTCGACAGGCTCAAGGCCGGCGCCCCTGTCGCCATCGGCACCCGCATCCAGGCCGACGGCACCGACATGCGCGCGACGCAGCCCGCCCAGCGCCGCATGGTCGGCCGGCTCTTCACCATGATGCGCAAGACCATGCGCGTCCTGCCCGACATCGAGGACACGCAGTGCCCCCTCAAGGGCTTCGAGCGCGATGTCGCCCGCGCCGTCTTCGAGCGTCAACGCCTCAGCGGCTGGATCTTCGATGCCGAGGTGCTGGACATCGCCCGTTCACTCGGCTATCCCATCGTCTCCGTCCCCGTCACCTGGCGCCACGTCGAAGGCTCGCGCCTCCGCGTCCGCCCCCAGCAGGCCTACGAAGTCGCCCGCGACCTCCTCCGCCTCCGCTTCCGCCGCTCGCCGTCCCCTCCGCCCGTCGCCTGATACGCCGCATGCCCATCATCGCCGGGCCGCACGGGAAGAGACGGCGGACAGGGTGCACCCTGTCCGCCGTTCTCTCTCATCGGTTCTTCGTCGGATGACGGCTCGCCGTCAGTTCGTCGCGTTGGTCACCGACCCCGCGTACACATTCGTCGACAGATCGTTCGCCGTCACCGGCCCCGCGATGAACACGCCCCAGTACTCGTTGCTGACGTGGTTGTGACTCACCGTCACCGTCTGAGGCGTCACCGCGCTGAACAGCGCGATCCCCGTCGGGTGCCCGCTGCCCGAGTCGGGGTCGACGCCGTTCCCCGAGACCTCGTTCCCGATGATCTTGTTCCCCGACACGTTCTGGTTCGGCGCGTGCGCGTGGATCCCCACGCCCGCCTCCAGGTTGTTCGTCAGCCGGTTCGCGATCACCAGGTTGTCGTACGAAGCCGCCCCCGGGAACGGGGCGAACATCCCCACACCCGCGCCGCCGTTGTGGTTCGACACATTGAACGCCACGACGTTGTCATACACCCCGCCCGCGCTCGGATTGCCGACTGCTGACGGGTTGTGCGACGGCAGCGTGATTCCGCAGTCCTCCAGGTTGTTCGTCGAGACGTTGCCGGCGATCACGTTGTGCGCGCTCGGCCCCATCTCATCAGTTACCAGGATCCCGCCCACGTTGTTCTCGACCTTGTTGAACATCACCGTTGAGTACGTGACGCTCATCAAGTGCAGCCCCTCGCCGCAATCCCCGGGCACGTTTCCGGAGGGCGCGCACTCCGGAGTCGCGTTCGTGTTGAAGCCCGTGTCGTTGTGCGCGATGTGATTCCCACGGATCGTCACGTGCGATGTCGATTCCACCAGGATCCCCTCGCCGGTCGCGTTCTCCACGTCGAACCCTGACACCAGCGTGCCCAGCGACGCCGCGCCCGTCACCACGATCCCGTTCACGTTCCCCTTCGCGTCGATCGTCACCTGGCCCCGCGCCTGCAGCTTCAGGCTCTTCTTGATCGTCACCTCCTCCGCGTACGTCCCCGGCCACACCGTGATCTGGCCGCCGCTCGGCGCCACCGAAACCGCGTGGCTGATCGTCTTGCACGGCGCATTCGCTCGGCACGCGTTGCTGTCGTTGCCCGTCACCGACGAGACCACCAGCCCGCTTGCGAACTGCGGTGGAGAGAGCGGCAACGGCCCGGCCGCCGACGTCGCCGCTACTCCTCCCGTCAGCAACGCCGCCGCGATCGAAAGGCACGCGGCCAACGCAAAGCGCGACGTCCGGTCGGGAAGCATCATGTCATTCCTCCTGTGCTAGGGCTTCCGTACGTGTGGGAGTGGGTGTGCTCCGACACCCTAGCCGCGCGAGTCGCGGGCGATCAATAAACGCGGCTCAATGTTCGCGCTTCCAAGCACGACCATTGGTGAACCTTCAGACCAGCATGAGAAAATGCCGTCGCACGGACGCGATCAGCGCCGTCGATCAACTGCGCGAACGTCGGGATCACCCCGCCCCACGACCTCTGACCTCGAAGTGTGCGCAGCCCTCGCCTACCTGCTACATTCCTCGAAGTCCCGCCCAAAACGCACGACGGAGACCCCGTCGTCGCCCCCTTCCGCGAGCCCTCACTCCAGGGCGCCGCCGAAAAGGAAGACTTCCGCACCTCCCGCCGCGCCTACTGGTTCGGCGAGTGATCTGCTGGCAAGCTGAACTGCTGACTGGCTGACCGCCGGAAATGCTGACAGACTGACCCGCGGAAACGAGGTGCACCCATGACCGACACGATCGCCACCACGCCCGCCGTCGACAAGGCCACCCTCCGCGCTGATCTCGAGCGCGCCCGCGACGCCTCCCGCGCCCTCATCAGCGAGATCCCCGAGGCGAAGTGGGACGCCACCAGCGGCAACCCCGACTTCACCTGCGGCCAGCTCGCCTGGCACCTCGCCTCCGCCGTCGACTTCGCCGCCGGCCTCATCGAGAACGCCCTCAAGGGCAAGCAGACCTACTTCCCCTCCGTCCTCATGCCCGTCGGCAACCGCATCAACACCATGCGCATCCGCCGCGGCTCCCTCGGCTACCCCGTCGTCTCCGTCCCCGTCACCTGGCGCCACGTCGAAGGCTCCCGCCTCCGCGTCCGCCCCCAGCAGGCCTACGAAGTCGCCCGCGACCTCCTCCGCCTCCGCTTCCGCCGCTGAGAATCACGCCGCACGACCCTCAGACGTTGGCGAGCACCTCGAGAGCCAGCATCTTCTCCATCGCCTGCTCCTGGTCCCGCGAAAGCTTGTCGGAGACGAGCCCCGCCTGCACGTGAATGCTGAAGTAGTTGGAGCCCTTCGAGAAGAAGAGTGAAAGGCCGGCCACGCCCGCGTCGAGATAGTACGCCGATTCGCCCACCCCGCTCACCTTCGTCACCGTGACCCCTTGCGTGGATCCCGTCATCCCTGAGTTGAACGCACCCGCATCGACGATCGACAGCTCCGCGCTGTAGACCACGTCCTGGTCCGTCCACAGGCAGCTGTGCTCCCCGGCGCCGGGTGGCTCCCCGGGTCCCATCGTTACGCCCACGGCCGCCGTCACCTGCGCGTCCGTCAGCAGCGCGCACGCGTCGGTCAGCGGCCCGCTGGCTGCGGGCGCGGTCGCCGCCGTCGTCGCCGTCGCCGCCACGGTCGCACCGCTCGCGCTGGATGTTGCGTTCGTGCCGCTCGCCGCGGTGTTGGTTGCGCCGCTGTCTGGGCTCGACGAGCTTGAGCACGCCGCCCCCCCGGCGACCGCTGCCACCGCCACGATGCAAGCCAGAACCCGTACGACCCATCGCTGCATGAGAATCTCCCTTGCCCGTTGTCGGGGCGAATACGTCACGGCGCTCGTTTCGCCCGAACCCTAACATCGCCTCCCTCTTGCTGCATGGGAGTCTCCTCATGCGCGAACGTCGGGATCACCCCGCCCCACGACCTCTGACCTCGAAGGGGCGCAGCCCTCGCCTACCTGCTACATTCCTCGAAGTCCCGCCCAAAACGCACGACGGAGACCCCGTCGTCGCCCCCTTCCGCGAGCCCTCACTCCAGGGCGCCGCCGAAAAGGAAGACTTCCGCACCTCCCGCCGCGCCTACTGGTTCGGCGAGTGATCTGCTGGCAAGCTGAACTGCTGACTGGCCGACCGCCGGAAATGCTGACAGACTGACCCGCTGAAACGAGGTGCACCCATGACCGACACGATCGCCACCACCCCCGCCGTCGACAAGACGGCCCTCCGCGCCGATCTCGAGCGCGCCCGCGACGCCTCCCGCGCCCTCATCAGCGAGATCCCCGAGGCGAAGTGGGACGCCACCAGCGGCAACCCCGACTTCACCTGCGGCCAGCTCGCCTGGCACCTCGCCTCCGCCGTCGACTTCGCCGCCGGCCTCATCGAGAACGCCCTCAAGGGCAAGCAGACCTACTTCCCCTCCGTCCTCATGCCCGTCGGCAACCGCATCAACGCCACGCGCATCCGCCGCGGCTCACGCGGCGCCACCCGCGACTCCGTCCTCGCCGACTACGACCGCAACCACGCCCGCCTCCTCCGCCTCCTCGACGCCGTCACCGACGCCCAGTTCGCCATCGTCAAGACCAACTTCACCGTCACCCGCTCCGTCTTCGACATGTTCCGCATCCCCATCGAGCACATCGACGAGCACGGCCCCGAGATCCGCTCCGCCGCCTTGTAGCCTTCCCGCGCTGACGCGTCGTCCGCGCACTCACCGCCGCGCCCCCGGCAACAGCCCCGCCGATCCCGTATCCGGCGGCCTCATCTCCACCACGGGCGCCGCCGAGAACATCACCGCCTCGACATTCCCCGCCCGCCACTCCACGACCGGCGCCAGCCGCTGATCCCCGCTGAAGAACTGCACCTGCCGCCCCGCCGCACCGCACCCCGCGCGGTCCGCTACGTCCGACGACAGCACGAACACCCGCTGCGACCCGGAAGGCACGAACCCCGCGAGGTCCTGCGCCACCAGGCAGTTCTTCGCGATCGTGCCGGACGCGACGTCAAGCACCCACGCCGCCGTGATCCGGAACGCGCCGCTGGTGTAGAACCGCATCGAATCGCCGTCATCGACGAACGTCGTCGTCACCGAAGCCCCTGGCGCGAACACGAACGGCCCGCTGTCCGTGCCGCTGAACGCGTCGCCCGCCGCCGGGCAGCCCGCAACCGTGTCGCCACCCGACACGATGATCGTGCGCGTACGTCGCGATATACGCCGACCCCATCGAAGAACAGGTGCCCGCACGCCGCGAACGGCGCCGCGATCTCCGGATCCCCCTGCACCATCGGCAGCCCGCCGCTGATCGCCTCCCCGTGCAACTCCATCACCGTCCGCCCCAGGTCGTGCAGCAGCACGAGGTACGGCTCGCTCACGTCGTACGACGCCGGCAGTGTGAAGTTCGTCCCCGCACGCGTCGGGAGCCACCCGAACGGGCGGTCGACCCTGAAGCAGCCGAGAACGTCGGGCGAGTGATCGGGCGAAGGCCCCGGCACATCGACGTACCCGTCCGCGTCCGCCGTCAGCGTGAGGATCGCGTCGCTGCACGCGGATGAGACGGACCACCCGGCCAGCCCCGGCTCGTCGTCCTGCGCCACCCCGTCGCCGTTGAGATCGTTGACCAGGCGCAGTCGCAGCGTGTCCGCAGGCGCCGCCGTCGCCGAGGCTTCCGGTGTCGCCGCCACCGTCGCCGTCGGTGTCGGCGTCGCCGCCCTCACCTCCGCCGCCACCGCGAGCAACCCCGCCACCATCACCGCGCCCGCCGCCGCCGCCAGCCATCGAGCGTTCATCGCAACCTCCCGCATCCCGGATACGTTGCTACAACGCCGCGATGAGGAGGAAGGTTAACGCCTCAGGTGCGCTATTCCGGCCCCCGCGCCAGCAGGTCCACCGCCCGCCCCGGCTCCTTCCCCAGGTCCCGCTTCCCCCCGCACCCCTCCGCCACGCACCGATACCACCACCCGTAATCCGATCGCGACAGCACCATCCCCGCCCCGCACGCCGGGCACGCCTCCACCCGCCGCACCTTCTCCGCCCGCTCGTGCAGCTCTACCCCGTCGACCAGCCGCACCCCCGTCGCCTTCGCCTCCGCCTCCGCGTGCTCGTTGAACCGCGACAGCGTCACGAACACCCCGTCCTTCGCCGCAAGCCCCTCCCGCGTCAGCGTCCCGACGAACTTCCGGATCTCATCCACCTCCACCTGCCGCGAGTCCCACCGCTTGCACTGCACGATCGCCCGCTCGCTCCCGCGCGACAGCCGCAGGTCGATGTTCCCGTCCGGCCCGTCCTGCCGCCCCGTCTCCTCCACCGCCCACCCCTCACGCCGGAACACCTCCCCCACGAACCACTCGAACTCCTCCGCCTCAGCAGCCGCAGGTTCGACGTCCACTCCACCAGGTGCCGCCGGTGGCTCTCCTGCACGAGCACCGCGATGCGCACCAGCAGCACCAGCCCGGCCGCCATCGCGAAGAAGAAGTTCGTGACAGCCAGCTCGAACGCGGACCACCTCAGCGCGAGCGGCAACGCCAGCCCGCCCCCGCCGTACAGCACCGCCGCGAGCGCAAACGCCCACCGGTCGGACATCCGCCCAACCGTCCGCATCACCACCCGCTCGACGAAGTCATCCACCGCAGACATCCCCAGATGTTACCGGCCCTGGCCCGCCCCCCGAACGCCGTCTGCGAATGAGACCGAGCGATCGCCCGCTGCGGCCAAGGGGAACGAAGCTACTGCCACAGAGTGAGTCAAGTGGTTCGGAGCAACGCATCCGGATTTTCCCTGACGCATCGCAAGGACCTCAGTCGCTAGACTTCTCGCATGTCTACCGGTGGAGAATCGGGCGAAAACCCCCTTCTAGTCTTCGTTAGCTCCGTCATGAACGCCGCCGTCGATGATCTGCAGGCGGAGCGGGAGACCTGCCGACAAGCGGTCAACTCGTTGAAACTCACTCGCGCTTGGATGTTCGAGCATTCGCCCGCCTCTGCCGATCCCGTCGACCAGACATACCTTGGAAAGGTCGACGAGTGCGATCTGTTCATATCGATATTGGGCTCCGAACTTACGGACCGGTTGAAAACGAGTACGCGCGCGCGACGGCCCAGGCGAAACCGCGCCTTCTCTTCGTGAAAGACTGCAAGCGTAGTGACCACGCTTCGGCGTGGTTGGCTGAGCGCCGCGATGTCAAGTGGAGTCCGTTTGGCTCCAACGAAGAGCTTGCTGATGCCGTCTTGGCAGCGGTGCGCGATGAAGTCATCAAGGCACACCGGCGTCTGAACCTACGCTCGGCGGACTTCGAGAAGATCGCAACGCAGCTCAGAAGTCAGCCCGTGAGCTTCAGCGTTCGAAGCATCGTGGCTCAGGAACTCAAGGATGTCACGGAGACCTTCCCCGAGCTTATCTCGCGCTATCCCTCGTTCGAGGACTGGATCGCGAAGAAGGCAGTGGACATTTCGAATGGAAAGGCAATGGCGTACGTTGCCACTTTTGGTGCCGAAAACGCGGGTTTCGCGCTCGTCTCGAACAAGGAGCCAGGCGTAAAGAAGATCTCGACCCTCTTCATCAAGCCTCACTTCCAGGCGCAGGGAATCGGTCCTCGCCTCTTGTTCGGCGCGATCGAGCAGGCGGCCCGGGACGGTGCGGAAAAACTCTACCTTACGCTCGACGACGGGCTCCGGCCGACCCTTGGGCCGCTCCTCTCAAAGTATGGGTTCTCCGTAGAGGGAGTGTCAGCTCGCCGCTACGGCGCAGGAAGAGCAGAGTGGGTGTGGGCGAAGCGGATGCTCCACGGAAGCCTCCGTCCAGCCCAGCTCCACAGATTCGTGCAGTGCGTGATGTTCGAAGAACGAGGGTTCTCGGTCGAGCGAGTCGATGCGCGCAGCTTCATCGCGAGAGCCAGATACGACGTGCTCGGAGAGGCAGCATCGTCGCCGGGCGGTGTGTTCGTCGCCACCGCAGAGAAAGCTGAGCCGGCGCCGGCTTACCAGCGCGCGAGGGCCAAGGCTCAGGAGCTAACCCTTCCACTGATCTTCGTTAGCATCGACCCGCTTCCTCTCACACCTGGCTATGGCCTCTGCCTCGATGCACTAGATCTGGAGGAGCGGTACTTCCCCTTGTACGTCGCCGGTCGTTCGGAGGGGCTCATCGTCTCCATCAAGGAGACGTTCGTGCAGAACCTCATCCCGTTGTCCAGTCAACTCCAAATGCTGCTGCCATCCCGAGTGCAACTAAGGACAGATAATGTCTACTACCGTTACCCCAACGTCTACGGTGAGCTGAGGAGAGGGAGCCCTATCTTCTTCTACGAGACAAACAGGAAGCAGGGACAGAGCCAGCTCATCGGTGAAGCGAAGCTAGTCGCGTATGCAATCGACGAACCAGAGGATCTGCTCGCCAAATTCGGCAACCTGGGCGTTTATACTTTGGCCGAGGTGCAGGGATCGGTGACACATAAGGGGCAGCACAAAGGCAAGGCGCTCGCCCTCCACTTCGACTGGTATCGCGAAGCTCCGTCCCCGGCCACGATGCAGAGGATCAAGACCATCCTCCCGTCGTTTGACCCCACGACGGCGCGCCGCATCGCGGCGGGCGACGCGATGGAGTTGAGGAGGCTCGCGGGATGGAACGTAAGTACGCTCTCTTTGCCGTAAGGCCGGAGTTCGCCAATGCACTCGTTGCGGGGCGAAAGCCGTTCGAATTTCGTCGCACGCGGCCCTCTCTCCGTGAGGGCGACGTCATTTACGTGTATGCGACGGCGCCGGTTAAGGCGGTCATCGGTAGTTTCTTGTGTGGGGGCGTGGTCGAAGGTTCTCCCACCGGGGTTTGGACGCAATGCGGTCGAAATGCCGAGTTGAGCCGCCGCAGGTTTCGCGATTATTTCAAGAATGCGGGCCGCGCCTACGCGATCGAGGTCATGTCCCCAAGGCCTCTCACGGCGCCGCTCACGTTGCAGATGCTGCGCGATGCCCTTCCTGGATTTCATCCGCCGCAGTCATATCGCTTCGTGCCAAAGCGACTCGGCCTAGAGGTCTGACTGCGCATTAGGCCCACCCTCGCGGCGGCCGCGCCGGTGAGGCATGCGTTCACCCCTCCTGACAACTCCCGTCACCATCCCTGACAACCCCCGTCACCATCCCCCTCCCACCCCCGCCCCCTCCTGACAAAACGATGTCAGCAGCCATCCCGTATGATCGCCCCGTCCCGGACAACAACCTGCCCGCGGGCCGTCAGGAAACCCCATCAAGAACAGACACAAGGAGCCGCACAGACATGCAGGTCAACTCGTTCCTCATCAACGTCACCAGCAAGGACCCCGCCCGCCTCAAGGACTTCTACGCCAACACCGTCGGCCTCCCCCTCAACCCGGACATGGGCGAGGGCGCCATGATGGCCGGCCCCACCCCCTTCCTCGTCGACGGCCACGACGGCGTCACCGGCCCCGCCAAAGAGCCCGCCCGCATGCTCCTCGACTTCTTCGTCGATGACCTCGCCGCCGAGCAGAAGCGCCTCGAGGCCGCCGGCGTAAAGTTCATCCGCACCGCCGGCAAAGAAGAGTGGGGCGGCGTCATCTCCACCTTCCTCGACCCCGACGGCAACTACTGCCAGCTCATCGAATACAAACCATGAATGGACCCTCGCCCCTTGTGGGAGAGGGTGGTCGGCGACCGCATCCCCGAACAAAGTCCCCCCTCTCCACAACGGTGGAGAGGGGGCCAGGGGGTGAGGTCTCCCCGCGCCGTCCCCCTCCCTCCCGGCGCGAGCCACTCCCCCGTTCGGACCTCCCCCTCTCCACACGCCTGTGGAGAGGGGGCCAGGGGGTGAGGAGTGACCCCAAACCCTCGGACATCCCGCCCCATCCGTGCCATACTCCGCCCATCGGACACAGCACACCCCTCTCCACGTCGTGGAGAGGGGCAGAGGGTGAGGTGATCCGCCGCCCAGCCCGCAGATTCAATCGCCACATAACGAGAGAAATCAGACTCGACCTACCTGAAGCGATAAAGCGAATTTTCGACCGCGGAAAACGAACGCCGAACCTGGGACCACCGCATGCGCCGCGCCGATAGACTCTTCCAGCTCATCCAGCTCCTCCGACGTCGCAACGTCGCCACCGCCGGCTGGCTCGCCGAAAAGCTCGAAGTCTCCGAGCGCACCGTCTACCGCGACGTCCGCGACCTCATGCTCTCCGGCGTCCCCATCGAAGGCGAGGCCGGCGTCGGCTACATCCTCCGCCGCGGCTTCGACCTCCCGCCCCTCATGTTCACCCAGCCCGAAATCGAAGCCATGGTCCTCGGCGCCCGCGTCGTCAAATCCTGGGGCGACCCCGGCCTCGCCAGGGCCGCCGATGACGCCCTCGCCCGCGTCGAAGTCGTCCTCCCGGACCGCCTCCGCGAGCGCCTCACCAGCACCCCGCTCTACGCCCCCCAGTTCCACATCCCGCCCGCCTTCGCCGCCGCCCTCGGCACCCTCCGCGCCGCCGTCGACGAGCGCCGCAAGGTCCACCTGGACTACACCGCCGCTGACGGCTCCGACACCGACCGCGTCGTCCGCCCCCTCGGCCTCTTCTTCTGGGGCCCCTCCTGGTCCCTCGCCGGCTGGTGCGAGCTCCGCGAAGACTTCCGCAGCTTCCGCCTCGACCGCATCCGCCAGCTCACCCCGCTCCAGGAGCGCTTCACCCCCGAACCCGGCCGCACCATCGACGACTACCTCGCCTCGGATCGCGAATGACAATCAAACAATCAAACCCAGACCGCGCCCGCGAACTTCCGCGGCGCTTCCCCGATATCACAGACAGCGTTCGCGATTGCATCCTTGATCTGCGACGGAGCGCCCGTTACTCTGTTCGGGAAATCCGTCACAAGCCGATACTCACCTCGGCAGAGTGATGGAGGGACCCCTACACCAACCGTTCATCTGACGTTTACAGGCGCTTAACGCGGCCGCCATCTGGCGCGCGTACGCTTGAGTCGAAGTCAAACAGGAGACCGATTGTGGAGCGCAGCGATATGACCCCGCAGGAAGCCACCGTCGCCAACACAGACATCTGGGCCCACTACTTCGAGAAGGAATGGGGCCGCTGGCTCGATCCGTTCGGCATCGCCACGAAGGAAGTCACGCAGAGCAACGCTGCTCGCGTCGCCGGCTTCCTCACCCTCGTCGCGGCCGGACCCATCGCGTGGATGTTCGCCGCGAACGCCCCCCAGGTCGTGCCGACGCGACTCCACGCCCTCCCCGTGGTCGAAGACCAACCCGTCGCCGCATAATTCTCACCGCTCCCCAAAACGCGCGAAATCCCGCATCAACGGGGTTGACGCGCGACCACACCTATCGTAAAATCCCGATATGAAGGTGATCGACCAGACGGACACGGACGCGCGGACGGTCCAGCTGCTCCGGGCCATAGCGCACCCGGCACGCTTCAAGATCGTGAAGCTGCTCGCCGCCCGCCAGGCGTGCGTCTGCGGCGACCTCGTTGACGAGCTGCCACTGGCGCAGTCCACCGTGTCCGAGCATCTCAAGGTGCTGAAGGACGCCGGCGTCGTCCGCGGCAACATCGAAGGCCCGAACACCTGCTACTGCCTCGAGCCGGATGCGCTCGAGTGGCTCAATCGGGAATTCGGCGCACTCAGTTCGTCATGCTGCTGAGACGCCTCTTTTCATCGGCAAGGCATCGTTAATTTCCGATTCTAGGAGGTCGCCCAATGGCAAGAACATCCGACGAGATCAAGCAGGCGGTGCAGGAGCACTACGGTGAACGGGCGCGGCAGGCGTCGTCGTGTTGTGGCCCGAGCCATCGCGACACGCTGTACGTCGTCGATGAGGTGGCCGACCTGCCGGAGACCGTCGCCTCGTACGGCTGCGGCAACCCGACCGCGATTGCCGGTCTGCAGCAGGGCGAAGTCGTGCTCGATCTCGGCTCTGGGCCGGGGCTGGACTGCTTCCTCGCCGCAAAGCAGGTTGGCGGTACAGGTCGTGTGATCGGCCTCGACATGACTCAGGACATGCTGGATCTGGCGAACGCCAACCGCGACAAACTGGGCCTCACGAACGTCGAGTTCCGCAAGGGCGAGATGGAGGCAATGCCCATCGACGACGCCACGGTCAACGTCATCATCTCGAACTGCGTGATCAACCTCTCGCCGGACAAGGACGCGGTCTTTCGCGAGTCGTTCCGGGTGCTCAAGCCCGGAGGTCGCTTCCACGTCTCCGATGTCGTGCTCCAGCGCGAGCTGTCGGCGGCGGAGCGCGACGACCTGGCGCTGTGGGCCGGATGCGCCTCCGGTGCGCTGCTGGAAGGCGACTATCTATCGCGACTGAGCGCCGCCGGCTTCGTGAACCTGACGGTCGACAGCCGCAGCCGCATCGGGGAAAGGCCGTGGTACAGCGCGACGATCTCGGCCCACAAGGCACCGCAATCAAGCTGCTGTTAGTCCTCTGCCGTGACGCGCCAAGAGGGGGCGGTCGTGTGACCGCCCCTCTTCTATTGCCCTGGTATGGCTGCTTCGACTACGGACGTTTCACCTTTAGCACGTCATGGATCACGATCGCCTGGCCGCGCTCCGGCCCCACGGAGACGATGTCGATCGGGGTCTGGAGCAGTGCCTCGATGCGACGGATGTAGTCGCGCGCTTTCTGCGGCAGCTCCTCCCAAGAGCGGCAACGCGCGGTCGGCGAGCGCCAGCCTTCGACTTCCTCGTAGACAGGCTTGACCTTGCCAAGGAGCACGGAGCTCGCCGGCATTGAGGTGAGCGTCCGGCCGTCGTCTGTCTCGTAGGCGGTGCAGATCTTGATCGAGGGGAAATTATCCAGCACGTCGAGCCGCGTCAACACGCCACTCGTCACGCCGTTCACCATCGCGCTATAGCGCGACGCCACGGCGTCGAACCACCCCGTACGGCGGGGGCGGCCCGTCGTCGTGCCGATCTCGGGCCGAGGGCCCTCCAGCCGGAGGATCTGGCCCGTCTCGTCGAGCAACTCGCTCGGCATTGGTCCGTTGCCGACGCGAGTCACGTACGCCTTGTAGATCCCCACGACTTGCTGAATCACAGTCGGACCGATACCGATACCGATGCCGGCGCCGCCCGCCGATGACGACGGCACAGAGGACGTAACGAATTCGTACGTTCCGGCATCCAGATCCAGCAGGCAACCCTGAGCGCCTTCGAGCAGTACGGTCTCGTCGCGGTCGAGAGCATCATGCACGATCTGCGCGGTGTCGCGGACAAACGGCGCCAGGCGCCGGCCGAGCGCGGAGTACGACGCGTATACCTCGTCGAAGTCGAGCGCGGGCAGGCCATAGAGCTTGGTCAGCACCTCATTCTTATATGGGAGCACGAACGAAAGCCGCGCACGGAAGGCCTCGGGATCGATGAGGTCGCCGGTGCGGATCCCGATTCGCGCCACCTTGTCCGTGAAGCACGGACCGACCCCGCGCCCCGTCGTGCCGATGGCGGCGGCGCCGCGCAGCTTCTCGTCGGCGATGTCGATCAGCGGGTGCCAGGGCATGATCACGTGACAGCGGTCGCTCACGAAGAGGTTGGCGACGCTGACCCCACGCCCGGCGAGCGTGTCGATCTCGTTCAGCAGGATCGCCGGATCGACCGCGACGCCGTTGCCGACGACGCAGATCTTGTCAGCGTAGAAGATGCCGGCCGGCACGACGTTCAGCTTGAACTCGCCCATGTCGTTGATGACGGTGTGTCCGGCGTTGTTGCCCGCGGAGTAACGCGCGACGACGGTCGCGCCCTGCGCGACCAAATCGACGATGCGGCCCTTGCCTTCGTCTCCCCACTGTCCACCGATGACAACTACCGCTGGCATAAAGTACGGCCGGCCCTGGATGGTGGGCGGCCGCTCCCTTCGCGACAACACGAACGCGCCGGAGCGGCGCGTACCGCGAGAGTATAGCAGACATCGCCGCCGCGGCCTCGCCTCCTTGCGAGCCCGTTCGTCGACTCCTATGATCGGGCTGTCCCCGGAACTCGTGAGGAGATGCCCCTTGAGCAAGCTCTCGGAGAAGATTCGCCGCGCAACGCGGCTTCAGTCCGCCGCCCTCGGATTTGGCGCCACGCAGGCAGCCAAGGAGCCCACGATGGTGCTGGTGGCTCGAACCGGGGACGCCGAAGCGGCCGCGGAGCTCGCGCGGCGGGGCGCCGACGTAGTCATTGTCGACTGCACCGGAGCCGCCGGATCGTTGCCCAAAGCGATCACGGGCAACGCTGTCGTCGGAGCACGGATCACGGCGAAGGCCGAAGGTGAGTCGACAGCGTGCAAGCAGGCCGGGTACGACTTCGTCGAATTCGATCCTGACACCGCGGCGGCGACGGCGCTGCTCGACGAAGACGTGGGCTACGTCGTAGGCCTACCGGAGGGACTTGGCGATCAGGAGTTGCGGACGTTCGAGGGGTTGCAACTTGACGCGATCGATGTCGGCCAGATCGAGGGGGCGCTGACCGTGCGCCGGCAACTCGACTTGAGGCGAATCTTCGGCACGACCCGCAAGCCGTTGATGGCGACTGTCGACGCGGACGTATCAACTGCAGAGCTACAGGCGATCCGCGATACGAACGTGGTCGCGGTCGTCGCCGGGACCCCGGACGGGATCGAACGCCTCCGCAAGACGATCGACTCGCTGCCCGAGCGGCGCCGTCGCAAGGACGGCGACGATCGCCCGACGCCGCTGGTACCCCGCACGACGGCCGGGGACGGCGATGAAGACGAGGACGAATAGGGTCGGTCGTCCGCCTATCCGCCTGTCTGCGTGTCCGAGCGAGGGGTACACATGATCAGCGAGAGCGTGCAGGGTGTGGAGACAGAGGTCTACGGCAACTTCGCCGATATCCTCAAGCCGGAGAGCCGGTGGGTGATCGGCGGCTTTCCGGGCTGGGAGTACCGCGAGCCCGATGCAGTGGTCATCGTGCAGAACGGCATCCTGCGTGTCACGGTGGTGCCCTTGACTCGTAGCAACGATGCCGTGCAGATCCTCGACAACGCCAAGCACATGTACTTCTCTAAGGACGCGTTCGCCGTCCCGCCGGGCGGCCAGATCTCCGTGGAGCTCGACATCTGCGCACGCAAGTTCAATGGTTTCCCGGACGACTTCTACGACGGCTTCGTGTCGCTGAATCTGCTCGACTTCTCCACGGGCCTTGCGGCCGACTTCTTCGTCTCGAACGAGTGCTACGCGACCGTATACGCTCGACTGCCGTTCCCGGGGAGCCAGGTTGCGGCTGGCGACGGCGAGCAGAAGTTCTTTGCGTTGTTCAAGGAGCAGCCTCTCCCAAACGGCAACCAGCAGCGCCACCGCTACAAGATCACGTACGACCAGGGTGCGGACGAGCTGCAGTTCTACGTTGAAGGGCAACTCGCGAACCGCGAGGTGAACGTCCCGAAGATGGCGTCGTTCATAGCCGCACTCGGCATCATGACCGAGAAGGACATCGTCGACGGCAAGAGCGTGTCATGTCACGGACAGGGCATGCAGGCCGAGTGGAGCCCGCTGACAATCACGCGTCGTCCGGCGAACGCGGACTAGCCGGACAGCAGCCCCCACCTCCGCGGCTTGGGCCGCTCAATGTCCAGGATCTCAGCAAGGCGGTCGACCGTGGCTTCCAGACGCCCCGGCTCGTTGACGATCGCGTAGTCGAATTCCGACTGTCGAGCCATCTCGTTCAGCGCGGTACGGAGGCGACGCTGGATGCGCTCTTCGTCGTCGGATCCACGGCTTCGGACTCTCTCCTCGAGCTCATCGAGAGAAGACGGCGCGATGAACACAGTTACGGCAGCGGGTACGAGGGACTTGATGGATGCCGCGCCCTGCACGTCCGTGCGCGCGTACACGTCGAGGCCTTCACGGAGCTTTTCCGCGACCTGCTTCAGCGGGACGCCGGAGCGATGGCCGTAGACAACTGCGTGCTCTAACAGACCGCCCTCGGCGATTAGCTGATCGAAGTCTGCGTCGGTCACGAAGTAGTAGTCCACGCCGTCCCGCTCGCCCTCTCGTGGCGGGCGGGTCGTACAGGTGATGACACGATGGAAGCGGTGGCCGCGCCGAGCGAGTTCGTCGAGCACCGCGTCCTTGCCCACGCCGGACGGACCGGAGAGCACGACCAACAAGGGAGCGCGGGCGTCGCGATCCTGGCTCACGCTCATCTCAGGCGATCTCACCGACCGTGACGTCCATCAACCGGAAAGTTGCTCAAGGTGCGTCCAGAACGCGGGATAGGAGACGGAGACGCACTCCGCATCGTCAATCGTGACGCCACCCCGCGACGCCAGACCGGCGACTGCCAGCGCCATCGCCAGCCGATGATCACCGGACGAGTGCACAGTCCCACCCCGAACGCCCCCGCCACCATCGATGACCAGCCCGTCCGGCCGCTCTTCGACCTCCACGCCCAGCGCGGATAACTGAGAGGCCACGCTGGTCACACGGTCTGATTCCTTTACGCGCAGCTCCGAGGCCTCCCGCACCTCCGTCCGGCCCTCGGCGAACGCCGCGGCGACGGCGAGGGCCGGCACCTCGTCCATAGCGCTCCGCACCTGGTCGCCGGCGATCTCGGTGCCGGTCAGCTTCGACGAGCGCACCACGAGATCGGCGACGGGCTCACCCGCCACCTGGCGCTCCTCTTCCACCGACAGGTCGGCACCCATCGCACGCAGGATCTCGATGACACCGGAGCGCGTCGGGTTGATTCCCACGCCGGTCAGTCGCACTTCCGCATCGGGATGCAGAGCAGCGGCGACCATCCAGAACGCCGCCGCGGAGAGATCGTTGGGCACCCGTAAGGAGAGCGGTGCGAGCTGGACGCCGGGCTGGACCCTGATCGCAGGACCCTCCCGTCCGATTTGTGCACCCATTGCGGCCAGCATGCGCTCCGAGTGATCACGCGTGGGCTCGGGCTCCTCGACGATCGTCTCGCCCTCCGCAAAGAGTCCCGCGAAAAGCACCGCCGACTTCACCTGGGCGCTTGCTACCGGCAGGCGGTAGCGCACGCCGTGCAGTCCGCCGCCGCGAATGGCCAGCGGTGCGAGCCGACCGTCGTCGCGCCCATCGATGTGCGCACCCATCTCGCGCAGTGGAGCAGTGACGCGTGCCATGGGACGGGTGCGCAACGAGGCGTCGCCACTGAGGACGGAGTGGAAAGGCTGCCCGGAGAGCAGGCCGCTCATCAGCCGCATTGTGGTGCCGGAGTTCCCGCAGTCGAGGACGGCCGCAGGCTCGCGCAGCCCACTCATTCCCACGCCCTCGATCTCCAGCGTAGGCGTGTCGCCGCGTTCGTCGAGCGCCCAGCGGACTCCCAGCTCACGCAGAACCGTGAGGGTCGCGCGGCAATCGTCGCCAGGCAGGAAGTTACGCACTGTTGCGCGGCCGTCGGCCAGCGCGTTCAGCATCGCGGCCCGATGCGAAATCGACTTATCGCCCGGCACAGCGACCGTCCCGCGCAGGCGGCGCGCCGGTCGCACAGTCCGCGCGGTCACCGCTTCTTCCCCTCCGCGCGCGACTCGGCATCGCGCACGATGTCCTCTTGCCGCTTCATGAACTCCCGGACCTTCGTGCCGAGGAGCAGATCCATCATGCTGAGAGTCTCCGTGGGCGGCGCGACATCTCGCTTCGGCGGTCCGGCAACCATGAAGGTATCACGCTCCATCTGCGGTCGAGTGAACGTTTCGATCAAACTCTCACTCTCGCCCTTTGCGATGACTTCGCGATAGCGGTGCAGCTCGTCAATGTAGCGATCCAGCCAGTGCACGACGTTGTCGCGGTTGGTCATCATGATGTCGTGTGCCATCTCCGGAGAGCTTGACGCGAGGCGGGTCGTGTCCTTGAACCCGCTCGACGCCAGGTTCGCCAGCTCGGGCCACGCTGCGCTGTTGAATGCGACGGAGAACAGCGCCGACGAAAGCAGCAGCGGCAGGTGGCTGATCGCCGCGACGTAGCTGTCGTGCTCGTGTGCGTCCATGAAGAGGGGCACGGCGCCCGTCAGCTGGGCGAGTCCGATCACCGTCGCGACGGCACCCTCGTTCGCGTCCGGGGATGGCGCGATCACCCACGCTTTGTCGCGAAAAAGGTCGGCGTCCGCCGCCTCGATGCCGGCGGTCTCCTTGCCGGCCATGGGGTGGCCGCCGACGAACTGCACGCCCGAGGGCAGGACGTCCCGCGCCCACTTCGAGATGTCGCCTTTCGTGCTGCAAACGTCCGTTACCACGGCGCCCTCCGGCAACTCGGGCGCGATCTCAGCGAGCACCGTCTTCGTCGCCATGATGGGGGACGCGATGACCACCAGACGCGCGTTGTGGGCCGCCTCAGCCGCCGTGCGGGCCTCGATGTCGATAGCGCCGAGGCGCTTCGCTTTGCGCACCGTTTCCAACGTTCGGGCAGTGCCGGCGACCTCCAGCCCTTCGAGGTTGGCGCGCTTGATCGCGAGGCCCAGCGATCCACCGATCAGGCCCAATCCGATGATCGCGATACGTTCCATGTTGGCGTCTCCGCGCGTAGAAACCAGACCGCGCGTCTTCAGGGTACCCGACGCGACGCCGGTCTAGCGGCATCGACTAAGCGTCATCCGCGGCCTGCAACAGCGCAAGTCGCGCGTCGGGACCGGAGGCGTCCTGGTCACGAATCATGCGCACCGTGTCCGCATCCGCGCCAGTCGCGGCGACGATGCGTGCGCCAAGTTCAGGATGATGCAAGAGTCGCCAGAAAGCCTGTCGCCAGGCGCTGCCGTGTTCGACGGCGATCTTCGTCAGCAGCCACGGCGCCGCCACTGCGAGAAGTACGAACCCCACCCGCTGCCAGAGCCGGACATGGCCCTTCCCGCAGTCGTGCAGCAGTGCCGCCACGAAGAGAGCCGGATCTTCCGTCGAGGTGGAGTTCGTCACGCCGGATAGCACCTCGATGCCGTGTTGCTGGTCGCGGAGCGTCATGCTTTCGAAGACCGATCGCTGCGCATCGTTGAGGTAGCGGTACGCGCCAGCACGCTGTTCGGCGGATACGTGCGGACGTAGCGCCCCCAAGAACTGGCGCAGCCGGTGCCGCGCTCGGGCGAGCATCATCCGACGCCGGTGAAGATCCGGACGAGCCGGATCACGGTCGGGCCCATGATGTCGGCCAGCGGGTTGTAGCCGGTGAGGAAGGGGACGGCGAACAGCAGGAGGAGGAGCAGTCCCGGCCCGTACTGGGCGAGCTTCGCCCACTCGCGCGCGAGATCGTCAGGCATCATCCCGAGCGCCACCTTGAAGCCGTCGAGGGGCTCGAGTGGAATCAGGTTGAAGACGCCGAGAATCACGTTCAGGTAGACGGCGCCTGTCAGGAATAGACCGGCGTAGTCGGCGAACGACGTCACCTCGCGCTGAAAGATCACGGCGGGGATATCCGACAGCGGGTTGATATAAGGCACCCAGCCAGCCTTGATGGGGATCGCCAGCAGGCCGGCCGCGACGAAGTTCGAGACGGGGCCGGCGGATGAAACGAGGAATGTGGCCGTCTTGGGGCTGACCTTGAGTCCACGAGGGTTGAACTGCACCGGCTTCCCCCAGCCGAACCCTACGAAGAGCATGAGCAGCGTTCCAAACGGCTCCAGGTGGGCCATGGGATTGAGCGTGACCCGACCCTGCCGCCGCGGAAGGCTGTCCCCGAGGACCGTTGCCATGGCGGCGTGCGAGAACTCGTGGAAAGCGATGCCGACGACCAGCGCGAAGACCGACGTAAGCACCAATGTCAGGAAGATGCCAAGGTCCTGGTCGATCAGGTCGCTGTGTAGGAGAATCAAGTAGCGGGTAGCCTTGCGTGCAGATGGTGTGGCTATCCAGTCTAGCACGACCACTCCGTCGTCCTGAGGCGCAGCCGAGGACTCCGGCACATCACCTATTGACACCCTCTCGGAGCCATCGATAGACTCGCGGAGCCGTGAGAGCCGCTTCACCTGGAGGCGCGATCGCTCCGGCAGACGTGGTTGAGGGGCGGTGGTCCTCTGTTAAGCGGTATCGAGCAGCACTTGCTCGACTTCATCACCAGCACTTACGACGCGATTGGCTGGCCGGGCGTCATCTTCATGATGGCGATCGAGTCGGCTGCAGTGCCGCTGCCGAGCGAATTGATCATGCCGCTCGCCGGGTGGAAGCTCATCGCCGACAAGGGCCGCGGCTGGGAATGGATCATCCTCGCCGGATTCTTCGGCGCCGTCGGCAATACGATCGGTTCCTGGCTGGCGTACTACGTCGGGCTCTGGGGCGGGCGCCCTGCCGCGGAGAAGTACGGCAAATACATCCTCGTCTCGAAACACGACCTCGACCTCGCCGATCGATTCTTCGGCCGCTGGGGGAATTGGGCAATTTTCACGTCGCGCCTGCTTCCCGTTGTGCGAACATTTATCAGCGTCCCGGCGGGTATTTCGCGGATGCCGATCTGGCAATTCACGCTCTACACGTTCGCCGGCGCTTTCATATGGTCTACCGGCCTCGCCTGGGGCGGGTATAAACTGGGGCAGAACTACGAGGATCTTCGCAACTGGATGCGGCCGCTGGATTATCCGATCGCCGGCCTGATCGTCGTTGCGGTGGCCTGGTACGTCTACCGTCACGTGAAGAGGGCATGGGGAGACAGTCCTGAGGCTGCGCCCTGAAGCCCGAACCATAGCGGCGCCTTGGCGGGGTACCGTCGCGAACGAATATAGGCTGGCTCATCAACCCGGGCGGTTGCGTCCGGAGAGCCCACGGCAGGGAGAGTGAACGGCCTATGCTGATCGTCCGCGTATTGACCGCGGCCGCCAAACCCGCCTTAGTCGGCGGTGCGCTGAGCGTTGCGGCTGTCGGCGGCTACTTCTTCGTCAATCGCGCCACCACTCACCAACCGACACCGTTCGAGTCTGTCGCCGAACACGGACACCGCCTCATCATCAGCGAGTTTGGCGATCGATCCGACAACATCGTCGCCGTTGATCCAGACCACGTCGGCGACCGCGACACGATCGCGACGATCGACCACGCACCAGGCTACGGCGTCTTTCCAGTGCTTTCGCCGGATGGCAGCGCGATCGCCTATACGGCGCTCCCGTCTGACGCCGCCAATCCCTCCCCCGATACGCCAGCGCTCGCAGGCATTGTCGATACGCATGGCGATGTGATGTCGCTCGCGACCGATATCGATCTGCTGGTCCCGCCGGTCTGGACGCCCGATAGCGACGCGATCGTGGTTCGGAAGAACACGCCACAGCCGAACTCCGCAGGCACATTCGAATTGCTGCTGCTGGCGCGCGACGGCTCCCGCTCGACCATCACGTCGTGGTCCACGGCGGCCTTGTTCCCGATCGCGTTCTCGCCTGATGGTTCGAAGCTCTACTTTGCGACGCTGAACAGCGCCGGCAGCGATCTCTACAGCATCGCCCCCAACGGCTCGGGGGAGACCAAGATCGCGCACCTCAGTGACGAAGTTGCACGCGACTGGAAGCTCTCGCCTGACGGATCCGCCCTCGCGTACTCCGTTGCGGAGAGCGGTCCGAACCCGTCGATCGTCACGAAGGTTCTCGATCTTGCGAGCGAACAAGCAACGGACGCGGTCAGCTCGGGAGGTGCCGACGACTCCCGCGAGGAGTTCAACCCGGCGTGGCGCGGCGACGGCGAGTTGACCATCGCCTCTCTCAACCCGCAGGGCGGCGGCAATGCCGTCGACGTCGGCCGGACGGGAACCATGCAGAACCTGACCACCAATGCGGCATCGATCGACCTGCCGCTCGGCTGGTCGCCGGACGGCGGGAAGCTGGTGGTGCGGGCCGTAGAAGGAGCGAACCCGGATCAAGCAGGAGCGAGCCACCTGGAGCTGGTGGCGCCTAACGGCGACCGAACACGCGTCTCAGACAGTGCCGACGTTCTCGTTGTCGGGTGGCTGCCATGATCGCACGATCGCTACTGGTGGCCACCGTCTTGCTCGCAGTGTGGGCCGCCGCGACGGCAGCGTACGCCTCACCGCCGACACCCACCCCCACGAAGACGCAGACAGCGGTCGCCTCTACCACCGCCGTCGCAACGCCTTTGTCTGGTGGCGCTGCCGGCGGGGCCGCGGCGTCTTCGAGCTGTGCGTTCGTCACTCCTCCGACGACCTACGAGACCACGGAGGACCGCGAGCTTTACCTGGATGCCATGGACCTGGCGGGCTATGACATGCTGTTCCCGAAGGACCCCTTCTTTTCGCAGCGGTCGATCGAGATGGGCGTGCGGGGCAGCCGGACGAACGCTCCCGATGTCTACGTTCCGCCCACACTTCTGAAGGCCATCAGCTGGATCGAAAGCGTGACGTCGCAGGGCGCGCCGACGCTGCCCTTCGGGGCGATCGGCCCCGCGCTGGTGTCCTTCGACTGTGGCTACGGCATTTCGCAGGTGACGAGTGGCATGACTACGCCGCTCGGGGAGGCGGGCCAGCCGACCGACCAGCAGGCGCTGGTGGCCACGCACTTCGCGTATAACATCGGCCGCGGCGCCGCGATCCTGATCGACAAGTGGAACTCCGCGCCGGACTCACGGCCGATCGTCGGTGTAGACACGAACAGCGACCCGCACATCGTCGAGAATTGGTACTACGCGGTGTGGAGCTACAACGGCTTTACGGGCCCAGGGGCCAATCGTAGCAACCACCCACTCGACCCGATCTATGGCGCGTGGCCGCGCACGCCCTACAGTTGCGGCCCAGCAAACGACGGCTTGGGACACAATCGCAGCATGTACCCGTACCAGGAGCTGGTCTACGGCTGCGCTGCGAATCCGCCGGTCGTGCAGGGCAAGCGGCTCTGGGCACCAATGCCGGCGACGCTGCCTGATCTGAACAATCCGTACTGGCGCGCGCCGCTGGATCTTGCGAACTTCCAGTACCCCTACGACAAGATGGACATTCCAACGCCAAAGCCGATGCATCAGGATCCGACACCGAAGCCCAATCCGCTGCTCCGTCTGAAAGTGCTCGGCCAGCCGAGACTCTCGGTCGACCGGCCGATCCTCCTCGTGAACGTGCGTCCCGGCGAATCAGCGACGCCAGCCGAGGTTCGGATCTCGAACACCGGGACCGGGATTGTGCCGTGGAGGGTGAGTGCCAATAAGAGTTGGGTCACCTTCAGCCTGCAGGCGGGGGTAGCCGTTGGATCGGACCTTACGTGCCTGCCGATGTCGCCGTGTGACCGCACCGCCGTGCTTCAGATCAGCGTCGACCCGAACCGCGTGCTCGGCAGCGATACGGCGGTAGTCCACATCCAGGGACTGGGCATCGGCGGTGGCTCTCAGGACATCGCGGTGTTCGTCAAAGCGAACGTAGCTATCGGCATCCCGGGTACCGCCAAGAATTAGGTTTGAAGTCGCACCGAAGCTGAGAACACACGTGCTATTCCGGTGGTCCACCCGAAGCCAGGGTCACGTTCGGCAGCCTTCCTTGATCAACGGGCGATGGTCGTCTAGACTCGATTAGCACTCGCGGGCACAGAGTGCTAATCACGTCAACCACACACGCACCATTCAATTCAATCGCAACGAAGGATGAGGTAGAGATGGCCAAGCAGCTCCTGTTCGAAGAGGACGCCCGTCACGCGCTGATGCGCGGTATCGACGCGCTCGCCGATGCCGTGAAGATTACGCTCGGGCCCAAGGGGCGAAACGTCGTCCTTGACAAGAAGTTCGGCGCACCGACGATCACGAACGACGGTGTCACGATCGCCAAGGACATCGAGCTCGATACGCCGTTCGAGAACATCGGTGCCCAGCTGGCGAAGGAGATCGCCTCCAAGACCAACGACATCGCCGGCGACGGCACGACAACGGCGACGGTGCTTGGCCAGGCGATCGTCCATGAGGGCCTCAAGAACGTCGCCGCCGGTGCTAACCCGATGGCGATTAAGCGCGGCATCGAAGCAGCGGGCCAGGCCGTTGTCGCTCAGCTCAAGAAGAACGCCAAGCCGGTGACGACGCGCGAGCAGAGTGCGCAAGTAGCCTCCATCTCAGCGGCGGACACGACCGTCGGTCAGCTGATCGGCGAGGTGATGGAGAAGGTCGGCAAGGACGGTGTCGTTACCGTCGAGGAGTCGAAGGGCATCGCTACAGAGGTCGAGTACGTCGAAGGCATGGCGTTCGATCGCGGCTACATCAGTCCCTACTTCGTCACGAACAGCGAGAAGATGGAAGCCGAGCTCGATGAGCCATACATCCTCATCACCGACAAGAAGATCTCGGCCGTTACGGACATCCTGCCGATGCTGGAGAAGCTGCTGCAGGTGAGCAAGAACCTGCTGGTGATCGCTGACGACATCGAAGGCGAGGCGCTCGCCACGCTGGCTGTGAACAAGCTGCGCGGCACGATCAACGTAGTTGGCGTGAAGGCGCCGGGATTTGGCGACCGCCGCAAGGACAACCTGGGCGACATTGCTGCGCTGACCGGCGCCACGCTGATCAGCGAGGAGCTGGGGAGGAAACTGGACTCCGTTGAGGTGTCCGACCTGGGCCGGGCGCGCAAGGTGATCGTGGCGAAGGAGAACACGACGATCATCGAGGGCCGCGGCAAGCAGAAGGATGTCGATGGGCGCGCGAAGCAGATCAAGACCGCGCTCGACACGACGACGTCAGATTGGGACCGCGAGAAGCTTCAAGAGCGCCTCGGCAAGCTCGCCGGCAGCGTGGCGGTGATCAAAGTAGGCGCCGCGACCGAAGTGGAGCTGAAAGAGAAGAAGCACCGAGTGGAAGACGCCCTCTCGGCCACGCGCGCGGCCGTAGAGGAAGGTATCGTCTCGGGCGGAGGCGTGGCGCTGATCAACGCCATCACCGCGCTCGACAAGGTGCAGCTGGAAGGCGACGAGCAGACAGGAGTGGCGATTCTCAAGCGCGCGTTGGAGGAACCGCTGCGTCGCATCGCGATTAACGCCGGCAAGGATGGCTCCGTGATCGTGCAGCAGGTGAAGGCGCTCAAGCTGGGCGAAGGCTACGACGCGGCGAAGGACGAGTTCGGCAACATGATGAGCAAGGGCATCATCGACCCGCTGAAGGTGACCCGCGCCGCCCTGGAGAACGCGATCTCGATCGCCGGCATGGTCCTGACAACGAACTGCCTCGTGACCGATCTCCCTGAGAAGAAGGAGGCCATGCCTGCGGGCGCGCCGCCACCGATGTACTAAGATCATGATCGCGGCGGGCGGCGGCGGAGGCCGCCGACGCGGGGGTGTGGATGTATACCGAGAACGGCCTGCTGGTGGATCTGGGCGAGATCGAGCGAACGGTGGAAGGCGCTGACGTGTTCGCGGCCGGATTCCGCCTCTTCCCGGAGCGCTTGCTGATCGACACGCGGCACGATGACCGCGAGATGCCCATGGTGGCGATCGCCGATCCGGTTGCGTCGGTGCAGGAACGATTCTTCTGGCTGGGGCAGCATCGTCCCTCGCTCGGCATGCCGCAGGCCTTCATGTTCTTCTTCTGGCCGCACAGCGTGCGGTACCTGGAGGAGAGCGGAGTCTGGGCGAAGATCTGCAGGCGCGTGGTCGGCTCCGGATTCAGTGGCGCTAGGGAGACATGCGAGGCGGCGTTCCAAGACCTACTCGCACGGGAGCGCGCTGCGAACGTCGATGCCGTAGTAGGCGAGCATCATCAGACGCTGTGGTCCGCCGAGTAGCGCCTCGACTACTGTCGAATAGCAATGAGAGCCCGCCGACTCTCATTTGAGAATTGCGAGCAGCGTTGGCACGCGTTGCGAGCAGCGAGGCCAGCGGGCCACGCGAGCGCCCCGGCCGGCTGGATCGTGTGCGAGATATTGCGCGAATCCCGAAGTTCACTATGATGGGCTGGCCCGCGCGAAGTTATGCGCGGGCTGGTGACACCCCCGAAACACTTCAGACGACGCGAAGGAGGCGAAGGTTGAAACTCAAACTACTGGCGCTGGGCGCACTCGCAACATTGATGATCGGCGCGTACGCGGGCACGCGGTCGGTGTCCGCGCAGGCTCCCGGACCGACGGCGGGGAAGCATCTCGCCGGAGGCCTGTTGAGCCCCCGCGGGATGAAGATCGGGCCGGATGGCATGATATACGTGGCGGACGCCGGAAGCGCCGGTGACATCGTCGCGCCGTACGACCAGTCGAAGAGCGGTCTCACGGGCAAGATCGCGAAGGTCGACCCCTCGACCGGCGCAGTCACGGTCCTGGCGGACAACTTGCCGTCCAACGGCAGCGGCGAGGGCGATAACGTCGGGCCGGCTGACGTGGCGTTCGTGGGCAACACGCTGTACTACATCCAGACGCACGCCGGGACGGCGTACGGGTTCGACGCGAGCACGCCCACGGGCTTGTACAAGGTGAACGACAACGGCACCGTGACGCTCGTCGCCGACATCGGCGCATTCAACATCGCCAATCCCGTTCAGGACGTCGCCGGCGGCACTCAGCAAGACATCGAAAAGGGCGGAAACCCGTACTCGATGGTTGAGCGCGACGGTGCGCTGTTTGTGGTCGACGGCAACCAGAACCAGATCATGAAGATCACGACGTCGGGGACGATTACGCGGGTTGCGGAGTTCCCTGGCCACCCGGTCACGACCGGCATCACATACAGCGGTAGCGGCCCATTCTACGTGTCCTCGCTGGGGCAGTTCCCCTTCAACGCGAAGGACAGCCACATCTACCGCGTCGGCTACCCGACGGGCACCGTGACGGAGATCGCCAGCGGCGTGAGCTCGTTGACAGACGTGCAGTACGGGCCGGGCGGTCAGCTCTACGCGTTGAACTTCATGGATCAGGCGGCCGACCCGTTCGGCGGACCGCTGCCGTGGACACCGTTCACCGGCAAGCTGATGAAGGTCGACGTGTCAACGGGTACCTTCACACCGGTGGTCTCGGGCTTCGTCGCATCGACGTTCGTCGTGTTTAGCGGCGACACGGCGTACATTACGAACAACAGCGTTCCGGCGCTCGCGCCCGGCGAGATCTGGGAAGTCGACAACGTGTCCTCGTTGCCGGCCATCGAGCCGACACCCACGCCGGAGCCGACGCAGGCGCCGCCACCAGCACCGACGGCGACTCCGGCGGGAGGCGTCATCGGCGCGCCGAACACTGGCGATGGCAGTGCGACAAGCGCCGCCGGAGCTGCATCGGGTATCGCCATGATGATCGCGGTGTTCGCAGCGGGGCTCGCTCTGGTTGGCGGTGGCGTGGTCGTGGCGCGCAAGCGCGCGTAGGCTGCCAGCGCTTCAAAGACCAGTGGGAGGGTCGGTCCGCGCGGGCCGACCCTCTCGTCTCGCACCATCATGTGAGTAGGGGGACTTGGACTTGATGGGAACGCCTGCGAACCGCAACCCCATCTGGGTGCTGCCGATTGCGGCCGTGGCCTCTACGCTGATGCTCGCCGCGTGCGGTGGTGGCAGCGGATCGAACACCGCCACCGCCACGATGGCCGTCCAGGCGACCGCACCCGCGGCGCCATCGGCCACACCGCCAACGCTAGAATCCAAGACGGAAACACCGGTCGCCGTCACGACTCCGACTCCCGCCCCGGCGCCCCGCTCGCCCGAGCCTAGCCACGTTCCGGTCGCGACTCCGACACCGGTCGCCGTGCCGGCCACTGCGCCGCCTCCTCCTCCCACGCAAGCGCCACCTCCTCCGCCGACAGGGCAAACGGAGTCCATCGTTGCCAAGGACACAAAGTTCTCCGTAACCTCGTTCACTGTGACGGCGGGAGGCCCCGTGACGATCAAGCTCGACAATCAGGACGTTGGCGTGCAGCACGACATCGTGGTCCTCGACCCGGCGGGGACGCAGGTTGCCGCTACCGACGTCGCCACCGGGCCGGTGATGCAGCAAACCTCGTTCACGCCCGCGGCTCCGGGTCGCTACACCTTCAAGTGCACCGTGCACCCGCAGCAGATGTATGGCGTGATTGTCGTGCAGTAAGCGACGTCACGAGAACCAGCTGGACTCGCCATCCTTGGAGATGAGCACACGACGGTGCGGCTCGCGGCCGTGGCTGCGCGAAGCGAGATTGTAGCGCTGGGCCATCTGGTGCTGCAGCCGACGAATGTAGGCGTTCTGCGGTGACAGCTCGACCTCGGCTTCGCCACCATTGAGCACATCCGCGATGGCGTCTTCCGTCTCCTGCATCGCGTGCGTAACCGGCGGCGCGCCCTCGGCACCCGTGGCGCGCTGCTGCTGCATCGACAGCAGTCCCTGCTCCATCTGTACGACCGTGTTCGTCTTCAACACATAGATGGGGATGCCGCGGCTTTCGGCGTCGCGCAGTGCCTGAGGCTTGCGCCGGAAATACGATCGTAGCGTCATGACAGTGTCCGCGTCGCTCAGCTCCTCGGCGAGCGCCACCCGGGCACCCGTCTCGCGGATCGCCTGCTCCAATCGCTTGCGGGAGATGCCGAACGGGTACATGCGCCGGAACGGTGCCTCGTCCACCGCCGTTTCGGTGACCCGCGCCCCGTTGTAGGTGCGCCGGTCGCGCAGGCCCCGATCGCCGCGCGGGGCGATCGGGCGGGGCAGTTCGATGATTCGGATCTCACCGTCCTCGCCCAGCTCGCGGACCTCGGCGGGTACCTTGTAGCCCCGGAGCATGGAGTCGACGGTCTCCGCGACATCCCGATGCACGGCGACCCGATCCCAGCTTTGGATCTCGACCACGATGTCGAACGTGGGCGGCGCTTTCCGCTCCAGAATCGACTTTTGCGTCCCGCGGCGGCGCGCCTCCTCGTCGCCGAGCGTGACCGATTGGATGCCACCGATCAGATCGGCCAGGGTAGGATTCATCACGAGGTTCTCGAGCTCGTTTCCGTGCGCCGTGGCGACGAGCTGAACGCCGCGCTCGGCGATGGTCCGCGCGGCGGCCGCCTCCAGCTCCGTGCCAATCTCGTCGATGACGATGACCTCCGGCATGTGATTCTCGACAGCCTCGATCATCACGGCGTGCTGGAGCACCGGCGACTTCACCTGCATGCGACGCGCCTGGCCGATCGCCGGATGCGGAATGTCGCCGTCGCCGGCTATCTCGTTCGACGTATCGACGATGACCACGCGCTTGTTCATGTCGTCGGCGAGGACGCGGGCCACCTCGCGCAACATGGTGGTCTTGCCGACGCCCGGCCGTCCCAGGAGCAGGATGCTCTGCTCGGTCTTGATCAGGTCTTCTATGACCTGGATCGTGCCGAAGACAGCGCGGCCGACGCGGCATGTCAGCCCCACGATGCGATCCCGCCGATTGCGTATCGCGGAGATGCGGTGCAGGGTTCGCTCGATACCGGCGCGGTTGTCTCCACCAAACTCTCCGATGTGCGCCGCAACGTAGTCGATATCTTCGACGGTCACCTCTCGCTCGGACAGGACGACCTCGCGGCCGGGGTATCGCGCCTCAGGTTTCCGGCCGAGGTCGATGACGATCTCGAGGAGCGCGGCGTTATCGTCACGCAGCTTCAGCGGGTCGCAGATATGGGGCGGCAGCGCCGCGAGGAGGAGTTCAAGGTCGTCGGTGATGATGCGTTGCAACGGGCGTCACCTCATCCCAGTGCAGTGTGGACAAACGCGGGGACGGATCGTGCCGATTTCACGGGTCTGACGGTCTTACGTGCGAGGACGGCGTACTCCTCGCCCTGCTCGAAGCCGAGTGCGGCGAGACGAGCGCGCGTGCCCTCCTGGTAGTCGGGCAGAAGTACGCACACCGTCGCGCCGGATGTCTTTGCGAGCGCGGACTCGATCAGGTCATCGAGTGCATCGGGTTCGGCCAGCAGGTCGAAGCGGGCGACGTCGCCCTCGCGGGCGATGCGAAGCCAGCCATGGATGCGGCCATCGCGCTCCAGGACGTACTGCGACGTCTTGCCGAGACTCTCCCGCGTGCCTATCCACTCTGCGTAGGTCATCGCTTCGATGCGGCGCACCTCGTGGGGGACGACGCTGTTGTAGAGCTGGAAGATGCCGTAGAGGTCGGACTTGGTGCGGCGTCGCAAGCCCGAGGTGGCACCGTGGCTGGTGCCGGATTCGGAAGTCGCGGCAGTAGACCTGTTCGCGCAGGTATGGATTGAAGCCGGCGCGCGCAGCGCACTGGAGCGAGGCGCTCGACGCAGGCAAGCGCACGAAGATCTTGAACGCGCCTGACTTGCCGGCCGCGGCCGTGACCTGATCCAGCAGGCTCATGACAACGCTGTTGTCAGCCTCCGAGGCGTTTATCAGGCAGTCGATCTCCCAGGCCAGCTTGGAACCGCGCTTGCGGGCGGAGACGAGCCCGCGGAGCGTCGGGCCCTTCACGCTGATCCAGGTGTGGCGGCCGGTGGCGAAGCTGAACCACTGCTCGAAGGCGGCCTCCAATGGGTGCGGGGAGTCGTTGGTGCCGATCCGGTCGAGGGTCATGGCCTCATTTGCGTAGACGCGACCATCGTACGAGACCAGCGCGACGAGGTCGGTCGGCAGGACGGTACGGGCGTTTTGCGTCATTTGCGGAGGCGTGGACTCCTTTCAGTGGTACATCATTGTAACGTTTCGGGCCCGGAGCCTGTCGGGCCTACTTCGACGTTGACTGTTCAGCTTTGCGGGCCGTCGCGAGGTCCGCGAAGAGGCGGTGGAAGCGGGGGTCGCCGGTGAGCTCCGGGTGGAAGGACGTGGCGAGGAGGGAGCCTTCAAGGGCGGCGACGATCGTGCCATCGGCCAGCCTGGCGAGGATGTCCACGGCGGGGCCGGCGCGTTCGATGAGGGGGGCGCGGATGAAGACGGCGTGGAACGGGCCGTCGTCGAATCCGGCGACGTCCAGGTCGGCTTCGAAGCTATCGACCTGGCGGCCGAAGGCGTTGCGGCGGACGTCGATGTCCATGAGGGCGAGGTTCGGGCGGTCGAGGTCGGTGGCGTGTTTGGCGAGGACGATGGCGCCGGCGCAGGTGCCCCAGATGGGGAGGCCCTGCTGGCCGAGGCGGCGGATGGGCTCGCGGAGGTCGTAGATATCCAGCAGGCGGAGGATGGTGGTGCTCTCGCCGCCGGGGATGATGAGGGCATCGATGCCGGCGAGCTGGGCGGGGAGGCGGATTTCGGCGGTGGCGACGCCGAGCGCGCCGAGCATGGCGACGTGCTCGGCGAAGTCGCCCTGGAGGGCGAGGACGCCGATGGTGGGGCCGGGGCTGGTGCGGTTCGCGGTCATGGGTCCCTGGGCCTGACTGTGCTGGCTGTCGCGATGTCGGATGTTGCTGATGTCAGTTATTGCTATGGATAGGGTGATTCTGGATCTTGCCGTTATGGTAGCTGGCCGATTCGCT
The DNA here is from genome assembly GCA_963843685.1 of uncultured Chloroflexia bacterium. GTDB lineage: Bacteria > Chloroflexota > Dehalococcoidia > DSTF01 > JACRBR01 > DASQHL01. The sequence goes on from CAWJLO010000027.1 coordinate 31,930, forward strand.
CCCCGGCTGGCGCTGCGCGGGCGGGGGCCGCGCGGCGGGGTGACGGAGGGGCAGTTCGAACGTAGCACGGGGGGCGGGGGATCTCCAAGCGGCAGGCGCGTGGTCGATCCGGTCAGGGGAGGAAGGCTACGACGCGGGCGGGGGCGGCGCTGCAGCCTTTCAGCCTCATGGGGAAGAAGCCGACGTGGAAGCCAGCCTTCGGCAGGGACGCGAGGTCCACGAGCTGCTGGACGATGAAGACCTCTCGCGTGCGGCCGGCGAAGTGGCCGTCCCAGATCTGGGAGCGATCACCGGTCTCGCGGAAGGCCTTCGCCATGACGGCGAAGGGGCGGTCCCAGCCGAGGGCGTCGGTGCCGAGGACCTTCGCGCCGGCGGACGAGAGGAAGAGGGTCCCTTCGCGCGTCATGCCGGGGTAGCTGAAGTACTCCGGGTCGCCGAGGGCGAAGCGTTCCTGACCGGTGCGGAGCAGGACGGCGGAGCCGGGCTCGACGGGGTTGCCGTTCTCGCGGAGGGCTTCCTCGAGGGCGTCGACGCTGATGCCGGCGTTCGGCTCGCACTTGCCGCGCAGATCGAGAACGAGGGCGGGACAGTAGAGCTCGGAGAGGTCGATGTCGCTGATGGTCCGGGCTGGACGGCCCTCGCAGGTGGAGCCGTAGTGGAGGGGCGCGTCGACGTGGGTGCCGAGGTGGGTGGACATGCGGACGTGCTCGTCGCCCCATCCCTCGCCGTCGGGGAGGTCTTCAGGCGTGCAGCCGAAGATCTGCGACATGACGGCGGCACCTTCGACGGCCGGACGGACGGGGGTGACCTGCGGGAAGAGCGGGAGCGGCGGCGGCGCGGCGGTCCGGCGGGAAGTGGCTGGCGTCTTCGGGGTCGATGAGGCGGGTGAGATCGATCAGTTTCACAGCCGGAACACCACCTTTCCGCTCGTCTCGCCCCGCTCCATCGCCGCCTGCACCGAGGCGATCTCCTCGATCGGGTGGACCGATGGCGTGTCGAGTTGCGCCGTGCGGAGCCATTCCGCGGTGAACTCCTCCGCGAGGTGGTCCGCGGGCGTCCCGAAGAACGGGATCTTCGAGAACGGCATAATTGTAATGGAGTCGTACGAGTTCTCGAAGAGGTTGATGGGCGAGACGCCGGCGACCGTACCGAAGAGCACCCACCGTCCGAGCCTCCGGATGACGCGGCGATCCGTCTTGAGGGTCTCGCCGCCGACACCGTTGAGCACGACGTGCACACCCGCCGGCGGCGCCGCGGGCTGGAAGCCGCGGGGCTTCACGCCTGCGATCTCGCCGACCGCCTGCACGTAGTCACGGCTCTTGTAGTTGATGGCGTGGTCCGCGCCGTGTGCCTTCACCGCGGCCACCTTCTCGTCGCTTCCCGCGAGCCCGATGACGGTCACGTCTCTGAACTTGCGCTTGAGGATCTGCACCGCCAACGAACCAACCCCGCCGGCGGCGGCATGCACGAGGACGATCTCGCCCTCCTGCACTTTCGCCCACTCGTAGACAGCGAGATGCGCGGTAGGCATGTTGACCGGGTAGATGAGGACCTGCTCGAGCGACACGCGGTCCGGCACGCGGCGCAGAGCACGCTCGGCGATGGCGAGGTACTCCTGGTAGGCGCCTCCCCTTGGGAGGCAGTAGACGCGATCACCGGGAGCGAATGTTGAGACGCCGGATCCGACGTCCGCCACGACCCCGGCGGCCTCCTGTCCCGGGACGAACGGCGGCTCGCGAAGCCGAGCCGGGAATCCGCGGCGACCCATGATGTCACCCCAGCGAAGACCGGCGAACTCCACCTTCACGAGGACCTCGCCGGCGCCGGGGACAGGGCGAGGCACGTCTTCGATGCGGAAGTTCTCGGGTCCGCCGTAGTCCAGGAGGAGCGCTGCCTTCATGTGTCTGCCCTCGCACCGCCGTTCGCCTGTAAACGTTTCCAGTGATAACGTTTACATTAGATGTCCTGTCCAGCCGGCGCAAGCGCGCGGGGAGACGATGTCAGTCAGAAGGCCCGGAACAGCAACACTCCGCCAGGTAGCCTCGCTTGCGGGTGTCTCCATCGCCACCGCATCCAGGGCGATCAACGGGTCCGTCGCCTCTCCGGAGGCCACCGCGCGAGTCCGGGCGGCGGTGACGGAGCTCGGCTATCTCGCGGACAGTGCGGCGCGGAGCTTGCGCAACAACCGCACGATGACGATCGGCGCGGTGTTCTTCAGCCTCAGGCTGCCCGGCGCGCTTGACCTGCTGGCAGCGCTCTCGCGGCAGCTGGACGAGCACGGCTACACGCTGCTCATTGCGGATACCGATGGCCGCCCCGCGCGCTCCGAAGTGATCCTGCGGCGCCTGCTCGAACGCCGGGTGGACGCGTTGTTATGCGTCAACCCCCACGGAGCCGGCCCGGTCCTGCGCCTGTACGAAGAGCGGGGCATCCCCGCCCTCGCGCTGATCAGCCGAGGCCGCGGCGCCGGTCGCCTGCCGCTCATCGCCCCCTCGCTGGAGCCCGCGGCGTCCCAAGCGACGCAACGGCTGGAGGCGCTCGGGCACCGGCGCGTCTCCGCGGTGCTTCCAGGGGGCGACGCGGGTCCGTTTCGGCAGGTCATCAGACGGCTGCGCGACTCCCGCATGACGGTCGACTTCGCGGACCCGTTCGATCCGGCGTTCTCCGTCCGCGACCTGGTCCTGCGGTCGGCCAGAGGAGGCGTCACGGCGATGATCTCCACCTACCCGGTCGCGCTCCAAGTCCTGCGGGCCTGCCTCGACGCGGGCATCAGCGTACCGGCCGAACTCTCTTTGATCGTCGTGGGCGAAGAGACCGAACATCAGGCCCTGGCGGCAACGCCGCTGTCGGCCATTCACGTCGACATGGGGGCGCTGGGCACCGCCGCCGCGGGGGCGGCCATCCGGTGGCTCGGCGGAAGTGCGCCGCCGCGAGACACCCTGGTCCCAGCTTCCTCATGGGTGGAGCGCGCGTCGACGGGCCCCGCCACCGTGGCTTCCGCCAGCCAGGGTTCCTGAGACAGCGGCAAGGCGTGCAATGCGCATCGATGCGAACGCTGGCTGCCACCCTGGCGCAGGCCGGCCTGCTGCGGGATGGATGCCGATGGTCTTGCGCGTGGACGTTAGGCCCGTGGCGAAACGGTCCTGCGGCCCGCGTCGGGCCCGATTCGCGGGCCATTTGCCGGAAATTGGAGCGAGAGGGACCCCGGGCGGGTGCTGGTCGGCCCTCGTGTGTCAGCCGATGCGACCGATACGCTAGGGGAACAGGCGATTCGACCATCAGACCGACGGCGAGGGGCCGTCGTCAACTCCGGAGGAGGCCCAAACCATGAGACGCAAGACGTTTGACTTACTGGTGAGTGTCGGTGGCACCGCGCTGGCGGTCGTGCTGGTGGTGGCCGGTGCGCTGCTGCTGGTGGCGCACAGCTATGCCACGACCAACGTCCACGACCAGCTGGACCAGCAACAGATCTTCTTCCCGGAGGCGGGGAGTGACTCGCTGAAGGACGACCAGATCGGGCCTTACCTCACCAAGTACGCGGGCCAGCAGCTGCTGACCGGCGAGCAGGCCAAAGCCTATGCGGACCACTACATCGCCGTCCACCTGAGTGAGATGCCGCTGGGCGGCGTGTACTCGAAGGTCAGCGCCGCCTCCAGGGCCGACCCGACCAACGAGGACCTGAAGGCGGAGGTGCAGACCTCGTTCCAGGGGACGACGCTGCGCGGGCTGTTGCTGGAGGCGTACGCGTTCTCGACGTTCGGGAAGATCGCGCTGTGGGCGGCGATCGCGTCCTTCGTCGGAGCGGGGGTGATGGCGTTGCTGTCGGCGCTGGGGTTCTGGCACTGGAGGCGGGTGCCTCCGGAGGCGGAAATCTAAGCGTGGCGGGCGGCACGCGGTGCCAGGTGCGTATTCGAGATCGAAGAGGGGCGGCCCAGTTGGGGCCGCCCCTCCGGCGCGTGGTGCGGTGGGCGAGTTACCAGCCGCGCTTGGCGAGGATCTCGGATTCGGGGATCTGGGAGATCTCGAGGCCCTTCATGGCGGCGCCGGTGCCCCTGCTGACTTCGGCGATGATTGCGGCGTCGGTGTAGTGGGTCGTGGCCTTGACGATGGCGCGGGCCATCTTGTCGGGGTCTTCTGACTTGAAGATGCCGGAGCCGACGAAGACGCCTTCGGCGCCGAGCTGCATCATGAGGGCCGCATCGGCCGGGGTGGCGATGCCGCCGGCGGCGAAGTTGACGACGGGGAGCTTGCCGAGGTCGTGTACCTCCTTGACGAGGTCGTAGGGGGCGCCGAGCTCCTTGGCGGCCGAGGCGAGCTCGTCCTCGGGCATGGACTGGATGCGGCGGATGTCGTCCCAGAGCTGGCGCATGTGGCGGACGGCTTCGACGACGTTGCCGGTGCCGGCTTCGCCCTTGGTGCGGATCATGGCGGCGCCTTCGCCGATGCGGCGGAGGGCTTCGCCGAGGTTGCGGCAGCCGCAGACGAAGGGGACCTTGAAGGGGTGCTTGTTGACGTGGTGGGCCTCATCGGCGGGGGTGAGGACCTCCGACTCGTCGATGTAGTCGACGCCGAGGGCTTCCAGGACCTGGGCCTCCACGAAGTGGCCGATGCGGGCCTTGGCCATGACGGGGATGGTGACGGCGTTGATGATGCCGGTGATCATGTCCGGGTCGGACATGCGGGCGACGCCGCCGTGGGCGCGGATGTCGGAGGGGACGCGCTCCAGGGCCATGACGGCGCAGGCGCCCGCTTCCTCGGCGATCTTGGCCTGTTCGGGGGTGACGACGTCCATGATGACGCCGCCCTTGAGCATCTGGGCGAGGCCCTTCTTGACGGCCCAGGTGCCGGTGGTGGAGCCGGCTGCGCCGTTGGTGCTGGTGGGGGTGCGGTTGGGGGTGGCAACCATGGTGGTGCGTCCTCTCGGCGTGCGGGGTGGGTTGGGTGTGTGTGGGGGTAGTGTAGCGAAATTGGTGCTGAGCCGAAGGGCGCGACCGAAGGCGGGGACGCAGGGAGGTGTTCAGACCGATCCACCCGAGGCGCACCCTTTGTGCTACCGGATCTCACCGCTGCTGGCGCGTCTCTACGAGACTATGCATCGGCGGTTGGTGCCTCGACGAGCCCAAGGAGTTCCCGCGCCACGTACATGAGCGGCCCCTTACCGGGGTGCACGTGAACGATACCTGCACCACGAAGTCGTTCTAGTACTCCCTTGGCACCAGGCCACGTCACGTCCAGGCGCCGCGAAGCCAGCGAGGGAGTCATGAAAGGACTTTCGAACAGCGCGTCGAGCAGCCGAAGAGCGTTCGCCGAGGCCTTCAGTTCTTGAAGTTCGTGACGGTATCGCTCATGCAGTTGCCGCACACGTCGCGATCGGGCGATCGCATCGCGCGACTGCTCTTCCACGCCGGCCAAGAAGAACTCTAGCCAAGGCTCCCATTTTCCAGTCACACTCAGTTCGAGGAGCCGGTCGTAATATCGATCGCGGTTGCGTTCGAAGTATGCGCTTAGGTAGAGGAGCGGTGTCGGGAGCACCTGCTTCGCACAGAGGAACAGGACGATTAGCAAGCGGCCCACTCGCCCGTTTCCGTCGAAGTACGGGTGGATAGTTTCGAATTGGTAGTGCATCAACGCGCACTGAATCAGAGGCGGCATTTCCAGCCGTTCGTTCAGGAAACGTTCGAGATCAGTGAGGAGATCGCGCAAGACATCGGCAGGAGGAGGGATGAATCGGGCCTCCCCGATAGAGGTACCCTCGCTACCAATCCACACTTGCTCGGTCCGAAGCTCGCCTGGTCGCCTGTCCTCTCCACGCACGCCAGTCATCAACACCGAGTGAACGTCGTTGAAGAGTCGAACACTGAGAGGCAACTCGCTGAGCCGTTCGAGTCCGTATTCCAGCGCTTCAACGTAGTTCCGAACCTCGCGAGCGTCGCCTCCCCGGTCCTTCTTAGCGCCTGAGGCCTCGTAGAGAAAAAGGTCGGAGAGCGAGGTTTGCGTGCCTTCAATCTTCGAGGAGAGCACTGCCTCTCGGCGCAGGAATGGCCGAATGAGGAGGTGCGGGTTGGATAGCGTCTCGCCGACACCGGCGAGAACAGATACCGCCCGCGACGCACGATCGAGGAGGCTCACCGTGGACGAGCTCAGTTGGAGGTCCCTCGGGAGAGCATCTGGTACGAACGCAGATTCGCCCCCGTGAGTTGGAACCAAATGCCCGATGGGGCTTTGACCGAGTGCTGTATTTGCCGTCACTTACTTCAACTCAAGCCAGCTTTAACGGGCGGTTGAGCTTTAAACTATTGCTCGCGTTAGTATACAACGGCTAGCTGCTATAGCAGATTCCTGAATATAAGCTAGGTTTGACGATAGCCCGTGTCGTTCAAGTAGCGGCCTAAGAAGTTTAATGGAGCGGGCCGCCGCGGGGACCCACCAGGGCTCGATCCGGCTCTGCTGGCGGCGCTCGGTCGACCCGCGAAGAGCGTGCCGCGGTGGCCTAGTCGACGTGACCCCGATCGCGATCAGATCAGAGGGCGGGGAGGGGGGTGTCGTCGCAGGGGGTGGGGGCGGGCGCGGGGGCGCCGGCGCGCGGGGTGGCGAGGAGGGCGTGGGCGAGGTGGTGGAGGGCGCGGCCGGTGGTGCGGCGCCACGCGGGGGTGATGCAGCGGGTCTGGCGGTGCAGGGCTGCCTCGCGGCGGAGTTCTTGCAGGCGGTCGGCGCCGAGGCGTAGGGCGGTTTCGGGGTCGATCAGCATGTGGGTCCTTCCTCCTCCTCCACTCTGTCCGTTTTCGTGATCACAGGCCGGGGCGCGGCCAGGGGCACCAGGGGGCGTAGCGGCCGAACTCGTCGCGGTAGAGGTGGCCGGCCATGACGCCGGCGCGGGCCCACTGCCAGGCGGTCGCGGCGGAGACGCCCATGCGGGCGGCGATCTCGCGGTCGGTGAGGGCGCCGTGTTCGACCAGGATCTCGTACAGGTCCCGATGGGGGACGAAGTTCTCGGTTGTGGTGATCATGTCGGTCGCCTCCATTCGTCTGTGTGTGATCCATGGTGGCAGGCGGGGGCGGGTGGTCACCTCGTGGGGATCACGGAGGTTTTCGTGGGGACGGCACGTAGATCGTGATGGAGGCGAGAAGCGGGAGGCGCGGGTCAGCGGAGGGCGCGGGCCAGGGGGGTGGCGAGGGTGCGGGGGGAGACGCGGTCGAGGCGGACGTCGGTGCAGTTGACCCACTGTGCGGCTTCGCGGAGGGCGGCGGCCATGTCGTCGACGGCGTGGTCGCCGTGGAGGACGACGTTGCGGGCGACGAGGGTCGTGCCCTCGCGGGCGGGGTCGACGTGGCCGGCGATGGTGCCGCCGGCGAGCAGGGGCATGGTGAAGTAGCCGTGCTTGCGCTGGTGCTTCGGGACGTAGATCTCGAGCGCGTAGGTGTAGCCGAAGAGGCGGAGGGTGTGCTCGCGCAGTGGGGCGCCGGCGGCGGGCGGGTCGGCCCAGATCAGTGAATCGAAGGGGGAGAGGAGCGTCGCGCGGTGGCGCTTCGGCTCGCGGGCGCGGAGGAGGGCGGGGTCGGCGTAGGCGACGTCGGGCCAGCCTTCGACTTCGACGGGGATGAGGGCGCCGTCGTCGACGAGCGCGGCGATAGCGCCGTCGAGGAGCTTGGCGCGGTCGAGGGTGGGGGCGAAGCGGCGTTCGAGGAGGCGGAAGTAGTTGGCGAGATCGCGGCGGGTGGCGATGCCGCGGGCGGCGGCGGTGGTCTTGACGAGATAGGCGTAGCACTCGGCGGCGGTGGGCTCGTGGGCGAGGAGATCGGCGGGGATGGCGCGCTCGGGGAGGTCGTAGACGCGCTTCCAGTTGCGGCGGGTGGTGCAGACGGCGTCGCCGCGGAGGTAGAGGGCTTCGAGGGCGAGCTTGGCGTGGGACCAGGACCACCAGCCGCCGCTGCCTTCGCGTGCGCCGCCGACGTCGGTTGCGGTGATGGGGCCTTCGCGGAGGCGGGCGCGGACTTCGGCGAGGGCCTTCTTCGGGATCTCGATGCCGTGGACGCGGCGGCCCATCTGTGCGCGGCGGAAGGCGAAGTAGGGCCACGACTCGATGGGGAGGATGCAGGCGGCGTGTGCGTAGTACTCGAAGGCGCGGGCGGGCTGGCCCCAGTACGCGTCTTCGATGCTGGCGCGCGGGGTCGGGCCGGTGCGGGCGTAGGCGACGAGCTCGTGGGAGCGGGCGAGGACGGAGATGGTGTCGAGCTGGACGGCACCGGTGCGGCGGAGGACGTCGGCGGGGGTTTTGGGTCGATCGGGGGTGAGCGTGAGGCCCTGCGCGCGGAGGGTGATGCGGCGGGCGTCGTCGGCGGTGAGGTGGGCCTCGGGTGTTGGGGCGAGTGCGGGTGTGCGCGGCATGGGGGGAGTGTACGGATCGGGAGCGGGAGGCGGGAGGCGGGCCGGGAGCTGAGAGGTGAGTCGGACGGGCGGTGGCGCTGTTCGGGGAGGTGTGTGAAAGAGGGCGACGCCAAAATCGGCGCCGCCCTCTGTTGTTCGCTCAGCGGTGGTCGTCCCGGATCCGTGCGGCGCTGGGGCAGTAGCGGGAGCCGAGGAAGTGGCCGCCCCAGATGGGGGCGATGGGGCAGAGGTTGAAGGCGCCGCTGGCGATCGGGACCAGGCCGAAGGCGGCGACGGCGATGCCTGCGGGCTGCGGGACGACGGTCAGGCCCACGGCGATGGCGCCGATGCCGAGTACGACGCGGGCGAGGCGACCGTAGGGCGATGCGATCAGGCGCTCGATGCGGGTGCCTTCGGCGACGGTGTTGGTGGCGGCGGATGGTCGGGCGGTCATGAGACTCTCCTGAATCAAAACGGGATCAGTGCGCGAATCGGACTTCGGGCAGGACGCGGGCGACGGTGCTCGGCAGCCACCACGCCTTTCGGCCGACGATGTGCAGTACGGCAGGCACGAGGACGAGGCGGACGAGGAAGGCATCGAGCAGGACGGCGGTGCCGAGGATCAACCCCATCTCCTTCATGGGCAGCGTGCCGGCGATGGCGAAGGTGAAGAAGACGGCGACCATGACGCCGGCGGCGGCGACGATGGGCCGGCCGGTGTGGGCGAGCGCGCCCTCGACGGCGTCGTTGGGGTCGTTGGAGCGCTCGAAGTGCTCGCGCGCGGAGGCGAGGAGGAAAACGGTGTAGTCCATCGAGATCGCAAACACGAGCGCGAAGAAGAAGAGCGGAGCCCACGACGTGAGGTAGCCCTGGCTCTCGAAGCCCATGGGGCCGGCGGCCCAGCCGTGCTGAAAGGCCAGGGCGCCGACGCCGAATGCGGCGCCGACGGAGAGCAGGTTGAAGACGACGCCGGCGACGGCGATGAAGACGGCGCGCAGGGCGAAGAGCAGCAGCACGAACCCGAGCAGCAGGACGGCGCCGATGACGACGGGCGCGCGCGAACGGAGCGTGTGGTCGAGGTCGTAGTTCTCGGCGACGGGGCCGCCCACGAGCACGCCGGACGGGAGCGTCTGGCGCAGCGTCGCGACGAGCGCGGTCGAGGCGGAGCTGGAAGGGTCGCTGGTGGCGATGGCAGTGATCAGCGTCGATCCGTCGGCGCCGGTCTGCGGCGGGAAGACGGCGGCGACGCCAGCGGTGCCGGCGATGGTCTTCGAGACGGCGGCGGCGTCGGCGGCGGGCGGGACGACGACCTGGAGCGGGCCGGGGCCGCCGGGGCCGAACGACGAGGCGAGCAGGTCGTAGCCGACGCGTGCGGACTCGTGCTTCGGCAGGACGCTGATGCTCGGCATGCCGGTCTTGAGGTTGAGTAGAGGCGATGCGAGCAGCAGCAGCACGGCAGTGGACGCGACCGCGAAGATGACGGCGCGCTTCTCGATGCGCTGCGCGAGGCGGGCGAACCAGGGGCTGCGGTGCTCGCCGACGGAGTGCCATGGCAGGGCGAAGCGGTTGACGCCGTGGCCGAGGATGGCGGGGAGGAGCGTGAGCGCGGCGAGCAGGACGAAGCTGACGGACAGCATCATGCCGACGGCGATCGACCGGAAGGCGGGGATGGGGACGAGGATGACGGCGGAGAGGCTGATGAGCACGGTGAGGCCGCTGAAGAGGACGGCCTTGCCGGCGGTGTCCATGGTGACGCCGACAGCGGTGTTGGGGTCATCCGGGGTGGCGTGCAACGCGGCGCGATAGCGCGTGACGATGAAGAGCGCGTAATCGATGCCGAGGGCGAGCGCGAACATCATCGCGAAATTGAGTGTCCAGATGGAGAGATCGGTGACGCGCGTGACGCCGTAGAGGATGCCCATCGAGACGATGAGGCCGGCGCCGGTGAGGACGAGGGGCAGGCCGGCGGCGGCGAGCGTCCCGAAGGCGAGCACGAGGATGACGGCCGTGATCGGCCAGGTGATGAGCTCGGCCTTCATCATGCCGTCGCGGTTGACGGCGTTGAAGTCGGCCCAGAACGCGGGCGAACCGGTGAGGGCGACGGTGAAGCTGGCGTCGGTGAGGCCGTTGATCGACGAGGAGACGCGCTCGGCGGCGCGGACGGACTCTGTTGGGTCGACGAGCGAGCCGGCCTGGACCATCACGGAGTGGCCGTCAGGGCTCGGCTGCGGCGGGGCGGCGGGGGAGAGCGCGGGCTCAGCGGCGAACGTGCTGGTGGCGGCGTCGACCTTCGCCTGGAATCGCGGGTCGGCGACGGTGAGAGTGTCGCTGTGGATGACGGCGACGGCGGACTGGGACGAGAAGCCGCCGAACTGTTGCTCGATGACGTGTCGTGCGGCGAGGGAGTCGCTGCCGTTGACCTCCCACATGGCGCCGGAGAGGGCGTGTTCGAGGCGCGGGGCGAAGACGCCGAGGGCGACGGCGATGATGAGCCAGCTCGCGATGACGGCGAGGCGGTTGCGGTGCATGGCTCGGCCGAGGATGGCCAGGGGTGCGGATCCCATAATCGTTACTCCTCAACGATACAGCGATGGACAGCCGACGAACGAAGGCGAGCCCCTGGCCGCGAGTGGGGTCAGGCGATGGCGAAGGTCCGGGCGTCCTGCGCGGACTGCAGCTTGAGGCGATCGCAGACGACGCGGCACAGCCTGGTGATGCTGGGGTCGGCGATGCGGTAATAGGCGGCGGTACCCTCCGGCCGGCGGGCGACGATGCCGGCGGTGTGGAGGATGCGGAGGTGCTTGCTGACGTTGGCCTGGCTGCTGCCGAGGGCGTCGCAGATCTCGCCGACGTTGAGCTCGCGGCGCTCGAGGAGGAGGTTGAGGATGGAGAGGCGCGTGGCGTCGCCGAGGACGCGGAAGCGCTCGGCGACGTGCTCGACGAGGGCGGGCGGGAGGAGGTGGTCGGTCATGACGGGCACTGTATAACTGTTCAACGATAAAGTCAAGGAGAAGCGGGCAGCGGGAGGCGGGACGATCCGGTGTTCAGGAGGGGCGCGAGGCGCGGCGGCGTTGCTGGTACGCGCGGACCTTTGCGCGGTTGCCGCAGATGGACATGGAGCACCAGGTGGCGGTGGCGTTCCGCGAGGCGTCGTAGAACACGTACTGACAGCGGTCGGCGGGGCAGGCCTTGAGGCGGGCGAAGGTGCCGTCGCGCGTGGCGTCGTAGACGGTGGCGAGGAGCGCGCCGACGAAGGCGTCGGCGCCGCCGCGCGCGGGGGCCAGCGCTGGTGTGCCGTGCTCCGAGAACGCGATACGGAAGGGGGAACCGGCCGCGAACGCATCGAGTGCCTCACGGGTGCCCGGCGGCGGCGGGTGACCGGCGTTCGCGAGGGCGAGATCGAGCAAGATGGCGTGGAGCTTGAGGATGCGGGCGTCGTCGCGCGGGCTCAGCTGATCGCGGGGGCGCAGGAAGCCGTGCGCGGCGAGCCAGGCGCGGCGGGCGGCTGGAGTGCCGAGATGAGGGGGCGGGGGAGCGCCAGGGGCGCGGGGCGGAAGCCGCTTGCCGCGCAGGATGGCGCTGACGAGCGCGCGGCTGACGCCGTAGCGGGCGGCGAGCGTCGATTGCGACGCGCCGCGGTCGCCCTCATCGCGGATGGCCCGGGCGATGCGGAGGTCATCGGGCGTGGGAGCGACGGTGGGCGTGTTGAGGAAGTCCTGGAGCAGGCGGAGGGGGCCGGGGGCAGGGCGTTCTTCGTTGTCGCCGGCTGGACTCATCGCGTGCATGGTATCTCTGGCTCCGGGTTCAGTGCAACACCGTTGTAACTCTTGACCGGTTAGCAATGGTGATGTAGGATCGGCGGCGATCGACCGGGCGAACGACAGCCCGAAGGCGCCGAGAGGGGCGGCATGACGACGAACGAGGTGCGCACGCTTGTCGAGGGGATCGCGCTGGGCGAGTCGCCGCGATGGCATGACGGGCGGCTGTGGTTCTGCGATTGGGTGGCGGGCGAGATCGTCGTGGTGGAGGCGGACGGAGGGCGCGAGGTCGTCGCGCGGATGCCGACGTTCCCGATCTCGATCGACTGGCTGCCGGATGGACGAATGCTGGTCGTCAACGCACGCACGCTGTTTCGGCGGGAGGGCGACGGGACGCTGGTGACGCACGCGGATCTTTCGGAGATCTCCGACCGGCCGTGGAATGAGATCGTCGTCGACGGGCGAGGGAGCGCGTACGTCAACGGGATCGGGTTCGACATGATGGCGGGGGAGGAGGCGGCGCCCGGCGTGATCGCGCTGGTGACGGCGGATGGTGCGGCGCGGCAGGTTGCGGATGACCTGGCGTTTCCGAACGGGATGGCGGTGACGGCCGACAACGCGACGCTGATCGTCGCCGAGTCGTACGGGCGGCGGCTGACGGCGTTTTCGATCGGGCCGGATGGCGGGCTGTCGAATCGGCGTGTGTGGGCGGAACTGGGCGACGGCGTGCCTGACGGGATCTGTATCGACGCGGAGGGCGCGGTGTGGTACGCGGACGTGCCGAACCGGTGCTGCGTGCGGGTGCGCGAGGGCGGCGAGGCGTTGCAGCGCGTAGAGCTGGACCGTGGCTGCTTTTCGTGCACGCTCGGCGGGGAGACTCGGCGCACGCTGTTCATCGTGGCCGCGGAATGGGGCGGACCGGCGAGCATCGGGGACGGCGAGCGGACTGGGCGCGTGGTGAGCGTCGATGTGGGTGCGCCGGGCGCGGGATGGCCATAGGCGGAGCGCCGGGCGCGGGGTAGAATAGCGATCCGCCGGCGGCGGGATAGTGGTGCCGGCGGGCGTTTCATCGAGACGAAGAAGGAGCTACGAGATGAGCAGCGTGCGGGTGCTGGTAGGGACGCGCAAGGGCGCGTTCGTGCTGACGTCGGACGGGAAGCGGGAGAAGTGGGAGGTCAACGGGCCGCTCTTCGCGGGGTGGGAGATCTACCACGTGAAGGGATCGCCGGTGAACCCGGACCGGCTGTACGCGTCGCAGTCTTCCGGATGGTTCGGGCAGATCATCCAGCGGTCGGAGGACGGCGGGAAGACGTGGGCGCCGGTGGGCAAGGACTTCATCTACGACGGCGTGCCGGGGACGCACCAGTGGTACGACGGGACGCCGCACCCGTGGGAGTTCGCGCGCGTGTGGCACATCGAGCCTTCGGCGACTGACGCGGAGACGGTGTACGCGGGCGTCGAGGACGCGGCGCTGTTCAAGTCGACGGACGGCGGCGGGACGTGGAAGGAGCTTTCGGGGCTGCGGGAGCACACGACCGGGCCGAACTGGCAGCCGGGCGCGGGCGGGATGTGCCTGCACACGATCATCCTCGACCCAAAGAACAAGGGCCGCATCATCACCGCGATCTCGTCGGCGGGGTCGTTCCGCAGCGACGACGAAGGGAAGACGTGGCGGCCGATCAACAAGGGGCTGTACTCGGACGGCCTTCCCGATCCGAGGGCAGAGGTGGGGCACTGCGTGCACCACGTGGCGATGCACCCGTCGCGGCCGGACGTGCTGTTCATGCAGAAGCACTGGGACGTGATGCGGAGCGACGACGGCGGCGAGTCGTGGCGCGAGGTGAGCGGCAACCTGCCGACGGACTTCGGGTTCGTCATCGACGTGAACGCGAACGACCCGGAGACGATCTACGTGGTGCCGATCAAGAGCGACTCCGAGCACTTCCCGCTGGACGGGAAGCTGCAGGTGTTCCGCAGCAAGACGGGCGGCAACGAGTGGGAGGCGCTCACCAAGGGGCTGCCGCAGAGCGACTGCTACGTGAACGTGCTGCGGGACGCGATGGCGGTCGATTCGATGGACAAGTGCGGGGTGTACTTCGGGACGACGGGCGGGCAGGTGTACGGGTCGGCGGACGGAGGCGACTCGTGGGCGCCGATCGTGCGGGACCTGCCGGCGGTGCTGTCGGTCGAGGTGCAGACGCTGCCGTGATCCGGGTGACGCTGCCGAAGCACCTGCGGACGCTGGCGGAGGTCGACGGCGAGGTCGGCGTGGAAGTCGCGGGGGCGGTGACGCAGGCGTCGGTACTGGACGCGCTGGAGGCGCGGTACCCCGTGCTGCGGGGGACGATCCGCGACGTGGTGACCAAGAAGCGGCGGCCGTTCGTGCGGTTCTTTGCGTGCGAGGAGGACCTTTCGCACGAGCCGGCGGACGCGCCGTTGCCGGAGGCGGTGGTGCGTGGGTCGGAGCCGTTCATGGTGGTGGGGGCGATGGCGGGAGGCTGCGCGTAGGTTAGAGGTGATAGGTTATAGGGGGATAGATGTGCCGGGCGGCGATCGTGCCGGGTTTAGCACAGGGGCGAAGATGAGGAGGGGCGGCCACGCGGGGCCGCCCCTACGTCGTGCAGTGGTTTGTGTGAGGGGTGGGGGAGCGGGAGAATCGGTGCACATGATGCGAGATACGTCACGGCGGTGGGCGATGGTGGTGGCGCTGCTGGTCGCTGCGGCGATCGGTGCGGCGTGCAGCAGTTCGGCTGAGGCGCCGGACATCGGCACGCCGGCGAGCGGGACGCCGGCGGTTTCGGGCGGGATCACGGTGTTCGCGGCGTCGTCGCTGACGGAGGCGTTCGAGAAGATCGCGGGCGGGTTCGAGGCGGCGAATCCGCGGGCGTCTGTGACATTCAGTTTCGGGGGGAGTCCGACGCTGGTGACGCAGCTGGACCAGGGGGCGCCGGCGGACGTTCTGGCGACGGCGGACGAGCCGAACATGCAGAACGCGGTCGAGAAGGGGCTGATCTCCGGCGAGCCCTCGACGTTCGCGCGAAACAAGCTGACGATCATCGTGCCGAAGTCGAATCCGGGCGGGATCACGTCGCCGAAGGACCTGGCGAAGTCCGGGCTGAAGCTGGTGCTGGCGCAGGCGAGCGTGCCGGTCGGGAACTACGCGCGGCAGGCGCTGGAGAAGTTCGACGCGGATCCGTCGTACGGGCCGGACTTCAGCGGGAAGGCGCTGAAGAACCTCGTGTCAGAAGAGGCGAACGTGAAGGCCGTGGTGGCGAAGGTGCAGCTGGGCGAGGCGGACGCGGGGATCGTGTACGTGACGGACGTGACAGCGGAGGTTTCGGGCGACATCACGCAGATCGCGATCCCGGACCAGTACAACGTCATCGGAAGCTACCCGATCGCGGTGGCGAAGGACGCGTCGAACAAGGATGTGGCGCGGGCGTTCATCGAGTACGTGCTGTCGGATGCGGGGCAGGCGGTGCTGGCGGAGTACGGGTTTGCGCCGCCGGGCGAGTAGCGCGCGACGTCTCGGCCGAGACCCTTCGCTTCGTCAGGGTGACAACGCGGGGCGATCGAAATAGCGGCGTACGCCCCCGGCTGTCGATCAGACGAGGCCGGGGTCGACGACGAGGCGGGGCGTTGCAGCGGGCTGCATCGATTGGACGGGGAGGGGCTGGCCGGCGAGGGCGGCGCGAATCAGCGGGAGGGCTTCCTCCGCGGCCTCGGCTCCAGCCTCCAGGCAGCGCGTCATGTGGAACGGCGAGTTGCCACGGAAGCGCTGGACGTTCGGGTCTGACGACGATGTGCGCCAGTCGCACGGGCGGGAGCTCGTGGGCGACGGCGTTGATGGTGAACGGCACGCCGGCGAACGTGCGGCCGAGCGGGAGGTCGCGCATCTTTCCGGCGACCCAGGCTGCGGGCGCGCGCAGCGGCTCAGGCAGCGTGTAGGGATCGCCGAGCTCCACGGCAACGACGACATCGGCGCCGAGATCGAGCGCGGCATCGACCGGGGCGGAGTCCCAGAAGCCGCCATCGAGCAGGCGGCGGCCCTGGTGGTGGACGGGGCGCGCGATCAGGGGGATGGCGATGCTGGCCTCGATCGCGTCGATCAGGGGGCCGGAAGCGATGGTGACGGAGCGGTGCTCGACGATGTCGGAGGCGGTGGCGGCGAACTTGATCGGGAGCGCCTCGATGTGGTGGCCGGCGAGCGCCTCGTAGAAGCGGCGGGCGAGGCGGTTGTTGTGGCGGAGCTTGAGGCGGTGGCGGAAGAAGTTGATGACGTCGGCGGGCGGCTGGCTGCGGATGCCCTCGTCCATCTCCTGGACGCTGTGGCCGACCGCGTAGACGCCGCCGTAGAGCGAACCGATGCTTGTGCCGGCGACCATATCGACGGGGATGCCGGCGCGTTCGAGTACACCCAACACGCCGACGTGCGCCGCGCCCTTGGTGCCACCGGCACCGAGCGCCAGACCGAGCTTGAGCTGCCTCATTGACCCTGCCCCCCTGACCGCGGGGTATCGTGCCGACCAGTATCGTGCAGCGATTGTCTGCGCCGCGTCTCAGCCCGTCAATCCGTATGTCACAGGGCTGTCAAGAAACGCGCCAACACATGGCGCGTACGTTCGACAGGCTGGAGGTCGCGCGGCGGGCCGACGGGGTGTTGCGCCGCCGCTGGTGCATTATGACATTTATGCGCGGCGTCCGCTGACCGGCGATCAGCCCTCGACGACGGCGATGCCGAGCATGCCGGGGCCGCCGTGGACGCCGAGGACGGGGCCGAAGCGGCCGAGGTGGATGGGGACGCCGGGGAGGGCTTCGCGCACGCGCTCGGCGAGGACGTCGGCGTCGTCCGGCGTGGTGGTGTGGAGGATGGCGACCTCGGAGATCGGCTGGTGCTTCGTGGAGAGCGACGCGAGCTCGTCCAGGGCCTTTTCGTGGGAGCGGACGCGGGTGACGGGGAAGGCTTCGCCGTCCTTGACGGTGAGGATGGGTTTGAGGCGAAGGAGGCCGCCGAGGAAGGCCTGGGCGCGGCCGATGCGGCCGCCGCGGCGGAGGTACTCCAGCGTCTCGAAGGCGACGGCGATGCGGAGGCGGGCGGCGACGGACTCGGCGGCGGCGACGCAGTCGTGGCGGGAGGCGCCGTCGCGGGCGGCACGGGCGGCGGCGAGCACGCACATGCCGAGGCCCATGGAGACGGAGCCGGAATCGACGACGCTGATCTTGTCGGCGGCGACGTCCTCGGCGGCGCGACGGGCGGTGTCGACGGTGCCGCTGAACTTGTGCGAGAGGTGGACGGACACGACGTCGCCAAAGGACGAGAGGTGGCGATAGGCGTGCTCGAAGAGGGCGGGGGGCGGCTGCGACGTGGTGGGGAGGTCGTGCTTCATCTCCGCGAGGCGGATGTAGAACTCGTCGGCGGTGAGGTCCTGGCCGTCGCGGAAGGATTCGTCGCCGATCTGGATAGTGAGCGGGATGACGGTGATGCGCAGCTCTTCGACGAGGGCGCGGGGGATGTCGCAGGTGCTGTCGGTGACGATGTGTACGGTCATTACTCGACGCCGATCAGGTAAGGGTAGTGGGGCTGGCCGCCATCGACGACCTCGACGTCGACGTGGAGTTCGTCGTTCAGGGCGCCGGCGAGGCTTTGCGCGTCGTCCAGCGTGACGCCCTCGCCGGCGTAGAGGGTGACCAACGCGCCGGGACGGTCTTCGAGCATGCGGCGGACGCAGGCGCGGACGGCGTCGGGAATGGTGGGTTCAGCGACGACGAGATCGCCGTCGACGAGGCCGATCGGCTGGCGCTCCGCGACATCGATGCCGTGGACGCGCGTGGCGCGGGCGGCAAGCGTGACCTCGCCGGTGCGGACGGCGGCGACGGCGCGCTCCATGGCGGCGACGTTGTCTTCGAAGGGGGCTTCGGCGTTGAGGGCGACGAGCGCGGCGACGCCCTGCGGGATGGTCGACGCGGGGACGACGTGGACGCGGCCGGGGAGATGTTCGGCGGCCAGACGGGCGGCGAGGATGACGTTCTTGTTGTCGGGGAGGACGATGACGTCTGCGGCGCCGGTCGCTTCGATCGCGGAGTCGATGGCGGCGCGGATCTCGCCGGCGCTGGGGTTCATCGTCTGGCCGCCGAGGACGACGCTGGTGGCGCCGATGGAGCGGAGGAGGGCCTCGATGCCGGGGCCGGCTCCGACGGCCACGACGGCCAGCGCGGCAGCGGCGGGGCGCGCGCCAGACGGGGTGGCCGCGAGGCGCCGGAACTGCGCCTCCATGTCGTCGGCCTTCTCGTGGGAGAGCGTGCCGAGCGCGCGGGCGGCGGCGAAGGCGGCCTCGGGCGCCGGGGTGTGGAGGTGGACGCGCGTGACGTCGGGGCCGGCGACGACGATGAGGCTGCCGCCGAGCGGGCGCATCAGGTCGCGCACCATGTTGGAGTCGAGCGAGGGGGCGTGGATCACGAATTCGGTGCAGTAGCCCGCGCGATCGCCTTCGGCGTGGGCGCCGGACGTAGCGGCGAGCCAGGCGGGATCGATTGCGCCGAGATCGTCGGTGCGGGCGGGCGCGGTCTCGCCGCGGAGGGCGCGGAGCATGCCGTCGAGCATGACGTAGAGGCCCTGCGCGCCGGCATCGACGACGCCGGCCTCCTTGAGGAGCGGCATGAGCTCGGGCGATCGGCGGGCGGCGTCGTGCGCGGCGGCGGTGGCGGCGGCGAGCGCGTCTTCGACGGAGGCGGCGGCATCGATCTGCGACGCTGCTTCGGCGGCGGCGGTGATGGCGGTGAGGATCGTGCCCTCGCGCGGGTTCGTGACGACGCGGTAGGCGGCGGCGCGGCCGCGGTCGAGGATGCGGGCGAGGGCGCGCGCATCAAGCGCGTGGGCGTCGATCGCGGCGGTGTCTTCGCCCGCGAAGGCGCCGACGATCTGGGAGAGGATGACGCCGGAGTTGCCCTTGGCGCCCATGAGGGTGCCCTGGGCGGCGGCGGCGGTCACGTCGGGTAGCGAGTCGCTTGGGGCGCGGTCGATCTCCTCGATGGCGGCGCGCATCGTGAGGGACATGTTTGTGCCGGTGTCGCCGTCGGGGACGGGGAAGACGTTGATGGCGTTGAGGGCGGGGGCCTGATCGCGAAGGGCGGTCCAGCCGCCGCGGAAGGCGCGCGCGAGCGCCGGCCCGTCGATGCCCGGCGGGGGGGCCGGGCTGGTCGGGGCTGGTTGTGAGCGGGGTTCGGGCATGCTCGGCGGGTTGCCTCAGATTCGAATTGCGTGCTAGAGTGCCGCGTTCACGATTCTAACACGGGTCTCAGACCCGGCGAGGTACAGGCGACATGCCCGCGATCTGCGCAGTGTGCGGCAAAGGGACGACGTTCGGACGGAACATCCGGCACCGGCACTCGGGGCGGTGGGAGCGTGAGGCGCACAAGACGAACCGGGCGTTCCGGCCGAACCTGCACAAGCAGGTGGTGCACGTCGGCGGGGACAAGGTGCGGGTGAGGATCTGCACGCGGTGCCTGCGGAGCCAGACGAAGCCGGCGTAACGGCCAAGCTGGTTGAAACGAGATGAACCCCCGGAGACGGGGGTTTTCGTTTTGCGCTGTGCGGGTGGTGCTGTGTCCGCTGGCGCGTACCCTGCACCACCCTTAAAGGAGAGTTTCCGGGGGGACACCCCCCGGAGCCCCCCGGCAGGGGCGCTGCGCTCCCTGCACCTCCGCTTGCGCACTTGGTCTCGGCGACGTAGATGGCTTGCAAAGTGGCGGGCGAAGAGTATGACGGCGCATGAATTGGCTCATCGATCCGTTGCGACGCACGTACTTTCGCTTGGCGGCGCTGCTGCTGTTGATGTTGCCGCTGTTCGTGGCGAACCGGTGGAACGAACACGGTTTCCTGGCGTCGGGTTGGTCGCGGATCACCTGGCCAGTGGAGGTCACCCGTGCATCCGTTCTATCTTTTCTGGCAGCACGGACTGCCGTGGTGGGATTACTGGCCGTTCGGCGTGGCGCTGCTGGGGGCGGCGTTGGTGGTGGACCTGGCGCTGTTCTCACGCGCTCGACTCTGGTCCAAGGCGCGATAGAGTCCATGTCTCCTTGGGGACATCCCTCGGACCCCCTCTTCCGGTGATCTTCGACCTGCGGGGCGCTGCGCTCCCTGCACCCCTTTGGTCGAGTGATGCTCGACGAGTTGTGCGAGACCGCTGGATCGCACGTGCGGGAGATCGACGGCCGAGATCCTGCGCTACGATCGGGATGACGGTTCGGTGGCGCGCGGGCGCTGAAGCTTTCTGTGCTGTCGGTACTAGACTGCGGGCGATGAAGATCGGGGTGATCGGGGACACGCACTATCCGGAGGCGGGGCCGCTGTGGGACGAGGCGTACGAGGCGCTGCGGGGCGTCGACGTGATCCTGCACGCGGGTGACCTGCACGTCGTGGAGGTGCTGGACTGGCTGGAGGAGCGGTGCGGGGCGCCGGTGCTGGCGGTGCGCGGGAACGGCGACGACGGCGGCGGCGGGCGGCCTGTGTGTCCGGAGGACGCGCGCATGAAGCCGGTGCAGACGCTCGACGCGGAGGGGCTGCGGATCGGGATGGTGCACGACGCAACGCTGCCGGAGTGGCCGCCGCACCGGACGCTGGAATCGATCATGGAGCACCACTTCGGCGGACGCGTCGACGTGCTGGTGCACGGGGACACGCACGTGCCGGAGATCGAGGAGATGCGGGGGGTGCTGCTGGTGAATCCGGGCAGTCCGACGTTTCCGCGCAACCTGACGCGGCGGCTGGGGACGGTGGCGTTCATCGAGATCAACGGGCGCGACGTGCGGGCGTGGATCCAGCAGTTGGGCGAGTAGATTCCCGATAGCGGTGAGCGTTCGATACGAACAAGGGCGGCCACGTGGGGCCGCCCTTGCGGTCGCATTTCCCTGTCTGCGCGCTACGGAAGAAGCGGCGCGACGGCGGCGGCCAACACCGGACGCGAACCCTTTGGCGGCGCGTCCAGGTCGCGCGAGTCGTCGATGGCGGTAAGGGGAGAGGCCTTGAATCCCTTGACGGTGAGATAGACGCCGAGCGAACCCTCCCAGAGTATTTCCGTCGCGGTGAGGATGAACGACGGGAGCGAGGTCTGGTCGAAGAGCCCGAACAGCGCGCCGGTGGCGGCGGCGAAGGCCAGCGGACCGCCAACGAGCCCGAGAAGGGCCAGGCGCCGCGGCACCAGACCGGACCGAAACATCAGGTAACCCAGCAGCATCCCGTTCCCAATGCCGGCACAGAACGCTGGCCCGAGCAGGAACGTCGCGTCATGGATCGCGACGAGCGACCTGCCGACGGTGACGAGCGAGGCGGCGTCCGCTCCCGTCGCGCCGTGAAGATCCTGTCGCAACGTGACGACGGCGAGGACGCAGGCGATGCCAATGGCGATGACGGTCGACTCAAGAACGCGTGAGGCGACGTAGCCGAGGGCGATGCTTTCGCTCTGCCGTTTCAGAATCGGAAACAGGACAATGGCGGTCCCGGCGTTGGTGATGACGAGAATCACTTCGAAGAACGCGCCCAGGGAGATCCGCGTGTCGGCGCCCGCACCGAGAACGTAGTCGGGATGGTTCAGCAGCGGGCCGTAGAGAAGGAGGGCGCCGATCGAGGAGACGAAGGTGAGCAGGAAGAATACGCCCGCTACCAGTGCAACGCGCCGGTTGGAGTCCATGTCGTTTATCCATTCTTGCTGTGGGGAACGAGAGATCGCGCTCAACCTTGTTGTGTGTGGTATCCGCACGGCCGCGTCGAGGTGCGGACGTCCGAGTAGCACGAGGGCGGCCGTCGCCGTTCGACGTCGCTCGGTCGCTATTGCGGTGGAGGTGCAAATCTCTGGGATCTGTGCCCCCCTGGTTGGTATCAGGGGGCGTTGGCCGCTGTGTGCCTGCCCTACGTTAGCACAGAACCCCGGCGAGCGTTCGTGATCCGGGACGAAGCCAGGAGAGCGATGGCTACTGGGGGTGGGCGCGGGCGCCGTAGCGATCGAGGAGGGCCTGGCGGTCGGCGGCGGTGAGTTGCGTGCGGCAGCCGGAGGTCTCGGCTTCCATGACGGCTGGTGCGGGCAGGTGTTCGAGTCCGAGGAAGTGGCCGGTCTCGTGCAGGAGCGTGGCGTAGAGGCAGTTGGCGGTGCGGAACTCTTCGGGCGGCGCTGAGTCGATGACGATATCGGCTTCGATGAGCTTCACCTTGTCGTTGGGATCGCAGTTGGAGCGGCACTCCGACCTCGTGCGCTGGGTGACACCGGCCTCGTAGGTCAGATCGGGCTCTGAGTTGAGCACGCCCCAGCCGATGGTGTTGGCGCCGTCGTCCTGCTTCGGCGCGCCGCAGTCGCCGGTGTAGTCGACGGGTACGCCCCAGGTGGCGAAGGCGCGCTGGACGGAGAGGACGAAGAGATCGTGGCTGACGTAGCCGGCGCCGGCCGAGGAGATGCAGTAGCTCACAGGGAGGTTATCCCAACGCTCGAGGCCGGTGGGGTTCAGCGGCAACTCGGGCGTCGGCGTGGGGACGGGCGTCGGCGTGGCCGTGGGGGTGGCGGTCGGAGTGAGGGTGGGGGTGTAGGTCGGCGTGCTGGTGGGGCGAGGCGTGGCGCCGGTGATGCGGTCGCGGACGCTGCGGGCGGCACCGCAGCTGATCGACGTGGCGGCGAGGGCGCCGAACGCGGCAACGATCACCAACAGGGCGATCGCGCGCGTCATCGGCGCAGGCCCTCGGGGCAGCGGCGCAGCCCTTCGGGACAGCGCGGGCGCAGCGGGCAGGAGGCGCAGCGCGGGACGGGGCGGCAGAGCGCTTTGCCGTGGAGGACGATGTAGGCGTGGTAGTTCCGATAGAGCGCGACATCGCGCGGGAGGGCATCGTGGAACCAGCGCTGCCACGCGTCGTAGCCGTCGGTCTCCGGGCCGAGCGCGAGGCGGCGGAAGAGGCGCTTCGTGTAGTTGTCGATGACGAAGACAGGCTTGCCGGCGGCGTAGAGCGCGATGGCGTCGGCGGTCTCGGGGCCGATGCCGTGGGTGGCGAGCAGCGTCGCGCGAAGTTCGTCGGCGGGGAGCGCGAGGAGGGCATCGAGGCCGCCGGCGCTTGCGATGGTCTCGGCGACGGCGCGGAGGCGGCGGGCCTTCACGCTGGGTGTGCCGCTGACACGGACGAGCGCGGCGATCTGGTCTTCGTCCATCCGGACGAGGGCGGCCGGATCGAGCGCGCCGGCGGCACGGAGCGCGTCGAGGGCGCGCGTCGCGTTGATCCAGGTGGTGTGCTGGACGAGCACGGCGCCGGCGATGACGTCGAACGGGCCGCTGACGGCGTCGGGCATCCAGTGCCACGTCTGACCGGCGTAGGCGCGCTCGAGCGTGGAGTAGACCTCGTGGACGTCGTACGAAGGAGGAGCGGCGAGCGCCGCGGGGCTAGGGTGCGACACCCTGGTAGGTCCAGTACTCGGGATCGACGTTCTGGCCACCGACGACGAGTTCCCAGTGGAGGTGGGGGCCGGTGGCGAGGCCGGTCATGCCGACGGCGCCGATGACCTCGCCCTGCTGCACGTCCTGACCTTCAGCGACGTTGTAGGACGACAGGTGGTGGTAAGCGGTGAAGACGCCGAGGCCGTGATCGATGATGACGGAGAGGCCGCGCTCGACCAGCAGGCCAGCGAAGACGACGCGGCCGGTCGCGGCGGCGACGACGGGTGTGCCTTCATCGGCGCCGATGTCCGTGCCGCTGTGGTGTTCGCCGATCGGGCCGTTGTTGTAGCTGCGGGCAGTGCCGAACTCGGTGGTGATGGGGCCCGGCACGGGGACGATGAAGGGGCCGCTCCAGAGCTTGACGGGGCTTTCGACCGCGAAGAGGGCGGCGCGGATGTCGAGCTCCTTCTGTTCCTCGCTCGCGGGCTGCAGGCCGTTTGGCCCGCCGACGGCAATATCGATGTTCTCCGTCGGGAAGGTGGTCGGGTCGACCTGCACGAGGAGATGTTCGGTCTGGAGGACGGCGCCGTCGGCGTCGGTGAGCGTGACAACGACGTCGTGATCCCCGGGCTCGACAGTCGCGCCGGCGCCGATGGGGATCCAGAAGCCTGTGTCGTCCGGAACCATCTGGTAGGTGCGTCCGAGGAACACGGCTGACGCGCCGGATGCGCCGCCGCCGGCGACGTGGAGCACGGCAGTGCGGCCCTGCGAAAGTTCCGCGTCAGGAGGAGGCGGTGTCGGGGTGGGGATCGGCGTCGGCGTGTCGGTCGGGGTCGGCGTGGGCGTGATCGTCGGCGTGTACGTGGGCGTCGGCGTGATGGTGGGGGTAGCGGTGGCCGTGGGCGTGTTGGTGGCGGAAGCGCCGCCGACGATGCCGCAGCCGGTCAATGCGGCGCAGGCGCAGAGCGAGAAGACGAGGAACGCGACGAACCGGTGTGATCGGCGAGGCACTCGATCAGTATAGATGCCGCGTGCGCCGCGACGGCGCGCAAACCTTGCGTAGCGTTTGTTACGGGCGGCGTCAGTCTGAGACGGGGATGGCTACGGGCAGCGCGGCGAGCGGTTCGGGCAGGTCGTGGGCGCGCGTGCGTCGAGGCAGCTTCAGCTGGGTGACGATGAGGGCGACGGCGACCATCAGGAGCAGGGCGGCGAGTTTGAACGGGGCGAGGGGGCCCCAGAGACCGCCGATGACGCCGCCGAGGGCCTGGCCGGCGGCGACGCCGAGCCCCTGCACGGCGCTGAGTGCGCCGAGCCAGAGGCCGCGGCTGCCGACGTCGGTGGCGTCGAGTGCGGCGGCGCCCCAGGCGGGGATGGTGATGGCGTACGCGAGGGCGGCGAGCACGACGAGGTTTACGGCGATGAAGGGACTGCGTGTGAGCGTGAGCGCGAAGATGCAGACCGAGGCGACGATGAGGCCGCCAACGAGCGCGACGTGGCGGCCGTATCGATCAGCGACGCCGCCGAACTTCCAGAGCGCGATGGCGGCCAGCAGCGCGGGGGCGGGGAAGAGCAGCGCGAGGAAGGACATACGCACCTGCAGGACATCGTGCGTGTAGGCGCCGATCATCGGCGTGTGCAGGCTGGTGCCGAGCGTGAGGAAGAGGACGATGACCGAGAGCATCGCGATGCCCGGGGTCCAGCTGCCGGTGGCCGGCTCGGGGCGGTCGTCACGCTCGACCGGGCGGGCGATGCGGCGGCCGGCGTCGTTGTCGACGCCGCGGATGACCATCGCGAGGGCGAGGGCGCTGAAGCCGATGCAGGCCCAGAAGGCGCCGGCGTAGGTGACGAAGTCGACCATGAGGACGCCGCAGAGCGTGCCGGCGCCGATGCCGGCCATCTGAGCGACGTTGAGCAGCGACATGGTGCTGGCGCGGCGCGAGCGGGGGGTGGTGTCACCGACGTGGGCCATGAAGGCTGGCCACATGGTGGCGGCGCCGACGCCGAGGAGCGCGGAGAAGGCGAGGAAGGCGCGTTCGTCGGGCACTTCCATCATGAGCGTGAGGACGGGGATGCTGAGCGCCATGCCGGCGACCATCGTGACGCGGCGGCCGACGCGGTCAGCGACCCAGCCGGCGACGGGCTGCCAGGCGAACTTTGCGACTCCATAGGAGGCCATGGCGTATCCCGGGAAGGCGAGCCCGCTGTGGAGGGCTTCCGGCAGGTACTGCTGGACGAGCGACAGGAAGTAGATGCCAACGGCGGCCTGCCAGAGGAAGACGACGATCGCCAGCTTGGCGAGACGCGCGCGCTCCCCGCGGGCCGTCTCGGCCACGCCACGGACGCGGATCGTATCCATACCCCACCCCTTGGGCGTGCGTTGTGCGAGGCACCGTCCCGTGTGGATTATCGGCAGCAATGTGCCGCGGCCCCACCACGTTGTCGGTCTCAGGCAACTCCCCGGGCGTCGCGGTCCTTTGCGACCGCGATGGCCCCGAGCGCAGGCGCCCGTTCTCCCAACTCCCCTACCACGATGCGTGCGTCCGCGAAGGACTGCGCGAACGACCGGGCGCGCGCGGTTTCGAGCGCGGGGCCCAGAATCGCCTGACCCATGTTGGTCAGGCCGCCTCCCATGATGATCGCCTGGGGATTGAAGGCGTTGATCAGGCTGGCGAGACCGATGCCCAGGTACTGGCCGGCGGTCTTGATGATGGCGGCGGCCCCGGATTCGCCCTGGCGGGCGGCCTCGTACACGGTTTCGGCCGAAAGCGGGGGGTCCTTTTCGGCGAGACTGGCCGTGAGCGGCAGCTCGCCGGCAGCGATGGCCTCGTGGGCGCGGGCGGCGATGGCGGTGCCGGAGGCGAAGGCCTCGAGACAGCCGACGTGGCCGGCGCCGCAGACGGGCCCCTCGACCGAGACGCCGATGTGGCCGACCTCCCCCGCGGCGCCTGAGGCGCCGGCGTAGAGCTTGTCTTCGATGATGATGCCGCCGCCGATGCCGGTGCTGATGGTGACGAAGAGCATGTGGCGGTAGCCGCGGCCGGCGCCGAAGCGGTGCTCGCCGACGGCGCCGCAGTTGGCGTCGTTTTCGAGCACGACGGAGGTCTTGAGACGATCGGTGAGGATGCGGGCGAGGGGGACGTCGCGCCAACCGGGGAGGTTCGGGGGCTGCGTGATGACGCCCTCGGCAGTTTCGACCGGTCCGGGAGCGGAGACGCCGACACCGCGGAGGGCGGTCACGGCTACGTGAGCTTCGGCGGCGGCCTCATTCGTGGCGTTGATGATGTGGTCGATGACGGGCTCCGGGCCCCTGGCGGCATCCGTGGCTACGCGGGCGCTTCCGACAACCTGGCCCCGGGCGTCCGCCACCAGGACCAGAATCTTCGTACCGCCCAGGTCGATGCCTCCGAACAGGGCGGCGTCGCTCATCCGCCGAGAACCCCGCGAGCGTGGAGTCGGGCGGCGTGAGCGGCGTCGTAGAGTTGCAGGTACTTGCCGGCGGCGCGGCCCCAGGACCAGTCCTGTCGCATGCCGCGGAGCTGTAGCTCGCGCCAGCCGGCGACGTCCTGGAACGCGGTGTAGGCACGCTCGGCGGCGCGCTCCAGGTCTTCGGCGTTGGGGTGCTCGAAGAGAAAGCCGTTGCCGGTGTGCGCTTGCAGGTCGGCTTCTTCGACGGTGTCGGCGAGGCCGCCGGTGCGGCGCGCGAGCGGGACGGTGCCGTATCGGAGTGAGATGAGCTGGCCGAGGCCGCAGGGCTCGTAGCGCGACGGCATGAGGAAGACGTCGCAGCCGGCGTAGATGCGCTGGCCGAGGGGCGGGTCGAAGTCGAGCCAGATCTTCGTCTTGTCCGGGTACTTCGCCTGCAGATCGAGCAGCATGTGGTGGATGGCCTCGTCGCCGGTGCCGAGGACGACAAGTTGCATGTCGTTCGAGGCGAGCAGGTGGTCGAAGGCGCCGGCGGTGAAGTCCATGCCCTTCTGTGCCCAGAGCCGCGTCACGGCGCCGAAGACGATGGTGCGCTCGTTGACGGGGAGGCCGGCTTCCTCCTGGAGGGCGCTCTTGTTGGCGGCGCGGCCCTCGAACGCGTCGGCGCTGTAGTGGCTCTTGATGGCGCGGTCGGTCTGCGGGTTGAACTCGTCGTAGTCGATGCCGTTGACGATGCCGGAGACGACGGCGGAGCGGGCGCGAAGAAGCGCATCGAGGCCGGCGCCGTATTCCGGCGTCATGATCTCCTTCGCGTAGGTGTCGCTGACGGTGTTGACGCGGTCGGCGTGCATGATGCCCTGCGCCATGCCGCTGAGGCCGATGCCCCAGGGGAGGCCCTCGGGCGGGGCGAGCTGGGCACGATCGATGCCGTGGTAGTGCGCGAACCCTTCATCAAAGTTGCCCTGCAGGCCGAGGTTGTGGATGGTGAAGACGCGGCCGGCATTGGACCACGGGTGGGACGGATTGGCGGCCAGGCGCGTCATGAGGAAGGACGAGTGCCAGTCCTGCGCGTGGACGACGTCCGGATGGAAGGCCAGGTGGGGGCCGGCGGCCAGGAGCGCATCACAGAAGAACATGAAGCGCTGGAGGTCATCATCGAAGCCGTAGACGGTCTTGCGGCCGAAGTAGCGCTCGTTTTCGAGCATGTAGACGGGGACGCCGCGGACCTCGGCGCGCCAGACATCGACGTGCTGTGGACCGTCGGGCCACGGCACCTCGACGTTGCGGGCGACATGGTTGAGGTTCAGCGTGGTGCGCTCGATGGCGCCGTGCATCGGCATAGCGATGCGGACGTCGGCGCCGGTGGCGCGCAGGGCACGGGGGAGCGAGCCCGCGACGTCGCCAAGGCCGCCCACTTTCGCGAGCGGGCTCATCTCAACTGAGGCAAACAGGACGTTCAACAGGGGCTTACCTGTGGGCTCCGGTATGTGTTGCCTATGTGTACCGGATCGACGCGGAGGGCGGCAACCCGACGAAGCGTTCGAGTGAGGCTGTGCGCGCAAGCTCACCGGAACGACACGGAACCCTAACGATTGGGATCGAGGCGCGCGCCGGCGCGCGGGTGGCCGCGCGCTGAACGAACAAACGGAGTGCGGCATTGCTGCCGTACCCCGTTTGCTGTCGAAGGCCCCGCCTCCTTCGACATACACAAGAACGGGCACCCTCCCAGGGCGTTACATCGTGCGGCTGGCGTGTCAAGAGTGACGAGAGCGCCGGTCCGGCACGGGTAGCGCGCAAGGGGGCTCTTACTACAATAAAACTATCGACTGCACGGGTGACGTCAGAATCGGAGGACAGAGATGGCTGAGCGGCCGGCGCCGACGAAGGAAGACGTTCTGAGCGCGCTGCGGGACAGCGGCGAGAAGGCGGTGGCGGCGCTGCGGGCGATGGACGCGGCGGCGTTCGAGGGCGGGCGATACGAGAACGGGTGGAACGCGCGACAGATCCTGGCGCACGTGGCGGCGATCGAGTGGACGTACGCGCGGCTGCTGGACGTGGCGAAGGAGGCGCCGGCCGCGAGCCCGGCATCGGCGGCGAGTCCACCGCCCTCGTCCGGTGGGGTGCGCCGGACGAGCGAGGGAGAGAGCGCCGGGGTAGCGTCGCGGCCGATGCGGGGCGGGGTCGACGACTACAACGCGCGGCAGGTGGAGAAGCGCGCGGGCGCGAGCGTCGCGGAGCTGATCGACGAGCTGGAGGCGAACCGGGCGCGGACGATCGCGGCGGTGGAGGGCGCGGACGCGGAGATGCTAGCGCGGCCGATCAGGTCGTCGGGCGGGCTCACGGGATCGCTGGGGCAGGTGCTGATGGCGGTGGCGGTGGCGCACGTGAACGGCCACGTGGCGGACATCACCGGGCAGGCGTAGACGGGGCAACGGTGTTGAGGTCCGCCCCCGTTACTCGTCGCGGACGAGGCCCTTCTTGACGGCGTAGGCCGCGGCCTCCGAGCGGCGGCTGAAGCCGAGCTTGGAGAGGATGTGGCTGACGTGGTTGCGGGCGGTGTTCTCGCTGACGACGAGCTTCGCGGCGATCTCCTTGTTCGTGGCACCTTCGGAGATGAGGGCGAGCACTTCCAGCTCGCGCGCCGTGAGCTCGGGGCCATCGTCGTTGGACGCGGCCTGTTTCTGTGAGACGAGCTTTTCGAGCACGCCTTTCGTGACCTTCGAGTCGAGCATCGACTCGCCGCGGGCGACGGAGCGGAGCGCTTCGAGCAGGCGCGAGCGTGCGACGTTCTTGAGGACGTAGCCCGAGGCGCCGGCGAGCAGTGCGGCGACGACCGTCTCCTCCTCGGCGAACGACGTGAGCATCAGCACTTTTGTCCGCGGGAGCTCGCTGCGGATCTCGCGGCAGGCCTCGATGCCGTCCATACCGTCCATGCGGACGTCCATGAGGACGATGTCGGGCTGGTGCGCGCGGGCCTTGTCGACGGCATCGCGGCCGTTGCCGGCCTCCGTGACGACGGTGAAGTCTGCCTCGACTTCGAGCGCGGCGCGGAGGCCCATGCGGACGACCTCGTGATCGTCGACGATCATCAACTTCGTGGTCATGCCTCTCCTCCAACGGGGACGGTGACGTGGATGCTGGTGCCCTCGCCGGGCTCGCTGCGGACGGCGAGCGTACCATGCAGGCCTTCGACGCGCTCGCGGAGATTGCCCATGCCGTAGCCGATGCGGGCGCCGGGCTCGCTCTCGCCCATGCCGACGCCGTCGTCGCTGATGGCGAGCGCGACAGTGCCGTCGTCGAACGCGAGGCCGATCTCGACCTTCGAGGCGCGCGCGTGGCGGAAGATGTTGCCGAGGCCCTCCTGCACGATGCGGTAGAGCGCTGCGCTGGTCTCGATGGGCAGGCGGGCCGGCTCGCCGGTGATGGCGAGCTCGACGGGCATGTCGGAGACGGCCTGGAACTCCTTGACCTGGCCCTGAACGGCGCCGACGAGGCCCTCGTCGCCGCTAAGCAGCGGGCGGAGGTCGAAGATGTACTGCCGCACCTCCCACAGCGCGTGCTTCGCCAATGCGGTGAGGTCTTTCAGGCGCTGGCGCTGCTCCTCAGGATCGCCGCCGACGCGGTCGATGGCGGTCTCGAGGCTGAGCGAGAGCATGTAGACCATCTGGGCGATGCCATCGTGGATCTCGCGGGCGATGCGGCCGCGCTCGCCTTCGGCGGCGAGCTCGGCGACGCGGGCGGTCAGGCGCATGTTGCGGACGCCGAGGGCGATCTGGCCGGCGATGGCGTCGAGCAGGCGGACGTCGTGGAGGATGGCGGCGGGGCGCTCGCGCGTGCCGGCGATCACCCAGCCCTCGATGCCGTCGGAGGAGCGGAGCGGGACGACACCGCACCAGGCGCAGTCGCGCATGGCCTGATCGAGGGGCGGGGGCAGCGAGGAGGCGACGACGGTGCGCGCACCTTCGGTGGTGAACGCTTCGTTGAGCGCACCGACATCGGGCGGCGGGTCGACATCGGCGCCGTACACCTCCACGGCGTCGGGCCGCTGGACGAGCAAGAGCACGTGGTCGAAGCGCGACGCCTCGAGCGTGGAGGCGACGACGTTGGGGAGCACGCCCGCGGGACGGCGGCCGCCTTCGAGGAAGGCGCGGGCGACGCGGTAGAGGAGCTCGCTGTCGCCGAGCGCCTCGACGGCGTCCTGCCGCGCGGCCTCCAGCTCGCGGAGGACGGTGCCGAGGTAGTTCGGCACGAGAGCGACGAGGAGGGGGGTGACCATGGCACCGATGAAGCTGTTGAGGTTGGTGTCCTTCCAGCCGCCGTGGATGCCGGCGCCGAAGGTGACGAGGCCGAAGACGTACGTGGCCATGAAGGCGCCGCCGAGGATGAGCACGCCACGGAAGGTGAGGAAGAAGGCGGGGATGAGGAGTGCGGTGAGGGCGAAGTGGTAGTAGGGGCTGCCCCAGCCGCCGCTGAGGTAGACGGCCATCATCGACAGCACGAGGTCAGCGAGGCCGAGCGCGAGGACGTCGTTGTTCTCCGGCGTCTCGAACCAGCGGCGCAGGGCGGGGAGCAGGGCGGGGCGAATGACGGGGACGTAGAAGGTGACGAGCGCGGTCTGGGCCATGGTCCCGAGCAGGAGCCAGGGCTCAAAGCGGGTGTTGATGTCGGGCTCGTTGGCGAGGAAGACGATGAGAACGGCGACGAGCCAGGCGGCCCAGCGGACGATGAAGGGCGACGTGAGGACGGCGAGGCGGATGCCGCCGGGCAGCGGCGCGAGGGAGGTATCGGCGCGGCGGCGCCAGAAGCTGCGGGGCAGCGCGGCGACCCGCGTGCCGAAGTCCTCGATCGACGCCTCGATTCGCGCCATGAGGGAATGATAGGGGATCACGGGAAGAAGGAAGCGAGAGGCGTGAAGCTGGAAGGGGAGCCACGGCCGCGTTGACGTCTGACGGGGGAGGGCGTCAAAGTTGACGGCCGTTCGCTCGACGCGGGGGCGGTGCGGTCGTACGCTCGATGCATGAAGATCACGGTCGCGTTGACGCCGGGGCTGGTGCGCGAGCCGCGGACGCAGGCGGTGGCGGTCGTCGACGTGCTGCGGGCGACGACGTCGCTGGTGGCGATGTTCGAGGGCGGGCTGCTGCGGGCGATCATCAGCCGGAACCTGCAGCAGGCGCGCAAGCTGGCGCTCAACAACTTCGCGCTGCTGTGCGGGGAGATCCGCGCGGTGCCGCCGCCGGGGTTCGACTACGGCAACTCGCCGGCGGAGTTCTCGCAGCTGTCGTTCCGGGGAAAGTCGGCGGTGCTGCTGACGACGAACGGCACACGGGCGATCGCGGCGGTGGCGGCGGCGCCGGTGGTGGTCGCGGCGGCGCTGACGAACCGGCGGGCAGCGGCGGCGCGGGTGGTCGAGGAGGCGGCGAAGCGCCGGCTAGACGTCGCGGTTGTGTGCGCCGGCGTCGAGAAGGGAACGGCGTTCAGCCTGGAGGACACGGCGGCGGCGGGGTCGATCGTCGAAGCGGTGCGGGAGCTGGACGCTACGATCGCGCTGACGGACGAGGCGTGGGCGGCGCTGCACCTGTGGCACTGGTACCGGGGCGACGCCGGGCGGATCTTCGGGCAATCGAAGCACGGGCGGGCGCTGCTGGAGGCGGGGTTCGCGGAGGACCTGCGAGTACGCGGGGCAGGTCGACGTGTCGTCGACGGTGCCGCTGCTGTTCGACGACGGCGGGGTGAACGTGCTGCGGGTGCGGAAGCCGCGTGCGCGGCGAGGGGGAGTAACGCCGGCGTCCTAAGGGGCGAAGCGGGCTACGCCGGGCGGGTCTGGCCGGTGCCGAAGACGATCCACTTGTAGGTGCAGATCTCGCGGAGGCCGACGGGGCCACGGGCGTGGAACTTCTGCGTGGCGTCGATGATCTCGGCGCCGAGGCCGAACTGGGCGCCGTCGGTGAACTGCGTGCTCGCGTTGACGTAGCAGACGGCGGTGTCGACTTCGCGAAGGAAGCGCATGGCCGTGGTGTAGTCCTCTGTCACGATGGCGTCGGAGTGGCCGCTGGAGTAGCGATAGATGAAGTCGACGGCGTCCTCGTACGAATCGACGACTTTCACGGAGGCGACGAGGGAGAGCCACTCCTTGCCGTAGTCGTCGTCGGTCGCGCGGGAGACGCCGGGCTTGCCCTGGAGCACGGCGTAGGAGCGGTCGTCGCAGTGGAGCTCGACGCCCTTTTCGGCGAAGGCGGCGGCGAGCTGCGGCAGGAACGATGCGGCGACGTCCGCGTGGACGACGACGGTATCGAGCGCGTTGCAGATGCTGTAGCGGCGGGTCTTGGCGTTGACGACGATGTCGCGGGCCTTGGCGAGGTCGGCGGCGCGGTCGACGTAGGTGTGGCAGACGCCGATGCCGCCGACGAGCACGGGCATCTGGGCGTTCTTCTCGACGAAGCGGATGAGCTCTTCGCCGCCGCGCGGGACGACGAGGTCGATGTACTGCTTCATCGCCAGCATCTCGCTGACGAGGGCGCGGTCGCTGGACTCGATGATCTGCACGGCGGCGGCGGGGACGCCGGCGGACTCGAGCGCCTCGTGGATCACGCGGCCCAGCACGACGTTCGAGTCGAGCGCCTCCTTGCCGCCGCGGAGGATGGTGGCGCTGCCGGCCTTGAGGCAGAGCGAGGCGATGTCGACGGTGACGTTGGGGCGGTTCTCGTAGATGGCGCCGATGACGCCGAAGGGGACGCGCATCTTGCCGACCATGAGGCCGTTGGGGAGGGTGCGCATCTCGAGCGTCTCGCCGACGGGGTCGGGGAGGGAGGCGACGTTGCGGACGTCCTTGGCGATGGCGGCGACGCGGTCGGGATTGAGGGTGAGGCGGTCGATGATGGCGGACGAGAGGCCGTCGGCGCGGCCGCGGTCGAGGTCGCGCGCGTTGGCGGCGAGGATCTCGTCGGTGCGGGCGATGAGCGCGTCGGCGAGGGCTGTGAGGGCGGCGTTCTTGACCGCGGACGAGAGCGTGGCGAGCTTGCGGGCGGCCTGCTTCGCCTCTCGCGCCTTCTGTTCGATCTCGGATGCGGTGATGGTCATGCGCACACCTCGCGGGGTGGCGATAGTGTAGCAAAGGCCTGCTTTGCGGAGATCAGGTGAGCCACTGGAGGAGCCAGAGGGCGGCCATGCCGGCGCCGATGGTGAGCCAGACGTTGCGCGCGGTCCAAGCGACGGCGGTCGCGAGCAGCGCGGCGACCAGGCGCGAGTTTCCGGGGCCGGCGTCGAAGGCGCCGTTTTCGCCGGCGTAGAGCACGGCGGGGGCGATGATGGCGCAGAGGATGGCGGGGGTGACGAAGCGCAGGGCTTCGCGCACGGGCCTCGGCAGGGCGGAGGGGCGGACGAAGGCGAGCACTGACAGGCGGATGGCGTACGTGGCGATGCCCATCGCGATGACGATCAGCCAGATCCTCACGGCATCGCCTCCAACTCGTCGGCTCGAAGTTCGCCGTCGCCCAGGGCGCGGTCAAGGGCGATGCCTGCGGCCATGCCGGCGGCGGCAGCGGCGATGAGGCCGACGCCGTAGGGCCAGCGGAACGCGACGACGGCGACGAGCCCGGCGACGGCGGCCGCGCCCAGGGCGGATCGCTGCCCGAGCGTGGGGACGAGGATGGCGATGAAGGTGAGTGGGAGCGCGAAGTCCAACGACCATGAGTCGGGGACAGCAGCGCCGACGAAGACGCCGAGCGCGGTGCTGAGCTGCCAGATCGCCCAGAGCGCGGCGGCCGCACCGAAGAAGAACCAGTGGCCGTACGGCGATACGCCGTCGCGGCGGTAGCGGGCGATCACGGTGGCGTAGGCCTCGTCGGTCAGCAGGTAGGCGAGGAGCCAGCGCCAGCGGCGGTCGAGTTGCTCGACGTAGGGCGCGAGTGACGCGCTGTAGAGGACGTGGCGCAGGTTCACGAGCATGACGGTGAGGACGATGACGGCGGCGGGGACGCCCTGGACGATGAGGCGGACGCCGACGAACTGGCTGGCACCGGCGAAGACGATGACGGACATCGCCTGGGCGAGACCGGTATCGATGCCGGACTTCACGGCGTAGGCGCCGTAGGCCATGCCGAAGGGGGCGACGCCGAGCAGCAGCGGGAGCTGGGCGCGCACACCGGCGAGGAATTCCGATCGGCGAGGATCCGGCACGGGGCAAGTATATGGAGGCTGCGCCGGTTGGCGGGTGCTACTTGGCGGCGGCGGGTGCGACTTCGTTCTTGAGGTAGAAGGTCATGGACTGGAGGGAGAGGACGGGGTCGATGTCCTTGACGTGGACGTGGTGGGGGACGTGAGCGGCGATCGGGGCGTAGTTGAGGATTGCCTTCACGCCGCTGTCGACGAGCGCATCGATCACCTTCTGCGCGGATGAGGCCGGGGTGGCGACGATGCCGATGTCGACGGAGCGCACGCCGAGGATCTGGCGGATGTCGTCGGCCGGCTTGACGACGAGTTGGTCGATGCGGGAGCCGATGACGGCGGGATCGGCATCGAAGGCCTCGATGATCTCGAAGCCCTGTGGGGCGAAGCCGGCGTAGCTGAGGACGGCGCGGCCGAGCTGGCCGACGCCGACGACGACCATCGTCCAGCGGCGGTCGAGGCCGAGGATCTGGTGCAGCTCCTCCAGGAGGCGGCGGACGTTGTAGCCGCGGCCCTGTTTTCCGAAGCGGCCAAAGTAGCTGAGGTCCTTGCGAATCTGTGCGGGGGTGACGCCGAGCTGGGTACCGAGCTCCTGCGAGCTGACGACCTCCCGGCCGGCGCGCTCCAGCGATGCGAGGGCGCGCGCGTAGACGGGGAGGCGGTCGATGACAACGTCGGGGATCTCGATGGGCATCCGGCTCCTACGCGGGGCTCGCTAGCGAGGAAACGCCCAGATTGCGCAATTTTGCGCAATGTAGCACCGGCCCGATCAACGGTCAACGAGCGGATATCGCAGTCCCGGGCCGGCCGGGGAGATGCCGCCGGGGTTCAGCGGCGGCGGGGCTAGAGCTTGAGGGCGAGGATGTCGCGGTAGACGTCGCCGTTGCCCTTGACGTGGAGGCGGACGTCGATGATGCGGACCTTGAGGCGGGTGGGCTCGTCGTCGAAGTAGACCTCATCGCCCTTCTCGAAGCGGTATTCGCTCTCGATGCTGGCGATGAGGCGGCCCTTCTTGGGCGTAAACGGGTCGGACTCGTAGATCTCGGTCTTCATCTGCTCGCCGCACAGCTTACTCGTACCTGAGCGCCTCCGCGATAGGGATGCTTGACGCCTGCCGGGACGGGATGATGGTCATGAGCAGGGAGGCGATGAAGGCGAAGCCGCCGAAGATGAGGATCTCCATCCAGGGGATGTAGAAGCTCTCGATGGCGCCGCCGGAGAAGTCCTGGCCGAGCAGGAGCTGATCGGCGAGCAGAAGGCCAAGGATGATGCCGCTGAGGATGCCGAGGAGCGAGATGAACGAGGACTCCATGATGAAGCTGATGGCGACGGCGCGGCGGGTGTAGCCGAGGGCACGCAGCATGCCGATCTGCTGGCGACGCTCGACGACGGTGCGGAAGGCGATCACGCCGACGGCGGCGATGCCGACGAAGAGGCCGATGCCCATGAAGCCCTGGATGAGGTAGAAGAACGACCGGTTCTGGGCCTGCGCGTCGCTGATGATCTGGCGGATGGAGTCGCCCTGGACGCCCTCGGCGCTGAGGGTGGACTCGATGTTCTTGGCGACGGTGTTGGCGTTGGCTCCCGGCTTGATCTTCACGAGATCGGCGTTGTGGTCGGGCTTCGGAAAGACGTCCGAGAAGGCGGCCGGCGAGACGTACAGACCGGAGTACACGGCGCTGGCCTTCGTGGAGAAGATGCCGACGATCTTCAGGTCGCGCACCCTGGACGGGTCAGAGGCGTCGCGGATCTGGATGTCCACCGGCTTGAAGGTGGTGTCGTTGGCGTCGATGCCGGAGAGGGTAAAGCCGCCGCCGCCGAAGCCACTGCCGCCGACGGCGAAGGCATCGATCACAGCGGCGTTCGGGTTGGTCTCGAGCTGATGCCAGACGTCGGCGTCGGTGTTGAGGCCCTCGGCGCGGGCGTGGAACTTGATGCCGTTGTTATCGATGAAGCTGTTGGTCGTGCCGACGATGGTGTAGCGGCTGAAATCGTCGCCCTTTTCGCCGGGGGCGGGGGCCATCCGGGCCTCTGAGACGACTTCGTTCGCGATGTGGATGGTGTCGACGGAGGCGATGGCGCTGGTGTCGCCGCCAGCCTGCTGGAGGGCGGCGGTGAGGTCGGGGATGGGGTTGTTTGCGTTCTCGGTGACGGCGACGTCGTAGCCGCCGAGGGCGTCGTTGCTGAGGAAGATGCGGCTGAAGTTGGAGTTGATGGAGGACATGACGACGAGGGCGAACATGACGAGCGAGATCATGGCGATGGTCATGCCCGTGCGGAACTTGTTGGCGAGCGGGTAGGCGACGGCGGTGCGGATGGACGGGACGAGGCTGCTGTTGAGCGAGCCGATGCGGGTGAGGACGGCGAGCATGAGATCGGCGTTGTAGATGAGCACAAAGGTGGCGGAGAGCACCATGGCCACGCCGCTGAGGAAGAACATCTCCGGGCCGCCGCCGTAGTGAGGCGGGAGGTGTCCGCCCGCACCGAGCAACCAGTAGACGAGGACGAAGAGACCGAACGTGGTGAAGACGGGGCGAGCGGGGACGCGCAGCATCACGAGCGTCAGGGCGATCCCGAGTGTGACCAGCGTGAAGCCGCCGGCGTAGGGGCCACCCTGCTCGAACACGATGCCGAGGAGCATGATGGCGGCGCCGACGATGAGGGCGATGGCGCCTCCCTGGAAGATGCGGCTGAGGCCGAGGCCGAGACAGACGAGGGCGAGGACGGCGACGAAGAGGCCGGCGACGAAGAGGAGGACGGAGGCGACGCCGGCGACGGCGCTGGAGCCGTAGATGCTGACGGCGACGACGAAGAGCACGCTGGCGAGCGGGAAGATCAACGCACCGCCGAGCAGGAAGCCGAAGCCGACCAGCCAATCGCGGCCCCGCTGCGGCTTGAAGAAGATCCACTTCACGAACGAGAGCGGCGCCAGGATGCCCTTCCGTCCGCGGGGGCGCTCGGCGTGGGGTGACGACTCCTCGGTGTCGCGAATGGCCGAGACGATGTTCAGATTCCCGATGCGCCACGACGAGAAGGTGACGGTGAGGAAGGTGAGGACGACGCCGAGCGAGTAGGAGACGATGAGGCTGCGCGCGGTGACGTGGAACGCGATGCCGAGGCCGCCGGCGAAGAGCGCGGCCATGACGCGGACCATGCCGATGGAGACGACGACGCCGAGGGCGGCGCCAACGGCAGCGGCGCCGACGTTGTAGGCCATACCCTCCGACATGAACATCTGCACCAGGTGCTGGCGCTTGGTGCCGACGGCGCGGATCATCCCCATCTCCACTTTCCGTTCCGCGGCGAGCATGACGAAGATGAGGAAGATGAGGAGTGCGCCGGCGGCGATGGAGAAGAGCCCGAGGACGAGAAAGATGGTCGTCAGGCCGCTAGCGGCGTTGCTGGCGGTGTCGACGAGGTCGCTCTTTGTCGCGTCGGCGAACCAGCTGGTGCCGTCGAGCTTCGCGTTGAGGGCGTCCTTGATGCCGCTCGAGGCGTCGACGCTGTCGCGGACACCACCGTCGTTGGACACGAAGATGAGGTCGACGTCGTCGGGCCGGCCCAGCAGCGTCTGCGCTTGCGACAGCGTCATCGCGACGCCGCGCGTCTCGCCGAGCAGCGAGCCGCTGAGCACGCGGTTCTGGACGACGTCCTTGACGACGAAGTCGTGCGGCTGGCCGCCGACGGAGATCTGGATCGTGTCGCCCTTGACAGCGTCGATCTTGTCGGCGAGCCCCTGGCTGACGTAGATGCCGTCGGCGCCGAGCGCGTCGAGGGACACCTGCGTACCGTCCAGCGCCTGGAGGTCGGTTTCGAAGCCCTGCATCTCGTTGGGGTCGGCGCCGATCAGGCCTGTCTGCGGCTCATTGAGGCGGGTGCGCGTGTTGATGACGGGCA
Source organism: uncultured Chloroflexia bacterium (assembly GCA_963843685.1). Classification (GTDB taxonomy): domain Bacteria; phylum Chloroflexota; class Dehalococcoidia; order DSTF01; family JACRBR01; genus DASQHL01. The sequence goes on from CAWJLO010000027.1 coordinate 70,942, forward strand.
CGGTGGAGTGGATGACGCTGAGCGCGCCGTCGACGCCCGGGATGGACTTGAACTCCTGCACGAAGGAGCGAGCCTGGCCGCCGGGGATCGGCTTGGTCGTCGCCAGCGACGAATCGCCGCCTTCGCCGCTCTGTCCGGTGTTCGTGTGCACGACTTCGTCGACGCTGTGGAGGCGGCTGAAGACGGTGTTGGTGAAGCTGTAGTCGACGGTGTCGCCGATGCTGAACGCGGTGCTGATGATGAGCGTGCTGAGCATGAGGCCGACGACGATGAGGACGGTCTGGGCGCGGCGGCGCGGGATGTTGCGCACGCCGATGAGGAACATGACGCGGTGGCGGACGATGACCCAGCCGATGGTGGCGAAGGCGAATCCCAGGATCACCAGCAGGGCGATCATGATGTAGGTCATGGACAGGCCGAAGAGATCGTTCATCGGGCCACCTGCGTGCTCTCTTCGCTGACGATGTGGCCGTCGAGCATGCGGATGATGCGATGACAGCGGGCGGCGATGTCGGGTGCGTGCGTGACGATGACGAAGGTCTGGTGCTGGCGGGCGTTGAGATCGGTGATGAGATCCATGATCTCCTCGGCGTTCTGCGTGTCGAGATCGCCGGTGGGCTCGTCGCCCCAGACGATGGCGGGGTCGTTGACGAGCGCGCGGGCGATGGTGACGCGCTGGCGCTGGCCGCCGGAGAGCTGCGAGGGCTTGTGCTTCGACCAATCGCGCAGGTGGACGAGATCCAGCGCGACCTCCGCCTTGCGACGGGCCTCCGGGCCCTTGGTGCCGGACACGAGGAGCGGCAGCTCGACGTTTTCGACGGCGTTGAGGACGGGCAGCAGGTTATAGAACTGGAAGACGAAGCCCATCTTGCGGGCGCGGAACTCGGTGCGCTTGTCGTCCGAGAGCTTGTTGATGTCCTCGCCGTTGATGAGGATCAGGCCCTCGTCGATGTTGTCGAGGCCGCTGAGGCAGTTCAGCAGCGTCGTCTTGCCGCAGCCGGAGGGGCCCATGATGGCGACCATCTCGCCGCGGGGGACGCTGAATGTGACGCCGCGCAGGGCGTTCACGGTGACGTGGTCGGTGCGGTAGGTCTTGACGACGTCGCGGGCATCGATGATGAGGTCGCGGCCATCGTGGGAGGGCGTGGGGACGGGCTGGAGGGGTTGGGTGGTCATCGGGTTGGTCCTTCCGGCGGTGCGGCGCCCGGGCGCGGGCGCTGACGTACGAGATTGGAGGCGGCTGCCGGATTCGGGATGGCGCCGCGCCTGTCGTTGAACGGTAGCAAACGGGCGCGCCGGTTCGCCCGGCGGCGAAGGTTAAGGAATCCGCAAGAGATGCTGTGTGCGCATCGGGGCGTCGTAACGGTCATGCGGGCTATCGCACTCGCCCCAGGGGGATCGGGGCGCGACTGGGTGTCACGAAGCCGACTTCGTACGCCAGCGCGACCGCCTGCGTGCGGTCGCGGAGGCCGAGCTTGGCGAGCAAGCGCTTCACGTGGGTCTTGACGGTGCCTTCGCTGATCACAAATGCCTCGGCGATCTCGGCGTTCGAATAGCCGCGGGCGATGAGGCGAAGCACCTCCTGCTCCCGCGGCGTCAGCTCGGCGAGGCGCGGGACCGCGGGCGCGTCCGCGAGAGCGCTGCCGACGTCGGGCGCGGGCTGAACTGGCGCCGCCGCGAGCAACGGCCGGCCGCCGTCGGGCGGCAGCGGCGGTGGTGGCGCCTCCGGCGCAGCGCCCACGGAGGGAACGTGCCGCGCGCGGCTGCCAAGCATCATGCGCGCCCATGCCGCGTGGAGCGCGGAGGCGACGTTGACGAGGTGGAGCCCCAGCAGCAGCAGCGCGGCGCCGATGGGGACCAGGACGATCGCCTCGACCGGCCGGTCGAGGACGACGAACCCGAGGTCGATCTCGTCGCCACCGAAGAGGAGGACGAGCGGCGCGGCCATGAAGGAGCCGGAAACGGCACCGATCACGACGAGCGCGACAAACGACGCAATACCGATCGGGAACTGCGCGAGGAGATACACGAGTCCGGTCCAGGTCGTCGGATCGATCAGCCGCGTCCAGACCTGAGTGCGGAAGGGCAGTCCGCGCTCGATTGCCGTTGGCGGCCTGCGAAGCTCGAGAGGGGTGATGTGCCGCACGAGCCACGCCTCGACGTCGCCGGCCCACCTCGTCAGATACAGCGTGGCGAGAAGAACCACCGGTCCGACGAGTGTCCAGATGAGCGCGCCGCCGACGGCAAAGGCGGTGACGAGCGCAACGAAGTAGGCGATGCCGAGCGGGAACATCGCGAGGAGGTAGAGCGCACGCGCGTACGTGCGGGCGGAGACGATCGGTCCAAAGGCCCGGCCGGCCCACGAGCGATAGGGGCCGTACACGGCTGCAAATGCGTCTCTCATGGCGCGACCTCCAACGTCATCCGAATGCCTCGATGGAGAAGAATGTCGCACACCAGGCGTGCCAGCGCGTCCCCCTTCAGGGGGGATTGAGCGCGCGATGCCACCTTCGGGGTACGTCGTGCGCGGCGGCGCGGCCGCTCAACGCACTTCGGGCCGGGGCGTGCTCGTTACGAGTCAGTAGCTGGCGACGAGGGTCTCTTCCTCGGTGGGGAGGGCGCGGCGGATGACGTCGAGGTACTCGAGGGCGACGCCGGCGCCGATGGCGACGCAGTCGAGCGGGTTCTCGGCGACCTGGCAGGGGATGCCGGTCTCCTGCGTGAGGAGGATGTCGAGGTGGCGGAGCAGCGCGCCGCCGCCGGTGAGGACGATGCCGCGGTCGATGACGTCGGCGCCGAGCTCCGGCGGGGTGCGCTCCAGCACGGTGCGGACGACGGAGACGATCGTCGCGAGCGCGTCCTGGATGGCGGCGGTGACGTCGGCGGAGGTAACGGCGACGGTCTTGGGGAGGCCGCTGATCTGGTCGCGGCCGCGGATGTCCATCTTGAGATCGGTGTCGAGCGGCACGGCGGCGCCGATGGTCGTCTTCATCTCTTCGGCGGTGCGCTCGCCGATGACGAGGTTGTAGCGGCGCTTGACGTAGGCGACGATAGCGTCGTCCAGGCGGTCGCCGGCGACGCGGACGCTCTCGCTGACGACGATGCCGTACATGGAGATGACGGCGGCCTCGGTGCGGCCGCCACCGATGTCGACGACCATGTTGCCGCTGGGCGAGTGCACGGGGATGCGGGCGCCGATGGCGGCGGCGAGCGGCTCCGGCACGAGGTGCACCGGGCGGCGGCCGCCGGCCTGCTCGGCGGCGTCGCGCACGGCGCGCTGCTCGACGCTGGTGACGCCAGCGGGGATGCAGACCATGACCTCGGGCTTGACGAGGTTGAAGCGGCCGACGACCTTCGAGATGAAGTAGCGGAGCATGGCCTCGGTGATGAGGTAGTCGGCGATGACGCCGTCGCGCATGGGGCGGATGACGGAGATGCTACCGGGCACGCGGCCCATCATTTCGAGGGCTTCGCGGCCGACGGCGACGACGGTGTTGTCGCGGTTGGCGAGGGCGACGACGGATGGCTCGTTGACGACGATGCCGCGGCCCTTGAGGTACACCAGCACGTTGGCGGTGCCGAGGTCGATGCCGATGCGCTTCGAGAGCATTCGCTTGCTGCCCTTCCTGTCCCGGGGTCCGATGTGCGGGCGATCGGTGTGAAATGAGGAGGCCCGGATCAGCGTCGGCAGCTTCAGGCGGCGCACCGCCCGGATCGTCCGAATGCCACGAGCGGGCGGCGGCCAAGCCGCCTACGCCCGCTCGATCTCAGCCCCCAGCGCGCGCAGTTTACCATGCAAGTCCTCGTGCGCGCGGTCGATGTGGTAGACATCGCTGATTTCCGTGGTGCCTTCGGCGACAAGGGCGGCGAGGACGCAGGCGCTGCCGGCGCGGACGTCAAGGGCATGGACGGGGGCGGCGCGCAGCTTCGTGGGGCCGCTGATGATGGCGGTCTGGCCGGTGGCGACGACGTTGGCACCCATCTTGCGCAGCTCGGCGATGTAGAGCAGGCGGTTGTCGTAGACGCGCTCGTGGATGGTGCTGGCGCCGTCGGCCTGCGTCAAGAACGCGGCAAGCTGGGGCTGCAGGTCGGTAGCGAGTCCGGGATAGGGGAGCGCCTGGGCGTTGACGGCGTGGTAGGCGCCGGAGCCGCGGACGCGCAGCCCGGCATCGGTGGTCTCGACGTCGACGCCGGCCTCGCGCATCTTCATGAGCAGCGTATCGAGGTGCTCGGGCACCGCGCCGTCCAGCTCCACCTCGCCACAGGTGATGGCGGCGGCGAGGGCGAAGGTGCCGGCTTCGAGACGGTCGGCGATGACGGTGTGCTCGGCGCCGCCGAGCGTGCGGGCACCCTCGATGCGGACGAACGACGTACCGGCGCCGTGGATCGTCACGCCCATGTGCTTGAGCATCGTCGCGAGGCTGGCGATCTCCGGCTCGGATGCGGCGTTGACGATCGTCGTTTCGCCCTCTGCGAGGGTGGCGGCGAGCATGACGTTGAGCGTGCCCATGACGCTTGGGTAGTCGAGCACGACGCGCGCAGCGCGGAGCGTGCCGTCTTCCTCGGCGTCGAAGACGTCGCCGTTCTGGCGGACGGTGGCGCCGAGCATGCGAAAGCCGGCGAGGTGGACGTCGAGCGGGCGGATGCCGATCGCGTCGCCACCGGGCGGCGGGCATGAGGCGCGGCCGAAGCGGGCGATCAGCGGACCCATGACGAGGAAGCTGGCGCGGAGCTGCGCGGCGAGGCGCGGCGGCACGTCGAAGCGGGTGACGTTGGCGCAGTTGATGCGGAGCGTCGACGGGGCAGGGTGCTCGACGCGCGCGCCGAGGTGGGCGAGGATCTCCTCCATCTGCCGGACGTCGAGGATGTCGGGGACGTTGTGCAAGACGACGTCGTCGGCGGTGAGGAGGGCGGCGGCCATGGCGTAGTCCGCGCCGTTCTTGGAGCCGCTGATGCGCACGCGGCCGTGCAGGCGGCGGCCGCCGGTGATGCGATACTTCTCGTCGCCGCGTGACATGCCGTCAGGGTACAGGGTGGGTGCGAAGGGCGTACAGGCGGGGCGGGTCAGGCGTTGCCCGATGTTGTGACCGGCGCCTCCACGAGAATCGCTCGACGAGGCGATTGTGCGAACCCTCAGCAAGGGTCGTAGCGTTCCAACTCATCGTCCGTCAGCATTTTGCCGTGACTGACAAGCCACCGATCGTCGCTCAGTTGAGACGGATTGAAGACCAACCCGGGAAGGCCTAACGGGTGATCGCTGGGCTGGGATGCGTTGACGTAGTACTGCACGCCGGGAGTCAGCGTCTGCCGCAGAGCGACCACCTGGTCGAAACCTGGAGGGGTCTCGCTAAGCACGTACGAGTCCACGTCCGAACCAGACGGGGACTCGATGCGCCACAAGACATCGTGAACGTCGCGGGCCGGCGCGAGGTAGACCGCCGTCACTCGCGGTGATACGCCGCATGACTTCACACGAATCAACGTCTTGCCGCCCGAGGTCTTCACCGCTATGGCTCCACTCGGGCCGGGATCGCTCCACGAGGGCAACCCGCAGCCCGGGAGAATGGCCGCCGCAAGCACCAGGATGAGAGCGCCTGCCGCAGGCGCCGTTCTTCGAGATAGCGAGAACACGCCGCCATGCCGACACTGGCACTCACCTCCGGCAGCATCCTCCGCGAACGCATTCGCGCACGTGCCGCCTCAAACAGTGTCGGCAACGCCGCGGACGCTCCTCAGTGCCCGTCGTTCCGTCCGAGTGATGCCTCGAGAACCGCAGGCGGCCGCAACTATGCCACGAGGCCGTCGATGCCGTCGAAGTGCTGGCCGAGGATGTCGTCGGGCGGGGCGCCGACCCACTTCTCGAGCACGCTGGCGTAGACGGAGCGGAAGTCGGTGGTGAACTTGAGGTTGCCGTTGTCGAGGTCGGACAGCGAGACGGGCTTGCCGAACAGTTGGCCGCCGGCGACGGAGCCGCCGACGAGGAACATCGGCGCCGCGGTGCCGTGGTCGGTGCCCTCGCTGGCGTTCTGGGCGGCGCGGCGGCCGAACTCCGACCACGTCATCGTCAGCACGTCGTTGTCGCGGCCCATCGACGCGAGGTCGGCGTAGAAGGCGGCGAGGGCGCCGCCGAGCTGGTCGAGCAGCGTCTCGTGCTCGTCGAGCTGGGCGGAGTGCGTGTCGAAGCCGCCGAGCGTGACGTGGGCGACGCGGAGCTTCGTGCCGCTGTTGATCACCTGGGCGATGAGCTTGAGGCCGCTGGCGAGCGAGGTCTGCGGGTACGTCACCGTCGGCGTGTAGGCGCTCGCGGCGGCCTGCACGGACTGCGAGCTGGCGACGGCGTCGTCGGCGGTGCTCTCGATCAGCGCGGCGTAGGGCATGTTGGCCGGGAACTGGTCGTAGAGCTTGAGCAGCGCGGTCTGGCGGCGGCGCGCCTCCGCCTCGTCGGGCGCGAGTCGCTGGAAGCCGTAGGTGTCGGCGGCGGGCGCGGCGACCGACGGCGCTTGCGGAGAGTAGAGCTCCGGCGCGACGAACTGGCCGACGTTGAAGCCGTGCAGCGGGTCGTGCTCCTCCGCCTCGAGCTTCGCGAGGTAGGCGCCGAGCCAGCCGTGGTCGGCGTTCTCGGCGCCGGCGTTCTGCCAGATGGCCATCGACTGGAAGTGCGAAAAGTTGGGGTCGGGGTAGCCGACGCCGTGGACGACGGCGAGCTGCTTGCTGTCCCAGAGCGGCTTGAGGCCGGCGAGCTTTGGGTGGAGGCCGAAGTCGCCGTCGAGCGGGACGACCTGCGCGGGGTCGACCTTCAGCGTGGGGCGCAGCGACGGGTAGGCGGGGTCGCGGTAGGGGACGATGGTGTTGAGGCCGTCGTTGCCGCCGGCGAGCTGGAGGATGACGAGCGTGCGGCCCTGGCCCTCGGTCGCGGCGTCGGCGTCGGAGGCGCGGACGGCGAAGGCGCCCTTGAAGACGGGCGGGAGGGCGGCCTGCATGGTGCCGAGGGTGACGAGCGCGACGCCGCGCTTCACGAAGTCCCTGCGTGTGATCATGTCCGTCCCTCCTCAGGCGAGCTGGTAGTCCGGCGATGCGATGAGCAGCGCGAGGAGGCCGCGGAGGCGGTCCTGGCGCGTTGCTTCGGAGAGGGAGGCGAAGCCGCCGCCCTCGTCGAGATAGTCGATGAGCGTCCGGCGCGCGTCGTCGGAGAGCACGCCGTCGACGGTGGCGAGCGCGGCCTGCGTGACGGCGTCGTCGGCGGAGGCGGGCGGCGTCGGGAAGACGGCGGACGGGTCGGCGGGTGTGACGCTGCCCCGGGCGGTGCGCGGGACGCCATTCATCAGCGCGGCGGCGAAGTTGACGCGCGCGAACCAGGTGCTGGTGCCGAGCCAGGTGCGGCCGCCGGGCCAGCCGGCGACGTTCGGCGGGTCGAAGAGCACCTGCCCCATGTTGCGGCTGGCGGCGACGACGAGGAGCGGCGCGGGCTGCGGCGCGCCCGGCGCGGCGAACAGCCGCAGCGCGCCGATCGGCGTAGTCGGTCGGGCTCTTGACGATGGCGCGGTAGGCCTTCGGCGAGTAGAAGGCGTCCGACGTGAGGACGGCGCGCACGACCTGCTTCGTGTCGAAGTTCGTGTCGCGGGCGACGGCGCGATCGGCGCGATGGTGGCGTCGTCGGGGCCGGGGTAGGCGAAGAACTCGAAGAGTTTCGTGGCGAAGTGCGCGGGGGCGGCGTCCTGCCGGAGGATGATGTCGACGACGTCGTCGGCGTCGAAGTTGCCGGTCTGGCCGAGGAACGTCTTCTCGCCGTTGTCGTGCAGCGCGGGGCGGAAGACGAAGTTGAGCGAGCGGTCGATGCGAGTAGCCGGTGTGGGCGCGCGCCGACTCGCGCACATCCTGCTCCGTGTAGTTGCCGGCGCCGAGCGTGAACAGCTCCATCAGCTCGCGCGCGTAGTTCTCGTTCGGCTGGCCCTTGCGGCTGGTCTGGAGATCGAGCCAGAGCTCCATCGCGGGCGTGCGGACGACGCCCTTGAGCAGCACGTCGAAGGTGTCGAGCGCGTGCTCGCGGAAGAACTGGTTCTGGTCGAGGAGGACGCTCGCGCGCTTCGGGCCGGTCTTCTCGATGCCGCTGGTGAGGAGGCCGTGCCAGAACAACGTCATACGTTCGAGGAACGGGCGCTTCGTGTAGAGCATGCGGCCGACCCACGTCGCGACGATCTCGCCGGGCTTCGTGAGGTCGTAGCCGAGCGCGGCCAGACGGCCTGATCCGCGGCGCTGTCGTCGATGGACGGCGAGGCGAGCAGGTCATCGACGACGTCGTCGAGCGACGCGCCGTCGTAGCGGGCGAGGTCCGCGGGCGTGGCGGCGAAGGTCGTGCGGCGGAGGAGGTGGCGGAGGCGGACGTCGGGGTTGTCGAGCGCGTCGGAGGCGGGTACGAGGCCGGGGTCGAGCTTGGCGCTGCCGCCGGTGGCGGGCGACGGCGTGGCGCCGGAGCCGCGCTCGTGCATGACGACGGCAGCGGTTGCGCCGCCGGCGGTGAGGAGAGCGGCGGTGGCCGCGGCGCCGCCGATCAGCTTGCGGCGGCTGATGCGCACCGGGGGTTGCTGGTCGGGCGCGGCCGGGGTCTCGGTCTCCATGCCGTGATCATCGCTCACGCGAGGGGTCTTCGTGTGGCCCCGGGGGCATCGTGGCGTAAACGCTGTGGAAAAAAGGCGGTGTGATTGGAACTTTCCGCCTCGCCGGAGCGTCCTGCTGGTATCCCCCGCCCTCGGAGGTCTCACGAGGAGGACGAAGATGAGCATCACATCGAACCTGAAGAAGCTGGCGGCGCTGGGCGTGGCGGCGGCCGTCGTCGGAGCCGCAGTCGCGTGCAGCGGGAGCGGCGCGAGCCACGACCGCGCGCCGTCCGGCACGAGCAACGGGCCGGCTGCGGCGCCGAAGTCGATCGACTCCGGCGGGGCGGGCGGCACGCTGGAGTACTCCGGAGACACGAGCGGCGTGGCGCCCAACGCGCAGGTGGCGGGGGGTGGCGCGGGGTCGGTGCAGTCTGGCTCGGCCGCGCCATCGGATGGCGGCGCGCTGGCGTTGCCGGACGTGCTGGGGCGCAAGATCGTGATGGTGTCGACGGTGAGCGTCGGCGTGAAGGACGTGGCGGGGGCGTTCGAGGACGTGCAGAACATCGCGCTCGTCGACGGCGGATTCCTGGCGAGCTCGTCGTTCGGGCACCAGGACGACCAGGAGACGGCGTCGGTGACGATCCGCGTGCCGTCGGACAAGTACCAGGACGCGCTGGCGAGCGTGCGCAAACTGGGCGACGTGCAGACCGAGGAGAGCAACAGCAACGACGTGACGCAGGACTACACGGACCTGCAGTCGCGGCTGCACAGCCTGCAGGCGGCGCTGCAGCAGTACCTCTCGTTCCTGAACAGCGCGGGGGACATCGGCCAGGTGCTGCAGGTGCAGGACCGGATCAACCAGACGCAGTCGGACATCGAGCAGACGCAGGGGCGGATCAACCTGCTGAACAACCAGACGGACCTGGCGACGATCACGGTGCACCTGGCGCCGGTGGTGCCGGCGAAGCCGGAGCCGAAGGGCGGGTCGCGAGGGGCCGCTGGAGACGGCGGGCGACGCGTTCTGGCGCTCGATCGACGTGCTGGAGGGGATCGCGACGGGCGTGCTGGTGGTGGCGGCGTTCTCGTGGTGGATCGTGCCGCTGGCCGGGGCCGGGTGTGTACCTGGGGCGGCGGCAGCTCAAGGCGGACCGCTCGCCGCACACTCCGCCAGCCGAAGGCGGAAGCGCGTAAACCGACGGGACGATCGGCGTAGTGAGGAGGCCGGATCGATCTTGATCCGGCCTCCTTGCGCCGGTTTAGAGCGACGCGCTCGCCCAGCCGGCTTGGCCGGGCGCTTCTTCGACGCCGACGGTGAGCTTCGTGAGGTTGGACGCGCCGCGGGCTCGGAGATCATCGCTGAGGCGGGTGGCGAACCATTCGGCGAGGCGTTCGGCGGTGGTGTTGTCGATGGGCAGCGGGAGGACGTCGGACTTGGGGAAGACCCAGCCGCGGCCCTTGAAGCGCAGCTTCCAGTTGGTCTCCGTCTCGTCGATCTCGAGCACGCGGCTGTCGCGCTGGAGGAGGAACTTGTGGTCGAGCTCGTCGCAGAGCGCCTTGCCGAGCGACTTCAGCGTCGAGAAGTCGACGACCCACGAATCATCGGTAAGCGTGCCGGCGACCTCGATGGTGACGGCGTAGTTGTGGCCGTGGAGCGGCTCGCACTGGCCGGCGAAGGTGGCCATGTGGGCGGCGGCGAACTTCAGCTTGTTGCGCTCGACAGTGACGCGATAGTCCATGGCGCGTCCTCCGTCAGTCTTCGTAGCGGTAGTCGTTCCAGCCGCCCTGTCCGGCGGGGGCGGGCACGGTGGCGCCGCAGATGCAGGGGAAGTCGCCGATGCGCACCCACATGGGGAAGTTGCCCTCGTAGTGGCGGCCGCACGTCGGGCAATCGGACTCGTACAGCTTGACGTGGGGTTCGTTGACCTTGCGCTTGGGGGGCATGTCAGGCGGCGCGGGTGAAGACGTAGTAGCGGTCGGTGCGTTCGACGACGATCGGCTGCTTGCCGGCGCCGCGCAGCTCGCGGATCTTCGGCGGCATGAGCGAGCCGTGGCCCTTGATGGGGAAGCTGCACTCGTACGCGTACTCGTCCTTGCCGAGCTGGATGTGCGTGGGGATGAAGTCGAGGTCGTAGAGGTCCGCGTAGGGGACCCACATCTCGTCGAGCTCCAGGGAGCCGAGCCGGGCCGGGTCGAGCTGCAACATTACGCCTCCGTCGCGCGCCCTATTGCATCGCACGGCCCTATCTGTGTCAACGGCGCGTTCAGCCGCCGGTCGGGGTCGGCGTTGCCGAAGCGGTCGCCGTGGGGACCTGGGTAGTGGTCGGGATCGCGGTGGGGGTGATGACCGGCGCGGGGGCGTAGGGACGTCGGGCGGCGTCGCTCCAGACCTTCCACGCGGGCTTCTCGGTATCGTCCGCGCCGCGGAGGCCGATGTGCTGGAAGACGCTGAACGGCGTGTCCTGGGCGTAGGCGGGGTCCCAGCCGGCGAACCAGATGACGAACGGCATCTTGAGGTCCTGGGCCTCGGCGAGGAGGCGGGCGGCGAAGGTTGCCTGATCTGCCTCTGTGCCGTTGTTGACTCCCTGCGCCCCTGTGCCGGAGGAGTAGCCGGCCTCGGCGATGACGATGGGGCGGTCGGTGAAGGCGCGGAGCTGGCTGTAGTAGTTGTCGGGGATGGCGGCGGCGTTGGCGAACGCGAAGCTGGGGTAGGTGCTGATGGCCGTGACGTCCGTCTTGTCCTCGAACTGATTCAGGAGCTGCCAGTCGGCGAAGTGCTGATCCTCGGTCGGGAGGATGCCCTGCAGGTCTTCGTACTGGAAGGTAACGGTGACCTGCGTGTCGGGCGAGATCTGCTTCACGGCGTCGTAGGCGTCGTCGTAGAGCGACCTGAAGTTCTCGAGGTCGTCCTTGTTCTTGTCGTAGTAGAGGTTCATCTCGACACCGAGCGCGAGGTACGCGGGCTTGTAGTTGAGGGCGACGTACTTGGCGTAGGAGATGAAGGCGGCGCGCACGTCGGGGTCGCTGAAGTTGCGGCCGGAGAGCGACGGCGGGAGATCCGCGAGGCGATCGCGGCCGGTCGAGCCGTCCGTAGGATCGATGGCGTAGAAGAGCTTGAGGTGGCCGTTGTGCAGCGCGTCTTTCTCGGCGGCGGTGGTCTTCGTGGTGTCGTCGCTGACGTCGGCGCCGGGGAGGAAGTCGGCCCATGGCGGGGTGCGCTGGATAAGGACCATGTCGCCGGCCTCGCCGGCGAGGCGAAAGCTGTCGGCGTACGACGTGGCGTTGAGCTCGCGGGGGAGTGTGCTGATGCCCATCATGAAGGCGCGCGGCGGACCGGGCGTGGGGCCGGATGGCGTCTTTGAGCCGCCACCACACGCAGCAGCGAGCAGCGCCGCGCCTACGCACGCCACGATCGCGAGCGGCGCGCGGCACCGGGATCCCATCATCGACACTTTCCCATACCGGGGGCGATTGTAGCGGACGGAGATGAGGGCGAGTCAGAACGCAGGCTGCCCGCGAAGCCGCCGTCGGAGTTCGTTCAGCCAGCGATCGCTTTCCGCGGGCGTACGGAGGCGATACACGTCGAGGTGGGCGTACGCGGGCTCTCGCAGGCGCACGGGGTACTCGCGACGACGGCGCCAGTGGGACTTCCACGCCCAGACGAAGAGCGAGTCGCGGCTGAGGAACTGCGTGGCGAACGTTTCCCGGTTGCCGTTCCAGAGCTGCTCCTTGCGCCAGATCCGGCGAGACGTACGGGCGAGGAGGCGGCGCATGATGAGCGGCATCGGGTAGTCGAGCCAGACCCAGGTATCCGCCGAGCCCCAGACGAGGTCGCGGACGTGGCCGTAGTTGCCATCGATGACCCATGACGGGGTGACGACGAGCTCGGCGGCGCGGGCGCGAAAGACATCCGGAGCGGCGGGCGTCCAGTTGGGTTCCCAGTTCAGCGCGTCCAACTCGGTGTGAGGCGCATCGATCGTGGCGGCCACGGCGCGGGCGAAGGTCGTCTTGCCGGAGCCGGTCGTGCCGACGACGACGACCCGGCGCGGCGCGGGCGGAGGCGTGGCCTTGCGGTCAGCGGTCATCGATGGCTCCAGCGCAGCAAGTGATCCAGTGGCCCTATTGGACGGCGGGCGAGCTAGTCCTCATCGAACTCCGACGTGACCTCGACATCGAGCGTCTGTTCGCCGGAGGGCACGAGCACGATGTCGGCGAAGGCGGCGTCCTGCATGGCGTCGAGCACGCGCGACTTGATCAGCTCGAGCACCGCCATGAAGGACACGATGATCTCCATGCGCGAGCGGCACTCCGCGATGAGGCCGCGGAAGCTGACCTGTCCCGACGAGGCGAGCAGCTCCGTGATCAGGGCGACCTTTTCGCGCACGGTGAACCTGTGGGCGTGGATGACCTGTACGGGCTCGGCTTCCTCCGGCGTGCGCGTGAGCGCTTCGAGGACGAGCTGCTGGAGGAGATCCAGTGTGACGCCGTCGAGTCCGGTCGGGGGCGGCAGCTCCGGCGGCGGAGCGATGCGCGGGTAGGAGTGGAGGCCGGCGGTCTCGATCTGGCGGAGGCGGCCGGCGGCTTCCTTGAAGAGCTTGTACTCGATGAGCTGGCGGGCGAGGTCGTCGCTCTCGTCCTCTTCCTCGGCGGCGATACCGTCGGCGGTCTGCGGGCGCGGCAGAAGGGCGCGCGACTTGAGCAGCAGCAGGCGGGCGCCGATGACGATGAACTCGGCGAGCTGGTCCAGGTTGATGTGATCGCCGGCGTGGAGGTAGGCCATGTACTGGTCGGCGACGGTGACCAGCGCGATGTTGGTGATGTCGAGCTCTTCGCGCTCGATGAGGTGGAGGAGAAGGTCGAGCGGCCCCTCGAACACCGGGAGCGTGAGCTGGTAGCCCTCCGTCTGCGGCATCGTCATCGGGTGATGATAACAGAGGGGCGGAGGCGCCCGCGTGTCGGCGTCAGGCGGAGAGTTCGGCGGCGATCGCGCCGGCGTCGAGGCCGACGAGGCCTTCGCGCCGCAACAGCCCGGGCGCGTCGTAGCGCTGGCCGTGCGACCACAGCTCGATGAGCTTCGCGCCAGCGGCGGGCTGGGCGAACCAGTCGTCGCCGAACCGATCGCGGAGGAGTGCGCGGAGCTGGGCATCGAAGATCCAGGCGCGCAGGTAGCGGGCGCAGTAGTAGGCGTCGTCGACGTCGAAGAGGTAGTCCTCCGGTGCGTAGCGGGCGCCGGTGGCGGCGGTGAGGAGGTCTGCGTACCGCTTCTGGCGGCCGCGGACGTCGGCGCGATTGTGCAGCTCGGCCTCGAAGAGCAGCTTGGCGGCGTAGCGGCGGAACATGTAGAGGCGGTTGAAGCGCTGGGCCGCCCGGTACGCGGCGTGATCCCTAAAGCCGAGGCAACGCTCCAGCCAGGACGGGATCGCCATGATGTGCTCGAGCACGAAGGCGAAGCCCTCGGTGACGGAGTTGTCGCCGAGGCCGCGCAGCGCGAAGGGGAGGGAGGGGTCGGCGTGGGCGAAGTGCTGCGAGTGGCCACCCTCGTGGAACATGGCGCCGTAGTCGTACTCGCCACCCTGCGGGCTGATGACGAGATAGATCTCGTCGGGGATGCGGAGGGCGGAGCAGAAGGCGCGCGGCGACTTCGTCGGGCGGTTCTCGACGTCGAGCGTGATGCGGCGTTGCGCCTCGCCGGTGAGGCCGAGGCCGCGCATGGTGTCCTTGTAGACGTCGACGAGGCTTGCCGCGGGAAACCAGCGGTCGAACTCCGGCTCACGGAAGAGGAAGGCGAGGTCGCTCTTCTCGGCGTGCGCCGGGTCGACGCCGATGGCGCGCAGGCGGCGGGCCAGTTCCGTCCGGTAGTGGGCCTCCGTGTCGCGGAGGAAGTCGCGCACGGTCGCCGGCCAGGCCGGCGATGTCGAGCCGGCCGACGTCTTCGACGAGCGCGCGGTAGCTCGTCGTAGCCGAGGTCGCGCGCCTTCGCGTGCAGGACGTCCCAGCGCCGCTCGCGGAGCGGGTTCTGCGCGGAGGTCGCCTCGACGAGACGGCGCTCCAGCGCGTGGCGGCGCGCGGGGTCCGGCTCGTTGCGCACCATCGGCGCAGCGGAGCGGTAGGGCACAGTCGCTCCGTCCCACTCGACGGCGTCGCGGGTCTCGCGCAGGGCGATCTCCTCGGTGAGGTGGTTTGCCGCGGCATCCAGGTAGCCCTCGACGGAGAGGCGGCGCAGCTCCGGGTAGCGCTCGTCGGAACGGTCGGCGCGCTCGAATGCGGCGATCGTGTCGGGCGAGAAGAGGCGCGCGTGGGTCTCGTAGATCGTCTGGAGGTTGAGGTCGTCCTTCTGGCCAGAGCCGTTGAGGTACTGCTCGCGCTCGATCGATTCGGAGAAGGCCTCGGCCTCGGTGTCCAGCTCGTCGAGAAAGGCGTCCGTCATCGGGCGAGCCTCCGTGCGGCGGCAGTCTTCGGCCGCGGGAGGCGCGCGCCCAGCTCGACGATGCGCGCCTCCGAGACGTTGCCGGCGTCCGCGTTTAGGAGCGCCACGGTCTGGAGACGGTGGAAGCCGACGCGGCCGGCGGCGCCGGGATTGAGGTAGAGCACGCCGTCGCGGTGCTCGATCAGCGTGCGGTGGCTGTGGCCGAAGACGACGACACGCGTGGCGCGGGCGGGGCGGGCGTGCGGGAGCTGGTGGACGAGGTGGAAGGGGACGCCGGCGAGCGCGAAGTCCTCGTGCAGGCGCAGGCCGAGGCCGCCGAGGCGCTCGTCGTTGTTGCCGTAGACGGCGTACGTCGGCGCAATCTGTCGCAGGGCGTCGAGCACTTCGGTGCTCCCGACGTCGCCCGCGTGCACGATGGCGTCGACGCCGGCGAAGGCGGCCTCGAGGCGCGGGTCGACGTAGCCGTGCGTGTCGGAGATGACGCCGATGAGCATGGTGGCAGGATACGACCGCCTCCGCGTACGCAGAACGGGCGCTGAGATGGGTGGCGGCCACCAGGGGGCACGGTCTGGGTTCAGCGTCGGGCGTTGCCTACTATTGGGCCATGGCGAAGGCCCGCCGCGCTCCGAACGTCCCGTCGCTGAAGATCCGCGAGTTCCTCGCGCTGGTGCACGAGGGCGTGACCGAGAGGCTGGGGAAGAAGCTCGACGGGTTCGACGTGCGGCAGCGGTTCGGGTTCCTGCAGTACTATCGCGGCTCTCCGGACGTGCACTACGAAGTGTGGGCGCAGCGGAAGACCTCGCGCGTGGAGGTGGGTCTGCACTTCGAGGGCGAGCGCGATCGCAACTACGAGGCGGCGGAGGCGCTGGCGATGCGCGCGCCGGACGTGCAGGCGAGCATCGGCCCGGAGTACGAGCTGGAAGAGTGGACGCAGTCGTGGACGCGGCTGCACCGCTCGCTGGACGCGCCGGCACTGACGCCGGAGCTGGCGGACGAGGCGGCGGGGCGCGTGGTCGCGCTGATGCGGGGGCTGGAGCCGATCATCGACCAGATGGAGCTGCGGCGATGATCGACTGCCACACGCACCTGCAGCCGCACGGGGTGAGGCCGTCGCCGCCGATGACGCGCGAGCTGATCGACGAGTACGTGCGCGTGGCGGAGACGCGCGGCGTGACGGCGATCTGCATCACGGAGCACCTGTTCCGGTTCCAGGAGGCGTACGACCAGTTGCGCGGCTGGTGGGACGACGACCCCGACCCGCACCTGGCCGCGCTGGCGGAGCGCTACTGGCGAGACCACATCACGGGCAGCGTGGCGGACTACGTGCGGTTGATCGAGGGCGCGAAGAGCGCCGGAGTACCGGTGCTGCTGGGGCTGGAGATGGACTGGATCCACGGCCACGAGGAGGCGCTGCGGCGGTTCCTGGCGCCGTACGACTGGGACATCGTGCTCGGCTCGGTGCACTACATCGGCTCGTGGGGGTTCGACGATTCGGGGTTCAAGGACGAGTGGAAGAAGCGCGACGTCGCCGCCGTCTGGGGCCACTACGGCGCACTGGTGCGCGAGCTGGCAGAGTCCGGTCTGGTCGACGCGCTGGCGCACCCGGACCTGGTGAAGGTCTTCGGGCACCGGCCGGCGGACGAGATGCCCTTGCACCACGCGATCCTCGCCGGCGCCGCGGTCAATGGCACGGCGGTGGAGTTGAACAGCAACGGGCTCAACAAGCCGGTGCGGGAGTTCTACCCGGCGCCGTCGCTGATCGAGCGGGCGCACGCGCTGGGGCTGCCGATCACACTCGCGTCCGATGCACACACGCCGGACCGGGTCGGCGAGCGGTTCGAGAAGCTGGTGGGGGCGGCCATGGACGCGGGGTACGCGGAGGCCGTGACGTTCGTCGCGCGCAAGGCGCAAGCGTACGCGCTCCGTACCTGAGGCCGCATTGTGGCCGGGCGGTTGCGCAGGGTGGTATCAAAATTGCCTATACTTGACAGATGGCACAACGCGGAGGGCTGGAGCCGGAGCGATTGCTCCCAGAGGAGCGCCTGGTCCGCACCGGCCCCGCTCGTCTTCGCATCAGCGCCCCGCCGCACTGGTGGGAGGGTACGCTGGTCCTCACCAGTGAGCGCATCTTCTTCCAGCCGGAGGTGAGCGACGCGCGGATCGAAGACTTCGCGTTCTGGCTCTCCGATCTGACGCTGCTGGCGCTGGCCGGTTCGGGCAAGATCCGTATCGGCGCGACAGGCGGTGAGGCGACGTTCGAGGTGGCGGCGCCGCTGCCGCTGGGGCGGAGACGCGCGCAGGACTGGCTACGAGACATCGAGCGGGCGCGCGGCTCGGCGATGCCGCGAGCGCTGCTACGGGACTACAGACGCCCGAACGGATGAGATTTGCCCCGGCCCTGGCGTTGGTGGCCCTTGCCGCGGTCTCCGGGGCGGTGCTGTACCTCGTCTTCGCGAACGGCGGCGGAGGCGGCTCGACCGTCACGGCGATCATCCCGACGCACACGCCCGCCGCGGCGACACCGACACCGACGCCGCTGCCGGCGACGTGGGTGGACGGACTGGAGACGTCGCGCGGGGGCGAAGAGATCGAGATCTCGTGTTTGGACCGTAACGGCGACGGGCGGCTGAACGCGCTGGACAGCGGCGACCTGGCGGGGCTGGACATCCCGCTGGCGGCTGGGCAGGCGTGCCAGGACCCCGGACATCAACGCGACTTCTACGCGGGACCGCCGTCCGATGCCGCGAGCTACAGCTGCGACGCCGCAGAGCCGCCGGTGCTGATCGTCTCGGTGGCGAGCGCGGGCAGCAACCTGCTCGACCCGACGTCAGGCGAGAGCATGGGGCTGCTCGACATCGTGCGCGCGTTGCAGGTGCGGTTTTCGGCGGCGGGGATCGCGTCGGACACGATCCTGGCGACGTCGGCGGTGTTCGGCGCCGACCTGCCTCAGACGCGGATGGAGCAGTGGCTGGAGCACGAGGTCTCGCAGCGTCTCGATGCGATGCCGTGCCTGCGCGCCGTGATCATGGGGCACAGCCACGGCGGCGTCACCGTGACTTCGGTGACGGCCGCGCTGGACGATGGCTACAGCACGCGGCTGTTCGGCGTGACGATCGACCGGACGACGGCGCTGTACGATCGGAACGCGACAGAGATGCCGGCGCGGACGCCGATCTTCAACGTGTTCCAGCTCAACGAGGGGTGGCACGGGGAGAACGTCGACCAGCCGAACTTCACGAACCTCGACGAAAGCGAGGCGCGGGCGCCGGTGGCGCCGAGCGACGGCGGCGGCGGGCTGGCGCTCGTCAGCCACAAGACGCTGGACGACGCGGCGGCGGTGCAATCCGCGGTCGAGGACGCAGTGATGGCCTGGGTGTCGGGCAGGCACTGAACCTGCGCGGCTGAACCTGCTCCGAATCTGATTGCGGCTCCAATCCTCGCCTATTTAGCTCGTCTGGGAATTGACCGATAAGTCCGGAGGGGCCGATGCGCCTCGTGCCCGGTTGATCGCGCCGCCGCACGGGCGTGCCTGGACGAGGGGCTAGCCGTGTTCTTCGACCCATCCAGCTACAGCTTCAGCGCGTACGCCGTGCCGCTGCTTCTCTTCGGCACGCTGATCGCGGGGCTTGGCGTCGCCACTCTGGTGCGCGAGAGGGCCTCGGCGGTGAGCGTCGCGTTCTTTGCGATGACGGTCGCGATCGCCGTATGGCTCCTGTGCACCGGCGCGATCTACATGGCGAACGACGGGGCGGTGGCGTTCGCATGGATCAGGGTTGACTATTTCGGCGTCGCCTTCATCCCGACGACGATCTTTCTGTTCGCGCTGGCTGTCACCGGCCAGCTGCGGACGCGCGGCGTCCTCGCTGTGGCGACCGCTGCGTCGTCCGCGGCGTTCTTTGTCGTGTTCGAGACGACGGGCTGGATGCTGTCGGGGTCGCACCACTACTTCTGGGGCTATTACGCCGCGTCGGGGGAGTGGATGCCGCTGTATCTGCTGTTCTTCGGCGCGCTGCTCGGCGCCAGCCAGCTTCTGCTGCTCTCGAGCTCGCGGCGGACGCGGTCACCGGCGAACCGCCGGCGGCTCCAGGCTCTGGCGCTCGCGCTGGGCACGGCCTACCTGGGTTCCGGCGACTTCCTGCCGACGTTCGGGTTCGCCGTCTACCCGGTCGGCTACCTCTTCATCGGCGCGTTCACGCTCCTGGCGGCGCGCGCCATCTGGCGGGATCGGCTGGTTGACATCACGCCAGAACTCGCGGCGAAGCAGATCGTCCGCACGATGGGTGACGGCGTGCTGCTCTTCGACCGTGACGGCGTCGTGCGGGTGGCGAACGAAGCGATCGCGGGGATCTTTGGCACGGCGATGTCGAGCCTGGTCGGCGAGCCGGTCGCCGCCATCGACGAGAAGTGGTTCGACGGCGCCCTCGCTCCGCTGATCGCCGGCGGTTCCGTCGACCGAACGGAGATCGCGTATCACCGTGGAGATCAGCCCGGCACGCTGCAGATCACCGCGTCGAAGATTGCGGACCGCGGCGTGGACTGGTTGGCGACGGCGTGCATCGTACGCGACATCACCGAGCGCAAGGCCGCGGAGGAGGCGCTGCGGGAGAGCGAGGCGCTGTATCGCACACTGGTCGAGACGTCGCCGGACGCCGTCATCTTCGCGGAGCCGAACGGCCGCATCTTGATGGTGAACGGCCGCGCGGCGGAGATCCTGGGACTGGAGGATAGCGCGGAGCTGCGCGGACGCAACGCCCTGGAGCTGGTGGCGGACGACGATCGTGAGCGGCTGCGGGACAGCTTCCTGAAGACGGGGGGATCGCTGGTGGCGCGCGACGTGGAGTACACGCTCGTCAGGATGGACGGATCGCGCTTTCCGGCGGAACTGAGCGTCTCACGCGTGCCGGGCGCCGACGGAGAAACCCGCGCGATCATCGCCGTGGCGCGCGACATCACGGCGCGGAAGCTCGCCGAAGAGACGATCCGGCGGCTGGCATTCCAGGACGCATTGACGGGCGTCGCCAACCGGGCCGTGCTGATGGACCGGCTGGCGCTGAACATCGCGCAGGCGCGGCGTAGCCACACCTCCGTGGGGCTGCTGTTCCTCGACCTCGATGGGTTCAAGCAGGTGAACGACCTGAACGGCCACGATGCGGGCGATCGGCTGCTCCAAGGCGTGGCACGCGAGCTGGGGGAGATGCTGCGGGAGGGCGACACGCTGGCGCGCGTCGGCGGCGACGAGTTCGTGATGGTGCTGCCGGGGATCGGCGGCGAGGACGACGCGGCGAGCGTCGCTCGCAGAGGGCTGGAACGGCTGTCGCCAGCCGTGCTCTCGGAGCAGGGAGCGACGCCGGTTTCGGTCAGCATCGGCATCGCGACGTTCCCGCAGAACGCGGCGAACGCCGAGAGCCTGCTACGGAACGCGGACTTCGCGATGTACGAGGCGAAGCGCGATGGCGGGAATGCCTTCCGGCTGTTCTCGCAGGTTCATCGAGCGGATGAGACGGCCCGGCTGGCGAGCTGACTTCGGCTACAGCTCCAGCACGGCGTAGACGCCGATGTGGTCGGACGGGTAGAGCGTGCCGTCAAACGGCGAAGGCTTGTCGAAGCAGAGCCCGGCATCGACGACGTTGAACTCCGGCGACACGAAGACGTAGTCCAGCGTGCCGTGTGGCGCGGGGTCGAAGGTGTTGACGGGCGTCGTCCACGTCTTCTCGGGCTCGCGGCCGTGCGCGGTCTCGTGGGCGGAGCGGAAGCGCGACTTCATCAGCGTGACGGCGGGCTCTGGCGGATCGGCGTAGGCGTTGAAGTCGCCGGCGATGACGGTCGGGAGGCCGCGCGTGTCGCGGTCGAGCCAGGCGAGCAGGCGGTTGAGCTGCTCGACGCGCTCCTGCTGGCCCTCGGGCGGGAAGTGCAGGTGCGTGTTGACGAAGACGAACGGCCGGTCACCGCAGTTGAAGACGAAGCGCTGTGCCACGCGCTCGAATGTCATCAGGTCGAGGATCTCGTGCTCTCCGAAGCCGATGCGCGACAGCGTGCCGATGGCGTGGAAGCTGGCGCGCGTGTCGGGGTTGGTGGCGTGCTTGATGCGGTAGTGGGGCTCGCCGGGGAGCCGCTTGTTGATCTGGCGGCTGATCCACATCCCCTGGTCGAGGACGAGGTCGACCTCCTGCAGGCCGAGGACGTCGGGGCGCAGCTCCTCGAGCTGGTCGATGATGAGCGGGGCGCGGTCGCCCCAGCGACCCATGCGGTTGAAGATGTTGAGGGTGGCGATCTTTACCGTTGCCATGTGCTGCTGAGGGTACGGGATCGCCGGTCGGGGATCGAGCGCACGGGCGGGGCAGAGGCTGGAGGCTGGAGGCTGGACGACTGGGCCGATAGGATTCGCGCATGCACTACAAGATCGCGGTGCTGAGGGGTGATGGGGTCGGGCCGGAGATCGTCGACGAGTCGCTGCGCGTGCTGCAGGCGGTGGGCGGGCGGTTCGGGCACGAGTTCGAGCTGGTGGAGGCGTACGCCGGCGGCGAGGCGTGGGAGCGGTACGGCGAGCACCTGCCGCAGGTGACGCTGGACGCTTGCCGGAACGCCGACGCGATCCTCAAGGGGCCGTTCGGCGGGCCGACGAGCGAGCAGGACCTGCCGAAGTGGAAGGGCGTCGAGACGACGGCCATCCTGGGGCTGCGGCGCGCGTTCGACCTGTTCATGAACCTGCGGCCCGGTGGTCGTGTACCCGGAGGTGGTGGCGCTCTCGCCGCTGCGGCCGGAGATCGTCGAAGGCGCCGACATGCTGATCGTGCGCGAGCTGACGGGCGGCATCTACTTCGGCGAGCGCGGCGAGCGGATGGTCGACGGCCAGCGGCAGGTGTGGGACACGGAGACGTACACGGAGGGCGAGATCGCGCGGATCACGCACGCGGCATTCAAGCTGGCGCGCGGTCGCCGGAAGCACGTGACGCTCGTCGCAAAGTCCAACATCATGGACACGTCGGTGCTGTGGCGGGAGGTGCTGGCCGGGATCGCGCCGGAGTACCCGGACATCACGCACGACTACCTGCACGTCGACAACGCCTCGATGCAGATCATCGTCAACCCGCGGCAGTTCGACGTGCTGCTCACCAACAACATGTTCGGCGACATCCTGAGCGACGAGGCGAGCGTGCTCGCCGGATCGCTGGGGATGCTGGGCTCGGCGAGCCTCAACGCGCAGGGCTTCGGCATGTACGAGCCGATCCACGGTTCGGCCCCGGACATCGCGGGGCAGGGGAAGGCGAACCCGATCGCGATGGTGCTGAGCGCGGCGATGATGCTGCGGCTGTCGTTCGGGCTGGAGGCGGAGGCGGCGGCGGTGGAGGGCGGCGTGCGGAAGGCGCTGGCGGAGGGGCTGCGGACGCCGGACATCGGCGGGGCCGGCGGCACCGTCGTCACCACGCAGCAACTCGGCGGGGCGATCGAGCGCGCACTGGGCTGATCGACCCGGTCTACTCGATAAACAGGTCGCCCGTCATCGAGGGATGGATGATGCAGCGGAACGTGTAGTGCTGCGTCGACCCCGTCCGAGGGCCGGCGGGAATCTGCGCCTTCCAGATGCTGCGCCCCACCACCTCAGAGGCATCGTAGTACTCGACGCCGTCAGGATCGTAAAACACGATGTGATGCGTCACCCCCTCGTCCAGATTGTCGAACAAGAGGTCGATGGTGTGGACGGGCACGGGGACCGTGTTGCCCTCGATCAGCGTGAAGCGCGACCCCTGTGCGACGATGTGGAGCTGCTGGTGCCCGGCAGCGGCGTTGCGCGTCGGCGGTTGGCGCGGGCTGCGCGCTGCACTCGGTGCGCCGTGCGGATGTGATCATGCGCTCGTCTACCGTCGGGCCCGCCCCGATCAGGGTGACGAACTCGGTGGCCGTCGCGCGCACGAGGTCCACGTAGTCGCCGGCGAAGCTCTCGTCGATCTTGGTCCACTCGACCCGGTAGCAGATCGTGCCGCCGTTCTTCAGACGCACGTCGAGGTAAGTCACCTGCGGATGACGCGGACGCGGCCGTTGCGCACGGCGAGGACGACGTTGCCGCCGGCGCCGGGCAGGCCGCCCAGCCCCGGCCACGCGGAGAAGTCGTACCAGGCCGCCATGTCCGAGGACGGCGCCGGCGGCATGACGCCGTCGCTGCCGACGACCAGCGCGACGAGCGGCAGCTCCAGGTCCTGTACCGGCACGATGAGGCTTTCGGCGTTGAACGGCACCGCGCCCCGGCGTCCCGACACCGCGGGCCGCCAGGTCCGCCGGCGAGAGCCGGCCAATCGGCGTCACCGTGGTGATGACGGGCTCGCCCTGCGGGGGCGAGGCCGGCGTCGGTGCCGGCGCTGTCGCTGAACGGGCGGACGCCGGGCGTCGTGGTGCTGCGCGTACGCGTTGGCGTCGCTATCGCGCCGGACGCCGCGGCGGTGTGCGTCGCGCGCGTCGGGTTCGGGGTCCGCGCGGGGGTGCCGGCCGCTACGGTCACTGTGGGCGAAGACGCCTTGCCACCACCGCACGCCGCGGCCGCCAGCGCGAGAAGCGCCGCCGACGATGATGGCGAGGACGTTCGCTCGAACGGATCGTCATTCGCCATAGGCGAGTATACGCAGACTGGCGGTCTCGGCCCGGCGCGGTTTCCGCGGGCAATCCTAACAGTTCGGTAGGAATTCACGGCCGGAGCACTGGCGATACTGTCTGCGGGCGCGATCGTCGCGCTTCGCTGGAGGTTCGCCATCGCACGGGACATCGGGTACGAGGGCAGAGACGCAGCCGTCGCGCTGCCGGCGGCTTCGGCGCCGGTCACCGCATCTCGCGGGCTCACAGCCGACGAGCTGTGGCTGCGCGCGCTCGCGTGGGCGCCGCTCGTGGGCGTCGTCGCGCTGTCGCTGGCGTTGAACACGTGGTCGCTGTCGCGCGCGGGGCTACGGGAACACGTACTACGCCGCGGCCGTGCGCTCGATGACGCTGTCGTGGAAGAACTTCTTCTTCGGCGCGTTCGACCCCGGCGGATTCATCACCGTCGACAAGCCGCCCGTGTTCCTGTGGGTCGGCGCGCTCTCGGCGCGGATCTTCGGCTACTCGTCGTGGTCGCTGCTGCTGCCGAGCGCGTTCGCCGGGGCGGCGAGCGTCGGGCTGCTGTGGCTGATCGTACGGCGCTATTTCGGCGTGCTGGCGGCGACGGTCGCCGGGCTGGCGCTGGCGCTGACGCCGATCAGCGTCGCCGTCGACCGGCTGAACCTGCCGGAGCCGTTCATGATCCTGCTGCTGGTCGGGGCGGCCGGCGCGCTGCTGCAGTCGTTCGAGAGCCGGCGCTGGCCGGCGTGGGTAGCACTGGCGGGGTTCCTCGTCGGCGTGGGGTTCAACACGAAGATGCTGGCGGCGTGGATCCCGGGGCCGGCGTTCGCGCTGGCGCTCGTCGTGGCGACGCGCTCCATTTCGACGGCGTCGGCGAAGCAGCTGCTGGCGCGGCTGGCGGTGCTCGGCGCGGTGACGCTCGTCGTTTCGGCGTCGTGGATGGTGATCGTGGACGCGTGGCCGGCGTCGAGCCGGCCGTACATCGGCGGCAGCACGGACAACACGGTGCTGGACCTGGCGCTTGGGCTACAACGGCTTCGGCCGCGTCGACGGCGACAGCCAGGGCGGCGGAGGCGGCGGCCGCGGCGCGCCGGTGTTCCGCGGGCAGCCGTTCCGCGGGCCGGCGCCGGGCGGCGCGCAGGCCGCGGCCCCCAGCCCGTTCAACGGGCCGGGCGGCATCGTCGCGGGGACGCCGGGGCCGTGGCGGATGTTCGACGCATCGAACGGCGACCAGATCGCGTGGCTGCTCCCGTTCGCGATCGGCAGCGGGCTGATCGCGCTCTGGTACTGGCGCCGCGATCCGACGCGGCGGGCGTTCGCGGTGCTGTTCCTGGGTTGGGTGGCGCTCTACGGCGGCGTGTTCTCGAACGCGCAGGGAATCTTCCACACGTACTACACGTCGGCGATGGCGCCGGGCATCGCCGCGCTCACCGGGATCGGCGTCGTGACGCTGGCGCACGCGATCCGGCGCGACCGGCGCTGGCTGGCGGCCGCGATCGGGCTGATCTGTCTTGACCGTGTGGGCGCAACTCGAGATCGCGGGCCGCACGCCTGACTTCTACGGCTGGGTGCGGCCGCCGATGTGGATCGCGGCGCTGATCGGCATCGTCGCGATGTGCGTGCTGGCAGCGCGCAAGCGGCCGGTCGTCGGGGCGCTGGCGCTATCGGTCGGCGGGCTGATGCTGATCCCGGCGGCGTGGTCGGTCAGTGCGGCGGCGAACACGTCGCTGAACGCGACGCTGCCGCAGGCCGGGACCGCGGCAGGGAGCGGCAGGGCAGACGTTCGGCTCGGCGGCGTTCGACGACGGGACGGGCGCGATGGCGGCGTGGCTGGATTCGCACAACGATCCGGACGCGACGTGGGAGCTGGTGGTGCCGAATTCACAGAGCGGGTCGCGGCTGATCGCCCAGTACGGGATCTCGGTGATGTCGCTGGGCGGCTTCCTGGGGCAGGACCCGACGATCTCGGTGCGCGGGTTCGCGGACCTGGTGGCGTCCGGGGAAGTGCGGTACGTGCTCGTGACAGGCGGAGGTATCGGCGGCGGCTTCCCCGGCGGCCAGTTCCAGCGCGGCGGCACGAGGGGCGGGCCGGCGTTCGGCTTCGGCGGAACTGTCGCGCCCAACGGCGATGCGGTTGGCTCAAGCGCCGTGCTGTCGGCGGTGCGCATCGCCTGCGCGCAGGTGACGGATCCGAGCCTGCCGTCGCAGTATCGCGGTTCGATGTACGACTGCGCGGGCGCGGCGGGCCGGCTCACGGGCAATACGCCACGTCAGGCTCCCGTGTTCTCCAGCTGAGCGGCGTAGTACGCCTGGCCGGCGCGGAACTCCGCGATGACGGCGTCGCGGTCGGCGTCGCTCGCGAAGCGGCCCTTCACCTCGGTCTGGGCGATCAGGCGGTCGATCCACTCGACGAAATAGGCGGCATCGTGGCGGCTGCGTCGCGGCGCGCCGTCCACGGTCACGTAGACGGGGCTGGTGTGGGCGAAGACCGGGTCCGCGAACACCGACGGGTCTTTCGGACCCTGCACGCGCAGCGCGAACCAGCAGCTCTCACGCGCCTCGAACTCGTAGACGAGGGCCGCGTGGCGCACGCCGTCGGGCGCGTGCACTGACTCGACGACTTCGCCGTTGAGCAGCAGCTCGATGCGCTCCATCGGCGCCAGCGCGCCGGCTTCCGCCTCGATGCGGACCACGTCTCCGGCACGGGCGTCGATCTCGTCGCCGATGGTGTGAGTAGCGCCGCCGTGCGTCGCTTCGAGCGAGAGCATGGGCGCGTTGGTGACGAAGGTGCGGCCGGCGCGGACGCCATCGCACCACGATTCGGTGGAGAACGGGCCCTCGACCTGGACGAAGGCGCGGACGCCGGCGGGCGGATTGCTGAATTCGTCCATGTCGCAGCGGTTCATGAACGTGTCGCTGCCGGCGGTCGCGGCGAGATCGATGCCGCAGTTCAGCAGGCGGTACCAGAGCTGCGCGGTGTCGATGTGGCTCGAGGGATAGGACATGACGTCGATAGCGTCGATCAGGCCGAGCGCGGCGTCGATGGGGAGCTCCTTCGCCTCGCAGGTGCGGCGCATGCGCGGGTCGAACACGCGGTCGAGCGCCGTGTCGCGCATCATCGGGTGCGCGTAGCTGAGCGTGCCGCCGACCTCGTGGCAGTGGCGGGCGGCGACGGCGTTCGCGGGCACGTCGTGATGGTGCTCGCTGTTGGCGAAGCCGCTGTAGATCGGCGGTACGAGATCGTCGATGCCGTACATGCACATGTGGCCGTAGAAGTCGTTGCGGTACTCCTCGCCCCAGCGCAGGATGTGGGTCGCGGTGCTGAGCTCGTGGTCGGCGCCGCTGAAGCGCGAGCGGTCGTGCACCCAGCCGCTGCTCTGGTTGGCCACCATCATGTTGAGGAAGTGCACGTCTTCGGCGCGCTGGGCGAGCGCCACGTCGTGCGGTTCCAGCTGGTACTCGCCGCCGTAGTGCATGTGCACGTGGACGTCGCCGCTGTACCAGCCGTCGGCGGCCATGTGCGACCAGCGGGCGAGGCGCACCGTGCGCTCGGCGCGGCCGTCGTTCGGCACCGTCAGCGTCTCCTCGTACGGCTCGTACTCCATGCCGCGGGCGATGCGGACGCGGACGGCGCCGCTGACGCGCGCCTCGAACGAGCCATCGGCGTGGAAGAACGCGTTGCCGTGCTGGTCGCGGCGGACGGTCGCGCCGTCGGGCCAGGACGCGCCGATGGCGTCGAGCAGGTAGACGCGGGCGGCGACGGGCTCGCCGGTGGCGGCGTCGAGCATGCGCACGGCGATGATGCCGGAGGGCGCGCACTCTATCGGCAAATCGATCGTGCCGGGCCGGCCGTCGCAGACGACCATGACAGGGAGCAGGTAACTGCCGGGGTGCATCTCGCCGGCGTCGAGGAGGGCGGAGCCGGTGCGCTTCGGTTCGACGTAGCCGCCGACACCTTCGCCGTGCGCCTCGGCGGAGAACTCGACGCTGGCGTCCGTCTCGTTGTCGGCGAAGGCGAGCAGCACGAGGCGCTCGCCGTCTCGCAGGGCGATCGCGCCGCCGTCGCGCGAGAGCGAGGGGCCGTCAGCGGTGCAGCGGGCGCGGATCATGCGCGTCGAGCGGACGGCGCGGTACATCTCGTCCAGGGCGGAGGCCAAATCAGCGTCAGTCGGGACGAAGTCGAGGCTGGGGAATGCGCGCCGCGCCGCGCCCTCCACGGGGCTGATGTCCAGGTCAAGCGCGAGTGCCTCGCGCAGGGCGGAGAGCGTCGGATGGCGGCCGAGATCGAGGGTGATCAGGCGCTCGATGACGTCCGGGGACAGCGGGGCGCTGTCGCGCAGGAACGTCGCGAAGGTGCGGGGGCCGTCGGGGTGTTCGGCGTCGTTCATGGCGCCTCCTTGCCTGCGCGCACACTAGCAGCGGCTTCGCGGCGAAGCCAGTGGCCACGCCCACGGGTCAGGGCTGTTGCCGCCAGCGGCGAGGGGTTGCTAGCATTTCTATAGCGGAGTCTTTTTTCCACCCCTCCCGAACACAGCGGCGGTAGCTTGCACCCGATGACGATCGAAGACATCCGGCACCGCATCGACACATCCGCTCCGGTCAGCGTCGACCCCGTCGACCTCGACCGCATCGAGCGGGCGATGCGCGAGATCATCGCCGCGGTGGGCGAGGATCCGGGCCGCGAGGGGCTGCTGGACACGCCGGCGCGGGTGGCGCGGATGTACGCGGAGCTGTTCGAGGGCCTGCGGATCGACCCGACGGAGTACCTGAAGGTCGGGTTCGAGGTGGGGCACGACGAGATGGTGATCCTGCGGGACATCCCGTTCTACAGCGTCTGCGAGCACCACTTCATGCCATTCCACGGCGCCGCCGCGGTCGGCTACATCCCGGACGGGCGCGTGGTCGGCGTCAGCAAGCTGGCACGGCTGGTCGAAGGGTACGCGCGCCGGCCGCAGCTCCAGGAGCGGCTGACGGGGCAGATCGCGGACGCGATCATGGACACGCTGCAGCCTGACGGGGTCGCGGTCGTCATCGAGGCGGAGCATCTGTGCATGACGCAGCGCGGGGTGAAGAAGCCCGGGAGCCGGATGGTGACGTCGGCGACGCGCGGCCTCTTCCGGCAGAACGAGGTGACGCGGGCCGAGTTCCTCTCGCTGGTGCGCGGCTCGTGACGCCTCTGAAGGTGCTCGACGAGCCGTTCGAGCGCGTGAGCGGCGAGTGGTCGGGGCTGATCGGCCAGCTGCCGGCGCCGGTGCCGTTCGTGACGCCGGCGTGGCAGCGTGTGTGGCTGAAGCACTTCCAGGGCGAGCGCCAGGTGCGCGTGCTGACGGCGCGGGACGGCGAGCGGCTGATCGGCGTGGCGCCGTTCCTGTGCGACGGCGACGCGGCCGAATTCGTGGGGCACTACTCCATCTGCGATTACATGGACGTGGTCGTCACGCCCGGGTTCGAGGCCTCGTTCTTCGCGGCGATCCTGGAGCAGCTGGCGGCGGACGGAGCGAAGCGCATCGACCTGCGGGGGCTGCTCGCGACGAGCCCGACGCTCGAGGGCATCAGCAACGCCGCCGCGGCAGCCGGCTTCACGGCCGAGCGCGAGGACGAGGCGCTCTCGCCGAGCGTGCAACTCGCGCCGACGTGGGACGAGTACCTGGGTACGCTCTCCAAGAAGGACCGGCACGAGCTGCGGCGAAAGATGCGGCGGCTCGAGGGCGGCGGCGGGGAGGTGGCGCTGCGCGTGGTGACGGCAGCCGGACGAGGCGGCGGGCCTGCTCGACACGCTGTTCCACCTGATGCGGATCAGCTCGCATCACAAGGAGGAGTTCCTGGAGCGGCCGGGGATGGAGGCGTTCTTCCGCGAGATGACGGCCACGATGGCGGCGGAGGGGATGCTGCGCTTCTACGCGCTGACGTTCGACGGGCAGGCGGTCGCTTCGGTGCTCAATTTCGACCTGGGCGGGCAACTCTACATGTACAATAGTGGGTACGACCCCGAATACTCGCACTACGCGGTTGGCCTGATGTCCAAGGCGATGCTCCTCAAGGAAGCGATCGAACAGGGCCGCACCTGCGTAGATTTCATGCGGGGCGACGAACCATACAAGTACGACCTGGGAGCGAAGGACCAGCAGGTGTACAGGCTGGTGCTGAATCGATGACGGCGCTGCACGAACCCCCGGCAACCCCATCGCGAACGGCGCGAAAGCGGCGGATCGCCGTGATCTCGGCGCACACGTCGCCGCTGGCGGCGCTGGGCGGCCGGGAGACCGGCGGGATGAATGTGTACATCCGCGAGCTGAGCCGCGAGCTGGGCGCGCGGGGCTACGTCATCGACGTCTTCACGCGGCGCGCGTCGGACGAGGCGCCGGAGGTGCAGCCGTTCGGGCCGAACGCGCGCGTGATCCACGTGACGGCGGGGCCGAGCGCCACGATCGAGAAGGCGGAGATCCCGGGCCACCTCGACGAGTTCGAAGCGAACCTGCTGGCGTTCGTCGCGCGAGAGGGAGCGTCGTACGACGTCGTGCACAGCCACTACTGGATGTCGGGCGTCGTGGCGTCGCACCTGGCGGCGAAGTGGGGCGTGCCGCACGCGGCGATGTTCCACACGCTCGGCGAGGTGAAGAACCGCGCCCGCGCGAGCGAGCACGAGCCGGCGGCGCGCATCGAAGCCGAGCGGATGATCGCGACGACGGCCGACCGCATCGTGGTCGCGAGCCAGCACGAGAAGCACCTGCTGACGGCGCTGTACGGCGCACGGCCGGAAGCGATCTCTGTCGTGCCGTGCGGCGTCGACCTGGACCTGTTCGCGCCGATGGACAAGGAGATGGCGCGGCGGCGGCTCGGCATCCCGCAGACGCAGCGGATTCTCCTCTTCGTCGGCCGCATCGAGCCGCTGAAGGGGATCGACATCCTGATCAGCGCGGCGGCTCAGCTGCACGACGACGAGAACTTCGCCGTGCTAATCGTCGGCGGCGACGCGCGCGCGGAAGCGCAGGTTGATGAGCTGCGGCGGCATGCCGAGGCGCTCGGCATCGACCATCACATCACGTTCGTGGGGTCAGTAGCGCACGACGCGCTGCCGCTGTACTACAACGCGGCCGACGTGTGCGTCGTGCCGTCGTACTACGAGAGCTTTGGGCTGGTGGCGGTCGAGTCGATGGCGTGCGGGACGCCGGTCGTGGCGTCGCGCGTAGGCGGGCTGACGAGCACGGTGAGCGACGGCGAGACGGGGTACCTGGTGCCGTGGCGCTGCCCGGAGCCGTTCGCCGAGCGGCTGGAGCTGCTGCTTGACAACGACGAGCTGCGGGCGTCGTTCGGGCGTGCGGGGCGGGAGGCGGTCGAGCGGTTCCGCTGGGCGAACGTGGCGGACGCCGTCGCGGGGCTATACGAGGAGCTCCTGGCCGCGAGTCCCGCCTGAATCCAACTTGAGAGGGCGTTGAAGCGCCGCCCGGATGCCGATATACTAAGTACGCGCTTCGTAAATCCGCCCGCCCAGCGCGGGCCGCTCGGAAGGAGCCCGGAATGGTCCAGGAACTCGAAACCGTCGTCACGATCACCGACAAGGCAGCGGAGAAGGCGGCGGCGTTGCTGAAGGACCGCGGCGTAGAGAACGGCGCGCTGCGCGTGTTCGTCGTCGGCGGTGGCTGCTCCGGCTACCAGTACGGCATGGCGATCGCGCAGGGCACGGAAGAGGGCGACATCGTCCTCGAGCACGCCGGCGTGACGGTTGTCGTCGACCCGGAGAGCGCGCCGCTGATGCGCGGGGCGGAGATCGACTACGTGGACGACATCATGAAGTCGGGCTTCACGATCTTCAACCCGAACGCGGTCAAGGGATGCGCGTGCGGCTCAAGCTTCCAGACCGCCGAGGGCGGTGGCCAGGCGAAGAGCTGCTGCTAACCCGCCAATCACGGTGAATTCGGACAGCGCCCGGCACCCGCCGGGCGCCTTCATTGTCCGGCGGTCGCGCGCGCGGGCGGGATCGAGAACGCGATGAACGACGGCTGCTTGTTCACCGTCGCGCCGACGACCTTCGTCGCCTCCGGGTACTCCGCCGCGATCTTGTCCGCGTCCTGAATGTAGTTGTTCAGAAGGACGATGAGCGACGTGTGGTCGCGGTCCAGGTTGTCGTAGCCTACCGTCTTCCCAAACTGCGTCGAGCGGTCCTCCAGGGTGCCGTCGCCCAGCTTGCGATCCGAGATCAGGTAGGCGGGGGTTTCGTACGCAGCGGACCAGCGCGCGGCGACGAAGTACACGTGCACGTCTCGCGGCTGGTCGTTGATGAACAGCGCGGCGTTGGTCAGGTCCGGCGCGTACGTGAAGAGCATGACCTGCGAGCCCGGCGTCTGCCGGAAGTAGCGGTCGACGTTGATCACCGCGAACAGGACCAGCGGGATGCCGAAGGCCGCCAACGCGAGGTTGCGGCGGTCGCGCGCGATGAGCCAGTCCCACGCGGCACCCAGCAGCACGGCGGCGGGCAGGACGACGAACGGCAAGATACCCAGCGCGCGTCTCTGCGGGCTGCCGATGCTCCAGATCGGGCCGATGAGGACGAGGGGGACGACGAAGAACGGCAGCAGGTAGGCGGCACGTTTACGTTTTACGGCGAAGAGCAAGCACAGCCCCGCGCCGGCCAGCGCCAACGCGATGATCAACGGGTCGAGCGCCGCGAGTTCGCCCGAGCCATCGGCGGCGTCCGTGTGGCCGCCTTCGCGCAGGGCGTTGAAGACGTGCTTCGCGTTGTCCCAGTAGAGCCGCACCTTACCGATGCGGTCCGCAGACTTGTACTCCTGGGTGTGCGAGACGGAGAAGGCCGCGCGGTCGTGGGTGTAGCCCTTATTCGCGTTATTGACGTACGGCCACATTGGCTGGATGACGAGGAGCGCGGTGAGGCCCATGACGGCGCCGTTGCGCGCGTGCAGCCAGAACGAATTCGGCCGCTCGATGAGGAAGTGGGCAACGAGCCATAGCGCGAGCGCGAAGGCGAACAGCGGGTACGAAAAGTAGCCGTAGATCCCGAGACCGACGACGGCGCCCGCGAGGACGAACCAGCCGACGGTGCCCTTCCGCAACGCGATGGCAACGGCGAGCAGCGATGCCATCTCCGTGAACGGCATGGCGGGCACGGAGAACCCGGTGCGGTCGTAGAAGATGAGCCACGAGGAGAACGCGAGCAGCACGGCAGCGGCCCAGGCGGTGGGGCGGTCGAACAGCAGGCGCAGGGCATAGAAGGCGCAGATCACGGTACCGACGCCGAGCAGCGCGTTCGGAAGACGCACGGCGACGACGGTGGAGCCGAGCAGCTTGACCCAGACGGCGGCCCAGTACATCGGCCCGGCAGGCTGGCCGAGGGCGCTGGCGGTGTAGGGGAAGATCTTCTCGCCGGCGAGAATCCGCCGGGCGTCGAGGCCGGCCGCCGCCTCGTCACCGTGCAGGCCGTAGGGGAGCGTGGAGAGATCCCAGACGCGGAGCACAAGCGCGATCAGAGCCAGTACGCCGAGCAGCGCCAGCTCGATCGCCAGTGGGGTCGTCAGCCAGGCGGGAAGGCTGATCGCGCGCACGCCCGTACGCTGAGCTTGCGTGACGTCGCTCTCCATACGGCCAGTATCATACCCCGATGTCTACGTTGGCCACCTTCCGCTTGGATGCGCCGCCGAACCGGCGCCGGTTGAGCTATTCGCCGGCGCGGGCTTAGCCTGCCATATACTTTGTTCGCCCCACGTCGCCTCGGAGTTAGAGCATGGGCCTGGGCAGCAAATCGACAACAGATCCGGGCCGCCCCGTGGACGCCCGTGCCGCTTCGCGCGCTGCGCTGTCAGCGGCCTTCAGACAACTCTCGGCGATCCTCGCTTTGGCCGGCCTGGCGCTGGCGCTGGCCACCCAGTTCGCGATCTCCCATCGCACATCCTTTCCTTACATCGGCGTCGGCTTCCTGATCGCGGCTCTGTGCTTCGCGGGAGGTGCCCTCTCCGGCCGACTCTTGCCGTCCACCCGCGCAGCCAGCACTGAGGCGCGACCGTTCGTGCTGAAACTACGCTGGGAGATCGCGCTGTTGGCATGCGTTGTCGCGCTGGCCATCTTCTTCCGCTTCTTCCGCTTCACCCAGTTCCCTCCCGGTCTCTGGTTCGACGAAGCGGTGAACGGCACGGACGCGCTGTCCATCATCGACGGCGACCATTTTACGGTCTGGCGAACGTCGAACTTCGGCCACTCGACGATGTACTTCTACCTGCTGATCGCGTCGTTCCGGATCTTCGGTTACACGCTGTTCGCGTTCAGGCTCGTGCCCGCGCTGGCCGGGCTGGCGGCGGTCGCGGCCGTCTATCTGCTGGGCCGATCGCTGCTCGGCCCGATCCCCGCGCTGGTTGCCGCCGCGCTCATGGCGGTGGCGCGCTTCCCGGTGACCTTCAGCCGCATTTCGTGGGAGGCGTCCCTGCAGCCCGCGCTGGAGACGATGGCCGTGTTCTTCCTGTTCCAGGCGATCGAGAAGAAGAGCAGGCTGTTCTTCGCGCTGGCGGGAGCCTGCCTCGCGGCCGGACTTTACACGTACCTGGCGTTCCGATTCGTGCCGGTGATGATCGCCTTCTTCTTGCTGTACATCGCGATCGCGGAGCGCCGCGCGATCCTCCGGAACGTGCCGGGCCTGGCAATCTACGCCGCCACGTTTGTGCTCGTCGTGGCCCCGCTCGCCTGGTTCGCGCTCGGGCACCAGGACGAAGTGCTCGCGCGCACTCGCCAGATCAACGTCTTCAAAGAGATCAGCCAGGATCACAGCTACCATCCGCTGTGGCACAACCTGCGTGCCACGTCGGAGATGCTCAACGTGGAGGGCGACACCGACGGCCGGCACAACCTGCCCAAAGCGCCGACACTGGACGAGGTGACGGCCGCGCTGCTGGTGATGGGGCTCGCCGTATCGCTGTGGTCGGCCCGCGACTGGCGCAAGGGATCGCTCGCAGGCTGGCTGGTGCTGGGTCTCCTGCCGGGGGCGCTGACCATCAGCGGGGAGAATCCGAGCGGCATCCGCTCGGTCGGTGCGATACCACCCATCTTCCTGCTCGCAGGACTCGCGGTCGCGCAGCTCCACCGCACCCTCTCTGTGACTCGCGCGGGCCAGGCGACGTTCGCCGTGTGTGCGATTGCGCTCGTGGGCTCCAGCGCCGCGCTGAACTATCACCAGTTCTTCGACGAGCAGGCGCATTCGCAGTTGGTGTACGACGGTTTCACGCCGGTCTACACAGACGTCGCCCAGCTCGCGGCACGCGAGTCGGCCCACGACGACGTGTACGTCGTGGACGACTTTCACGGCCATCCGGCGTTCATCGTGCTGACGCGTGGGAAGGACCACGTTTCCAGGTACGCGCCGGGCGCCAACCTGACGTTTCCCAACGACGGCCGAGACGTCCGCCTGGTCATCGACGAGCGCGAGTTCGGCATCATACCGACGCTCGCCCGCCTCTACCCGCATCTGCAACGGAAGGACGACGTCGATCCTTTCGGGCGCACGTACTTCACGGTCGTCACGCTGCCGGCGTCCGACGTTGCGGCATCGCATCGGCTGCCGTTTGTGGAGCGCAGCGCCGGCGCGGGAGGCGCGCCGATATCGCAGAGCGGGATCAGCCTGCCGACCCAGGAGTGGAATGCGGCCGACCTCGCCGATGGGCCGGTGACGACGACATGGGAGGGCTATCTGTTCGTGACGACGGTTCCGGGCAAGACGACGATCGCGCTCTCTTCACCCGGAGTCACATCCGTCGAGATAGACGGTCAGGACGTCAGCGCCGGCACGGCGAGCGACACGTCAGGCGCGGTCGATCTCTCCTTCGGTGAGCACCGGGTGCGGCTCAGCACGACGGTGACAGCTCCCGGCTTGACGGCGGCGCAGGTGACGGTCGATGGCGTCACCTCGGACGCCGCCCAGGTGCTGTACGCCGAGAGCGTGGGAGCGAGCGGCTTCCAGGTGATCTTTCGAAGCACGGCCGACTTCGGGGCTTCTCCGGCGCAGGTGACGCACTTGGCGTACGCGATCGGCACGATGCCGGACGGGATGCAGAGCGGAGAGTATCGCGGGATCCTCACGGCGGCGGCGGCTGGGAGCTATGGCTTTGCGCTGGACGCCGACTCTTCGGCGCAACTCTTCGTCGACGACGTGCTCGTGGTCGACAATGGCGGCGGGCATCGGCCGCAACGCATCGAGGGCTATGCGCAGTTGACGGCAGGGCCGCATGTCGTGTCGATCCAATATTCGCGCGCCAGCCCGTCCCCATGGGGACTGTATCTGCGATCTCCCGGGGCGGAGTGGGAACGGGCGAGCGGAGCCGAGTTCACGGTACCCGCGGGACCGTACGTACCGCGTGCTCAGGTGATGTTGCAGCCCGACGAGGCCTTCGGGATCGAGGGGCAACGGCTTAGCGGCGTTGACAAGCCGACCGGGATCGGTGTGCTGCCAGACGGCACGGTGGTCAGCGGCGAGCGCGACGTGCTGGTGTTCTTTGACCCGCAAGGATCCCAGCACCGGGTCACGCTCGCCGGGGTGAGCATCGGCGACATCGCGACGACGTCGGATGGGCGTATCATCGTGCTCGATGCGGATGCGCACTCACTCCTCGTCGTAGACGGATTGGGTAACGTGGTCAGACGCTTCGACGGCGCCTTCCAATCCGCGGCCGGTGTGGGTGTGAGTCCGGACGGTACGACAGCGTACGTCGCGTCGCCGAACGGCGCGATCATCTACCGCGTGCCGCTGGCAGGCGGCGACGTCAGCACGCTGCCGATCTCGAGCGAGCCCGCCACGATCAAGGCAGCACAGCCCTCCGACGTGGCGATCGGTCCGGACGGGATGGTCTACGCGACGGACTTCGAGAAGCGTCAGATTGTCGTCAGCCCCGTCGATGGGACGACGTCGTACAAGTTCAGCGGCGTCGGCGGGTCGGGCCTGCAACTCCCGCGCATCGCCCTCTTCGGGAGCCTGGTGCTGGTGACGGACGCGGCGAACGGGCGGATCGTGATCGCCGACGCCGCCGGCCGGCAGCGGGGCGTCTACCAGTTCCGCACGACCGGCGCCGGGACGCCGCAGCCGACGGGCATCGCGGTGACGGCTTCAGGTGATGTGTACACGAGCGACATCAGCTTCGGCCGCGTGTACAAGTTCCACATCGTGATTCCGCCCGGCGACGAGGATGCACCGTAAACTGAGGATGCAAACCGGCAGACCGCGGCAGCCCTGATCCCGGTTCTCCTTGCGCCTCTCCCTGATCCGTACCGCGGACGCTCTCACGGCGCCTGCCGATTGCCCCGATGCGGCCCGCGGCGGGTGCCAGCACCTTGCGCCGTCTGTGCGCTAGCTCCGATACGGATATGAGGAACTGTATGCAAGGAGCGCACCGTCTCCGCGCGCGCGTGCCGTCGCGACTGATCGCGACGCTGGCCGTTGTCGGCGTCCTGTTGATCGCGCATGCACCGTCCGCGCACGCCATTCCGTCCGCAACGGTCGCCATGTCGCCGTCGAGCCAGTCGATGACGGTGGGCGACAACATGCTCGTGGTGGTGAGCATCTCGAACGCCGAGAGCGTCAATGACGTGGCGCTTCGCATCACCTACGACCCGACCATCGTGTCCGTGACGGACTACGACAACGGGACGGCCGGCACGCAGATCCTCCCCGGCTGGTACCCCGGCACCGACCTCAACTACCAGACCGAGGGCGTCGTGCTGGCGAACTCCGTCAGCCCGGCGGGACAGATCAACTATGAGTACCAACTCAGCAACAACGTGGAGGTGAGCGGGGGCGGCACCGTCGCAACGATCCAGTTCGTCGCGCTCGCCAACGGCAACGCCGACCTCCAGTGGAGCTGGGTGCAGGTGAAGGATGGCTCGGGCAATCCCAGCACGCCGGCGCTCGGCGATCCGACGATCATCGTCGTCGGCGGCGCCGTGCCGACGTCCACTCCGACGGTCCCCGCCACGGCGACGGCCACGCGCACGTCGACGCCGATCGTGACGTCCACCAACACGCCGGTGCCCACAGACACACCGGCGGCGACGGCCACCGGCAGCGCCACGCCAACGACCACGACCGTCACCGTGACGCCGGCCGCGACGACGACCGTTGCCCCGACCGCCACGCCGCGGATCACGGTGATCTCGAACTCCAATAATGGCACCGCAGCCGCGGCGCAGCCGCCGGCGAGCGCGATCGAGACGCCATCCAGCGGGAAGACGGCCGGGCTGCCTTCAGCGGGCAACGACGGCGCCCGCACGCAGTGGTGGAAGTGGTCGTTCTTCGGCGGGGCGATCATGCTGGCGCTGGCGGGCTGGTTCTTCACGTTCGCCATCCACGCCGGCGACAAGGAGGTCGTCCTCACGGACCGCTTCGACAGGCGACGCCGGCGGCGATAGTCACCGTCCACTCCGTTGTGAGATGCGCGCCGCCGTGACCGTCCGCCCTGCGCTCGCTTGCGGTACGATCGTGAGTGCTGGAGTCCGGAGGTGCGAGCGGTGGTGACCGAGATCAACCTTATGTCGGCGGAGTTTCGCGCCGATCCGTACCCCACCTACGCGTTGCTCCGCGACGAGTTCCCCGTCCGGCAGATGCCGGGCATGGGCGCGTGGACGGTCTCGCGCTACGACGACGTCGCCTACGTGCTGCGGAACCACGCGCTGTTCTCGTCGAAGGCGATGGGCGCGATCGGCACGGCCGGGCGGACGATCATCAACAGCGACCCACCGGAGCACACGGACCTCCGCGGCGTCGTGAACCGCGTGTTCACACCGCGCATGGTGGCCGACTTGGAGCCGCGCATCCGCCAGATCGCGCGCGAGCTGCTGGATCAGGCTGTTGCGCGGGGGGAGATGGACCTCGTGCGCGATCTCGCCATCCCGCTTCCGGTCACCATCATCGCTGAGATCCTCGGTGTCGACGCGGGGCGCCGCGCCGACTTCAAGCGCTGGTCGAACGCGATCGTCGGCACGGTGTCAGACGACGTGCAGGAGAGGCAGCGCGGCATGGAGGAGTTCCGCGACTACTTCCAGGGCATCATCGACGAGCGCCGCAAGTCGCCGCGCGGCGACCTGATCAGCGCGCTTGTGGCGGCGGAGGAGAATCACGTTCGGCTCACGCCGGACGAAGTGCTCGCGTTCGCGGCGCTGCTGCTGATCGCCGGGAACGAGACAACGACGAACCTCATCGGCAACGCGATGCTGGCGCTCTTCGACCACCCGGACCAGATGACGCTCGTGCGCCAGGACCCTGCGCGTATCCCGAACATGATCGAGGAGGCGCTGCGCTGGGATTCGCCGGTGCAGTTCCTGTTCCGCGTGACGACGCAGGACGTCGAGATCGGCGGCCAGGCGGTGCCCGCGGGCGCGAACGTCGTGCCAATGTACGCGTCGGCCAACCGCGACGAGCGCAAGTTCCCGGACGCCGACCGGTTCGACGTCACGCGGAACACGCAGGGGCACCTGGCGTTCGGGCTGGGCGTGCACTTCTGCCTCGGCGCGCCGCTCGCGCGTCTTGAGGCGAAGGTGGTGTTCGAGGAGCTGTTCGGGCGATTCAGCGAGATCAGGCGAGCCGGAGACGGCCGGCCGCAGCGCATCGATTCACTGTTCCTGCGTGGGCTGCGGAGTCTGCCTGTGACATGCGCGCCGGCTCGCGCCTGAGCGGGGCGCGGGTCAGGCGCCGGCGCGGAGGCGCCGGATCTCGGCGAGGTGGCCGGCTTCGTGGTCGCCCATGTGCTCCACCATCTGGCGGATGCTGGTGCGGCCCGTCTCCACGTGCTGGCCGGTGCGCGCCCAGTTCCAGTTGACGAGCGTCGTCAGGAGCTCGACGGTCATGGCCCGGTACCGCGCCAGCTCGCGCAGCATGTCGTCGATGTCGCGCTCCATGTAGCCGTGCTCCGTGACGAAGGCCTCCTGGTCGTATGGCTCGAGCACGGGGTCGGTCTGCGTGGACATCATGTAGAGCCGCTTGTGGTAGACCTCGGCGGCGTCGCGCAGGTGGCCGACCAGCTCCTTGATGCACCACTGGTCTGTTGACTCGCGCCGGGTCGCCTCCGCGTCGGTGATGCCCTTGAGCGCGTCCGCGAGCTGGCGCGGCAGTGTGCGCAGCGGCTCCACAAGATCGAGATGACCCTGCGTGCCGGGTTCGTTGCGGGGGTAGGTGAAGACGTTGGGTGTCTGGCTCGGCATGGTTTCCTCGGCTAGCGGGCGGGCGAAGGCTCTCTGGGCGTCACGGGCAGCCGGTGGTTCAGCGTGGTCTCGGCGACGACCGCGCCGCCCCGCAGATAGAGCCGCGGCACGCGGGCGCTGATCCCGGCCAGGATCTCCCACGAGATCGTGCCGGCCAGCCCGGCCAGCTCGTCCGCGTCGATGAGCTCGCCGCCCTGCGCACCAATGATAACCACCTCGTCTCCCGGCGCAACGCCGGGCACGTCCGTGACGTCGGCCATGCACATGTCCATGGCAATACGACCGGCGATCGGCGCACGACGTCCCCGGACGAGCACCTCCGCCCTGCTGGAGAGCGCGCGCCGGAGGCCGTCAGCGTAGCCGCACATGATGAGTGCGACGCGCGAGGGGCGTGACGCCGTCCACGTGCGGCCGTAACCCACGGTCGCGCCCGGTTCGAGGTCGACCACGCGCGCGACGCGGCTTTTCAGCGAGAGCACGCGGCGCAGATCCAACTCCCCCGCGGCACCGGGCGCGGGCTCGTAGCCGTA
The DNA here is from genome assembly GCA_963843685.1 of uncultured Chloroflexia bacterium. GTDB lineage: Bacteria > Chloroflexota > Dehalococcoidia > DSTF01 > JACRBR01 > DASQHL01. The sequence goes on from CAWJLO010000027.1 coordinate 111,255, forward strand.
GATGGCCAGGCCGGCGCGCACCATGTCCAGCGCCATCTCCGGCGAGAGCAGCACGCTCGCCGAGGCGGCGCAGTGCCGCACGGGGATCCACGGCAGCCGCTTCGATGCCGCGATCAGCGCGTCGTATTGCATGCGGGTGAAGGCGCTATCGCCCTCCTCGGCTGCCGCGAAGTGCGTGAAGATGCCCTCCACCTCGATCGACGGCAACTCGCGCAGGCTCTCCGCGAAGGCGACGAGCTCATCGATCGGCAGGCCGTGGCGGTTCAGCCCGCTCTCCAACTCGACATGGACCGGCTGCGTCGTACCCCGTCCGGCTGCCGCCTGCGACAGCGCGCGCGCCGTCTCGACGGAGGCGACGGTCGGCGTCAGACGCAGCTCGACGATGCGCTCCGCCTCGGACGCCTGCGTGAAGCCGAGGACCAGCACCGGGGCGTCGATGCCGCCGAGACGCAGCTCCTCACCTTCGTCGACGCACACGACGCCAAGGCTCGCCGCCCCGGCATCGAGCGCCGCGCGGGCGACGGCGACGGCGCCATGGCCGTAGGCGTTCGCCTTGACGACGGCGCAGAGGCGTGCGGGGGCCGCCCGCCGGGCGAGCGTCTCCACGTTGTGACGCAGCGCGTCGAGGTCGATCTCGGCCCACACAGGCCGTCCCTGCCAGCCGGGGGTGGAATCCATGGGTTCAGGATACGGGAAAGGGTCGCCGCACGGCCGCTAGGGCACGAGGGCCCACGTCTTGGGCAGGCGATAGATGAAGGTCGCGCCCGTCATGCGCTCGCCGTCGAAGACTTCGCCGCGGCCGTTGCGCGTGATCTCGCGGTAGCCGTTCTGCAGCGTGACGATGCGCCGGTCGATGAGGTTGAAGATGACACCGCCGGCCTTCACGGGCCGCAGGCTCGCCTCGCGCGTGACCTCGTCGACGACGCGGAACAGGGGCGTCTCGTCGGGCTTGGCGTCGCGCAACGCGGCGTGGATGGTGTCGTAGTGACCGGGCGCGTTGCGTTCGTCGAACATCGCGAGGCCGTTGTCGATGCGCTCGCGGAGGCCGCGATAGTACGGTTCCGCGCGCTCGAGCAGCTCGTCGGTGTCGGCGGGATTCGTCGTACACGCCTTCAGCAGCGCCGGTAACGCTTCGCCGTGCGCCACAAAGCTGAGGCCGCCGCGCGCATCAATGATCGTGAATCGGAACAGGTTCATAGCGCCGCCTCGATTGCGAGGCCTTCGATTTCGAAGGTACCATTCGACCTGAACGCTGTCAAAACGCACCTTCCGCCGGCGGAGCGACCGATGCACACAACCCGCTCAAGCATCGCCGCGCGCGTTCTCACGCTTGCTTCAGTCATCGGCATCCTGTGCGTCGCGTGCAGCAAGGGGAGCCATTCGCGCACCGCGACGGTGACCGATACGCCGTCGTTCTCCGCGCTCGCCGTCACGCCGACGCCGGCGCCCGCCGATCCGGACCTCGGCCGCAAGCTGAGCACCGACGGCAACTTCGAGGCGGCGATCAACGTCTACGCGTCCGTTGCGGAGGAGCGATCCGGTGAAGAGCAGCAGCAGGCGCGTCTCGCCCAGGCGCAGCTGCTGGTCAAGACCGACCAGGCGCAGGAAGCGATACCGGTGCTGCGGGCGTACCTCGCCGACGCCGGGGCGGACGCTGACGGCAGCGAGGCCAACTACATGCTCGCCTCCGCGCTCGATGACGCCGGCGACCCGCTGCACGCGCTCGACGGCTACGACCGCTACATCGCCGCCGGTGGGACGCTCGTGGACTACGCCCGCATCGAGCAGGCGAAGCTGCTGGCGCGCCTCGGCCGCACGGCTGATGCTGAGACGGCCGCCGAGCAGGTCATGGCGAGCGGCATCCTGCAGGACTTCAAGAACTCGTTCATGTTCAGCATCGGCAAGGCGTTCGAGCAGGGCGGGGCAGACGCCGACGCCCTCGCGTGGTACCGGCGGGCGAGGGACGCCGGCGATGACGTCGCGTCGGCGCTCGCCCGCATCGGCGGCATCGAGCAGCGTGAGGGCGATGCCGACTGGGTGGCGCAGTACCAGCAGGCGATCGCGGCCTACCCGGAGAGCGCCGTGGCCGGGAGTCTGATCGGCGAGCTGGACGCGGCCGCGGTACCGGTGAGCGACTACCTGCGCGGCGTGGTGGACTATCGCGCCGGTGACGACACCGACGCGAGAGCCGCGCTGGTCCGCGCGGTCGCGGCAGGCGATCACGCCGCGGACGCGACGTACTACATCGCCGCCATCGACGAACGCGCCGGCGACACCGACGCGGCGATCACGGAGTACGAGCAGGCGCACGACCTCGATCCGGCGGCGGCGCTCGCCGATTCGGCGCTGTGGTGGCGCGGGCGGCTGTTGGAGCAGGCGTCGCGCACGCAGGAGGCGGCGGCCACGTACCAGGCGCTGGTCGATGGCTATCCCGTGTCAAAGTGGGCGAGAGACGCGGCGTTCCACCGCGGGCTGGCGCTGTTCCGCGGCGCCGACTACACGGCGGCGGCGAGCGCGTGGGCCGTGGCGGCGACGTCGTCCGACCCCGAGTCCGCGATCCAGGCGCGTTACTGGCAGGCGCGGGCGCTGCTCGCCGAGCACGACCCGCAGGCGAAGCCCCTGCTGCAGCAGATCGTCGACGACACGCTCCCCGGTTCGCCGGGCAGCTACTACGCGCTGCGCGCCGAAGTCCTATTGGGCAAGAACGACACGAAGGACCGCAAGCCGAAGATCAAGGAGTACGTGCCCGACTGGTCGAAGGTCGCGAAGTACATCGAAGACACGATGGGGTTCGACCCGGAGACGTCGACCGGGCCGCCTGAGTCGGAGTGGCGCGCGGCGGCGGCGCTGGAGGACGTCGGCCTGCACGCGCAGTCCGACGCCGTGTTTCGGCAGATGATCAAGGACAGCGCCCTTAGCGCGGGCACGCTGTTCCAGATCACGCGGCGGCTCCAGCAGGAAGGGCGCACGAGCACGGCCGCCCGCGCCGCCACCACGCTTGTTGCCCTGCTGACCCGGAAGGACACTCCGCCGCCGCCCGACGATCTGCTCCGCGTGGCCTACCCGCTCGCATACGGTGACCTCGCGGCGTCAGCGGCGGGCGACAGCGGCGTCTCGCCGACGCTGCTGCTCGCGCTGGTGCGGCAGGAGAGCTTCTACGACCCGGAGGCCGGCTCCGGCGCGGGAGCGCTCGGGCTCACGCAGGTGATCCCCTCCACGGGGGAATCGATCGCCGCGACGCTGGGCAGCGGCAGCTTCACGGCCAGCGACCTCTTCCGCCCGAACGTCAGCCTGCAGTTCGGCGCCAGCTACCTGTCCGACCAGCTCAAGCAGTTCGACGGCGACCCGTATCGGGCGCTGGCGGCGTACAACGGCGGGCCGGGCGCCGCGTCGGGCGCCGCCGACTCGGCCGGAACCGACGAGGACCTCTTCGTGGAGGACCTGGAGTTCGACGAGACGCGCGACTACGTGCGGCTCGTCATGGAGAACTACGCGCGCTACCGGCAGCTCTACGAGGGGGTCAACCGGCCGTCCCTGCCCCGCTAACTGCGCGAAATGCGACGGGCGCCGATGTTAAACTGAGATGATGCGCACGCTGCTTCGTACGCGGCTCCGCCCGATGTGCGCCGACGACATCGGCCAGGTCGTCGACATCGAGCGCGAGTCGTTTCCTTCTTCCTGGCCGCAGACGGCCTACCGGCGCGAACTGACCAACGCGATCGCGCGCTACACCGTGCTGTGCGAGGTCGTCGACCCGCCGCCACCGCCTCCGCCGCCCTCGGGCCTGTGGGGCACGCTCCGTCGCATCGTCGGCAGCGAGAGCGGGGTTGCAGGCGAGCACGTCCTCGGCTTCATCGGCGTCTGGCTCATGGTCGGCGAAGCCCATGTCGTGACGGTGGCGGTGCGCGAGGAGTACCGCCGGATGGGCATCGGTGAGCGGCTGCTGATCGCGGCCATCGAGCAGGCGGCCGAGTTCGACCAGCAGTGCGTCACGCTCGAAGTCCGCGCGTCGAACGAAGGTGCGCAGCTGCTGTACGAGAAGTACGGCTTCGATCGCGTCGGCCTGCGCAGGCGCTACTACACGGACAACAACGAGGACGCCGTACTGATGACGACGCCGGACCTTACCGTGCCGGCCTACGGCGCGCTGCTCGATGATCTCCGCTCGCGTCACCGGGCGGCTCACCCCGACCTCTGGGCGTGACGGCGGCGCACGCAAGATCGATCGCCCTCGTCCTGCTCCTCGTCGTGACCGCGACCGCAGCTGGCTGCCGCGCGCGCAAGCACGACGATGCGTCGAGCAAGACGGCGAGCGCGCACAGCATCGACCTTCTCAGCTCCGTGACCGTGCCCGGCGAGACGCCGACGGCCGCGCCCGCCGCTGACTGCACACCTGCGCGGCCGCACGCCGCGGGGGATGAAAACGGGACGATCGAATCGGGCGGGCTGCAGCGCACGTACATCCTCCACGTCCCGCCGGGCTACGACGGGGCGCACGCGATGCCGCTGGTACTGGACCTGCACGGGTTCAACGGGAATGCGCGCCAGCAGGCCATCTACTCGGGGCTGCCCGCGAAGGGCGACGCGGCGGGCTTCATCACCGTGTCCCCGAACGGCACGGGCGATCCGCCGATGTGGACGTACCCCGCGCTCGCGGGTGCGACGGGAGTCGACGACGTGGCGTTCATCAGCGACCTGCTGGACAAGCTCGAGCAGGACCTGTGTGTCGACGCGCAGCGGATCTTCTCGGCGGGGATGTCCAACGGCGCGGCGTACTCGCAGGTGCTGGCCTGCAACCTGCCGGGCCGGTTCGCGGCGGTCGCCGCCGTGGCGGCGGTGGTGTCCCAGCCGCGCTGCGCGGACCAGCCCGTTGCCATCATCGGGTTCGCGGGGACGGACGACCCGTGCGTGCCCTTCGACGGCGGCGTGGTGCAGTGCGGCCAGAAGCTGCCCGTGGCGGGCGCGAAGGATGCGGCCGCGGCGTGGGCCACGCACGACGGTTGTGATACGACGGCCGTTACGAAACAGGTTTCGGCGCACGTCAGCAGCATTTCGTACGGCAACTGTAAGGACGGCACGGCAGTCGTGCTGTACGTGATCGACGGCGGCGGCCACACGTGGCCCGGTGCGATCGACGTGCCGCGGCTGGGCGAGACGACGCACGAGATCAGCGCGACGGACCTGATCTGGGACTTCTTCGTGGAGCAGGGGAACTTGCGCTAGGCGGGCGCGTCGTCCTTCAGCGCGGGCGGGCCATCTCGCCAGGAAGAATCTCGATCGCATCGTGGATCTCGTTGCAGGGCAGACGAGAACGCTCCGCGTGTTCGCGCACCAGATCATGTGCGGCCGTCCGGAAGATGCACGTCGTCTGCTGCTGCTCCGGCGCCCAGTACGAACGCAGCCACACCAGGTCCCTGTACTCGAGCGCGCACATGACGGCCCGCATTGCCATGGCGTCGAACTCTTCGCGCGTGGCGCGCTCCACCCAGCGCCGTACGAGCACCAGCGGCAGGTCGTCGCGGCCTTGCCGGCCCTCGTCGTTCAGCGGCGCCGGCGACTCGACCAGCGGAACGTACTCCTCAGGTCGCAGCTCGACGACCGCCTGCACCCCGGTCTCACCGGGGGAGACCCGCCCTTCGCCCCCTTCGTGGACGGAGAACAGGAGATGATCCTCGGGAGTCCAGTACGAACGGAGCCAGCGCGCGGCCGGAACGGTTTCCGCAGCCTGTTGGAGAGCCTCCACACCCGGAAGTGTTTCCAGCGAGCGGCGAACGGCGAAGAGCGTCATGGCTTCCTCCCCGGGCGAGCGTCACCCGGCTTCTCCCCCTGTAACGGAGAGGTCTTCTGGCGTGAGGGGCTCAAGGAGTTGCTCCAGGTCGGAGAGCCGGATGCGCAGCGCGCGCTGCCCGGCGAGGCGGCTCGCTGGCAGGCGGCCATCGCGGATCCAGTTGCGGACGGTCTTCACGTGGACGTTGAGATACGCCGCCGCTTCGTCCGGAGAGAAGAGCTTCTCCGGCTCGCGGCCCGAGGGAGACGTAGAGGGCACGTAGTGCCTCACGTCGTCCGGACTCACCCCGAGCTCGGCGAAGACACGGCTCGGAAGACCCTCGCCGACGCTCATGAACGCGAGCAGGAAGTGCGCTTCATCGATGCGGTGCCTGCCGCTCCGCGCGACTTCCCGCGAGAGGACGTCGAAGAAACGAAGACAGTCGTCGGCGTAAGGCGCGCGGCTCGATGCGCGCTTCGGGGCGCCCGCGTGCGTGCGGCGGACGATGTCTTCGATCAGCCGGACGTCGATGGTCACCGGGCCGAACGTGAAGAACCCGAAGCGGGACGTCTTGAGCAGGTACGCCAGGAACAGCACGTCCAGCCGCTGCTCCTCGGTGCCAAGCTCCACCGTAAGGCGCGCGAGCTCCCCCTGGACATCCTCGAGCAGGCGGCGATCCACACTCTTGCTTTCCGGCGTCACGAGAGACGGCGTCTCCGGCGCTGATTTCCTGCTCAAATCTTGCACCTCTCGACCAGACTACCTCTTGAAATGAGGCACAACAAGGGAGTATAAGGGAAGATAACGGAGTCATGGCGCAGCGTGCCAAAGGAGGTGAGACGTGGCAGTAAAGGCGAGCGAGATGGTGGCGGCGGCCAGGGGCCGCATACAGAACCTCTCGGTGGAGGAGTTCGAGCGCGGCGCGCGCGATGGTGCTGTCGTGGTCGACCTGCGGGAGCCGGACGAGATCGCCGGTAGCGGCAGCCTCGCGGGGGCGGTGCACGTGCCGAGGGGCATGCTCGAGTTCGTCTCCGACCCGGCGACGCCGTACTACAACCAGGCGTTCCAGCCGGATGCGCGGATCTTGCTGTTCTGCGCCGCGGGATCACGCTCGGCGCTCGCGGCCGCCACCCTGCAGGAGATGGGCTACACGAACGTCGCCCACCTCGCGCAAGGTTTCGCCAGCTGGCGCGACGCGGGCATGCCGGTGAGTCCCGCCCGCTAGGCGTTCGTCCCGAAGCGGCCCGCCTGTCATCCGTACGGCGGGCATCTTCATGCCTCCGTGTTGTGCCGAGGCCAGCGGCCTTTGGCGCCACGCGCTCGAGATCAGCGCCACCCACTTCATCTGGGACTTCGTCGTGGAGCGGGGGAACCTGCGGTAGCACCCTACCCGGAAAGCCGTCATCCTGAATGCACTGTCGGCCCGGCCCGGCCGGGCCTCTCCGATCAGCCAACCCAGGAGCACGCACCATGACGAAGATGAAGTTCGGGTTGCAGACCAGCCTCAACAACGTGGAGTGGCGCGAGATCGAGGACATGTGGAAGTTCCTCGACCGCGAGACGAAGTTCCACAGCGCCTGGACCTTCGACCACTTCGTGCCGCCGGGGGCCGGCCAGGACGCGAACGCCAACTGCTTCGAGGGCTGGGCGTCGCTCGCCGCGCTGGCCGCGGTGACGGAGCGCATCCGCGTCGGCTGTCTCGTCACGGGCGTCACGTACCGCGAGCCGGCAGTGCTGGCGAAGATGGCGGCCACGATTGACCACCTGAGCAACGGCCGGCTGGAGTTCGGCATCGGCGCCGCCTGGCACGAGGGCGAGCACCGCATGTACGGCATCCCGTTCCCGCCCGTCAAGGAGCGCGAGGACCGGTTGGAGGAGGCCGTCGCGATGATCCGCATGCTGTTCGATGCGGACGGGCGCGTGAACTTCGAGGGCAAGCACTACAACCTGCGCGACGCCGTGTTCGTGCCGCGCTGCGTGCAGCGGCCGCACGCGCCCATCATGGTCGCCGGCGGCGGAGAGAAGCGCACGCTGCGCACGCTCGCGCGCTACGGCGACGTGATGAACGTGTCGGGCACGCCGGACGTCGTGCGGAAGAAGATCGAGGTGCTGGAAAAGCACTGCCGCGACGCGGGCCGCAATCCGGCGGAGATCGAGAAGACGGTGTTCGCGACGATCGTCGTGAGCGACAACCAGGGGCTGATCGACCGCGTCGCAGGCGCGTTCGGCGCCGGGATGGGCATGTCGGCCGACGAGGCGAAGAAGCTGCTGCCCATCGGCAACGGGGCGCACGTGCGCGGCGTCGTCGAGAAGTATGCCGCCGTGGGCGTGACGCAGATGATCATGATGAGCCAGGGTCCGTGGAAGCGGGAGGTCTACCAGCGCATCAACGACGAGGTGGTCGCGGCCTTTGCCTGAGCGCGCGCTCAGGTTCGAAATCGGGCTGGTTGGCTCGGGAAAAACGATCGTTGCAAGGCAGTTGACGACTCTGTTACTGTTAGCGGGTCAAAAAAGCAGGTTTCCCGTCCGAGTCCGCCGCGACAGCCCAAACGCTTCGCTCCGCCCTGACGACAAGGAAACGTTCATAGGAGGTCGTCAGGTGCCCTACACCGACAAGACCCTTGCCTGCGTCGACTGCGGAGCGGACTTCGTCTTCACCGCGGACGACCAGGAGTTCCACGCCAGCCGCGGCTTTACGAACGAGCCGAAGCGCTGTCCGGACTGCCGTCGCGCACGCAAGGCGACGCGCGGCGATGGCGGCGGCGGGGGTGGTTACGGCGGCGGTGGCGGCGGTTACTCGTCCGGCCCGCGCCAGATGTACCCGGCGACGTGCGCGAACTGCGGACGCGAGACCGAGGTGCCGTTCCAGCCGCGCGGGGATCGCCCGGTGTACTGCCGCGACTGCTTCCAGCAGCGCGCGCCGAGTGGCGGTGGCGGTTACGGCGGCGGTGGCGGCCGCGGCGGTGGTGGTGGCGGCGGTCGGCGCTACTAGACCCGCGAACACAATTGAATAGCGAGAGTCGGGCGCCACGCGGCGTCCTTCTCTTTGCCTGATCGGAGTCCCGCATGCGCGTCCTCGTGATCGGCGGCACGAACTTCATCGGCCCGCCCGTCGTCGCTGAGTTGGTCGAAGGCGGTCACGACGTCACCGTATTCCACCGCGGCGAGCACGAGCGCGAGATCCCCGGCGTCGCGCACATCCATGGTGACCGCGCGAACATCGCCGGCTTCCGTCCGCAGTTCGAGCAGATCGCGCCGGACGTCGTGCTGGACATGGCGCCGATGTCGGGCGCCGACGCCGAGGCGGTGCTGGCGGCATGCCGCGGCGTCGGCGCGGCGCGCAGTCGCCATCAGCAGCGTCGACGTCTATCGCGCGTACGGGCGGCTCCACGGCTCGGAGCCGGGGCCGGTGGAGCCGATGCCGCTGACGGAGGAGGCGCCGCTGCGCGGGCGGCTGTACCCGTACCGCGGCGAGCGCGGCGGCCGCTTCGACGACTACGACAAGATCCCGGCCGAGCAAGCGTACATGTCGGACGGCGAACTGCCGGGCACAGTGCTGCGGCTGCCGGCGGTGCACGGTGAGGGCGATTACCAGCACCGGCTCTTGATGGAGGTCGCGCACTTCGACGCGAAGCGGCCGTTCATCCTGCTGCAAGACGACACGCTCGGCTGGCGCTGGCCGCGCGCCTACGTCGGCAACGTCGCCCACGCGATCGCGCTTGCCGTGACCGACGATCGCGCGGCCGGCCGCATCTACAACGCGCCCGTCGACCCGCCGCTCACCCAGCTCGAGTGGACGCAGGCGTGCGCGCGCGTCGCCGGCTGGCAGGGTGAGATCGTCGCCGCGCCGAAGGACACGCTGCCGGAGCGGCTCCGCTCGCCCAATAACCACGAGCAGAGCATGGTCGTCGACGACGCACGCATCCGACGCGAGCTCGGCTACGAGGACGCCGTCGATCCCGACGAGGGCATCCGGCGCGCGATGGCGTGGGAGCGGGCGAACCCGCCGGACGGGTTGGAACGATGGCTCGATTTCGACGCGGAGGATCGGGCGTACGCCGCGATCCGCGCGCGATAGGCAGTTTCCACAGCCGAAAATTGCTAAGTCACCTTACATCCCGTTACCATGTAGCCGCGCCGGGAGGTGACATTACCGTGCCTGCACTCCGCAACCTGGAGTCACTGTTCAGCCGCGTCAGCAAGCCGGCCCGTTACACGGGCGGCGAGTGGAACTCCGTCGTCCGCGACTGGGACGCCTCCGACGTCCGGATGGTCTTCGCCTACCCCGACCTCTACGACATCGGCATGTCCAACATGGGCATCGGCATCCTCTACGACATCATCAACGGCCGCGAGGGGATGCTGGCCGAGCGCGTCTTCGCGCCGTGGTCCGACATGGAGCAGGCGATGCGGGCCGAGGGCGTGCCGCTGTGGAGCCTGGAGTCGCGGCATCCGCTGTCCGAGTTCGACGTCATCGGCTTCTCGCTGAGCTACGAGGGCACGTACACGAACATCCTCAACATGCTCGACCTGGCCCGCCTGCCCGTGCTGGCGGAGGAGCGCACCGACGCGCACCCGCTCGTCATCTGCGGCGGCTCGGGCGCGCTCAACCCGGACGCGCTCGCCGACTTCGTCGACGTATTCGTGCTGGGCGACGGCGAGGAGACGATCGTCGACATCGCGGACTTCGTGCGCGAGTGGAAGCGCCAGGGCCGCGGCACGCGTGACGAGATGCTGCAGCGGCTGGCGAAGATATGGGGCATCTACGTCCCGCGCTTCTACCGGCCTGAGTACAACGCCGACGGCACGATCAAGTCCGTCACGCCCACGCTCGACTGGCTGCCGGCGCGCGCCACGAAGCGTTTCGTGCAGGAGCTGCCGCCGTCGCTCACGCGTCCGATCGTGCCGTTCCTGCAGACGGTGCACGACCGCGCGGCCATCGAGATCCAGCGCGGCTGCACGCAGGGGTGCCGGTTCTGCCAGGCGGGCATCATCTATCGCCCGCGGCTGGAGCGCGGCCCGGAGGAGGTGCTGGAGGCGGCGAAGGAGCTGGTGCGCAACACCGGATACGACGAGCTGTCGCTGATGTCGCTGAGCACGACCGACCACTCGCGCATCATGGAGATCGTCGATGCGCTGCGCGGCCATTTCGGCGACCGGCTGACGCTGTCGCTGCCGTCGATGCGTGTCGACAGCTTCAGTGTGCGCATCGCCGAGGCGGTGGCGGCGCGCGGCAAGCACGGCATCACGTTCGCGCCGGAGGCCGGCACGGAGCGCCTCCGGATGACGATCAACAAGATCGTCACCGACGACGACCTCTACACCGCGGCCGAAAACGCCTTCGCGTCCGGCTGGACGAACGTCAAGATGTACTTCATGGTCGGCCAGCCGACGGAGACGCACGAGGACGTCGAGGGCATCGTCACGCTCGCCCGGAAGGTGCGCGAGATCGGCCGCAAGCGGCACGGCGGGCGCGCGCGCGTGCGTGTGAGCACGAGCAACTTCATCCCGAAGGCGCACACGCCGTTCCAGTGGGCGCAGCAGGCGCGGCCGGAGGTGCTGCGCGAGCGGCACCTGTACCTGCGCGACGCGCTGAAGAAGTCGGGCGTCGCCTTCACGTGGGAGGACCCGGAGCACAGCCTGCTCGAAGCGGTGCTCTCGCGCGAGGCGACCGCCGTCTCGGCAAGGCGATTCACCACGCCTGGCGCGACGGAGCGCGCTTCGACGCCTGGCACGAGCACTACGACTGGCCACGCTGGGAGCGCGCGATGGACGCCGCCGGCCTCGATCCCGCGTTCTTCGCCTACCGCTCGCCGGGGCTGTGGGACCCGTTCCCGTGGTCGCACATCAACATCGGCGTCACGGAGTCGTACCTCCGCGCCGAGTGGATGCGCACGCTGAAGCACGAGCAGACCGCCGGACTGCCACAAGGCGCCTTGCAACGTCTGTGGGGTGCAGAACCAGAACGCGGAGGACTGCCTCAACCGCTTCGACCTGCGACTGGCCGAGAAGGGCAAGCCGCCCGTCGAGCGCACCGGCCTCGTCAAGCCGATCGAGATGTTCTCGCTGGTCTAGCGTTCGTCTCGCACGAACATGGCCCGCACGCGGTCCGGGACGACGGCGAGCGCGCCGAGCACTACGGCCAGGGCCACCAGGAAGCTGCCGGCGACAAACAGGAATCCCGCGTTCACGCCCGAGGCCGTCACGCCCTGGGCGACCGTCAGCACGCCGAAGAACATGGTGATCACGCCGAGGAAGAAGCCGGCGTACCGCCAGCGCAGGGCCGGGCGGGTGGTGAACTCCGTGTCGCGGGCGTTCTGTGTCGGGGCGGGTTCCGGGCGCGGCCGCGGCGCCGCTTCCCGGTCGCGGGGCCGTGTTCGTTCGCGCTCCATCTTTCGCTTGCGGCCCTTGCGCTCGGGCATCGCTACTCCGTCGGTCCGAGCGCGAGGCCGATCAGGCGATACGTCAGCTTCGCCGCGAGCTGCGCGCAGGACCGGGGGCCGAGCGACGGCGACAGCTCGGTGACGTCGAAGCCGACCACGCGTCGCGTGCGCGTGACGGCCTCGAGCAAGCCGGAGACCTCGTCCCAGTGAAGTCCGCCCGGCTCCGGCGTGCCAACCGCGGACATCTCCGACGGGTCGAAGCAGTCCAAATCGATGGTGACGTAGACGCTGTCGCCGAGGTGCGATGCGACGGTGTCCCTTCCGGCCTCGCGGAACTCGCGCGGCGAATAGAACCAGAGTCCGCGCTCGCGGATGAGCGCGGCGTCTTCGACGGAGGCGCTGCGCAGGCCCACCTGCGTCACCGGCGCGACGTCCAGCGCGCGCCGCAGCGTGCAGGCGTGGTTGTAGTGCGAGTCGAGATACTCCTCGCGCAGGTCGGAGTGCGCGTCGAACGCCAGGACCGACAGCCCCGGCGTGCGCTTCGCGTGCGCCCGCACGGGCCCGACGGCGACGGTGTGCTCGCCGCCGAGCGTGACGACGAACTTCCCCTGTTCCAGCAGCTCGCCGACGACCGACTCGATGCGGTCCGCCATCGCCTCCGGCGAGCCGGTGTGGGGGGCCAGCTCCGGCAGCGTGTGGATGCCGTGGCGCCACGGCTCGATGCCGAGGCCGACGTCGTACAGCTCCATGTCGGCGGAGGCTTCGATGATGGCGCGCGGGCCGTCGCGCGTGCCGGCGCGGGCGGTCACCGTGGAGTCGTAGGGCACCGGCAGTACGACGACGCGCGACCGCTCGAACGACGAGTGCTCGTCCTCCAGCGACGCGAAGTTCACCTGCGGGTAGAAGCGCTCGTCGGCCACGGGGTCAGGGTACCGGCTCGCGGGCTGGCGCTACAGGCGTGTTACCGCCTGCCTCCGGTGCTGCCGCGGAGGCGCGGGTCGAGGATGTCGCGGAGGGTGTCACCGAGGAGGTTGAATCCGAGGATCACGAGGCTGATGGCGACGCCCGGGAAGATGACAAGGTACGGGTACTGCTGTCCGCGGTTCAAGTTGAGTGCGAGGTCGGCGCCCCAGCTCGGCGTGCCCGGCGCGACACCCAGCCCGAGGAAGGACAGCGTAGCTTCCAGCGCCACCGCAACGGCAAAGATGCTGCTGAATCCAACGAGCACGTACGGCATCACGTTGGGCAGCACGTGGCGCCACAGCACGCGGAATTCGCTCGCGCCCGTGGAGCGCGCCGAGAGCACGTAGTCCTTGTGCCGCTCAACGAGGGCGACGGCGCGCAGGAGACGGGATCCGCCGAAGAGCGCGCCGACGGCGACAACGGCCTCCGCCGTCCGGAGCCCCGGGCCGAGCGCGGCGATGAACGTGAGCAGGAGGAAGAGTTGCGGGAAGGCGCCCCAAGCCTCGGCGGAGCGCTGGATCAGATAGTCGACCCAGCGGCCGGCGTACCCGGAAATGATGCCCAGAACCGAGCCCGGGATGAACCCCAGGAACATGACGATGATGCCGAACTTCAGGTCGATAGACGCCCCGGCGAGGATGCGGCTGAAGATGTCCTGGCCGAGCTGGTTCGTCCCGAGCAAGTGTGACGCGCTGGGCCCAAGGAATTGCGATGAAGCGTCGAGTTCCTTCGGATCGTAAGGCGCCAGGCTCGACCCGAAGAGGCCGACGACGACAAACACGGCGATCACGGCAAGCGACAGCGTCCCGACCGGATTCTCCCGCGCGAGGGTCGCCGCCTTCCGATACCAGGCCCGGGACTTCGGAATCTCCCACGACTCCGCATCGCCGCGTGTTGTCCGGCGCTCTCGCGCAACCGCCGCCATCAGCTGTACTTCACCCGCGGATCGGCCCAGGCGTAGGACAGATCGACGATCAGGTTGACGATGACGACGACACCTGCCGTGTACACGGCGAGGAACTGGATCGCGGGCAGGTCTCTCGTGAACGTCTCCTGGAAGAAGAACTGACCGACGCCCTGGATGCTGAGGATCTGCTCCGCGATGACCGAGCCGCCGAACACGGCGATGAACGCCGTACCCACCGCCGTCAGGATCGGCGTCCCGGCGTTCCGCAGCGCGTGTGACAGGATCACCGTCGTGGAGTTGAGACCTTTCGCGCGCGCAGTCCGGATGTAGTCGCTGCGCAAGACTTCCAGCATGGTCGTCCGCACCAGGCGCATGAGGCCCGATGAGCCGGCGAGACCGAGGATGATCGTGGGCGGCAAGAAGACCTGAAGGTTGCGCACCGGGTCGTCATAGATGGGCACGTAACCGCCGGCGGGCTGCGCGTAGTTCCAGAGATAGGACGGGATCACGACCAGGAGCGTGAGCAGGAAGAACTCGGGCACGGACGTCCCGAACACGGAGAACACACGGACGACGTAGTCGATCCAGGTATTGCGATACACGGCTGAGATGATGCCGAACGCAATGCCAAACAGGACGCCGAAGACGAGGCTCATCATCACCAACTCGAAGCTGGCCGGGAACCGGCGCGCGAACTCGCTGCGGACGCTCCGGTTATTCGTGAACGTTGTGCCGAAGTCGCCGTGCAGCGCGTCCACAAGCCAGGAGCCGTACTGGCTGTGCTTGTGGAACTCGATGAACGGTGCGCTGCCGCTCAGTGTGATGGGAAAGATCGGGTCGTTGAGTCCGTACTTGGCGCGGATCGCTTCCTTCTGGCTTTGCGTCGCGTTGGCACCACCGATGACGTCGGCGATGTCGCCGGCCGGCAGCACGCGCAGCGCGATGAACACGACCATCGACACCGCCAGCAGAATGATGGGCAGGAACGACAGCCGGCGCAGCGTATAGCGCAGCATCAGTCAGCTCCGCGCCAGCGATCTTCACCAGTGCGCATCACGACTTGTCCAGCCACGTGGTGCGGTTGAAGAGCCCGTACGACCCGCGCCCGACGATGGAGCCCTTGACGTACGCGTAGCGGCCGCCGTAGTTGATCGGCGAGTACAGATTGAGCATGGGCGCCCACTTCTGGATGATGGTCTTCTGTGCCGTCAGCACCTTCTGGATGCGGGCCGTCTCGTCCAGCTCCTCCGCCGCGGCGAGGATGGCGCTTGTGACGTCCGCGTCGTCGTAGCCCATAAAGTTCTTCTGGGTCCCGCTGCCGGCCATGAAGAAGCGGAGCGGCAGGTCGGGGTCCTCGTACGGGAGCTGGTCGAACGCCGTCATGTGGAAGTTGCCGGTGCCGAGCGACTGGCTGAACCACTTCACCAGGTCCTCTGGCACCAGGTTCGTCTTGACGCCGCCGCGCTGAAGCTGCTGCTGCAGGATCTGCGAGATCAGCGCGTCGCCAGGCCGCACCGAGTGCTTGAACTCGATCGTCTGGTTGTAGTCGAACCCGGCCGCGTCGAGCATCTTCTTCGCGTCGGCGATGTCGTGCCGGAAGTACTCCTGGAGGTCGGGATCGTTGTCGGGGAGCAGGTACTTGAGCTGCGCGGGCGGCATCGGACCGCACTTGAGCCCGCTGCCCTCTTCCGTGAGCTGGATGATCTCGTCGCGGTCGATGAGCAGGTTGAAGGCGTGGCGCACGCGATCGTCCGTAAACGGCGGCTCGTACTTGAGCATCAGGCAGTAGAAGTCGCGCGCGAGGTCGCTGCCGATGACGATCTTGTCGCCGAGCGCGCTCTTGGTGTCCTCCGCCTCGGACTTCGTCTGGAATCCGTACGTGTCGATCTGGTTCGCCTTGAACGCGGCGAGCGCGGGTGCGCCGTCGGCGATCGCCGCCGTGTCCACGCCATCGAGATACGGCTGGCCGGCGATCGATTTCGTGCCGGCGAACTGGCGGAAGTTCTGGAACTTGCGCCACTTGATGTTCGTGCCGTTTTCGTGGCTCTGCAGGACCCACTGACCAGAGCCGATCGCGTCCTTGGCGAGGAAGTTGTCGTCGCGGACCACCTCCTCCGGCAGGATGGAGCTGGACCACGGGCTGCCGGCGTTCGAGGAGGTGAACGCCCACGCCCACGTGCGCTTCTGCTTGATCGTGACCGTGTGGTCGTCCGGTGCGATGACGTCCTCCATGACGTCATGCAGGTAGTCGAATCCGATCGGGAGCTGCTCGGCGAACCGCTTGTAGCTGGCGACGATGTCCGACGCCTTGACGGCGCGCCCGCTCACGGGCGGCTTGTCGTGGAACGTCGCGTCGCCGATCGTCGCCGTGATCGTCTTGTCGTCCGGCTGCTCTACGTTCGTCGCCAGGAAGAGTTCGATCTCGCCCGTGTCCGTGGGCACGTACCACATGTGGTCGAAGACGGTGAAGCCCAGCACGAGCCCCTGCGCCAGCGCCAGGATGCTGGGTCCGAACGGGTTCATGCTCGGCAGGGGCGTGCCCTGCTGCGTGCGGAGGATGCCGCCGAGGTGCGTCGGCGGCCCGTCCTGTGTGCCGTCGAGCACGGTCGACGTCGGCGCCGTCACCGGAGTGTTGGCCGTGCCGCCGTTCTTCTTGCTGCTGGAGCAGCCGACCAGGCCGATCGCGGCGACGCTGGCGCCGCCGATAGCAACGCCGCCCAAGAGGCGGCGTCGTGACATTCGTTGCGAGGTCCAGTACCGCAGATCCAGTTCGTTGTCGCCCATTGCCCTGCTACTCCCTCATCCCCGCGGGCGCCACTGCCCCGGACTTGCTGAACGAGGCTCATTGTGCTGTCACACTCTGTCACTGTCAACAGTACGACGGGGGAGCATGCGCGGTTCGGCCGTCATGTGTGGCTCGTATTGAATTCGTCGCCTAACGGCTAGTGGTGGCCCGCGCCCGTCTGCGGCGGCGGCGCCGCCGTCAATCCCAGCTTCTTGCGAAGGAAGTAGGCGCCCGTCCCGATGACGACTACGACGACCGCGGCGAGGCCCAGCACCGTTAACTGCACTCCCACGCGGGTGTCGTCGTGCTGGTCCACGTGTTGCTGCTGCGCGTCGATCGTCTGGTGCGCTTCGACTATGTGGACGTCAGAGGCGGCATACGCGCCGCCAACGGTCGCCGAAGCGAACAGCGCGACGCCGACGAGAAACGCGAGCGAAAGTCTGCGCATGAAGTAGACCCTCCGGATGTCATCGCGCGCCTTACGGCCGCATGCTAGCACGGTGGGGCTGTACGCTCGACCGCCCGTCAAACGTCCTCGCGCGCGCGCTCAGCGGTGATCACACGCAGCGTGTGAGGAAAGTGGACGATCCTGGCCCGCTGCCCCTCCTCCAGGTAGATGTACTGCTCCGGCTGGATCTGGAAGATCTTCCGGTCGACCATGATGTAATAGCTGTGCCAGGCGATGATCAGGTCGGCCCGCGACCACTTCTTCTGGATCGGCCCCACGCGCTCGGCGGCCTGGGCGCGCAGGTCGCGCAGATGCTGCAGCACGTAGTACGCCAGCAGCAGCGCGATCGCGCCGGCGAGAGCCATCGTGACGTAGGCCGCGCCGCTGGCCGCGTTCTGCGCGACCCAGACGATGCCGGCGAGGACGGCAGCGCACAGCACGCTGTAGATCACGGCGCTCCGGACCAACGATGCGCGGGCGGCAGATTCGGCGTCGCGCACGTCGCGGGGTGCCTACGGCTTGGGCTTGGGCAACAGCAGCACCTGCCCGATGGAGAGGTTCGGGGTGTCGTAATCCAGCCCGTTCAGGCTGGCGATGGCGTGCGCGAAGGCGACGAGGTCGTCGCCCGGCGACAGGTTCGCCGCAGCGATGCCGAGCAGCGTGTCGCCCGGCACGACGGTGTACTCGTTGAACGGACTCTCGGTGGCGCCGGGTGTCGCGGCCGAGGCCGTCGCGGCCGGCGTTCCGGTGCTCGGGGTGGCGTTCGGCGTTTCGCCCGCGCCCGGGGTGCCGGTGCTCGCCGTGCCCGTCGTGCCGGGCGTGGCCGCCGCGACCGTGGGCTGCGGCGTCCCGCTCGATGCCGTGGGGGTGGGCGTGGAGCGGCCGACGACGACTGGGGAGGCGCCGGTGCTCTCGCCGGGCGGCCGCAGGATGAGGAGCACTGCCACGGCGGTGCCGACCAGCATCACCAGCAGCGCGCCGCGATAGAGATTAAAGGACGGCAGCGCGCTGGAGGGGCGCAGGCAGTCAGCGCAGTACGCCGCGTTACCGTGATCTTCACAGTACGGCTTGGCACAGCGCTTGCAGGCATTGATCGCCGGCTGGTTGCAGGAGTAGCAGTCCACGCGGGGGAATGATACCAAGCGCCGGAAGTGTTCCCGGCGTCGGGATCACTTCCGGGCTTGTCCGCTTCCCTAGGCCAGTTCGGCGGTGGCGCCGGCTTCCGTCAGCTTGGCCTTCACCGCCTCGGCGTCCGCCTTGGTGATGCCTTCCTTGACGTTCACGGGCGCGCTCTCCACCAGGTCCTTGGCTTCCTTCAGACCCAGTGTGGTGACCTCGCGGACCGCCTTGATCACGTTGATCTTGTTGGCTCCGGCCTCCTTGAGGACGACCGTGAACTCGGTCTGTTCCTCTTCGGCAGGCGCCGCCGCCGCGCCGCCGCCGCCGCCCGCCGCGGGCGCGGCCATCATCATCGCCGGCGCGGCCGCCGTGATGCCGAACTCTTCCTCGATCTTCTTGTTGAGGTCGCGGAGCTCGAGGATCGTCATCCCCTTGATGATGTCGAACGCTTCTTCTACCTTCGGCACGGTCTGTTCCTCCTCATTGGCGCCGAACACCGGCGCTGTCCTGCCTGTCGTATCGCGCCCTACGCGCTCTCGAGTTGGTTCGCGCGCGCGTCCACGAGACGCGCGAACGACTGGATGCTGTCATTGGTCAGGTTCACGAACTGCTGCACCTGGGAGACGAAGACGCCGGCGAGCTTGCCGATCAGCTCCTCGCGGGAAGGCAGGCTCGCCAGCTCGGCGATGACGCTGCCGGGCACGACGCTGCCGTCCATGTACGCTTTCTTCGGCGCGAAGGCGTTGCGCGCCGTCCGAGCGTACTCCGTGATCGCCTTCGCCGGCGCCACCACGTCGGTGAAGCCGAAGACGACCAGTGTCGGCCCTTCGGCCACCTGTCCCGCGTCCGGAATCCCCGCCTGGCTGGTGGCGATCTGGAACAGCCGGTTCTTCACCACCCGCGCTTCGACGCCGGCGTCGCGCAGCGCGCGCCGAAGCGCCGTGATCTCCTTCACGGACAGCCCGCGGTACTCGGTGCCGACCACGATGCTGGCCCGCTCGACCAGCGCCTTCAGTTCGGCGACGTTCGCTTCTTTCTTCGCTGTAGGCATGCGATGCCACCTCCGGCGACACAAACGAAAAACCCCTGCCGGAGACAGGGGCACACGCGCAACGGCGGCCGCGAACGGCCTCGTTCGTCGTATTGCGCCTCGGCAGGCTGCGTTTAAGTCCCGAAGGACGCCTGCTGTCTCAAGCCCGGAGAGTCTACCGGCGCCGTTGCGGCGCCGCAAGCCAGCGACCCTCCCGCGTGCCAAGATGCGGCTAGATGTCGATGTCGTGGGCGACGCCCATCAGCGCGAGTCGCTGCAGCAGCTCCGCACGATGGTGGATGTCGTGCTCGAGCAGGTGGAAGGCGACGTACTGACCATCGTATGCGTAAGTCCGGCCGTCCGCTTCCTCTGTGTACGACGCGTCGAGCTGTGTCGCGTTCGACAGGAAGCGCTGGAGGCGGCTGAAGGTTCGGATGAGCTCCCGGCTCAGATCATCGCGGGTGCGCGCGGTCGTCCAGATGTTGGGGTACGGGTCGCCGTCGCGGACGCGATCGGCCAGCCAGCGGTCGCGCGCGTCCGAGATGTGGATGAGGATGCCGCGCGAGTTCCACAGCTCCGGCTTCGGCGTCCAGTCGAGCTTGTCGTCGGGTATCAAGTCGACGATGTGCAGCAGGTGCTCGTGCACCGTCACCCAGTGCGGCGAGATGTCGATCGGCGGGAAGTCTTGCGGCATCAGCCTCGGTCTCGACTCAGGTAACCGCCCGGAGCTTAACCGGCCTTCATCGCGAGCGTCGGCGTGGGATCCAGCCGGATGCCGGGGCCCATTGTCGTCGTGAGCGTGACGGTCTTGATGAAGACACCTTTGCCACCCGACGGCTTCGCCTTGACGATCTCGGACACCAGCGTCGCCATGTTCTCTTCGAGCTTGTCCTCGGCGAAGCTGGCCTTGCCGATCGGCACGTGGATGATGGCGGTGCGGTCCAGGCGGAACTCGACGCGGCCCTGGCGTGCGTCGTTGACGGCCTTCGCCATGTCCCCGGCCTCGACGACCGTGCCCGAGCGCGGATTGGGCATGAGCCCCTTCGGCCCCAACACGCGGCCGAGGCGTCCGACCTTGCCCATCAGGTCGCGCTGCGCGAGCGCCACGTCGAAGTCGGTGTAGCCGCCCTCGACCTTCTTGATCAGCTCGTCGCCGCCGACCTCGTCGGCGCCCGCTTCCGTCGCGAGCCGCGCGCCGTCGCCCTCGGCGAAGACGAGCACGCGCACGGTCTTGCCCAGGCCGTGGGGCAGGAGGGCGGTGCCGCGGATCTGCTGGTCGGCGTGCCGCGGGTCCAGCCCGGTGCGGAGGTGCAGCTCCACCGTCTCGTCGAACTTCGCGAAGGAGCACTCCTTCGCGAGCTTGATCCCCTCTTCGGGCGTGTACAGCTTGTCTTCGTCGACGAGCTTCGACTTCTCTGTGTACTTCTTGCCGCGCTTCATGTCCTCGTCCTCCCTGGCGACGTTACCCTTGCGGGCCGAGTCGGCGTACTAGCTTTCGCGTTCGGCCTTCGTCGCCGGCTGCGTGCATCGGTGCACGGTCCGTTCATCTGTCTCGCTACGAGACTTCGATCCCCATGCTGCGCGCGGTGCCCTCGATCATCTTCATCGCGGACTCCACGTCGTGCGTGTTCAGGTCCTTCATCTTCATCTCGGCGATGCGCTTGACGTCGGCGCGCGAGACGGAGCCTACCTTCTCGCGCTTCTGGGCGCGGCTCCCCTTCTCCAGCCCGGCCGCCTTCTTCAGCAGGTCGGACGCCGGGGGCGTCTTGAGCACGAACGAGAACGAGCGGTCCTCGAAGACGGTGATCTCCGCCGGGACGATGCTGCCGGCCTGGCCGGCCGTCTTCTCGTTGTACTCCTTGCAGAAGCCCATGATGTTGATGCCGTGCTGGCCCAGCGCGGGGCCGACGGGCGGGGCAGGGTTGGCCTTGCCGGCCTCGATCTGCAACGTGAGGATCGCGCGAATCTTCTTTGCCATCGTTTTGTTGCCTCTGCGGGCGCAGCAGGCTGCGCCCCTACCCGAGATCGTTTCGTTCTACGCGGAGATGCCAGGCCCACGGCCTGGCACGGCATCGTACATGCTCCGAGGCCCGCGCTACAGGCGCTCGACCTGCAGGAAGTCCAACTCGACGGGGGTCTCGCGGCCGAAGAAGGACACCAGCACCTTCACCTTGCCCTTCTCCAGGTTGATGTCGTCCACCTGCCCCACGAAGTCCATGAAGGGCCCATCGACGATGCGCACGCTCTGGCCGACGACGAAGCCGACCTTCACCTTTGGCGCCTCGACGCGCATCTGGCGCAGGATCCGCTTCACCTCCGGCGGCTCCAGCGGCACCGGGCGTGTGCCGGAACCGACGAACCCCGTCACACCCGGTGTGTTGCGGACGACGAACCAGGCGCGGCTGGACTCGACGTCGTCTTCCTTCAGCTCGATCATCTGCGTCAGGACGTAGCCGGGGAAGATCTTGCGCGCGACGGTGCGGCGCTGCCCGTCGCGGATCTCGATCTCGTCCTCGGTCGGAATGACGACCTGGAAGATGAGGTCCTTTGCGTCCATCGTCTGGATGCGGTGCTCAAGGTTCGTCTTGACCTTGTTCTCGTACCCGGAGTAGGTGTGGATCACGTACCAGGCGCGGCCTTCCTGGATCGCGGCGTCTTCCGGCGATTCGGCCCCACCCTCGGCGGCCTCGGCGTCTTCGACCTGCGCCGCCGCTTTGCCTTTTCGTGCCATTACGTGGTCACCTCAGCAGCGTGTTATCGACGAGCCAGTTGAATCCGATGTCGATGCCGCCCAGGGACAGCCCGATCACGATCGAGACGACGACAACGGCCACCGTCAGCCGCGTCGTCTCCTCGCGGGTCGGCCACGTCACCTTCCGGAGCTCGTTCACGATGTCGCGAACGGCCTTGGGGACGTAGCGGTCGTAGAAGGAGAGATGCTTCGCGGCTTCGGCGGCTGCCGCCGGTGTCTGCTTCTTGGCCGGGCGCGCAGTGTTCGGCCGGAAGGACGGTGACTTCGCCGGCGGCTTCTGGACGAGCGGTTGTCTGCGCAGCGCGCGGCTCATGCGTTCCCTTCCTTACCGCACTTCGCGGTGCGGCCGGTGGATCCGGCACCGGGGGCAGAACTTGCTCAGCTCCAGCCGATCCGGGTCGTTCCGCCGGTTCTTGCTCGTAGTATACGTGCGCTCTTTGCACTCGGTGCAGGAGAGCGTGATGATCTGCCGGTCTTCCTTCTTAGCCATTGCGCCTCACCCGGGCCGTCCCCGTATATCGATCTTCGGCCGGCCCGCTGACAGGCGAACGGCCCACCCGTACAGTCTATAACGGGCGGGCCGCGCCTGTTTCTTCGCTCGTCTACTCCAGGATCTTCGTGACCGCGCCTGCGCCCACCGTGCGGCCGCCTTCGCGGATGGCGAACCGCAGTCCGTCCTCGACGGCCACGGGCGTGATCAGCTCGACCGTCATCTTGACGTTGTCGCCCGGCATCACCATCTCGACGCCCTCCGGCAGGCCGATGGTGCCCGTGACGTCGGTCGTCCGGACGTAGAACTGCGGGCGGTATCCGGGCAGGAACGGCGTGTGCCGGCCACCCTCGTCCTTCGAAAGGACGTAGACCTCCGCCTCGAACTTCTTGTGCGGTGTGATCGATCCCGGCTTCGCCAGCACCTGGCCGCGCTCGATGTCCTCACGCTCGATGCCGCGGAGGAGGCAGCCGACGTTGTCGCCGGCCTCGCCCGTGTCCAGCGTCTTCTGGAACATCTCGACGCCCGTCACCGTCGTCTTGCGCGTGTCGCCGAGGCCGATGATCTCCACTTCCTCGCCGACCTTCACGACGCCGCGCTCAATGCGCCCGGTGACCACGGTGCCACGGCCCTTGATGCCGAAGACGTCTTCCACCGGCATCAGGAACGGCCGGTCCTTCGGCCGCGCCGGCGTCGGGATGTAGGTGTCGACGGCCTCCATGAGGTCGTTGATGCACTTGTAGGACTCGTCGCTCGGGTCCGTGGCGGTGCTGTTCAGCGCCGCCAGCGCGCTGCCGCGGATGATGGGGATGTCGTCGCCGGGGAAGCCGTTCTTCGTGAGCAGCTCGCGCAGCTCCAACTCGACCAGATCCAGCAGCTCCGGGTCGTCCATCTGGTCGACCTTGTTCAGGAACACGACCATGCTGGGCACTTCCACCTGCTTGGCGAGCAGGATGTGCTCCCGCGTCTGCGGCATCGGGCCTTCCGGCGCCGCGACGACGAGGATGGCGCCGTCCATCTGCGCCGCGCCGGTGATCATGTTCTTGATGTAGTCGGCGTGGCCCGGGCAGTCCACGTGCGCGTAGTGCCGGTTCGCCGTCTCGTACTCCACGTGGGCGATGGCGATGGTGATGCCGCGCGCGCGCTCTTCCGGCGCGTTGTCGATGCTGCCGAACTCGCGATAGTTCGCGAGCTTGCTCATGGCCAGCACCTTGGTGATCGCCGCGGTCAGCGTCGTCTTGCCGTGGTCAACGTGGCCGATGGTGCCGATGTTGACGTGCGGCTTGGTCCTCTCGAACTTCTGCTTGGCCATGACTTGGCTTCTCCTCCTGCGCCCTCCTGGCTGGAGGGCTCTGCTGTTGTCTCCGCCCGGCGGAGTGCGTCGCGTCTTGGGACCCGCCGCGCGCGACGCGTCCCCGTGATGTCATCCCTGGCCCGCCGTGGCGGGCGCGTTTCCTGCTGGAGCCCACAATCGGATTTGAACCGATGACCTCACCCTTACCAAGGGTGTGCTCTGCCAACTGAGCTATGTGGGCAGATCGGCCTCGTCGTGGCGGGCGCGGCGCGCGTCCGGTGCGGCTCAACCCACCATGGCAATCCTAATCTGGAGCCCGAGAGGGGATTCGAACCCACTAACCTGCCGATTACAAATC
This sequence comes from uncultured Chloroflexia bacterium, assembly GCA_963843685.1. Lineage (GTDB taxonomy): Bacteria > Chloroflexota > Dehalococcoidia > DSTF01 > JACRBR01 > DASQHL01. The sequence continues at coordinate 135,551 of CAWJLO010000027.1, forward strand.
GGCTGCGCTACCGTTGCGCCACTCGGGCCCGAAACGCCGCCCCCTCGCCCGCGAATTACGGGCGACGATGGTGGGCTGATTGTAAAAGTGCCTAACAAAAATAGGCCCCGCACAAGGCGGGTTTCGCGGCCACAGTATATGGACGCAGATTCGGGCAAGTCAAGGAATCGGGGCTTCCCCGCGATTCCGCCGCCGTGCGTGTGACCGCTGCTGGGCCTCTCCCGGTCCCCGTTAGCTCACGAGGAGGGCGGCCACGCGGGGCCGCCCCTACTGCCGTCCTTTACTAACCTCCTGACAGACTGACACACTAGCCACTCGCTATGCACCACCTCCACGTCCTGCACACCATCGGCGCCACCCCCATGCTCGAGCTAAAGCGGCTCTCGCCGAAGCCCGACGTGCACCTCTACGCCAAGCTCGAGGGGTGGAACCCAACGGGCTCGATCAAGGACCGCATCGTCAAGCACATGATCCAGCACGCCGAGCGCGACGGCCGCCTCGTCCCCGGCGATACGGTGATCGAGGCGAGCACCGGCAACACCGGCATCGCCGTCGCCATGATCGGGCGGGCGATGGGCTACAACACGCACATCGTCATGCCGGAGAACGTCTACCCGGAGATCCCGCGCGCGCTCGGGGTGTACGGCGCCGACGTGCACTGGGTGCCGGCCGCCGACACCGTCACCGGCGCGATGGACGTCGCCCGCAAGATGGCCGCCGACAACGGCTGGTACATGCTCGACCAGTTCTGCAACCCGCACAACGCGCGCGCCCACTACGTCTGGACCGGCAAGGAGATCCTGGACGACGTGCCGGAGGTCGACGTCTTCATCGCCGGGCTCGGCACCGGCGGCACGCTCATGGGCACCGGGCAGCGGCTGAAGGAGGCGAACCCGGCGACGAAGGTGATCGCCGTCGAGCCGCACCCCGGGAATCAGCTGCAGGGGCTGAAGAGCCTCGCCGACGGCTTCATCCCGCCGATCCTCGACCTGGGGTTCCTCGACGGCAAGATGCTGGTGCGCAGCGGCCACGCGTTCCGGGCGGCGCGGCTGCTGATGCAGCGCGAGGGCGTCTTCGGCGGTGTATCGTCGGGCGCCGTGCTCCACGCCGGCCTCAAGTTCGCCGAGCGCCTCGACCGCGGCAACATCGTCATGGTCTTCGCCGACTCCGGCTGGAAGTACCTGGAGACCAACCTCTGGACCCGCGACCTGCCGTCGGAGGAGCACGAGGAGTCGCTGGACGACATCATCTGGTGGTGAGCTGACGGATGTGGCCTGCGCTTCTTCTAGCGGCGAGCATAGTCTTCTGGTCGCTGCTACTGATATTTCACCGCCGCCTCCTCGCGCTGATGGATTGGTGGGACAGCAACCTTTCACGGCAGCGCCGATATCCCGAGGGATATTTCCAGGGACGGTTCATGCGCACCTTCGTGATGCTAGTAGCGGCGTTTGGGCTTGTCGGAAGCATTGCCGCCACGGTGATGGTGGCGACCGGTTTCGCGCACTGAGCGGACGCTACCCCACCACCACCGGCAACGACTTCAACCCCCGCAGGATGATGTTGTCCCCCCACTCCAGCCGCTCCGTCGCCAGCCGCATGTCCGGGAACCGCTGCGTCAGCGCCGTCAGCGCGATCGCGCCCTCCAGCCGTGCCAGCGGCGCGCCCAGGCAGTAGTGGATGCCGTTGCTGAACGAGAGGTGCTTGTTCTCCTGCCGCGTGATGTCGAGCGTCTCCGGCGCGTGGAACTCGTCCGGGTCGTGGTTGCCCGCGCCCAGCAGCAGGAACAGCCCCTGCCCCGCCTTCACCACGCGCCCCTCGCCCAGCTCGACGTCCGCCGTCGAGAAGCGCCCCGTCGCCTGCACCGGGCTGTCGTACCGCAGCAGCTCCTCCACCGCCGTCGTGATCAGCGACGGGTCGTCGCGCAGCGCGTGGAACTGCTCGGGGTTGCGCAGCAGCGCCAGCAGCCCGTTGCCGATGAGGTTCGTCGTCGTCTCGTTGCCAGCCACGAGCAGCAGAATCGCCATCGAGTACACCTCGCCCAGGCGAAGCCGCTCGCCGTCCTGCTCGGAGGCGACGAGCGCGCTCAGCAGGTCCTCCCGCGGCTCGCGGCGCCGCTCCTCGACGATGTCCGCGAAGTAGTCGCGCAGCTCGTTCTGCGCCCTGTTCGACCGCCGCATGTCCTCCATGTTGGCGATGCCGATGCCGCGGATCGCTTCGTCCGACCACGCCTTGAACCGCTCGCGGTCCTCCGGCGGGATCCCCAGCATCTCCGCGATGACGATCACCGGCAGTGGGTACGCCAGGTCGCGGATCACGTCCATGCGTCCCGTCGCCGCGGCGGCGTCCAGGTGCTCCTCGACGATCTGCTCCACGCGCGGCCGCAGCGACTCCACCGTACGCGGCGTGAACGCCTTGTTCACCAGTGATCGCAGGCGCGTGTGGTCCGGCGGGTCGACGGTGAGCATCGACGGAAACGCGTCGTCGGCCTCGCTCATCGCCCCCTGCTTGATCGCCTCGGCGCGCTGCTTTTCCCAGTCGGGGCGCTTGCGGTTGTCGACCACGAAGCGGTTGTCGCGCAGCACGGCGCTGATGTCATGGTGCTTCGACAGCACCCAGCCCCCCGCCAGCATCGTCCGGTGGAACGGGTCCTTCCTCAGCAGCGTCCGGTACGTCGGATAGGGGTCGACCTGGAAGCTGCGGTCGAGCGGGTTGAACGCCACGCCGTAGCGCACCCGCTCGTACGTCGTCATGGCGCGGATCGCCACCTTCTGCGTCGCCCCCCGGACCGCCTCTCGCACCGCCATCGCCATCGACCTCCGCTGCGTCTGCCGTCAGATCGCGATCGTGCCATGCGCGAACTGCGCAGAACAATGCGGTGATTCCTGCAGGAATCGTAACGGTGCGCGTGCCTGATCCGGCGTCCCGCTTCCCGCCTCCAGCTTCGGCGGCTTAAGCGGTACGGTGGTGCCGTAGTCGACCCTGTACCTACGCGAGGCGACCCCCAATGCCCACGTTCACCTCCTTCGACGAAGCCTGGCGCTGGTTCACCGGCGGCGGCGATCTGGTGCCGATCGAGGAGCAGCGCGAGCGCTTCGTCGCGGGCCGCGCGCAGTTCATCGCGTTCCAGGTACCGCTCACCGATCTCCACGTGGCCGATGAGATCGAGGCGCTGCAGGACGTGCTGGCGGACGTCGATGGCCTCGACCTGATGCCGCGCGACGCGCTCCACATCTCGATCCGCGGCGTCGGCTTCCAGGTGATCGCGAAGACGCGCCCGGACGATGTCACGCGCGAGGAGGTGCCGCGCGCCGGCGAGCGGGCAGCGGCGCCCATCGTCGCCACCGCGCCCATCGACGTCACCCTTGGCCCCGTCAACGTCTTCCCCGACGCGTTGATCCTCGAAGTCCACGACGGCGGCCGCCTCGGCGAGCTGCGCGCGCGGCTCGACGCCATCGAGCGCGGCGACACGTTCGCGCTGCAGCACACGACGTACCTCCCGCACGTCACCATCGGTTGGTTCCGCGACGTCGCCTGCGCCGGGGAGCTGCGCCGTCGCCTGCCCGCCATGCGCGAGCGGGTGCTGGCACCCGTCCAGATTCGCCGCGCCGAGCTGGCCCGCTGGTGGTTCACGGGCGACGACGCCGGCGCCACGCCGGACCGCGAGACGCTGCGCTCGTACCTGCTGCGCGGCTGATCGAGGGCTGCGCCGTGCGTCCGTTCGGGAGTTCCCCGAAGGGTCTGCGGCCGCAGCTTTAGTCGCCTCTCCGATAGGAACCCTGGGCGCTAGCCCCCAGAATGGCCCGTGCGACAACAGGTGAAATCCGACCGTCGCGGAGGCGCAATGAGGAAGCTCGAAGGCAGGTTGCCGGAAGTACGCATCGAGGTCGTCACGACGACGTTCGTCGCCTCGGGCCGGCCGGAGGGGATCCACGATCTCGGCCGGTTCCTCGAAAGCCTCAACAACCCCTCGGTCGCCCGCCACATCGAGCTGATCGACCCTGCCATCCGCCCGCTCTACCGCGCGCAGGCGCACGTGGAGCTGGACGCGTCGCTGCTCGTCCGTCGCGACGAGATCGTCTTCGCCAACTTCGACGGCCCGTACTTCACGCGCGGCACCGTCCTTCCGCCGCGGGTGGACGTGCCCGTGCTGCTGATGGCGCCGCCGTTCCAGATCCAGGGGAGCGTCGAGCTGCAGCCGGGCGTGGAGCCGACGCAGGCGCTGCGCGTCGTGATCAGCGGCTTCTTCGTCGTCCGCAACGCACTCGTCTTCGACGCTGACGGCAACCAGCTCGGCGAGGGCGAGCAGATCGTCGTCAACGGCGCCGCGGTGCAGATGACGGCCGCCACCCGCCGACGCATCGAGGCGGTCGCCCCGGCGCACGCGACGCAGCCCGCAACGGCCGCGCGCATCGAAGAGGAGCCAGAGGCGCTCGAGATCGAAGAGAGCGAGACCCGCGCGGCATAACCACACAGACACTCGCACGGATGCGGTAGGAAGAGCGGACGAACGGATGCGTCCGCTCTTCCATTTGTGCGCCCAGGCGAGCCTCCGACTTGGCGGA
>CAWJLO010000028.1:0-74331 GCA_963843685.1 uncultured Chloroflexia bacterium
GGCTCGGCGACGTCGACCCCAAGGACACCGACGCGGCGAACCGCTACCGAATGGAGTGGATGACGAAGGCAATGCCGCTCTACAACAGGACGGCCGTTCGGGATCCCGACGCGGCCGCCCGCGTCGTCGCGAACGTCGCGGTGCTCATGCACTTCATGGCGCCCGATGGAGAGATGCGCTGGTTCGACACGCTGGCTGATCTCGCCCGGATCGCGTGTCCGACGCTCGTATTAGGAGGCGAAGACGATCCGATGACGCCGATCGAGGATCAGGAGGACATTGCAGCGGCGATTCCTCAGCACCTGGTTCGGTTTGAGCGCTTTGCCGGCGCAGGGCACGGCGCCTACCGCAGCTACCCGGATGCGGTCTTCCCGATCATCCGTGAGTTCATCCAATCGCTAACCGGCCGCGTGACTGACTTCCACGCGGCGCGAGCGCATGCATACGCACTGACACGATGTCCCCATCGTGGGTCTCGGGTTCGGCAGGACGCGGTTCGCCAAGCGATCGCGACGCCGGACCGATCGACAACTTCACCGAACGATGTTAGAGTGCGTGGGATCGAGCCTCAGGCTGGCTGCAAGACTACTCCTGCGGGCATCTCTCTTACATCCGCCCCATCGCGGACCTTCGACTCGTACCAGGCAACGGATCGAGATTGATACTCGAGCCGGCAATCGCACGGCTGCTTGCCTCGACGAGACCCGGGGCGACTGATACGGCGGATGTCGAAGGACGAGGTGCAGCGTGGACGGAACAGAACGTATTCGCACACGGGATCGATCGAGCGCCGCGCTGGTTCGCGCAAAGGGGGGTGGCCGGACGCGGAGCACGCTGGCGGTGGCCCTCGTAGTCGCCGCGGTCGCGTTGCTTGCCGCCTGCGGCGGCGATGCCAAGATGGCAACACCGACTCCGAAGGCTATCCCTTCGCCTGTGGCGTATCGCGCCGATCCAGAGGGTGCGGCGCTTAGTGATCCGAAGTTCGACGCCCAGGTCGGAGCGAAGGCTGACTACGGCCGCCTCGGGGGTTCGGTCTACCAGATTGAAATTCCCGACAACTGGAATGGGCGCCTTGTGCTCTACATGCACGGGTTCGCGGGGTTGGCGCCAACGCTCGACGTCACCCCACCGGGTATCCGGGGCTACCTGATCCGGAGCGGCACCGCCTGGGGCGCCTCAAGCTTCAGCAGTAACGACGTGATCCCCGGCCGCGCCGCGGATGAGACCGCAGCTCTGTGGGACCTATTCGTCTCCAAGTACGGGCAACCACAGCACACATACATCATGGGCGAATCCATGGGTGGCGCGGCAACCCAGATCGCCGCCGAACGCTACGGCGATCGTTACGACGGCGCCCTCAGCCTGTGCGGGTACGCAGGCCAGACTGCCGAGGCGACTGACGTGTACGACGTGTTTCTTGCGGGCGCCTTCGCCACGGGTGTCACGCAGACGGAGTTCGACGCGTCGACCGATATTCCCGCACTGATCAGCCAGCGCATCGCGCCGGCGCTCGATGATCCCGGGGCAGAAGAGACGTTCGAGGACGTCCTCATCGGCCTCACGGGCGGCCCCCGCATGTTCGATCGTCCCGGTATTCGCCTCGCAAAGGCGATGGACTGGCTATGGACCTCCGAATTCGTACCGTCCCGGGTTGTCGGGAACAGCGACCGAGTCTACGACCTGCAACCAGGCGGCAATGTGTCGAGCGACGTCTTCAATCACAGCGTCATTCGCTTCAAAGCGGATCCGGACAAGGCGAAGGCATTCCTGGACGGAAACGAAACCACAGGGGCGATTCAGATGCCGATGATCACGCTACACACAACCGGCGACGGCCTTGTCCCGGTCGACGAGGAACAAGTCCTTCGACGGAAGGTCGATGCGGCAGGGAAAGGCGATCAACTCGTCCAGCGGTTCGTGCAGGAAGCAGGACACTGCGCGTTCACACCGAGCGAATGGGAGCGCGGCTTCGGGGATCTCGTGAGCTGGGTGGAGAACGGGAACAAGCCAGATGGTGAGAATGTGCTCGCCGATGACCTGACGCAAGCCGGTGAGCGCTTTACCTCGGCGCCGCGGCTTGGCATGGCATCAGCGGAGGAGGTGCCGGGTGCGAACGAACGGATCACGGTCAGCGGGATGATCACGGTCGATGGCGTGCCAGCAGCCGCCGATCTCGGATTTTGGATCGAAGTGACCAAGGGCGGCCTACGGCAAGCCGGCTGCGCGTTCCCAAACGATCCCCCGGTCGGGGGGCGTTACGAGGTGACCGTCGTGGGCGAGGGCGAGGTTTACGGATGCGGCGCGCCGGATACCAAGCTGCGAATGGCGGCCTGGGTCGGCGACAAGTTCCTGGTCTCGCAAGCGGTCGACTGGCCTGCCGGCCCGAATGCCACGCTGGACGCCGCCTTCGATACAGCCACGGCGACTGACACGACGGCGTTCTCGGTCGTCACAGGCAGTATTCTCGGTGCCGATGGCAAGCGCCTCCCGCCCGCCACGCGCGTTGAAGCCTACGTGGGAGACACGCTCTGCGCAGAGGCGTCAATCCCTGCCGCTGTGCTGGGGGCTGCGACCGACGACCCGGACACCTACGAACTCCTACTGCCGGGTCCATCGGAAGTGCCGGGCTGTCTGACGGACGCACCGATCGCGTTCCGCGTTGGCGGGAAGCTCGTGCCGCAGACCGTTCTAAACCACGCAGGAGTAGACTACACCCTTGATCTCGTCGTACCGGCGAGCGGCTAACGCCGTCCCGGGACAACGATCAGGGTCACCGCGCTTGGAGCGGCCGTCAACCGTTCCGGCACCTCTCTGAGCCACGCCTCGATGTGCTCGCGGGTAGCCGCCTCGAGATCGGGCATACCGTGATCGGCACAGAAGGCCGCGAACGACTCTCCGGCGTCGACGTAGATGTGCAGCGTCTTCGGGCTCACCCCCTTCGCCCGGAGGTGGTCGCCGAAGTCCCGGAGGGTCTCCCGGTCGGCCTCCCTGACGCGCGCCGCTTGGGGGGCTGGTCCGCGCTGCATGCTTGCGGCGTTGTTAGCTGGTCTGCGATCCGGACTGGTCAACGTAACCAAGGCTGTCCTCCTCTGCTCGCGTGTTCAAACAGATTCAGGACAGCCCTGTCAATGGTCTCTGGAGCCGGCGATGGGATTCGAACCCGTGACCTGCTGTTTACGAAACAGCTGCTCTACCGCTGAGCTACGCCGGCAAGCGAAACGCCCGTCTCGGGCGCTCGCGTAGTATACCGAATGCTGAACGAGACGCGCCCCTCCCTGCGAGCACGAGCGGTGCCGCTCTCACTCGATCGTGAACGGCAACTCGCCCTCCACCTCCGCGCCGCCCGGTCCGAACTTACCCTTCAGTTGCAGTGCGTACTGCCCTTCGCCGGCCACCGGATCGTCGATGTCGAAGCGCACGGAGAGGTCGTCGATCGTCGTCCCTTCCTTGCCCTGCAACAACTCGCTGACACCGCTTCGGCCATCGCTTCGCACCCGCGCCACCGTGCCGTCCGGCAGCTTCAGCAAGATGTTCTCGGACGTCAGCGCGCCCTGGCCCAGCTGGATTCCGCTCCCGACCGCGACCGAGAACCGCAGCGTGAGCACCTTCATTCCTTTCGTGGCGCTGCTGTGGACGTCTGGTAGGTCCGCTCGCACCTCGCCTCCGTCCGCCGTCATCGTCAGTGCCCCCACAGTGACCATCCCGGAGAACGTCAACTCCTGCGGCTCCAAGCTGATCAGCTCGCCGCTCGAACCAAACGGCACGCTGGCTTGTTCATTCGTGCTCTTGCCGACGAGCAGCACCGCATTCTCCAGGTCGATCCCTGGATCAGTGATAAACGCGATCACGCCGTCGCTCGACAGTCCCCCCGGCACCCGGGGCAGATCTTGTGACAGCGCCGTCGTCGAGTAGTTCTCGCTTCCCACCACCAGCACGAGCTGCGAGTTGAAGCGCGCCTCCTGGTCGCCGAGGTTCTCGAACGTCGCATCGATCGTCACCTCCCCCCTGCGCACATTCGACTCCAGCGTGGCCGTCTTCAACGTCACCTTCCATCCGGTGTGCCAGAACGCTTTGCCGATCGTCACGGATCTCGAACCCGGCGTCGCGCCCGCCGGCGCGGTCGGCGCCTCGGTCGATTCGCCCCCTGACGCCGCGGTCTCTACGCCATCGCCGCCGCCTCCGTCGTCACCGCTGCTGCTACCCCCTCCGCCACAGGCGACCAGCACCCCCGCGCTCAGCCCAAGCGCTGCCGCAAGGACGATCGCCGCTAGACCTCGAAGCGTGCTCCGCATCTCTTACGCTCCTTCCGCCGGGAACTGCTTGCATTGGCCTGCTCCAACGCAAAGGCTAGTGCTCGATGCTTGCCACACGCCAACGACCCGGATCACGTGTTTATCGCCCAACGCCGCAGCAAGAGAGCACGGGGTGCCGGAATTTCACCTGAGCGTGACGAAGGCGCTTCGTCAACAATACGGCCCGCCTCCATCCGCCACCACGACGTTTGAGTGCTCGACGCCATCGCGCGGCGCCACGGCGCCTCCACTGTTGGCAATCGACGTGCAGTTCGTCAACACGTTGTCGATGATGAGCGCACCGAAGACGCTTGGGATCGGCGTCAGGATGATGTCTCGTTGTTGATCGAATGTGTTGCCACGTACGGTGACCAGGGCGCCGTCGATCGCGAGGCCGGCATACCCGATTGCGCTGCCATTGGCGAAGAAGAAATTGCCTTCGACCAATGCACTGTCTTGCACCCTTACGCCGTTCCCTGGCGTCTGAGCGATCATGCAATTGCGGATCACGGAATACTCACCGGCGAAGATGCCATGGTTCTTGTTGTTGCGCACGTTGCAGTCTTCAACAACGGAACTCGGACCCACGAGGAGCGCGTACCCGCCATCGCCCAGGGATGTACTGCTTCCGAGGATGGTGACCATCGAAACGCGCGAGTACGTCGCCGTTGCCGCGTCGATTCCATTGAACCAACCGCGAAGAGTCCCATTTTGGATCACCACGTTACTCCGTGCGCCGCTGACAAACACTCCGTCGACGCTCCCCGGAGACCCGTGCAGCGTGAAGCTGTTGAGGTCGAGTGTCACATCGCTCGTCTGAATGGTGACCGCAGTCGTGGATGCCGCGCCCGTCAAGTCGCGCGTTAGGTAGTAGCGTCCGGGCTGGGTAATGGTGAAGGGCAACGAGGAGATCGGCGTGCCTGTCTCCCGCACGCCGTCCGTCGGGCCGGGCGCGGCGGGCGGGTCCAGCGGCCCCGCAAAGGCGCCGTTCGCCAGCATCGCGACGATGGCGATCCCGATGGCTATCATCACAACGAGCAGTACGTTCGTCGTCCGCGGCGAAACGAGCATGGCAGTTCTCCAATCATTCGATTGGCAGAAGCGTAGCCGATCGGTGGGCGCCAGAATCGTCCGCGTCAAGTTCGACAAATTCCCGGAAGCGGACGAGCACGCGTTCTTGACCCGTCATCCGGCTGAAAATGAAGAAGGCTCCTTGTCAGGGAGCCCCTTCGATCGCACCGTCTGAACATCCGCTACAGCGAGAACTTCTCCCGCCCGTCGTACACCGCCATCGCCTCGTCCACGCTGTGCCCGCCGTACGTGATCGCCGAGATCGCGTTCGTCATCTGGATCGCCTCGTGCAGCGGCTTCTGGTGGATGTTCCGGCCCGTCGCGCTGCCGTACGCGCCCGAGATGAAGATCTGGTCGTGCAGCGTCTGCAGGAACTTCCGCGGGTCCGTGCTCGATCCGCCCGCCGTGATCACGCGCGTGCGTCCCGCCGCCTTCACCGCCTCCTTGAACGCCTCCGCCGGCGAGCCCTCCTTCGGCTTCGGGTAGTTCACCTTCACGAAGTCCGCGCCCAGCGTCGCGCCCAGCCCTGTCGCGCCCGCGATGATGTGCGGGTGCTGCTCCTCCGGCACCGCCGCGCCGCGCGGGTAGATCCACAGCACCGCCACCAGCCCGTTGCGATGCGCCTGGAAGCACGCCTGCGCCGCCTCGCGCATCTGCTCCGACTCGAACTCGCTCCCCAGGTACACCGTCAGCCCCACGCCGACGATGTTCAGCCCCGCCTCGCGCAGCGTCAGCGCGTCGGCGACGCTCACCCACGCCAGGCTGCGCGGGTCCCGCTGCGACGTCTTGATCAGGTGCGACTTCGAGTTCAGCTTCACCAGGTAGGGCACCGTCGAGTAGTCGCGGCCGTAGCGCGCGATCAGCCCCAGCTGCGTCGCGAAGCAGCCGATGACGCCGTCGCGCGCGATCCGGAACAGGTGCTCCGGGTCGTGGTCGTCCTCCGCGATCGCCTCGCCGCTGCTCAGCGTGCCGTAGAAGTCGTCGTTCAGGTGCTCGACCTTCTGGTCGCCGGCGTACAGCATCAGCCGGCCGGTCCCCTTGGTCATCGTCTGGAAGTTCTGCTCGTACTGGCCCTGCTGCGACGACGGCACGTCGGCGGGCACGTCGATCTTCGTTGCGATGGTCATCCCGTTCCTCCGTGTGGTACTGATCCGGGCGCGGCCGGCGCCCCGCGGCCCCTCACAACTCGTTGAATTGTCGCTCGCGCTCGGGCAGGAGGGCAATCACATTCGCGAAGCGACCGTAAAGGCGGCAGCCGCAATCGGTCGCCCTCAGCCCCGCCGGAAGTCCTGGGCGCCGTACGAGAGCAGGTCGCTGAAGTTCTTCACCACGATGTCCGGCGCGTACTCCACCGCGTGCTTCGGGTCGAGCGCGTACTTGCCCTGCAGCACGTGCACCGTCGTCAGCCGCTCGCCGAGCGCCGCCTTGGAGCGCATCAAGATGCCCGGCTTGTCGTCGATGAGCACATAGTGCTCAGACTTGAACTGTGTCTCCACCGCCGGCAGATGCTTCTCCTTGTGCACGAAGATCAGCACGTGACCGTCGACCGCGTGCGTCACGCCGCACTGGTGGATCTTCGTCGGCTGAAACACCGGGTCGCCGTCCGAAACGATCACCGGGTGTCCCATCTTCTTCAGGTGGTGCACCGTCTCGATCGCGCGCGGGTACAACCGCGGCCGGAAGTCCCACGCCATCATCTCGTCCGTCGCCTGGTCAACCGTCCACTTGTCGTGCGGGAACTCGTCGCGCAGCCGATGGAGCACTTCGATGAAGTCGACGACATCGAACTCTTTCCGGACGATCTCGTACAGTTCCCAGAACCGCGCCGCCAGCTCCTGCCCAAGGATGCCCAGCAGCCGCGTCTCCATGTCCTTCTTGACACCGTCGTTGTCCAGGATCGTGTTGTCGAGGTCGATCATCAACACGAGCTTGTGCACGATTTCGCTCCAGTCTTCCGCCCGTCGCGGCGCCGTCGAGAACTCTACTCCCGGGCAGGAGTTGGCGAAAGCCAATCTCCCGCATCGAAAATAACGCCCTCTTCACGTCAAGCATAACGCCGTCGCGACCGGTCGTGGAGAGGCAGTCGGCCCTGCAGGTCAAGTAAGACAGCCATCCGGCGGAGCGAGCACCGAAACGGGCCGCGTCAGCGGGCGGAGGTCAGCATCGCCGCGTCCATGCCCGCGACCGAAACGTGGTCGACCAGCGCGCCGTCGGCCGCCCGGAACGGCGCCGGCAGCGCCACCTCGTGCGCCACGCTGTCCGGGTTCACGACGACCAGGCCGCGCTCGAACTGCCGCAGCCACACGCCGTTCACCTCATATCCGTCCCCCAGCGGTCGCCCGAGGTCCACCTGCTGGTACGCCGGCTGAGCCGGATACGCCACGGGCGGCGGCCCGTCCAGCGGCACCGCGCCGAACGACGCCCCGCCCTCCGCCGGCATCGCCACCAGGAACGACGCATACGCGAACTCCGCGCCAACATCCCCGGACGCCACCGCCACCACCCCCTTACCCTGCCGCCTCAAGCTCGACATAAGTGCCAGATCCGCATCCCACCCACCCTTAGCACCAAATGACCGAACGACCACCCCGTCCCCCACCCCGATCAGTCCCGCCGCGTCCGCGCTCAAGTAGTCCCCCGCATCCCCGCCCGCGATCGCGACGTACACGTCCGGTCCGGCGATCTTCCGCACCTCGTCCAGCACCCCGCGCACCGCGTCCGCCCACTCCGCATCCGTGTAGACCCTGCCCGTAGCCGAATTCACAGGCTTCGTCATCAACGTCTCACTGCCCGGCACGTGCGGAAGCACGTCATCTATCACGACGCCGTCGTAGCCGAGGATGTGGGACTGCCGCACTTGCGCCGCCACATCAAGCCGCACGTTCAGGTTGCCGGGGTCCAGTGCATACTCCGTCCTCCCCGTCCCGTCCGGCGCCAGGCGCACGTCGTTCCCTGCGGCATCCTTCAGGAACCACGACTCGTGGCTCCCATCCCCGGGTTCGATACCGTTGAACGGCGCGCCCTGGTTGTGCAGCAGCGAAAGATGCCGCAGCACGAGCAGGTGCGGATTCACCTGATGCATCTGCGCGATCTGCATCTGTGACAGGGCGATCCCGTCCGGCTGCGTTCGCAGATCGTCGTCGATCACGTCGTATTCCATAGCGAGGCGCCGCAGCTCGACATTGGTGATGTCGCGCCGAACCGGCTCGCCGTGCCGGTCCAACACGGCGGGATCCACGATCCGGTGATCCAGGAACCGCGATCCCGTCGCCCGGGCTGCAGGGGCGATGTCCGTCTGCGACTCCGCCAATCCTGCGCCGGCAGCCGAGACGACCTGCATGGCGCCGCGTTCCACCTCAGATCGCGGCGGCAGAGATAGCGGCGGCAGCGCCTTCCCCTGCCCGGAGCCCGGCGCGACCACGAAGAAGCCTGCCACGAGCATCGCACCCACCGTGACCGCGGCGACGAGGATCGCGGGAGGTCTGCGGATACCCATGAGGGAGTATCGGCACGCTTCCCGCCCCCAACGACAGAGCGTCTCTTGCGGCGACGAGGTGGTCAGATTGTCACTCGCGCCGTCCGGGTGCCCGCACCCAATGTCCCGAGGTTCGCCCTCCATTAGTCGATTCGCCATACTGGATTCACATGGATATCGCCGCCAGTTCGATGCTGCCCCCAGACCCGCGCCCCCAGCTCTCTGGCCGGCAAGTCGACTGGACGCTGCGCGAAGTCGGAATCGGACTTCTGCTGCTGATCGCCGTCCTCGTCGTCGCTCCGATTCCCATTGTCTTGATCGCGGCTCTGCTGTTTCGGGATCAGCATTCGCAGGGATTCCTCACGACGGAAGTGGTCGTCGGGGCTCCGCTGTACCTGCTCATCGCCGGAATCGCCGCGCGCCAGACGTTCATCAAGCACGGGGGTGGCTGGGGACGCCTGGGAGTGCACCCGCTCACGTGGCCTGTGCTCGGGTGGGCCTGCGGCGCATTCGTGTCAGCACTGGCCGTAGGCATCGCCTACAACGCCGTGATCGAGGCGTTCGATCTCGGTTTTCTCAAGCAGGGCTGTGCGGATCAGGTGCCCACAGACATCCGGGCGCACGCCTACATCCTGGCGCTCGCGTCCTTTCTGGCAGTCTGCTTCGCCCCGGTCGCGGAAGAGCTGTTCTTCAGGGGATTCGTCTTCCCGGGTCTGGCACGAGCGTGGGGCGTCCCGGCGGGCAATCTCGTGAGCGGGCTGCTGTTCGGCTCCGCGCACCTGCTCGGGAACCCGTACCTCTACAAGTCGCTGGTCCAGTTTGCCGCCATCGGCATGATCTTCGCGTTCGTCTACTGGAAGAGCGGCAACATCTTCGCCTCGATGCTTGCGCACATCACCTTCAACCTGATCGGCGTCATCACGCTCGCCTCCACGACGTGCCACGGATGAGCCGCCTGCAGGAGATGTTCGCCCGGACGCGCGCCGAAGGCCGTATTGCCTTCATGCCGTTCGTCACCGTCGGCTATCCCGATCTGCCCACGAGCATCGAGCTGGCGAAGGCCATGGTGGCCGCGGGCGCGGACGCGCTCGAGCTGGGCGTGCCCTTCAGCGATCCGCTGGCCGACGGACCGACCATCCAGAGAGCTTCCTACAAGGCTCTACAGGGCGGCACTGTCCCCACGGACGCCATTGACATGGTCGGCCAGCTCCGCTCGGCCGGGGTTGCTGTCCCGCTGATCCTTATGGGATACTGCAACACGTTCCTCGCCAAAGGCGAGGATCGATTTGTCTCGGACAGCGCGGCTGCCGGCGCCGACGGGTTCATCATCGTGGACCTGCCGCCGGAGGAATCGGACGAGGCGCTGGCGACCTGCAGGAGGCTCGGGCTGAGCCTGATCTACCTGCTGGCGCCAACCTCGGACGAGGGCCGCATCGCGGAGGTGGTGCGCCGGGCAAGCGGATTCATCTACTGCGTGAGTGTGGTGGGTGTAACCGGAGCCCGGTCCCAACTGGCGGCGGAGCTGCCAGACTTCCTGCGAAGGCTGCGGCGGCAGACGGATCTGCCCCTCGCCGTAGGGTTCGGGATCTCGAAGCGCGAGCACGTCGAGGCGCTGCAGGGCCTCGCCGATGCGGCGATTGTCGCAAGCGCGCTGATCGACATCGTGGAGTCGTCGCCTCGCGACGAACGAGTAGGCAGAGTTCGGGACTATGTTGAGGTGCTCACCGGCCGACGGGAGGACATGGCGCAAGGCCATTGATGTCGCCACGCACGGCGATGTTGATGGCCGCGTCTATGGACGCTCTGCGGCCGGCGTCTTTGGACGCCGGTAACCCGCCCGGACGGGGAACGGCGGTTTCAGACGGAGCACCGGAGTGACGAACGAGGCGACCAGGCTGCGCGGGATACGCGGCGCGACGACAGTCGACGCCAACACCAAAGAAGAGATCCTGCAAGCCACGCACGAACTCCTCTCCGCCCTCATCGAAGCCAACGACATCCGGAGTGACGACGTCGCGAGCGTGTTCTTCTCGACGACGTCCGATCTCAATGCCGAGTTTCCGGCCGTGGCGGCCCGCCAGATGGGCTGGTCGAACGTGGCCCTGATGTGCGGACACGAAATGAACGTCCCCGGTAGCCTGCCGATGTGTCTCCGCATTACGATGCACGTCAACATGGCGAAACCGCAGGACCAGGTCCAGTTCGTGTATCTCCGCGGGGCGCGGGCTCTCCGGCCCGACCTGATGCAGGAATCATAGGAAAGAGATGCTCCCCGGCAAGGGATGAAGGAGCGGAACAGAGATGATGGTGATCATGAAACCGGGACATACCCGAGAACAATTCGATGAGGTGATGAGCCGCATCAGAGAGGACGGCCTCGAGGGTCACGCCATCGTCGGTGTCGAGCGCACCGTCATCGGCGTCGTCGGCCTCGACCGTCTTCACCCGGAGCTGGCCGACGACCTGGAGGTCATGTCCGGCGTCGACTCCACGGTCCAGATCAGCAGCCCGTACAAGCTATGCAGCCGCGAATTCAAGAACGATGACACAGTCGTCGACGTCAATGGCGTCAAACTCGGCGAAGGGACCGTAACGGTGATCGCGGGACCGTGCGCCGTGGAGAGCGAAGAGCAGCTCATGAAGACTGCTCGCGCCGTCAAGGAGCGCGGCGCCTCGATGCTGCGAGGCGGTGCCTTCAAGCCGCGCACGTCCCCCTACAGCTTTCGCGGGCTCGAGGAGGACGGGCTCAAGTTGCTTGCCCAGGCGCGTGCGGAGACGGGGCTGCCGGTCGTCACGGAAGTGATGTCGGAGAACACGGTTCAACTCGTCGCCAAGTACGCCGACGTCCTCCAGATCGGCACGCGCAACGCCCAGAACTTCTTCCTCCTCGAGGAGGTCGCGCGCGCCGGCAAGCCCATCGTGCTCAAGCGCGGCATGTCGTCGTCGATTCAGGACTGGCTGCTCGCCGCCGAGTACATTCTGGCGAAAGGCAACCGCGACGTCATCCTCTGCGAGCGCGGTATCCGCACGTTCGAGACGGCAACGCGGAACACCATGGACATCAACGCCGTCCCGCTCGTCAAGGAGACCAGTCACCTCCCGATCATCGCCGACCCGAGCCACGGCACGGGCAAGCGCAAGCTCGTCGAGCCGGTCGGGCTGGGGATGATTGCCGCAGGCGCCGATGGCTTGATCCTGGAAGTCCACCCCGACCCGGAGCACGCCCTCAGCGACGGGGCACAGTCTCTTACGTTCGACCTGTTCGCGAGTGTGATGGCGAACGTCGCGAAGGTCGCCGGAGCCGTCGGCAAGCGGATGGAGCGCGCCGCCGTCCCGGCGTAAGCCGACCCCAAGATTCGCATCTCGTACAGGGGCTCCAATGTGGAGCCCCTGCTCTTTTTCAGTGCACGCGGCGGGCGACGTTGCCCCAGTAGCGCTCGCGGATGAGGAACTTTTGCAGCTTGCCGGTCGCGGTGCGTGGCAGGGCATCCACGAAATCGACCGAGGTCGGGCACTTGAAGTGGGCGAGGTGGCCTCGCGTGAATTCGATGACTTCTGCCTCAGTTGCCGTCATGCCGGCGCGCAGTACGACGAGCGCTTTCGGCGTCTCGCCCCACTTCTCGCTCGGCACGCCGACGACGGCGCACTCCAGCACGGCGGGGTGCTTGTAGAGCGCGTCTTCGATCTCGGGCGAGCTGATGTTTTCGCCGCCGGAGATAATGACGTCCTTCTTGCGGTCAACGATGTGGATGTTGCCGAGCTCGTCCCACACCGCGAGGTCGCCGCTGTGGAAGTAGCCGTCGTGGATGGCCTTGTCGGTCTCTTCCGGCTGCAGCCAGTAGCCCTTGAGCACGACGTTGGAGCGGGCGCAGACCTCGCCGATGGAGACGCCATCCTGCGGGACGGGCTTGCCTTCGTCGTCGAGCACCTGGATGTCGACGCCGATGGCCTCGACGCCGGCGCGGGCGCGGCGGGCGAAGTCGTCGGCCTTCGTGTTGTAGTCCGGGTGGGAGACGGTGAGGATGGGGGCGGTCTCCGTGAGGCCGTAGATCTGGATGAACTCCCAGCCGAGCTCCTTTTCGAGGCGCTCGACGAAGGCGGCGGGCGGGGGCGCGCCGGCGATGGTGAAGCGCGGGCGCGTCTTGATCTGGTGCTTGTCCTTGTCGGGGTAGTTGAGGATGACGCTGAGGACGGCGGGGGCCATGCAGGCGAAGGTGACGTCATGTGCCTCGATCAGGGTGTATATGGCGGCGTCGCTTATGGCACGCAGGACGACGTGGGTGGCGCCCATGGCGGTGATGGCGAAGGGGCCGCCCCAGCCGTTGGCGTGGAACATGGGGAGTGTCCAGAGCTCGACGTCGTCGTGGGTGATGCGGAGGTGGGCGATGAAGTTGTAGGCGTTGATGTAGCAGTTGCGGTGGGTGAGCATGACGCCCTTCGGGCGGGCGGTGGTGCCGGAGGTGTAGTTGATGGACGTGACGTCGTTTTCGTCCTGCTCCACTTCGGGCGTGGGGGTGGTTGGCTGGGCGGCGATGAGTGTCTCCCAGTCGGTCCAGCCGGACGGGGCTGCGCCTTCGTCCTGGGCGACGATCCAGTGGGTGACGGTGGTGAGGTTCGGGCGGATCTCATCGATCATGGCGGTGTACTCGTGGTCGACGAGGACCGCGGCGACGCCGGCGTGGTTGATGATGTACTCGTGGTCGGCGGGGAGCAGGCGGTAGTTGAGCGGGACGAGGATGGCGCCGATCTGGGTGACGCCGTAGTAGCTCTCCAGGAAGAAGTGGGAGTTGGGGCTGAGGATGCAGACGCGGTCGCCCTTGCGCACGCCGAGGGCGAGGAGGGCGTGGGCGAGCTGGTTGACGCGCGCCTGGAACTGGCGGTAGGTGTAGCGGCGATCGCCATCGATGATGGCGGTCTTGGTTGGGTAGAGCTTCGCCGCGCGGCGAAGAAAGTCGTTGATCAGCAGCGGTACTTCCACGTGTCCCTCCTGCGTTCGGCCGGTCCCGTGGGGCGATCGTACACCGGGGTGTCCGTGGGCTGCACGGGCGGATGTTTGATTGTTGCGGCGGCACTTAACGGTGTGGATAGGGTGAATCTGAAGCGCGCAGCGTTATGACGAGCCGGATCGTGCGGCGGGGCGGCGCGGTTGTGGGCGGTGAGGGGACAGGTTTGCTGGCGCGGTCATGGAACATGTGGCGATGGTACGACGGGCGGGGGCGGATGTCCGAGCGTTTGGTGTCACACGGGGGTAGCCGGGCAGGATTCGGCGGTCAGCGATCGAGGTTGTGTGCGCGCCTGCGGCGGGCGATGGCGCGGCGGCGGGAGCAATGTATCTTCGATGGGGCCGACGACGAGGGGCCGCGGGGAACTGGGGTCGGAGGGCGGGTTGAGCGCGATCGCGCGGATCGAGATTTCGCAGCACGAGCTGGGGCTGGAGCCGGCGTTTCCGGCGGCGTGGGACCCGGAGCCGCGGACGTCGTTCGCGGCGACGATCGTGCGGGTCTTCGACGACGCGGGGCGGGTGGGGATCGGGTCGGGCGACGCGATGCACGGGTTCGGGGAGTACGCGCGGCTGTTCATCGGCGCGGACCCGCTGGAGCTGGAGCGGCACTCGGCGGTGCTTGCGAACATCGACTTTCACGCGGGGCGGCCGTGGCCGCTGGAGATCGCGCTGTGGGACCTGGCGGGGAAGATCCGGGGCGAGCCGATCTGGCGGATGCTGGGCGGGCACAGCGACCGGCTGCGGGCGTACGCATCGACGGGGGTGCTGCGGCCGCCGGGGGAGATGGCGGAGGTGGCGCGGCGGGTTGTCGAGCGCGGGTTTCCGGCGATGAAGCTGCGGTTCGGGCGGGCGTCGATCGAGGAGGACCTCGCGGCGGTGCGGGCGGTGCGGGACGCGGTGGGTGACGCGATCGAGCTGATGGTGGACTGCAACCAGGGGTGGCGGATGCCGTGGGACACGCGGCCGGCGTGGGACGTGGAGTTCGCGTCGGAGGTGGCGCGGCGGCTGGAGCCGGAGCGCGTCTACTGGCTGGAGGAGCCGCTGCACCGGGGCGACTACGCGGGGATGGCGGAGCTGCGGCGGAGGACGTCGATCCGGATCGCGGGCGGGGAGATGACGCGCGAGCCGTACGAGTTCCGGGAGCTGCTGGAGCGGGAGTGCCTGGACGTGTTCCAGCCGGACTGCGCGCTGAGCCTGGGGATCGTCGGGGCGAGCGCGCTGGCGCGGGAGGTGGTGGCGGCGGGGAAGACGTTCAGCCCGCACACGTGGGGCAACGGGATCGGGCTGATGGCGAACATGCAGGTGGCGGCGGGGACGGTTGGGACGCCGTTCATCGAGTTTCCGTACGACCCGCCGGAGTGGACGGTGGCGCGGCGGGACTTCGTGCTGCGGGAGCCGATCGAGCCGGACGGGGAGGGGTGGCTGCGGCTGCCGGAGGCGCCGGGGCTGGGGGTGGAGGTGGATGAGGGGGTGCTGGAGCGGACTGGCGGGAGGTTAGAGGTGAGGGCGGAGAGGTGATAGCGGCGCTCGGTCGGCTCTCAGATCGCGCGCCTTTTACGCACGTACCAAGCTGCCACGGCGAGAGCGACTGACGCTATCCTGATGCCGAGAAGGGCAAGCGTCTTGGTGCGAGTGCGATCCGCGGGAACGGTGGCCGAAGGCAGCGCGGCAACATCCGGGATTTCGGCAACTCCACCGACCGACGGAGATGCGGCCTGATTCTCGAAGGTCATTGGGAAGCCCAGCGCCGCTACCTGCGACTCATCGAGGTCGGCCGAGTTGTGCACGGCGTCCTCCAGCAGGAAGTGCGTGAGGTGCCACGGACACTGCTCGGAGTAGGCCGGCAGCGTCGCCGTGTACTGGAAGACGCCGTCCTGCAGCGTGCCTGACACCAGCTGGTCGCCGTAGAAGATCGCGTTTATGTACTGGTTCCCCGACGGGCTCTCGAACCAGACTTGCGTGCTGCCGGAGGGCCCGACGCCGGCAGGACTGTCGACAAGGTGAGCGGTGAACGTGATGGCCTGCGCGGTCGTACTCGTGTCGAGCGTGCTCGGGGTGAACGAGAAGTCCGCGAGCGTCGGTGGTGTGGTGTCGCCAACGCCCGTTTGCTCAAAGGTTGTCGGGAAGCCCGAGCGCCGCCACCTGCGACTTATCGAGGTCGGCCGAGTTGTGCACGGCGTCCTCCAGCAGGAAGTGCGTGAGGTGCCACGTACCCTGCTCGGAGTAGGCCGGCAGCGTCGCCGTGTACTGGAAGACGCCGTCCTGCAGCGTGCCTGACACCAGCTGGTCGCCGTAGACAGATCGCGTTCATGTACTGGTTCCCCGACGGGCTCTCGAACCAGACTTGCGTGCTGCCGGAGGGCCCGACGCCGGCAGGACTGTCGACAAGGTGAGCGGTGAACGTGATGGCCTGCGCGGTCGTACTCGTGTCGAGCGTGCTCGGGGTGAACGAGAAGTCCGCGAGCGTCGGCGGTGTGGTGTCGCCGAACGCCCGTTTGCTCAAAGGTTGTCGGGAAGCCCAGCGCCGCCACCTGCGACTTATCGAGGTCGGCCGAGTTGTGCACGGCGTCCTCCAGCAGGAAGTGCGTGAGGTGCCACGTACCCTGCTCGGAGTAGGCCGGCAGCGTCGCCGTGTACTGGAAGACGCCGTCCTGCAGCGTGCCTGACACCAGCTGGTCGCCGTAGAAATCGCGTTTACGTACTGGTTCCCCGACGTGACTACTCGAACCGGGTTTGCGTGCTTCCGGAGGGCCCGACGCCGGCAGGACTGTCGACAAGGTGAGCGGTGAACGCGATGGACTGCGCGGTCGTACTCGTGTCGAGCGTGCTCGGGGTGAACGAGAAGTCCGCGAGCGTCGGCGGTGTGGTGTCGCCAACTGCAAGCGTTCCGCTCCGACTCGCGAAGAGAAGCACCGCCACGGCGACAATCAGTATCGGGTAGCGCATCCCTACGAAGGGTAACGGGCTCGCAACCTTGAGAAAGGCTCCGCGTCAAGCTCAACAAGTCATCGCGGCGTCAGCAGCACCGGGTGGCAAGGATCGAGCCGAACGAGAGCGCGTGGCCCGCGATCAGGCTATGTGAAACTGTTCCAATCAGCGGCGAAGAACGGGTATCCATTCCGCCGATGCTACTGCCCACGAGCCGCTACCTCTGGCTCAGGCACCGCGGTTCGTTGCACGGTATCAGGGATTTGCAGGGTGACATCTCGACGAGTTCACTTCCAAGGGAGCTCCGCCGCTCGGCCGGTCGGGCGCGTTACTCCTTGACGTAGTCGTCGTCGTAGTACTCGACGCCGAGGTGGGTGATCTGCTCTTCGCCCATGAGCCAGCGGAGGGTGTTCTTGAGCTTGGTCTGCTGGATGAAGAGATCGTTCTCCGGGTAGACGGCGGGGGCGTGCTGGGGGCTCTTGAAGTAGAAGGAGAGCCACTCCTGGATGCCCTTCATGCCCGGCGCGCTTCGCGAGATCGAGGAAGAGGACGAGGTCGAGCACGATGGGCGCGGCGAGGATGGAGTCGCGGCAGAGGAAGTCGATCTTGATCTGCATCGGATAGCCGAGCCAGCCGAAGAGATCGATGTTGTCCCAGCCCTCCTTGTTGTCACCGCGGGGCGGGTAGTAGTTGATGCGGATCTTGTGGTAGAGGTCGCCGTAGAGGTCGGGGTAGAGGTGGGGCTGGAGGATGTGCTCCAGCACGCCGAGCTTTGACTCTTCCTTGGTCTTGAAGTTCTCGGGCTCGTCGAGGACCTCGCCGTCGCGGTTGCCGAGGATGTTGGTGGAGAACCAGCCGTTGAGGCCGAGCATACGGGCCTTGAACATCGGCGCGAGGGCGGTCTTGAGCAGCGTCTGGCCGGTCTTGAAGTCCTTGCCGCAGATGGGGAGGTTGCGGTCGTTGGCGAGCTTGACGAGCGCCGGGGCGTCGACGGTGAGGTTGGGGGCGCCGTTGGCGAAGGGCACGCCTTCCATGAGGGCGGCGTAGGCGTAGAGCATCGACGGGGCGATGGTCTCGTCGTTCATCTCCATGGCGGCCTCGAAGGCTTCGAGGTTGAGGTGGGTGGGCTGCTCCTCCATGAAGATCTCCGTGGAGGCGGCCCAGATCATGACGAGGCGATCGCAGTTGTTGCGCGCCTTGAAGTCGCGGATGTCCTGACGGATGAGCTCGACGAGCTGCGCCTTCTCGTTGGTGGGTTTGACGTTGTCGCCGTGGATGCGCTTCGCATAGGCGGGCTGGAAGGCGGCGGGCATCGGCTGGATTGACTTGAGGAAGGGGGCGATGGGCTCGACGTGCTCGTGGCGGTCGAGCACGCCGCAACGGAGGGCGGCGTCGTAGGCGTTGTCGGGGATGGGGTCCCAGGCGCCGAAGACGAGATCGTCGAGGTCGGCGAGCGGCACGAAGTCCTTGATCAGGGGCATGCGGGCCTCGGTGCGACGGCCGAGTCGGATCGTGCCCATCTGGGTGAGGGAGCCGGTCGGCCGGGCGCGGCCCTTGCGCAGGTGCTCGACGCCGGCGATGAACGTCGACGCGACGGCGCCGAGTCCGACGACGAGCACGCCGAGGCGGCCGTTGGCCGGGGCGATGGTGTGGGGCTGGGGACCTGCGGATTCGTGCGATGCCAAGAGCGTCTCCTCCCGCCGTGAACCTGGGCGACATGCGTGAGGGTACGCGGGGGTGGGGGAGGTGGCAATGGGGCGTTCGGACTACGGAATCAGGCATTCCGCAGCAAGCCTTCAGCAGTCAGCAGTCGGCAGGAGGGTCCTGCGGGCCGGCGATCAGTAGGCGGACTCGCCGGCGCCTCCGCGCACGCACCAGGCGCGGAACGAGAACGCGGTCTGAAGATACCCCGTATGCACGGTCCCCTGCTGGAATGCATAACTGTCGGCGACACCCGTCGCGTACTCCGAGCTGGTCCAGAATACGTCGCTGCCGATGCCGACAAACGGCGACCCCGCGGGAAGATTGAGGTTGTCGTCCAGCAGGGTCTGCGCCTCCTCGACCGTCGCGAGCCGCCAGCCGAGTCGCTGACCGACCTTGCGTGCGTGACACGCATCGACGGCGGAGGACCACACGCTGGTCGCGGCCGAGGGTGTGCGTTCCCAGACGAGACCGGTCTCTTCATCGAGCACAGCGGGATACTCGCTGAAGCAGACGATGCTGCAGTTCTGGTACGTCAGCACGCACTTGAAGCGATCGGAGTCGCAGCCGGGCGGCGGGATGAGCGAGCCCTGGGGGGCGCCGTTCGTGGCGTCGAGGCGGCGGTCCCACGAGCCGGGGACGTCGTTGAGGGACTTCATCGTGCTGGCCGGGGGACCGGGCGGGTCGAGCGAGCCGGCACCGGCCTTCGTCGCGAGGATGGCGATGATGGCGCCGGCCATCAGGACGAGGAGCACGAGCAAGAGCGTGTTGACGCGGTGGTACGCGGAGCCGAGCATACGAACCTCCGAACCGGATACACGCGGGGGGTTGTGATTGGAACCGTACAATCGCTGGCGCGCGGGGATCAAACAGCAAAGCGGGGCGCGCATCGATGCGACTCGCCGGATGGCCAAGGGTGTGGAGGGTGACGCGGTCGGCAATTGTGCCGGCAGACTGAGCCTCATCGTCGGACGTAGGTGCCGCTGATGTCCCCGGGTCGTGAACTGCTTCCCTTAGCGGATGCGCACAGAGAGCGGCGACAAGATGCCCGTGGCGGCGCCGACGAGTTCAAGGGTGAACGGCGGCTTGTATGATGTTCGTCCCTGGTTCGGCACGCGTGGAGGCGCTGGTGCGTTACGTCATCGCCGTCCTGGTCTTTGCTTCCGCGTGGCAAGCAAGCGGAGCGACCGCGCTTGCCGCAGCCCCCTGCGGGACAACTTCGTCCGCGCCCGGAACCTACCAGCACGTCCTGTGGATCTGGATGGAGAATCACTCCTACGACGACGTCATCGGCAACGCCGCGGCGCCCTACACGACGCAGCTCGCGCAGCAGTGCGGGAGCGCCAGCGACTACGCGACCGTCGGCAGCCCATCACTGCCCAACTACATCGGCGCGACGGCGGGCTCCACGTTCGGGATCAGCGATGACGATCCGCCAGGGTCGCACGTCCTTACGGATGACAACCTCTTCCGCCAGGTCCGCTCCGCCGGCATGACCGAGAAGAGCTACGAGGAGAGCATGTCCGGCAACTGCGCGCTCACGAGCGCCGGCACGTACGCTGTCAAGCACAACCCCGCGGCGTACTTCGCCGGCGGGCAAGACCGCACCGCCTGCCAGGCCGACAACGTGCCGATGGGCACGACGTCGTCCGGGAGCTTCCTTACCGATCTCACCAACGGCACCCTGCCGAACTTCGCCTTCGTCACGCCGAACCTCTGCAACGACACCCACGACTGCTCCGTAACGACGGGTGACAACTGGCTGCAGTCGTGGCTGCCGATGGTGCTCAACAGCTCCGCATACCAGAGTGGCTCGACCGCCATCTTCATCGTGTGGGACGAGCACACGCCCATGCCGAACGTCATCATCACGCCGTCAACGGTGCCCGGCACAGTGTCCGAGGTCGCCTACAACCACTATTCGCTCCTGCGCACCACGGAAGAGATGCTTGGCCTCACGACCTATCTCGGAGCCGCGGCCACCGCCCCCAGCATGCGGGGCGCCTTCGAGCAGCGAAGCGCGCCTAGCGTTGGGGGCATCGCAGAAACGCCACGGGTGGCGAGCCCACCGGCATCCGCCTCGAAGTCGACCGACCGGTCCATCCGCTACCTGCTCGGTGCGGGGCTGCTGGCAGCGCTGGCTGTCGCGGGGACGGCGGGATGGCGTTTGCGGCGTAAGCGCCGAGGCAGAACGTGACGTGCGGGGCTAGGGGGTGCGGCGGGGGAGGGTGGCGGCGCCGAGGATGAGGCCGGCCGCCATGACGCCGATGAGGACGGCGAGGTCGAGGGCCATGCGGGCGCCGTCGGTGGTACCGAGGGTGACGCGGTGGAGGGCGTCGTAGGCGTAGGTCATGGGGAGGTAGTCGGAGATCCAGCGAAGGCCGACGGCCATGTGCGAGCGCGGGGTGAAGAGGCCGCAGAGGAGGAACTGCGGCATGAGGAACACCGGCATGAACTGGACGGCCTGGAACTCCGTCGTGGCGAAGGCGCTGACGAAGAGGCCGAGAGCGGTGCCGAGGAGGGCGTTGAGCACGGCGAGGGCGACGACGGCCCAGACGGCGCCCTGGACATCGAGACCGAGCGGTCCAAAGGCGACGAGCGACGTGACGCCTGCCTGGACCGTGGCGGCGGCGCCGAACGCGAGCCCGTAGCCGAGCAGCAGGTCGAAGCGGCCGAGGGGGAGCGTCATCAGCCGCTCGAGCGTGCCGCTGACGCGCTCGCGCAGCATGGCGATCGACGTGACGAGGAACATCGACGTCAGGGGGAAGATGCCGAGAAGCGGCGCGCCGATGCGCT
This sequence comes from uncultured Chloroflexia bacterium, assembly GCA_963843685.1. Lineage (GTDB taxonomy): Bacteria > Chloroflexota > Dehalococcoidia > DSTF01 > JACRBR01 > DASQHL01. The sequence goes on from CAWJLO010000028.1 coordinate 21,266, forward strand.
GGAAGACCTCCGGCTGACCCGAGAAGACCCACTTCATCAACGCGAGCAGGACGGAGGGCAGCACGAGCAGGAGCGCGACGGTGCGCGGGTCGTGACGGAGCTGCTGGAGGACGCGGAGGGCGGTGGCGAGGGCGACGCGCATCGATCGGCCCGTCATGCGGCGGGCGTCCGTCTCGCCGGCGAGGCGGAGGAACGCCAGCTCCAGCGTCTCGGCGCCGGTGCGCTCGCGCAGCTCGTCCGGGGAGCCCGACGCGAGGATGAGGCCGTCGCGCATGAAGATGAGGCGGTCGCAGCGCTCTGCCTCGTCCATGACGTGGCTGGAGACGAGGAGGGTGGAGCCGGCGGCGGCGAGCTCTCGGAAGAGCGACCAGAGCTCGTTGCGGAGGACGGGGTCGAGGCCGACGGTGGGCTCGTCGAGCACGAGCAGCTCCGCATCATCGAGCAGGGCGACGGCGAGCGAGACGCGCTGCTGCTGGCCGCCGGAGAGGTTCTGCACGAGGTCGTCCGCGTGGTCGGCGAGGGTGAGGCGGGCGAGGGCGCGGTCGACGCGCGAGGGTTGGGCGCCGAGGATGCGGGCGAAGTAGCGCAGGTTGTCACGGACGGTGAGGTCGTCGTAGATGGAGCGGCCCTGCGTGGTGTAGGCGACTCGGCGCCGCAGGGGGGCGCTGCCGGCGGGGAGGCCGAGGACGCGGACGTCGCCCTGGACGCGGCGCTGGGTGCCGACGATGGAGCGGATGACGGTCGACTTGCCGCAGCCGCTGGGACCGATGAGTCCAGTGATGGACCCGCGGTCGAGGGAGAAGGTGGCGTTGCGGACGACCTGGCGGTTGCCACGGGTGATGGTGACGTCGCGGAGGTCTACGGCGGGGGTATCGGTCATCATCGGCTAGCTGCTGCCAAAAGCCATTGGCTGAGGATACCGGGTGCGCCGCAGGTAACGGGCTCAATCGCTTGCAACTCGAAGGCCATTCGGGGCCTAATAGTCTCAGAATCGCGCGCTTCTTCCCTTGAGCGGGTTGGGACACTGATGAATCCATGGCGGGCAAGGATCATCGCGACGATTCTGTTGGCTCTCGCGAGCGGCTGCAGCGGGCCGAGCGATCACTCTGTCACCGCACGGGCGCTGCCCACGACGATGCCGACGTCTCGATCGACGTTGCGGGTGGATCCGGTCGAGCAGTGCGCGTCAGCTACCTTCGCGGTGACAATCCTGCAGGACTCGACGGCCGACACCCAGGGCGCGCAGGTGGAGTTGAGCTTTGACGCAACGCTGGTAAACGTCGTCGACGTGACGGCCGGAACGACTTACGCCGGCGCAGCCCTGGCGATTGGGAAGAGCGGTCAGACCAAAGAGGACGCCATCGCTGAAGCCAATGAGCGTGGTGTGTTGGACGTTGGAACTCTGCTCGATGCCAGTGCGCATGCAAACCCACCCGGAGTTGCGACGTTCCTCGTCCTCACCATGTCACGAGTGCCAGGAGCACGCGGCGTTACGCCGCTAGTGCTCTCGAGCGGATGGGTGTCGTACTCCACCGGAGAGCGTGTCCCCGCCATGACGCAGTCAGGAAGTGTCACCGTCGAGGATCGCGACTGCGGGACTTGAGCGGGTGTTCCCGGTGCCGTGGCTGGCGCCGCGCGGAGCTCGCCGGCGTTCATTTCTCCGCCGTGGCGGGGAGCCGTAGCGGCCCAGCCGAGGAGGGTGTTGGCGAAGAGGGCGGGATCCTGGCCGTGCATGGAGTGGCCCATGCGGGGTAAGGAGAGATAGGTGACGGGGGAGCCGGTCCTTTCGATCAGCGATCGTGCGTAGTCGGCCTGGACGTCGGAGAGGGCACCGAGGAGGCGGCCGTGCGGGTCGACGGTGCGGAAGTGACGGGGGAGGGACCGTTTGTCCCTCCCCCGTAATTTTCGCGGTTCGCTCTAGCTGGTGCGCTCTACGACCGCCGCGCCGAGCGCAAGGCGGCACCCGACATCAGCAACAGTAGTCCACTGAAGACCAGCAGCAAGAGCGCCGGCGGCCAGTGGCCCGCGCCGACGCGTCGGGGGTCCGGAACCAGTATTCGGAGCCTGCACTCCTGACGGCGTGCCACCGGGCGTGGCGCTGGTCGCCGGCGGAGACGTGGCCCCGGCAACCGTGATGGTGCCCGTCATGCCCTCATGGATCAGGCAGACATACGTGTAGGTCCCGGGCTTCGTGAACTTCAGAGAGTACGTGTTCGTCGGCGAGTCGACGGTGTCGATGATGCCCGAGCTCGTCAACGTCGTGCCGTCGAACGTCGGTCCGCCAGACGGAAGAACGGCGCCGAGTGATAGCTCCAGGATCGGCGGTCCGCTGGGCTGCGGCACGGGCTGGATGAAGTTCGGCAGCGGGTTTCCCGCGGCGAAGGTTACGGTATGCGGCGTATCCGTCGGGTTCGTCCAGGTGACGGTGTCGCCCGCGTTGATGGTGACGTTCGGCGAGTTGAACTCCAGTATGTCGGCTTCGTTCGCGTGGCCGCCGGCCTGCACGCGCCAGTTGTACGACCCGTCCGGCAGTTGCTGCTTGGTGGACTTGATCTGAGACGCGGCCGAGACACCGTTCGCGATGACCTGATCGCTGTCCGCCTTACCGTCGGCGTCGAGTTGGGCCTGTGTCTGCACCGGCGTGGCCGCACCCACGACACTCACGGTCACGCTCATGCCAGGGTGGATCAGGCAGATGAACTTGAACGTGCCCTGCTTCGGGAACGTCAGATCCACGGTGTTGCCTTGCATCAGCAGTCCCGAGTTGAAGTACTGGCCGTTGTCGAAGGTCACGGCCCCCGAGCCGGAACTCGTCGGGTTTGAGGCGAGCGGATTGATCTCGAGATGGGGCGGCCCGGCGGCTTCCGGGATGATCAGTGGTGGCGTCGCCGTGCCGGCGGGAACGAATGTCACGGTGTGCGGCTCAGCGTAACGGATTCGCGAAGTGGATCGTGTCGCCCTGATGGACAGAGACTTCCTCAGGGAAGAAATCGTCCGCGGCGATCTGGCCTTGACCCTGGCCGACGGTCATGTTCCAGGTCGTGGGCGTGGCCGCTGACGCGAACGGCGCCGAGACGGCGGTCAACGCCAGCAAGGCTCCGAGCGCTACCAGCGCCATCATCATGTTCACACGTCTCAATGTCCCTCCCAATCGTTCCGAGGCGCACGCAATCGGATGATCCACATGTCGTGGGATTTTCGATTAGGCGGGATTATACGTGGGCCAACACTCCGATGGCGGCGCAGCGGCCCGTTATTGGAGAAGTGTAAGAGGCTGTCCCGTTAGCCGTTGGCGGAGGCGCCGTAGCGCTTGCGGAGCTCGGTCTTGAGGACTTTGCCCATGGGGTTGCGGGGGAGCTCGTCGACGAAGGCGAAGTAGGTGGGGGCCTTGTAGCTGGCCAGGCGCTCCTTGGTGTACTTGATGATGTCGTCGGGGTCGGGCTTCTGGCCGGGGCGGGGGACGATGATGGCCTTGATCACTTCGCCCCAGTCGGGGTCCGGGACGCCGATAACGGCCGACTCCTCAACTGTGGGGTGCTCGTCGAGCGTGGCCTCGATCTCGGCTGTGGAGATGTTCTCACCGCCACGGATGATGAGGTCCTTCTTGCGGCCAGTGATGAAGAGGTAGCCGGCGTCGTCGAGGTAGCCGACGTCGCCGGTGTGCAGCCAGCCGTCCTGGATGGCGGAAGCTGTCGCTTCGGCCTGCTTGTGGTACTCGCTCATGATGCGGGGACCCATGACGCAGATCTCGCCCTCGTCGCCGGGCTCCATCGTGTTGCCGCGCTCGTCCTTGATGGCGATGACGATGTCGTCCATGCCGCGGCCCACGGACCGGAGGCGCTGGAGCTTCTTGTCGCGCTCGGGGCCCGGCTCCTTCGGGATCCTGTGGTCCTCGGGGCCGAGGAAGGTCATGGTCGACGTGCTCTCGGTCTGGCCGTAGGCGTTCATGAGGCCGCAGTCGAAGACGTCGACGGCTCTGCTGACGACCTCGTAGGGCATGGGCGCGGCGCCGTAGGTGATGAGCTTGAGGGAGCTGAGGTCGTACTTCGCGAAGTCCGGGTGCTCCATGATGCGCTTGAGCATGGTCGGGACGACGAAGCTGTGCGTGACGCGCTCCTTCTGCACCGCCTCCAGCCAGAGCTTCGGGTCGAACTGCGGGAGGACGACGAGCGTGCGGCCGCCCCAGACGGAGGACATGATGGGCGTGATGCCGGCGACGTGGAAGATGGGGACGGAGAGCAGCGTGACCTCCGGCTCCTCGGACGGGTCGGCGGGGTTCATGGTGTTGGTGACGTAGACCGAGAGGTTGACGTAGGTGAGGGCGACGCCCTTCGGCACGGAGGTGGTGCCGGAGGTGTAGATGAGCACCGTTGGGCGGCTCTCGTCGACCTCCACGAAGAGCTCGTCGGGCGAGGACTGCTCCAGGATCTCGGGGTAGTAGTCCATGCCTTCGGTGCGGACGTCGTAGCAGGCGAGGTGCTGGACGTGGTCCAGCTCGGGTCGGAGCTGGGCGACGAGATCGAGGTATCGCTCGCCGACGAAGAGGACGTGCACGTCGGACGTGTTGATCATGTAGGTCAGCTCGTCGTGCTTCGCGCGGTAGTTCAGGGGGACGAAGGTGGCGCCGATCTTGGCGGCGGCGTAGTAGGTCTCGATGTACTCGACGCCGTTGACGGACATGGCGCCGACGGGGTGGTCGGCACCGGCGCCCTTGCTCTGCAGCCAGTTCGCCAGGCGGTTCACACGATCCGCCATCTCGGCGAAGGTGACGCGCTTGTCGCCAGAGACCAGCGCAGTGCGGTCAGGCACTACCATCGAGCTGATCTGCAGGAATTCGGCTGTGTTCATCCGTCCACCTCTCGGGCCAAGGGAGCCGGCACATAATCTAGCCCATTTGGAGGTTAGAGGTTAGGGGTTGGATGCCGGGGGACGCGCCTGTGTCGTTCTGGCCCGAACACACGCTCTGCTTTACGCTGCGCGCATGGAGATGACATGGCTGGGCCACGCGTGCGTGCGCATTCGCGCGAAGGAAGCGACGATCGTCGCCGACCCGTGCGAGAAATCATCCGGATACAGCCTGGGGCGGCCGACGGCTGACGTCGTGACGTTGAGCTTCGACGAGCCGGCGCACAACTACGCCGACGGCGTCGCCGGGAGTCCGCGCGTGCTGCGGGGGCCGGGCGAGTACGAGGTCGCCGGCGCGTCGGTGGTGGGCGTCACGACGTGGCACGACCGCGAGTTGAAGGAGGCGGGGCCTCGCAACATCGTCTTCGTGTTCGAGCTCGACGACCTGCTCGTGTGCCACCTGGGGGCTATCGGCACGATACCGACGTCGGACCAGCTGGAGCAGATCGGCGGGGTGGACATCCTGCTGGTACCGGTTGGCGGGGGCGACGCGCTGGAGGCGGCGCAGGCGGCGGAGACGGTGAACTTGATCGAGCCGAAGCTGGTGATCCCGATTCACTACGCCACGGACGCGGAGCGGATGAAGCTGGACCCGCTGGACCGTTTCCTGAAGGAGATGGGGCAGAAGGCGGGGGAGACGCACACCAAGCTGACGGTGACGCGATCGTCGCTGCCGGAGCAGACGCAGCTGCTGGTGCTGGAGTACAAGCGCTAGAGCGACGCCGAGCGGAGACGCAGTTACGGCCCGGAGCACTCCGGGCCGTTCGTTGCGTTGCGATAGCCATCAAGTCGAGGCTACGGCAGATAATCGAGCGGGTTGACGCGCACGCCGTTGTCGATGACCTCGAAGTGGAGGTGGCGGCCGGTTGAGTAGCCGGTCGTGCCGATGATGCCGAGCTGCTCGCCCTGGGCGACGGTCTGGCCCTGGGTCACGGAGATGGCGCTGAGGTGCGCGTACAGGGTCTCGATGCCGGCAGGGCTGATGACGACGACGTAGAGTCCGTAGGAGCAGCAGGCGTTGCCGCCGGCGAAGGTGACGGTGCCGGAGGTGGCGGCCGCGATCGGGGCGCCGGCGAGGTTGAAGCCGTCGATGTCGATGCCGAGCGGGTGCGACGGGCCGTAGTAGCTGGAGATCGGCCCCCGGACCGGCCAGATGAGGCCATGGTCCGAACGCGGACCGCCGCCGACGATGCCGCCGCTGGGGGCCGTCCCGCCGCTAGCCGGAGCGCCGGCAACCGGGGCAGGCTCCGCCACGGGTGGAGGCGGCGCCTCGAGTCTGCCGTTCGGGACGAAGACGAGCTGCGTCTCGGTGATGTCGTCGGGTGTGGTGATGTGGTTCGCGGCGAAGGTTGTGATGTCGTCGAGCGAAACGTCGTACTTGGCGGCGATGTCGCTCAGCGTCTCACCGTAGCGCACTTCGTGGAGGATGCCGTTGCCAGCGGGGATGATGATCGACTGTCCGAGCTTGAGGAAGTCGGAGTTCTGAATTTCGGCGTTGTTGGCGATGATGTAGTCCGAGCTGATGCCGAACTTATCGGCGATGGCGCTGATGGTGTCGCCATCCTGCACCTCGTACACCTGGTACGGCGGCAGCTCAGGTGGCGTCGCGACGGATGCAGCGCGCACGACGGCATCCTCGGCGACGGCAGTCTGGGCGGTGGGGGTGGCGTTCAGTGACGCGAGCTGCTGGGCGGCTTCCTGCTGCTTCTGCGATACGGGCTGCTCGGCACGCAGGGTCTTGTTGATGGCGGCCGGCCGCAAGACGGTCTGGTCGGCCGACGGGATGCTGGAACTGATGCCGGGCATCGACAGCCCGGCGATCGGCGCGGCGAAGGCGACGCGCGTGGAGCGGAACGCGCCGCCGGTAATCGAGGCGTACGCGACGGCGAGGAGCACGGCGCACAGCACCAACACATGCGTGTACGGCCGGCGAATCCTCGCGTTCTGTTGCGGGGTGGGATCTGACGTCCCCGGTGTGGGAAATCGCGCTCGACTATCCTTGAACGAGCGCGGGCTGAGCGTGCCCCTGATGCTCTTTCGCTCCTACTTCCGGTGGGAACCGTCACACCGTCTGGTTAACACAAGACCCACGCACGGTGGGTCGGGTTCGCTGCACGTCCGCAGCAAGCGCCCGGCTATTCTACCCGAAGGAGCCACCCTCGAAGCCGTGACCGTTTAACATAGTGTTACAGTGGGAGGCAGACGGAGGGACGACCCAGATTCGAATCCCGCCGTTCCCACCGATCCGACGCCCATATAACAACTAAGGGTTTACCCAGAATTCCGTGATCCATTGATTGATCGAGCCTCCATCCGGGTCCGAGCCGGTGACGGTGGGCATGGCCTCATCAGCTTTCACCGCGAGAAGTTCGTGCCGCGGGGCGGTCCGGACGGCGGTGACGGCGGCCGTGGCGGAAACGTCGTGCTCGTCGCGGACCGGGCGGTGAACGGGCTCGGGTTGTTTCGGCATCGTAAGCAGTTCCAGGCGGATCGCGGCGGCAACGGTGCGGCGAACAAGAAGCACGGGAAGAACGGAACCGACCTGTTCCTGAAAGTGCCCCCCGGCACGATCGCGGTCCGCACGGACACGCAAGAGGTGATCGCCGACCTGGCGGTCGAAGGTCAGCGCGTCGTCGTGGCGAATGGCGGGAAGGGCGGGCGGGGAAACACGCACTTCGCATCGCCGAGCAACCAGGCGCCGCACATCTCCGAGACGGGGCAGCGGGGCGAGGAGCTGGCGATCGAGCTGGAGCTGAAGCTCATCTCGGATGTGGGGCTCGTGGGGTTGCCGAACGCCGGGAAGTCGACCTTGCTGACGACGGTCTCGCGGGCGACGCCAAAGGTGGCGGACTATCCGTTCACGACGCTGGAGCCGGTGCTTGGCGTGGTGGAGGCGGGGTACGACTCGTACGTGATGGCCGACCTGCCGGGGCTGATCGAGGGAGCGCACGAGGGGGCGGGGCTGGGGCTGGAGTTCCTCCGTCACGTGGAGCGCACGAGCCTGCTGATCCACGTCGTCGACGCGTCGCAGCCGGACCCGGCGCACGCGGTGGAGGTGATCGACCACGAGCTGGCGTCGTACGAGCCTTCGCTGGCGGACCGGCCGCAGATCCTGGCGTTCAACAAGATGGACGTGCCCGAGGCGGAGGAGCACCGGGGGGAGCTGGCGGGGCTGGCGGAGGCCCTGGGGCGGGACTGCGTGTTCATCTCGGCGGCGGCGCGGCAGGGGACGGCGGAGCTGGGCAAGCTGGCCTTCGAGCGGCTGCAGCGGATCCGCGAACTGGCGCCCGTAGCGGTGGATGCGGCGGAGGCCGATGTGCCGGTGCTGCGGCCGCAGCCAAGACGGCAGCGGTTTACCATCGAGAGAGAGGACGGGGCGTATCGTGTCGTCGGCAACGAGCCGGTCGTGCTCGTGGAGATGCTGGCGCTGCAGTCGGACGAGTCGCGGGCGGAGGCGATGCGGCGGCTGGGGCGGATGGGCGTGGTTGCGGCGTTGCGGCGGGCCGGGGTGCGCGAGGGCGACGCGGTACGCTTCGGCGAGATCGAGCTGAGCTGGGAAGAGTAAGGGGCTAGCGCGTGCGCATCGGCGTTCTAGGCGGCACGTTCGACCCGGTGCACATCGCGCACCTGCGGCTGGCGGAGGAGGCGCGCGAGGCGCTGCGGCTGGACGAGGTGATGTTCGTGCCGGCGGGCGACCCGTGGCGGAAGAGCGAGCATCCGATCACGGCGGCGGAGCACCGGCTTGCGATGCTGGAGCTGGCGGTCGAGGGAAACGACGACTTCGCGATCAGCAACATCGAGTTGCGGCGTGAGGGGCCGTCGTACACGGCAGACACGCTGGAGGCGCTGGCGGGGGAGCGGCTGGACGACGAGTTCTGGTTCATCATCGGGGCGGACGCGCTGGCGGACCTGCCGAACTGGCACGAGCCGGCGCGGATCGTGGCGCACGCGCGGCTCGCGGTGGCGCCGCGGGAGGCGCAGGACGCGAACGTCGCGGCGCTGACCATCCCGGGGATCTCGGAGCGCATCGATACGTTCTCCATGCCGGAGCTGGACGTCTCGTCGAGCGACATCCGGGCGCGCGTGGCGGCGGGGCGGTCGATCCGGTACCTGGTGCCGGACGCGGTGGGGGGGTACATCGCGCGGCAGGGGCTGTACAGGGCGTGACGTCGGTCGACAACGTGGCCGAGATGACGTTCGGATAGCCGCTGGCGGCCGTTCGGCCGCTGCGATCGTCCGACGGATCCGACTAACTTGTGCGCTGATGGAGCCTGAGAGGAGGCGCACATGCAGAGCATGAAGGATGCGGCGGCGGCGTTCCTGGCGCACAAGCGGGTGGCGGTGACGGGCGTGTCGCGCTCGCCGAAGGATCACGGCAGCAATACGGTGTACAAGCGGCTGCGTGAGCGCGGGTACGAGGTGTTCGCCGTCAACCCGAACGCGACGGAGGTGGAGGGGGATCCGTGCTATCCCGACCTGAAGTCAATCCCGGGCGGGGTCGAGGCGGTGGTGATCGGCACGCACGCGTCGCGCGCGGAAGGCGCGGTGCGGGAGTGCCACGATCTTGGGATCAACGAGGTGTGGATGCACCGCGGTCCCGGGGAGGGCAGCGTCTCGAAGGAGGCGACGGCGTGGGGGCGGGAGCACGGGATGACGGTGATCGACGGCGGGTGTCCGTGCATGTTCGGGCCGACGGCGGACTTCGGGCACAAGATCATGAAGCTGTTCCTGTCGTCGCACGTGCCGAAGCAGGTGTGACCCCCGCGGTCCGGCTACAGGCGGTCGAGGGCTTCGCCTTCGATGATGCGGTAGACCTCGCGCAGCGGGAGGTCGCGCTCTTCGGCGATGCGGCGGCAGACCTCGTACTCGGGCGCGACGCGCGGGGGCTCGCCGGGGAGGCGCTTCACCTTCACGGCGGCGGGGCCGAGGCTCGATTCGAACTCCAGCATCTCGCGCTGGGCCTCGTGGCGTGAGACGGGGCGGACGCGGACGCCGAGCGTCGACGTCTCGCGCAGGATGATGGCCGTGATCTCGTGCTCGCGGTCGGCCGAGCAGAGGACGGTGAGCAGGACGCCGGGGCGGTTCTTCTTCATCTGTATGGGCTGGTACCAGACGTCGGCGGCGCCGGCGGCGAACAGGCGCTCCTGCACGTAGCCGTAGATCTCCGGGTTCATGTCGTCGATGTTCGTCTCGATCTGGAGCATCGCGGGACGCGCGGGCTCGACGGCATCGCCGAGCCAGAGGCGGAGGACGTTGGGCCAGCCCTGGGGGTCGCGGCCGCCGGCGCCGTGGGCGACACCGGCCATCGTCATGGCGGGGCGCTCAAACGTCGGCGAGCGCGGTCACGATCGCGGCGCCCGTGGGCGTCACCATCTCCATCGGCCGGTCGCTGGAAGACGAGGCGAGGGGAGCGCCGGACATCGCCATGAGCTCGAGCGTTGCCGGGGCGGGCACGGGGATATCGCCGTGCATCGAGCGGGCGGTGCCGCCACCGGCGGGGAGGGGCGAGCAGTAGAGGCGCTCGACGCCGAGCAGGCGCAGGCCGACGACGGCGCCGACGACATCGACGATGGCGTCGAGCGCGCCGACTTCGTGGAACTCGATCTCCGTCTCGGGGACGCCGTGGACGCGCGCCTCGGCCGTCGCGAGGAGGTGGAAGACGTTCGATGCGCGGTCGCGATCGGCCTGTGGCAGCGACGAGGCACCGATGATGGCGAGAATGTCGGGGAGGCGGCGGTGCGGCTGCGGGCTCTCGGCGAGATCGACGTGGGCGAGGGTGGCGGCGATGGCGCCACGGCGGACGGGCTCTGCGCGGAGGGACCAGCCAGGGACGTCGAGCTTCGCGAGCTCGGCGGAGAGGGCGGCCGCGTCGACGCCGGCGTCGATGAGCGCGCCGAGCAGCATGTCGCCGCTGACGCCGGAGAAGCAGTCGAGGTAGGCGATGCGGGTCATGGCATAAGCCTACCCCGGCTTGACGCGCCCCGGTAAGGAGCAAGGAGAGCAGGCAGCTGCTGGGGTATGCTTCTCGCCACACCCCGCCGAACTTGTCTTCGAGGTCCATCGAATGCCGCCACGTCGCCGGGGTCTGCTGTTTTCGGCGCTCGTGCTCCTCGTCACAGGCATCGGCGCATTCGGTCCCGGCGGCGGGCCGCAACGGCAGGCGGCGCCGACGGGGCGGGCGGCGGACGACGCGTGGACGACGGCGTGGGAGCGTGATCCGCTTTCGACGACGGTGACGACCTCGACGACGACCGTACAGGCGACGGTGCCGGCGCAGATCAGCAACCAGACGCTGCGGCTGATGGTCTGGACGACGGCGGGCGGCTCCCAGGTAAGGGTGAAATTCACCAACCGCTTCTCGACGTCGCCGCTCGACATCTCGTCGGCGCACGTCGCGCTGCGGCAGTCGGGGGGAGCGATCCAGGCGGGGACCGATCGCGCGCTCACGTTTGGCGGGAGCGCGTCGGTGACGATCGCTGGTGGCGATGAGGTCTGGAGCGACGCCGCCGTCCTGGACGTCCCTCAACACGCGGACCTGGCGATCAGCATGTACCTGCCCGGGACGTTCACGCCGCAGACGTTCCACCCGACGGGGCTCAAGACGAGCTACCTGTCCCAGACGGGCAACTTCGTCTCGTCGGGGACGATGCCGGCTCCCACGGGCTTCGCTACGAAGACGACGACACAGGTGCTGTTCGTATCGCAGGTGGAGGTGCTGGCCCCGGATGCGCCGGTGACCATCGTCGCGCTGGGCGACTCGATCACGGACGGCGCGTGCTCGACGACCGATACGAACGGCGGCTGGCCCGACCGCCTTTCGGCGCGGCTCCCGGCGCTGGCGGACGGGACACCGGTCGCTATCGTCAACGCCGGTATCGGCTCGAACCGCTTCGAGGCGTCGGACGGCGCGGGGCTGTCCGGGCTGCATCGGCTGCCGGACGTGCTGGCGCTGCCCGGAGTGCGGTGGGTCATCGTGTTCGAAGGCATCAACGACATCTCGTACGAGCACGCCAGCGCGGGCGCGATCATCGGCGCGTACGAGGCGGCGATCGCGCAGGCGCACGAGGCCGGGGTGGGCGTGATCGGCGTGCCGCTGCTGCCGATCAAGCATTCGACGAAGGACGTCGGCAACAACGAGGCGACGAGGGAGGCCGTCAACGACTGGATCCGCACGAGCGGCGCGTTCGACCGGATCATCGACTTTGATCCGGTGATGGCCGATCCGGCCGACCCATTGAGCCTTCGGTCCAACCTGACGTGCGACCACGTCCACCCGAACCAGGCCGGCTACGCAGCGATGGCCAACGCGATCGACCTCACCATCTTCGAGGACACGGCCGGGGCGACGCCGACCAGCACCGTTACGCCGGTGCCGTCTTCAACGGGCACGAGCACGCCAACACCATCCTCGACGGCGACTGATACACCGACAGCGACGCCGACCGACACGGATACGCCGACGGCGAGCGTGACCGAGACCGAGGTCCCTTCGACGCCCGGGCCGCCGAGCGTCGGCGGCGTAGCGTCCGCGCCAGACCTGAGCGTGTTGCCCACGAGCGCTCCAGCGAGAGGCCGCCGGACGCGCGCAGTCAGCATCGGCGTGGTGGCGGTTAGCGTCGTCCTGGTGTTCGGCGCGTCGGCTGGCTGGCGCTGGAGGCGGCGGATGTAGGGGGGCGCAGGCTGGGGCCCCAATCCTCGAATCAGAGCAGCGACCACCAGGCACCTTCCGACTTGCCGGGGGCCTTCTACGACAAGCAGGGCGGACTGTGGTTCTCGACGAACGGTTATTACGTCGTGGTTAGTGGAAGCAGCGATTTGCTGGAGCAAGCGGCGTCGATCATCGCAGCGAAGCTCTAATCCGCTGCACGCCTGCTCGCAGCGGCGGGAGTGCGGCGGGCAGTCAGACGACGTGGGCGCGGGTGATGTCGGTGAGTGAAGGTGTACCGAGCAGCGCCATGACGTTGCGCAACTCGTCGCCGAGGAGTCCAGCGCGAGACGGACGCCGGCCGCGCCGTCGTAGGCGAGGGCGTAGATGATGGGCCGGCCGACGAAGACGGCGCGCGCGCCGAGCGCCAGCGCGGTCGCGACGTCGGTGCCGCGCCGCACGCCGCCGTCGAGATAGACCTCCAGGTGGTCAGCGGCCGCGTCGACGACCTCCTCGAGCACGTCCACCGTCGCCTGCGAGCGGTCGAGCTGGCGGGCGCCGTGGTTCGAGACCCAGACCGCGTCGACGCCGTGCTCGACCGCGAGACGCGCGTCCTCGGCCGTCATGATGCCCTTGAGGACGATCGGGAGGGACGTCGTACGGCGCAGCCAGGCGAGGTCGCGCCAGGAGAAGGTGTTGGGCACGCCGGAGCCGGCGCCTCGGGCGGGCTCGGCGGCGAAGTTGCCGAAGGTGTTGGCGTCGACGTCCCACGCGTGGCGCAGCTCACGCTCGCGGCGGCCGGAGACGGCGAGGTCGACGGTGAGGACGATGGCGGCGTAGCCGGCGTCTTCCGCGCGCTTCAGCAAACGCTCGCTGCGGGGCCCCGTGTTGTCCTGGGTGTAGAACTGGAACCAGCGCGGGCCGTCGCACGCCGCCGCGATCTCCTCGAGCGAGCGGGAAGCGCTGGTCGACGCGCAGAACAGCACGCCGGCTTCCGCCGCGGCGCGGGCGGTGGCGCACTCTCCCTCCGGGTGCGCCAGCGCGTGGAGCGCGGTCGGTGCGACGCCGAACGGCTGGGCGACCTTGGCGCCGAGCAGCGTGGCCGTCGTATCGATCGTTGACACGTCGATGAGCACGCGTGGACGCAAGCGGCGGCGGGCGAACGCGGCCTCGTTCTCGGCGAGCGTGACCCCGTCCATGGCGCCGCCGGCGTAGTAGGCGAAGGGGCCGGGGGGCACGCGCTCGCGGGCGAGATCCTCGAAGTCACGCAGGTTGAGGGGTTGCTGCATCGAGCCATGGTAGACGCGGCACGCGTCGCCGGGTAGCACGTTCGGGCGGCTCGGCGCATGATGGCGCTGTGAGCGAGTACGACGTCGTGGTGGTGGGCGGCGGGAACGCGGCGCTGTGCGCGGCGCTCTCGGCGCGGGACCACGGGGCGCGCGTGCTGGTGCTGGAGCGGGCGCCGGAGCACCTGCGCGGCGGCAACACCTACTTCACCGGGGGCGGCTTTCGCTTTCCCTATGAGGGTCTCGACGACATCCGGCGGCTGATCCCGGAGCTGACCGACGCGGAGGCGCGCCAGGTCGACGTGGGGTCGTACACGGGCGAGCAGATGTACGCCGACATGATGCGCGTGTCGGAGGGGCTGGCGGACGACGCGCTGACGGACACGGTGGTGCGGCAGGCGTACGCGACGATGCTCTGGCTGCGCGATCGGGGCGTGCGCTGGGTGCTGCAGTACGGGCGGCAGGCATTCAAGGTCGATGGGGTGCTGCGGTTCTGGGGCGGGCTGATCACGGAGGCGGTGGGAGGCGGCGCCGGGCTGTCGGACAGCCTCTTCGCGGCGGCGGAGCGTGCGGGGGTTGAGGTGCGGTACGGGGCGAAGGTCATGGGGCTCGTGCGCGACGTCTCGGGCGGGATCGCGGGCGTCTTCGTGCAGGACGCGGAGATGACGGAGGAGATCGAGGCGCGCGCGGTGGTGCTGGCGTGCGGGGGGTTCGAGGCGAACGCGGAGATGCGGGCGCGGTACCTGGGGCCGGGGTGGGAGCTGGCGAAGGTGCGGGGGACGAAGTTCAACACGGGCGACGGGATCCGCATGGCGCTCGACGCGGGGGCGATGGCGTACGGGCACTGGAGCGGGTGTCACGCTGTGGCGTGGGACATCAACGCGCCGCCGTTCGGCAACCGGGCGATGGGCGATCTGTACCAGAAGCACTCGTACCCGTTCGGGATCGTGGTGAACGTCGACGGGGAGCGGTTCGTCGACGAGGGGGCGGACTTCCGCAACTACACGTACGCGCGGTACGGGCGGGAGATCCTGAAGCAGCCGCAGCGGGCCGCGTTCCAGATCTTCGACGCGAAGACGGTGCCGCTGCTGCGCGACGAGTACCGGATCGCGCAGGCGACGAAGGCGACGGCGGAGACGATCCCGGAGCTGGCGTCGGCGCTGGGGATCGACGTCGACGGGCTGACGCGCACGGTGTCGGCGTTCAACGCGGGGGTGTGTGCGGGGGAGTTCGACCCGACGCGGCTGGACGGGAAGGGGACGACGGGCGTGACGCCGGCGAAGTCGAACTGGGCGCAGCGGATCGACACGCCGCCGTACGCCGGGTTCGCGGTGACGTGCGGGATCACGTTCACGTTCGGCGGGCTGCGCGTGGACGCGCGGGCGCAGGTGCTGGACGGCGACGAGCGGCCGATGCGGGGGCTGTACGCGGCGGGAGAGCTGGTGGGCGGGCTGTTCTACTTCAACTACGCGGGCGGATCGGGGCTGATGGCGGGGGCGGTGCTGGGGCGGATCGCGGGGGCGTCGGCGGCTGCGGGGTGAGCGCGGAGCGACTGTTTCGCGCGCGAGGCACGGGACCTCGCGGCGGCCAACCATAAGCCAACCGTCAGGTAGGGGTAATCCGCGGCGCGTACGCTCCCGGAGTCGGCGCGATATCCGAATGTGGTGGCGCGACGAGCACGAGGCCGGACGCACACGTACAGAGCTTCTGACGACGTGGCGGAGCCGTGCCGTGAGTTCGTTGCGCGGGGACACAGCGGGCGGGCAGACGACTACGCCATTCTTGGGGGATCGACGGGCAGCGCGTGCTGACGCCGACGCTGCAGGGGAACGGCATCTTCTGCGGGAGTGTCAGCTGGGCGCCCCGACGGCACGGAGACCCTCGTGGCGTCGGCGAACGGGAACTGAGGGGGGCGGAACTGGCGGGCAGGGCTCCGGCGATCTACGTCCTCAGATGCCGGTCGAAGAAGGCGAGGATGCGGGCGCGGGCGTCCCGGGCGGACGGATCGTGGTACTCGCTATGCATCAAGGGCGCCGTCACTCTAACGAGCGCCGGGACCTCCGACGGGCGGTGGTCGTTGAGGAATGAGTGGCCGGCGTCCGGGTACACCTTCACGTCGTGGTCGATGCCGTTGGCGGTGAGGGCGCGCTCCAGGCGAGCTGGGTCGCTGCGGAGCGTGTTGTCCTTCGCGCCGTAGCTGCCGACGATGGGGCAGGCGTCGGCGAGGAGGGTGTCGGCGTCCTTCGGCACGGCGCCGTAGTTGACGCTGGAGGCGGCGTAGCCGCCGTTCGGCGCGAGCAGCAGCGCGAAGCCGCCGCCCATGCAGAAGCCGATGACGCCGATGCGGCCGGTGCAGTCTTCGCGTCCGGCGAGCCACTGCCGGACCGCTTCGATGTCGTCGAACGTCTGGCCGCGGCGCGCCATCGCATCGCGCATGGCGCGCACGACGCAGCGCAGCTTCATGCCGCGGAAGAGGAGATCGGGCGCGGCCGCCAGGTAGCCGGCGCCGGCGAGCCAGTCCGCCTGCGCGCGCAGGTCGCGGGTCATGCCGAGCGCGTCGTGGATGATGACGACGCCAGGCCACGGGCCATCGCCCTCGGGCCGTGCGAGGACGAGGGGCATCGACCTGCCGTCGCGGGTGGCGATCGTGGCCTCAGGCATCGGCGTGCTTCGCGCGCTGGTC
This sequence comes from uncultured Chloroflexia bacterium, assembly GCA_963843685.1. GTDB lineage: Bacteria > Chloroflexota > Dehalococcoidia > DSTF01 > JACRBR01 > DASQHL01. The sequence continues at coordinate 37,785 of CAWJLO010000028.1, forward strand.
CGCCTGCAGGTCGCCGATGCGCTCTGCACTGCGGGCGTAGATGTCGGGGACGGGCCAGCCGTTGAGGCCGGCGTAGGTGTCGATCTGGCTGCGGTGGTGGATGTCGTGCTCGAGCATCATCATGAGCACGCGCCAGCCGGAGAGCGCGCCGCCCGGTGTGTCGATCATCTCCACTTTTCGTGCCAGCCAGGCGTCGGGCGTGCCGTCGAGGAGGCGGTGGAATTCGACCGCGCTGGCTTCGAGGGCGGGCAGCCATCTTCCGCGGGTGCTCACGTCGGGCGGCTGCGGGCTGATCCAACCCTCGCCGCGGTAGGCGCTGGCGAAGTAGAGGCGCGAGCCCGCCATGTGGCCGACGAGCGTGTTGATGCTCCACGCGCCTTCGCCGGAGCCGGTCGCGGGAGCCCAGCCGTCGGCTTCCGGGGGCAGCGCGCCGACGTCGCGGATCGCGCGGCGGTGGACGGCGTCGAAGTAGCGGAGGAACGTTTCGATTGACGCGAACATCCGTGGCCTCGCGTGGACTGTGGCGGTCCGGGTGTCATGATAGCGGGTGGCGAGGAACCAGGAACCCGAAACGAAGACCAGTGGAGTTCACAGCATGCGGCATTCGATTGATGAGGGAGACGCGCGGCGGCTGCTCGGTGGCAGCCCGGTGGCGTTGATCACGACGGCGTGGCACGGCAACCAGAACGTGATGCCGGCGATCTTCGTCACGCCGCTGAGCATCGACCCGCCGCTGGTGGGCGTGGCGGTGCACCCGGCGCGGCACACGCACGACATGATCCGGTTCAGCGAGGAGTTCGCGCTGAACATCCCGACGCGGCAGTTGCTGCATCACGTCCAGTACCTGGGCAGCGTCAGCGGATCCGAGCTGAACAAGTTCGAGCTGACGCGGCTGCCGACGTTCAAGGCGCGGAAGGTCTCGGCGCCGCTGCTGGAGGGCTGCGTCGGCTGGATCGAGTGCGGGGTGGAAGATACGTACCGGATCGGCGACCACACGCTGTTCGTGGGGAAGGTGGCGGCGGTGCAGGCGGAGCAGGACGCGTTCGACGGCACGTGGCTGCTGGCCGACCCGGAGGAGCGCCCGCTGCACTACCTGGGGGTCAACTTTTACTCGCTGCTCGGCGAACGGCTGGAGGCGCGTATCCCGCAGGCTGCCGACATCAAGCGGGACGTCGAGGCCGGCACGGCGGCACTCGACGAGGAGTCGGAGACCGAGGCAGCGGAGCGTCGCGAGAAGCGCGAGCAGGGCGAGGACGAAGCGCGCCGGGGTTGATGCGCCGCGGCGGGACGGGCCGGGCGTCCGTCGGACGCGATCCGCGGAGGACGTGCGAGAGGCCGGACTCCCCGCCTCGTCCGGCCCCTCAACCCTGCGCCGTGTGACGAACCACACACCGCCTGGTTCCTGAGTTCAACAGGCCGAGGATAGACCGCGCACATTAACGTGCCGTCATCGCGTGTCAACAGTGTGTCAAAGGCGACCGGACGAGGGCGGCACGGCGGGTTGTCGCTTCAACGAGGAGCGCGTGTGGCGCTGCCCTGCGGCCCCACCGGCGTCGGACGGGCGACCTGCTCACGAACCTGATCGTTGAACGCGATGTGTATCCTTTCCGTACGCGCCACTCGCCCGGCTGCTGGCGCCAAGCTTCCTACGACGACGGAGGGTGCAGGCAGTGCGACCTCTTCGGTATTCCATCAACGTCACGCTTGACGGGTGCTGCGATCATCGGGCAATCCCGGCGGACGAAGAATTGCATCGTCACGCGGTGGAGAACCTCACGCAGGCTGATGCCCTCCTCTTCGGCCGGGTAACGTACGAAATGATGGAGGAAGCGTGGCGGCTGCCGCCGGGGACGGGAGCGCGCCCGGATTGGATGGCCGATTGGATGGAACCCTTCGCGCGGACGATCGACGCGGCGAAGAAGTACGTCGTGTCGAGCACGCTGGAGCGGGTCGATTGGAACGCGGAGCTCGTCCGCGGGGATCTGGGGGAGGCCGTTCAACAACTCAAGCGGGAGCCGGGAAAGGGACTGTTCGTGGGCGGTGTGACGCTCCCCCTGGCGTTGGCGGAACTGGGATTGATCGATGAGTACGAGTTCGTGGTGCATCCCCGGATAGCGGGCCACGGGCCGACGCTGTTCCAGGGGCTCTCGACGTACGTCGACTTGAAGCTCGTGAACCGGCTGGAGTTCGGATCGGGGGCGGTGGCGATGCGGTATGAGCTGAAGAGGTAACGCGCGGTTGCCGCGTGTCAGCGTCGTGTGGAAGACGGCTGGAGACGCCGCGGCCGAGATGAGCCGGCTGCCTTGCCCGTAACATAACCCTCACGTAAAGTCCGATCGCTGTCCAAACGGGGAACTCGGACGGCGTCAGCTCACTCCCAGCGCGGCCCGCTCGGCCGCTTCAATCACCGCTTGAGGAGGCATCACTGTGGGCAATCGTCTGGAAGGCAAGGTCGCGATCGTCACGGGCGGCGGCCGTGGTATCGGCAGGGGCGAGTGCCTGGCGCTTGCGGCCGAGGGCGCGCGCGTGGTCGTCAACGACTTCGGCGGCAGCGCCGCCGGCACTGGCGGCGAGAAGGGGCCGGCGGACCACGTGGTCGACGAAGTCAAGAAGATGGGAAGCGACGCCGTCGCCAACTACGACAACGTGGCGGACTTCGAGGCCGGCAACCGCATGGTGCAGCAGGCGATGGACTCGTTCGGGCGGCTCGACATCGTCGTGAACAACGCCGGCATCCTTCGCGACAAGATGATCTTCAACATGACCGAGGAGGAGTGGGACATCGTCCTGGCGGTCCACCTCAAGGGTCACTTCAACCTGAGCAAGCACGCGGCGGTGATCTTCCGCCAGCAGCGGAGCGGCGCCTTCGTGCACACGGCGTCGGAGTCGGGGCTGGGGAACCGCGGGCAGGGCAACTACGCCGCGGCGAAGGAGGGCATCGTCGGGCTCTCGCGCACGATCGCGCGCGACATGGGCGGCTACGGCGTGCGCTCCAACGCGCTGCGGCCGCGCGCCGGCACGCGGCTGGTGATCAGCGACGAGATGCGGGCTGCGGCGTCGCGCGGCGGGGCGGCCGGCATGGGCATGGCGGGGCTGGAGGCGTTCGAGAAGGCGAACCCGCCGGACGCGATCGGTCCGTTCGTGGTGTGGCTGTGCACGGACGCGGCGTCCAACGTCAACGGGCGTGACTTCCTGGTGTCGGGCACGATGATCGGGCTGTACAGCCTGCCGGAGATCGTGAAGAAGACGGACAACCCGGCGGAGAACAAGGTGTGGACGCTGGACGACCTCGACAAGCAGATGCCGTCGGTCGTCGGCGACCTGGTGAACCAGTGGCCGCGGAAGGAAGAGAAGCCCAAGTAGGGATAGGTCACAGGGGATAGATCAAGACCCCGGTGATGAGCCGGGGTCTTTGCTTTGCTTCAGGCGAGCATCAGGTGGAGGTCGCCGAACTCGTGCCAGAGGTAGCGCTGGCGCAGAGCCTCCGCGTACGCCCGAGCGACGTGATCGCGGCCGCCGATGGCCTCCAGCATGGAGAGGTGGCTCGCCTGCGGCTCGTGGAGGCCGGTGATGAGGGCATCGACGGCGCGCACGCCGCGATCAGGTGTGACGACGACGTCGGTCCAACCGGCGCCGGCGCTTACGCGGCCCCGCTCGTCCGCCACGGTCTCCAGCGCGCGCACGACCGTCGTGCCGACGGCGATGACGCGGCCGCCGTTCTCGCGCGCGGCGTTGATGATGCGCGCGGTCGAGGCGGGCACGCGGTAGGGCTCCGCATACGGGGGCTCCCATGCCTCCAGGCTGGAGACGCCTGTGTGCAGGACGATCGGGGCGACGGCGACGCCTGACGGCCACGAGGCGCGTCAGCAGCTCCGGCGTGAAGCCGCGGCCGGCGGAGGGCATCTCCGAGCTACCGGGCTCCGATTCGTACACGGTGCGGTAGCAGTCGATGGGCCACGGTTGGCTGACGTAGCCGTAGCGGATGGGCTCGCCGTGCGTGTTGAGGTAGTCGATCAGCGGTCGGGGGAGGTCGAGTTGCGCGACCCAGAGGCGCACGCGTGCTTCGGGCCGGAGCCGGTCGCCGTACGGCGCGAGCAGCGTGACCGATCCGTTCTCCGGCAACCGGACGGTCTCGCCTGGCTGCGCGTCGAAGAACGGGAGGCTCGCGGGCTCCGCGGGCTGTCGCAGCTCGACGACGCGGAGGCCGGCGGGGAGGGTCGTGGAGAGGTGGACGTCGACCGGGGAGCCGTCGGCGCGGGTGCCGTGGAGCGCCGCCGGGAGGGTGCCGCTGGTGTTGATGACGACGACGTCGCCTTCGCGGAGGAATCGCGGCAGGTCGCGGAATCGCGCGTGTTCGATGCGGCGGCCGCCCTCCGACGAGACCATGAGGCGCACGCCGTCGCGCGCGAGGCCGCGGGCTTCGGGCGGCTCGGAGGCTTCGAGCTCCGGCGGGAGGTCGAAGGCGATGCGGGCGTTTCCGATCGTGTGCTTTCCGCGTCGTGCTTCCGGCGTCATTTGAGCGAGCATCGCGGCTCCTCCCATTACACGGCGGCCGGCGTCACCTGGCGGGCGACGTAGCGGCCGCTCGGCTGCGTGCCCTCGATCAGGGCGACGATGCCGGGCACGCTGACTTCGGGCGGCGGACGGTCGGAGATGTCTTCGCCGGGGAACGCTTCCTGGTGCATGCGGGTGTTCATGTCGCCGGGATCGACGGTGTAGATGCGCACGGTGGGCAGCTCGGCGGCGAGCACGGCGGTGAGCTGTTCGAGCGCGGCCTTGCTGGAGCCGTAGCCGCCCCAACCCTCGTACGGCTCGACCGCGGCGTCGCTGGTGACGTTGACGATGCAGCCGTCTGCGGCGAGCGCGTCGCGGGCGTGCACGGCCTGGATCAGGCCGAGAGGCGCGATGGCGTTCGTCGCGTAGACGTACTCGAGCACATCGAGCGGGTAGTCGAGCAGGCGCGGCTGCGGGCTGGGGCCGAGCACGCTGGCGTTGTTGACGATGGCGTCGATGCCACCGGCGGCCGCTTCGGCGAGCGCGGCGCGATGCGCGGGATCCGCGACGTCGCCGGGGATGGCGACCACGCTGGTGAGCTGCGCCAACTCGGCGCGCGCCGCCTCGAGCGCGGCCGGGCCGCGGGCGTCGATGATGAGGCTCCAGCCGCGGCGGGCCAGCTCACCAGCGAGCGCCAGGCCGAGGCCGCGCGATGCTCCTGTGATCAAGGCTGTGCGTGTCGGTCCGTCCATCTCGACGCCTCCTGTCTATCCCTGTGAGAAGTATGGGCCGACGCGCGCTGGATCGGATGAGGCGGAGGCCCGATTCGGGAGTACATCGATCGGCGTAGGCCGTAGATTTGCGAGCGGCAATGTGCGGGAAAGCGTGTATGGCGGAGGCTGCGGGGTCATATGTTACGATCTGGCCCAGATGCTGCGCCGGATTAGCTATCGCACCGCCGCGACGGCCTTTGTGTTTACAGGACTCTGGTTCGTGCTGGGCCTGTTCTTCCTGTGGACGCCCGTCCCGCACGCGCTGGGCATCCGGGGCGAGCTGTTCGCCGCGTGGATCGTGTTGTTTCTGCTGATCATGGCCGTGGCCGGGCTGACCCTCTTCTTCGCGGCGATCAACGGCATCTTCCCGCCGAACGTACGGGCGCCCGCCCACGCCGAACGTCTCTGGGCCGCTCCGCGCGACGTGCCGGACGCTCATCTCCCACAACGCCCGCATACCGCCGGAGGACACCGCACCGGCGCGGCGAAGTCTCGCGGCGGCTAACGGATGAACTTCGCGCGCATCAACGGCATCGACATCTGGTACCAACGATCGGATGGGGCCGGGCCGACGCTCGTGCTCACGCACGGGTTCGCCGGGCCGACGCAGGGATGGCCGCCCATCATCGACGAGTTCCGGGCGCGTTTCGACCTGGTGCTGTACGACGTGCGCGCGCACGGAAGCACGCACGTGCCTAACGACTCTGCCTCGGTGACGGTGCCGCAGTTCGCGGCGGACCTGGCGGGGCTGATGGATCACCTCGGCATCGAGCAGGCGCACGTGGGCGGCGTTTCGATGGGCGGGATGATCAGCGCGCAGTTCGCGTGCGACTTCCCGCACCGGATGCGCTCGCTGATCTTGTGCGACACGACGGCGGGCAACGCCGAAGGCCCCGACGAGGCGGCCAACGAGGCTGAGCGCTCGCTACGGAAGATCTTCGAGCGCACGGCGGAGATCGCCCAGCACTCCGGCATGGAGGAGCTGGTGGAGCAGGAGAACCGGTACCGCCACGAGAAGGACGAGTACGCGCACTTCTCGTCGTTCACGCTGGCGGAGCAGGACGCGCGCAACCGGCGCAACAAGGTCGACCTGATGACGCGCGTGGGGTACTTGGAGTCGAACAGGGCACTGCGCGACCGGCCGGACCTGACGTCGCGGACGCCATCCATCACGGTGCCGACGCTGGTCTCGTGCGGCGAGTGGGACATGTTCCATCCGTGCGCTGAGCGGGACCACCGGTTGATCCCGAACTCGCGCCTGGTGACCATTCGCCGCGCGGCGCACGCGACGCCGGACTACCAACCGCAGCTCTGGCTGCGCGCGGTCAGCGAGTTCATCGACGACGTTGAGGCTGGACGGGACATCCGGGGCGAGCGGGTGCTGGCGCCGGCTGAGGGAGACTAGCGCGATCGGTCGCTCTACGTGGTGCGCTGATCCTTGACGGCGTCGCGCACGCGGTCGCGCAGCAGATCGACGCCGATGTCGACGGTCCAGGGCGCGAAGTCGTTCCAGCGCGACATGAGAGTCTCGCCGAGGCCGACGTAGACCTCCGGCTGGCGCCAGCGTACGCCGCGGACGATCGCGCGGGCGACCTGGTCGGCCGTGGCGGCCGGCATGCCGAGGCGGTCGAACTCGATGCTCTCCGTCATGTCGGTGGCGGTGCCGCCGGGGAAGACGGCGACGACGTGTACGCCGTCGGGCGCGAGTTCGCGGCGGAGCGCCTCGCTGAATCCGCGCATCGCGAACTTGCTGGCGCAGTACGTCGCGTAGTACGGCATGCCCATGCGGCCGGCGAGCGACGAGAGGTTGACGATCGTCCCGCTCTTCGCCGCGCGCATGTGGGGCACGGCGAGCTGGGCGAGGCGGATGGGGGCCCAGACGTTGACGCCGACCATGCGGCCGACGTCGTCGGGGCCGATCTCGTCGAGGCGGCCGCCGGCGACGACACCGGCGTTGTTCACCAGCACGTCGATGCGGCCGAACCGTTCGATCGTCTTCTGTATGAGGTTGACGAGATCGTCGTCGACGGCGACATCGCAGCGGATGACGGCGGCGCCGACGCCCCAGCGCCGGGCCTCCTCGGCCGCCTCCTCCAGCGCGTCCATCCGCCGCCCGCAGACGACGACGTTCGCGCCCTCAGACGCGAACTCCAGCGCGGTCGCGCGTCCGATGCCGCGCCCGCCTCCGGTGACGACGACGACCTGATCCTTGAATCGCTCGCTCATGGAACACCTCCGTACCCGGTGCTGTCAGGATCAGTGTACGGCGCGCGAGGGTCAACGGCGCATGCGGTTGGATTCGAGGGCCATTGGTCACAACCAGGCGGATTTTCGCCAGCCGCTCATCGTTGGTCGTCCGGGGTCGGCCCGCTACCCTGTCCGCTGAGCCAGCCCGGGAAGGAGTCACGATGGTCCTGAGCGACCACACGATCAAGGAAGAGATCGCCAAGGGGCGGCTCGTCATCGAGCCGCTGCACCCCGACGACGTCCAGCCGGCGAGCGTCGACGTGCACATCGACCGGGTGTTCCGCGTGTTCAAGGTGAGCAGCCGGCCGTACATCGACGTGCGGGAGCCGATGGACGACCTGACGGACGAGGTCATCATCGACGACGAGCGGCCGTTCTTCATCCATCCCGGCGAGTTCGTGCTGGCGAGCACGCTGGAAGTGCTGACGCTGCCGGACGACATCCTGGCGCAGGTGGAGGGGAAGAGCTCGCTGGGGCGGATCGGGCTGCTGATCCACGCGACGGCGGGCTTCGTCGACCCGGGCTGGACCGGGAAGCTGACGCTGGAGCTGTCAAATGTGGCGAAGATGCCGATCGCGCTGCACTTCGGGATGAAGATCGGGCAGCTGAGCTTCCTGCGGATGTCGACGCCCGTCGACCGGCCGTACGGCAGCCCGGAACTGAAGAGCAAGTACCAGGGGCAGATGGGCCCCACGCCGAGCCGCGCGCACACGGAGTTCCAGTAGGCGGACGGGAACCCCCAGCGTCAGTGGCCGAGGAAGAGCTTGCGGACGCGGTCGATGATGCCGGGCTGGAACCCGGCTTCGCGCTCGCGCTGCCAGGTGCGTTCGGCAGCGTCGGCGTGGTGCACGTCGGAGACGCGCTGGCGCATGATCTCGCGGACGTGGTCCGCCTTGCCGGCGTCGACCCAGAAACCGTGCTCCTGGTCGCAGGCATCAAGCTGGAGGTCGTGCGCGCGATAGTCGAATCGCTGCATGGGCTTGCCGCACGAGGGGCACTTGAGGCTGTCGGTCGTCTCGAGGAACTCGATGGTTCCGGAGAGCGCCTCCGGATCCTGGGTCACGGACTTCTCCAACTCCTCGAGCGCGAGGAGGTCGAACCAGGCGCCGTGACAGGTGGGGCACTCGGACACGGGGATCCCGTGGATCTTGTCGGGCGTGAGCTGCGCGGCGTCGCGCGGGCAGGTGAGCGTCACGGTTCCTCCTCCTTGATCTCACGATAGCGGATGGAGGACGGCGAGGAGGCGAGCAGGGTGCTGCTAACCTGTTGCATTGTGTCGCCATCGTGGTTGAGTGAGGCCGTCGGGAAGGGAGCGTGGAAATTTCTCATCGATATCGGGCGGTGATCTTCGACATGGACGGGGTGCTGACGGACAGCGAGCCGGCGTTCTTCGCGGCGGTGAACGACATCCTCGCGCGGTACGGGAAGCACGTCTCGATCGATGACTACCAGTGGTTCATCGGCATGCACACGCCGGAGATGTGGACGCGGATGCTGGCGGCGCAAGGGATCGACGAGCCCCTGGAGCGGATCCTGGAGGAGTACGAGACGCCGCTGATGGTCCGCCTGCGCGAGCCGCGCGACCCGCTGCCGGGGGCGCGGGAGCTGATCGACGAGCTGCGGCGGCGCGGGGTGCCGATCGCGCTGTGCACGGCGTCGTACCAGCGGTGGGTGGACGCGATCCTCGGCGGCGCGGGGCTGACGGGGCTGTTCGACGCGATCTCGGCGGCGGACGAGGCGCCGGCGACGAAGCCGGACCCGGCGCCGTACGTGCTTGCGGCGACGAAGCTGGGGATGCGGCCGGAGGAGTGCATCGCGATAGAGGACAGCACGAACGGGCTGACGTCCGCGCTGGGCTCGGGCGCGTGCGTGATCCAGCTGCGGGCGACGGCGACGGCGGCGCCGCCGATGGCTGGGGTGGCGCGGGTCATCGGGTCGCTGGCGGAGTTTCCGCTGGAGTGGGTGGGGTAGCAACCCGCCGGGTGGGTGCTGGCACCCATCGGGAGGCTCCGCGGAACGGACCGGCGCGCCGATACCTACATCGTGGCTGCTATCACGAAGCCCGTTGCCCGCAGGTTCGCGCTGCCGGCGCTGAGCGTCCATGCCGTCGGGCTGGTGCTGGTGCCGCTGGCGGCGATTGCCGTGGCGCTCGTGCAGCCGGTGGACTTCGACTACTGGTGGCAGCGGCGGACGGGCGAGTACATCGTCGCGCACCTGGCCGTGCCGCGGACGGACCCGTTCTCGTTCACGATGCAGGGGCGCGCGTGGGTGGACCACGAGTGGCTGTCGCAGGTGCTGATGTACCTGGCGAACGCCATGTTCGGCTACCTCGGGCTGTTCCTGCTGTTCATGGCGCTGGGCGTCGCGGCGTGGTGGCTGGTGTACCGGCTGCTGCGCGCGGAGGGCCTCGGCGAGATGCAGGCGCTGGCGCTGTCGATCGTGCCGGCGGCGTTCGGGGCGACCTACTGGCGAGCGCGGCCGGCGATGTTCACCGTGTTCTTCGTCGCGCTGTTCATCAGCGAGATGTTCGCGGCGCGGCGGGGCGAGCGGCGGACGATCTGGCGGCTGGCGCCGCTGACGTTGCTGTGGGCAAACCTGCACGGCGGCTACGTCATCGGGCTGGCGCTGCTGGCGATGTTCGCGGCGGCGCAGTGGTGGGACGGGCGCGGAGCCTCCGAACGTGTCGGACCGAGCTGGAAGCACGTCGCGATCGTGCTGGGCGTGGCGTTCCTCGTCGCCGGGATCAACCCGTACACGTACAAGCTGTGGCTGTACCCGTTCACGTACCTCACCGGCGGCAACGCCAGCCTGGCGCAGCTCGACGAGTGGCAGTCGCCGGACTTCCACCAGGCGCGCAACCTGCCGCTGGCGTTGTTGCTGGTGTCGGGCCTCGTCGTCGGGGCGAACGGACGCAAGTTCGACGCGTGGCGCAGCATGCTCGTGGCGCTGTTCGGCGTGATGGCGCTGCAGTCGATGCGACATCAGCCGCTGTTCGCGATCGCGTGGGCGGCGGCGGCGGGGCCGGCGCTGCTCGACCGGTGGCCGTGGTGGGGGGCCACGCCTGAGCGGCGTGCCGGGCCAAAGATGCTGAACTACGGACTGCTCGCCGCGGGTGTGGCGGCGCTGCTCACGGTCGTCATCGCGTCGCCGAACGGGCTGCCGCTGCGGGCGGCGCCCACCGGCGGGTCGATGCCGTACCCGGTGCAGGGTGCGGCGTGGATCGACGTCCACGAGCGCGGGGCGCAGGTGTTCAACCAGTACGAGTGGGGCGGCTATCTCATCGACCGGCTGTATCCGGCAGAGCGCGTCTTCATCGACGGGCGGGCGGACTTGTATGGGCCGCTGGTCGTCGATTACGACCGGATCGTGCGGGGCGACGGCTGGCAGGAGTCGTTCGACCGCTACGGCGTGAACGTGGCACTGCTCTCGCCGAAACTGCCGCTGGTGGCCGACCTGAAGGCGGCGGGCTGGACGGCGGGGTACGAGGACGCGGACCAGATCGTGCTGGTGCGGCCTGATTCGACGAGCGAGGCGCCGCCTGAATTCCTCGGCGGCGGCCTCTACCAGATTCAACACTAGACGCCCGGAACATCGCCCCGAATTCGTAAGCTGCGGCTATTGACGGCGTGTCCAGATGCGACTATGCTAATTGCAGACATATAGCCATAGATGGAGACGGCGATGGCCATCACGCTTACCCCAGCCCGCACGACCGGCATCGAGTTCACGGTGTCGCCGTCGCTCGACCTGCTCAACGCGATGTACTTCACGTCCATCTCGGAGGAGCTGGAGGGCGCGGCGGAGTGGCCGAGGAAGACCCGGGCGCGCATGGACGCGGGCCTCCGAGCTGAGCTGGACTTGCTGTTCTCGTACCCGCGGGGCGAGCCCGGCATCATGGGCGCGCTCAACGACACTGTGTTCTTCCATCGAGACGCGTGGGGCGACGTCGAGGCGCTGCTGAAGTTCGTGCGGGAGTTGCCGGCAGAAGGGACGGCCGACCCGCGGGCGCCGGGGGTCCAGGGGATGGCGCTCTACGCGCTGCGCTGGCCGGGGCACCAGGAGCCGTACGAGCAGCCGGCGCGCGCGACCGCGCGTGACGCCTTCGCCCGCGCGATCGCCGAGGAGATCGAGCCGGACGCGTCGTGCGCGACGTCGCCGCAGGAGCCGATCGATACGAAGGCGACGCTGGCGCTGTTCGACGACCCGGAGGGCGTGCGCGCGCGAGTGCTGCGCCTGATCCGCGCGTTCTACGACGAGTACTACCGGCCCGAGGAATCGGCGCGGTTGGCGAGCCTGAAGCGCGCCGTCGACGCACACGAGCGCGATCGCGGCGCGGCCGACGTCGAGGAGCTGACGCGCCGGTTGCTGGGCAAACAGACGTCGTGCCTGGAGACCGTGTGCAAGGGGCCGTACGAGCAGTACATCTTCGTGCCGTCGGCGGACGTCGGCATCTACACGTCGTGCATCGACTACGGACCGGTCCACGCGCTGTACTACCAGTGCGAGCCGCAGTTCCGCGGCGTGCAGGACAGCGACGACCTGACGCAGCGGATGGCGCTGGTGTATCGCGCGCTCAGCGACGAGCAGCGGCTGCGCATCCTGCACCTGCTGCACGGCGGGGAGTTGTACGCGCAGGAGATCATCGAGCGGACGGGGCTGCACCAGTCGGTTGTGTCGCGGCACCTTTCGTTCATGAAGGCGGTGGGGCTGGTGAACGTGCGGCGGCAGAACAACATGAAGTTCTACTCGCTGAACGAAGAGGCCGGCGAGGAGCTGCGGCGGGCGGTCGACGTGTTCCTGCCGCGCATGGGCGCAAGATCCGGATAGCAGGGGCGCAGAAAGCGCCGTAGGATCCCGCAGGGAAGAGGTGGCAGTGATGCTGGGTCAAGATTCATACGTCCGGGAGAAGTTGCGAGAGCTGGAGAGCGCGCGGCCGCAGCCGGCGTCCTACTGGAGCGATCCGCCGAAGCGCCGCCGGATCCTGGCGCCGATCGCGCGGCGCGCGGGGCATCGGATCAGGCACGTCGGCGAGGCGCTGGAAGCGTGGGCGGCGCCCGTGGCGCGGGAGGCGCGGGGGTAGCCGCGAGACAGCAAAGGCACAGGGCCAACAGAGAGGCGGGGCATTTGCCCCGCCTCTTCTGTTCATTCATTGGAAGCTGGTGACCAGCTCTACACCTCGCGGAACTCGCCTTCGACAGTACCCTCTTCCGCGCCACCCTGACCGGGCTCCACCTCGGGCTCCGGGCCGGGGCCTTCGGGCGCGCCCTGGGCGCCGTACACCGCCTGGCCGATGCGCTGCATCGCCTCCGATAGCGCCTCGGTAGCGGAGCGGATGGTGTCGGCGTCGCCGGACTGGAGCTGGCTGCGCACGGCGGCCACCTTGCCCTCGACCTCCGACTTCAGCTCCGCGTCGACCTTGTCGCCGTTCTCGCGGAGGATCTTCTCCGCCTGGTAGGCGAGGCCGTCGGCCGTGTTGCGGATCTCGATCTCGTCGCGGCGCTTCTTGTCCTCCTCGGCGTGGACCTCTGCCTCCTGCCGCAGCTTCTCGACTTCCTCCTTGGAGAGGCCGCCGCCGGCCGTGATGGTGATCTTCTGCTCCTTGCCCGTTGCCTTGTCGCGCGCGGAGACGTTGAGGATGCCGTTGGCGTCGAGGTCGAACGTGACTTCGACCTGCGGCACGCCGCGCGGCGCCGGCAGGATGCCGTCCAGGATGAACTTGCCGAGCGACTTGTTGTCGTTGGCCATGGCGCGCTCGCCCTGGAGGACGTGGATCTCGACGCTGGGCTGGTTGTCGGCCGCGGTCGAGAACACCTGGCTCTTGCTCGTCGGGATCGTCGTGTTGCGCTGGATGAGGGGCGTCGCGACGCCACCCAGGGTCTCGATGCCGAGCGTCAGCGGCGTGACGTCGAGCAGCAGCACGTCGCGCACTTCGCCCTTCAGCACGCCGGCCTGGATCGCGGCGCCGATCGCCACGACCTCGTCGGGGTTGACGCCCTTGTGGGGCTCCTTGCCGAAGAACTGGCGCACCTTCTCCTGCACGAGCGGCATGCGCGTCTGTCCGCCGACGAGCACGACTTCGTCGATCTGCGCGGCGGCGACGCCCGCGTCCTTCATCGCCTGGCGCAGCGGCTCGAGCGTGTGCTCCACCAATTCGCCGACGAGCTGCTCGAGCTTGGCGCGGGTGATGTTGATGGTCATGTGCTTGGGGCCGGCGGCGTCCGCGGTGATGAACGGGAGGTTCACCTCCGTCTGCTGGGCGCTGGAGAGCTCGATCTTGGCCTTCTCCGCCGCTTCCTTCAGCCGCTGCAGCGCCATGCGGTCCTGCTTGAGGTCGATGCCCTGCTCGCGCTTGAACTCGCTCACCAGGAAGTCGATGATCCGCTGGTCGAAGTCGTCGCCACCGAGATGCGTATCGCCGTTGGTGGACTTCACCTGGAACGTGCCTTCGCCCAGCTCGAGGATCGAGATGTCGAAGGTGCCACCGCCGAGGTCGTAGACGGCGATGACCTCCTCGCCCTTCTTGTCGAGGCCGTACGCGAGCGACGCGGCCGTCGGCTCGTTGATGATGCGCAGGACCTCGAGGCCGGCGATGCGGCCGGCGTCCTTCGTCGCCTGTCGCTGCGAGTCGTTGAAGTAGGCGGGGACGGTGATCACCGCCTCCGTCACCGTCTCGCCGAGGTACGCCTCGGCGTCGGCCTTGAGCTTCTGCAGGATCATGGCGGAGACTTCCGCGGGCGAGTAGCTGCGGCCGCCCATGGCGACCTGCGCGTCGCCGTTGGAGGCGCGCTCGATCTTGTAGCCCATGAGCGAGAGGTCGCGCTGGACCTCGGCGTCCTCGAACTTGCGGCCCATCAGGCGCTTGACCGAGTAGATCGTGTTGTCGGGGTTGGTGACGGCCTGCCGCTTGGCCACCGTGCCGACGAGGCGCTCGCCGGTCTTGCTCACCGAGACGACGGACGGCGTGATGCGACCGCCCTCCGCATTGGTGATGACGACGGGCTCGCCACCCTCCATGACGGCGACGACGCTGTTCGTCGTGCCGAGGTCGATTCCGATTACCTTACCCATTCCGTCCTCCTCATTCGCGTGCCTGGCACGGCATCCGTGTCCGCCGCACGCGTAGAACTCTGATTAACTTCCGGAGCCTTCAGTCGCTCCGCCACCCTGCCCGACCACCACCATCGCCGGCCGGATCACACGGTCGCCGAGGCGGTAGCCCTTCTGGACGACGGCGATCACCTTGTTCTCTTCGCCGGGGCCCTGGCTGACGGCCTCGTGCTGCGACGGGTCGAAGGTCTCGCCGTCGGCCTGGATCTCCTCCACGCCGACCATCTCCAGCAGCGCCTGGAACTTGCGGTGGATGAGGCGGATGCCGTCCACCCACGTCAGCCCGGCGAGGTGCGTATCGACGTTCTGCAGCGCGCGGTCGAGGTCATCGATGAGCGGCAGCAGGTTGATGATGAGCGCGGCGTTGGCGAAGCGCGCGGTCTCGCTGCGCTCCTCCTCGACGCGGCGCTTGAAGTTCTGGAAGTCGGCGGCGGCGCGCTGCCAGCTCTGCATGTAGGACTGCGCCTTCGCCCGCTCGTCCTCCAGCAGCGCCTTCATCTTGTCCATGTCCGGCGGGTCGGTGCCGGGATCCGGGGTCCCCGCCCCGGCGTCTTGCTCACGCTCTGTCGTCATTGTCCTCCTCGGTCGATGTGATTGCGTTTGGTCCTGTGGGCTGCGCTCGCGTCGCGGATCAGCTCTCGCGGCCGGCGCTCTCGTCGTAGAACGTCGCCAGCATCTCGCTCATCAGCCCGGCCATGAAGCGCACGGCGGAGATCGTCTCCGAGTAGTGCATGCGTGTCGGCCCGAGGACGGCCATGGCGCCTGAGACGCCGCCGGGGACGCCGTACGGGCTGAAGACGACGCTGTAGTCGTGCATCGTGTCTTCTGCGTTCTCGGACCCGATCATCACCGTCACCCCGCCCGCGACGTCGGCCCTTGCCGGGATGAAGCGCGGGATGTTCCGGCGCTCCAGGACATCGAGCAGGTTGAGCATCTTCTCGCTGGTGTCGAACTCCGGCTTCCGGAGGACGTTGCGCACGCCCTCTGTGTAGGCGTCGCTGAACGACGCGTGGTCGGACGTCTGCATGATCTCGCGCACGGCGTTCGCGACGTGCCACTCGAGCTGCGTCAGTTGCACCTTCGAGCGGGCGATCTCGGCCGCGCCGAGCCCCTGGAACGCGTCGTTGAGGTGGTTGGCGATGGCCGTGAGCTGATCCTGGTCGATGGGCTCCGGGAAGAGCAGCACCTGCTGCTTCACGCGCGCCTGCTGGAGGACCAGCACGAGCAGGGCAGACGTCTCCTGGACGCCGACGAGCTCCACGCGCTTGAGCCGCGCCTCGGCCGAGTGCGGCACCGTCACCACGGCCGCGTTCTCGACGGCTCGGGCCAGTACCGACGCCGAGAGCTGGATCCACTCGTCCTGGTCGCGGCCGGCCTGGTGGAACTGGTGGCGGATGGTCTCCTTCGCTTCGGCCGGAAGGTCCCGCTCCTCCATCAGCGCCTCGACGTAGTAGCGGTAGCCCTTATCGGAGGGGACGCGGCCGGCCGAGGTGTGCGGGTGGCTGATGAAGCCCTCGTCCTCCAGCCGCTTCATCTCGTTGCGGATGGTGGCGGCGGAGAACGGCAGGTCGAAGCGGCGCAGCAGCGATTCGGAGCCAACAGGCAGCGCCGAGTCGATGTACTCGCTGATAACGAGGCTCAGGAGGCGTCCGCGGCGTTCTGTGAGCATTGTTCCAGATTCAAATTAGCACTCGTGGTGGGAGAGTGCTAACGCGGGAAGTGTAGCAACCGCCGTTCGGGCGGGTCAAGAACGCGGCCCCGCCAGGGGGTGGTCACGGTGTCGTCGAGGCGGGAGGCGTGACGGCGATCGGGGTGCCGGCGGCCGTCAGGGTGTAGATCCGGGCGACGACGAGGTCCCAGTAGCCCTCGCCCAGCTTCGCGCCGGCGGCGTCGGCCTCGTCGACCTTCGCCTTCATGAAGCGCATCATCATCTGGTTGGCGTAGGCGAAGTCCTGGCGCCCCGTCTGCCCGTACAGCCACTTCGTGGCGTCGCCGACCGTGTAGCAGTGGCCGAGGACGGCCGGCCAGTACCCCGGGTTGTCCCGGGAGAGGCCGCCGGAGTTGTCGTTCGCGCAGTCGTTCAGCACGCCGACAAGCGGGTCGACCTTGCGGAAGGTGACCACGGTGGTCGCCGTATACGGGATGGTGAGGCCCTGGAAGCCGTGGCGGATGACGCCCTCGACGTCTGCGGCCGTTGGGAGAGGTGCGGCGTCGGCGGCAGCGGTGGCCGTGGCGGCGTTGCGGATGCCTTCGGCCGTGCCGGTCTTCTGGGGGCCGGGGAGGCCGCCCCCCGAGCATGCGGCGAGCGTGGCTGCCGTGAAGAGTGCGCCGAGAAGCCAGGTTCGTGGAGTCACCGCCGGCACTATAACGAACGGCTCCTACCGAATCGCCTTGGTATACTCGATCATCCCGCGCCAAGCGGGTCTGTCAACGGAGCTATTTTGATCGCAACCCGCATCGCAGGCCTGGGCCACTACCTCCCCGAACGCGTGATGACCAACGCCGAGCTCGAGCGGATGGTCGACACCTCCGACCAGTGGATCCAGGACCGTACCGGCATCCGGGAGCGGCGCATCGCCGCCCCACACGAGACCTCCAGTTCGCTCGCCACCAACGCGGCGCGCATGGCGCTGGAGGACGCGGACATCGACCCGGCGAGCATCGACCTCGTTCTCGTGGGCACGACGACGCCGGACGGGCTCTTTCCTTCGGTCGCATCGCTCGTGCAGGACCGCATCGGTGCGGTGAACGCCGGCGCGTTCGACATGAACGCCGCCTGTTTCGGCTTCATGGCAGCGTGGACGACGGCGTTCCAGTACATCGCGACAGGTGCGGCGCAGCGCGTGGTCGTCATCGGTGTCGAGGTGCTGTCGCGGATCCTTAACTGGCAGGACCGCGGGACGTGCGTGCTCTTCGGCGACGGCGCGGGAGCGGTGGTGCTGGAGGCGGCGGAGTTCGGCGGTCCGCTGGGCTTCGTGATGCACAGTGACGGGTCGAAGAAGAGCTTCCTCTTCGCGGAGGGCGTCGGCGGCGCGCGCGACGAGCACGGCAACGGGCCGCCGGCGGAGCTGTGCTACATCAACATGGACGGGCCGGCGCTCTTCAAGTTCGCCGTGCACTCCATGACGGACGCGACGCGCGAGGCGCTCGGCCGCGCCCACCTGGACGTGAGCGACATCGACCTGCTGGTGCCGCACCAGGCGAACCTCCGCATCATCCAGGGCACGGCGAAGGCGCTGGGCCTGCCGATGGAGAAGGCGGTGATCACGCTCGACCGGTACGGCAACACGTCGTCCGCGACGCTGCCGGTCGCGCTCAGCGAGGCGTATCACGACGGGCGTTTGTACGATGGCCAGCGGATCGCCATGTGCTCGTTCGGCGGCGGTCTGGCGTGGGGCGCGATGATCCTGGAGTACAGCCGCACCGGCGTGGCGCCGGAAGTGGCAGCGCCGGTCGGCGCGAGCGCGCGAGGCTAGGATCCTCGGGCCTATTGGCCTTCCCGAACTTCTGATTCTGCTGTTCTTCGCGCCGTTCCTGATTGCGGGCTGATCGACCTGGTTCTTCGTCAGGAGATCCGGACGCGACGAGTAGCGATTCGCGGGGGCCGGATCGCAGAACGCGGCCGCCTGCCCCTCGCACCGGCACGATTCTAGCATCGATGGGGATCCCGCAACCCGAGCTCCTGCTGGAGGTTCGCTGATCGTGACACCCCTGAAGTAGGGAACGTCCGCGTTGACCCGCTTGATCGGCCATCCGTACAATGCGCGGGGCGGGCGGAAGGATCCATTTGATGCCGCATCTCCGGACTGGCGTCGTCGCGCGATTCGCGGCGGCGTTCACGATGACCGCCCTGGCGATGTCCGCGCTCGCCACAACGTGCAACCCCATCACCCAGGATGCGCCCGGCGGCGCGCCGTTCACCTCGGCCTCGTTCACCTTCGGCGTCGAGAATTCGTGGATCCGCGTCCAGAACGTGGGCCAGGCGGACGCCAACGTCACCGTCAGCTACTTCAACGAGCAGGGCAACCAGATCGCACAGGACGCCTGCCCGTCGGGCGCGTGCCCCGCTCTGGGCCCCGGGCAAGGCTGGACGTTCTTCCAGCAGGATAATCCGGCGCTGCCGTCCGGCTATAAGGGATCGGCCCTGGTGGAGAGCGACCAGCCGGTCGTCGCGCTCCAGGCGAAGGACATCCGCCGCGGCGGCGAGTTCATGATCGACGGCAACACGACGACGGTGCAGTCGGGGTCGAGCAAGATGTACCTTCCGCTGATCGCCAACCGCGACGGCGCGCAGAACGACTCCATGGGCCGCTTCGCCGTGCAGAACCTCAGCTCGACCGCGACCGCGTGCGTCGGCATCACCTACCTGAGCAACGCGACCGACAGCGAGATCGCCTGGGACCCGTACAAGCCGGGGACGAAGGGCAAGGCGATCGCCGGCTGCTCGAAGGGGGGCCGGCCGCTGGCGCCGCGTGCGACGCTGTTCCGCGATCCCGACACGTTCGGCGTGCCCTCCAACTTCACGGGAAGCGTCCGCATCGAGACCTACGACAACGACCAGGGCGTGAAAGCCTCCGACCAGAAGCTCACGGCCACCGCCGACTCGTGGAACTCGCTCTACAACCTCTTCGCGTCGTATCGCGCGCTGGACGAGAGCGACCTGAGCACGACGGTGCTGCTGCCCCTCGTCGACCGGCAGGTTGGGCCGCAGAACGGCTTCAGCACGCGCTTCCAGATCGAGAACAAGGACCCGAAGAAACCAGCCCAGGTGACGTTGCGCTTCGAGGGGTTTGACCTGGACCACGGCAACGCATTCGTCGCGAAGCAGAACACGATCACCGTCAACGGCGCCCGGCTGTGCTTCCAGGACCGCGATGACTTCGCCAACTGCCTCGCGTCCGGTGACGCGCTGCCGCACAACTTCGTCGGCACGGCGAAGCTGACGTCCACGCAGCCGATCGGCGTCATCGTCGACCGCGGCACGCAGTTCGGCGAGACCTTCACGAACTATCGCGGCTTCCAGCCGAACGACGGTTCGACGCGCGTGCTGCTGCCCGTGCTGAACAAGAACTACGGGCCGGTGCCGCCCGCCGCCGGCTGGAACTCGTGGTTCCGCGTGCTGGTGGCAGACGGCGGCTCCGCCAACGTGACCATCCGCTACCTGGGGCTCGACCTGCCCGGCGGCGCGCAGTCGTACACGATCCCCGTGAACCGCGAGGCGACCGTCTTCCAGTTCAACGAGTCGTTCCTGCCGAACGGATTCGCCGGGACGGCGATCCTCCAGTCCGACCGGCCGATCGTCGCGCTCGCCGACATCTACACGGACGTCTTCCCCGGCGATGACGACCTGCTCTACAACGGCGTGCCGCTGCCATAGGCGACTCGGGCCAGGACGCGCGCCCTTTGTGACTACAATGTCGGCGATGCCCGTGATCGACCGCACCGGCCCCGTCGAGATCGAGGACGCAGAGTGAGGGTCGTCTACCTCGCCGATGCGCCGTACGTGCACACGAGGCGTTGGGTCCGGCACTTCGTCGAACGCGGCTGGGACGCGCACGTCATCTCATTTCGCCCGGCCGAGATCGAGGGCGCGACGGTGCATCACGTCGACGGCTTCGAGTCGATCGGCAAGGCGCGCTACCTGCTGCGGGCCGGCCGCGTATCGTCGCTCATCGCGCGCCTGAAACCGCAACTGGTGCACGCCCTGCACCTCACGAGCTACGGATTCCTCGCCGGGCGGTCGGAGTTCCAGCCGTCGATCGTCTCCGTCTGGGGCACCGACGTGCTCGAAGCGCCGTCGGTATCGCCGTTCCATCGCTGGCTGACGCGGCAGGCGCTGGCGCGGGCGGGCGCTGTGACCGCCACGGGGCTGCGACTGGCGGAGGCGACGCTGCCGCATACGCCGGAGCGCAAGCCCGTCGCCGTGATCCCCTATGGCATCGACCTGGAGCGGTTTGCCTTCACCGATCGCGAGCCGCACACACCCGTGACGGTCGGCGCGGTGTCGCGACTGTCTCCGGAGAAGGGCCACCAGTACCTGCTGCGCGCGGTGGCGTCGCTGCGCGATCGCGGGCTAGAGCTCCGCGTCGTGCTTGCCGGCGATGGCCCGTCGCGCGGCGAGCTGGAGTCGCTGGCGCGCGAGCTGCGGCTGGACGTGGAGTTCATCGGCGAAGTGGCGCACGATGCCGTCCCGGACGTCCTGCGGCGGCTCGACGTCTTCGCGATGCCGTCGACGTGGGAGGGATTCGGCGTCTCCGCGCTGGAAGCGAGCGCGACGGGGCTGCCGGTCGTCGCGTCGGACGTCCACGGCATCCCCGACGTCGTCCGCGACGGTGTGACCGGATTGCTCGTGCCGCCGCGCGACGTCACTGCGCTGGCCGACGCGATCGCCCGGCTGGCCGACGACCCGGCGCTCCGCGGCGACATGGGCCGGGCGGGCCGCGCGTTCGTCGAGGCAAACTACCGCTGGCAGGACAACGCCGCGCTGATGGAGCGGCTCTACGCCGAGATGGTCGGCACCGTGCCCGTCGACGCTAGGGCGTAAGGCCGCCGGGGTCGTCCTGCCCGAGCGGCTGCGTGAAGGCGCGACCGACGTCGCTGAGGTCGCCGGACAGGTCGTCCCCCGCCGGCTTCGTGCCCTGCTCGGCCCACGCCACCAGGTCCTCGAACGCGCGCTGCCGCTCCGCGTCGGTGAAGGTGCAGTGGCCGGGCCGCCGCACCGCGCGCTGCACGAGCATGTCGCCGGCGCCGGCGGCGTCGACGATGCGACGGTAGTGCTGCTCCAGGCTGATGGGCACGTAGAGATCTCCTGTTCCGTGCAGCGTGAGCAGCGGCCGCTGCAGCTTGCCGCTGAGCGGCGCGAACTCCGGGTACTGCTGCAAGTCCTGGTAGGCGGGGTTCGCCTGTACACGCGGGATCTCGCGGTTGAGCTCGTCGCTGGAGATCCCGAAGCCGTCGCCGATGGTGTACTGCGTGTCCGCGTTCTGAGCGACGGCGTTGCTCGCGCCCGGCACGGCGACGGCGTTCACCAGCACCAGAAAGTTGAACAGGTAGTTCGCGCCGAACCCCTCCCTGAAGTACGGCCGAGGCCCGCCCGTCAGGTACTCGATCGCGCTCTCGAACTCCTTGCCCTTTTCGGTCAGGTTGTCGGCGGTACCCAGCGCCGGGCCGACCTGGTTGCGCAGCACGCTGCCGAGCTTGTTGGCGTCCGTCGTGATGTTGGTCAGATCCGTGTCCGTGAAGTAGCCGGCGAGCGCGGCCCAGCTCAAGAAGTAATCGACGATGTCCTGCCCGACGAGCGCGCCGCACTCGCTCAGCGCGCCGTCGTACGCCGTTGGGTACAGCTCCAGCGAGACGCTGACGACGTTGCCCCCCATCGACTGGCCGTAGATGTACGAGCGCTTCGGCACGCCGACCTTCTGCTCGAACACGCTGCGCAGCGCGTAGGTGTCGCGCGCTCCCGCGCCGGGGTTGTAGCCGTTGAGCGAGTAGCTGGAGGCGGCCCAGGCGTATCCATGTGAGATGAAATAGGCACGCAGCGGCGGCGGATCCACGGACAGATCGGGCACGTTGCCGCGGAAGCCGTGCGCGTAGTAGACGACGCTGCCGTTCCAGTCGTCCGGCACCTCGATCCGGTATGCGGCGCCGTCGTTCGTGCCGTAGATCGCGCGGGCGCCGGCCATCGCGTCGAACGCGGGGTCGTCGATCTTGTAGGTCTGCGCGACGGGCGTGACCGGCAGCGTCTGCGGTGTCGCCCAGCCGGCAGGCACGCTCGAGGTCCGCGCGGTCCCGGGCGTTACCGTGCCGACCGGCGTCGCTGTCTTCGCACCCCCGCCGCTGCTGCACGCCACGGCAGCGACGAGCGCGGCCGCGAGCGCCGCCGGCACGGCGCCGCGGAGATGCCGGAGACGGAGGGTCAGGATCACAGTGGGGAGAGTGTAGCGAACAGCCTGACGGCAAAGGTCACCGCGCGGCGCCAACAGTTGTTACAGAGTTTGCCGTGCTGTTACACACGATCCGGCCCCCGTGCCGTTTAATGAGGCAGGAACGTACACGGATCGAAGAGGGGAGCCGCACATGGAACGCACCAGGAGCCACACCGCCGTCATCGTCGCCAGCCTGCTGGTCGGCCTGCAGGCCGCCTTCACGATGCTGGTGGCGCTGGTGCTCTTCGCCTCCGGCCGCCGGCTGGAGCGCTGGACGCTGGCGACGCGCGTGGCGCACCACCGCATCGGGTTGGGGCTCGTCGTCATGCTCGTTGCGCTTGGCGGCATCGCGATCGCCGTGTTCCTGGCGAGCGGCGCCGGCTGGGCACGCCTCGCGACCTACGTCTTCGAGGGCTTCACCGTGCTGGGTGCGCTGTTCCGCATCGGGCTGCACCCGGTGCCGTCGATCCTCAACGTCGCACTGGCGATGATCGTCGTCGTGCTTGTCGCCAGCTACCGCGACGAGACACCGAGACCATCGGCACCGGAGAGCGGTAGCGAACCGGGGGCGGCAGCCAGCACGACGTGACGGTCAGATGTCCAGGTTCTTGACCTGCGTGGCGTGGCCCTGGATCCACTTCTTGCGCGGAGCGACCTCGTCGCCCATCAGCGTGGAGAAGATCTCCTCCGCCCGCATCGCATCGTCGATCGTCACGCGGAGCATGGTGCGCTTGTCCGGGTCCATCGTCGTCTCCCAGAGCTGCTCCGGGTTCATCTCGCCGAGGCCCTTGTAGCGCTGGATGTGGGCCTTCTGGCCGTCCTTGACCTTCGCGAGGTGCTGGTCGCGCTCCTGGTCGGAGTAGATCCACGTGTGTTGCCGGCCGACCTGGATCCGGAAGAGCGGCGGCTGCGCGATGTACAGGTAACCCGCCTCGATAAGCGGCCGCATGTAGCGGAAGAAGAACGTCAGCAGCAGCGTCCGGATGTGCGACCCATCGACGTCGGCGTCGGCCATGATGATCACGTGGTGGTAGCGCAGCTTGTTGAGGTCGATGGTCTCGCCAAAGCCCGTGCCCAGCGCCGTGATCAGGGCGCGGATCTCCTCGTGCGCCAGCATCTTCTCGATGCGCGCCTTCTCGACGTTCAGGATCTTGCCCCGCAGCGGGAGGATCGCCTGGAAGCGGCGGTCGCGGCCCGTCTTGGCCGTGCCGCCGGCGGAGATACCCTCGACGAGGTACAGCTCGCACTTGTCGGCTTCGCGCTCGCTGCAGTCCGCCAGCTTGCCCGGCAGCATCGTGCCATCGAGCAGCCCCTTGCGGACGACGAGGTCGCGCGCCTTCCGCGCCGCCTCGCGCGCGCGTGAGGCCATGATCCCCTTCTCGATGATGCGGCGACCGTCGGAGGGGTGCTCCTCCAGGTACTGCATCAGGCCTTCGGCGACGGCGCTCTCTACGTGCGTCTTCACCTCGGCGTTACCGAGGCGCGTCTTCGTCTGACCCTCGAACTGCGGCTCCGGCAGCTTGACGCTGATCACGGCGACCATGCCTTCGCGCACGTCGTCGCCGGTGAGGTTGGCGTCGTCGTCCTTGAGGAACTTCTGCTTGCGCGCGTAGTCGTTCAGGACGCGCGTCAGCGCCGAACGGAAGCCCGTCAGGTGCGATCCGCCGTCGATCGTGTTGATCGTGTTCGCGAAGCTGAACTCCACCTGCGAGAAGCCGTCGTTGTACTGGAGTGCCGCCTCGATCTGCGTCGAATCAACCGTCTTCTCGACGTAGATCGGGCGGGGACTGAGCGTGTTGCGCCCCTTGTTGACGTGCCGGACGAAGCTGGCGACGCCACCCTCGAAGCAGAAGTTCATCTCGCGTTCGCGGCCCGCGCGCTTGTCGTCGAAGCGGATCCAGATGCCCTTCGTGAGGTACGCCATCTCGCGGAAGCGCTGGAGCAGCTCGTCGTAGTCGAAGTCGACGGCGTCGAAGATCGTGTCATCGGCGAGGAAGGCGGTGGTGGTGCCCGTCTGCTTCTGCTTGGGGTCGGCCGTCGTCTTCAGGGATCCCTTGGTGATGCCCCGCTCGTACTCCTGCCGGTAGACCTTGCCCTCGCGCCGCACCTCCACCCACATCTTCTCGGCCAGCGCGTTGACGACGGACGCGCCGACACCGTGGAGGCCGCCCGAGACCTTGTAGGCGCCGCCGCCGAACTTCCCGCCGGCGTGCAGCACGGTCATGATCGTCTCGAGCGCCGACTTTCCCGTCTGCTTGTGCTTGTCCACGGGGATGCCGCGGCCGTTGTCGCGCACGGTGACCCAGTTGTTCGCCTCGATGGTGATCTCGATGCGGCTGCAGAAGCCGGCCATGGCCTCATCGACAGAGTTGTCGACGATCTCGTAGACGAGGTGATGCAGGCCCCGCTGGTCGGTCGTGCCGATGTACATGCCGGGGCGGCGGCGGACGGCCTCCAGCCCCTCCAGCACCTGGATGTCGCTGGCGGTGTAGGAGTCGTTTTGCTTGCCGCGCTTTGCGGCCCGCACATCGTCCTCGACGCGTTGTCGTACCATGCTCTCGTCTAATCCCTGTCGCTATCGTGGGTCGGAGGATCGAAAAGACCCGCGTCTTCCACTCCGGAGCCGGGTCTTGAAAAGCGCCCGCGAACGTCTCCGCATGACACCCAATTCTACCATAATCGCCGCCCTGAGCGGCCTCACGACCGGGCCCCCGAATCGGCCTCTGCGGGCGCTCCCCAGCCT
Source organism: uncultured Chloroflexia bacterium (assembly GCA_963843685.1). GTDB lineage: Bacteria > Chloroflexota > Dehalococcoidia > DSTF01 > JACRBR01 > DASQHL01. Next base: position 63,074 of record CAWJLO010000028.1, read on the forward strand.
CCTGCGACGGCTGTCCGCGTGACCGAATCTGCCAGGAGTACGGCCATCCGGCTGCTGCGCGCCGCGCGTCGTTTCTGATACAACGGCGAGGCCGGATCGCCCGCAACACCGGCACCAGGAGGCGTCTGATGCGCTTGAACCAGAAGGTCGTACTGATCGCGGGAGCGGGCGGGCGACAGGGCACGACAGTGCCGGTGCTGTTCGCCCGCGAGGGCGCGCGCCTGGTGCTCGTGGGCCTGATCGCGGACGAGGTGGAGCGCCTTGCCGAGCACATCGTGGCGCAGGGCGGCGAGGCCGTCGCGCGCGCCGCCGATCTCACGGACGCACACGAGGCCGCTGCCGCGGTGCGCCTCGCCGTCGAGCGCTTCGGCCGGCTGGACGTGCTCTACAACAACACGGGCATCTACACCGCGTGGGAACGCCGCACGGGCGAGACGGAGGAGAGCGACTGGGACCAGCTCCTGGCAGTGGACCTGAAGACGCACTTTCTCACCGCGAAGTTCGCGGTCAGGGAGATGGCGCGCCAACGGTCGGGCGTGATCATCAACGTGGCGGCTGCGCGCGCCGCGCGGCTCGGGGGCAACGTCGGCTACACGGCGGCGAAGAGCGCCATCATCGGCGTGACGAAGAAGATGGCGCGCGAGTACGCGGCCGACAACATCCGCGTCAACTGCCTCTGTCCGACGAACATCCAGGCATCGCCCGACCCGTTGAACCCCGGCATGCCGGAGCCCGCCGTCCAGCGCGACGGCGCGCCTGAGGACGTCGCCTGGGCCGCGCTCTTCCTCGCCTCGGACGAGTCCTCCTGGATCACCGGCACCGAGCTCGTCGTCGACGGCGGCGCCGAGGTGCTTTCGTAACAGCGGCCGGGCTCAACCGAACAGGCGCGATCAGCCAGTCAATGCCGCTGTTGACGATGAACGCGACCGCGATGTAGTTCACCGTCTTGCCGGCGAACATCACCGTCACGAATCGCCGCATCGGCATGCCGGCGACCCCCGCCGCGATGCCGCCGACGTCGATCAGCGGGTTCGGCACGGCGGCCACGCAGAACACCGTGAGCGTGCCGTGCCGCCGCATCAACGCAACCATCAGGCGGCCGATCCTGCTGTTGCCAATCACGGCGCGCCCGCCGACGCCCGTCGAGTAACCCGTCAGCTCACCGATCGCCGATCCCGCGGCGACGATCACGCCGACCGTGATCTCCTGCGGCACGTGCGGGATCGGCGTCAGAAACAGCCCGAATGTGATGCCAGCGAGCGCGCCCGGCACGGGCACGAACATCGACGCGGAGCCGATGACGGCCGAGGCGAAGACCCCGAAGTAGCCCAGGCTCTTCACCAACCGTACCCCGCCGATGGTGTAGGCGACGACGAGCGCCGTCGTCATGCCGATGATGGCGAGAACGATGCCGACCACCGCGAGCCGCTGGTTTTCGGAGGCGACGAACACCTCGGCCGCGGCCGCGGATTCGCTCTCCTCGAACGACTCGAGGAACCGCTCGATGCGGCGCTGGACGCGCAGGCGGCGCGAGACGCGGTCAGGCTGCTGGCTCACGCCGAACGATATCAGAGGATCGTCCGCGGCGGATGCGCCGGCGAGGGGCTACGGTCTACTCGAGGTGGAAGCGGTAGCCGACGTTGCGCACCGTCTCGATGAACGTGTGCACGTTGTCCTCGATCTTGCTGCGTAGCCGCCGCACATGGACATCGACCGTCCGGGCGCCACCGTAGAAGTCGTAGCCCCAGACGCGGTTCAGCAGCGCTTCGCGCGTGAACACCTTGTCCCGGTTCGTCGCGAGGAACCGCAGCAGTTCGAACTCTTTGTATGTCAGGTCGACGGGCCGGCCGGCGACGTACGCCTTGTAGTTCGAGAGGTCGATGTGCAGTTCGCCGGCACGGAGCGTGTTGTCGCTCTCGACGCCCGACTTGAGCCAGATGGCCCGCCGCACCCGCGCCGTCAGCTCCTCGGCGAGCACCGGGTGCACGATGAAGTCGTCGAAGCCGGTGGTGAAGTCGAGGCTCTCGAGCTGCCCGCCGCGGACGGCCGCGAGCGAGGCGACGCCGTGCGGCATGTCGGCGGAGCGGAGTATGTTGCGGATCAGGGGCAGGTCGGGGCGCTGCAGGAGGTTAAACAGCATCACGGCAGGCGTCTCGGCGCGCGCCTCATCCAGCAGCCGCTCCAGGTGCGAGTGCTGTACGACGAAGCCGGCTTCGTCCAGCGCAGTCGCCATCGGCTGCATCTCTTCGGATGCGTCGACAAACAGGATGGTGTTCACGGGCCTGCCTCCCCTCAGTAAAGGCGAGTATAGCGAGGGCATGTTACGCCGAGATGACAAATTCGGGCTCCCGCAGCGCGCACACACGGTCGTCAAGCGGCCCCGGGAGTCACCGCGGAGCAGGCTCGACCTCGCCGCCGGACGGCTTCTATACTCTGTTCCTACGGCGCGGGGATTCCCATGGAGCATCGCAATGAGCATCGATTTCGGCTGGTTCCTTCCCACGATGGGAGACACGGACGTCATCGGCCCGCCGACACGCGAGGCCACGGCCGACTACCTGGTGGAGGTGGCGAAGGCGGCCGAGGAGGCCGGATTCGTCTTCGCGCTGATGCCCGTGGGCACGACCTGCCACGACGCCTGGCTCGCCTCCGCGGTCGTCGCCGCCCGCACGGACCGGCTGAAGTTCCTCGTGGCAATGCGGCCCGGCTTCGTGGCGCCGACCCTGGCCGCGAAGATGTCCAACACGCTCGACCAGCTCACGCGCGGACGGGTGCTCATCAACGTCGTTACGGGTGGCTTCCCGGCCGAGCTTGCCGCCGACGGCGACTTCATGGAGCACGATGAGCGCTACGCCCGCACGCAGGAGTTCATGCAGGTCGTGCGCCGCGCCTGGACGGAGCCCAAGCGCTGGAGTCACGAAGGCCGCTACTACCGCACCGAGAACTCGGACGTCTACCCCAAGCCGTACCAGAAGCCGTACCCCCCGTTCTACTTCGGCGGCGCCTCAGAGGCAGCCCAAAAGGTCGGCGCGGAGGAGGCGGATGTCTACCTCCTCTGGGGCGAGACGGTGCCGATGGTCCGCTCGCGCATCGCCGACATGCGCGAGCGCGCCGCGCGCATCGGCCGGACGCTGCGCTTTGGCATGCGCATCCACGTCGTCGCGCGCGAGACGGACGAGGAGGCGCGCGCCGCCGCGGAGGGGCTCGTCGCCGCCATCCCGGAGAACTTCCAGCGCATGGTCGACCGCCACCTCAGCCGCTCCGACTCGGAGGGCGAGAAGCGCCAGCGCGAGATGACAAAACAGGACGAATGGCTCGGCCCCAATCTCTGGACGGGGATCGGGCGCGCCCGGCTTGGCGTCGGCACAGCGCTCGTCGGCTCCGGCGAGAGCGTCGCCGCGCGCCTGCGGGAGTACGTGGACGAAGGCATCGACACCTTCATCCTCTCCGGCTATCCGCACCTGGAAGAAGCGCAGCGGTTCGGCCGCTACGTCATGCCTCACTTCGATGGCGAGGCGGCGGTACCGACGCCGCCGGCGCGCGAGCTGGCACCCGCGTAGATGCCACAACTGCTCGCCGTCGCCGTCTCCGGCAGCCCGCGCGCTCCCTCGAAATCGAAGACGCTCGCCGAGCGGCTGCTCGACGCGCTCGCGCGTGGCGGCTGCACGACGAAGCTCATCGACGTCGCGGAGTTGCCGGCCGACGCTCTGCTCGCGCGGGCGCAGCACCCGGCGATCGATGACGCGATCGCCGCGTTGGGTGAAGCCCACATTGTCATCGCTGCGTCGCCGACGTACCGCGCGCTCTACACCGGCGCGATGAAGGCACTCTTCGACCTGATGCCGCCGGCGCACCTCGCGAACAAGATCTGCGTGCCGGTCCAGACCGGCGCATCGCCGGCGCACTTCCTCACACTGGAATACGGGATGCGGCCGCTCTTCGACAGCCTGGAGGGTCTGCCGGTCGCCGGTGTCTACGCCACCGACGACCAGTTCGCTGACGGCCAGCCGACGGAGAAGCTGTCGCAGCGCGTCGAGCACGTCGCGACGTTGGCCCTGGCGCTCGCAAGCCGCTGATGCGTATCGGCTTCGATTTCGACGGCGTGCTCTGCCGCACTCCCTTCGGGCGCCTCGCCGTCCACGCGCCGGGCTACGTCCCGGACCTGCCCCCGGCCTACGAATCGCTGTACGCGGAGCCCGCCTCGAGTCGGCTGCGCCTCCTGGTGGAGTACATGCGATTCGGCTGGCGCCCGGCATCGCCCGAAGGTCAGGAGATCGTGCGCGAACTGGCGCGGAAACACGAGCTGCACATCGTCACTGGCCGAAGCGTCGCCGGCGAGCCGCTGCTCCGCCGCTGGCTGCGCCGCAACGGGCTGGCCGACGCCTTCGCGAGCATCCGCATGGCACCGGAGGGGTTGCGATCGGCGCAGCACAAGCTCGCGACGGCCCGGATGCTCGGGATCGACACGCACATCGACGACGATCCGCGCACGGCGTACTACCTCGCACAGCACGAGGTCGCGCACGTCTACCTGTACGACCACGCCGGCGCGCACGGCGACGAACCGCTGCCGGAGCGCCTCAGGCTGGTGCGTTCGCTGGCCGAGTTTCGCGATGCGGTTGGGGACGGGACGGGGGAGACGGCCTAGCGGCCCTTATACGCCGGCTTGCGCTTCTGTGCGAACGCCAGCGGCCCCTCGCGCGCGTCTTCGGACGCCAGCACTTTGCGCGACTGTTCGATCTCGAACCGCAGGCCTTCCTCGAGCGGCACGCTGAGCCCGTGGTACACGGACTCCTTCGCCAGCCGCACGGCCAGCGGGCCGTTCTCGCAGATCGCCTCCGCCATCGCCAGCGCCTTCGGCATCACCTGGTCTGCCGGGACGACGTGATTGACCAGCCCGTACTGCAGCGCCCACTGCGCGTCGAAGCGTCCGCCGGTGAGGATCAGCTCCAGCGCCGCGCCGAACGGCACGATCCGCGGCAGCCGCTGCGTGCCGCCCGCACCGGCGATGATCGCGCGCGTCACCTCCGGCAGCCCGAACATCGCGTGCTCGGCGGCGATGCGCACGTCGCATGCCAGCGCCATCTCCAGCCCGCCGGCCAGGCAATAGCCGTTGATCGCTGCGATCATCGGCTTCCAGCATTCGAAGTTGCGCGTGATGCCGCCGAACGGCGCCCGCGAGTACGCGGCGCTCACGGCGTTTGCGCCAGCTTGCTGCGCCTGCGACATCGCGACGAGATCGTTGCCGGCCGAAAACGCGCGCTCACCGGCGCCGGTGAAGATCCCCACCCAGAGATCGTCGTCGTCCCGGAAGTCGCACCACGCTTCGTGCAGTTCCGCCGACGTCTGCGGGTCGATGGCGTTCATGCGGTCGGGGCGGTTGATCGTGACGATGCCGATCCGGCCGCGCTTCTCGTAGATCACTTTTTCGAAGTTGAAACCGGCCATCTGCGTCGTCCCCTTCCTCCTCCGCGGAGTGCGCGCCAGAGTAGCACCGGCTCAACGGCCGATCCAGATCAGTGCGGCGTCTTGCATACCGCAAAGTCGCTTGACCATAAGCCACGGATGCCACATACGCGAATAATTGATGCGAGCGTAGCAGGATACTTCGGCGGTGCCTATGCAGTTGCGGTTTTCACAGCCCCGGTGCGACGCCATTGACGACGACGCAGAATACCGGCCGGTATTCTGCGCAGCTCTGCGACTTTCGCATTGCTCGTCGATTTTTTCGATGCTAGACTCGCGGCACCGGGCAGGGGGGCATTCTGAGGTGAGGCAGGACAACATGGCTACCGCGGCGAAGGCGTCGAACAAGAACCAGGACGATCCGGCGGCACTACAGCAGGCGCTTCTGCCCTGGGTGCTGGTCACTGAGATCTACTGGATGTCCTACAAGCTGCTGGAGCGCCGCTTCTACCATCTCGGCGTCTCCGCGTCACAGGCGCGCGTGTTGGCGGTGCTGCACTTCGCGAAAGGCCCCATCAAGCCGAGCCTCGTCGCAACGCTGCTCTTCCAGGAGACGCAGAGCATCACCGGTATCCTCCACCGCATCGAAACGCGCGGCTGGGTGCGCCGGCTGCCGGACCCGAACGACCGGCGCGCTGTCGGCCTGGAGCTGACCGACAAGGGCCGCGAGATCACGCAGGAGATCGTCAAGATCTCCGCGGAGCTGTACGACGACATGTTCGGTCAGGTCCTGAGCGCGACGGAGAAGCGCCAGGCGGAGACCATCCTCAAGAAGGTGCGCGCGCTCGGCTTCAAGCTGCCGGAGACCGACTTCAAGCTTCGCCGCGCACAGCAGTACATGATCTGGAAGGACTAACGCGCCCGATACTTGCGTAGGTCGAAAGGGAAGGGTCCGGCACGACGCCGGGCTCTTTCTATTTCGGTGCGCGCGCCCCGATCGCCTCGGCCGCCGCCAGCACGCGGCGCGCCCGCTCGACCACCGGCACGTCGACCATCCGCCCGTCCACGCTCACGCTGCCGCGCCCGCGCGCCGAGCCGCGCTTCGCCGCCGCAACGATGCGCCGCGCCTCCGCCACCTCCTCGCGCGACGGAGCGAAGGCATCGTTGACCGCCGCGACCTGCCCGGGGTGGATGACGTACTTCCCCTTGAAACCGACCGAACGCGCCAGACGCGCCTCGGCCACGCAGTCCCTCCGCGTCCCGGGTGTCCGTAAACGGCGTGTCGATCGGCAGCAGTTCGTAGGCCGTCGCTACCTCGACGATCGTGTAACGCAGGTGCGCCAGCGCAGCCGTCCGCGCCTCCCGCGGCACGCCCAGCTCGGCCGCGTAGTCCTCGCCGCCGACGGAGAGCGCCAGCAGCCTGTCCGACGCCTGGGCGATCTCCTGGCAGCGGAGCAGCCCCATCGCGCTTTCGATGAGGGCGATCGTCCGCACGTCGCCGGGGCGGATGCCGCGGGCCAGCTCGGCCTCGCGGAGCAGCACGTCCAGATCGCGAAGGTCCTGCGCCGCTTCCACCTTGGGCAGCACCACCCCGGCCAGCCCGGGCCGGACGGCCGCCGTAACGTCCTGCCGGGTGAGCCCGGTCCGGACGGCGTTCACGCGCACAAAGACGGTCTGGCCGGCCTCCGCCAGCCGGGGCACCCACGCCCTCACCAGGGCCCGCGCCGCCCGCTTCTCCGCGGCCGGGACCGCGTCCTCCAGGTCGATGACGATCGCGTCGGCGCCGGCGGACGCCGCCCGCTCCAGCATGCGCGCGCGGTTGCCCGGGACGAAGAGCAGTGTCCTCAGCACGTCAACAGTCATGCTTCGAGTATCTGCCGGTCGCGCTTCACGGGCAATGGGCGCGCCGCGACGTAGTTCTTCGAGCCGACGGAGGAAATTCGGGGGATCGCCGATGATCTATTCAGCGCACGAAGCGATACAATGCATGTGCATCCGCGCTGCGGCCACGCCGCACAGAGCGCGATCCCCGGCGCCGCAATGGTCGATCAGGGTGACAGCCGCAACAGGCGCGGCCCCTCTTGACAGATATCCGGAGAATCGGGTACCAAGGGCGTGACAGGTTCCGCACTTCCGGCGCTTCTTCTCCCGGCGCCGTAGCGACTCCCTCCGGACCAGGCACCGATCGGATGGCCCTCGTGGCCCGTGCATGACACGGAGCGAAATTCCCGGGGACACCCCGCAGATCCGCGAGCTATTGGGCATGGCCCGCTAGAGGTTCAAACAACATGGCAGTACGAGAACGACGACGATCGGGTGGCGGCGGACCACGTCCGCTCCCCCAGCAGCAGCCGCCGCAGATGGACGACGGCCTGGACCAGCCGATGACGCAGGCGGAGCGCGACGCCGCGCTCACGACCGGCGGCATCCTGGAGATCGTCGACGACGGGTACGGCTTCCTCCGCGGCGAGAGCCTCCTTCCCGGCCAGAACGACGTCTACGTCAGCCAGTCGCAGATCCGCCGCTTCGGCCTCCGCACCGGCGACTACGTCACCGGCCAGGTGCGCCCGCCGAAAGACAGCGAGAAGTACTACGGCCTCCTCCGCGTCGAGAACACCAACGGCATCGACCCGGAGACCGCCAAGCAGCGCCCGTACTTCGAGAACCTCACCGCCATCTTCCCGAACCAGCTCGTCGACCTGGAGACGCCTTCACCCGACCTCTCCGGCCGGCTGATCAACCTGATCTCACCGATCGGCCGCGGACAACGCGGCCTTATCGTTTCGCCGCCGAAGGCCGGCAAGACGTTCCTGCTGAAGGCCATCGCCGCCGGCATCGCCGCGAACTACCCCGACATCCACCTCATGGTCGCCCTCATCGGCGAGCGGCCGGAGGAAGTGACCGACATGAAGCGCTCCGTCAAGGGCGAGGTTGTCGCCTCGACCTTCGACGAGCCGGTCGAGGACCACACGCGCGTCGCCGAGATGGCGCTTGAGCGCGCAAAGCGCCTCGTCGAGGGCGGCATGGACGTCGTCATCCTGCTCGACAGCATCACGCGCCTCACCCGCGCCTACAACCTGGCGATGCCGCCCAGCGGCCGCACGCTCACCGGCGGCATGGACCCGGTCGCCCTCTACCCGCCCAAGCGCTTCTTCGGCGCCGCCCGCAACTGCGAGGAGGGCGGCAGCCTCACCGTCATCGCCACCTGCCTGGTCGACACCGGCAGCCGCATGGACGAGGTGATCTTCGAGGAGTTCAAGGGGACCGGTAACCAGGAGCTGCGGCTCGACCGCCGCCTCGCCGAGCGCCGCGTCTTCCCGGCCATCGACATCGCCGCCAGCAGCACGCGCCGCGAGGAGCTGCTGATGGACGAGGCGACGCTCCGCCAGGTGTGGCTGATGCGCCGCATGACGGCGATGATCTCGTCGAATGCCAGCAACCCGTCGGAGGCCACCGAGCGCCTGCTCGAGCGCCTCTCCCGCACCGGCAGCAACGCCGAGTTCCTGGCGACGCTCAGCAAGAACGAGGTCTAGACCCGCTCGATCACCCGCCGCAGCCGCTCGTCGGCCTCTTGCGACACCTCCGCCAGCACCGGGTTCGACGTGATCTCCACCAGCGTCTGCGGATTGACGACGCCGACGTGCGTGCCGTCCTCTCGCGCCGCCACGATGATGTTGCACGGCAGCAGCAGCCCGATGTCCGGCTCCGCCTCCAGCGCGCGCGACGCCAGCCGCGGGTTGCACGCCCCGAGAATGGCGTACGGCTCGACGTCTTTGTCGATCTTCTCTTTCAGCGTGCGCTTGACGTCGATCTCCGTCAGCACGCCGAAGCCCTCTTCCTTCAGCAGCTCCCGCACGCGCGCGATCGTCTCCTCGTACCCGGACGCCACCGTCCGCGTGATCCCGTACTTCGATGCCGTCGTCATGTGTCACCTCCGTCAGCCACAATCAGCCTAGCGGAAGCGCACGCGCGCCGTCAGGGGCATCGTAGGTATCGCGAATGCCGATCGGCCCGGGGTGTTACGGCGTGCCTGGAAAGCGCGCTGGGTGCACTCGCGTTCGGCGGATCGAACCGCTGCTTGAACGTGAACGCGTACTCCGTCGGCCCGTGCGCGCGCAGATGGTCCAGCCGCTCGTCGGCCTCCTCGACGCTCGGGATGTGGCCCGCCGGCACCCACCAGAGCACCAGGTACGCCTCCGCCATGTGCTCGAACCACTCCCGCCGCCGACGGTACATCTCCACGTGCCCGCTGCGATACGTGAACTCGAACAGCGACTCCACCGACTCCCACACCGTGAAGTTCACGATGATCCGCTCGTCGCCGCGCACCCGCACCGACGTCGACGTCCCGTCGTCCGTCTGCAGCCGCCATACGAACCCCGGCGAGTCATCGCCGAGCCGGTTCACCCGGTCAAGATTCGCGACGAAGTCCGCGAGCAGCGGATCATCGAGCGGCGCCAGCAGCCGCGCAATGTTGTACTGCGCCAGGTGCCATGTCGCGTTGTCGGTCATGGCCAGAGTGTAGCGAGAGGTCGGCGCGTTTCCCCCAACCGGGACGCAGCGAGCCCTCCACTAAGGCGCCATGGCCTCCATCGAGTCCGCCACCTGAAGCACCTCTTCCTCCGTCAATCCGGTCGCAAGCACGGCGTAGTCCACGTATAGCGAAGGGGTTTGTCCGGCGCCCGGTGCCCACGATCCCGGTTCCCTCCACCACACCACGACGCCATTCCGCGCATCGCCACCGTTGTTCACCTCTACAATCGCGGGCTGCCCCCGAACCGTGGCGTCACGCTGCGAGCCGTCCTGATACGCCTCGGACGGATTGATCCCGCCCGCCGAGATGTGCAATTCCTTCCCGGGCCCCGCGTACACGACCGACAACACGTGAGGGTCCTGCTTCTCCCGGGGTTCGTCGATCGTCACGGTATCGAACCCCGCCGGTACGAACGTCGGGCGTAGCAGCGGGACGAAGTTCGCGCCCTGCCACGAGCGCACGAAGTCCCACACGGCCTCATCCTGTCCGGCCGCCGCGGAGGGAAACACGATCGGTGTCTGGGTCAACACCGTCACGTGTGTCGGCAAGGGGGTCACCGCGGGCTGCTTCGATCCGCCGCACGCGATCGCGCCCGCGGTCGCCACGAGAGCGCCTGCCACGAGAAGGAGAAGTCTGCTCACCACGCTCTTCACAGGGCCGAGGGTACTGTATAGCGACACGCGTTGCCTGACGCGCGAACGCCACAACGACATCCAAGGCCGACGGACAACAAGCTCCAGGGCTACATCACGGCCTGGATGATGTACACCCTGCAGGGTGATCCTGTCGCACACGACGCGTTCGTCGGGAGTGCGGCTGAGATCAACGGCAACGTCTCCTGGGAGAGCCAGGCGGAGAAGAACCTGCTCGGCCCGGTGGCGGTTGGTGGCTTCGCTGCGGCGCCCGCGGTTGCCGAAGCGGGGACTTCCGGAGATCACACCGCCAGGTACGTCGCTCTCGGCTGGGCCGTTCTGGCGGCGGCGTTGGCGACAGGCGGCGCGTACGGGGTGTGGCGCACGCGCCGTCGGTAAGGGGGTGCGTTCCGACGACGTTTACGAGTCGCGGACTTCGAATTCGTGTTGCAGGATCCCCATGATGATTCGGTCGATCCACCGCCCTCCGTGGAATCGGCGCTCGCGCTCGCGCCCCTCTTCTCGAAAACCGCACTTCTCGTAGCAGCGGCGCGCCCGGGCGTTGTCCTCGCGCACGTGCAACGAAACGCGATGCAGGTTCATCTCGGCAAAGGCGAAGCGGAGGATCGTACGCGTGGCGTCGGTACCGTAGCCCTGGTTCCAGCGATCCCGCTCGATGGCGATGC
>CAWJLO010000029.1:0-12518 GCA_963843685.1 uncultured Chloroflexia bacterium
AGCACACGCTTCCGCCCGTCGCGCGCCGCCAGCGTCCGCAGTACCTGGTTCAGCCCCGTCGGATTCTTCCCGAGCAGCACCTGCACGTCGCGCCCATCGACGCGAAATCGCTCCTGCCGCCCGAACGCGGCCGAGAACCCCTCCAGCGCCGAAACGATGGCGTCGCGCGGCAAGCCGAGCGCCACGGATCCGGCGACCGCCGCCAGCGCGTTGTACGCGTTGTACAGCCCCGCCATCGGCAGCGCGACGTTGAGCGTCCCGTCCGCTAGCGCGATCGCCAGCGACGTCACATCCTCGCCCAGCGTCACGCGCGTCACGCGCACGTCCGGCGCCGGCCGCCGGTTGTCGCAGCGCGCGCAGCGCCAGTGACCGATGTGCCCGTAGAATGACACGTCGTACGCCAGCTCCGACCCGCACTCCAGGCACGTCCGGAAGTCCGATGCGTGGTCGATCCGCGGCCCGCCCGCCGTCGCGTCGTCTACGCCGTAGTACAGCACGCGCGTCTTCGCGCTTCGCCCCAGGTGCGCGACCGCCGGGTCGTCCGCGTTCAGCACGATCGTCGTGTCCGGCAAAGCCCCGGCGAGCGCGCGCTCCCACGATTGCGCGACCGTATCGACCTCGCCGTAACGGTCGAGCTGATCGCGGAACAGGTTCGTGAAGACGACCACGCGCGGCGCCGCCTCGCGCACGATCTCGGCAGCGTCGCCTCGTCGACCTCCAGGATCGCCAGCCGTTTGCCGGCGTCCGGCAGCCGGCCGGAGAGCCCCGCCTCCTCGACAAGCATCGCCGCCACGCCGCGCATCAGGTTCGAGCCGCTGCGGTTGTGCAGCGGCCGCCGCCCCGCCGCCCGCGCGACGCCGTTGAGCATCAGCGACGTCGTCGTCTTGCCGTTCGTCCCCGTGACGGCGATCGCCCCCGCCCCGGCCTGACCCACCAGCGTGCGCACCACGTGCCGATTGACGCGCAGCGCCGCCAGCCCGGCCACCGCCGTCCCACCGCCCCGCCGCGAGGCGCGGCTCGCCGCACCGGCCAGCTTGCCGGCCGCGATTGCGGCCATCGTGCGAATTGAGGGAGTCTGCGCCATCATCCGTGCGGCAGCGTAACGCAGATCCGCGCCGGTGCCGCACCGCGGCCGCCTCGCGGCGGTAGTATCACCGCATGAAGGTGTGCTTGGTGGCACTAGTCGCCGCGTTCGCGTGCTGGGGTTGCGGCGGCGGTTCGAGCCCAACGCCTCAACGGTTGTTCTTCATCGCCGGCTCCAGCGTCTACTCCGTCGCGGCCGACGGATCGCGGCTCACCCAGGTCGCCACGGCGGATCTCAACGCGTCCTATCAGTTCTCGCTCGACGGCTCCCACATCGCGTGGCCCTGCCGCCCCGACGGCGACGCCAGCCAGTCCCAGACGGCGCTCTGTGTGCGGCGCACTGACGGCAGCGATCAGCGAATGGTCACGCAGGACCAGCTCGACCCGCCGGGCTTTCTGACCGTCGTGCAATACGGCAGCGGCGAGATCGCCTGGTCCCCGGACGGACAGCGCATTGCCTTCGTGGTGCTGCGCGTCGCCGCCTCGGACGTCGTCAGCAGCGGCGACGTCTACGTGTACGACCTCGCGAGCGAACAGGTGCGCCTCGTCGACAAGGGCGCGTTCGCCGAGCTGCGCTCGCTCATGCGCTGGTCGCCTGACAACCGGCACATCGCCGTCCCGGTCGCGCAACGCATCGGCGCCGAAGGCGTGATGAGGATCATCGACACCGGCGATGAGCACTCGCCGGCCGCATCCCGCGACGCCGGCCACGGCAGCATCCTCGAGGACTACCGATGGTCACCCGACGGATCGGTGCTGGCATACGCGGGCAGCAACGCGCCCGGCACCTCGAATGTCTACGTCGTGGCAGCGGACGGAACGGAGGCCCGTCAGCTTACGAGCGGTATCTACGTGCACCAGATCGTCTGGTCGCCGGACTCCGGCTCTATTGTGCTCACGGTGATCGACCAGTACCGGGGAGCGCTCTACGTCGTACCGTCTGCGGGTGGCGACACAGTCTCGCTCACGGCGGGCCTTCGGGTCGACGGGCCGCCCGCGTGGTCACCCGACAGTGGCACTATCGACTTCGTCGTAGAAGGCCCGCAGCCTGACACGGACAGGTTCCCCGACGCGGGCCTGTTCACGGTGCCTGCGGCGGGTGGCGCGCCCAAGCGCGTCACACAGGATCAGAGGATCGTGCTCTTCCCGCTCATCACGTGGTCCCCCGACGGCGAGCGCATCTTCTACACCGCCGAAGGCGGCCCGTGCATCGAAGGATGTCCGCCCGGCCCTCTCTTCATGGTCCCCGCCGACGGATCATCCGTCCCCGTCCAGGTCACGAAATCCGACGTCCTCGTGGGCCAGCTCCTCGGCTGGCACTGATCGCGGCCCACCAACGATCAGTATCCAGCACCAGGCGACCGGATCAGTGCATCTCCTGCCCGCCGGTGATGTTGATCGCCTGCCCCGTCATGTAGTCGCCGTCGTCGCTCGCCAGGAACGTGATCACCTTCGCCACGTCCGCGGGATAGCCGACGCGGCCCAGCGGGATCGTCGGCAGCGCCATCTTCATCGCCTCCGCGAACTGCTCGTCGTTCAGGTGCATCCCCATGCCCGCTCCCCGCAGCAGCGGCGTGTCGATCGTCCCCGGGCAGACGCAGTTCACGTTGATCTTGTGCTGGCCGACCTCCTTCGCCATCGCCTGCGTGAACAGCACGATCCCCGCCTTCGACGCACAGTACGGCGTCAGCATCGCGAACCCGCTCTTCCCCGCCTGCGAGGCAACGCTGATGATGCGGCCGCCTCCCCCCTGCTTGATGTACTGCAGCGCCGCCAGCTTGGAGCAGAGGAACACGCTCTTGAGGTTCACCGCCAGCGTCCGGTCCCACGCCTCCTCCGGCATGTTGATGATGGGCACGGGCGGGTTGCCGATGCCCGCGTTGTTCACCAGCACGTCCAGCCGCCCGAAGCGCTCGATGGTCTTGTCGAAGAACCGCTGCACGTCCGCACTGGAGCTGACGTCGCCCTGCAGCGTGATGTACTCGACGCCCGTTCCGCTCGCCTCCAGCTCCTTCGCCGTCTCGTCGAGGCTCGCCTGCTCCAGGTCGACGAGCGCCAGCTTCGCCCCCTCCTTCGCGAACCGCAGCGCCGTCCCCCGCCCGATGCCGCGCCCGCCGCCGGTGATGATCGCGATCCGGTCCTTCAACAACATGCGTTTCGTGTCCTTCTTTAACGTCTCGCCGGGTGCGGCCAGTGTCGGCCGTGCGTCGGCCCCGCGCAAGAACGTGCTCCCACGATCGCGGATCGATCGACGCATTGGTATGTTCGATCGCGCTCCCATCCGGCACATCGATCGCGTCTATCGCTGACAATGCCGTCGCACTTCGCAGATCGCCATAATCTCCTGATTCCGGATCAGTCTCCCGTGATACACTCGACCGGCCGATACTGAAGGCAAGCCAAATTCAGTTGGCGGCAGGCCGGAGCGTTCGCGCGACGGTCGTGGGGTCGGGAGGTACGAGGTCATGCCTCGTCAACGGCGGCGCACGGATGCGACCATCGAGCTGCCGCTTCTGCCGCGGCGGCGCGGCATCCTCTTCCCTAACACCGCCGGCCCCATCCTGGTCGGCCGCCGCACCACCCTGCGCGCCATCGACCACGCCACCGCCGGCGACGGCATGGTGGCCGTCGTCACCCAGCGCGACCCGTCGCTCAGCGACCTCACCCTCCACGACATCCACCACATCGCCACCGAAGGCAACATCGACCGCGCCCTGCGCCTCCCCGACGGCACCACGCAGGTGTGGGTCCAGGGCATGCGGCGGATGCGCGTGCTCGAGATCACGGGCGCCAGCCCGTACTATCGCGTCCGCCTCCAGCCCCTGGACGAGCGCGAAGACCCCAGCGTTCCCACCGAGGCGCTCCGCCGCGCCGTGCTGGCCCTGTTCGAAAAGGTCTCGCGGCTCGCGCCAAGCGTCCCCGACGATGCCTACGTCATGGCCATGAACATCGAGCAGCCCGGCTGGCTCGCCGATTACGTTGCCTCGTGCCTCAACCTCGATGACGACGAGGCGGAGGACCTGCTCGAGACCATCGAGGCGCGCGAGCGGCTGGAGAAGCTCAGCATCCACCTGGCGAAAGAGCTCGACGTGCTGGAGCTGCAGACGAAGATCCACTCACGCGTGCAGGAGGAGCTCGACAAGTCGCAGCGCGAGTACTTCCTCCGGGAACAGATGAAGGCCATCCAGCGCGAGCTGAGCGAGACCGACCCGCAGCAGCGCGACGTCTTCGACCTGCGCGAGCGCATCGCAGCCGCCGGCATGCCCGAGAACGTCACGAAGAAGGCCGACGATGAGCTGCGCCGCATGGAGCAGATCCCCTCGGCCTCGCCCGAGGTCGGCGTCATCCGCACCTACCTCGAATGGCTCGTCGCCGTCCCGTGGAAGACGGCCACGACCGACCACCTGGACCTCCGGGACGCCGCCCGCACGCTCGACAGGCACCACTTCGGGCTCGAGAAGGTGAAGGAGCGCATCCTGGAGTACATGGCCGTCCGCCAGCTCGCGAAGGAGAAGCTCCGCAGCCCCATCCTCTGCTTCGTCGGCCCGCCCGGCGTCGGCAAGACCAGCCTGGGCCGCTCGATCGCCGAGGCCCTCGGCCGCAAGTTCGTGCGCGTCAGCCTCGGCGGCATCCGCGACGAGGCGGAAATCCGCGGCCACCGCCGCACCTACGTCGGCGCGCTCCCCGGCCGCATCATTCACGCCATGCGCCAGGCCGGCACGGTCAACCCCGTGTTCATGCTGGACGAGGTCGACAAGCTCGGCACGGACTTCCGCGGCGACCCGTCATCCGCCCTGCTGGAGGTGCTGGACCCGGAGCAGAACCACGCGTTCTCCGACCACTACCTCGACGTGGACTACGACCTGTCGCGCGTGATGTTCATCGCGACGGCCAACATCCTCGATCCCGTCATCCCGGCGCTGCGCGACCGCATGGAGGTGATCGAGCTGCCCGGCTACATCGAGGACGAGAAGCTGCGCATCGCCCAGCAGTTCCTCGTGCCCAAGCAGCTCGAAGAGCACGGCCTGTCGCGCCTGCAGCTCACCTTCACGCCCGGCGCGCTCAAGAAGATCGTCCGTGAGCACACGCACGAGGCCGGCGTCCGCAACCTGGAGCGCGAGATCGGCGGCATCTGCCGCAAGGTGGCGCGCCGCTTCGCCGAACACGACACGTCGCCCGTGCACATCGGCGCGGGCAACGTCGGCGCATACCTGGGGCCGCAGAAGTTCTTCTGGGGCGCCGCCGAGGAGACCGACCAGGTCGGCGTCGCGACGGGCGTCGCCCGCACGGAGCTCGGCGGGGACGTCCTCGGCGTCGAGGTGACGCTCATGCCCGGCAAGGGTGGCCTGACGCTCACGGGCCAGCTCGGCGAGGTGATGCGCGAGTCGGCGCAGGCCGCGCTCTCCTACGCGCGCTCGCGTTCGGCCGACCTCCACATCCCGCCGGAGGTGTTCGAGAAGAACGACATCCACGTACATGTGCCCGCGGGCGCCGTGCCGAAGGAGGGGCCCTCGGCCGGCATCACCATCGCCACGGCGATGATCTCCGCGCTCACCCGGCGCCCCATCAGCCGCCGCGTCGCCATGACGGGCGAGATCACGCTGCGCGGACGCGTGCTGCCGGTCGGCGGGCTGAAGGAGAAGATCCTCGCCGCGCACCGTGCCGGTATCAAGACGTTCGTGCTGCCGAAGCGCAACGAAAAAGACCTGGGCGACGTCCCGCCGGCCGTCATGCGCGAGCTGCGCTTCGTCTTCGCCGGCGATATGGCGGATGTCCTGCGCGTCGCCCTCGATGACAGGACGGGTGAAGCATGACCTGGGTCGACGCCACCATCGCCATCATCTTCCTCTTCTTCATCATCACGGCGTTCCAGGCCGGGTTCATCCGCGAGATCATCGGCATGTCGTCCGCGCTGTTGGGAGCCGTCCTCGCGGGCCTGTTCTACGGCAACGTGGCGGACACGCTGCTCGTCAGCATCGACAACAACACGACCGCGTCCGTCATCTCCTTCCTCATCATCTTTGTGGGCATCAGCCTCGCCGGCCAGCTGCTGGCGATGCTCGTGCACCCCGCCGTCACCATCCTCCAGCTCGGCATCATGGACCAGCTCCTCGGCGCGATGTTCGGCGCCGTCAAGGCGTTCTTCATCGTCGAGGTGCTGCTCGTCCTCTTCGTGACGTACCCGCGCTACAACATGGACAAGAAGATCGACGACTCCGAGTTCGCCTCGCGCATGGTGGACATGTCGGCGCCGGTGCTGAAGATCCTGCCCGATGTCTTCCACAAGAAGGTCGACGCCTTCAACGGCTGATCGCGGGTCCTAGCCTCGCGCAGCCGCGGCCACCGCCGCCCGGTTCGCCGCCGGCGTCTCCGGCTTGATCGCGCAGCCGCCCGTGAGGAAGAGCCCTGGCCCGACGCCCAGCGCCTCGCGCGCCTGCGCCGCCACCTCGTCCGGCGACATCGTGTGCAGCCGCGTCTGGTCGATGCCGCCCATCAGCGCCTTGCGAGTGCGGCCCCGCGCGTCCCGCAGCCCCGGGTTCCCTTCGCCGTGATCGGCCCAGTTGAACGCGGCCACGGGGTAGTCCAAGAGTTCGAACAGCATGTTGTGGTTGCGGCAGACGTGCAGCACGTTGAACGGTGCGCCCGCCGCCGCCTCCAGCACGCGCAGGTCGTACGGCCGTCCCCACTCCGCGTAGAACGATGGTTCGCACGTGTCACGGCTCGCCCAGAGCAGCGGCGCGAAGAAGATGCCCGATGCCCCCGCTTCGATGCACGCCCGCGCGTACGACGCCAGCGTCTGTGTTGCCGACTCCAGCGCGTGGCGCGCCGACGCCGGATCCTCCGCCGCGAACTCCTGGAACTTCCGCTCCGGCCCGCAGAGCTGCCCGACGACCGACAGCGGCGAGAAGATCGTCTGGATCACGTCGACCTCCCCGCGCACTTCGCCCAGCAGCAATCGCAGTGCATGCAGGTGCTCGTGGAACACGCCCGCGTTCGCGTCGGCCGGTTCAATCTCGGCCAGCTCCCTGGCGTCCGTGACCCGAAGATGCGTGAGGCGCGGCTGCCGCTGCTCCGTCGGCCGCTCGTACTCGTTCCCCCACGCTTCCGCGAAGTACGTCGCGCGCGGGTTCAGCTTGATGAAGTCCCAGTCGTTCGCCAGGTACGCCTCCAGCGTCGCCTCCATCAGCTGACCCGGCATCCACTCCCTCAGGAAGTCATGCCCCCAGAGCGACGCCGCCACGTGGTCGACCGGCTCGCCGGCCAGCGTCGCCCGTACCCGCTCCCGCTTCGTCATCGTCGCCATGCGTCACCTCGCTTCGATGCCGTCAGTCCGTTCGACCAGCGCGCGCGGGTCCGCCCAGGCGATGCGGAACGAGTGCGCCGCGCCCCGCCCGACGTCCTCGTGCACCTTCGCCTCCACGTTCACGCCGCCGATGCGCTCGTAGAACTGCTGCGCGTTCACGTTCTTCTGCATCACCCACAGGTACATGCCGCGCGCCGGATAGCGCTCGACCGCCCACGCCGCCGCCTCTCGCATCAAGCCGCGCGCCGATGCCCAGCTTGCGCGCGTCGTGGCGCACGTGCAGGTTGTCGACCAGCGTGCCCCAGCGGGCGTCGTCGTCGCCGTACGCGCAGACGAAGCCGCGGATCGCGCCGCCGTCGTCGGCGACCAGCACCAGTTGGTTCGCCGCGGGCGACGTCAGCCGCTTGCTCCACTCCGCCATCCGGTCGCCAAGGACGTCCCCGTCCAGGAACTCGTCGCTCATCATGCCGCGATACGTCCGCCGCCAGCTGTCCGCGTGCAGTGCCGCGATCGCCTCGATGTCGTCCTTCGTCGCGCGACGAATAGCGGCCGTCATCACCGGGTCGCCCCGCGCACTGACGCGAGCGCGTCGCGCAGCCGCTGCCGCCGCTCGGCGAGCACCTCCGGCGCGATCTCCGTCACGCGTGGCGCGCTCAGGAACTCCTCGTTGCTCCAGATCGGCCACTCCGGCTTCGGATCGTCGGCGTAGCGCGGGATCAGGTGCCAGTGCAGGTGCGCGACGGAGTTGCCCAGCAACTCGTAGTTCAGCTTCCGCGGTTCGAACGCCCGAAACACCGCCTCGGCGACCGTCGCCATCTCGTCCAGGAACCGCGAGCGCCGCTCCGGCGCCAACTCGTGCAGCTCCGGCACGCACGTCTTTGAGATGAAGAGCGTGTAGCCGGGGACGTACTGGTTGTCGCCCAGCACGGCGTAGCCCGACTCCAGGTCCGCCACGAAGTACGGGTTCGCGTCCGAGACCCCGTCCTTCATGCGCCGGCAGATCTCGCAATCAGCGCTCAATCGTCACCCCCGACAACCGACAACCGAACCCTACGACTCCCACAGCACGTCGCCGTGCAGGTCCGCCGCATGCTCCTTCGACTTGAACACGGCGAACTCCCGCTTCGACGCGCCGATCGTCGTGTTGTCGCCGTGGCCCGGGAACACCGCCGTGTCGTCCGGCAGCGTCAGCAGCTTCGACTCGATCGAGATGATCATCTCGCGCAGCGCTTCCGGCGAATCGGACCGCCCCGGCCCGCCCGGGAACAGCGTGTCGCCGGAGATCAGCACGCCATCGACGAGCAGGCAGATGCTGCCCGGCGTGTGCCCCGGCGTGTGGATCACCTTCACGGTCGACTCACCCAGCGGCACGTTCGCGCCGTCGGCCAGCGTGTCCAGCACCTTCTCCCGGTACTGCGCGCGGTCGCTCTCGTGGCAGAACACCGGCGCGCTCAGCTTCTCCTTCAGCAGGTCGATGTTCGCCCAGTGGTCGCCGTGCCGGTGCGTCACCGCGATCATCAGCGGCTCCGTGCCCTTCGCCGCCTCCACCGTCTTCTCGCTCTCGAACGGCGCGTCGACGATGATCGACTTCTTCGTCGCGCGGTCCACGATGACGTAGGCGTTGTTGTCGTACGGGCCCAGCGGCCCCACCTTGATCACGTCAGCGGGCATGGTTTCCTCCGAACCTCGCGGCCGCGCTCAGTCGCCCGCGGCCACCTTCTCCTTCTCCGGCGAGTTCACGTCCGGCGCCGCGTTCGACAGTTTGATCTGCCGCCGGATCAAATTGTCCCGCACGCGGTCGGGCGCCACCTTCGCCAGCGTCGCCTGGATCCGCGCGTCCATCCCGACGAGGTAGCGCGTCTTCGGCGTCTTCGCCGTCAGCGCGTGCGCCACCGCCTTCGCCACCGCGTCCGGCGCGATACCCTTCCTCCCCGCCTCCTCCATGTACGCGAACATCTTCTCGATCGCGTCGTCGTACAGCCGTCGCGCCTCGTGCGGCAGCCGATCGAGCATCTCGCGCGCCTCCCCGAGCGACTTGTCCCAGATCGGCGTCGCGATGCTCCCCGGCTCCACGATCGAGATCTGCATGCCCCACGGCCGCAGCTCCGCGCGCATCGCGTCCGTGATCGCTTCCATCGCGAATTTGGACGCCGAGTACGGCCCGGTGAACGGCGACGACAGCCGTCCGCTGACCGAGCCGATGTTGACGATCCGTCCGCGCGTCATCCGCAGCAGCGGCATGAACGCCTGCGTCACCGCGACCTGGCCGATCACGTTCACTTCGAGCTGCCGACGCAGGTCGTCGATCGGCACGAACTCCATGGGCGCTGCCCACGGCGATGCCCGCGTTGTTCACCAGCCCGGAAATCCCGGCGCCGTCGCGCGCCTCGCCCACGGACCGCGCCGCCGCCGCGATCGAGCCCGCGTCCGTCACGTCCAGCATCAGCGGCGTCAGCCGCGACGACGACTTCTGCCGCAGCGCCTGCGCGTCCGCCTCCTTCCGCACGCCCGCGAAGACGATGTAGCCCATGTTGTCCAGCCGCAGCGCGCACGCCTCGCCGATGCCCGTCGAGGCGCCGGTCACGACGACCGCCTTCGCCGGTCCGCTGCCGTTCGTCGTCATCTGGCCTCCTGTTCCGGAACGATGCGGCGCCATTTCGGGCCGCGATGAGGTGCGGAGCCTCCATAGTACGCCGATACCTCGTCGAGGGCACTACTCCGGCAGTGACACCCGCCCGCCCCGAACGACCGCCAGCCCCGCCCGCTCCAGCGCCTCGACCAGCGTGCGCGTTTCCTCATCCGAGGGCCCGTCGCCGTTCGCGGCGATCTTCGTGCGAAGCGAGCGCATCGTTACCGAGCCGCCCGGCGGCAACTCCCGCAGCGCGTCGATGATCTTCCCCCGGTACCAGCGCGCCGAGCCCTCGTACGCCGGCTGTGGCCGCTTCGCTGCGTACGTCGCCCGCCCCTCCGCCACCTTCCGCACGGGCGACGCGTACCGCTCCCGCGACGCGCACCAGCGCGAGACGATGCACTCGGCGCACTTCGGCCGCGGCGTGCAGACCCGCGCACCGTAATCCATCACCGCCTGGTTCCAGCGCGCCGGCGCTCGTACCGCCATCGCCGAATCAGCCAGCCGCTGCAGCGCCGATGCTGAGATCGCCTCGTCCGCCGCCAGCCGCCCCAGCACCCGACGCACGTTCGTGTCCACGCAAGCCGCAGGCTCACCGAACGCGAACGACGCGATTACGGCCGCCGTGAACGGCCCGATCCCCTCGATCCGCGCCAGCTCCGCCGCCGCGCGCGGCCAGCCGTCCGCCGCGATCGTCCGCGCCGCCCGGTGCAGCCGCACCGCCCGCTGGTTGTAGCCCATCCCCGCCCACACCCGGATCACGTCGCCCAACGACGCGCCCGCAAGCGACTCCACGGTCGGAAACGCGGCGACGAACCGCTCGTACGAAGGCATCACGCGGCTCATCTGCGTCTGCTGCGCCATCACGGCCGCGACGAGCACCTGGTACGGGTCGCCCGACTCCCGCCACGGCGCGTGCATCCCCCGCGAGCGGTGCCAGCGCAGCAACGCCCGCCGCACCTCCGGCAGCGATGCGATCTCGGGAATAGAAGCCATGCCGCGAGTATAGGCGCGCGCCGGCGCTTCGGTCAGGCCTCGCTTGCGCTGACCGCGTACACCGTGTGCGTCCCCGCCAGCCCCTTCAGCTCCACCTCGCGCCCGTCGCCGAACGTCCCGGCGCCCACGCTGCTCTCAACAAGCTGCCGCAGCAGCGACGACACGAGGATCTCGCCGCCGACCGCCTTGCCGGCGACGCGCGACGCCATGATCACGTTCTTGCCGTAGAAGTCGTCGCCGTCCCGGATCGCTTCGCCCGCGTGCAGGCCGATGCGCACCTTCACATGCTCGCCATCCGTCGCGTTGTGCTGATCGAACGCGCGCTGGATCGCGATCGCGCAGTCCAGCCCCTTCTTCGCCGACTGGAAGGCGACCATGAACCCGTCGCCCATCGTCTTCACTTCGTACCCGCCGTGCGCCTTGAGCTGCTCGCGGATCAGCGCGTTGTGCTTGCGCAGCAGCTCCTGCCACGCCTGGTCGCCCAGCCGCTCCGTCAGCACCGTGGAGTCCTCGATGTCGCTGAACATCAGCGTGACCGTCCCGTCCGGCGCCGCGTGCGTCGCGATCTCCGGCCGCTCGCGCTCGACGCTCTCCGCGACGAGCGTCGATCGACGTGTAGATGTCGGTGATCGTGCTGATGCCCTGGTCCTGTCAGCTTGATCGCCAGGATCCGTTCTCCCAGCGGCTTCATCCGCAGCTGCTGCGCCGTCGCCAGCGCCTCGTCGATCAACTCCCGCGCGCGTTCGCGGTCGCCCGGAGCGTCGCGCTGTGAGCCGGATGCGCGCGCAGTCGTACGCCGCCTCGGCCCGGCTGGGGCGGTACTCCGGCGGAAGCCATGCGAGGCCGGCCTCGATCTGCATCAACGGCCTCGTCCATGCGGTCCAGCGTCTCCAGGAGCAGGCCTCGCACGTGGTCGGTCTGACCACCGATACTCACGCGCTGTCACGAGCAAGGACTCCATGATGGGAAGAAGCTCTGCGGCACTTGCGCGCGTCGTTCGTGATGTTCGCGAAGACACTGAGCGAGATGTAGACGAAGCTCTTGAAGAGAACAGTGCCCGGGACCGGAGACGCAATCACCGCTTGCGATGCTCGCCGTATGAGTTCAACGTCCGGTGGGCGCGTGCCAATCTGCGCGAGCCGCACAGCGACGTTTGTCAGGGTCGTCCACTCCAGCCCAGGGCCGGGAGGCACGGTTTCGACGGCATCAATGAGCCGCCGGAAGTGACTGTTCGCCCGGCCAACGTCGCCGCGCACAGCCGCGAATGCGCAGAGCTGACCGATGAGCCGCTGATCCATGGGGCTCGCCTCCAGCCCCCATTCGGCGTAGCGCTCAGCATCCTCCCACTGTCCAAGCATGGCCGCAATCGTGGCCTGCGCATGGCCGGCGGTCGCGATCAAATAGGGGATTCGTAGCTGCTTCGCGAGCCTGATGCACTCATCGGCATGCATGCGTGCCTGGTCGAGCCGGCCACGCCACCACTGGCCGTAGTTGAAAAAGTGGGCC
>CAWJLO010000030.1:0-11548 GCA_963843685.1 uncultured Chloroflexia bacterium
CGCCCTCCCAGAACGTCCCACGCCCAGCCCGCTTCGCCAACAGCTCCCGCACCTCCAGCATCGCCGTGTACGTCGGCACGACGTAGAGCGTGCCGCCGCCCGGCGTCGCCGCCAGCGCTCGGTCCAGCGCCGCCTCCGTCGCGCGCTCGACGGGGGCCTCCTCGCCGTACCCCGCGTACTTCAGCCGGAGCGCCAGGTCTTCGGCGCGCGTACCCGCCGCCAGCACCCAGTCGGTCTGCGGCTGCAGCGTCTCGTAGTCCGCGTCCCAGATCCACGACACGTCGCGGCCGTCGGCGATACCGTCGTTGAGGAAGAACAGCACACGCTTCCGCCCGTCGCGCGCCGCCAGCGTCCGCAGCACCTGGTTCAGCCCCGTCGGATTCTTCCCGAGCAGCACCTGCACGTCGCGCCCATCGACGCGAAATCGCTCCTGCCGCCCGAACGCTGCCGAGAACGCCTCCAGCGCCGAAACGATGGCGTCGCGCGGCAACCCGAGCGCCACGGATCCGGCGACCGCCGCCAGCGCGTTGTACGCGTTGTACAGCCCCGCCATCGGCAGCGCGACGTTCAGCGTCCCGTCCGGCAGCGTGATCGCCAGCGACGTCGCGTCCTCGCCCAGCGTCACGCGCGTCACGCGCACGTCCGGCGCCGGCCGCCGGTTGTCGCAGCGCGTGCAGCGCCAGTGACCGATGTGCCCGTAGAACGACACATCGTACGCCAGCTCCGCGCCGCACTCGAGGCACGTCCGGAAGTCCGACGCGTGGTCGATCTGCGGCCCGCCCGCCGTCGCGTCGTCGATGCCGTAATACAGCACGCGCGTCTTCGCGTTCCGCCCAAGGTGCGCCACCGCCGGGTCGTCCGCGTTCAGCACGATCGTCGTGTCCGGCGAGGCCCCGGCGAGCGCGCGCTCCCACGAGCGGGCGACCGTGTCCACCTCGCCGTAGCGGTCGAGCTGGTCGCGGAACAGGTTCGTGAAGACGATCGACGCGCGGGCTCGCTTCCGCTACGATCTCCGGCAGCGTCGCCTCGTCGACCTCCAGGATCGCCAGCCGTTTGCCGGCGTCCGGCAGGCGCCCCAAGAGCCCCGCCTCCTCGATAAGCATCGCCGCCACGCCGCGCATCAGGTTCGAGCCGCTGCGGTTGTGCAGCGGGCGCAGCCCCGCCGCCCGCGCGATCCCGTTGAGCATCAGCGACGTCGTCGTCTTGCCGTTCGTCCCCGTGACCGCGATCGCCCCCGCGCCCGCCTGCCCGGCCAGCGTGCGCACCACGTGCGGGTCGACGCGCAGCGCCGCCAGCCCCGCCACCGCCGTCCCGCCGCCCCGCCGCGACGCGCGGCTCGCGATCCCGGCCAGCTTGCCGGCCGCGATCGCGGCGAGCGTTCTCGCGCGCATCACCGGGTCCGTTGTCCCCATTCAGCTCTCACGAGGGACAGAGTACACACCGGTCCCGCCCACCAGTGACCAGCCACCAGCACCAGGCGACCGGCTCAGTGCATCTCCTGCCCGCCGGTGATGTTGATCGCCTGCCCCGTCATGTAGTCGCCGTCGTCGCTCGCCAGGAACGTGATCACCTTCGCCACGTCCGCCGGATAGCCGACGCGGCCCAGCGGGATCGTCGGCAGCGCCATCTTCATCGCCTCCGCGAACTGCTCGTCGTTCAGGTGCATCCCCATGCCCGCGCCGCGCAGCAGCGGCGTGTCGATGGTCCCCGGGCAGACGCAGTTCACGTTGATCTTGTGCTGGCCGACCTCCTTCGCCATCGCCTGCGTGAACAGCACGATCCCCGCCTTCGACGCACAGTACGGCGTCAGCATCGCGAACCCGCTCTTCCCCGCCTGCGAGGCAACGCTGATGATGCGGCCGCCTCCCCCCTGCTTGATGTACTGCAGCGCCGCCAGCTTGGAGCAGAGGAACACGCTTTTGAGGTTCACCGCCAGCGTCCGGTCCCATGCCTCCTCCGGCATGTTGATGATGGGCACCGGCGGATTGCCGATGCCCGCGTTGTTCACCAGCACGTCCAGCCGCCCGAAGCGCTCGATGGTCTTGTCGAAGAACCGCTGCACGTCCGCACTGGAGCTGACGTCGCCCTGCAGCGTGATGTACTCGACGCCCGTTCCGCTCGCCTCCAGCTCCTTCGCCGTCTCGTCGAGGCTCGCCTGCTCCAGGTCGACGAGCGCCAGCTTCGCCCCCTCCTTCGCGAACCGCAGCGCCGTCCCCCGCCCGATGCCGCGCCCGCCGCCGGTGATGATCGCGATCCGGTCCTTCAACAACATGCGTTTCGTGTCCTTCTTTAACGTCTCGCCGGGTGCGGCCAGTGTCGGCCGTGCGTCGGCCCCGCGCAAGAACGTGCTCCCACGATCGCGGATCGATCGACGCATTGGTATGTTCGATCGCGCTCCCGTCCGGCACATCGATCGCGTCTATCGCTGACGAATGCCGTCGCACTTCGCAGATCGCCATAATCTCGTGATTCCGGATCAGTCTCCCGTGATACACTCGACCGGCCGATACTGAAGGCAAGCCAAATTCAGTTGGCGGCAGGCCGGAGCGTTCGCGCGACGGTCGTGGGGTCGGGAGGTACGAGGTCATGCCTCGTCAACGGCGGCGCACGGATGCGACCATCGAGCTGCCGCTTCTGCCGCGGCGGCGCGGCATCCTCTTCCCTAACACCGCCGGCCCCATCCTGGTCGGCCGCCGCACCACCCTGCGCGCCATCGACCACGCCACCGCCGGCGACGGCATGGTGGCCGTCGTCACCCAGCGCGACCCGTCGCTCAGCGACCTCACCCTCCACGACATCCACCACATCGCCACCGAAGGCAACATCGACCGCGCCCTGCGCCTCCCCGACGGCACCACGCAGGTGTGGGTCCAGGGCATGCGGCGGATGCGCGTGCTCGAGATCACGGGCGCCAGCCCGTACTATCGCGTCCGCCTCCAGCCCCTGGACGAGCGCGAAGACCCCAGCGTGCCCACCGAGGCGCTCCGCCGCGCCGTGCTGGCCCTGTTCGAAAAGGTCTCGCGGCTCGCGCCAAGCGTCCCCGACGATGCCTACGTCATGGCCATGAACATCGAGCAGCCGGGCTGGCTCGCCGATTACGTCGCGTCGTGCCTCAACCTCGATGACGACGAGGCGGAGGACCTGCTCGAGACCATCGAGGCGCGCGAGCGGCTGGAGAAGCTCAGCATCCACCTGGCGAAAGAGCTCGACGTGCTGGAGCTGCAGACGAAGATCCACTCACGCGTGCAGGAGGAGCTCGACAAGTCGCAGCGCGAGTACTTCCTCCGGGAACAGATGAAGGCCATCCAGCGCGAGCTGAGCGAGACCGACCCGCAGCAGCGCGACGTCTTCGACCTGCGCGAGCGCATCGCAGCCGCCGGCATGCCCGAGAACGTCACGAAGAAGGCCGACGATGAGCTGCGCCGCATGGAGCAGATCCCCTCGGCCTCGCCCGAGGTCGGCGTCATCCGCACCTACCTCGAATGGCTCGTCGCCGTCCCGTGGAAGACGGCCACGACCGACCACCTGGACCTCCGGGACGCCGCCCGCACGCTCGACAGGCACCACTTCGGCCTCGAGAAGGTGAAGGAGCGCATCCTGGAGTACATGGCCGTCCGCCAGCTCGCGAAGGAGAAGCTCCGCAGCCCCATCCTCTGCTTCGTCGGCCCGCCCGGCGTCGGCAAGACCAGCCTGGGCCGCTCGATCGCCGAGGCCCTCGGCCGCAAGTTCGTGCGCGTCAGCCTCGGCGGCATCCGCGACGAGGCGGAGATCCGCGGCCACCGCCGCACCTACGTCGGCGCGCTCCCCGGCCGCATCATTCACGCCATGCGCCAGGCCGGCACGGTCAACCCCGTGTTCATGCTGGACGAGGTCGACAAGCTCGGCACGGACTTCCGCGGCGACCCGTCATCCGCCCTGCTGGAGGTGCTGGACCCGGAGCAGAACCACGCGTTCTCCGACCACTACCTCGACGTGGACTACGACCTGTCGCGCGTGATGTTCATCGCGACGGCCAACATCCTCGACCCGGTGATCCCGGCGCTGCGCGACCGCATGGAGGTGATCGAGCTGCCCGGCTACATCGAGGACGAGAAGCTGCGCATCGCCCAGCAGTTCCTCGTGCCCAAGCAGCTCGAGGAGCACGGCCTGTCGCGCCTGCAGCTCACCTTCACGCCCGGCGCGCTCAAGAAGATCGTCCGTGAGCACACGCACGAGGCCGGCGTCCGCAACCTGGAGCGCGAGATCGGCGGCATCTGCCGCAAGGTGGCGCGCCGCTTCGCCGAACACGACACGTCGCCCGTGCACATCGGCGCGGGCAACGTCGGCGCATACCTGGGGCCGCAGAAGTTCTTCTGGGGCGCCGCCGAGGAGACCGACCAGGTCGGCGTCGCGACGGGCGTCGCCCGCACGGAGCTCGGCGGGGACGTCCTCGGCGTCGAGGTGACGCTCATGCCCGGCAAGGGTGGCCTGACGCTCACGGGCCAGCTCGGCGAGGTGATGCGCGAGTCGGCGCAGGCCGCGCTCTCCTACGCGCGCTCGCGTTCGGCCGACCTCCACATCCCGCCGGAGGTGTTCGAGAAGAACGACATCCACGTACATGTGCCCGCGGGCGCCGTGCCGAAGGAGGGGCCCTCGGCCGGCATCACCATCGCCACGGCGATGATCTCCGCGCTCACCCGGCGCCCCATCAGCCGCCGCGTCGCCATGACGGGCGAGATCACGCTGCGCGGACGCGTGCTGCCGGTCGGCGGGCTGAAGGAGAAGATCCTCGCCGCCCACCGTGCCGGTATCAAGACGTTCGTGCTGCCGAAGCGCAACGAAAAAGACCTGGGCGACGTCCCGCCGGCCGTCATGCGCGAGCTGCGCTTCGTCTTCGCCGGCGATATGGCGGATGTCCTGCGCGTCGCCCTCGATGACAGGACGGGTGAAGCATGACCTGGGTCGACGCCACCATCGCCATCATCTTCCTCTTCTTCATCATCACGGCGTTCCAGGCCGGGTTCATCCGCGAGATCATCGGCATGTCGTCCGCGCTGTTGGGAGCCGTCCTCGCGGGCCTGTTCTACGGCAACGTGGCGGACACGCTGCTCGTCAGCATCGACAACAACACGACCGCGTCCGTCATCTCCTTCCTTATCATCTTTGTGGGCATCAGCCTCGCCGGCCAGCTGCTGGCGATGCTCGTGCACCCCGCCGTCACCATCCTCCAGCTCGGCATCATGGACCAGCTCCTCGGCGCGATGTTCGGCGCCGTCAAGGCGTTCTTCATCGTCGAGGTGCTGCTCGTGCTCTTCGTGACGTACCCGCGCTACAACATGGACAAGAAGATCGACGACTCCGAGTTCGCCTCGCGCATGGTGGACATGTCGGCGCCGGTGCTGAAGATCCTGCCCGATGTCTTCCACAAGAAGGTCGACGCCTTCAACGGCTGATCGCGGGTCCTAGCCTCGCGCAGCCGCGGCCACCGCCGCCCGGTTCGCCGCCGGCGTCTCCGGCTTGATCGCGCAGCCGCGCCGTCAGGAAGAGCCCTGGCCCGACGCCCAGCGCCTCGCGCGCCTGCGCCGCCACCTCGTCCGGCGACATCGTGTGCAGCCGCGTCTGGTCGATGCCGCCCATCAGCGCCTTGCGAGTGCGGCCCCGCGCGTCGCGCAGCCCCGGGTTCCCTTCGCCGTGATCGGCCCAGTTGAACGCGGCCACGGGGTAGTCCAAGAGTTCGAACAGCATGTTGTGGTTGCGGCAGACGTGCAGCACGTTGAACGGCGCGCCCGCCGCCGCCTCCAGCACGCGCAGGTCGTACGGCCGTCCCCACTCCGCGTAGAACGATGGTTCGCACGTGTCACGGCTCGCCCAGAGCAGCGGCGCGAAGAAGATGCCCGATGCCCCCGCTTCGATGCACGCCCGCGCGTACGACGCCAGCGTCTGTGTTGCCGACTCCAGCGCGTGGCGCGCCGCCGCCGGATCCTCCGCCGCGAACTCCTGGAACTTCCGCTCCGGCCCGCAGAGCTGCCCGACGACCGACAGCGGCGAGAAGATCGTCTGGATCACGTCGACCTCACCGCGCACTTCGCCGAGCAGCAATCGCAGTGCATGCAGGTGCTCGTGGAACACGCCCGCGTTCGCGTCGGCCGGTTCAATCTCGGCCAGCTCCCTGGCGTCCGTGACCCGAAGATGCGTGAGGCGCGGCTGCCGCTGCTCCGTCGGCCGCTCGTACTCGTTCCCCCACGCTTCCGCGAAGTACGTCGCGCGCGGGTTCAGCTTGATGAAGTCCCAGTCGTTCGCCAGGTACGCCTCCAGCGTCGCCTCCATCAGCTGACCCGGCATCCACTCCCTCAGGAAGTCATGCCCCCAGAGCGACGCCGCCACGTGGTCGACCGGCTCGCCGGCCAGCGTCGCCCGTACCCGCTCCCGCTTCGTCATGCGCCTTCGCCATGGCCGTCACCTCGCTTCGATGCCGTCAGTCCGTTCGACCAGCGCGCGCGGGTCCGCCCAGGCGATGCGGAACGAGTGCGCCGCGCCCCGCCCGACGTCCTCGTGCACCTTCGCCTCCACGTTCACGCCGCCGATGCGCCCGTAGAACTGCTGCGCGTTCACGTTCTTCTGCATCACCCACAGGTACATGCCCCGCGCCAGGGTAGCGCTCGACCGCCCACGCCGCCGCCTCTCGCATCAGCTGCGCGCCGGTGCCCAGCCTGCGCGCGTCGTGGCGCACGTGCAGGTTGTCGACGAGCGTGCCCCAGCGGGCGTCGTCGTCGCCGTACGCGCACACGAAGCCGCGGATCGCGCCGCCGTCGTCGGCGACCAGCACCAGTTGGTTCGCCGCGGGCGACGTCAGCCGCTTGCTCCACTCCGCCATCCGGTCGCCAAGGACGTCCCCGTCCAGGAACTCGTCGCTCATCATGCCGCGATACGTCCGCCGCCAGCTGTCCGCGTGCAGTGCCGCGATCGCCTCGATGTCGTCCTTCGTCGCGCGACGAATAGCGGCCGTCATCACCGGGTCGCCCCGCGCACTGACGCGAGCGCGTCGCGCAGCCGCTGCCGCCGCTCGGCCAGCACCTCCGGCTCGACGGGCGTCACGCGTGGCGCGCTGAGGAACTCCTCGTTGCTCCAGATCGGCCACTCCGGCTTCGGATCGTCGGCGTAGCGCGGGATCAGGTGCCAGTGCAGGTGCGCGACGGAGTTGCCCAGCAACTCGTAGTTCAGCTTCCGCGGCTCGAACGCCCGAAACACCGCCTCGGCGACCGTCGCCATCTCGTCCAGGAACCGCGAGCGCCGCTCCGGCGCCAACTCGTGCAGCTCCGGCACGCACGTCTTTGAGATGAAGAGCGTGTAGCCGGGGACGTACTGGTTGTCGCCGAGCACGGCGTAGCCCGACTCCAGGTCCGCCACGAAGTACGGGTTCGCGTCCGAGATCCCGTCCTTCATGCGCCGGCAGATCTCGCAATCAGCGCTCAATCGTCACCCCCGACAACCGACAACCGAACCCTACGACTCCCACAGCACGTCGCCGTGCAGGTCCGCCGCATGCTCCTTCGACTTGAACACGGCGAACTCCCGCTTCGACGCGCCGATCGTCGTGTTGTCGCCGTGGCCCGGGTACACCGCCGTGTCGTCCGGCAGCTTCAGCAGCTTCGACTCGATCGAGATGATCATCTCGCGCAGCGCTTCCGGCGAATCGGACCGCCCCGGCCCGCCCGGGAACAGCGTGTCGCCGGAGATCAGCACGCCATCGACGAGCAGGCAGATGCTGCCCGGCGTGTGCCCCGGCGTGTGGATCACCTTCACGGTCGACTCGCCCAGCGGCACGTTCGCGCCGTCGGCGAGCGTGTCCAGCACCTTCTCCCGGTACTGCGCGCGGTCGCTCTCGTGGCAGAACACCGGCGCGCTCAGCTTCTCCTTCAGCAGGTCGATGTTCGCCCAGTGGTCGCCGTGCCGGTGCGTCACCGCGATCATCAGCGGCTCCGTGCCCTTCGCCGCCTCCACCGTCTTCTCGCTCTCGAACGGCGCGTCGACGATGATCGACTTCTTCGTCGCGCGGTCCACGATGACGTAGGCGTTGTTGTCGTACGGGCCCAGCGGCCCCACCTTGATCACGTCAGCGGGCATGGTTTCCTCCGAACCTCGCGGCCGCGCTCAGTCGCCCGCGGCCACCTTCTCCTTCTCCGGCGAGTTCACGTCCGGCGCCGCGTTCGACAGTTTGATCTGCCGCCGGATCAAATTGTCCCGCACGCGGTCGGGCGCCACCTTCGCCAGCGTCGCCTGGATCCGCGCGTCCATCCCGACGAGGTAGCGCGTCTTCGGCGTCTTCGCCGTCAGCGCGTGCGCCACCGCCTTCGCCACCGCGTCCGGCGCGATACCCTTCCTCCCCGCCTCCTCCATGTACGCGAACATCTTCTCGATCGCGTCGTCGTACAGCCGTCGCGCCTCGTGCGGCAGCCGATCGAGCATCTCGCGCGCCTCCCCGAGCGACTTGTCCCAGATCGGCGTCGCGATGCTCCCCGGCTCCACGATCGAGATCTGCATGCCCCACGGCCGCAGCTCCGCGCGCATCGCGTCCGTGATCGCTTCCATCGCGAACTTGGACGCCGAGTACGGCCCGGTGAACGGCGACGACAGCCGTCCGCTGACCGAGCCGATGTTGACGATCCGTCCGCGCGTCATCCGCAGCAGCGGCATGAACGCCTGCGTCACCGCGACCTGGCCGATCACGTTCACTTCGAGCTGCCGACGCAGGTCGTCGATCGGCACGAACTCCATCGGGCTGCCGATGGCGATGCCCGCGTTGTTCACCAGCCCGGAAATCCCGGCGCCGTCGCGCGCCTCGCCCACGGACCGCGCCGCCGCCGCGATCGAGCCCGCGTCCGTCACGTCCAGCATCAGCGGCGTCAGCCGCGACGACGACTTCTGCCGCAGCGCCTGCGCGTCCGCCTCCTTCCGCACGCCCGCGAAGACGATGTAGCCCATGTTGTCCAGCCGCAGCGCGCACGCCTCGCCGATGCCCGTCGAGGCGCCGGTCACGACGACCGCCTTCGCCGGTCCGCTGCCGTTCGTACTCATCTTGGCCTCCTCTTCTGGAACGCTGCGGCCGCCGTGGCCGCGGTCAGGGCGTGAGCCTCCATGGTACGACGATGGTGGCGTGAAGGCACTACTCCGGCAGTGACGCCCGCCCGCCCCGAACGACCGCCAGCCCCGCCCGCTCCAGCGCCTCGACCAGCGTGCGCGTTTCCTCATCCGAGGGCCCGTCGCCGTTCGCGGCGATCTTCGTGCGAAGCGAGCGCATCGTTACCGAGCCGCCCGGCGGCAACTCCCGAAGCGCGTCGATGATCTTCCCCCGGTACCAGCGCGCCGAGCCCTCGTACGCCGGCTGTGGCCGCTTCGCTGCGTACGTCGCCCGCCCCTCCGCGACCTTCCGCGTAGGCGACGCGTACCGCTCCCGCGACGCGCACCAGCGCGAGACGATGCACTCGGCGCACTTCGGCCGCGGCGTGCAGACCCGCGCACCGTAATCCATCACCGCCTGGTTCCAGCGCGCCGGCGCTCGTGCCGCCATCGCCGAATCAGCCAGCCGCTGCAGCGCCGATGCTGAGATCGCCTCGTCCGCCGCCAGCCGCCCCAGCACCCGACGCACGTTCGTGTCCACGCAAGCCGCAGGCTCACCGAACGCGAACGACGCGATTACGGCCGCTGTGAACGGCCCGATCCCCTCGATCCGCGCCAGTTCCGCCGCCTCGTGCGGCCATCCGCCGGCGACGATCGTCCGCGCCGCCCGGTGCAGCCGCACTGCCCGCTGGTTGTATCCCATCCCCGCCCACACCCGGATCACGTCGCCCAAGGAGGCGCTCGCAAGCGACTCCACCGTCGGAAACGCGGCGACGAACCGCTCGTACGAAGGCATCACGCGGCTCATCTGCGTCTGCTGCGCCATCACAGCCGCGACGAGCACCTGGTACGGGTCGCCCGACTCCCGCCACGGCGCGTGCATCCCCCGCGATCGATGCCACCGCAGCAACGCCCGCCGCACCTCCGGCAGCGATGCGATCTCGGGAATAGAAGCCATGCCGCGAGTATAGGCGCGCGCCGGCGCTTCGGTCAGGCCTCGCCTGCGCTGACCGCGTACACCGTGTGCGTCCCCGCCAGCCCCTTCAGCTCCACCTCGCGCCCGTCGCCGAACGTCCCAGCGCCCACGCTGCTCTCCACGAGCTGGCGGAGGAGGGCCGAGACGAGGATCTCCCCGCCCGCCGCCTTCCCCGCCACGCGCGACGCCATGATCACGTTCTTGCCGTAGAAGTCGTCGCCCTCCCGGATCATCTCGCCGGCGTGGAGGCCGATGCGCACCTTCACGTGCTCGCCGTCGGCGGCGTTGTGGTCGGCGAAGGCGCGCTGGATGGCGATGGCGCAGTCGAGCGCCTTCTTCGCCGACTGGAAGGCGACCATGAAGCCGTCGCCCATCGTCTTCACTTCGTAGCCGCCGTGGGCGCGGAGCTGCTCGCGGATCAGCGCGTTGTGCTTGCGCAGGAGCTCCTGCCAGGCGTGGTCGCCGAGCCGCTCCGTCAGCACCGTCGAGTCCTCGATGTCGCTGAACATCAGCGTCACCGTGCCGTCCGGCGCCGCATGCGACGCGATGTCGGGCCGCTCCTCCTGCACGCTGTGCGCCACAACGTCGATCGACGTGAAGATGTTGGTCGAGCTGAGCCCCGCCTCGTCGAGCTTGAGGCTCATCAGCCGCTCGAGCAGCGGCTTCATGCCGAGCTTCTGCGCGTGGCCGAGCGCCTCGTCGATCAGCGCACGCGCCCGCTCGCGGTCGCCGGGCGCATCGCGTGCGATGCGGATCCGCGCGCAGTCGTACGCCGCCCAGGACCAGTACACACGGAAGCCGTAACCTGTCTGCGCGTACGCCAGCGTCGTCTCGATTGCAGCCACCGCGTCTTCAGTCTCTCCCAGCGTTTCGAGCAACAGTGCGCGGATGTGGTCGATGGTTAGACCCCACACCCACCAGCCGGCGAAGCGCTCCAGCCGTTCAAGCTGTGTGCGCGCCGCCTCGCTGTCCTTGGCGAGGAACGCACGGATGCCGAGGCCCGCATCAATGAGGCCCATGAAGATGGGCGTCGCTATCCCGCTGGACCGGACGATATTGGCCACGGGCTCCACTTGGTCAAGGTACTGACGGGTTCCAGTCACGTACCCGTGAACCGCCGCCTCGGAGACGAAGAACGGGAAAGCGGCGGCGTCCGCCAGACTTCGGAAGTTCTCGATCACACCTTTGAGCCGATTCAGGAAGTCTGATGATCGCGACAGGTTGCCGAGTTGCAGCTCCAGATCGGCCATGGCCAAGAGGAGGAGATGGTCAGTTCCGTCGAGTTCGAGGCCACGTGTTGCTGCTTCGCGCACGACCTCCCAGTCGCCGTCGGAAATAGCGATCAGGGCTTCGGTGCCAGTTGCCTGGATGATCTTTCGCCAGTCGCGGGTACGCTCCGCCAGCCGGCGTCCCGCCCGCGCGTGCGTGAGCGCTTCGTCCCTCAGGCTCAAGTCGCAATTGCGCGCGGCAAACACA
>CAWJLO010000031.1:0-16595 GCA_963843685.1 uncultured Chloroflexia bacterium
ACCAGTACCACCACGCCAGGCCCACCAGCGACGTGTTGAAGACGTGCAGCGACGTGCTGCCGCCCCGCAAGAGCATGTAGAGCCACCAGTGCGCCTGGCTCTCTCGCACGCCGGCCAAACCGTAGCCCAGCGCCTCCACGAACCCGAAGCCGGCGCCGGCCGCCGCCCCCAGCACCATCGCCTGTGCGCGCGTGTTCCACCGCCGCATCATGAAGCGCACGCCGAGGCCCTTCGCGAATTCTTCGATCAGCGGCGCCACCACGGCGGCCGCGATCAGGTTCGCCACGAACTGTTCGTTGCGGCTGAGGATGTAGCTCGAATCGCCCAGCGTGTCCCACACGTCCGTCTCGAACGCGCCGTGGTGTACCAGCATCAGCACCACCGCCGAGAGAGCGCCGATGCTCTCGACGTAGATCGCCATCATCGAGCTGAATGAGATCGCGATGCCCGCGGCGAGCGTCACCTGCCGCCACGATAGCCCGCGCACCGGCCGGCCCCTCCAGGCCGAGCCGCGCGCCGCGAGCGACACCAGCACCACGCCGGGCAGCGCCGCTGCCAGCACGTGCAGCACCGGCATCGGCCACGCCTGCGGCGGGTCTGCGCGCATCGCGACGGCGCCGGCGACGAGGATCACGGCCCAGGCCAGCAGCCAGCGCGCGGCTATCGGCGGGCGGAACTCGTTCGAACCCTCGCCCATCAGCGACGAGATGCCGTGAAACGTCAAGAGCACGCCCGGAACCAGAGAGAGCGCGCCGATCACCGTCAGCGCGATCGTCTGATAGACGATGCTCTGCTCGCCAATGCCCGCGGATCGGTGGATCAGCGTCAGCATCCCGACCATGATGCCGACGCCGGCCATCCCCTGCGCCACGCCGTAGATCGTCGCCGACATGCGCGACCACGCGTGGAGCCTCGCAAGCGCCGCCGGCCGCAGCGCCCAGCGCACGCACAGGACGCTCAGCACGATGCCCGCCGCGAGCGCGGCCACGCCGAAGCCGAGGAGCGCATCGAACGCCCGATACTCCGCCAGCTGAGGTGTGTTCATCTGGCGCGCGACCGGCGCGAACACCATCATCAACACGCCGGCCGTGACGAATCCGACCGCCAGCAACGCGCACACGACCTTCGCATACGCCCGCGCGCTGACGAACAGCAGCCCCAGGCCGAACAACGCGCCGATGACGATGGACGCCAGCGCACCCGTCAGCGCGTTTCCCGGGTCGTCGCTCGCCTGGGTCAGCTCCGAGATGAAGACGCCGGTCGCGCTCACGCACGACAGGAGCACGATCGTGCCGATCGTCCCGCCGACCCATGCGCCGGCCGCCCCGCGCCCGGCTCGCCGCGTCGTCCCGGCCGCGCGCATGTACGTCCGTCGCGGAGCCTCATCGATCGGCGGTGCGTCGCGGATGGTCGGACCGTCAAGGGGGCAGAGCTGGCGCGCGGTGTGGCCGCCGCCGCAGCGCGGGCAGCTCGGAGCGCCGCCGAAGACGCCGATCCTCATGAGCGCCGCCCTCCTCCAGAGCTTCGACCGTACCGGACGAACAACCTCGCAGGCAACCCAACGTCGATGGCGCGAGGCAGCGCCGTGTCAACCTGTCAGCGTGCGCAGTCACTTCGATCATCGGCCCGACCAGCGGTTCCGGTGTGTGTGGCGACGGGCCATTTTACAGTTGCCTAACACGTTGGCCGCGCACGCGACCGATACCACTTCATGTGGGGCCATGAGCCCGAATCGAGGATGGCGCACCATGTCAACGTTCGTTTCGATGATCACCTGGGCTGGCGACACGCGGCCGCACCATGTCGAGATCCGCGCCGCCATCGACGCGCGCTTTCAGGACCTGCGCGACGCCGGTTTCCACTCGCTCGTCTTCCTGCCGGACGATCACGCCTGCACCGCCGTCATGGTCGCCAGCTGCGGCGATGACGGCGACGTCGCCCGCATCGCATCCGCGATCTGGCCCGACCGTGCCGTGCGCGTCGAGTCGATGTGCTTTGATGACGACGTCGTCCCCGCGTGGATCGGCCGGGAAGCGGAGCCGCCGCCGACGGACGCCTACCTCGCCGCCGTGTTCAGGGCGGTCGTCGCGGCGTAGCGCCACACGGCGACGACGCGGTTGCGAGGGTGCCGGACGCGCGCTACCGCAGCCGCAGCGCCGCCTCGTGGGCCCGCAGCTCCGCCCGGTCGTCGATCGCCGTCAGTTCGACTTCGCCGTGGCGGCGGCGCAGCGCCAGCCGGATCACGTGGTCGGCCAGCGCGGGGTTCTTCGGCAGCAGCGAGCCGTGGATGTACGTTCCGATGGCGTTTCGGTACACCGCACCCTCGTATCCGTCCTCACCGTTGTTGCCGAAGCCGCGGCGCACTCGCGCCAGCGGCCGCGCACCCGGGCCCAGCCGCGTCCGCCCGCCGTGGTTCTCGAATCCGACGATCGTCCGCATGCCGTCAGGCGAATCCCACTCCGCCACGATGTTGCCGATGAGCCGCCGCGCCCCCTCGCCCGGGTGCTCCGTGTGCAGGTCGAATATCCCCGCGCCCGGAAGCTCCGCCCCGGTCGCGTCGCGGTAGAAGCGGCCGAAGAGCTGATACGCCCCGCACACCGCCAGCACCGCCACGTCCGACTCCACCGCCTCCCGCAGCGCCCCCGCCTTCGTCGTCAGCAGGTCGTCGGCGACGCCGCGCTGCTCGCGGTCCTGCGCCCCGCCGGCGAAGATCAGGTCATGAGCCGACGGGTCCAGCCGGTCGCCCGTGCTCAACTCCGTCAGCTCGAACCCGATGCCGCGGGCCTCGCAGCGATGCCGCAGGCACATGACGTTGCCGCGGTCGCCGTAGATGTTCATCAGCCGCGGGTAGAGGTGCGCCACGCGCAGCGTCATCCCGCTCATGCGCCCTCCCAGAACGTCCCACGCCCCGCCCGCTTCGCCAGCAGCTCGCGCACCTCCAGCATCGCCGTGTACGTCGGCACGACGTACAGCGTGCCGCCGCCCGGCGTCGCCGCCAGCGCTCGGTCCAGCGCCGCCTCCGTCGCGCGCTCGACGGGGGCCTCCTCGCCGTACCCCGCGTACTTCAGCCGGAGCGCCAGGTCTTCGGCGCGCGTACCCGCCGCCAGCACCCAGTCGGTCTGCGGCTGCAGCGTCTCGTAGTCCGCGTCCCAAATCCACGACACGTCGCGGCCGTCGGCGATGCCGTCGTTGAGGAAGAACAGCACACGCTTCCGCCCGTCGCGCGCCGCCAGCGTCCGCAGCACCTGGTTCAGCCCCGTCGGGTTCTTCCCGAGCAGCACCTGCACGTCGCGCCCATCGACGCGAAATCGCTCCTGCCGCCCGAACGCTGCCGAGAACGCCTCCAGCGCCGAGACGATGGCGTCGCGCGGCAACCCGAGCGCCACGGATCCGGCGACCGCCGCCAGCGCGTTGTACGCGTTGTACAGCCCCGCCATCGGCAGCGCGACGTTCAGCGTCCCGTCCGGCAGCGCGATCGCCAGCGACGTCGCGTCCTCGCCCAGCGTCACGCGCGTCACGCGCACGTCCGGCGCCGGCCGCCGGTTGTCGCAGCGCGTGCAGCGCCAGTGACCGATGTGCCCGTAGAACGACACATCGTACGCCAGCTCCGCGCCGCACTCGAGGCACGTCCGGAAATCCGACGCGTGGTCGATCTCCGGCCCGCCCGCCGTCGCGTCGTCGATGCCGTAATACAGCACGCGCGTCTTCGCGTTCCGCCCAAGGTGCGCCACCGCCGGGTCGTCCGCGTTCAGCACGATCGTCGTGTCCGGCGAGGCCCCGGCGAGCGCGCGCTCCCACGAGCGGGCGACCGTGTCCACCTCGCCGTAGCGGTCGAGCTGGTCGCGGAACAGGTTCGTGAACACGATCGACGCGCGGGCTCGCTTCCGCTACGATCTCCGGCAGCGTCGCCTCGTCGACCTCCAGGATCGCCAGCCGTTTGCCGGCGTCCGGCAGGCGCCCCAAGAGCCCCGCCTCCTCGACCAGCATCGCCGCCACGCCGCGCATCAGGTTCGAGCCGCTGCGGTTGTGCAGCGGCCGCAGCCCCGCCGCCCGCGCGATCCCGTTGAGCATCAGCGACGTCGTCGTCTTGCCGTTCGTGCCCGTGACGGCGATCGCCCCCGCCCCCGCCTGACCCACCAGCGTGCGCACCACGTGCGGATCGACGCGCAGCGCCGCCAGCCCCGCCACCGCCGTCCCGCCGCCCCGCCGCGAGACGCGGCTGGCCGCCCCGGCCAGCTTGCCGGCCGCGATCGCGGCGAGCGTTCTCGCGCGCATCACCGGGTCCGTTGTCCCCATTCAGCTCTCACGAGGGACAGAGTACACACCGGTCCCGCCCACCAGTGACCGGCCACCAGCACCAGGCGACCGGCTCAGTGCATCTCCTGCCCGCCGGTGATGTTGATCGCCTGCCCCGTCATGTAGTCGCCGTCGTCGCTCGCCAGGAACGTGATCACCTTCGCCACGTCCGCGGGATAGCCGACGCGGCCCAGCGGGATCGTCGGCAGCGCCATCTTCATCGCCTCCGCGAACTGCTCGTCGTTCAGGTGCATCCCCATGCCCGCGCCGCGCAGCAGCGGCGTGTCGATCGTCCCCGGGCAGACGCAGTTCACGTTGATCTTGTGCTGGCCGACCTCCTTCGCCATCGCCTGCGTGAACAGCACGATCCCCGCCTTCGACGCACAGTACGGCGTCAGCATCGCGAACCCGCTCTTCCCCGCCTGCGAGGCAACGCTGATGATGCGGCCGCCTCCCCCCTGCTTGATGTACTGCAGCGCCGCCAGCTTGGAGCAGAGGAACACGCTCTTGAGGTTCACCGCCAGCGTCCGGTCCCATGCCTCCTCCGGCATGTTGATGATGGGCACCGGCGGATTGCCGATGCCCGCGTTGTTCACCAGGATGTCCAGCCGCCCGAAGCGCTCGATGGTCTTGTCGAAGAACCGCTGCACGTCCGCACTGGAGCTGACGTCGCCCTGCAGCGTGATGTACTCGACGCCCGTTCCGCTCGCCTCCAGCTCCTTCGCCGTCTCGTCGAGGCTCGCCTGCTCCAGGTCGACGAGCGCCAGCTTCGCCCCCTCCTTCGCGAACCGCAGCGCCGTCCCCCGCCCGATGCCGCGCCCGCCGCCGGTGATGATCGCGATCCGGTCCTTCAACAACATGCGTTTCGTGTCCTTCTTTAACGTCTCGCCGGGTGCGGCCAGTGTCGGCCGTGCGTCGGCCGCGCGCAAGAACGTGCTCCCACGATCGCGGATCGATCGACGCATTGGTATGTTCGATCGCGCTCCCGTCCGGCACATCGATCGCGTCTATCGCCGACGATTGCCGTCGCACTTCGCAGATCGCCATAATCTCGTGATTCCGGATCAGTCTCCCGTGATACACTCGACCGGCCGATACTGAAGGCAAGCCAAATTCAGTTGGCGGCAGGCCGGAGCGTTCGCGCGACGGTCGTGGGGTCGGGAGGTACGAGGTCATGCCTCGTCAACGGCGGCGCACGGATGCGACCATCGAGCTGCCGCTTCTGCCGCGGCGGCGCGGCATCCTCTTCCCTAACACCGCCGGCCCCATCCTGGTCGGCCGCCGCACCACCCTGCGCGCCATCGACCACGCCACCGCCGGCGACGGCATGGTGGCCGTCGTCACCCAGCGCGACCCGTCGCTCAGCGACCTCACCCTTCACGACATCCACCACATCGCCACCGAAGGCAACATCGACCGCGCCCTGCGCCTCCCCGACGGCACCACGCAGGTGTGGGTCCAGGGCATGCGGCGGATGCGCGTGCTCGAGATCACGGGCGCCAGCCCGTACTATCGCGTCCGCCTCCAGCCCCTGGACGAGCGCGAAGACCCCAGCGTGCCCACCGAGGCGCTCCGCCGCGCCGTGCTGGCCCTGTTCGAAAAGGTCTCGCGGCTCGCGCCGAGCGTCCCCGACGATGCCTACGTCATGGCCATGAACATCGAGCAGCCGGGCTGGCTCGCCGACTACGTCGCGTCGTGCCTCAACCTCGATGACGACGAGGCGGAGGACCTGCTCGAGACCATCGAGGCGCGCGAGCGGCTGGAGAAGCTCAGCATCCACCTGGCGAAAGAGCTCGACGTGCTGGAGCTGCAGACGAAGATCCACTCACGCGTGCAGGAGGAGCTCGACAAGTCGCAGCGCGAGTACTTCCTCCGGGAACAGATGAAGGCCATCCAGCGCGAGCTGAGCGAGACCGACCCGCAGCAGCGCGACGTCTTCGACCTGCGCGAGCGCATCGCAGCCGCCGGCATGCCCGAGAACGTCACGAAGAAGGCCGACGATGAGCTGCGCCGCATGGAGCAGATCCCCTCGGCCTCGCCCGAGGTCGGCGTCATCCGCACCTACCTCGAATGGCTCGTCGCCGTCCCGTGGAAGACGGCCACGACCGACCACCTGGACCTCCGGGACGCCGCCCGCACGCTCGACAGGCACCACTTCGGCCTCGAGAAGGTGAAGGAGCGCATCCTGGAGTACATGGCCGTCCGCCAGCTCGCGAAGGAGAAGCTCCGCAGCCCCATCCTCTGCTTCGTCGGCCCGCCCGGCGTCGGCAAGACCAGCCTGGGCCGCTCGATCGCCGAGGCCCTCGGCCGCAAGTTCGTGCGCGTCAGCCTCGGCGGCATCCGCGACGAGGCGGAAATCCGCGGCCACCGCCGCACCTACGTCGGCGCGCTCCCCGGCCGCATCATTCACGCCATGCGCCAGGCCGGCACGGTCAACCCCGTGTTCATGCTGGACGAGGTCGACAAGCTCGGCACGGACTTCCGCGGCGACCCGTCATCCGCCCTGCTGGAGGTGCTGGACCCGGAGCAGAACCATGCGTTCTCCGACCACTACCTCGACGTGGACTACGACCTGTCGCGCGTGATGTTCATCGCGACGGCCAACATCCTCGATCCCGGTGATCCCGGCGCTGCGCGACCGCATGGAGGTGATCGAGCTGCCCGGCTACATCGAGGACGAGAAGCTGCGCATCGCCCAGCAGTTCCTCGTGCCCAAGCAGCTCGAGGAGCACGGCCTGTCGCGCCTGCAGCTCACCTTCACGCCCGGCGCGCTCAAGAAGATCGTCCGTGAGCACACGCACGAGGCCGGCGTCCGCAACCTGGAGCGCGAGATCGGCGGCATCTGCCGCAAGGTGGCGCGCCGCTTCGCCGAACACGACACGTCGCCCGTGCACATCGGCGCGGGCAACGTCGGCGCATACCTGGGGCCGCAGAAGTTCTTCTGGGGCGCCGCCGAGGAGACCGACCAGGTCGGCGTTGCGACGGGCGTCGCCCGCACGGAGCTCGGCGGGGACGTCCTCGGCGTCGAGGTGACGCTCATGCCCGGCAAGGGTGGCCTGACGCTCACGGGCCAGCTCGGCGAGGTGATGCGCGAGTCGGCGCAGGCCGCGCTCTCCTACGCGCGCTCGCGTTCGGCCGACCTCCACATCCCGCCGGAGGTGTTCGAGAAGAACGACATCCACGTACATGTGCCCGCGGGCGCCGTGCCGAAGGAGGGGCCCTCGGCCGGCATCACCATCGCCACTGCGATGATCTCCGCGCTCACCCGGCGCCCCATCAGCCGACGCGTCGCCATGACGGGCGAGATCACGCTGCGCGGACGCGTGCTGCCGGTCGGCGGGCTGAAGGAGAAGATCCTCGCCGCCCACCGTGCCGGTATCAAGACGTTCGTGCTGCCGAAGCGCAACGAAAAAGACCTGGGCGACGTCCCGCCGGCCGTCATGCGCGAGCTGCGCTTCGTCTTCGCCGGCGATATGGCGGATGTCCTGCGCGTCGCCCTCGATGACAGGACGGGTGAAGCATGACCTGGGTCGACGCCACCATCGCC
This sequence comes from uncultured Chloroflexia bacterium, assembly GCA_963843685.1. GTDB lineage: Bacteria > Chloroflexota > Dehalococcoidia > DSTF01 > JACRBR01 > DASQHL01. Next base: position 7,844 of record CAWJLO010000031.1, read on the forward strand.
ATCATCTTCCTCTTCTTCATCATCACGGCGTTCCAGGCCGGGTTCATCCGCGAGATCATCGGCATGTCGTCCGCGCTGTTGGGAGCCGTCCTCGCGGGCCTGTTCTACGGCAACGTGGCGGACACGCTGCTCGTCAGCATCGACAACAACACGACCGCGTCCGTCATCTCCTTCCTTATCATCTTTGTGGGCATCAGCCTCGCCGGCCAGCTGCTGGCGATGCTCGTGCACCCCGCCGTCACCATCCTCCAGCTCGGCATCATGGACCAGCTCCTCGGCGCGATGTTCGGCGCCGTCAAGGCGTTCTTCATCGTCGAGGTGCTGCTCGTCCTCTTCGTGACGTACCCGCGCTACAACATGGACAAGAAGATCGACGACTCCGAGTTCGCCTCGCGCATGGTGGACATGTCGGCGCCGGTGCTGAAGATCCTGCCCGATGTCTTCCACAAGAAGGTCGACGCCTTCAACGGCTGATCGCGGGTCCTAGCCTCGCGCAGCCGCGGCCACCGCCGCCCGGTTCGCCGCCGGCGTCTCCGGCTTGATCGCGCACCCCGCCGTCAGGAAGAGCCCTGGCCCGACGCCCAGCGCCTCGCGCGCCTGCGCCGCCACCTCGTCCGGCGACATCGTGTGCAGCCGCGTCTGGTCGATGCCGCCCATCAGCGCCTTGCGAGTGCGGCCCCGCGCGTCGCGCAGCCCCGGGTTCCCTTCGCCGTGATCGGCCCAGTTGAACGCGGCCACGGGGTAGTCCAAGAGTTCGAACAGCATGTTGTGGTTGCGGCAGACGTGCAGCACGTTGAACGGCGCGCCCGCCGCCGCCTCCAGCACGCGCAGGTCGTACGGCCGTCCCCACTCCGCGTAGAACGATGGTTCGCACGTGTCACGGCTCGCCCAGAGCAGCGGCGCGAAGAAGATGCCCGATGCCCCCGCTTCGATGCACGCCCGCGCGTACGACGCCAGCGTCTGTGTTGCCGACTCCAGCGCGTGGCGCGCCGACGCCGGATCCTCCGCCGCGAACTCCTGGAACTTCCGCTCCGGCCCGCAGAGCTGCCCCACGACCGACAGCGGCGAGAAGATCGTCTGGATCACGTCGACCTCCCCGCGCACTTCGCCCAGCAGCAATCGCAGTGCATGCAGGTGCTCGTGGAACACGCCCGCGTTCGCGTCGGCCGGTTCAATCTCGGCCAGCTCCCTGGCGTCCGTGACCCGAAGATGCGTGAGGCGCGGCTGCCGCTGCTCCGTCGGCCGCTCGTACTCGTTCCCCCAGGCTTCCGCGAAGTACGTCGCGCGCGGGTTCAGCTTGATGAAGTCCCAGTCGTTCGCCAGGTACGCCTCCAGCGTCGCCTCCATCAGCTGACCCGGCATCCACTCCCTCAGGAAGTCATGCCCCCAGAGCGACGCCGCCACGTGGTCGACCGGCTCGCCGGCCAGCGTCGCCCGTACCCGCTCCCGCTTCGTCATCGTCGCCATGCGTTCACCTCGCTTCGATGCCGTCAGTCCGTTCGACCAGCGCGCGCGGGTCCGCCCAGGCGATGCGGAACGAGTGCGCCGCGCCCCGCCCGACGTCCTCGTGCACCTTCGCCTCCACGTTCACGCCGCCGATGCGCCCGTAGAACTGCTGTGCGTTCACGTTCTTCTGCAGCACCCACAGGTACATGCCGCGCGCCGGATAGCGCTCGACCGCCCACGCCGCCGCCTCTCGCATCAGCCGCGCGCCGGTGCCCAGCCTGCGCGCGTCGTGACGCACGTGCAGGTTGTCGACCAGCGTCCCCCAGCGGGCGTCGTCGTCGCCGTACGCGCACACGAAGCCGCGGATCGTGCCGCCGTCGTCGGCGACCAGCACCAGTTGGTTCGCCGCGGGCGACGTCAGCCGCTTGCTCCACTCCGCCATCCGGTCGCCAAGGACGTCCCCGTCCAGGAACTCGTCGCTCATCATGCCGCGATACGTCCGCCGCCAGCTGTCCGCGTGCAGTGCCGCGATCGCCTCGATGTCGTCCTTCGTCGCGCGACGAATAGCGGCCGTCATCACCGGGTCGCCCCGCGCACCGACGCGAGCGCGTCGCGCAGCCGCTGCCGCCGCTCCGCCAGCACCTCCGGCTCGACGGGCGTCACGCGTGGCGCGCTGAGGAACGCCTCGTTGCTCCAGATCGGCCACTCCGGCTTCGGATCGTCGGCGTAGCGCGGGATCAGGTGCCAGTGCAGGTGCGCGACGGAGTTGCCCAGCAGCTCGTAGTTCAGCTTCCGCGGTTCGAACGCCCGAAACACCGCCTCCGCGACCGTCGCCATCTCGTCCAGGAACCGCGAGCGCCGCTCCGGCGCCAACTCGTGCAGCTCCGGCACGCACGTCTTTGAGATGAAGAGCGTGTAGCCGGGGACGTACTGGTTGTCGCCCAGCACGGCGTACCCCGACTCCAGGTCCGCCACGAAGTACGGGTTCGCGTCCGAGACCCCGTCCTTCATGCGCCGGCAGATCTCGCAATCAGCGCTCAATCGTCACCCCCGACGACCGACAACCGAACTGCCTACGACTCCCACAGCACGTCGCCGTGCAGGTCCGCCGCATGCTCCTTCGACTTGAACACGGCGAACTCTCGCTTCGACGCGCCGATCGTCGTGTTGTCGCCGTGGCCCGGGAACACCGCCGTGTCGTCCGGCAGCGTCAGCAGCTTCGACTCGATCGAGATGATCATCTCGCGCAGCGCTTCCGGCGAATCGGACCGCCCCGGCCCGCCCGGGAACAGCGTGTCGCCGGAGATCAGCACGCCATCGACGAGCAGGCAGATGCTGCCCGGCGTGTGCCCCGGCGTGTGGATCACCTTCACGGTCGACTCACCCAGCGGCACGTTCGCGCCGTCGGCGAGCGTGTCCAGCACCTTCTCCCGGTACTGCGCGCGGTCGCTCTCGTGGCAGAACACCGGCGCGCTCAGCTTCTCCTTCAGCAGGTCGATGTTCGCCCAGTGGTCGCCGTGCCGGTGCGTCACCGCGATCATCAGCGGCTCCGTGCCCTTCGCCGCCTCCACCGTCTTCTCGCTCTCGAACGGCGCGTCGACGATGATCGACTTCTTCGTCGCGCGGTCCACGATGACGTAGGCGTTGTTGTCGTACGGGCCCAGCGGCCCCACCTTGATCACGTCAGCGGGCATGGTTTCCTCCGAACCTCGCGGCCGCGCTCAGTCGCCCGCGGCCACCTTCTCCTTCTCCGGCGAGTTCACGTCCGGCGCCGCGTTCGACAGTTTGATCTGCCGCCGGATCAAATTGTCCCGCACGCGGTCGGGCGCCACCTTCGCCAGCGTCGCCTGGATCCGCGCGTCCATCCCGACGAGGTAGCGCGTCTTCGGCGTCTTCGCCGTCAGCGCGTGCGCCACCGCCTTCGCCACCGCGTCCGGCGCGATACCCTTCCTCCCCGCCTCCTCCATGTACGCGAACATCTTCTCGATCGCGTCGTCGTACAGCCGTCGCGCCTCGTGCGGCAGCCGATCGAGCATCTCGCGCGCCTCCCCGAGCGACTTGTCCCAGATCGGCGTCGCGATGCTCCCCGGCTCCACGATCGAGATCTGCATGCCCCACGGCCGCAGCTCCGCGCGCATCGCGTCCGTGATCGCTTCCATCGCGAATTTGGACGCCGAGTACGGCCCGGTGAACGGCGACGACAGCCGTCCGCTGACCGAGCCGATGTTGACGATCCGTCCGCGCGTCATCCGCAGCAGCGGCATGAACGCCTGCGTCACCGCGACCTGGCCGATCACGTTCACTTCGAGCTGCCGACGCAGGTCGTCGATCGGCACGAACTCCATGGGCGCTCCCACGGCGATGCCCGCGTTGTTCACCAGCCCGGAAATCCCGGCGCCGTCGCGCGCCTCGCCCACGGACCGCGCCGCCGCCGCGATCGAGCCCGCGTCCGTCACGTCCAGCATCAGCGGCGTCAGCCGCGACGACGACTTCTGCCGCAGCGCCTGCGCGTCCGCCTCCTTCCGCACGCCCGCGAAGACGATGTAGCCCATGTTGTCCAGCCGCAGCGCGCACGCCTCGCCGATGCCCGTCGAGGCGCCGGTCACGACGACCGCCTTCGCCGGTCCGCTGCCGTTCGTACTCATCTTGGCCTCCTGTTCCGGAACGCTGCGGCCGCCGTCGGCCGCGGTCAGGGCGTGAGCCTCCATGGTACGACGATGGTGGCGTCGAGGGCACTACTCCGGCAGTGACGCCCGCCCGCCCCGAACGACCGCCAGCCCCGCCCGCTCCAGCGCCTCGACCAGCGTGCGCGTTTCCTCATCCGAGGGCCCGTCGCCGTTCGCGGCGATCTTCGTGCGAAGCGAGCGCATCGTTACCGAGCCGCCCGGCGGCAACTCCCGAAGCGCGTCGATGATCTTCCCCCGGTACCAGCGCGCCGAGCCCTCGTACGCCGGCTGTGGCCGCTTCGCTGCGTACGTCGCCCGCCCCTCCGCCACCTTCCGCACGGGCGACGCGTACCGCTCCCGCGACGCGCACCAGCGCGAGACGATGCACTCGGCGCACTTCGGCCGCGGCGTGCAGACCCGCGCACCGTAATCCATCACCGCCTGGTTCCAGCGCGCCGGCGCTCGTACCGCCATCGCCGAATCAGCCAGCCGCTGCAGCGCCGATGCTGAGATCGCCTCGTCCGCCGCCAGCCGCCCCAGCACCCGACGCACGTTCGTGTCCACGCAAGCCGCCGGCTCGCCGAACGCGAACGACGCGATTACGGCCGCCGTGAACGGCCCGATCCCCTCGATCCGCGCCAGTTCCGCCGCCTCGTGCGGCCATCCGCCGGCGACGATCGTCCGCGCCGCCCGGTGCAGCCGCACCGCCCGCTGGTTGTATCCCATCCCCGCCCACACCCGGATCACGTCGCCCAACGACGCGCCCGCAAGCGACTCCACGGTCGGAAACGCGGCGACGAATCGCTCGTACGAAGGCATCACGCGGCTCATCTGCGTCTGCTGCGCCATCACGGCCGCGACGAGCACCTGGTACGGGTCGCCCGACTCCCGCCACGGCGCGTGCATCCCCCGCGAGCGGTGCCAGCGCAGCAACGCCCGCCGCACCTCCGGCAGCGATGCGATCTCGGGAATAGAAGCCATGCCGCGAGTATAGGCGCGCGCCGGCGCTTCGGTCAGGCCTCGCCTGCGCTGACCGCGTACACCGTGTGCGTCCCCGCCAGCCCCTTCAGCTCCACCTCGCGCCCGTCGCCGAACGTCCCGGCGCCCACGCTGCTCTCAACAAGCTGCCGCAGCAGCGACGACACGAGGATCTCGCCGCCGACCGCCTTGCCGGCGACGCGCGACGCCATGATCACGTTCTTGCCGTAGAAGTCGTCGCCGTCCCGGATCGCTTCGCCCGCGTGCAGGCCGATGCGCACCTTCACGTGCTCGCCATCCGCCGCGTTGTGCTCCGCGAAGGCGCGCTGGATGGCGATCGCGCAGTCGAGGGCCTTCTTCGCCGACTGGAAGGCGACCATGAAGCCGTCGCCCATCGTCTTCACTTCGTAGCCGTCGTGCGCGCTGAGCTGCTCGCGGATGAGGGCGTTGTGCTTGCGCAGGAGCTCCTGCCAGGCGTGGTCGCCGAGGCGTTCGGTGAGCACCGTCGAGTCCTCGATGTCGCTGAACATCAGCGTGACGGTGCCGTCGGGGGCGGGGTGGACGGTGATGGCGGGCCGCTCGGTCTCGACGGCGCGGGCGACGTTGTCGATCGAGGTGTAGATGCCGCTGGACGACACGCCCTGCAGTTGGAGCTTGAACCTCAGTGCTTCATCTACGTTCGCCTTCATGCCGAGTGGCTCTGAAATTTCAATCGCCTTCGCGAGGTGCGCGAGCGCCCTCTCACGATCGCCGGCACGGTCGCGGCGCATGAGCATTTCGCCGTAGCGCAAGTGTGTCCGCGCGATCCAGCGGCCGGCGCCCATGCGGGTATTCATGTCGAGTGCTGCGACAAAGTGCCGCTCGGCATCATCCCAGTGTTCGAGCAGCGTGGCGAGGCGTGCTAGAGCGCCGTGTGTTACGCCGTAGACATCGACGCAAGCACCTACGATCACGCACTTGTCGGCCGACGGTGCGAGCTGATCGTAGAGGTACGCAGCCCGATCGCGATCTCGTAGGTACATGCACGTCTCAACGAGCAGCGCCTGCGCGATCGGCCAGTTGGCATCGCGCGGAAACATCGCGAAGTTATCGGCTGCCAGGATCTCGAACTCGCGACGCGCGTCTTCGACCATGCCGCGCTCGGCGTAGTTGTAAGCCAGTGCCGTGCGCCATGCCGGGATCGCGGGATAGGCCTCCACCATGGCGCGAATTCCATCAGCAAGCTCCGCGATGCGGCCCTGCTCGCGCCGGATGGCGAAGAGCTGCGCCGCGAACATCTGGCCCGCGGTCTCGGCTTGGCCACGCTGCCCGATCGAGAGCGCTTCCTGGGCGAGCTGCTCGGCGTCGTTCAAGCGCCCCTCGAACAGTGCTCGCATCGAGCGGAAGAGTGCCAACTGCCAGTAGTAGAAGGGCATCCGCAGTTGGTCGGCTAGTGGCGCGAAGGCCTCAATATCGGCGTAGGCTTTCTGCACTTCGCGCACGACCATCCGGTTGGCGATGCGTTGGAACAGCCCCATGCTTAGGCGCTGGCGGTCGCCCGTCTCCTCGGCCAATGCGATGATTTCGTTCGCGTCGACTAGGCGTTCCTCAGCCGAGTCGACGAACGTCGTACCGCCCCACATTCGCGCGCTTAAGCACTCACCCAGCGCCTTACGATCACCAACCCGCCGGGCAACGTCGACTCCCTCGCGAGTCAGCCGGTCAAACTCCTCCTGCGAGCCGAAGTACATCTCCTGGCCCAGGCGCGAGAGCAGCATGGCCTTGACCGCGCTGTCCTGCGCGGGCAGTGCGTCGAGAGCCTCACGGAGGAAGTCGACGTTCGCCGCGTTGATGAATCCCACGCTGACGAGGCGCGCGAATCCCAACGCGGCGAGGCCGAGCCGTTCGGTGTCGGCGCCCGTACGCGCGATGTCGCCCGCGCGGCGATAAGTCGCGCGCGCCTTCTCCGTGTCACCTGACGAGAACTCCGCATGACCTATGGCGAGGAGCATTTCGCACTGCTGCGCCGAATCTACCGGTGCCTGCAGCTCGAGCAGCTGTAGCGCGCGGTCGTAGTGTCCTGCTGCCTCCTCCCACGCTGCGACGCTCATCGCCCGATCGCCAGCACGGGTCGCGTAATCGATCGCCTTCGCCACATCACCGCCCGGGGCTGCCTGGTAGAAGTGGTGGGCCAGCTCGGAAAGGTGCGCGTCGACGTTGGCCGCGTACAGCCGCTCGAGCGACTCGCCGATCTGGCGGTGCAGGAGGACACGGCGGGGCGTGCTCAGCTCGTCGTACAGCGTCTGGCGGATGAGGGCGTGCGTGAAGTCGTAGCTGCCGCTGGCGTCGCCCTTGCGCTCGGCGATGAGCTGCGCGCCGAGCGCTTCCTCCAGCAGGTCGAGGAGCTGCGCCTCCGGCACGTCGCCGTTGACGGCCTTCAGCGCGTCCCACGTGAAGCCGCCGGTCATCGTCGACGCGAGCGTGAGCATGCGGTTGCAGCCGTCGGACATGCGCGAGAGGCGGCGGCCGATGACCTCGCGCACGCCTTCGGGGATGCCGAGCTCCGACACGCTGGAGACGCGGCCGACGAAGCGCCCGTTCTCGTGCACAATCTTGCCGGTCTCGATGAGGTGGGCGAGCACCTCGCGGATGAAGAAGGGGTTGCCTTCCGTCTCCTGGTAGAGCGCGGCGGCGAGCGCCTGGCGGCCGGCGGCGTTCTCCTCGCCGGGGTTGAGCATGGTGAGGAGATCCTCGACCGATTCGCGCGGGAGGCCGCGGAGCAGGACGCGGCGGTAATTCGGGAGGCGGCGCAGGTTGCCGAGCACCTCCGACAGCGGGTGCGTGCGCTCCAGCTCGACGTCGCGATAGGCGCCGAGGAGGAGCAGGCGGTCGCGCGCGGTGCGCTGCGCGAGGTGCTGGAGGAGGAGCAGGGAGGGCTTGTCGGCCCAGTGGATGTCGTCGAGGTGCAGCACGAGCGGCTGCGCGGCGGAGGCGTTGTGGAGGAACTCCGTCACGCTCTCGAAGAGGCGAAGGCGCTCGGCGTCGGGGTCGAGCTTCGCGGCCTCCTCGATGTCCGGGAAGCGCTGCCGGATCTCCGAGACGAGCGTCGCGATCTCCGGCGCGCCGGGGCCGAGCTGGGCGCGCAGCTCCGCGTCGGGGCGCGAGCGGGTGTACTGGCGGAACGCCTCGACGAAGGGGCGGTAGGGCAGCGACGCCTCGCCCTCGTAGCAGTGGCCGGTGAGCACCTGGGCGCCGCGGAGGCCGGCGTAGACGGCGAACTCCTCGGCCAGGCGCGTCTTGCCGATGCCGGGCTCGCCGACGAGCATCGCCAGCGAGCCCTTGCCGGAGAGCGCGCCCTCGAGCGAGTCCTTCAGCCCCTCCATCTCCTCGCGGCGGCCGACGAAGATGCCCCAGTTGAGCGCGCGCAGGTCGGTCGCGGCGTCGGGCGTCTGCGGGTGGATGGTGTCGACGGTCGAGCGGTCGAGGATGCGGCGGAGCTCCTGGGCGACGTCCTGCGCGGAGGCCGGGCGCTCGTCGGGGGACTTCGCGAGGAGGCGGAGGATGAGCGCCTCGAGCGGCTTGGGGCACTCGGGGTTGTGCCAGGAGGGGTCGACGGGGGCGGTGTTGATGTGCTGTGAGATGACGCCGACGGCGTCGTCGCCGAGGAACGGCGGGCGGCCGGT
>CAWJLO010000032.1:0-69049 GCA_963843685.1 uncultured Chloroflexia bacterium
TCGATGAGCTGTGCCTGCGACGGTCGTATGAGGAGCATGCTCGTTCCCGCCGCGTACGCAACGTCGACCGCGCGCGCGACGTTCCCGGCGCTGAAGTAGTAATCGAAGGCCTGCCGAAAGCTGCGCCACGACTCCGCGATGTCAGCGTTGTGTCCGGCGACCTTCCCCAGCTCGAACAGCAGCTCCGCCATCTCGTCGTCCATCTCCTGCCCCTCGCGGGCGGAGAGCGCCGCGCGGAAGTGCCGCGCCGCCTCCGGGTACGCGGACTGCGCCAGCGCCTGCCGCCCGGCGATGGCAGAGTACTTCGCCGCCTTCTCCCCGAACCGCGGCGAGAGCGTCGCCGCCTCGCTGAAGTGCATCGCCAGCCGCCCCGCCCGCTCCTCGGCGTGGACGCCGTAGCGCTTCTCCAGCGCCTCGCCCACCTGGCCGTGCAGCCTCACCCGCCGCGTCGTCGAAAGCTCCGCCAGCAGCGTCTCCTGCATCTGCGCGTGCGTGAACCGGTAGCGTCCCGCCTGTCTCCGTCTCCTCGATGACGCGCGCTTCCAGCGCCTCCTCGATCATCTTCAGCAGCGCGTCCTCGTCGCGGTCGCCGAGCAGCGTCAGCGTGTCGTACGTAAAGTCGCGGCCGATGATGGCCGCGATCTGCAGCAGCTCGTTCGTCTCCTCCGTCAGCCGGTTCAAGCGGCGGCCCAGCGCCTCGCGCACGCCGTCCGGGATGGCGATGTCGGAGATCGACGTCCTCGTCAGCGTGCCCTCCTGCGCCATCAGGTTGACGACCTCGCTCAGGAAGAACGCGTTGCCCTCCGTCTCCTCGAAGATGCGGTCCAGCACCTCCCGCTGCGGCACGACGTTGGCGCGCGCCTTGATGTACGCGCCCACCTCGTCTCGGTCGAGGCCCCGCAGCACGATCCGGTCGAAGCCCGACTCTCGGTTCAGCGAGGCCAGCGTCTCGGAAAGCGCGCTCTGCCGCGTGATGTCCGTGTCGCGGTAGTTCCCCACGATCAGCACCCGCATCCGCGACAGCTCCCGCGCGAGGTGCTGCAGCAGCAGCAGCGTCGGTTTGTCCGCCCAGTGCAGGTCGTCGAGCGCGATCACCAGCGGCGCCTGGGCCGCGATCGCGCGCACGTACTGCGCGTAGGCGTCGAACAACCGGAACTGCGCGACCTCGGGGTCGGAGATCTCCGGCGGCGGGCGTGACGTTCACCCCCGTCAGCAGCCACGGGAAGATGCGGGTCAGCTCGTTGATCGCCTCGGGCGTCATCTGCGGCCCGATGACCGTCGGCAGGTCGTCCTGGTGCGCGGCAGCGTACTGGTTGCCGGCCTGCAGCCACGGCCAGTACGGCGGCGCACCGGCCGACTCGTGCGTGCGGCCCCACAGCACCTGCGCGCCGCGCATCTTGGCGTACGTCTCCAGCTCCTGCGTCGTGCGCGTCTTGCCGATGCCCGGCTCGCCCACCAGCATCACCAGCCCGCCATGCCCGGAGACCGCGTTGTCGAACGCCGTCCGCAACCGCTCCAGCTCCTGCTCCCGCCCGACGAATACGCCGAGCGACAGCCGGTCCAGCACGTTGGACTCGGAGTGCGTCGCCGCCTTGCCGGCCGGGTCGATGCGTTCGAGCGCCGCCAGCACGTCGTCCGCGCTGGCCGGCCGCTCCGATGGGTCCTTCGCCAGCAGACGCAGGATCAGCTCCTCGAGCGCGAGCGGGCACGACTCCGCATGCCACGACGGCGCCACGGGCGGCGTGTTGATGTGCTGGCTGATCACGGCGCTCGGGTTGTCGCTGACGAACGGAGGCCGGCCCGCAACCATCTCGTAGAGCATGCAGCCCAGCGAGTAGAGGTCCGCGCGCGGCGTCACCTCGCCGCCCAGCGCCTGCTCCGGTGGCATGTACGCCACGGTCCCGACGAGCATCCCGTGCATCGTCAGCCGCGACTGCTCCAGCGCCACCGCCAGCCCGAAGTCGCCGATCTCGGCCGTCCCGTCCGCGGCGAGCCAGACGTTGCCCGGCTTCAGGTCGCGATGCACCACCTCGTGCTTGTGCGCGTGCGCCAGCCCCTTGCACACGCCCTTCGCGATCTCGATCGTGCGCTCGATCGGCAGCGGCAGGTCCAGCCCGTCAACCGCGCCGCCCGCCATGTACTGGCTGACGATGTACGGCTGGCCGTCGTCGTCGCCGACGTCGTGGATGGTAACGACGTTCGGGTGGTCGCCGAGCTTTCCCATCGCGCGCGCCTCGCGCTGCACCCGCGAGAGCCCCTGCGCGTCGAGCCCTTCCGTCTTGATGATGGCGACGGCGACGTCGCGGTCGAGCTTCGTGTCGTGCGCCAGGTAGACGCGCTTGCGGCCACCCTCCCCGAGGAAGCGGCGCACGTCGTAGCGGCCGCCGGCGAACGATTTAGGGAGCGGCGGCGCGGACGGAGCTTCGGTTGCGGCCGGCTGCGACGAAGATGCGCCATGGCCGTCCCCGCCGTCGCGCTCGGCGGCGGCGAGAAACTCGCGCGCGTCGGCGTTCTCCGGGTCGAGCCGCAGCACGTCCGCCGCGAGCGTGCGCACGCGCGCCCAGTCGTGCTCGACGAGCGCCGCCTCCGTCTCGTCGAGGAGACGGTCGATCTGCCGCTGGATCCGTTCGCTTGGCAATGCCCCCCGCGTTCACCGCCGGTCTGCCGCAGCGGTCGCGCATTATCGCGCAATAGCCGCCATAGCGGGGAGCGGAGCCTCGGCCGGAGTCAAGCTGGCGGGTGCGGCGACTGAGCCTACTTGCTCGTGCTCCACACCAGCGTCGCGCCTGAGTGCCCGGCGACGACCATCGCCAGTACGGCCAGCGCCGCGAACGGTACGGTCGCCACGTACAGCGCCACCTGCTCGTCGACCGGCAGCCGGAACTTGTCCTGCAGCCCGAACCGCTCGCGCAGCTGCTCGCCGTACTGCTGGTACACGTACACGGCCACGCACGCCATCGCGAACAACGTCGCCGTCACGAACGCGATGTCGCCGTGCTGCGGATGGTCGCCCACCCGCTTGCCCGCCGCGCGCACCGTCTCCTGCAACGACTCGCCCGTCTGCTTGGCGATCCAGCTCGCGACCGATCCCGCCACGGCCAGCAGCGTGATCGGCAGGTAGTACATCTCCCGCCACTTCGCCCGCCATCCCGTCGCCACGAACGCCAGCGCCGCCAGCGGCACCAGCACGACGGCCGCATGCACGACCAGCGGGTGCGCCGGCAGCCCGAACGCGTTGTCGAATCCAAACTCCAGCAGCGTCATCTCGCGTCGCCCTTCACATCTGTTCCGCAACGATTGTTGCGCCGACGCTGCACTCTACCGCCGCCCGGCCGTCTGCCCTGTTGCCGAGCTGTTATCGCACCACGCGCGAATTCGACAACTGCGTCAACCATTGGAGCGATCTTATCTACGCCGCCTGCGCCGACGTGCAGAACGCGCACCGCCGTGCGTCGATCGGGATCTCGCTCAGGCACTCCGCGCACTTCTTCGACGTCGGGTCCACCGGCGGCTCTTTCTTCGCCCGCGCCATCAGCGTGTTCACCGGCACCACCACCAGGAAGAACACCGCCGCCGCGATGATCACGAACGACAGCAGCTGGTTGATGAAGTCGCCGTACGCGAACACGCTGTCGTTGATCGTGAAGTGCAGCGACGAGAAGTCCTGCTTCCCGCCGATCGCTGCCACGATCGGCGTGATGAAGTCCGCCACCAGCGCGTCCACGATCGACTTGAACGCCGCGCCCACCACCACCGCGACCGCCAGGTCGACGACGTTGCCGCGCAGCAGGAACGCCTTGAACTCGTTGATCAGTGTCATCTCAGGGTCCTCTCTTTCCATGAGCCGTGCGCCAGGCACGCCTCCGCTGAACCCCGATTGTAGGTTCGCCCGCATCGCGCGTAAACATGCCGTTGTCAAACCGGGCCGGCGCGCCCCGCTCGACCCTATCGCCCCCTTCTCGTACGATCCCCGCGCCTCCAGGCCCGCACGGACCGGGGGACAGCCTGGGAGTGTGCCACGTGCCGATCGAGATCACGCCCCACGTCACCAGCCTCCACGTCGACCTCAAGTGGTTCCCCCAGCCCTACCCGCCCAACGTCTTCCTCGTCCGCGACGGCGCGGAGTCGGCCCTGATCGACGCCGGCTTCGGCGACGACGAGTCGTTCGAGAAGCGCACCGCCATGCTCAAGGAGCTGGGCGCCGAGCACCCGAAGTACATCATCATCACCCACCACCACTACGACCACTCGAGCGGCGCCAACCGCCTGCGCGAGGCCACCGGCGCGAAGATCGTCGTCCATAAGGACGAGGAGACGTTGCTCACCAACCCCCAGTACGCCACGAGCGACATGGAGATCCCGGAGGACCAGAAGGAGGCGCGCGAGCAGGCGAAGAAGTGGATCGCCGAGGCCGCGAAGGCCACCCCGGACGTCCGCGTCTCCGACGGCGATGTCCTCGAAGTCGGCAACCTGCGCCTCCGCTGCGTGCACGCCCCCGGCCACACCGCCGGTCATCTCTGCATCTTCCTCGAGGACGAGCGCGTGCTCTTCGCCGGCGACAACGTGCTCGGCGTCGGCACCGCCGCCATCTCCCCGCCGCCGCACGGCGACATGGCCGAGTACATCCGCTCGCTTCGCAAGATGCAGTCGCTCGATGCGGAGATCCTCTGCCCCGGCCACGGCCCCGCGGTGAAGGAGCCGAACCGCAAGATCCAGGAGCTCATCGACCATCGCCAGCAGCGCGAGGATCAGATCGTCCGCCTGCTCGGCGAAGGCAAGGACAGCGTGAAGTCGCTGCTGAAGGCCATCTACCCGGAGCTGGACAAGCGCCTCAACGCCATGGCCACCGGCCAGATCATCTCCCACCTCCACAAGCTCCAGTCCGAGGGCAAGGTGAAGCTCGAAGGCACCGGCGCCGACACGACCGTCACCCGCGCCTGACGGAACCGGCGACGGATCCAACCGCTATCATTCAGCGATGGCACGCACCGAGCCGCAACAGACCGACCGCGTGATCGCCGGCGACCCCCAGGACGGCGACATTCAGGCCGACACCTCCCTCCGCCCCCGCTCGCTCGCCGAGTACATCAACCAGGAGAAGGTGAAGGAGAACATCTCCATCTCCATCCAGGCCGCCCGCCAGCGCGGCGAGTCCCTCGACCACGTCCTCCTCTACGGCCCGCCCGGCCTCGGCAAGACCACCCTCGCCTACATCATCGCCGCCGAGATGCAGGTCAGCATTCGCGTCACCTCAGGCCCCGCCGTCGAGCGCATCGGCGACCTCGCCGCCATCCTCACCGGCCTCCAGACCGGCGACGTGCTCTTCATCGACGAGATCCACCGCCTCTCCCGCATCGTCGAGGAGTTCCTCTACCCCGCGCTGGAGGACGGCGCCATCGACTGGGTCACCGGCAAGGGCCCCGGCGCCCGCTCGATCCGCCTCGCCATCAAGCCCTTCACCCTGATCGGCGCCACGACGCGCTACGCCATGATGTCCCCGCCCCTCCGCGACCGCTTCGGCCACGTCTACCGCCTCGACTTCCACGACGTCGAAGCCCTCTCGCGCATCATTCGCCGCTCCGCATCCATCCTCGGCGTCGAGATCGATGACGCCGGCACGCAGGCCATCGCCCAGCGCGCCCGCGGCACCCCGCGCGTCGCCAACCGACTCCTCCGCCGCGTCCGGGACTACGCGCAGGTCCGCGCCGATGGCGCCATCACGGAAGAAGTCGCCGCCGAAGCGCTGCGCCGTCTCGAGATCGACCACCTCGGCCTCGACAGCGTCGACGAGCGCGTGCTTCGGGCCATCTGCGAGAAGTTCGACGGCGGCCCCGTCGGCCTGGAGACCATCGCCGCCTCCATCTCAGAGGACGCCGACACCATCATGGACGTCTACGAGCCCTACCTCATGCAGCTCGGCTTCCTCCAGCGCACCCCCCGCGGCCGCCAGGCCACCCGCCTCTGCTATGAGCACCTCGGCCTGCCGCCGAAACCGGCCGCCCCGTCGTCCTCCCAGCGCCCACTGTTCGAGTAGCGCGAGAACGCCTCCGGATCGCTGGCGCGCCAGCGATGGGTTTCGGACGCGAACGCAGGTCGAACGCCCGACATCATCTACGAGCGGAGTGGTGAGATCGTGGCTAGCTGGACGGTCGCATCCCGCCCGTTGTCGGACCCGGTGAGGCCAGCAGGAAGTCCGGCAGGTAGTTGCTCATGAACGCCTGCACGCGCACCGCGAGTGGCATCAGCGCCGCGCTCGCCGCCCCCGCGAATGCGCCGATGACCGCCGACGCAGCCACGTCGCCCGGCCAGTGCACGCCGACGTAGACGCGGGACACGCCCACCAGCAACGCGCCGACCAGCACCAGCGATCCTAGGAAGCGCTTCCAGCACGTCAGCGCCGTCGCCAGTGCGAAGCAGACGACGGCGTGGTCGCTCGGGAAGCTGTTGTCCGCGGAGTGCCCGATCAGCAGCTTGGTCGAGGAGTCGGAGACGAACGGCCGCGCCTGGTAGTGCAGGTGCGAGGCCAGCGTCCCCAGCGCCAGCGCGATCCCCACCGCCACGACGGCCAGCGCCGCCGCTCGTTGATTGCGCGCCCGCTCGACGCCGGACGCGCGCCAGAACCAGAGCGCCAGCAGGAGAGGCACGATGAAGAAGATCAGGTCCCGCGCGGCGAACTTCATCGCCCAGTCGAGCGGGTCGAACTGGCCGGCGTGGCCGTTGATGAGATCCTGCACCGCGTCGTTCATCTAAGGAGGATAACTCCCGGCTCCGAGCGACCCATTACAAATCGATAGCACGACGTCAACCTTGACGGCGATTGGGCCTCTCGCGCCCCGGCGGCGCGCTGCGATTGTCGCCCGCCTACCCGCGCGCTACATTGCCCCCGATGCCCCCCACCCGCGAAGACGTAGCCACCCTCAAGCAGGCCATCGAGCGCCACTGCATCGAGATCCACGCCGAGCCCGTGCGCCTCAACTCCGGCGGCTTCTCCCACTACTACTGCGACCTCAAGGGCGTCACCCTCCACCCCCGCTACGCGAAGATCATCGGCGAGCTGATGCTGCCCGCCGTGCTCGCGTCCGGCGCCGAAGCCGTCGGCGGGCTCGCCGCCGGCTGTATCCCCATCGCAGACGCCGTCGGCCGCGCCGCGCTCGACACCGGCCGCATCCTGCCGACGTTCTTCGGCCGCGCCGAGGCGAAGGATCACGGCCCGCAGGAGAAGGCGTCGATGCGGGCCGCCGCCAGCGAGGACGGCGAGCCCCTCATCCGCCCCGGCCGCAAGGTCGCCGTCGTCGAGGACGCCGTCACCCAGGGCGGCGCCGCCCTCAAGGCGACCGAGGCCGCGCAGTCGGCCGGCTGCGACGTCGTGCTCGTGATGACCGTCGTGGAGCGCCACGAGGGCGGCGGCCGCATCTTCCGCGACCGCGGCATCGCCTTCAAGCGCCTCTTCTACACCGACGGAAGACGGCTCCCTCCACGTCGACCAGGAGGTCGAAGCCGCCCTCACCCAGCCCGCCCGCTAGCGTTCGGCTTTACGGTGCACCGCCGGCGAACGGCTCGACGTACCGCGATGGCAGCGCCTCGTACGCCCGCTCGTACTCCTGCGCGATCACCGCATAGCCGGAGTACGTCGGGTCGACATCCTCGACGTACTCGCACGCCTTCCCCTTGAACGCCGTGTAGAGATCGACGAGGAAGAATCCGAACGGCCTCGCCGCATCCGCGATCGTCGCGTTCCACACCCGCTGCCCGACGTCCGTCGGCGAATCATCGACGCCGGGCTGGCCGCAGTCCGACGCGTCGTAGTACGTCGCCAGCAGGAGCGGCGTCGACGGATCCTTCGCGTCGTCGATCGCCGTGTAGATCGCCGTTAGCTCTGGCTTCATCCGCGCCAGCACGTCCGCGAACGCCTGGTCGCACGTCGATGTGACATCCGCGCACCGCTGCCCCACTTCGACGTAGTCGTTGCCACCGATGCTCATCGTGATCGCGACGACCGGCCGCCCCTCGCGCTTGAACTGCGCCAGCGCGTCCAGCGCCCGCTGCATCTGCGGCACGCCGCCG
Organism: uncultured Chloroflexia bacterium; assembly: GCA_963843685.1. Taxonomy (GTDB): domain Bacteria; phylum Chloroflexota; class Dehalococcoidia; order DSTF01; family JACRBR01; genus DASQHL01. Next base: position 8,065 of record CAWJLO010000032.1, read on the forward strand.
TTCAGCCCGTGGATGAAGGTGTCCGCGGTGTCGTTCCCCGCCACCGTCACCCACTCCACCGGCCGCCCCAGCCGCTGCTCCAGGTACGCCCGGAACAGCTCCCCGGACGACTGCTTCGGATCGTGGCAGCAGCCGTACTGGATCGAATCGCCGATCGAGAGGTACACCGCCTCGCCCGTGCCCGCGCTCGGCTCCGGCGTCGCCACCCGCGAGGCGGCGGAGGGCGTGCCCTTGCCACCGCAGCCGGCCGCCATGGCGATGCACAGTGTCGCCGCCGCTAGGGCCACGCTCAGTCTCATGACGCCAGTGTATGCGTCTGATTCGACGCGATGACCGGCGCGCTGCCCACGCCAGCCCCACGCGCGCCCGGTGAGCCGCAACTGGTGAGGCTCTGCGCTACTCCTCCAGCGACGCCTTCAGCTCCGACAGCTTCTCGTCCCACCAGCCGGAGATCTGGTCCAGGCTCCGCCGCGCCAGCGCCAGCCGCGCCCGCTCCAACCGCCACAGGTGCTCGCGACCCCGCCGCTCGCCGCTGACGACGCCCGCCTCCTCCAGCACCTCCAGGTGCCGCGTCACCGCCTGCCGCGTCACGCCCGTGCGCTCCGTCAGCTGCGTGATCGAGAGCCCGTCGTGGTTCGCCAGCCGCGCGACGAGCCCCAGCCGCGTCTCGTCGCCCAGCGCCGCGAAGATCGGCGCCGCCCGCTCCGCCCGGATCGACGTTCGCCGCTTACGCCCTGCCGGCGACATACGCCTCGATGTTGTGGATCTGCGTCTCCCAGCCGTGGCTGTTCATCCGGAACGCCTCCGCTCGCCGCGCCAGCGGGATCCCGTCGAACCCCGACTCCGTGATCGTCAGCCTCGTGCCGCCCGCCACCTCTTCCAGCACGAACTCCACCAGCGTCATCGGCTCCGCCGAGTAGTCTACGCTCGGGTCGATGCCGTATGGATGCCAGCGGAACGAGAACAGCCGCGGAGCCTCGATGCGGTCGACGACCATCTCGTACGGCGCCCCCTCGTGGCCGGGGTACGTCATCTTCCCGTGTACCGGCTTGCCGGCCTCGAACGGCGCGCCCATGAAGTCCACCTTGAACCAGGCCCCGAACTCCACCGGGTCGCTGATCGCCTTCCAGACGCGATCGCGCGGCGCCCTAATGACGATCTCCTTTTCGATCCGGTCCGTCGTCGTCGCTTCCATATGTGCAACCTCCTTATTGCATGTTAGCCTGCCCCCAAACGATATGCAATAGAGTGGTTGCGTAATGGCGAGACCTCGCAGTGACGCGAAACGCTGGGAGTTTCACCGCCCGACGTCGTACCATCGCCTCACGCTGCGGAAGTGCGCCCGCTTTTCGCGGCAAAGGACAAGCGCCCTTCAGAGCCCGGCGCGACACGAAAAGTGCAGAACGAAGTAATCCGTCAACTGACGATTCTGTGGCCGCCATAACACGGTCAACTGATCACGAAGCCGTCCGCCCCTTCCCGCATCGGGTCCGCCCTCCGTACACTCAGGCTCCGGAGCGTGAAAGGAGCTGCCCCATGAAGAAGGTGCGATTCCCCGAAGGGTTCTCGTGGGGCACCGCCACCGCCTCCTACCAGGTCGAAGGCGCCTGGCAGGAAGACGGCAAGGGCGAGTCCATCTGGGACCGCTTCAGCCACACCGAGGGCAAGATCATGGACGGCGACACCGGCGACGTCGCCTGCGACCAGTACCACCGCTTCAAGGAAGACGTCGCCATCATGAAGCAGCTCGGCATGCGCGGCTATCGCTTCAGCATCGCCTGGCCCCGCGTCTTTCCGGACGGCAAGGGTCAGCTCAACCAGAAGGGCCTCGACTACTACAGCCGCCTCGTCGATGAGCTCCTCGCCAACGGCATCACGCCCTTCCCGACGCTCTACCACTGGGATCTGCCGCAGGCGCTCCAGGACGAGGGCGGCTGGGCGAACCGCGACATCATCGGCCACTTCAGCCGCTACGCCGAGACCTGCGTCAACGCGCTCGGCGACCGCGTGAAGAGCTGGATGATCTTCAACGAGCCCTGGTGCTTCACCTTCCTCGCCTACCTCTACGGCGCCCACGCGCCCGGCATCCGCGATACGGGCACCGCGCTCAAGTCGACCCACGTCGTCAACCTCGCCCAGACGGCCGCGCTCCGTGCGATGCGCGCCACCGGCAAGCCCGACGCCGTCGGCACCGCATTCAGCATGACGTACATGTACCCCGCATCCGACGCGCCGGAGGACGTCGCCGCGGCCGAGCGCCAGCACGGCTTCACCAACACCTGGTTCCTCGATCCGCTCGTAAAAGGCGCCTACCCCAACGCCTACGTCGAGCAGGAGAAGACGCTCGCCCGCATGGACATTCGCCCCGGCGAGATGGAGCAGATCAAGGACAGGCTCGACTTCATCGGCATCAACCTCTACCAGCGCTCCATCATCGGCAACGACCCCGGCAACCGGAATCTCGGCACCCGCGGCACGCCCGGCCCCGGCCCGCGCACCGCCTTCGGCTGGGAGGTGTGGCCGGCCGGCCTCTACAACATGATCAAGCGCGTCGACCGCGACTACGGCCACCCCGTGATCTACGTCACCGAGAACGGCTGCTCGTACCCCACCGCCCCCGGCCCGGACGGCCGCGTCCACGACCAGGAGCGCATCGACTACTACCACGGCTACGTCGGCCAGGTCGGCCGCGCCATCGCCGAGGGCTGCGACGTCCGCGGCTACTACGCCTGGACGCTGCTCGACAACTTCGAGTGGGCGATGGGCTTCAGCCAGCGCTTCGGCCTCACGTACTGCGACTTCGAAACCCAGAAGCGCACCATCAAGGACAGCGGCTACTGGTTCCGTGACCTCATCCAGGCCAACGAGATCGAGTACGACGAGACGCTGATCTAGACACCAGGCGGCACCGCAGCTTCGGCAGCCACTTCCAGGATTGAAAAATCGCTGGAATTTGGTGTTGTCACCCCTTGACAGCCTGACCCCACGGTGCCATCATAGTGCCATCACGAAGACCTCAGACAGCTGGCCGGAGGGCCCGTGTCCACAACAGAACTCCGCACCGAACCCGTATTCGACGCCCTCAAGCAGCCTCTCGCCCTGATCGAGAACGAGGACCGCCGCCGGCAGATCGAGACCTACATCGACGCCGCCCGCACCCCCGTCGAGCGCGCCATCTTCGACCTGATGTCCCAGCTCGCGCAGGCCGTCGACGAGAAGGTCGGCAGCCACTACCGCGTGCGCCTCGCCTACCGCCCGGACGGTCTCGCCGTCGAGGTCGATGAGCGCACCGCCAACGGCGAGGAGGCGCAGTGGTCGGCGCTGGAGGGTGACGTCGAGAAGATCACCATCCGCATCCCGGCGGAGCTGAAGGACCTCGCGCAGCAGGCGGCCTCGAACGCCGGCACCTCGGCGAACACCTGGTTTGTGAAGGCGCTCGCCCGCGCCGTGCGCAACATCGATGTTCGCACGGCTCCGCCCGCGCGAGAGCGAGAGCGCCCCTGGCGCGACGAACGACACGGCCCGCCGCGGGGCGCGCGCCTCAGCGGCTGGGTCGGTGGCGAAGACGACGAAGGTTGAACACTCGCGAAGGGCGAGGAGGAGGAGCCATGACGACACTGGACGAGATCATCTTCCAACAACGACAGAGAGCGATCGAACGCGTCGACCCGGAGCGCATCGCCTTCATCGACGCCGAGATGGCGCGCCGACGCGGCGGCACACGCCGCGCCATCGCCCGCGGCCTCGTCCGCCTCGGCACGAGCCTGGACCGCGATGCCGGCGAGCGCGCAATGGTGCTGCGCCGCCAGGCGACGAACTGAGAGGAGCGATGAAGATGCGCATTCGCAGGAGCTGGTACGCCAACTACGTGAAGCCGTGGGAAGACCGCGTCGCCGGCGCTGACGAGGCGCTCGACGGCGTGGAGATCGACGTCGACCGGCTGGTCGAAGACGCGGTAGCCGCCGCGCGCACCGCCATCGAGTGTGCCGTTATGCCGCTTGCCGAGATGGTCTCCGCGATGCCCCGCGCGATCGATCTCGAATGGTCCCGCGAGTCGCGCCACGCCCGCAGGCGCCGCCACCGCCGCGACGCCGCCTGGGACTGGTAGCCCAAACGCTGGAAGGACACCGTCATGAGAGTCTTCGCCTTCATCCTCGCGCTGCTCCTCCTCGGCGGAGGGATGTCCGCGACACAGGGCCACTTCATCCTGTTGACCGTTGTTACCGGCGTCGCCTGGATGCGCCTGCGCCCGTGGAACCTGTTTCAGCCGCGGCCCGCCGTCGACCTGCGCTTCGCTGGATTTCTGCTCGCCGTCCTGCTGCTGGCCGGCACGATCGATCCGACGAAGGGGTGGCTCATCGCCCTGACCGTCGTCACCGGCCTCGCGATCTTCATGCCACGGCTGTTCGCCATCGACCCGCTCGGGTTCAACGAGCACAGCCACCGCGGACGGCATCGCAGCTGGCACTGGGACTGGGATTGGGACTGGCCCGAAGAGGGCGACCCGGAGGACGGCACGGATCGCCGCTGGCGGCGCTGGGAGGTGCGCATGGACCGCCGCTCGCGGAGGCGCGCGGACCGATTCGGAGACGACTGGCAATGACGATGAACCTTGCACCGGAACACACCATCACCTCCGACGCGCAGCTCGCCCGGCGCGACGTCCCGCTCGTCGTGGAGTTCACCTCCTCCCGCGTGCGCCAGCGGCCGCTCGCCGCCCGCATGCCCGGCATCGAGCTGGCCGCCGGCCGTCTGCCCGTGCGCGCCGTCGACATCGACGCGCGCCCGGACCTGCGCCGCCGATTCAAGATCACGCTCCTGCCGACGTTTATCGTGCTGTACGAGTCCGCAGAGCTCGCGCGTTTCGTCGGCCCGCACTCCCGGCGCGAGTTGGCGAGCTCGATCCGGCGTGCCCTGAACCCGGACATGGTGCGCGTCGACGAGCGTCCGCGCGCCCGCGGCCTCTGGAACGACTTCACTACGCGGCTCTGGGGATTCTCGATCTAGTCATGGAACACACCCGCACGATCACCCGCGAGTTCAACACCGGCGACAAGGCCGTCCTCCACGTCGAGGCGCGCTCCGGCGGCGTCGCCGTGGAAGGCGGCCAGGCTGACAGCGTGCACGTCGAGGCCATCGTCCACGTCTGGTCGGACCTCGCCGTCGAAGCCGACGAGGCCGCGAGCCTGGTAGCGCGTGGCATGGAGCAGGACGGCCACCGTGTCATCATTCGCGTCCCGTCGATGCCCCAGACGGAGGGATGGAGCCTCTGGGGCGGCAAGCGCGGCTCTCGCGTCGACTACACCATTCGCGTCCCGACGAACACCGCCGTGCGCGTGCTTTCGCGCAGCGGCCGCGTCCAGATCTCTCGCACCGAGGGCCGCGTCCATGCCGAGGCAATCAGCGGTCGCTGCAGCATCGACCACGTCCACGGTGACGTGACCACCATCGCCCGCAGCGGCAGCCTCACCGTCGAGCACGTCGAAGGCGACGTCTCGGCGGAGACGCGGAGCGGCCGCGTCGACGTGAATCACGTGACCGGCTGCGTCACCGTGGAGGCGCGAAGCGGCACCGCGGAAGTCCGAGACGTCGGCGGCGACCTTCGCGTCGGCACGCACACCGGCGGCATCACCATCGAGGACGCGCACGCCCGCGTACGCGCGGAGGCGAAGACCGGCACCATCCGCTACCACGGCAAGGTGGAGGGGGACATGGACATGAAGGCCCACACCGGCCTCATCCACCTCTCCGTCGACCCCGACTACCCCTTCTTCATCGACGCCGAGAGCAACATGGGCACCGTCCGCTCCGATCTGCCCCCGCGCCGCGGCGCCGGCGCCGCCCCCAACGGCGCCGGCCCCAAGGTCCGCCTCCGCACGCACACCGGCGCCATCAAGCTCACGCGCGCGTGAGCTGCACCACATGAGGTTTGCCTGGCATGACAGACTCCACCTTCGATCATGGCGTGAAGTGCAGCGGCCTCGGCAAGCGCTTTGGCGATCTCTGGGCCCTGCGTGACCTCGACCTCAATGTGCCGCCGGGGTCGATCCTCGGACTCCTCGGCCACAACGGCGCCGGTAAGACCACCGCCATCCGCATTCTCACCACCCTGACCCGGCCGACGACGGGCAGCGCCACCATCGGCGGCATCGACGTCGTCGAACATCCCGCCCGGGTGCGCGCCTGCATCGGCGTCGCCGCCCAGCAGGCGACCGTCGATGGACTGCTGTCCGGACGAAAGAACCTCGAAATGGTGGGTCGCCTCTACCACCTCGGCCGGAGCGAGAGCCGCCGCCGCGCGGGCGAGCTTCTTGAGCGCTTCGATCTCGAGGACGCCGCCGACCGCCTCGTCCGCACCTACTCCGGCGGCATGCGCCGGCGCCTCGACCTCGCCGTGAGCCTGATCGCCTCGCCGCCGGTACTCTTTCTCGACGAGCCGACCACCGGACTCGATCCCAGGGCCCGCGCGGACCTGTGGCGGATGCTCCTCGACCTGGCGCGTAACGGCTCGACGCTCATCCTCACCACCCAGTATCTCGACGAGGCCGACCGCCTGGCCGACCAGGTCGTCGTGCTCGACCATGGGCGCGCCGTCGCGACTGGCTCGCCCGACGATCTGAAGGCCCGGATTGGCGGCGATCGCATCGATGTTACGGTGGCCGCACGATCTGATCTCGTCGCGACCGCCGCGGCTCTGGCGCCGTTCGCGTCGGGCGAGCCAGCGGTCGCTGAGGAGAGCAGCAGGGTGACGGCGCCGATCGCCGAGGGCAGCCGGCTCATCGACATCGTGCGAGCGCTCGACGCGTCCGGCGTTGACGCGCTCGACATCAACCGGCGGCAGGCGACACTGGACGACGTGTTCCTCGCCATCACGTCGCCTGCGCCCATCGAGGAGGAACGCATTTCCGCATGAATGAGCAAATGACAGCAACAACACCCGTCGGCGGCCTGCGCTGGCTCGTCTCGGACACGCTCGTCTTCGCCGGCCGCAACATCGCCCATATCCGCGAGATCCCGGAGAAGCTGCTCGACGTGACGATCCAACCGTTGATGTTCGTCCTCCTCTTCGCCTACGTGTTCGGCGGCGCCATCGCTGTGCCCGGTGGGAGCTATCGCGAGTACCTCATCGGCGGCATCCTCGTGCAGACGCTCGCCTTCGGCCTGGTCGGACCCGCGAACTCCATCGCCACTGACCTGAATGAGGGCGTCATCGACCGCTTCGTCTCCCTCCCGACGTCACGCTCCGCTTACCTCCTCGGCCACGTCCTGGCCGAGATGGCCGGTATGACGCTCGCGATGGCGATCCTCAGCGTGTCTGGCCTCGTCGTAGGGTGGCGCACGCACACAGGCGTCGGCGACATCCTTATTGGCTACGCGCTGCTGTTCTTGTTCGCCGCCGCGATGGTCTGGATCGGGACGCTGATCGGCATGCTGGCGCGCTCCGCGGACTCGGCCATGGGCGTCGTGTTCGTCGTCGTCTTCCCCCTGACGTTCCTCAGCAACGCCTTCGTCCCCATCGACACGCTGCCGTCAGTGCTGAAGTACGCCGCGGCGTACAACCCCGTCAGCAGCCTCGTGCAGGCCGTGCGCGAGCTGTTCGGCAACCCCACGGCGCCCACCACCGTCCACGCCTGGACCCTCGACCACGCCGCCCTCGCGTCCTTCGTCTGGTGCGCCGCTCTCGTCGCGATCCTCGCGCCCCTCGCCGCCGCCCGCCTCCGCCAGCGCACGATGAACTGAGTGCCGGCCGTGGTGAGATCGCCGGCTCTCGCAGGTCTTCGTTGCGTGCGCGTGGTAGTGTTGCTCCATGGACGCCGTGACCCTCCTCCGAAACCAGCTGACCGGCGTGCACGGACGCTATCGCGATGTCGTCGGGAGCCTGACGCCGGACGAGTGGATGGCGCGCGCCCACCCTGCCGCGAATCCCGTCGGCTTCCTTGCATGGCACACGGCCGCGACGCGCGACTGGGCCGTGCACGTCTGGTGCCTCGGCACACCCCAGGTGCGCGAGTCGGCTCCGTTCCACGCGCGTCCCGGGATCGATCAGCCGCATCCGCCGTTCGGCATGTCCGCAGAGGCCGCAACCGCGATCGCGCGCGAAACGTCGCGTGACGACGTCCTGGCCTACGCCGACGCCGTGCACGCCGCCGCGATGCAGTTCCTCGACACGCTGACCGAGGCCGGACTGGACGCCGTTCCCGACGCCCGGACGCACAGCGCCCGTCTGACGGCCTATCACGTCCCCGGTTACCTCGAAGAGGTCGCCGGCATGTACGACTTCCCGGTCTGGCAGACGCTCGCCGGCCCCTGCTTCGGCCACATGCGCGAGCACCTGGGCCATATCGAGGCGACGTTGGAAGCGTTGCGCGCCGTCTAGTCGGCTCCACGCCGGATGTAACCTTTTCGTGCGGGGATCCGTCTAACCGTATGAAAGGGGAACACAGGCGTGGACGAGCGGACCGCGGACGCGGCACTGGCGCTCCTGGAGCGGGCGAAAGCCGGCGATCCGGACGCCTTCGGCGCCCTGGCTGAGGAGCACCGCGAAGGCCTCCTGCGCCTGTGCTACAAGATGACGGGTTCGCGCGAAGAGGCCGAAGACCTCGTCCAGGAGACGCTCCTCAAGGCCTACTCGAAGTTCGGCACGTTCGAGCTGCGCTCCTCCCTCGGCACCTGGCTCTACCGCATCGCCACCAACGCCTGCCTCGACCAGCAGCGCTCCCGCAAGCCGTGGGATCTCGACAAGCGCTGGGAGTGGTTCCGCGAGAACGGCGAGCTCACCCACCAGCTCGAGCAGACGATGTACCTCTCGCCGGAGAAGTCGGTCGAAGTGAAAGAGGTCGCCGCGACCTGCATCAACTGCATCACCATGTCCCTCCCACCGAAGCAGCGCGCGGCCGTGGTGCTGTGCGACCAGGTCGGCCTCTCGCGCGAAGAGGCGGCGCGTGCGATCGGCGCGTCCGTGGCCTCCGTGAAGACCGAGCTGCACCGCGGACGAAAGGTGATGACCGAGGTGTTCGAGCACCGCTGCCAGCTCGTCGACGAGAAGAACGAGTGCAACGCCTGCATCGCCGCCGGCCGTGCGAAGCGCATCCAGCGGCAGCGCGAGGAGGAGGCGACCGAATGACGTGCACCGAGGCGCAGGACCTGCTGTCGGACTACATCGACGACGAGCTCGCCGCCGGCCCACGCGGCCACGTGGAGTCGCACCTCGCCGCGTGCGAGGCCTGCCGCACGCAGCACAAGAAGCTGCGCCGCACCGTGCGCTTCGTCCAGACCCACGGCGACGCGCTGCCCGGGGACGACGCCGGCCGGCGTCGCCTACGCCGGCTTCAGCCGCTCGATGGTCGACGAGTCGTACGGACGCACGCCGGCGGACGTGCTGATCGAGGCGGTGCGCATGATCGCGCCGGAGCTGATGGAGGGGGTGCAGCCGCGCCCCCGCGGACAGGAGGAATCGTCATGAAGAGCGACGTGGTGGTGATCGGTGGAGGCGTGTCCGGACTGGCGACGGCAGCGCTGCTCGCCCACGAAGGCAAGCGCGTCGTCGTCCTGGAAAAGGGCAACCAGCCCGGCGGCCGCGCCTACACCTACGCCGACAAGGGCTTCACGCTGAACTACGGCGCCCACGCGATGTACAACCCGACGACCGGGTTCCTCGGCCAGATCATGCACAAGCTCGGCCGGCCCATGATCAAACACGGCTACCCGCAGCCGACGCGCGCGTTCTGGGCCGACGGCGACCGCTTCGCCCCGATCGGCGCGAAGCCGCATCAGATGCTCACGACAGGGCTCTTCTCGCCGATCGACAAGGCACGCCTCGCCCGCACGATGCTCGCGCTGAAGTCGGAGAAGCCTGAGCGCCTCGGCGACATGACATACGGCCAATGGATCGCCCGAGCACGCCGCCGCCGGCCCCGTCCGGCGCTTCATGCGCGCGCTCGCCACCATCAACACGTACCACCGCTCGCCCGACGACCTCAGCGCGAAATACGTCATCCGCCAGTTCCAGCGCGATCTCTTTACGAAGGACTACGTCGGCTACATGAGCGGCGGCTGGAAGACGATGTACGACGCTTTCATCGACGACCTGCGCGCGAACGGCGGCACGCTCGCCACGGGTGTGACCGTCGACCACCTCGAGACGTCCGGCGGGCGCGTGACGGCCGCCGTCACCGACGGCGAGCGCTACGAGGCGGACGCCTTCGTCTGCACCCTGCCGCCGCAAGACGCACCTGCGATCGCCGAGCCGGGCTCCGCCCTCGCGGACGAGATGGCGCGCTGGTCCGGCCTCCAGGACGTGCGCGCCATGACCATCGACATCGGCTTCAGCCGCGTCCTCCGCGACGACCTCTACCTCGCCTTCGACGTCGAGCGCGAGCTCTACTACAGCATCCACTCCGACGCCACGCCCGACCTCGCGCCGCCCGGTGGCATGCTCATGCACTGCATCGCCTACCTCTCGCCGGAGGACGCCGCCAGCGAAGCGCTGCTCGACAAGCGCCACGAGGAGCTCCTCGGCGGTCTCGACCGCTTCTTCCCCGGCTGGCGCGACGCGTCGTCGTGGAACGCACGCTCCGCAACGCGCGCGTGTCGGGCGCGCGGCAGACCGTCGCCCAGCAGGGAGCAGCCCGCGTCCCCCAGCGCTCGTCGGCCGCGCCGAACCTCTACTTCGCCGGCGACGCCCGCGACCTCCCGTACAACATCGGCGAACTGGCGCTGGCGAGCGCGCTCGACGTGGCCGGCGCGATCGCTTCGGCCACTGACCTTGCCGCTGAGCCCGCGAAGGTTGCAGTCGCGTAGCTCACGCCACCTACGAATCCAGGAGCGGGCTCGACGAGAGTCCGCTCTTCGTTTTGTCCTCCGATCGCCTTCGTTTGATACTGGATGTGACAAGCGGCGATCTCAGGAGGTGCAACGATGGCACGGACGGCGGTGGTCACGGGCGGGAGCAGCGGCATCGGCGCCGCGGCGGTGCGGCGTTTGCATGCAGTCGGCTTCGACGTCATCGCCGGTGCGCGTCGGATCGACAAGCTGCGCGAGGTGACGGAGTCCTGCGGCGCCACCGCGATCGAGCTCGACGTGACGTCGCTGACAAGCGTTGAGGCGTTCGTCGCGCAGGTGCCGCGCTGCGACGTGCTCGTGAACAACGCCGGCGGTGCGCTCGGCCTCGAGCCGCTGGCCCAGGCCGACGAGCAGCACTGGCGCACGATGTGGGAGACCAACGTGCTCGGCCTCATGTTCGTCACGCGCGCGCTGCTGCCGAAGCTGGAGGCGACCGGCGACGGCCACATCGTCAACATCGGCTCCATCGCCGGCATCGAGGTCTACCCCGGCGGCTCCGGCTACACCGGCGTCAAGCACGCCGTCCGCGCCATCAGCGGCACGCTCCGGCTCGAGCTGCTCGGCAAGCCCATCCGCATCACGGAGATCGATCCCGGCCTCGTGGAGACGGAGTTCAGCGTCGTCCGCTTCGACGGCGACACCGATCGCGCAGCGAAGGTCTACGAGGGCATGACGCCGCTGACCGGCGACGACATCGCCGACTGCATCGCCTGGGCCGTCACCCGCCCGAAGCACGTGAACATCGACGAGATGGTCGTGCGCCCCGTCGCTCAGGCGACGGCGACGCAGGTGGCCCGCGGCGTCGGGCTGTAACGCTAGTCCGAGGCGCCGTCCAGGATCCGGAACACCGGGTGGTCCGGCGCGATCCGCCGCAGGTCCTCCTCCGGCGCGTCCGCACCGACCCCACCGAAAAACTGCCCGACCTCCCACGCCCAGTGCTTGAGGTACGCCCGCAGCAGCGGCACCTTCGACTCGTCAGGCAGCTCCTCGACCCGGATTGTCTCGCGCTTCCCGCCGAGCCGCAGCTCCCCGGCGTGGGACACGCGGATGTTGCGCACCCACTGCGTGTTGCCCCGCGGCGCCACGAGGTAGCGCGCGCCCTCGAACGGCAGCGGGTTCACCGGCGTCGTGTACCACTTCCCCGTCTTGCGCCCTTGAACGGCCAGCACGCGCGACCCGCGCAGGCTGATGCCGAATCGCATGAACAACGAGACCAGCGGATTGAAGACGTTCTTCGTGAACCAGTCCGGCTTCTGGTACTTCGCTGCCACTCGACCTCCCCTCGCTACGGCGCCACTCGACGAAACGTGCAAAACATTCTCGCATAGCCTCGGTATACTTGCCGCACGATGCCCCCTGTCGAAATCGTAACCGGCGCCCTGCCGGAGCTTGAGGACGCGCTCGCGCACGCGGTGGCATCCGCCCGCCGCCGCGATCCGCTCGGCCCGGTCACCGTGCTCGTCGACAACGTGCTCCTGCGGCCCTACCTGAGCCGCGCCCTGGCCCTCCGCGGCGTCCCCCTCATCAACACGCACTTCCTCCGCCCGAACGAGCTGGCGGAGCAACTCGCCGGCCGCGACGAAAAGCCGCGCCTTACCCCGAACGCCGAACGGCTGCTGACGCGCGAGATCGCCCGTCAGGCGAACGGCTACTTCGCCGGCATCGCCGGCCGCGACGGCTTCGCCGAAGCGCTCGCCCGGCTCTTCCGCGAGATGGAACTCGGCGGCTTCACCCCCGTGAGCTTCGCCCGCGCCGTCGAGGCGGCGTCGACCGCGCGCCTGGTTGATGCCCCAAAGCTGCGCGACCTGGCGCAGCTCTTCGCCTGGTACGCCGAGCGCCGCAGCTCGCTCACAGCGCCCGGCGATCATTACGCCTCGGCCAGCGTTTCGTCGTTCGAAGGCCCGCTGCTCGTCTACGGCGTCTGGTCGCCCGCGGAGTTGCAGGCGAAGCTGATCGAAGCCATCGCCGCCGTCGCACCGGTCACCGTCTTCTTCGCGGCGACCGGGACAGCGATCGACGAAGCGCACGCGGCGTTTCGCGCGCGCCTCCTCGCTTCAGGCGCGGCAGAACGCCACTTGGAACCCGAACGTGAGGTCGCTCCGGCGGTGCGCGTGGCGCGGGCGCTCTTTCGCTCGCCGCGGGAGCCGCTCGAAGCGCACGACGCCGTCTCGCTCGCCAGCGCGCCGGACACCGTGCGCGAAGTCTGGGAGGCCGCGCGCGCGTGTCTCCGCTGGGCCGAAGACGGCGTCCGCTTTCACGAGATGGCCGTCGTCTACCGCAACCGCGAGCCCTACCGCGCCCTCGTCGATGAAATCTTCTCTGAAGCCGGCATCGAGACGTATCTCCACGACGGCCGCCTGCTCGCCTCGCACCCGCTCGGCCGCCGGCTGCTGGCGCTGCTCGACCTCGCAGCCGACCCTGCCTTCGCGCGCGCGAAGGTGATGGAGTTCCTCACCGAGACGCGGCTCGCCCGCGAGACGGTGGACAGGTACGGACGCGTGCGCCCGTCCGAATGGGAGACCTACACCCGCGACGCCGGCGTCGTCGACGATCCGGCTCAGTGGGATGAACGGCTGTCGCGGCTGGCGGGCGAGAAGCGCGAGACGTCGAAGATGGAGGGGTTCGAGTGGCAGGCCGGCGTCGCTGACCGCATCGATGTCCTGCGCCGGTTCGCCGCGGACTTCCACGCCGCGCTGACGTCGCGCCCCGAGGAAGGCACGTGGGACGAGCATCTGTCCTGGCTCGCCGGCCTCGCGAACGCATACGCGAGCGGCACTGAGCCGATCGTCGAGGCGCTGCAGGACCTCCGCACGCTCGACGTCGTCGCCCGCCGTGTGACGTTCGACGTGTTCTGCCGCGCCGTGCGCGACGACCTGGAATCCCGCGACGCCTCGCTCGTACTCGGCGAGCCTGTACGCCAGTTTGGCAAGCGTGGCGTCGCCGTCATCGACGCCACCTCGCTGCGCCACCTCCGGTTTCGCGCCGTCTACATGCTGGGCGCCGCCGAGCGCGCGTGGCCGCCGCCGTCCCGGCCGGACCCGCTGGTGCTCGAGCACGAGCGGGCCGCCATCAACTCCGCCGGCGTCGGCGCACTGCCGATGCGCACGGAGCCGGACGCCGAGGCATTGACCTTCTGGCTCGGCGTACAGGCCGCGGGCGAGCGGCTCGTCGTGTCCTACGCGCGCTCCGATTCCGGGGGCAGCGGCAAGCACCTGCCGTCCTACTTCTTCAGGGCCGTGGCCGAAGCGGTGGAGGGTCGCTCGCTCAAGCACGATGAGATTGATGCCGCCGCATGCGTCCGGAGGTACTCCGCCGGCAGGCTCGTGAGCGATGACCTCGGCGATTCGCTCTCGTGCGCCGAGTACGACCGCGGCCTCGTGCGTGCCGGGAGTTCCGCGTCCGTCGCGGCGATTGAACGGTTGTCGCCCCAGTTCGCACGCGCAATCGAGGCGCGGCGCGAGCGTTGGAGTTCGGCGCTCACGTCGTACGACGGCGTCATGACCACGCCGGAAGCGGCGGCGCTCGCACTGCGGCTGTCGCAGTTCAACGCCGGCGACCCCGTTTCGCCGACGCGCCTCGAGACCTACGCGACGTGCCCGTACCGCTATTTCCTCAAGCACCAGTTGAGGGTTGAGCCCGTGGACGAGCCGGAGGCGATCGAGCGGATTGACGCGCTCGAACGCGGCAGCCTCATCCACGCCATCCTCGAACGCTTTCTGCGAGCCATCGGCCGCGAAGATCCGCCGTCCAGTGCGCGCCGCGAGGCTCACCTCGAGCGTCTGATCGAGATCGCGCGCGAGGAGGGCGCCGATCGCGAGCGCCGAGGCGTCACCGGCAGGCCGCTCGTCTGGGCGATGGACCAGAGGCAGATCAACGAGGATCTCGTGCGCTGGTACGACCACGAGGTCGCCGGCGCCGGCGACGGCCTGCTGCCCGGCGCGTTCGAAGTGAGCTTCGGCCCGGTCCGATACGGGCTCGGCACGTCGGACCAGACGATCTCCAGCGACGAGCCGCTCGTCCTTCGCGCTGGCGCCCGTGAGCTGAGGCTCCAGGGCCGCATCGATCGCGTCGACTGGGATGACGCCCGCACGCGCTTCCGCGTCATCGACTACAAGACCGGCAAGCCGCGCGACAAGACCGCCTTCGACCACGGCCAGGCCCTCCAGCTCCCCGTCTACCTGCAGGCGGCGGCTCGCCTGCTCGGCATGAGCCCGTCGGACGGCGAGGCTCAGTACTTCTACGTCAGCAGCCGCGGCGGCTTCAAGCGAAAGACGGTGAGTGGCGAGGAGCTCGAGTCCCGCGCTGCCGAGGGCGAGCGCGTGCTCGAGACGATCGCGGACGGTGTCGACGCCGGCATGTTCGCGCCGAACCCCGGCAAGGACAGGTACAACTGCAAGTGGTGCGACTACGCCGACGTCTGCGACGCCCGCATCGACACCGTCATGCGGCGCAAGACGGACGACCCGCGCTTCGCCGCCTACCGCGCGCTGGAGGAGATCCCGTGAGCGCGCCGTTCGTCCCCTCCGACCAGGCCGTGCGAGATGCCATCCGCGATCGTCTCGATGTCAATATGTGCGTCGAGGCCGGCGCCGGCACGGGCAAGACAACGGTGCTCGTCGACCGCATCGTGGAGATTCTGCGCACCGGTTGGGCCGGCGTGCACGAGATCGCCGTCATCACGTTCACGGAGAAAGCCGCCGCCGAACTCGCGGCGCGCGTGCGGCAGGGGCTCGACGCCGCGCTGACATCCCCGGCCGACGATGCGGAGCGTGAGCGGCTGGAGGCGGCGGTGCGCGGGCTCAACCGCGCCCACATCGAGACGATCCACGCCTTCGCCGCCGGACTCCTGCGCGAGCGGCCTGTGGAAGCCGGCCTCGACCCCGGCTTCAGCGTCATGGACGAGTTGCCCGCCCAGCTCGCGTTCGAAGCGGCGTACGGCGATTGGCTCAACGATGAGATGGCGCACGACCCGCCGCCGGCCGCCCTGATCGAGGCGCTGAACCTCGGCCTGGACTTCGCGCGCGTGCGTGAGGCCGCGGACGCGCTGCACCGCCACCGGGATCTGCTCCCGCTCCCCGCCTACCCCGATGAGCCCGTCGACGTCATCGAGCTGCTGGATCGCGTTCGAGCGCGGCTCGACCCTGTGCGCAGCTACGCTCCCAAGCCGGGGTTCTTGCACGATGCGGCGTACGTGGGTCTGCTGGAGGCGTGCGCAACACTGGACGAGCTCTTGCTGCTGGGCGACCGGCCGGACTCCCTGCCGCGCGCTATTGCGACGTGGGACGTCCCGTCCTCCCACAAGGGCGCGCAGAGGAACTGGCGCGACGCCGACGACTGCCGGGCGGTAAAGGACGCGCTGAAGGAGACGGATCGCCTCGTCGGTGAGTGCACAGCCGCCATGCGGCGTAACGCCACCGCCCGGCTGCTTACGTGGCTCCAGGGGTTCGTCGACTACTATCGCCTGCGCCGCCAGGCGGACGGCGTCGCCGACTTCGAGGACCTGCTGATCTGGGCACGCGACCTCGTCCGCAACAACCGCAACGTGCGCCGCTACTTCCAGGCGAAGTTCCGCTGCATCCTCGTCGACGAGTTCCAGGACACGGACCCTCTCCAGGCCGAGACCATCGTCTTCCTTGCTGAAGCCGGCGCTGACGCCACGGACTGGCGAGACGCAACACTCCGCGCCGGCAGCCTCTTCGTCGTCGGCGATCCCAAGCAGTCCATCTACCGTTTTCGTCGCGCCGACATCGCCATGTACGACGCCGTGAAACGCGACGTCTTCGAGGAAGAGCCGCTGGAGATCGTGCAGAACTTCCGCTCGACTGGGCCCGTGATCGAGTGGATCAATCGCACGTTCGCACCCCTCTTCGTCGAAGAGGAAGGCGTGCACCCTCGCTACATCGACCTCAGCGCGCGTCCCGATCTCGCATCATCAGGCGACGGCGTGGTCGTGGTGCGCGCGTCCGTGCCCGTCAAGGGCGAACTGATGACCTTCGCGCCTCGGCAGCGCCGCGTCGAGGCCGAGGCGCTCGCGTCGCTGATCCGCCGCGAGATCGATGCCGGCGCCTGGCTCGTACGCGACGGCTCCGGCACGGAGACGCGTCCAGCCCGCTATCGCGACGTCGCCGTGCTCGTCCCGACGCGCACCGAGCTGTTCCTCTACGAGGAGGCGCTCGCCCGCGCCGGCGTGCCGCACCGCCACGAAGGGGGCCGCTCATTCTTCCAGCGCCAGGAGGTTCGCGAGTTGGTCGCCGTCCTGCGCGCCATCGATGATCCGTCCGACGCGGTCGCCGCCGTCGCCGCGCTGCGCTCGTCGGCGTTCGGTTGCTCGGACGAGGATCTGCTGGCCTATCGCGCCGCTGGTTTCGCCTTCGACCACGAGCGCGTGCCGGATGGAGCGCCGGAGCCTGTCGCGTCGTCGCTGCGGGCCCTGCACGACTTCGCGGCGGATCGACACATCCGCCCCCTCCCCGAGCTCGTGCGCCGCGTGCTGGACGAGACGCATCTCGTGGAGTTCGCCATGCTCCAACCGCAGGGCGACCAGACCGCCGCCAACCTCCTCAAGATCATCGACCAGGCGCGCGCCTTCGCCGACGCATCCGGTGGCGGCCTGCGCGGCTTCGTGCGCTGGCTCAAGGAGAACATCGCCCGCCTGGCTGATGAGACCGACGCTTACATCAGTGAAGAGACAGACGATGTCGTGCGCATCGTCACCGTGCACGCCGCGAAGGGCCTCGAGTTCCCCATCGTCGTCTTCGCCAACCTCGCAACGAACCGCGTCGACCGCACCTCGGTGATCGCCGACCGCACCGGCGCCGGCCATCTTCACGTCAAGCTGGGCAGGCGCGAGGATCGCTTCCAGACACCCGGCTTCGAAGACTGCGCTGATCTCGAGCAGCACCACCGCATGGCCGAGGAGCGGCGCCTGCTCTACGTCGCCGCCACCCGCGCGAAGGACCTGCTCGTGCTGCCCCTGTTCGTGCCGGAGGATCACGCGAAGCGCGATTGGATCCGCCACGAGCCGCGCTCTCTGCTCGACTGGCTGCTCTTCGCCGGCGCCGACGACAGCGCAGCCGACGTGATCGACGCAACGTCGTTGCCGCCGCTGGAGCAGGAGCCGCCAGTCTGGCGGCACGCGCCCATCGCGTCTCCGGAGCCGGACGTCCGCGCTGTGATCGAGGCGCGCGAAGCGTGGATCGCCGCCGCCGACGCCCTGAAGGCCGACGCAGCGACGGCCGCCCGCGTCGTGACCGCCAGCGCCCTCAAGCCGGAATGGGAGCCGCCCTCCGCCTCCGCCGGCGACGTCCGCCGCGGCCGCGCCACCGAATTCGGCAGCGCCGTCCACGCGCTCCTCGAGCGCATCGACCTCCGCCGCCCCGACGACATTCCCGCCCTCGCGGCGACCATCGCGCGCGAATTCGGCCTCTCCGGCCGCGAGAGCGAGATCGAGCGCTGCGCCCGCACCGTACTCGCGAGCGCGAGCATCGCACGCGCCCTCCGCTCGCCTCGGCTGCTGCGCGAGACCCCGTTCGCCGTGGCCCTCCCGGCAGCCGGCGAGCGCGGCGCCGCCGAAGGCCGCATCGATCTCCTGTTCGAGGAGGACGGTGAGATCGTCATCGTCGACTTCAAGACGGACGCCGTCACCGGCGCCGAGATCGACGCGCGCGCCGAAATCTACCGCAACCAGGCGCTCGTCTACGCCTGGGCGGCGCGCGAGGCGACGGGCATGCCCGTGCGGGAGGTCATCTTCCTCTTCGCCCGCACCGGCGACGAGCACGTCATGACCGCCGATGCCGCGTTCATGGCCCAGGCCGATGACCTGATGCGCGGCGCCGCAGCGGCACTGCTCGAGACCGCGGCAGGTTGAAGCGCGCCCGCTCGCAACGCGCTACGATCGCCGCACGAGAGGACGGAGGTGCGACATGGCGCGTGTACGGCTGAACGAGACGGCGGACCTGCCGGAAGAGCACCGCTGGCTCTTCGAACGGATGGAGAAGCGCGGCTCGCTGCTCAACATCTTTCGCGCCTTCTCGCACAGCCCCGAAGCCCTGCGCCGCTTCATGAAGCTGGGCAGCTACTTCCTCGAAGACGGAAAGCTCGACCCGAAGCTGCGCGAGCTGGCCATACTCCGCGTCGGCTACCTCTGTCGCGCGCCGTACGAGTTCTCCCAGCACATCGCCTTCGGCCGCCGCGTCGGGCTCTCCGACAGCCAGATCCGCGGCATCGCCGATCCGAACGCCGGCCTCTTCGACCCGCGGGAGATGGCCGTCCTGGCCTACGCCGGCGAGATGACGGCGGACGCGCGCGTATCGGACGCCACCTACGCCGCGGTCGCCGCCTCGCTCAATGCGGAGGAGATCGTCGAGCTCACGCTGGTCACCGGCTACTACAACATGGTCTCCCGCGCCCTCAACACGCTTCAGGTAGACGTCGATGCCCCGGCTCAGCGCGACCTCGCGGCGCTGGAGCTGAAGCTTGACTGACCCGCACGTCCCGGGCCAAGGAAACGGTCACGTAACATGCCTGTAACATAGCCGTCATATCCTCCCTGCACTGTTCGATGGAGTCTTGGGGAGGAGAACATGACGGACGCCGTACCGCTGTCCGCGGGCGATACATCGTGGGTTCTGGCCGCCTCGGCCCTGGTGCTCTTCATGACGCCTGGGCTTGCCTTCTTCTACGGGGGCTTCGTCCGTAACAAGAACGTGCTCGGGACCATCATGCAGAGCTTCATCGTGATGGGGCTCGTCGGCGTGCTCTGGGTCGTCATCGGCTACACGCTCGCGTTCGGCCCGGACGCCGGCGACTGGGGCCTCATCGGCAATCTCGACCACCTCGGGCTGAAGGACGTGGGCGCGCTGGGCAACTCCCAGGCCGGCCCGGGCATCCCCGCCGAAGCGTTCATGATCTTCCAGTGCATGTTCGCCATCATCACGCCCGCGCTGATCACCGGCGCCTTCGCCGAGCGCGCGAAATTCGGCCCCTTCCTCATCTTCATGGCGCTGTGGTCACTGCTCGTCTACGCACCCGTTGCGCACTGGGTGTTCGCCGCCGATGGCTGGATCGCGTCCGATATCAAAGGCGTCGACTTCGCCGGCGGCACCGCCATCCACGTGAACGCCGGCGCGGCTGCGCTGGCGGCGGCCCTCATCTTCGGGCGGCGCAAGGGGTTCAAGGAAGAGCCCATGGAGCCGCACGACGTGACGATGATCGTCCTCGGCGCGAGCATCCTCTGGTTCGGCTGGTTCGGGTTCAACGCAGGCAGCGCCGGAGCGGCGAACGCCGTCGCCGTCAACGCCTTCACCGTGACAAACACCGCCGCGGGGGCGGCCGCGCTCGCGTGGGTGATGATGAGCTGGTGGGTCTCGGGCAAGCCGAGCGTCGTCGGCGCGGCCGCTGGCGCCGTGGCCGGGCTCGTCGCCATCACGCCGGCCTCCGGCTACGTCCAGCCGATGGAGGCGATCGCCATCGGCGCCACGGCTGGCACCGTGTGCTTCCTTGCGGTCCAGTGGCGCACGAAGAGCAACATCGATGACTCGCTCGATGTCGTCGCCGTGCATGGTGTCGGTGGGCTCACCGGTGCGCTCCTCACCGGCGTGTTCTGCGTCGCCGCCGCCACGACCGGCGCGAACGCCCTCGGCGCGCAGGTCAACGGCCTCACGCACGGCGGCGGCTTCGACCAACTCTGGCGGCAGGCCGTCGGCATCGCCGTCGTCGCACCCTACTCCTTCGTGGTGACCTTCGCGATACTCAAGCTCCTCGACCTCACGATCGGTATCCGCGTGAGCGAGGAAGAAGAGGTGGCCGGGCTCGACGTCTCGCAGCACGGCGAGCGCGCCTACATCTTCGGCGGCAGCGGACCGGTGCTGGGTATCCCCGAAGCGATCCCCATGCACACCACCGCGGCGGGCGTCGCGACCGGAAGCTGAGCACCTGATGTCGGAGACGGGCGTGACCCGTTAGCCGGAGGATCGAGGACAGATGAAGAAGATCGAAGCCATCATCCGGCCCGAAAAGCTGGACGACGTGAAGCACGCACTCGCCGAGAAGGGCTACATCGGCCTCAACATCGTCGGCGTCACCGGGCGCGGTGTCCAGAAGGGCATCGTCCACGGCGGCCGTGGCGGCCAGGCGTACTCCGTGGACATGCTCCCGAAGGTCAAGCTCGAGACGGTAGTGTCCGACAAGAGCGTGGACGACGTCGTCGAGACGATCCTCAACGCCGCGCGCACGGGGAACATCGGCGATGGCAAGATCTTCATCCTGCCCGTCGATGAGGCGATCCGCGTCCGCACTGGCGAGCGCGGCGAGGTCGCCGTGTAGCCGCGGCGAACGGATCGTGCGGCGCCCCGTTGCTACTCGACGAAGCCGTGATGCACCGCGAACAGCGCTGCCTGCGTGCGGTCGGACAACTGCAGCTTCTGCAGGATGTTGCTGACATGCGTCTTCACGGTCTTTTCGGACAGCACCAGGTCGCGCGCGATCTCCTTGTTCGATCGGCCCCGGCCGATCAACCCCAGCACCTCCGTCTCGCGCACGGTCAGCCGCGCCGCGCCGCCTGATGCAGCCGGCACCGCCGTCCGTCACCTGCGCCATCAGACGCCGCGCCACGTCCGGGTGCAGAAGCGACTCGCCCGCGTTGGCAAGGCGGATCGCGCGTGCCAGCTCCTGCGGCGACACGTCCTTCATCAGGTAGCCGGTCGCGCCCGCGCGGATCGCCGGAAAGAGTTTGCTGTCGTCGGAGAAGCTCGTCAGGACGATGATCCGCGCGCCGGAATCGGCCGCACGGATCCGCCTGATCGCTTCGATGCCGTCCGCGTGCGGCATCACGATGTCCATCAGGATCACGTCCGGCTTGAGCCGCGCCGCGCTCGTCACCGCCTCGTCGCCGTCGGACGCCTGCCCCGCGATCTCGATGTCGTCCTGCAACCCCAGGAACGCCGTCAGGCCCTCGCGCACGACCGCGTGATCGTCGCAGATCAGCACGCGGATCTTCTCACCCACACGGCACCTCCGCGCGCACCGTCGTGCCCGCGCCCTGCGCCGACTCCACGATCAGCTCCGCGCCGAGCGCCTCCGCCCGCTCGCGCATGGACGTCAGCCCGAGACGCTTCGACCGGATCTGCGGCGCCACGGGATCGAAGCCGCGACCGTCATCATGCACCGTCAACGTGACGAGCGGCGGCGCCATCGCCAGCTGCACCTCGATGCGCCGGGCGTCGGCGTGCTTCAGCGCGTTGTTCACGGCCTCCTGCGCGATGCGGAACAACTCCTGCTCGACGTCCGCCGGCAGCTCCCGCTCGCCCTCCACGCTGACGTCGATCTCGATCTTTCGGACGCGGCTCAGGATCTCGCAGTGCTTCCGCAGCGTCGCCACGAGGCCGTCCGACGCCAGGTCCGCCGACCGCAGCTCAAAGATCAGCGACCTCATCTCCTGCAAAGCGTCGCGCGAGAGCGCCTGCAGCCGCTCCAGCTGCGCCTTTGCGCCGCCCGCGTCGCGCTCGAGCAGCGTGCTCGCCGCCTCCGCCGTCAGCACCACGCTGAACAGCGTCTGCGTCACGGAGTCGTGAAGGTCGCGCGCCAGCCGGTTCCGCTCCTCGATCACGCTCAGCTCGCGGTCCCGCTCGAACAGCCGTGCGTTTTCGATGGCGATCGCCGCGTGTGCCGCCAGCATCGCGATGAAGCGCTGGTCGTTGTCGCTGAACTCTCCGCCGCCCAACTTCTCCGTCAGGTAGAACGCGCCGATGATCTCGCCCTTCGACACGATCGGCACGCCCAGGAACGACCTCATGTCGGGATGGTTGTGCGGCCAGCCGTAGAACCGCCGGTCGTCCTGGATGTTGGCGCTCCGAAACGGCCTGCTGTCCTCCAGCATCGCTCCGAGCAGTCCGTGCGTCCGCGGCAGCGGACCGATCGCCTCGATCTCGGCGTCGCTGATGCCGGACGTGATGAATTCGTCGAAGCCGCCTTCGCCGTCCGGGATCCCCAGCGCCGCGTAGCGCGCCCCGGCCAGCTCACGCGCGGCGTCCACCATCTTCCGGGAGACGCCGTCCCACGACAGTTCGGCGGAGATCTCCAGCACCGCGTCGCTCATCGCCCGCAACCCGCCGTCCGGCGTCATCGGCTTCGTCATCACGCCGATTGTACCGGCACCCGCGACGGGCCCCGCGGTGGAAACGGCTAGAATCTGTCGATGGACGGCGTCCGCTTCGCCACGCCCGCGCTCCTCTGGTTACTCGTGCTCCTGCCCGTGGTCGGTCTCCTGACGGTCCGCTGGAAGCGCCCGCCGGCCCTGCGTTTCGGCTCGGTCGGCGACGCCGTCGCTGCTCCCGTCACCTGGCGCATCCGCGGCGAACGGCTTCTGCCGCTCATGCGTCTCCTCGCCCTCGCCGCGCTCGTCGTCGCGATCGCCGGGCCCCGCCACGGCGTTGCCGGCGCCGAGACCACCGGCGAAGGCGTCGACATCGCCCTCGCCTTCGACACCTCCGCCAGCATGACGCTGCCCTACGCGCACAACGAGACGCGCCTCGACGCCGCGAAGCAGGTGCTCTCCAACTTCGTCGAATCTCGAAACGGCGATCGCGTCGGGCTGGTGGTCTTCCAGGCTTCGAGCCTCACGCTCAGCCCTCTCAGCTCCGACTACGCCGCCGTCGCCGCCGACGTCCGCGTCGCCGATCACGTCCACCTGCGCGACGGCACGGCCATCGGCCTCGCGATCGCCCAGTCCGCCGCGCTCCTGCGAGAGTCCAGCGCCGCCAGCCGCATCGTCATCCTGCTCACAGACGGTGAAAACAATGTCCACGACGTCGAGCCGCTCGCCGCCGCCCGGATCGCCCAGACGCTCGGCGTGCGTGTCTACGTTGTCGGCCTCGGCGGCGGCTCCGGCGTACCCGACGCTGCGCGCTTCACCGTGGACGAGCAGGCGATGCGCCAGATCGCGCAGATCACCGGTGGCACCTACAACCGCGCCGAAGATCCGGCGTCGCTCCAGGCCACCTACGACCAGATCGACCGCCTGGAGCGTTCGCGCCTCCCCGGCGCGCAATTCACCCGCTTCGACGACTGGTCGCCGTTCGTGCTCGCCGCCGCCGCGGTCCTGCTCGCGCTCGAGCTGGTCCTGCGCTACGGGCTGTTCAGGAGGGTCGAGTGACCTTCGGCTCCCCGGGCTACCTGCTCGTGCTCCTTCTCGTACCCGTCGCGGTCGGCTCCTTCGTCGCGTGGGCCCTCTGGCGCCGTCGTGCGCTGCGCAGCCTCGGCACGACGCACGGCGGCGGCCGGCGGGTCCGCTACGTCGTCCCGCTGCTGCTGATCGCCGCGCTCGTCCTTGCCGCGGTAGCCGCCGCCCGTCCGCGCGCCGGCTCGCACCAAACGACGGTGCGGACGCGCGGCATCGACGTCGTGATCGTGCTTGACGTCTCGCAGAGCATGCTGGCCGACGATGCGCCGCCGACGCGCCTGCGCCGTGCGCAGGAGGAGATCGATGCGCTGTTGGCCCGGCTCCCCGGAGACCGCGTCGGGCTCGTCGTGTTCGCCGGCTCGTCCTTCGTGCGCGCCCCCCTCACCTCCGATCTGCGGGCCTTGCGCGAGATCGTGAGCGGTGTGGACGGCGAACGCGGCCTCGTCGCGCCGGGGTCCGACCTCGGAGGCGCGATCCTCGCAGGTCGGGGGCTGTTGGCCGCGGGCGACGCTCCCGCACGCGTCATGCTCATCGTCTCCGACGGAGAAGATCGTGGCGCCGGCGTCACGCCCGCCGTGGAGTCCGCCCGCGGCGCCGGCATCCGCGTCTACACGGCTGGCGTCGGCACGCCGGAGGGCGCGCCGGTGCGTGATCTGGACCCCGTCACCGGCGAGGCTCACGAGAGGCTCGACACGTCCGGGCAACCCGTCATTACGCGGCTGGACGCGCAAGCGCTCCGCGATGTCGCGGCCGTCGGCGGCGGCCGCTACGTCGAGCTCTCCGGCGCCGGCCAGCCCCTCGCAGATCTTGCCGCCGATTTCCAGAGCCTCAGCCCCGCCACGCTGCAGGGCCCCACCGTCTCCACGCCCATCGAGCGCGGCCGTCTCGTCGCTGGCCTGGCGCTGCTCGTGCTGCTCGTCGCGACGCTGCTGCCGCTGTTCCCATCGGCGGTCGGGCGGACCGGGCGTGCTGCTCGCTGGCTGCCTCTCGCCGGCGCCGGGCTCCTCGTCGGCTCCGTCTGCACGGCCGGCGTGGCCTCCGTGAACCGTCGCGGCAACGATGCCTACGAGGCCGGCGACTACGCCGGCGCCGTGACGCTGTACCGCACCGCGGAAGCCATCGATCCGTCGCGCGCGGAGCCCTATTACAACGCCGGCAACGCGTACGAGCGTCAGGGTGACAACGACAGCGCCGTGGCCCAGGCGAAACGCGCGCTGGACACCGGCGATCCGCTGATCCTGGATCCCGCCGAGTACTCGCTCGGCAACCACAGCGCAGCCGCCGGCCTCTACGCGGACGCCGCGGATGCCTACCGCCGCGCGCTTCTCGCCAACCCCTCGGACGCCGACGCCAAGCACAACCTGGAGATCGTGGAGGCGCTCCAGCACGCCACGCCCACGCCGCAACCGAGCGAGATCGCGCCCACGCCTCCAACCGAAGGTACGGCCGGTCCGCCGTCCTCCGGTACCCCGGACGCTACCGCCCAACCGAGCTCCGGCCAGGCCGGCACGCCCGGCCCCGCCGATCCCCGATCGCTGTCCACGCAACAGCTCCAGCAGCAGTTGGAGGAGGCGCTCGCCGGGCTGGACCAGAGCTTCACGGAGGAGCAGGCCCTGCACGCCCTCGACCTCATCGAGGAGATGAACCGCCGCGCGAGCCAGCAGCCGCCGTCTCAGGGCGGCTCGGCCCCCGACTACTGACACCCCCGGTCAGGGATCAGGGCTCTCGCCGCGCCCTGGAGGCCACCACAACCTTTACGTGCACGTGAGAGTGCGCTAAACTCCCGCCTGATGAAACGACGACGAGTGCCGTATCCCGTTCGTTTGCTCGCATATGCACGCCCGTACAAGGCGCGGCTCGGTTTGGCGACCGGCGCGCTGCTCGGGCTGACGGCGTTCCAGCTGATCGGACCGTATCTGGTCCGGTACGCCATCGACACCGGCGTGGACATCCGCGACGATAACGGCAAGTTCGTCGCCCACGGGAACCTGCACACGCTGCTGATCGCGGCGGCGCTGATCACGGTGGCGGCGGCGTTCAGGGGAATCTTCCAGTTCTGGCAGAGCTACACGGGTGAGTGGGTCTCCCAGCGAGTGGCCTACGACATCCGCAACGACATCTACGACCACCTCCAACGCCTGAGCTTCGCGTACCACGACAAGGCGCAGACCGGACAGGTCATGCAGCGCGCCACGCAGGACGTCGAAGGCGTCCGCATGTTCGTGAACATGGGTTTCATTCGGCTGATGTACGTGATCGTGCTGCTGATCGCGTCGCTCACGATGATGCTGATAGTTGACGTAAAGCTGGCTCTTCTAAGCTGGCTATTCATACCGCCTACGGCCATCATCGCCATCCGCATGACCTCCAAGCTCCGCCCGATCTGGCTCCAGGTACAGAACCTCCAGGGCCGCGTCGGCGTGGTGCTCCAGGAAAACCTCAGCGGTATGCGCGTCGTCAAGGCCTTCGGCCGCGAGAAGCACGAAGCGGAGAAGTTCGAGGAGGAGGCGTTCAACCTCTTCGACAACTCGTACGCCACCAACCGCATCCAGGCGACCTACTCGCCCATGCTCAACCTCACGTGGGCGCTCGCTATGGTCGCCACGGCGTGGTACGGCTCGTTCCAGATCCTTCACGGCGATCTGCAGCCCGGTGAGCTGACGCAGTTCATGCTCTACCTGACCATGCTGCAGCTGCCGGTGCGCAGCATCGGCTGGGTGAACATGCTCTGGGCACGCGCTTCGACTTCGGGCGAGCGCATCTACGACATCCTGGACGCCGAGTCGGCGGTGCAGGAGAAGGCCGATGCGTACGACTTGCAAGAGCCGCACGGCCACGTGAAGTTCGAGGACGTGTCGTTCGGCTACGACGCGATCAGTCCTGTGCTCCGGGACGTGGATCTCGAGGCAAAGCCCGGCGAAGTGGTCGCGCTCCTCGGACAGACCGGCTCCGGCAAGACGACCGTCGTGAACCTGATGCCGCGCTTCTACGACGTCACCGGCGGCAAGATCACCATCGATGGCGCCGACATCCGCGATCTCAAGCTGGCGTCGCTGCGCCGCATCTTCGGCATCGTCCAGCAGGACGTCTTTCTCTTCTCCGCCACGATCCGCGAGAACATCGCGTACGGCGCATCATCCGCGACCGACGAAGATGTCGTCCGCGTGTCGAAGTTGGCCCGCATCCACGAATTCATCGAGAGCCTGCCTGACGGCTACGACACGTGGGTCGGCGAGCGCGGCATCACGCTCTCCGGTGGTCAGAAGCAGCGCATCTCGATCGCCCGCACGCTGCTGCTCGACCCGAAGATCCTCGTCTTCGACGACTCCACGTCCAGCGTCGACACGGAGACCGAGTACCTGATCCAGCAGGCGCTGGCGGAGCTGATGAAGGGCCGGACCACGTTCGTCATCGCGCAGCGCCTGCGGACGGTGAAGACGGCCGACCAGATCCTCGTGCTGCAGAACGGCAAGATCGCCCAGAGCGGTCGCCACGAAGATCTCATCAAGGAGGACGGCCCCTACCAGATCATCTACGACCTCGAGCTCCGCGACCAGGAGGAGGCCTTCGAGCGCGAACGCGAGCGTCTGGCGAACGCCGCCCAGGAATCGGCGCTTGAAGCACAGGGCGTGCCGGCCGGCGGCGGGAGCTAGGAGACCCCATGACATTCTTCGGTGGTGCCGGCGCCGCGGGCGGCTGGAGCGGCGGCGGCAACTGGAACAACCAACGCCCGAACTCGATGAAGCGCAGCACCGATGGGTGGGACGACGAGGAGCTGGGCTCCGTCTATAACCACCGCGTCGTCATGCGGCTCGCCAAATACGTGCAGCCATATCGAGCCCGGCTGGCTCTCGCGCTCTTTGGCACTTTGGGCTTCGCGTTCATGACGCGATCGATGCCGTTCGCGGTCCAGGGGCTGGTCCACGCCGCCATCACGAAGGATCTCGGTGGCGTGAACAAGTGGGGCTGGATCTACATCGTCCTGGCCATCGTGGGCGCCTCGTTCTACTACTTGCAACTGACGACCGTCGGCTGGATCGGCCACCGGCTGCTGCTGGGGCTGCGTCGCGAGATGTTCGGACATCTCCAGAAGCTCTCGCTCAAGTTCTACGACAACAACGAGGTCGGCCGTGTCATGTCCCGCATCACGAGCGACGTGACGTCGCTGCAGGACCTCATGACCAGCGGCTTCCTCACCATCATCGGTGACATCGCCGGCATCGGCCTGTCGATCGGGTTCCTCATCTACTTCGACCTGCGCCTCGCGCTCGTCACCTTCACCGTCGTCCCTATCCTCGTGATCACGATGGTGGTCTGGCAGGCCTACTCGCGCCGCGCCTTCGTCCGCGTCCGCCAGGCGATCGCCGTCGTCAACGCGAATCTCCAGGAGAACGTCTCTGGCGTGCGCGTCATCCAGAGCCTCTCCCGCGAGGAAGAGAACGCGAAGCGCTTCGACTCCATCAACCACCAGAACTGGCGCGCGAACGTCGACGCCGGCCGCCTCACGGCTGCCGTGACGCCCGCCGTCGAAGTGATCGTCGCCATCGCGATGTCGCTCGTCGTGGGCTACGGCGGCTATCGCGTCTTCCACGGGCACATGGAGATCGCCGCGCTGATCGCCTTCACGCTGCAGCTCCAGCTCTTCTTCGACCCCGTGCGCGACCTCGTGTTGCAATACACGCAGCTCCAGCGCGCCATGGCCGGCGGCGAGCGCGTGATCGAGGTGCTGGACACCAAGCCGGAGTTTGAGGACGCGCCCGACGCCATCGACATCGACGACATCACCGGCCGCGTCGACTTCAATCACGTCACCTTCCGATATGTCGATGACGTGGCCGTGCTTGACGACCTGGATCTCCACGTACAGCCGGGCGAGACCGTCGCGCTGGTGGGTCAGACGGGCGCCGGCAAGACGACCATCACGGCGCTGATCCCGCGGTTCTACGATGTCACTGAAGGATCAATCGAAATCGACGGTATCGACGTGCGTCAGATCTCGCACAAGAGTCTCGCCCGCCGCATGGGGCTCGTGCTGCAAGAGCCGTTTCTCTTCTCCGGCACGGTCGCTGAGAACATCCGCTACGGCCGCCTGGATGCTACCGACGAAGAAGTGCAGGAGGCCGCTCGTCTCGTCGGTGCCAACGATTTCGTCCTGCGGCTGGAGGAGGGGTATGACACCTACCTGCACGAGCGCGGGCAGAACCTCTCGGTCGGCCAGCGCCAGCTCATCAGCTTCGCCCGCGCCATCATCGCTCAACCCCGAATCCTGATTCTGGACGAGGCCACCGCGAACGTCGACACGCAGACCGAAGTCATCATCCAGCGCGCGCTGAAGACGCTGCTCGAAGGCCGCACCTCCTTCGTGGTGGCGCACCGCCTGTCGACCATCCGCAACGCCGATCGGATCATCGTCCTGGAGCACGGCCGCATCGTGGAGCAGGGGACGCACGACGAGCTGCTCGCCCTCGGCGGCCGCTACGCCAACCTCTATCGCATGACCTACGAGCAGCACGCGATGCACACGAATGGCCACGGCACCAACGGCCACACGCCCGCCACCGCGCCGGCCCCCGCCGCCGGCGCGTAGTACTCCGGCTCACGCGCTCAGTTCCCGTATTGCTTCGTCTCCACCCGCTCGATGACAAGCCCGTACGCCGGTGCGTCCGCCACCGGGCGGTGCTCCAGCCCCCGCTCGACGACGAAGATCTCGCCTTCGGACAGCGTCACTGCGCCGCGGTCGCGCATCTCGATGCGGAAGCTCCCCTGCCAGCAGAGGAACAGTTCGTCCTCGTCATGGTGGTGCCACGGGAACGCACCCTCCAGCCGCGCCAGCCGCACCACCGTCTCGTTCGCCACGGCGAGGTCTCGCGGTTGATACGCCTGCGTCATCCGCCCGGCTTCCGCCGCGATCGAAACGGGCCCGCGCGTGTCGCTCATTCATCCTCCAGCCCCTGGAAATCGAACTCGAAGTCGATGACGGCGATGCCCGCCGCCTTGAGC
The DNA here is from genome assembly GCA_963843685.1 of uncultured Chloroflexia bacterium. GTDB lineage: Bacteria > Chloroflexota > Dehalococcoidia > DSTF01 > JACRBR01 > DASQHL01. Next base: position 38,084 of record CAWJLO010000032.1, read on the forward strand.
GCGCGCCTCAACGACACCGCATCGCCGTCGGACGACGCATAGAACACCAGCGCCCCGCCACCGCCCGCTCCGCACGCCTTCCCCGCCGAGGCGCCGCTCTTCATTGCCAGCGCGAAGATCGACTCCACCGCCTCGTTCGTCACGGATGCGTGCAGGCGCTTCTGCTGCGTCCAGTTCTCGTTGAGCACGTGCTTGATGCCGCCGAAGTCGCTCCCGACGATCGCGTCGCGCATCGCCTTGCCGTACTGCTTGAGCGCCAGCAGCGCTCCGGTCACTTGGTCGTCGTGGCGCGCATACGCCGCCCACACCTCGGCGTGGATCTCGCCGGATAGTCGCGCGACGCCGCTGTCGACAAGCACGAGACGCTGTTGCAGCGCCGCGAGGTGCGTTTCGGGCATCGTCAGCCGCTCGATGCGGACAGGCCCGAGCTGCGGCGTCTCACGCGAGAACGCCATGTAGCTCAGCCCGCCGTAGCAGGCGGCGTACTGGTCCTGCCGCCCGCCGATCACGCCCGTCGCCGACTCCGCGGCGAACGCCGCCTCCGCGATCTCGTCCAGATCGGCGTCCGGGTTGCGCAGCGCAGCTTCCAGCACATGCTCACACGCCGATGAGCCCAGCCCCGCCGCGCTCACGTCGTGCTGAAAACGCAGTTCACCGCCGTCCAGCGTCGCCCGCACGTACGCGTTGATCGCCACGTTGACGACGCAGCCGCCCTCGGTGTCCGCGAACGCCGGCACGTCGGTCCATCCCCCGGCGAGATCGATTCGCAACGGAGCGCGCGCGTTATTCGTCATGCCCGGGAGTGTGCCGTGACGCGGGCTTACGGTCGACCCGATCGTCTCATTCGACTGGCACGACCTCCGGCGCCCGGCGACGCATGTTGGCCGAGGCCTGCCTGTCATCGATGAAGAAGGCGAGGACGAACGGTAGTCCCAGCATCAGCGCGACCGCGAGGAACGCCTCGTGGTAGCCCATCACGGCTGCGTGCTTCGCGATCGCCGCCGTGGGTGCGCTCAGGTGCTGGCTCGCGACCGCCGCCGACTCGTGCGCGCGCGTCCGGCTGATCGTGATCGTGACGATCAACGCGACCCCGAACGACGCTGCCACCTGCCGTAGCGTGTTGTAGATCGAAGACGCCGGGCCCTGCTTCTCGCTCTCGAGCGGTCCGTAGATGATGGTTTGTGAGGCGACCGCTGCGAACGCGAACGGGATGCCCCGGAAGAACAGGAAGATGATCGTCACCCAGACCGGCGTGTCGAGCTGGAGCGTCATGAACGGCAGGATCGTCAGTCCCGCCGCGAAGAATCCGAACATCAGCATCTTCCGCGGTCCCATCGTCGGATAGAGGCGGCTCGCCAGCGGAAGAGAGATGGCGGTGCCGAGCGAGCTGGGCGCCTGGATCAGGCCCGCCTGCAGCGGCGAGTACCCCTGCAGCTCCTGCAAGAACAACGTCAGGATCAGCAGGAAGCCGCCGAAGGCCGCGAAGGCGGGCGCCATCATCAGGTTTCCCGACGTAAACAGCCAGCGCTTGAACAACCGCAGGTCCAGGATCGGGTTCGCCACCCGCAGCTCGACCACCGTAAACGCGGCGAACATGGCGACCCCCGCCAGGCCGAACCACATGACGTCCGGCGACGTCCAGCTCTTCGTTCCGGCCTGCGACAGCGAGTAGAGCAGCGACGCGGCCCCGCCGCTCCCCAGCAGCAGCCCTGGCACGTCAAACCCGCGCTGCGCGTACTCCTCCTTGTGCTCCTCCAGCACTCGCATGGAGAAGATGAACCCCATGATGCCGACCGGCACATTGACATAAAAGATCCAGCGCCAGCTCACGTACTCGGTGAGGTAACCGCCAATCACCGGCCCGACGGTGGGCGCGAGCACGACAGGGATCGAGATGATCGCGGAAGCCCGCGCGCGCTCCTCGCCCGGGAACTCGCGCGAGAGCATGGCCGTGCCGACCGGCGTCATCATGCCTCCCCCGATCCCCTGCAGGAAACGGAACGTGATCAGCTCGGGCAGCGAGTGCGCCTGCCCGCACGCCGCCGAACCGGCGATGAATATGGCCATCGCCATCAGGAAGATGCGCTTGGTGCCGAATCGATCCGAGAGCCATCCGGCCGCGGGGATCACGACCGCGAGGCTCAGCAGGTAGCCCGTGATCGTCCACTCGACGGCGGACGTGTTCGCGTTGAACTCCCGGCTGAGGCTCGGGATGGCCACATTGACGATCGTCGTGTCCATCAGGTCCATGAAGAGACCGAACAGGAACGCGATCGCGACGAGCCACTTGTATTCGAGGTGCGGGAGTCTGCCCACGGCGCTCCGTCCGCGTCCTGTCCGGGCTGCCGTCTCGCATCCGGCGGGACCGCGGAGCTACCGGCCTTGGGGGACTATCCATTTAGGCAAACCGCAGTCGCAGGCGCCAGCGCTGACGATCGCGCATCGCCGCCGTCACCTTGTCCGTGACCGCCCCCGTCCGCTACTATGCTTGGTGGGCGGCATCCCCCGGAGGTGCCGCCATTTGCTTTGTGCCGGCCCCTCGGCCCCGCGGGAGAGCATGCCGAAGTACATTTTCGTCACCGGTGGGGTCGTCAGCTCCGTCGGTAAGGGCATCACAACGGCCGCCCTCGGCCGCATCCTCAAGTCCCGTAACGTCTCCGTCTCCATCCAGAAGCTCGACCCCTATCTCAACGTCGACCCCGGCACCATGTCGCCCTACCAGCACGGCGAAGTCTTCGTCACCAGCGACGGTGCCGAGACGGACCTCGACCTCGGCCACTACGAGCGCTTCATCGACGAGGAGCTGACGAAGGCGAGCTCCGTCACCACCGGCCAGATCTACCAGACCGTCATCGGCAAGGAGCGCAAGGGCGAGTTCCTCGGCGGCACGATTCAGGCCATCCCGCACGTCACGAACGAGATCAAGGCGCGCGTGCGCCAGATCGGCCGCGAGACGGGCGCGCAGGTCGTAATCGTGGAAGTGGGTGGCACCGTCGGTGACATCGAGGGCCAGCCCTTCCTGGAGGCCATCCGCCAGATCCGCCGCGAGGAACGGCAGGAGGACACGCTCTCGATCCACGTCACGTTCCTCCCGCACGTCGGCTCCACGAACGAGTTGAAGACGAAGCCGACGCAACACTCCGTCCGCGAGCTGCGCAGCGCAGGCATCCAGCCGGACGTCATCCTCTGCCGCGCCGACCATGAAGTTACCGCCGAGATCCGCCGCAAGATCGCCCTCTTCTGCGACGTCGAGGAGCGCGGCGTGATCTCCCTGCCCACCATGGACAGCATCTACCAGGTGCCCATCGTGCTCCAGGACGAGAACCTCGGCGACTACGTCATCGAACTGCTGAACCTGGACGCCGCGCCCCGCGATCTCGCCGGATGGCGCGATATGGTCGACCGCATGCAGAACCCCACAGGCACGGTGTCGATCGCCGTCATCGGCAAGTACGTCGAGCTGCACGACGCTTATCTCTCGATCAAGGAGGCGCTGATCCACGCCGGCATCGCCCACCAGGTGAAGGTCGACCTGCGCTGGGTGCACTCCGAGCGTCTCGAGCAGGAGCCGGTCACGGGCCTGATCGAGGGTGTCGACGGCATCCTCGTCTGCCCCGGCTTTGGCGGCCGTGGCATCGAAGGCAAGATCGAAGCGGCGCGGTACGCACGAGAGAACAAGATCCCGTACCTTGGCGTCTGCCTTGGTCTCCAGATGATGGTCATCGACTACGCCCGGAACGTCCTCGGCCTCACCGGCGCCAACTCCACCGAAGTCGACCAGCACACGCCGCACCCGGTGATCAGCATGCTCAGCGAGCAGCTCGGCATCGAGGATCTCGGCGGCACGATGCGGCTCGGTGGATACCCCTGCAAGCTCGTGCCCGGCACCAAGGCCTCCGCGGCCTACGGCGTAGACGAAGTGGTCGAACGCCACCGCCATCGCTATGAGTTCAACAACAAGTACCGCGAGCAGTTCGCCTACGCCGGCCTCATCGCCAGCGGCGTCTCGCCGGACGAGAGCCTGGTCGAGATCATGGAGGTTGTAGACCACCCCTTCATGGTCGGCTCGCAGTTCCACCCGGAGTTCCGCTCGCGGCCGGACCGCCCGCAGCCGCTGTTCCGCGAGTTCATCGGCGTTGCCAAGTCCCTGCGCGCCGGCCGCGAGGCTGGCCTGCTGTCCCAGGAGCGCGCGACGGTGACCGCCGGCGGCGCCGGGGGGGCCTGACACGAGCGAGGACATCCTCCGGGCCCTTCACTTCCTCTCGTTGTTCGTGATGACGGCCGGCCTGGGAGCCGTCATGATCCCGCTGTGGCGCGGCTGGGCCGAGACCGATGCCGCGCGCCGTCTCGCCGCCTTCGAGGACGCCACCTCCGGCCACAAGCTCGCCCTCCTCCCCGGCACCATCGCCGTCGGCGCGACGGGCGTCTTCCTGGCGGCCCAGGTCGGCGACAACTTCTTCACCACCGGCTGGCTGCTCGTGCTCGAGATCCTGTACCTCATCATCCTGCTCTTCTGCGTCCCGCTGCTCGGCCACGCCTTGAACCGCATCGAGATCGAGGCGTTGAAGTCCCGAAAGCGCGGCCAGCCGACGGAGGAGCTGAAAGAGCTGCTGAACGACAACGTCCCCGTCGTCCTCTGCCTCGTCATCCTCTTCCTCATCCCGATCATGGTCTGGCTCGCCGAATTCCAGCCCTTCTGAGCCGTAGGCCCTAACGCCGCCTCGCGCGATACTTCCGTCATGCTTGCGAGCGCTTACCCCGACTTGGAGTTTCGCACCGTCGCGTGCGCTGATCTCACGCCGTCCGATCGGGTCGCGATGTTCGCCCTCTTCGACGTCGCCTACCGCGACGCCAACCACGCCTATCTCGAGAAGTCGTTCGGCACGCTGCGCTGGGTGGCACTCGCCTGGCACGGCGACACGCTCGCCGGCTTCTCGCTGGCAGAGTCGCGCATCGTCGATCTCCCGCGCTTGCCCGAGTCATTCGTCCACCTGGCCGGCATCTGCTGCATCGCGCCGGACTTCCGCCGCCGCCACCTCTTCGCGACGCTGGAGCGCCTCGCCGGCCTGCTCCCGGACGGCTCCGTGCTCGATCGCGCCGGGCAGCGCGCGCTTGGCTGCGGCCGCATGGCGCACCCCGCCAGCTTCAAGGGCATGACGCGCATCCCCAGCGTCGTCCCAAAGCCGGGCATCACGCCCACCCAGTGGCAGCAGGAAGTCGGTCAGGCGATCGCGCGCGAGTACGGCGTGAAGGACTTCGACCCGCGTACGTTCGTCGTACACGGCAGCGGCGCGCCGATCGGCTACCCCGTCATCGAGATGGATGTGACGCAGGCCGAGTGGGAGGTCTTTCGCGAGGTCAATCGCGACCGCGGCGACTCGCTGCTCGGCATCGCCTGGACCCCCGACGCGCCTCCCGGCTGGGACGAATAGCCCCTAGTTGTCGCCGCCGGAACCGCCGTGATCCGGCGGCTCGGTGGGCTCGGGCGTCCCGTTCCCGTCCTCTGACTCATGCGTTCGGGTCGCCGCCGGAGTCTTGCTGGCCGATGTTGCCGGCGTCTTCGTCGCGACCGCAGGGGCCGTGGCGGTCGCGTGACCGTCGTCGCCCCCTTCATCTTCGTGGCCTGACGCCGTCGCCGATGACCCCGGCTGCGCCGTGTGCGCGCCGCTGTCCTCGCCGCCGTGCTCTTCGATCTCCGGAGTGGCGTCTTCGTGCGGGGACTCCGTCTCCGTGCCGCCTCCGTGGTCGTCCGGCGCAATGGCCGGTGAGCCACCCGCAGGTTCCTCCGGTGGCGTCGTTCCCGGCGTCGCGCCCGGCAGCGCGGCCGCCGCGATAAGCGTCGCCGTGAGCCGCCCGCTCCGGTCGTTCGCCGTCACCTCCACGTGCTCGCCTGCGTAGAGTTGGCTCAGCGCCACGCGCGCGTCTCCCCGCCGGACTACCGTCGAGGCGGAGAGCGCCACGGTGCTACGCCCGCCCGCGGATTCGATGACAAGCGTGTCTGCGCTGACCGAGACGACGGTGCCGCTGAGGTGCACCGTTCTGCCCGAATCGTCCGGCAGCCGGAAGAACGTGCGCACAGGTTCCGGCGTCGTACCCGTGGCGGCGGACGCGCCGATGCCGAGCCCCGCGAACAGCACGAGCGCCCCGGCGATCGCCATCCCCTGGAACGCCAGCGGCCGCGCTCGCAGCGTCCCCAGCCATGCGAACACACCCACGGACTCCGGCCGGCCGCGCTCTGTGCCCACCTGCGCTAGCATCCGCGACATCGCGAGCTGACGCGCGGCGGGAGATGGCTGGGGGCGTGGCGTCCCGCGCAACGCCTGCGCGCTCTCCAGCATCGGGCGGAGCGCGTCGGCCTCCCCGGGGTACGCGGCCAGAATGTCGGCGACGCGCTCACCCGCCAGCAGCCGGTCTATCGCCTGCGCGATCATCTCGTCTCGTGCCTGGTCGTCGCTCATCGCCCCGTCACGATTCCATCTTCCTGCGAAGCGCCTGCAACGCGCGTCCTTGCATCACCTTCACTGCTCCCTCGCTCTTCCCCAGCATCCGTGCGACGTCCCGCACGCTGTGCCCTTCGATCAGCCGCAGCGTCAGGACGTCTTGGTGTTCCTGCTTGAGTCGCCCCAGTGCCATCGCGACATCCCGCCACTCGTCGCGCCCGTCCTGCAGGTCCGGTGCGGCCAATCGCTCCGCAATCGTCGGATGTTCGATGGCGTCTGCGGCCGATCGCGCCCGTCGCTTCAGCGCGTCGACCGTCTCGTTGTGCGCGATGCGAAAGAGCCACGCCGCGACCGGCGCGCCGCGGAACTCGAAGGATCGGATGCCCTTCACCGCCTCCACGAACACGTTTGCAGCGACGTCGTCGGCATCGCTGCTGTTGCCCGTGCGCAGGTAGGCGTAGCGGTACACGCGTTGATACTGCTCCTCGAACAGTTGCTGCCACGCGTCCGGGTCCAGGGTGCGCAAAGCCGCCGCGAGGTCCTGCTCGCGTTCGAACCGCCTCGGCGCAGGGACTGCCTGCTCCATCACGGGGCTATCACATCGAATCCGGCGCCCTCCATCAGCAGTATCTTCGGCCGCGGGCGCCGGGTAACGGTGCGGCCGGATGGACTTCGCGCTTTGACAAGGGTGAAGTAGGGAAGGCCCGTGAGGGACTCAATACCGGAGCCACGCTCTGCCCACGATCAGCTTGCGCGGCACGGCTCCGAACGTGCGCGAGTCACGGCTTGCGTCCGCATTGTCGCCCAGCACGTAGACGAGCGACGGCCCCGGAAGCGCTTCCGGGGCCGTCGCCACGCGTTTCAAGAGGAGATGGCCGGTTCGCTCCGGGTCGCGCAACACCACCACGTCGCCCGGTGCCGGTGCTCGCACCACGTACGCCAGCCGGTTCACCAGCAGGCGGTCGCCCGCGTTGTATGCCGGCTCCATGCTCGGCCCCTCGACGGCGTACCGCGTGATCGGCCAGAGCCGCGCCGCGCCGAGGATTCGCGCGACAACCACGATGAGGATCGCGGCGCCGAGCGCCCGGCGAAGGACGCGCATCAATCGCTCGCCTTACGCGTCCGGGTACACCAGCTCGCCGCCGGCCGCGCCCTGCTTGGATGCCTGCCGGTGCGACTTCGCGCCCTTGCTGTCCCAGAAGATCTCGGCGAACTTCTGCACGCTCGCCAGCAGCTCCTGCGCCGCCGCCATGTTCACTTCCTGACGGCACTTGCCGGCCTGCTTCATGATGTTCCACACCAGCGAGTGCAGCTCCGGGTACTTCTCCGCGTGCTCTGGCTTGAAGTAGTCGCCCCAGATCACGCGCACTTCGTGCTTCACCAGCTCCGCGTGCTCCTCTTTCACCAGCACGTAGCGCGTGAACGAGTTGTGGTGCGCGTTGTGCGGCCCCTTGTCGTTGTGGGGGTGCTCCAGCGCATCGATGAGCTGGTTCATCCGCACGACCGTCAGCGCCGCGATCTGCGCCTGGTGCGGGTCGTAGATCCCACACGGGATGTCACAGTGCGCCTCCACCGCGGCCGGCGCCGAGACCCGGTCGAGTCCGCGGAGCACGCGCGAGACGAGGGGATGGACTGCATTGTCGGGACATCATGAGACTCCTTCATGTCCTGTTGATGGGCGTTCGGACAGATTAGTCCGGTACAAACAGTCTAACCCCGCCCCATTAACGTTCAAGCGATATCTCGCCGCTCTGTGATGGAACCGCAACCCGGAATCCGTCTGAGGCGCCAAAACCGCGGGGGTTCCCTGATACTCCCCCCCTCCGCCCCTCACTACGATGTCACAGCTATGACGTGGGATTTTCTCCATCGCTGGTACATGCCGTTCATCTGGATCGCGGTTTCGTCCGTGATCTCTGTGCCCCTCTCGATCTACTTCGAGTTCGGCATGCCGCTCCACTCCGGGCAGGAGCTGGGGCTCGCCTACGGGAGCGGCTGGGTCACCCGCGACGACCTGCTCGCCGCCATCGTCCCCTATCTGCTCGGCGTCGGCGCCGTCATCTGGCTCTTCAACGCCGACGGCAGCACCCGCTGGGCCGCCTTCTGGGCCACGCTCGTCGCCATCGCCCGCATCGTCATCCCCGTGGCGCTGGCCACCACCGCCGATGTCAGCGTCGGTGAGGGTGCGCGCCACTACGTCGACTGGAACTCCATGCGCGTGCTGTTCTGGACCCAGGATCTGGAGATGTTCGCGCTCGGTATCGGCGTCTGGGCCGTGTTCGCCCGCTTCGTCGGCAGCAGCAACGGCGCCCCCTCGGGCGCCCACGCCGAGGCCTACTAGCAGGATCACCCCATCAGCCATCTCCCGCCGCCGTCCTCCGCCCGCCCGGAGGACGGCGGCACTTGTTTCCTGGCGATTGACAGCTACCGGCTCCATCCGTACCGTTTCAGCCACGCGCTCCGCGTAACGCCGCGAGTAAGGTGGTTGAACGATGCCCGACTTCTTCAGCGAAGCCAGCCGTCAGCTCCAGGACGCCTTCGACACGCGCCGCCTCGCCGACCGCGTCGCGGAGATCACGAAGGACCATATCGACGCGCGCGACAAGGCCTTCATCGAGCGGATGGACATGTTCTTCCTCGCGACCGTCGACGCTCAGGGCCACGCCAACTGCTCGTACAAGGGCGGCGAGCCCGGCTTCGTGCGCGTCGTCGACGAGCACACCCTCGCCTTCCCCAACTACGACGGCAACGGCATGTACCTCTCGATGGGCAACGTCCAGCGGACCGGCCAGGTCGGCCTGCTCTTTATCGATTTCGAGAACCAGTGGCGAATGCGGCTCAACGGCGAAGCCACCATCCACCGCGACGACCCCCTCATGGAGCATTACCCCGAGGCCCAGTTCATCGTCCGCGTGCATGCCCGCGAGGTCTTCCCGAACTGCCCCCGCTACATCCACAAGATGAAGCTGGTGCAGCGCTCGCGCTTCGTGCCGAAGTCGGAGTGCCGCACGCCGGTGCCAGCTTGGAAGACCGGCGGCTGGGTCGATGACGTTCTGCCTGAACGAGACGCCGCGCGGCGGCAGGATGCGGAGGTGCTTGACCGATGACCGACGTGGCGAGTTTCACCGAGATCGAGCAGGAGTTCATGGCGCGTACCTCGCGCATCGTCTGGTGCACCGTATCCACCGTCGACCGCAAGGGCCGGCCGCGCTCCCGCATCCTTCACCCCATCTGGGAGGGCAGCACCGGCTGGATCGCCACCGGCCGCCACACGCTCAAGACGAAGCACCTGGCGAAGAACCCCTACGTCTCGCTCTCCTACTGGGATCAGCAGCACCAGCAGGTCTACGTCGACGCGAAGGCCGAGTGGGACGACAGCCTGGAGCAGAAGAAGCGCCTCTGGGACCTCTACAAGAGCACGCCGCCGCCCCTCGGCTACGATCTCGGCATGATCTGGAAGGGCGGCCCGGAGGATCCCACGCTCGGCATCCTCAAGCTCACCCCCTGGCGCATCGAGCTCTTCTCGCTCGGCGACATGATGACCTCCGGCCCGAAGGTCTGGCACGCCCGGCTGATCCGGCTGGGTTGACCGCGCGCCGCTGCCTATAATCCCCGCACCATGAGCTACGACTACGACCTCATCGTCGTCGGCGCCGGCTCCGGCGGCAGCGTCGTCGCCGCCCGCCTCAGCGAGGATCCGCGCATCCGCGTCCTCCTCATCGAGTCCGGCCCCGACTACCCGAACATGGAGGCCCTCCCGGAGGATCTCCGCAACGTCAACCACGGCTCGTTCTTCGACCACGACTGGCGGCTCAAGTACCAGCCCAGCAGCACCAGCCGTGTCGTCAACTTCCCGCGCGGCCGCGTCACCGGCGGCTCCTCCGCCGTCAACACCGCCATCGCCCTCCGCGGCAGCCCCTCCGACTACGACGAATGGGCCGCGCTCGGCAACCCCCGCTGGAGCTGGGACAACGTGCTCCCCGCCTTCATCAAGCTGGAGACGGACCAGGACTTCGATGGCCCGCTGCACGGCAAGGACGGCCCTACGCCCATTCGCCGCCACCCGCGCGAAGAGCTGGTGCCCTACCAGGCGGCCTTCCTCGACGCCTGCGCCGAGCTCGGCTACCCCGCCCGCCCCGATCACAACGATCACACCACCACCGGCGCGGGTGCCCACCCGATGAACAAGCGCGGCACGCTGCGCATCAGCACCGCCATCGCCTATCTCGGCCCGGCTCGCGACCGCCCGAACCTCACCATCAGCGCTGACACTGACGTCGTGCGCATCGTGTTCAAGGATGGCAACGTTGCCGGCGTCGAGGTGCGCCGTGCGGGCAACGTCGAGACGATCACGGCGCCCCACGTCGTTCTCGGCTGCGGCGCCATCCACACCCCCGCCGTCCTGGTGCGTTCCGGCATCGGCCCGCGCGACGTGCTCGACCGCCTCGGCATCGGCGTAACGCATGTGCTCGAAGGTGTCGGCCAGCACCTGCAGGATCACCCCGCGATAGGTCCCACGCTCGTCCCAAAGCCCGGCGTCGCAAGTTGGGACGACCCCGTGATCCAGACGACGCTGTACTACACGTCCGCCTCGGGTGACGACTGGAACGACATGCAGTTGGAGCCGCTCTCGTTCATGCACATCCCCGGCGCCGGCGAGCTGCTGCTGGGCCTCGCTGCGTGCGTCTTCAAGTCCTACTCCTTCGGCCGCCTGGAGTTCGAGAGCGCGGATGTCGACGCAAAGCCCCGCATTCTGATGGACTACCTCTCCGACGAGCGCGACTACGCCAAGCTGCGCGAAGGACTCGGCCGTGCGGTGGAGCTCTGCTATACGAAGGCCATCGCCGCCGTCAGCGATGGCGTCAAGCGCCCCACTGAAGCAGACATGGCCGACGAAGCAGGCCTTGAGGCGTGGATCCGCCGCCACTGCGCCACCGGCGCACACCCGTCCTGCACCGCCCGCATGGGCCCGGCCGACGACCCCACCGCCGTCGCCGACGAGCTCGGCCGCGTCCACGGCGTGCACGGCCTGCGCATCGCCGACGCTTCGCTCATGCCGCGCGTCCCCAGCGCCAATACCAACATCCCGACCATCATGATCGGCGAGCGCATCGCCGAGTTCCTTCGCGAGGATCTCGCCTAGCAATGGACGTGCAGGCAAAGATCAACGCCCTCTGGGATCGCGCCTCCGCCGAGTACGACGCCACGCCGACCCACGGCATCGACGATGCGGAACAGTCGGCTGCCTGGAGCGCCGTATTCGCCGCGCTGCTTCCCCCGCCTCCCGCCGATGTGCTCGACGTCGGTACCGGGACCGGCGTCATCGCCCTGTTGCTGGCCCGCGACGGATACGCAGTGCGCGGCGTCGATCTGTCCGAGGGCATGCTCGGTCACGCGCGAGGGAAAGCGCAGACCTTGCAGCTCGCGGCGCACTTCGAGATCGCGGACGCTCACGATCCGCCCGGCGATCAGGAGAGTGTCGACGCGATTGTCAGCCGTCACGTCTTCTGGACGCTGATGCAGCCGGCAAGGGCACTGACGAACTGGCTGCGCCTGTTGCGCCCCGGCGCCGCGGCTCGTCATCGTCGATGGCCTCTGGGGCGGCAAAGCCGACGACCGGATCGACGACATCGCGCCGTCACTACCGCTGCTTGCCCCCGCCACATCCCAGGACGACATCCGCCGCTTGGTCGAGGCAACTGGCTACGTCGACGTAACGCTATCGGCGTTGCCGGAGCTGGATCGATTGGAGCAGAGCATCTCCGGAGAGCGCGACCCCCAGCCGCACTATGTCCTCGCGGCCCGCAAGCCGGTTTCAGCGGGTATGCCGTAGCCCTCAGCTCGCGAGGTGCCGCACACGATCGCCCTCCGTCGCGCGCAGCTCCAGGGCCTCGGACGGCGTGAACTCGCGGCCGCACGCGTTGCAGCGGAAGCTGTTCGCGCGGCTGAGCTCGCCCATGTCGGCCATGTTGTCCCAGTGCGGTGCCAGCACTGCGTGCGGACAGTCGCGGCCGGCGTCCATTTCGGCGGTTTGCGGCCTGTGACGTCGCCTCTTCAACAAGCGCATAATTCACCTTCTCTCTGGCGGGATGCGCGGTCCGCCTCTACCAGTAAAGCAGCGCGCATGATCGGCTCGCCGAGTCTGGATCTGGCGGATCGGCAGGGGCGAAGCACCCCGCATTGGCCGAACGGTAACGATCGAGCACAGATTCGGAAGAAAGCGCAGGGTTCTCCCGGAAAGCTATTTACAAAAGCCCACATTTCCGGCTAGAGTGAGATACAGGGCACGGACGCCACGGAAGCCCTCGCAAGATTCTCCCCTCTCTTGCGGACTACTTCTGACGATACTAGGGACAGGCGAACCGCGCGTCCCGCGCCGGGCTCGCCTATGCACGAGGTTCAATGCCAGGTAAATCACGTCGTGGAAAGCGCCGCGGACCGGTGAAGAACGGCTCGCGCCCGGCGCAGGCCGGCCAGCCGAACGGGGCGAACGGCACGAATGGCTCGAACGGGGATAGGTACCAGAAGTACCTCCCGGAGTGGATGCGGGACGGCGTTACGCCGCCGCGACCGCCTCGGCCGCGACGCGCACGCCCTCCCCGGCCCGCCGGTGGCTACACACCCGGCAAGATGGCGCTGGGCGACAGCCGCTAGGTTCGCACAAAGCGAAAATGGTTGGAGGATGAGGGCCGGGGCGAAAGCTCCGGCCTTCACCGCCTTCGGTGTCACTGACTCTTCGTCCACGGTTCACAGGATGACGGCGACGGCCCGTTGGACTTTCGCCCCTTCGCCGTTCTAGGCTGATCACATGGAGATTGAGCAGATCCCGGAGCTCGACCGGCCGAACGTCATAGCCGCGTTCAGCGGCTGGAATGACGCCGGGCAGGCCGCCACCACCGCCGTCCGCTACCTCATCGAGAGCTGGCACGCGCAGCGCTTCGCCCACATCGACCCGGAGGAGTACTACAGCTTCACCGACACGCGTCCCACGATCCACATCATGGAGGGGGCCCAGCGCCAGCTCACCTGGCCAGCGAACGAGTTCTTCTCCTACGAGGGCAATGACACCCAGCCGGCCGCCGTCCTGATGGTCGGAGTCGAGCCCAACCTCAAGTGGCGCTCGTACTGCGGCGAGATCGTGCGGCTGGCGAAGTCGCTGGGTGCCCGCCGCCTCGTCACCGTCGGATCGCTGGTCACTGACACCGTGCACACGCGGGCCGTTCCGCTCACCGGCTTCTCGACCGACGACTCCGTCCAGGGGAAGTTCTCGTCGCGCGGCATCACGCGTTCCAACTACGAGGGCCCGACCGGCGTCGTCGGAGTGCTGCACGATGCCTGTAACCGCGCGGAGCTGCCCGCCGCGAGCCTCTGGGCTGCGTCGCCGTTCTATCTCGGCTCCACGCCGAACCCCAAGACGGCCCTCGGTCTGCTGGACGCGCTCGACGAGGCGCTGGCCCTCCGCCTCAACCTGACGGAGCTCCGAGGCGTCGCGGACGAGTTCGTCCGCCAGGTCTCGCTGGCCGTCCGCGACAACCAGGAGGTGCAGGAGCGCATTCGCAACCTGGAGGAGCGCGCCGACGCCGCACAACCGTCCCAGGCGCCGCCCGAGTTCCCCTCCACCGGCGCCATCATCGCTGATCTGGAGAACTTCCTTCGCGAGCAGCGCGACGACGCCGAACCTGGCGCCTGAATGAGCGCCTGGTCTTGTGCCTAGGGCACGGACTGGCGTTACGTCGCGATTTGTGACGGCGCTCGGTATGGAAACCTATCGTCCGTCGCGCCCCGGCTCTGGGTTCGTTTTACCGGCTTAGGGAGAGCACAATCTCTGAGACGATATGACGTTGCCGTCGCGCCGCGAAGCGCGCTATCGGTAGTTCCCGAACTGCAGATCCACGTCGTAGTCCTGCTCCTTCAGCAACGCGATCACGCCCTGCAATTCATCGCGCGACGGCGATGAGACGCGCACGCTGTCTCCCTGGATCTGCGCCTGCACCTTCTTCAGCTTCTGGTCCTTGATCAGCTTCACGATGGCGCGGCACGTCTCCTGCGAGATCCCCTGCTTCAGCTCCACGTCCTGCTTCACCGTCCCGCCGCCCGCCGGCTCGAGCTTGCCGCGGTGGAGGTTCTTCACCGGCACCTTGCGGCTGATCATCCGCTCTCGGATCACCTGCCACATCGCGTTCAGGTAGTACTCGTCCGAAGCGGCCAGCTCCAGCTTCGCGCCCTTGCGGTCGTACTCGATCTCCGCCTTCTGGCCTTTGAAGTCGTACCGCTGCGCGATCTCCTTCCGCGCCTGGTTCACCGCGTTGTCGACCTCCTGCAGATCGACCCCGGAGGTCACGTCAAACGACTCGTTGCCCGCCATGCCCATCCCTCCTCGTTCGGAATCAGCCGCTAATCTACCACTCCGCCACTTCTCACAGAATCACCCGCGGCGTTCCCAAGCATTGCTTCATGCCGATACTCTCATCTCATGGCGGATGTCGAGGTAGCCATCATCGGCGGCGGCGTGGTCGGCTTGGCCATCGCGGCCGAGCTCGCGCAAACGCGGCAGGTCGCCGTCGTCGAGCGCCACGCCGGATACGGCCTGGAGACCAGCTCCCACAACAGTGGCGTCGTCCACGCCGGCATCTACTACCCCACCGGCTCGCTGAAGCACACGCTCTGCATCGAAGGCAATCGCCTGCTCTACGAGTGGGCAGCCGCGCACTCCGTGCCCATCAAGCGTACCGGCAAGCTCATCATCGCCATCGACGGCGCGGAGCTCGACGCGCTCGAAGCCGTTGCGCGGCAGGCCGCCGCAAACGGCGTCCCTGACATCCGCCGCATCGACTCGACCGACGAGTTGCGTCAGCTCGAGCCGCGGGTGCGCTGCGTCGCCGCTATCTGGTCCGGCTCCACCGGCGTGGTCGACCAGCTCGCGCTGATGGCCTCGTTCGCCTCGGCCGCTGAGCAGCGCGGTGCGTGGATGGCGCTCAAGCATGAGGTCGTCGGGATCGAGCGCCGCGCTGCCGAGTTCGCCGTAACGCTCAGCGACCCCGACGGCAGTCCCGCGAAAATCTCCGCCGAAGTCCTGATCAACAGCGCAGGTCTCGGAGCCCCCACGATCGCCGCCATGCTCGGCTATCCGCTGGAGGGTGGCGACGGCGTCCCGCGTCTGCGTCAGACCGTGAACAAGGGCCGCTACTACGACGTCATCACGCCCGAAAAGGCCCGCGCCGTCCACCACCTGGTCTACCCGGTGCCCGACCATGGCCGCGGCGGCCTCGGCGTGCACGTCACCGTCGATCTCGATGGCGGCGTGCACCTCGGCCCTGATACCGAATGGCTCAGCGACGGGGTGCCCCTCGATTACCATTCCGCGGACGATCGTCGCGCTGACTTCTTCGCGGCCGCCAGCCGATATCTCCCGTTCCTCGATCCCGACGACATCGCCCCCGGCCAGGTGGGCTATCGCCCGAAGCTCCAGGAGCCGGGCGGCCCAATCGCCGACTTCCTCATCTGGCGCGACGGCGGCTACGTCCACCTCGGCGGCATCGAATCCCCCGGCCTCACCGCCTCGCCGGCGATCGCCCGCCACGTCGCGTCGCTGCTCTAACCGCCCACCGCCAGCTCCAGCGGCTCCTCCGTCACGACGCCCTCCACGATCCGGAACGCCCGCACCACCGGCTTCGCCTCGTCCATCAGCGACACCAGCACGTAGTACGCGTCCGGCCAGCCCGCCAGGCGCACGTCCGTCGGCGAAGGGTACGCCTCCGTGTGCGTGTGCGAGTGGTAGATCACCAGGAACTCCCAGTCGCTCGCGTCCACCTCGCCGTAGATGCGCAGCAGGTCCTTCGCGTCGACGCTGTACCGGTACGGGCTGTGCTCAGCGTTGATCGCCCGGTACAGCTTCGTCGCACGCCCGTCCTTGCCCGCGATGATGCCGCAGCACTCGTCCGGCGCGTCTTCCTTCGCGTGCGCGATCATCTCGTCGATGTACTGCTGCTCGAGCACGAGCGGCATCGTCAGTCCCCCGTAGGCATCAGCACGCCCATCGCGCTCTTCGGCAACTCCACCGTCATCAGCGGCAGCTTCAACGAGCTGTACGACTCCGCCAGCGCCGCCGCCGCGCACGCCCGGCACAGCTTCTCGATCTCGCCGTCCAGGTTGCGGAACACCGGCTTGTTCTCCGGCAGCTTCTGGTCCACGAAGTCCCGCGTCAGCCACGCCACGTGGCTCTGCTCTCCGCAGCGCGCGCACGCGTCGCCGATCGCCAGCATCAGCCACGAGATCCCCTCGACGTCCTCCCGCACGAACTCGTACTCCGGCATCTCGTCCAGCCGGTAGTAGTAGTGCGCGTTGTACTCCCCGAACGGCTCGACGATCACGGCAACGCCCTCGACCGCGGCCCAGGCATCCTTCAGACCCGCTTCCAGGCACTTGTAGCCCATCAGCACCGGGTCGCCTTCGTACGTGCCGCGGCACGTCGGGTCCAGCCCGACGCGCCCCTCCTCCGACTCGCAGAGGTCGCACATCTGTCCTTCCTCGAACAGATCTTCAACCTCCTCCTCCCCGTCGTCGCCGCTCACGACGTTCAACCCGTCCTCGTCCTCATCTTCGACCTCTTCGTTCTCCCCGCCGCCGACGCTCCGGAACACCATCTACCACGTCCTCAGGTCGCCGTCGTCGAAGCAACTCCCCGGCGACAGCTGCATGCGCAGGAAGTTCTCGCTGAGCGCGACGCCTGCCGCGTGCATCGCCCAGTGCTCGCGCTCGTTGTCCGGCAGATTGTTCGCCACCTGCGACCACGACGCGTGGATCGCTCGCTCATCCTCGCAGATCCCGAAGTCGATCGACCAGCCGCCCTGCTTCTTCACGCGTCCCGCCGTGTTCGTCCGCATCACCCGGAACGCCGCGTTCTCCCGGTACCGGTCCAGCACCGCCGCCTCGAACGATAGCTGCACCAGCGCCGGGTCCGCGTTCGCGAGCGCGCGCCGGTACAGCACCTTCAGAAAGTCCGACATGCCGCCCTCCATCGCACGGTTGTGGGGCGAAGCCGCTCGGCCCCGCCCCACACATCATTTCATCCCGCCGCCCGTGACGCTACTTTTCGATCGGCACGTCGATCAGGCTGCCGTACTCCGTCCAGGAGCCGTCGTAGTTCCGCACGTTCGGGTAGCCCAGCAGGTGCTTCAGCGCGAACCACGTGTGCGACGAGCGCTCGCCGATGCGGCAGTAGGCGATCACTTCCTTGTCCTTCGTCACGCCCTTCGGCGCGTAGAGCTGCTCCAGCTCCGCCGGCGACTTGAACGTCCCGTCTTCCTTCACCGCCTGCGCCCACGGCACGTTCGCAGCGCCCGGGATGTGCCCCATCCGCTGCGCCGTCTCCGAAAGGCCGGGAGGCGCCATGATCTCGCCCTTGTACTCGGCGGGCGACCGCACGTCGACCATCGCGTTCTTCGCGTTGCCCAGCGCCGCCAGCACCTGGTCCCGCTTCGCCCGCAGCTCAGCCTTCGCCGCCTGCGCCTTGTACGACGTCTTCGCCGGCTTCGGCACGTCCTTCGTCGTCGGGCGGTTCTCTTCCACCCACTTCTTGCGGCCGCCGTCCATCAGCTTGAGGTCCTTGTGGCCGTACATCTCCATCAGCCAGAACGCGTACGCTGCGAACCAGTTGTTGTTGTCGCCGTACAGCACGATCGTGTCGTCGTTGCTGATGCCGGCGTCGCTCAGAAGCTGCTCCAGCCCCTCCTTCGTGAGGATGTCGCGCCGCACCTGGTCCTGGAGCTGGCTCGTCCAGTTGAAGCCCACCGCGCCGGGCGCGTGCCCTTCGTCGTACGCCGTCGTGTCCACGTCGACCTCGACCAGCTTTACCTTCGGGTTCTTCAGGTTGTCGGCGACCCACGCCGTCGTCACGAGTACGTCAGAAGCCATCGCTGCATCCTCCTGGTTGCGATTCTGCCGCCGGATTTCAGGTTTGAGTGCGGGCCTGGAGAGCGCGTTCGCGGCCCGGCCATGGATTCTAGAGTTAGACGGTTCGTTAAGTCAATTTGCACGTCCGACCATCGGCCTGCCGACCGCCTCCGATCAGCCCTTCGTCGCGCCCACGCCACGGTGATAGCGTGGTAGTGGAGGCGGGCGATGCAGGTCACCGGCGCCGGGATGCGAGTTGAGGAGGCTGTACCGCGCCGCGGCACGCTCGTCTGGTTCCGCGCATTGCAGGTGAACGCCGCGACGCTCTCCGGTCTGCTCCTCGCGCTGGCCGGCATGGCCATCCTCCTCGGCATCATCACTGCCGAGGCGCTGTATCCCGCCACCTACACGACACACGCCAACGAGATCAGCGATCTCGGCGCCACGCGTCCGCCGGACAGCGTCATTCTCCAGCCATCGGCGGCCATCTTCGATGTCCTGATGATTGCCACCGGCTGCACGATCCTTGCCGCCGCCGGCACCCTCCATCGAGCCTTCAACACCCGTCGCGTAACGCTCTCCGTTGCCTTGCTCGGACTCGGCGTCCTCGGCGTGGGGTTGTTCCCCGGCAATCGAGAACCGTTCCACCCGCTGTTCGCGCTCCTCGCGTTCAGCGCCGGTGGTTCCGCGGCGGTCCTCTCAGCGAAGGTGCAGTCTGGGCCATTCCGGCCGCTGTCCGTCGGCGCCGGCGTGATCAGCCTCGCAAGCCTCGCCTTCGGCCTGTTCGGGGCGTGGACACCCGCGTACGATCGCCTCGGCGATGGCGGCGTCGAGCGCTGGATCGCCTATCCGGTCGTGTTGTGGCTCGTCGCCTTCGGCGGCTACCTCATGGCGCCGGGCCGCGATGCCGGTCCGGCGCAGCAACCCTAGCCGAACGACCAGTCCGACCCCAGCAGCGCAGCGCAGAACAGGATCGCGATCGACGCCGCCAGCGTCGCCATCGACAGCATCATCGACCACCGCCGTGTCGCGGCGATCTCCGCCTCCGACGCGCCCTCCTCCTGCAGCCGCTGCAGCCGCCGCCCGAAGACAGCACCGTGCAGCACCGTCAGCACCACCACGAGCGCCACGAGCGCCAGCTTGATCTGCAGCGCGAAGAAGTAGCGCGGGAACTCGTCCCGGTTGATGTACCCCAGGTCGTTGACGTGTGCGTAGTTGATCAGGCCGGTGATCACCAGCACGACGAGCGCGCCACCCCCGATCACTCCGAATCTGCGCGTCATTACGCGGCTCGCCGCCTGCCGCTGCCGCACGTCCTCGATCGTCCGCAGCGCCGGCACAGCCGCCAGCACGAGGAACACCTGCGGCCCGACGAAGACCACCGCCGCCAGGATGTGAATCCAGAGCACGATCGCGTTGAACATCGACCCGATTCTAACGCTCGGAGCTTCGGCGCGGGTCGTCCGAAGCAGGTGCTATCCTGAATCCCGACTCCCACCTCGAACTCGGAAGGCTGGCCGTCCGCTGCGACGCTTCTCGTTCGCCCTGCTCGCCCCATGCGCCCTCGCGCTGGCCGCCGCTTGCGGTGGCGCTTCGGGCGCATCGGCCACGCCGACGACTGCCCCACCCGCGCCTACGTCGACGCCGCGGCCGCCGGACCTGACCGTCTTCCGCAACTTCATCTATCCCATCGAAGGCGCCTGCCTCCCCACGAGCGACAACCTCATGCCCAACGCCCCTCGCGAGTACCGTGATGGCATCCACGAGGGGATCGACTTCTATCAGATCGACAACTGCACGGAGATCCACGAGGGCACGCCCGTCCGCGCGGCGAAGGACGGCACTGTGATCCGGGCGGATCTCGCGTATCACGATCTCACGCAGGCCGAGCTCGACGACGCCGACGCGAAGATCGCCGCCGCGCACGCGACCCCGCCAGACATCCTCGACCTGTTCCGCGGCCGCCAGGTCTGGGTCGACCACGGCGACGGCATCGTCACCCGCTACGCCCACCTCTCAAGCATCGCCGACGGCATCCAGGTCGGCTCGAAGGTCGCACAGGGCGAGGTCATCGCCTACGTCGGCGACTCCGGCACGCCGGAATCGATCTCCGCGCCCGGCACCGAGGAGCACCTGCACTTCGAGCTCCGCGCGGGCGACACGTACCTCGGCGCAGGCCTGCCCGCGGACGAAGTGCGCGCGCTCTACACCGCGTTGTTCGAGCCGCTGTCGCCATGAGCGAGAACGGACCGCTGCCGGTCGACGAGGTCTCCGGCATCGAAGAGCGCCCTCAAAACCGCCGCGAGTGGCGCGGCGCGCTCCGCAGCCTCGTCCTGCCGCTGCTCATCGTCGCCACGATCGTCGGCGCCCTCTACTACATCGAGCGCGACCGCGGTGGCGGCAGCGTCGATTCGCACGGCTTCGGCGTCGTCGCCCTGCCCACCACCGCCCAGGACCCCTCCGGCCGCTCGCCCTCGACCGACGTCGGCCGCGTGGCGCCCGACTTCCTCCTCCAGACCCCGGACGGCGGCCAGCTCCGTTTCAGCGACCTGCGCGGCCACCCGGTGCTCGTCAACTTCTGGGCGTCGTGGTGCGCCCCCTGCCGGCAGGAGCTCCCGGAGATTGTCAAAGCCTACGCCGCCGCCAAGGCCGATGGCCTCGTCGTGCTCGCCGTGGACCTCCAGGAAAACGACGACGCCGTCAAGAGCTTCGCGGCCGAGTTCGGCATGACCTTCCCCATCGTCATCGACCGCACCGGCTCCGTCGCCTCCGCGTGGCGCATCGGCGGCCCGGTCCAGGGCATCCCCTCGTCGTACTTCGTCGATGCGCAGGGCGTCGTGCAGGCGCGCTTCTTCGGCCCGATGACTCAGGACACGCTCGATGAGAACCTGGCGAAGCTCCTCCAGTAGACTGGTGGTCGCGATATGAGCCACGGCATGAAGGTTCTCGGGCATGGCGACTAACGCCCGCACGACGGCTGCGTCGCGCGGCCCCTCGTTCGACTTGTTCCAGCCCATCTGGCGGACGCTCACCTCCGTCCGCTTCGCCGTCTTCTTCATCGCCACGCTCGCCCTCTTCGGCCTCCTGGGCGTGCTCATCCCGCAGGTCCCGGAGGCCATGCGCGGCAACGACGCCGCCATCTCCGTCTGGGTCGAGCACGAGCGCGGCACCTTCGGCCCGCTCACGACGCCCATGTACCGCTTCGGCCTCTTCGAGGTCTTCCACGCACGCTGGTTCCTCTTCGCGCTCGGCTTCCTCGTGCTCAACGTCAGCGTCTGCACGTTCAACCGCTGGTCGCCCACCTTCCGCAACGTATTTCGCCCCCCCGTGAACGTGCCCGACTCGTTCTACGAGCGCGCGCACAACCGCGTCGCGCTTCCCGCCGTCGAGCCGCCCGTCCTGCACGAAGCGCTGCGCCGCATGCGCTTCCGCACGCGCACCGACCAGCGCGACGGCGCGACGTACGTCTTCGCCGACCGCTACCCGTGGGCGCAGCTCGCGACCTTCGTGAGCCACATGGCCCTCATCCTCTTCATCGCTGGCGGCATCGTCACGTGGGCGACCGGCTTCACGTCCGAGATCTTCGCCGGCACCGGCACGGTCACCCCCGTCTTCGCCGTCAAGAATCCGAACCAGCTCCAGGTCCGCATCGATGACGCCGTCGGCCGCTACGGCCCCGCTGGCAACGCGCTCGACTTCCGCACCCAGCTCACGATCTTCAAGAACGGCCGGGAGGTCGCCTCCGGCACCACCACCGTCAACGATCCCTTCAAGTACGACGGCTACCGCTTCCACCAGGTCGCCTTTTTCGCCAGCGGCGCCCAGCTCGTCGTCCGCGACCTCTCGACGGGCAACACGGTCTTCGACGAGACGTTCGCGCTACAGGACACGATCGCCGCACCCGTCGTCACCATCTCCGACTCCACCGGCAAGCAGCTCTTCGCGGGACAGGTTGTGCCGACCGACTTCCTCGCCACCGCCAGCGGATCGCTCGTCTCGCTGCCCGGCAGCGGCCGCGTCGTGTGGGTCGGCCTGACGACACAGGACAACAAGACGTGGCAGGCCGTCGTCTTCGATCCAGCGGCCGGCGATACCGGCGCGCAGCTCCGCCTCCCCGAAAACGGCGACGGCAGCGTCAGCGGCCTCAAGGTTCACTTCGACAGCGTCGCGTCTGTGCCTTCGTTGAACGGCGTCACCGTCCCGGGCAGCGATGTGCCCCTGCTCGCCCAGCTCTCGCAGGCCAGCGACGGCGCCGACGCGCTCGTCCTCACCGGCGCCGGACGCCCCGCGATGGCGCTCGAGTCCGGCAAACCCGTGACCGACGGCGGCTACCAGTACGTCTTCATGGGGACGCGCACATTCGCCGGCATCGCGGTGAAGAAGGACGACGGCGCGTGGTTTATCTGGGCCGCGACCGCTATGCTCGTCATCGGCCTTGCGATAACCTTCTACGTGCCGCGGCGCCGCCTCTGGATCAAGCTCACCGATGGCGCCACGCTCGTCGCGGCGTTGGCCGAGAAGAGCGGCGGTTTCGAGAAAGACATGCGCGCGCTCGCCCGGCGCCTGGACGTCCCTGCCCCGCCGGAGATCGAGGAGGAACCCTAGGTGATCGACGTCTTGCACCTGCTCACGATCACGATCCCCTGGGATCCGAACCTCGTGAAGTTCGGACCGTTTACGCTCTCGTGGCATGGGCTCTTCACCGCCGTGGGCATCGCGGCCGGCGTCTATCTCTGTGCATTGATCGGCCGGCGTGAGGGCTTCACCGAGGACGATGTTTACAGCATCGCCCTCGTCGGCGTCCCCGCGGGCATCATCGGCGCTCGCGCCATGTTCGTCTGGGAGAACAAGATCCGCTTCGAGGGTCACTGGATCGACGTGCTGAAGGTGAACGAAGGCGGCATTACCATCTACGGCGCCATCATCCTCGGCGTGCTGGCGGCCGCCGCCTACGGTTGGATCCGCAAGATGCCCGTGACCCGCGGACTCGACGTCGCCGGCTTCGGCGCGTTACTCGGCATGGCCATAGGCCGCATCGGCGACCTCATCAACGGCGAGCACATCGCGAAGGTCTCCAGCCTGCCCTGGGCCGTGAAATACACCGATCCCAACAGCCCCGGCTACCCCTTCTCGGCAACCGCCAGCGGCGCCTTCGTCGCCCGCCACCCTGCCACGACCTACGAGATGATCGGCGATCTGCTCATCATCGGCATCATGGCCATCATCTTCGTCAAGCTCTGGCGCACCCGCCCCGGGATCGCGTTCTTCACCGGCGTCGTCCTCTACTCCGCCATGCGCTTCGGCGTCAGCTACCTCCGCGTCGACAGCGGTCCCCACTGCCCGGCGGCGACTGGCTGCCCCGAATACCTCATCAAGAACTGGATGACCTTCCCGCAGGTCGTGTCGATGGTCACCTTCGCCGTCGGCCTCCCTCTGCTCATCTGGTCGATCCTCCGTGGCCCACAACCCGCCCCCGCTCCCGCCGGGCCGAGCGGCGCTAAGCTCGTCGCGCAGACGTCACGCTCGCGGGCATGACGCGCGAAGTCACCCTCTACACGCGCCGCGAGTGCGGGCTGTGCGACGAGACCGCGGAGGCGTTGCGGCGCCTCGCGCCCGGCCTGGACTTCACGCTCACCGAGCTGGACATAGACGCGGACGTTGCTCTGCGGGAGCGTTACAACGAGATCGTGCCCGTCGTTGCCGCCGGCGAGTGCATCATCGCCGCCGCGCCCGCCGATCCGCGCACGCTTGAGGTGTTGCTGACCACCGCTCTCGGCTGACCGGACGCTCTACGACGCCGCCAGCGCCTGCTTCCACGCCGGCGACGTGTTCGTCGTGATCCGGTCGACCCCCGCCGCGACGAGCCGCCGCATTCCCTCGAGCGATTCCGGCCCGGCGTAGTCCGCCGTCCACACGTTCGCCCCGATGTCGCGCGCGTGCAGCCAATCGGCGACGTTGAACCCGTCGTCCAGCATCTGCAGGACGAGGCGATGGTTGATGAAGTACTCCCGCGCTCCCGGCGCCACCAGCAGGAACGTCTCCATGCGCGCCGCCAGGTAGTCCCGCACGTCGTTCGCCCTGCCGACCGCCAGCGGGTGATCGTCGCGATAGCCGTACGCGCCCGCACCGTGCGGCAGGAACGCCGGGTCCGTCTCGCTCTTCCGGGCGATGTAGTGCCCCGGGTCGAACCCGATCGGAAACGCCGGATCGGCGTCGATGCAACCGCCGCAGGTTCCAGTCCTGCCCCGTCGAGACGATGACGCGCTCGCGGATCGGCGCAACGGTGTCGATGAGCGCTCGCAGCCGGTCGTCGGCGATCAGGCGCCAGTCTTTCCAGTCCAGCTGGATCTCCGTCTCGACAGCCGCGCGCCAGCTCGACGACTTCGCTCAGCAGCGGCGGCCTGCTCTCCGGCCGGTCGACGAACCGCAGCGCCCGCACCGCGTCCGGCGTCGCCGCGCCGACCGATCCGCCTCCCGTCGTCTCCGCGCCGAACCGGCTGTCGTGGTAGACCGCATAGTCCGCGCCCGCGAGCGAGTGGATGTCGATCTCGATCCGCCCGACGCCCGCCTCGAAACACTCGCGAATCGCCTCGATCGAGTTCCGGGGATACGTCCCCGAAAGCACCCCCATGTGGCACACCAGCTCGGCCGTACGCCCGTCGATCGTCACCGCGTTCGTGCCGTCGCGCATGGCTCATTCTCTCCTGCCCTCGCCCATGCGACAACGGGGGAGCGGTCTCCGTCCGTCGCCCCCTCCTTAGAGGTGGCGACCTCGTCGCGCGCGCCCCGCTTGTCAACCGCCCGCGCCGCGCATGTCGTTCGCCCGCGCCGAGCGGCGCTATACTCCCCCCGACACGCGGGAGGAGGCCTTCGTTGCTGCTTGCACTCGACGTTGGCAACACCAACGTCACCATCGGCGTCTTTGATGGCCCCGAAGTCCGCGCGACCTGGCGTATTGCGACCGACCTGGAGCGGCTCCCGGACGAGTACGCCGTCACCATCCTCGGCCTCCTTCGCACGGAGCGCATCGAGCCCGACACGATCTCCGAGGCCATCATGGCCAGCGTCGTCCCGGACCTCGCCCCCGTATTCGAGCAACTCTGCCGCCGCTACTTCGCCGTCGACCCGCTCGTCGTCGACACAGGCACCCGCACGGGCGTTCGCATCGTCTACGACAACCCGCGCGAGGTCGGCGCCGACCGCATCGTCGATGTCGTCGCCGCGCTCCAGCTCTACGGCCCGCCTCCACTCATCATCGTCGACTTCGGCACCGCCACCGTGTTCGACGCCGTCTCCGCGGACGGCGCCTATCTCGGCGGAGCTATCGCCCCCGGCATCGGTATTGCCTCGGAAGCCCTCTTCGAACGCGCCGCCAAGCTCTATCGGGTGGAGCTCGAACGGCCGAAGAGTGCTATAGGGAAGAACACCGTCGCCGCCATCCAGTCCGGCACCCTCTTCGGCTACGTCGGCCTCATCGAGGGGATGGTCGCGCGGTTCAAGAAGGAACTCGGCGGTCAGGCCCGCGTCGTCGCCACCGGCGGCTGGGCGGACCGGCTGGCGCGGGAGACCAACGTGTTCGACGCCGTGGACCAGAACCTGACGCTCACCGGCCTGCGCATGATCTACGAGATGAACATGAGGCGGGACTGACGTGCTCACCGGAAAGCGCATCGTCCTCGGTGTCTGCGGCAGCATCGCCAGCTACAAGGCCGCCGATCTCGCCAGCAAGCTGACGCAGGCCGGCGCCCTCGTCGACGTCGTCCTCACCGACGCCGCGCGCCAGTTCGTCACGCCGCTCACCTTCCGCAGCCTCACCCTTCGCCCCGTCTACACCGACATGTTCGACCCGAACGCGCCCGCCGCCGAAGCGCACGTCGAGCTCGCCCGCGCCGCCGACGCGATGATCGTCGCCCCCGCCAGCGCCACGACCATCGCCCGCCTCGCCTACGGCCTCGCCGACAACATGCTCGCGCTCACCGCTCTCGCCACCACCGCGCCGCTGCTCGTCGCCCCGGCGATGGACAACCAGATGTGGGAGCACGCCGCCACGCAGGCCAACGTCGCCACGCTGCGATCGCGCGGCGTCGTCATCGTCGGCCCCGGCGAAGGCCGCCTCGCCAGCGGACGCCTCGGCCTCGGCCGTCTCGCCGAGACGGAAACGATCCTCGGCGCGCTGCGCCAGACACTCGGCGCGCACGGCGATCTCGCCGGCCGGCGCATCGTCGTCAGCGCCGGCGGCACGCAGGAACCCGTCGATCCCGTCCGCTACGTTGGCAATCGCTCCTCCGGCAAGATGGGCTTTGCCATCGCTGAAGCGGCCCGCGATCGGGGCGCGCTCGTCACGCTCGTCACCGGCCCGGCCGCGCTCGCCACACCGTATGGCGTCGAACGCCGCGACGTGCGCACCACCGCCGAGATGGCCGACGCGCTTCGCTCGGCGACCGAAGGCTGCGACGCGCTCATCATGGCCGCCGCCCCGGCCGACTTCCGGCCTGCGACCGCCGCCGGCCAGAAGATCAAGCGCACCGGCGAGTCGCTGTCGATCGAGCTCGTCCCCAACGAAGACATCATCGCCGGCCTCGGCGGCGGCTTCGTGAAAGTGGGATTTGCGGCGGAAACCGAGCACGTGCTCGACCACGCGCACGGAAAGATCGCGAAGAAGGGCCTCGATCTCATCGCCGCCAACGACGTCACCGCGCCGCAAGCCGGCTTCGCCGCGGACACCAACCTCGTCACGCTGATTAGCGCCGACGGCACCGTCGAGGAGCTGCCGCTGCTCACCAAGTACGAAGTCGGCAACCGCATCCTCGATCGCGTCGTCGCCATCCTCGTGCGGAGATCGCCGGCCTACGGCGACGCCGTCCCCTCGAAATAATCCCACGCGATCTTCGCCACGTCCGCCTCCACCAGCGACGCGTCGCTGTCGAACCCCAGGTCCGACATCAACACCATCACGTACGTCGACTTCTCGCCGTAGACGATGCCGGCGTCGTGCGTCGCGTCCGTCCAGTTCCCCGTCTTGTGTGCGATCAGCGTGCCGGACGGCAGCTCGCGCGGGATCCGGTCGTTGATCGTCTCCCTCGCCATCAGGTCTGCCATCGCCTGGTTCGCGCCTCGGCTCAGAGCCTGACCTCTGGCGATCGTCTCCAACAGCCGCGCGAAATCGTCAGCCGTCCCCGGCAGGCTCTGGTCCTCCGTGAGCTGCGTTTGCTCCAGCCCGAGGCTCGCCATCGCGTTGTTGATGTTCCCCGCGCCGGCGCGGTCCTGCAGCATCACCGCCGCCGTGTTGTCGCTGATCGCCATCATCGCCGTGAGCGCGTCCGCGATCGTCACCGGCTCACACTGCGCCACGAGCCGCGGCCCCAGCCCGAATCCCGCGTAGTAGTCCGTCGGCACGTACTGCTCGTCCAGGCTCACCAGCCCCTCATCCACCTGGTGGAAGATCTCGAACATCACCTCCAGCTTGAACAGGCTCGCCGAGTAGAAGACCTCGTCCCCGTTGATCGAGACCCCGCGATCGTCACCCAGGTCCTTGATCACCACGGCGTAGTGCGACGCGTCGTCGCCCAGCCGGTCGTTGATCTGCTGCTCGAGGTCGTCGTCCGCCGTAATTGGCGGCAGATCCGGCGTCGGCGCCGGGGTCACGTCCGTCGCGTGGAAGATCCGCTCGGGCGTGGCCGTCGCTTCGGGGTCATCGGGCGTGTCGGGCGGCTCCGGCGATGCCGTTGGCGTGACGTAGGGATCGGTGCATTCCCCGGCGGCTGGCGTCGCGTCGACCAGTTCGCCCGGCAGCGGGCCGGGCGGATGCGGTCGGACGATGCCCGTCGCGGGCGCGCCCGTTGGAGACGGGATCGGCTCCACCACCACCGCGCTTGGTGGAGTCTCGGTGATCTCCTGCTCCGGCGCGCTCGTCGGAGATGCGCCGCCGGACGTCGTGCCGCAGCCGGTCGTCAGTACCAGCGCGCAGAGCGCGCTCGCGATCAGGCCAACCCCGCCGCTGGAGGGGCGAACGCCGCAGCGTCGCGCCATGCCGCCTCCGCTTCCACACCCATCACGCCGCTCACCACGCGGCGGCATCCTAGCACGGCCCCAACAGGCCCCGGCTGGGCGTTCGCCCCCGCCTGCGGTTGCAGCTGTTGGACGGAGCGCGCCCTCCGGCCACCCGTTGGGCGCGGTTCGCTGGCGTCGGACAGCAGGGCAAGGGACTCATCCGACCGCCTGGCGCCGGTTCGCGCGCTCCGTCCTCACTGCGTCCCCGGCCGCCGCACCGTCGCCTTGACGATGGTGCGGCGGTGCGACGAACAGCCGCATCATGCGGCAGCGGACCGCCCGCTACCGGACGCTTCGCCGTCTCTACGACGACGCGGAGCCGACGATTGTTCCCGAGACACAACAGGACGCCCGCCGAAGCGGGCGTCCTGGGCGGGGCTAGGTTGGAATTGCCGTCAGCCGGCCGCGATCAGCAGTACCGGCAGCCGCGACCGCCACAACACCTCTTCGGCGATGCTTCCGGTCTCGCGCCGGCTAAAATTGGACAGCTTGCGCGAGGCCATTCCGATCACGTCGGAGCGCAGCTCCAACGCCGCATGCAGGATCTCCTCCACGGCCTCACCGCAGACGACCTGCCCCTTCGCGCGGACGCCCAGGGCCTCGAACTCCTCCACGTGTCGCGCGACATAACGCTCGTTCGCCTCACGGACATACGCCGGCGTCGTCGAACCCATGACCAGTGCTCCGGCCTCGCCGCGCGACTTCGGCTGTGGCCTGTGGTGGTCGGGATGCGGCAGCTTCGCGCCGGACGTCGGCTCCACCAGCAGCAGGTCGACCTCGCAACCCAGTCGGTTGGCCAGTTCGGCGGCGTACGGCACCACGGAGGCCGATGAATGAGTCCCGTCGATCGGGACCAGCATGCGGTTGAACATGAAACCCGGCTCCTCTCCCCGATTGGGCTCCTGAACGATCTTCGGCACCGGCGCCGCATCTCCGTACCCGCTCCGGTGTAACGATTCGCCGATTCAATCTGCGCGCCTGCGAGCAATGTGTCCGCCCTGATGCGCCGCGCGCTGAGGCGGTCCGTTCCGCGCCGCGCTACCATGCGCCGGATAACGATGCCGTCACGGAGGAGCTCACCCGCGTCATGGGACTGAAAGAACAGCTCGCGCAGGATCTCAAGGACGCCATGCGCGCCAACGACGAGGTGCGCCGCAACACCCTGCGCAGCCTCCTCACCGCCATCAGCAACACCGAGATCGCCCGTGTCAACGTGAAGGACGAGACCGCGTCCCGGCAGGCCCTCACCGACGCCGACGTGCTGGACGTCGTGCAGAAGCAGGCGAAGCAGCGCCGTGAGAGCATCGAAGAGTTCCGCAAGGCCGGCCGCGCCGATCTCGTCGCCCGCGAGGAGAGCGAGCTGGCCATCCTCTCCGCCTACCTGCCGCAGCAGCTCAGCCGCGAGGAGATCACCGTCGAGGTGAAGGCCGTAATCGCCGAGGTCGGCGCGTCAGGCCCCGGCGACAAGGCGAAAGTGATGCCGGTCGCCATAGCGAGGCTGAAAGGCCGCGCCGACGGCCGCGCCATCAACGAGGTCGTCACGGAGCTGCTCTCCGGCTGAATCACCCGCCCCGCTGCCAGCCTGGACATCGCTGCGCCCTCGCTGACACGGTGCCGCGCCTCACGACCGTACCCCTGCCGTTTGCCGCCCCGACGAGGCGCCTGATACGATGCATCGCACTTCCATGGCGCGCGCGTGGGGCCGTAGCTCAATTGGGAGAGCGCAACACTGGCAGTGTTGAGGTCAGGGGTTCGAGCCCCCTCGGCTCCACCAACTTCCCTCACGTCCATCTGCTCGCGCCATCACCGGGCCGGCCCCCAGGATGGCGCTCGCCACGATAAACTTCGCTCGCGAACCGCGTCCCGAAGCGTGAGGATCGACCATGGTCAGCCAGGACATCCAGGACAGCCGCGACGTCTACATGCAGCTCATGCACGAGCACGGTAGGAAGTCGCCAGAGGACATCATCGCCAGTGTCGGCGAGACACAGGCCGAGCTTCTCGCCATCTTCAGATCGGTCGACGAGCCCCAGGCGCTCGTCCAGCCCGCCCCCGACGAGTGGTCACTGCGCGATCTCGCCGAGCACGCCGTCTTCACCGAGCGCCTCATCGGCAAGCTCATCCACTACACCGCTCGCGGCAGCGTTCCGCCGGCGGAGGATCTGAAGGGCGCCGGCATCGGCATGATGCCGGACGACCGCAGGCAGTCCTACGTCGAGATCGTCGAGGATCTCGCGGCTATGAACACCGCGCTGCTCGACGCCGTACGAAACCTGCCGGCACAGCCGAACACCGAGATGCTGGTGCCGCACCCCTTCTTCGGTCCACTCAACTGCCTCCAGTGGGCGGGCTTCCAGCGTGTCCACGATCTCGACCACATCCAGCACGCGCGGAAGATCATCGCCGCCATCGCCACCGCCAGCTAGCGCCCGCGTGCGCCACGCTCTTCGTCCGCGCCTCTTCCGCTTGAGTGCCCGGGTGGTATGCGCTTGCCACCCGCCGACCGCGATCCCCTATACTGCACCCTGACCCGATCGAAGCGGTTCCGCAGCCGCCCGACGGGGGAAACGCGAAGATCCGGAGC
>CAWJLO010000033.1:0-23183 GCA_963843685.1 uncultured Chloroflexia bacterium
GAGCAGCGGCTCGCCGGCGACGCTTCGGCCAGTGACGATGTGCAGCTCGTGTTTCCGCGCCAGTTCGCGCACGATCTCCTGACCCTCGGGCGATGCCGGGCGCCAGCCGAATCGCATGTACTCCACCAGGAGGCGCAGCCGACTCGAGGCGGGCTCCGCGTACAGCGATTCGTAGGCCGGGGGCAGGTCCGGGACGTAGCCCGGCGCGTGGACGGCGAGGCGCCCGAAGGGAGTGCGGCAGAGCACGCCGTCGAAATCGAATCCGATGCGCATCAGCGGCTTGCGAGCGCCAGGGCCAACGTCGCGACGTGCTCGACGCGCTGCGACAGCTTCTCCGTCGGCTGGCCGTCAGCGAACTGGTCGTCGGTGGCGTAGACACCGGCGACCGGCAGACCCTCCAGGCTGTCGAAGAGCGGCCGCATCCCGTATTCCAGTGTGAGGAAGTGCGCCGGCGATGCGCCGGTCTGGACCGGCACGCAGATCTTGTTCGCGAGGTGAGCCGGCGGCATGAGGTCGAAGAGTGCCTTCATCGCGCCGGTGTAGAGCGCGCGGTACGTCGGCGACGCAGCGATGACAATGTGGGCTTCACCCAACGCGGCGATCGCGTCATCGATCGCCGGGTGCTGCGCCCGCGCGAGCAGAGCGTCGGCCGGCAACTCCGCGACGTCGATGAGCTTCGTCGTGCAGCCGCCACGCGCGAGCGCGTCGAGCAGCCGCTCGGCGAGCGTCTTCGATTTCGAGGGAGCGCGCGGGCTGCCGGAGACGGCGACGGCGAGCAGTTGTGGCATCTACGCGGGCGCCAGCTCGCGCGCCGGCGGCGTCGGTACCGCCGCCTCGCCATCGAAGTGAGGCATGACGTAGCGGCCGAACCGCTGCGCTTCTTCCAGGTGCGGATAGCCGGAGAGGATGAAGGTGTCGATGCCTTCGTCCACGTACTCCCGCAGGCGCGCGGCGACGCTCTCGCCGGAGCCGACGAGCGCTGTGCCGACGCCAAGCCGGGCGCGCCCGATCCCCGTCCAGAGATTGGGGCCGAGCCATTCGTCCTGTTTTGTCATCTCGCGCTGGCGCTTCTCGCCCTCCGAGTCGGAGCGGCTGAGGTGGCGGTCGACCATGCGCTGGAAGTTCTCCGGGATGGCGGCGACGAGCCCCTCCGCGGCGGCGCGCGCCTCCTCGTCCGTCTCGCGCGCGACGACGTGGATGCGCATGCCAAAGCGCAGCGTCCGGCCGATGCGCGCGGCGCGCTCGCGCATGTCGGCGATGCGCGAGCGGACCATCGGCACCGTCTCGCCCCAGAGGAGGTAGACATCCGCCTCCTCCGCGCCGACCTTTTGGGCTGCCTCTGAGGCGCCGCCGAAGTAGAACGGGGGGTACGGCTTCTGGTACGGCTTGGGGTAGACGTCCGAGTTTTCGGTGCGGTAGTAGCGGCCTTCGTGACTCCAGCGCTTGGGCTCCGTCCAGGCGCGGCGCACGACCTGCATGAACTCCTGCGTGCGGGCGTAGCGCTCATCGTGCTCCATGAAGTCGCCGTCGGCGGCAAGCTCGGCCGGGAAGCCACCCGTAACGACGTTGATGAGCACCCGTCCGCGCGTGAGCTGGTCGAGCGTGTTGGACATCTTCGCGGCCAGGGTCGGCGCCACGAAGCCGGGCCGCATGGCCACGAGGAACTTCAGCCGGTCCGTGCGGGCGGCGACGACCGCGGAGGCGAGCCAGGCGTCGTGGCAGGTCGTGCCCACGGGCATCAGCGCGAAGACGAATCCGGCCTCCTCGGCCGCCTTCGCCACCTCCACCAGGTAGTCGGCCGTGGCCTCGCGTGTCGGCGGGCCGATGACGTCCGTGTCTCCCATCGTGGGAAGGAACCAGCCGAAATCGATGCTCATTGCGATGCTCCATGGGAATCCCCGCGCCGTAGGAACAGAGTATAGAAGCCGTCCGGCGGCGAGGTCGAGCCTGCTCCGCGGTGACTCCCGGGGCCGCTTGACGACCGTGTGTGCGCGCCGCGGCGAGCCCGAATTTGTCATCTCGGCGTAACATGCCCTCGCTATACTCGCCTTTACTGAGGGGAGGCAGGCCCGTGAACACCATCCTGTTTGTCGACGCATCCGAAGAGATGCAGCCGATGGCGACTGCGCTGGACGAAGCCGGCTTCGTCGTACAGCACTCGCACCTGGAGCGGCTGCTGGATGAGGCGCGCGCCGAGACGCCTGCCGTGATGCTGTTTAACCTCCTGCAGCGCCCCGACCTGCCCCTGATCCGCAACATACTCCGCTCCGCCGACATGCCGCACGGCGTCGCCTCGCTCGCGGCCGTCCGCGGCGGGCCAGCTCGAAAGCCTCGACTTCACCACCGGCTTCGACGACTTCATCGTGCACCCGGTGCTCGCCGAGGAGCTGACGGCGCGGGTGCGGCGGGCCATCTGGCTCAAGTCGGGCGTCGAGAGCGACAACACGCTCCGGGCCGGCGAACTGCACATCGACCTCTCGAACTACAAGGCGTACGTCGCCGGCCGGCCCGTCGACCTGACATACAAAGAGTTCGAACTGCTGCGGTTCCTCGCGACGAACCGGGACAAGGTGTTCACGCGCGAAGCGCTGCTGAACCGCGTCTGGGGCTACGACTTCTACGGTGGCGCCCGGACGGTCGATG
Source organism: uncultured Chloroflexia bacterium (assembly GCA_963843685.1). Lineage (GTDB taxonomy): Bacteria > Chloroflexota > Dehalococcoidia > DSTF01 > JACRBR01 > DASQHL01. The sequence goes on from CAWJLO010000033.1 coordinate 2,644, forward strand.
TCCATGTGCGGCGGCTACGCAGCAAGATCGAGGACAACGTGCACACGTTCATCGAGACGGTGCGCAACGTCGGCTACCGCTTCCACCTCGAGTAGACCGTAGCGCCTCGCCGCGCATCCGCCGCGGACGATCCTCTGATATCGTTCGGCGTGAGCCAGCAGCCTGACCGCGTCTCGCGCCGCCTGCGCGTCCAGCGCCGCATCGAGCGGTTCCTCGAGTCGTTCGAGGAGAGCGAATCCGCGGCCGCGGCCGAGGTGTTCGTCGCCTCCGAAAACCAGCGGCTCGCGGTGGTCGGCATCGTCCTTGCCATCATCGGCATGACGACGGCGCTCGTCGTCGCCTACACCATCGGCGGGGTACGGTTGGTGAAGAGCCTGGGCTACTTCGGGGTCTTCGCCTCGGCCGTCATCGGCTCCGCGTCGATGTTCGTGCCCGTGCCGGGCGCGCTCGCTGGCATCACGTTCGGGCTGTTTCTGACGCCGATCCCGCACGTGCCGCAGGAGATCACGGTCGGCGTGATCGTCGCCGCGGGATCGGCGATCGGCGAGCTGACGGGTTACTCGACGGGAGTCGGCGGGCGCGCCGTGATTGGCAACAGCAGGATCGGCCGCCTGATGGTCGCGTTGATGCGGCGACACGGCACGCTCACGGTGTTTTGCGTGGCCGCCGTGCCGAACCCGCTGATCGACGTCGGCGGCATCGCGGCGGGGGTCGCCGGCATGCCGATGCGGCGATTCGTGACGGTGATGTTCGCCGGCAAGACGGTGAACTACATCGCGGTCGCGTTCATCGTCAACAGCGGCATTGACTGGCTGACGCGCCTGTTCGGTTGAGCCCGGCCGGTGTTAAGAAAGCACCTCGGCGCCGCCGTCGACGACGAGCTCGGTGCCGGTGATCCAGGAGGACTCGTCCGAGGCGAGGAAGAGCGCGGCCCAGGCGACGTCCTCAGGCGCGCCGTCGCGCTGGACGGCGGGCTCCGGCATGCCGGGGTTCAACGGGTCGGGCGATGCCTGGATGTTCGTCGGACAGAGGCAGTTGACGCGGATGTTGTCGGCCGCGTACTCGCGCGCCATCTTCTTCGTCACGCCGATGATGGCGCTCTTGGCCGCCGTGTAGCCGACGTTGCCCCCGAGCCGCGCCGCGCGCGCAGCCGCCACGTTGATGATCACGCCCGACCGTTGGCGCGCCATCTCCCTGACCGCGAACTTCGCGGTGAGAAAGTGCGTCTTCAGGTCCACGGCCAGGAGCTGGTCCCAGTCGCTCTCCTCCGTCTCGCCCGTGCGGCGCTCCCACGCGGTGTAGATGCCCGTGTTGTTGTAGAGCACGTCCAGCCGGCCGAAGCGCTCGACGGCGAGGCGCACCGCGGCGGCGGCCTCGTGTGCGTCCGTGAGATCGGCGGCGCGCGCGACGGCCTCGCCGCCCTGCGCCACGATGTGCTCGGCAAGGCGCTCCACCTCGTCCGCGATCAGGCCCACGAGCACCAGGCGCGCGCCCTCGCGGGCGAACAGCACCGGCACTGTCGTGCCCTGTCGCCCGCCCGCTCCCGCGATCAGTACGACCTTCTGGTTCAAGCGCATCAGACGCCTCCTGGTGCCGGTTTTGCGGGCGATCCGGCCTCGCCGTTGTATCAGAAACGACGAGCGGCGCGCAGCAGCCGGATGGCCGTACTCCTCCCAGATTCGGTCACACGGACAGCCGTCGCAGGAGGCTGGGGAGCGCCCGCAGAGGCCGATTCGGGGGCCCGGTCGAGAGGTCGATGAGGGCGGCGATTATGGTAGAATTGGGTGTCATGCGGAGACGTTCGCGGGCGCTTTTCAAGACCCGGCTCCGGAGTGGAAGACGCGGGTCTTTTCGATCCTCCGACCCACGATAGCGACAGGGATTAGACGAGAGCATGGTACGACAACGCGTCGAGGATGATGTGCGGGCCGCAAAGCGCGGCAAGCAAAACGACTCCTACACCGCCAGCGACATCCAGGTGCTGGAGGGGCTGGAGGCCGTCCGCCGCCGCCCCGGCATGTACATCGGCACGACCGACCAGCGGGGCCTGCATCACCTCGTCTACGAGATCGTCGACAACTCTGTCGATGAGGCCATGGCCGGCTTCTGCAGCCGCATCGAGATCACCATCGAGGCGAACAACTGGGTCACCGTGCGCGACAACGGCCGCGGCATCCCCGTGGACAAGCACAAGCAGACGGGAAAGTCGGCGCTCGAGACGATCATGACCGTGCTGCACGCCGGCGGGAAGTTCGGCGGCGGCGCCTACAAGGTCTCGGGCGGCCTCCACGGTGTCGGCGCGTCCGTCGTCAACGCGCTGGCCGAGAAGATGTGGGTGGAGGTGCGGCGCGAGGGCAAGGTCTACCGGCAGGAGTACGAGCGGGGCATCACGAAGGGATCCCTGAAGACGACGGCCGACCCCAAGCAGAAGCAGACGGGCACCACCACCGCCTTCCTCGCCGACGACACGATCTTCGACGCCGTCGACTTCGACTACGACGAGCTGCTCCAGCGCTTCCGCGAGATGGCGTACCTCACGAAGGGCATCTGGATCCGCTTCGACGACAAGCGCGCGGGCCGCGAACGCGAGATGAACTTCTGCTTCGAGGGTGGCGTCGCCAGCTTCGTCCGGCACGTCAACAAGGGGCGCAACACGCTCAGTCCCCGCCCGATCTACGTCGAGAAGACGGTTGATTCGACGCAGATCGAGGCGGCACTCCAGTACAACGACGGCTTCTCGCAGGTGGAGTTCAGCTTCGCGAACACGATCAACACGATCGACGGCGGATCGCACCTGACGGGCTTCCGTTCGGCGCTGACGCGCGTCCTGAACGACTACGCGCGCAAGCAGAAGTTCCTCAAGGACGACGACGCCAACCTCACCGGCGACGACGTGCGCGAAGGCATGGTCGCCGTGATCAGCGTCAAGCTGCCGGAGCCGCAGTTCGAGGGTCAGACGAAGACGCGCCTCGGTAACGCCGAGGTGAAGACGCACGTGGAGAGCGCCGTCGCCGAAGGCCTGATGCAGTACCTGGAGGAGCACCCCTCCGACGGTCGCCGCATCATCGAGAAGGGGATCATGGCCTCACGCGCGCGCGAGGCGGCGCGGAAGGCGCGCGACCTCGTCGTCCGCAAGGGGCTGCTCGATGGCACGATGCTGCCCGGCAAGCTGGCGGACTGCAGCGAGCGCGAAGCCGACAAGTGCGAGCTGTACCTCGTCGAGGGTATCTCCGCCGGCGGCACGGCCAAGACGGGCCGCGACCGCCGCTTCCAGGCGATCCTCCCGCTGCGGGGCAAGATCCTGAACGTCGAGAAGGCGCGCATCGAGAAGATGCTGGCGCACGAGGAGATCCGCGCCCTGATCACGGCGCTGGGCACGGGCTTTGGCGAGACCATCGACCTCAACAAGCTGCGCTACCACCACGTGATCATCATGGCCGACGCCGACGTCGATGGCTCGCACATCCGGACGCTGCTGCTGACGTTCTTCTTCCGCTACATGCGGCCGCTCATCGAGGCGGGTTACCTGTACATCGCGCAGCCGCCGCTCTTCCGGATCCAGGTCGGCCGGCAACACACGTGGATCTACTCCGACCAGGAGCGCGACCAGCACCTGGCGAAGGTCAAGGACGGGCAGAAGGCTCACATCCAGCGCTACAAGGGCCTCGGCGAGATGAACCCGGAGCAGCTCTGGGAGACGACGATGGACCCGGACAAGCGCACCATGCTCCGCGTGACGATCGACGATGCGATGCGGGCGGAGGAGATCTTCTCCACGCTGATGGGCGACGAGGTCGCGCCGCGCAAGAAGTGGATCCAGGGCCACGCCACGCAGGTCAAGAACCTGGACATCTGACCGTCACGTCGCGCTGGCTGCCGCCCCCGGTTCGCTACCGCTCTCCGGTGCCGATGGTCTCGGTGTCTCGTCGCGGTAGCTGGCGACAAGCACGACGACGATCATCGCCAGTGCGACGTTGAGGATCGACGGCACCGGGTGCAGCCCGATGCGGAACAGCGCACCCAGCACGGTGAAGCCCTCGAAGACGTAGGTCGCGAGGCGTGCCCAGCCGGCGCCGCTCGCCAGGAACACGGCGATAGCGATGCCGCCAAGCGCCACAAGCATGACGACGAGCCCCAACCCGATGCGGTGGTGCGCCACGCGCGTCGCCAGCGTCCAGCGCTCCAGCCGGCGGCCGGAGGCGAAGAGCACCAGCGCCACCAGCATCGTGAAGGCGGCCTGCAGGCCGACGAGCAGGCTGGCGACGATGACGGCGGTGTGGCTCCTGGTGCGTTCCATGTGCGGCTCCCCTGTTCGATCCGTGTACGTTCCTGCCTCATTAAACGGCACGGGGGCCGGATCGTGTGTAACAGCACGGCAAACTCTGTAACAACTGTTGGCGCCGCGCGGTGACCTTTGCCGTCAGGCTGTTCGCTACACTCTCCCCACTGTGATCCTGACCCTCCGTCTCCGGTATCTCCGCGGCGCCGTGCCGGCGGCGCTCGCGGCCGCGCTCGTCGCTGCCGTGGCGTGCAGCAGCGGCGGGGGTGCGAAGACAGCGACGCCGGTCGGCACGGTAACGCCCGGGACCGCGCGGACCTCGAGCGTGCCTGCCGGCTGGGCGACACCGCAGACGCTGCCGGTCACGCCCGTCGCGCAGACCTACAAGATCGACGACCCCGCGTTCGACGCGATGGCCGGCGCCCGCGCGATCTACGGCACGAACGACGGCGCCGCATACCGGATCGAGGTGCCGGACGACTGGAACGGCAGCGTCGTCTACTACGCGCACGGCTTCCGCGGCAACGTGCCCGATCTGTCCGTGGATCCGCCGCCGCTGCGTGCCTATTTCATCTCACACGGATACGCCTGGGCCGCCTCCAGCTACTCGCTCAACGGCTACAACCCCGGCGCCGGAGCGCGCGACACCTACGCGCTGCGCAGCGTGTTCGAGCAGAAGGTCGGCGTGCCGAAGCGCTCGTACATCTACGGCCAGTCGATGGGGGGCAACGTCGTCAGCGTCTCGCTGGAGCTGTACCCAACGGCGTACGACGGCGCGCTGAGCGAGTGCGGCGCGCTCGTCGGGCAGGACATCGTCGATTACTTCTTGAGCTGGGCCGCGCTCGCCGGCTACTTCACGGACACGGATCTGACCAACATCACGACGGACGCCAACAAGCTCGGCAGCGTGCTGCGCAACCAGGTCGGCCCGGCGCTGGGTACCGCCGACAACCTGACCGAAAAGGGCAAGGAGTTCGAGAGCGCGATCGAGTACCTGACGGGCGGGCCTCGGCCGTACTTCAGGGAGGGGTTCGGCGCGAACTACCTGTTCAACTTTCTGGTGCTGGTGAACGCCGTCGCCGTGCCGGGCGCGAGCAACGCCGTCGCTCAGAACGCGGACACGCAGTACACCATCGGCGACGGCTTCGGGATCTCCAGCGACGAGCTCAACCGCGAGATCCCGCGTGTACAGGCGAACCCCGCCTACCAGGACTTGCAGCAGTACCCGGAGTTCGCGCCGCTCAGCGGCAAGCTGCAGCGGCCGCTGCTCACGCTGCACGGAACAGGAGATCTCTACGTGCCCATCAGCCTGGAGCAGCACTACCGTCGCATCGTCGACGCCGCCGGCGCCGGCGACATGCTCGTGCAGCGCGCGGTGCGGCGGCCCGGCCACTGCACCTTCACCGACGCGGAGCGGCAGCGCGCGTTCGAGGACCTGGTGGCGTGGGCCGAGCAGGGCACGAAGCCGGCGGGGGACGACCTGTCCGGCGACCTCAGCGACGTCGGTCGCGCCTTCACGCAGCCGCTCGGGCAGGACGACCCCGGCGGCCTTACGCCCTAGCGTCGACGGGCACGGTGCCGACCATCTCGGCGTAGAGCCGCTCCATCAGCGCGGCGTTGTCCTGCCAGCGGTAGTTTGCCTCGACGAACGCACGGCCCGCCCGGCCCATGTCGCCGCGGAGCGCCGGGTCGTCGGCCAGCCGGGCGATCGCGTCGGCCAGCGCAGTGACGTCGCGCGGCGGCACGAGCAATCCGGTCACACCGTCGCGGACGACGTCGGGGATGCCGTGGACGTCCGACGCGACGACCGGCAGCCCCGTCGCGCTCGCTTCCAGCGCGGAGACGCCGAATCCCTCCCACGTCGACGGCATCGCGAAGACGTCGAGCCGCCGCAGGACGTCCGGGACGGCATCGTGCGCCACTTCGCCGATGAACTCCACGTCCAGCCGCAGCTCGCGCGCCAGCGACTCCAGCTCGCCGCGCGACGGGCCATCGCCGGCAAGCACGACGCGGAGCTCTAGCCCGCGATCGCGCAGCGACGCCACCGCGCGCAGCAGGTACTGGAGGCCCTTCTCCGGAGACAGTCGCGACACCGCGCCGACCGTCACGGGTGTGCGCGGCTCGCGATCGATGAAGGCAAACCGCTCCAGGTCGATGCCATAGGGGATCACGGCGACGGGCTTGCGCTCCGGCGTATGCGGCAGCGTCGCCTCCGCCAGCCGCAGCCCCGTGGCGGTCACAGCGCCCGCCCGCGCCAGCGCCTGCCGCGTCAGCCAGCGATGGAACGGCGATACCGACGGCGCCTCGAGCACGTCGGTGCCCCAGACGGAGACAATCGACGGCTGGAACTCCGACCGCCCGGCGAGGAATCCGTAGCTCGTGAGGTGCAGGGCGTGCACCAGTTGCGGTTGCAGGCGCGCGATGAGCGACGATACGCGGCCGGCGCGCAGCAGGTAGCGCGCCTTGCCGATCGACTCGAAGCCGTCGACGTGATGCACCGTCGCGCCCTCGATCTCGGCAGGGCGAAATGAGATGACGTGCGCGTCCCAGCCGCGTTCGACGAAGTGCCGCACCCAACGCCTCGTGTGCACGTACGGCGCATCGGCGAGGTAGACGACCCTCACTCTGCGTCCTCGATCTCGACGGGGCCGGTGCGGTCGATCACGGGCATCGCCGACATTGTAGTCACAACGGGCGCGCGTCCTGGCCCGAGTCGCCTATGGCAGCGGCACGCCGTTGTAGAGCAGGTCGTCATCGCCGGGGAAGACGTCCGTGTAGATGTCGGCGAGCGCGACGATCGGCCGGTCGGACTGGAGGATCGCGGTCCCGGCGAATCCGTTCGGCAGGAACGACTCGTTGAACTGGAAGACGGTCGCCTCGCGGTTCACGGGGATCGTGTACGACTGCGCGCCGCCCGGCAGGTCGAGCCCCAGGTAGCGGATGGTCACGTTGGCGGAGCCGCCGTCTGCCACCAGCACGCGGAACCACGAGTTCCAGCCGGCGGCGGGCGGCACCGGCCCGTAGTTCTTGTTCAGCACGGGCAGCAGCACGCGCGTCGAACCGTCGTTCGGCTGGAAGCCGCGGTAGTTCGTGAAGGTCTCGCCGAACTGCGTGCCGCGGTCGACGATGACGCCGATCGGCTGCGTGGACGTCAGCTTCGCCGTGCCGACGAAATTGTGCGGCAGCGCGTCACCGGACGCGAGACAGTTGGCGAAGTCGTCGCGGTCCTGGAAGCACAGCCGGGCGCCGTTGACGGTGATCGTGTTCTGCTTCGCGACGAATGCGTTGCCGTGGTCCAGGTCAAACCCCTCGAAGCGCAACGTCACCTGGGCTGGTTTCTTCGGGTCCTTGTTCTCGATCTGGAAGCGCGTGCTGAAGCCGTTCTGCGGCCCGACCTGCCGGTCGACGAGGGGCAGCAGCACCGTCGTGCTCAGGTCGCTCTCGTCCAGCGCGCGATACGACGCGAAGAGGTTGTAGAGCGAGTTCCAGGAGTCGGCGGTGGCCGTGAGCTTCTGGTCGGAGGCTTTCACGCCCTGGTCGTTGTCGTAGGTCTCGATGCGGACGCTTCCCGTGAACTTGGAGGGCACGCCGAACGTGTCGGGATCGCGGAACAGCGTCGCACGCGGCGCCAGCGGCCGGCCCCCCTTCGAGCAGCCGGCGATCGCCTTGCCCTTCGTCCCCGGCTTGTACGGGTCCCAGGCGATCTCGCTGTCGGTCGCGTTGCTCAGGTACGTGATGCCGACGCACGCGGTCGCGGTCGAGCTGAGGTTCTGCACGGCGAAGCGGCCCATGGAGTCGTTCTGCGCCCCGTCGCGGTTGGCGATCAGCGGAAGGTACATCTTGCTCGATCCCGACTGCACCGTCGTCGTGTTGCCGTCGATCATGAACTCGCCGCCGCGGCGGATGTCCTTCGCCTGGAGCGCGACGACCGGCTGGTCGCTCTCTACCAGGGCCGATCCCTTATAGCCGGAAGGCAGCGCCGGATTATCCTGCTGGAAGAACGTCCAGCCTTGCCCGGGGCCCAGAGCGGGGCACGCGCCCGACGGGCAGGCGTCCTGTGCGATCTGTTTGCCCTGCTCGTTGAAGTAGCTGACGGTGACGTTGGCGTCCGCCCCGCCCACGTTCTGGACGCGGATCCACGAATTCTCGACGCCGAAGGTGAACGAGGCCGAGGTGAACGGCGCGCCGCCGGGCGCATCCTGGGTGATGGGGTTGCACGTTGTGGCGAGCGCGGACATCGCCAGGGCGGTCATCGTGAACGCCGCCGCGAATCGCGCGACGACGCCAGTCCGGAGATGCGGCATCAAATGGATCCTTCCGCCCGCCCCGCGCATTGTACGGATGGCGGATCAAGCGGGTCAACGCGGACGTTCCCCTACTTCAGGGGTGTCACGATCAGCGAACCTCCCGCAGGAGCTCGGGTTGCAGGATCCCCATCGACGCTACGAATCGTGCCGGTGCAAAGGGCAGGCGGCCGCGTCTCTGGCTGATCGGCCATAATCGTTACATGGAGACACGAGCGAGACGCCGGCTCCCGGTGTTCTTGGTTGCGATGGCGCTGCTGACCATCCCGGTGGCCTGGACAGGGGCCACCGGGGTGAGCGGCGCTTCGACAATCGAGGCTACCTACGCGACGCTGGGTCCCTGGGCGGTGAGCACCGGCAGCGCCACGGCCGGCGCCGAGACGTACAGTCTGTTCTACCCGACGGACCTGGGGGCGGGTGGATTCAAGCATCCGATCCTGACGTGGGGCAACGGCACCGGCGCAACGCCTAGCCAGTACGCCGACACGCTCGACCACCTCGCCTCATGGGGGTTCGTCGTCATCGCTTCGGACAGTGGATCGGTCGGGCTTGGTACGGAGATGCTGGACGGCGCGGAATACATGGTCGCAGAGAACGCCGATCCTGCGAGCGTCTTCTACCAGAAGCTGGATCCCGCGAAGGTCGGGGCGCTCGGTCACTCGCAGGGCGCCGGCGGAACGCTCAACGCGACGGTGCACTCGAACGGGTTAATCGTCAGCGCGCTGACGATCGAGTTGCCGGACCCGATCTGGTGGGGTTCGCCTGTGCCCAGCCTGGCGTCAGTGGCGGCGCCCATGTTCTTCATCCGCGGCACATCCGATCCCATCGCGACGGAGTCAGCCGCGCAGAACTGGTACGACGAGGTGCCGGCCGGGGTGAAGGCGGCGCTCATCGGCGCCGGACACAACGACATCCAGACCACGAATAACAGGCTCAAGGGCTACATCACGGCCTGGATGATGTACACCCTGCAGGGTGATCCTGTCGCACAAGACGCGTTCGTCGGGAGTGCGGCTGAGATCAACGGCAACGTCTCCTGGGAAAGCCAGGCGGAGAAGAACCTGCTCGGCCCGGTGGCGGTTGGTGGCTTCGCTGCGGCGCCCGCGGTTGCCGAAGCGGGGACTTCCGGAGATCACACCGCCAGGTACGTCGCTCTCGGCTGGGCCGTTCTGGCGGCGGCGTTGGCGACAGGCGGCGCGTACGGGGTGTGGCGCACGCGCCGTCGGTAAGGGGGCGCGTTCCGACGACGTTTACGAGTCGCGGACTTCGAATTCGTGTTGCAGGATCCCCATGATGATTCGATCGATCCACCGCCCTCCGTGGAATCGGCGCTCGCGCTCGCGCCCCTCTTCTCGAAAACCGCACTTCTCGTAGCAGCGGCGCGCCCGGGCGTTGTCCTCGCGCACGTGCAACGAAACGCGATGCAGGTTCATCTCGGCAAAGGCGAAGCGGAGGATCGTACGCGTGGCGTCGGTACCGTAGCCCTGGTTCCAGCGATCCCGCTCGATGGCGATGCCGAAATCGGCGTTGCGATCCTCTGGCGCGCCGCGTTTCAGCCGCACGATGCCGATCAGCGTTCCGTGCTCGTCCTCGATGCCAAGCGAGACGTCGGCGAACGACGGCGATCCGAGCGAGCGCACGAACTCCTCGAGCGGCGGCAGCGCCGTACCGTAGCGGTTGCCGTCGAGCGTGCTGAACTCCTGGCTCCGGTACCAGTGCCACATGATCGCGGCGTCGCCGGGTTCCAGCGCGCGCAGCGTCACACGCTCCCCATGCAACATGCCTGACCCCCGCTTCCGTTAACCGGCGAGCGCTTCCTCGACCGCGAGGAGTGCGTCGCTCACGACGGCCTCCAGCGGGCGGCTGGCGTCGATCACGCGCCAGGTCTCGGGGAGATCGCGAGCGATGTCGTGGTAGCCGGCGCGCACGCGCTCGTGGAAGGCGACCGTTTCGAGATCGAAGTGGTTGGCGGCGCCGGCGACGGCGCGGCGAGCCAGGCCCTCCTTCGCCGGTAGATCGAGCAGCAGCGTCAGGTCAGGCATCAGCCCGCCCGTCGCGATGGCGTTGGCGCGCTCTACGGTCTCGCGCCCGAGGCCGCGGCCGAAACCCTGGTACGCGACGGACGACGCGGCGAAGCGGTCGCAGATCACTGCCGCGCCGCGCTCGACGGCGGGCCGGATCACCGTCGCGACGAGCTGGGCGCGCGCCGCCTCGAACAGCAGCAGCTCTGTGAGCGCCGTCTCGACGGCGCGCTGCGCGAGCACCAGCGCGCGGATCTGTTCTCCGAGCTCCGTGCCGCCCGGCTCGCGGGTCAGCACCACGTCGCGGCCAAGCTGCTTGAGCCGCTCGCCGAGGGCGGCCTGCACGGTCGACTTGCCGGAGCCTTCGCCGCCTTCGATCGCGATGAAGCGGCCACGCGCGCTCGTTCGGGACATGCTGGCAGTCGTACGCGAAACGGCCCCATGGGGTCAAGGCGACGGACGATGTGGTGCGGGTGACGTGACGAAGCCCCCGGCAATTGCCGGGGGCTTCGTCACGCGTGTTTCGGTTCTTTCGCCTCAGGCGGCGATGGAGCGACGCACCTTGCGGGGCGCCTGTTCGCCCAGCACGCGGACGCGGATGCGGTCGAGCCGCTCTGCGTCTGGTTCGGCCTGGACTCGCTCGCGGGAAGGCTCCAGGAGCTTGGCGAGCCAGCGGGCGGTGGCCTGATCCTGGATGTCGGTGATCTTTGCGGAGGTTCGTGTGGTCATTCTGAACGCCCTTTCAGTCTCAGACTCGGCGGGAACCCCGAGATCTTTGACCGTGCCTGCACCTCTTGGTGCCTGGCAGGTCCGGCCCCGAAACTGCGCTCCAGCTTCGGCGCCATACGGTGTAACGCTAAGGGTCGCCAGATGTTACAGCTCCGAGCGGCGAACTTCATCGGTCAAGCTATGGCCCGAGCCGGGCAAGTCCGCCGGAGACAGTCCTGTTGCCGGCTCAGACCGCAGCGAATCGTGCCGACCATCGACTTACCAGAACTGAACAGAACTGTGATCGCGAAGCCGGGTTTACGGGCGGTTAACACTTTGCTGACGCCCCGATCACAGGGCGGCGATAGTCTGCCGGGGCGGCGGGCCGCCTGCGCGTCTGATTCCAGGCGCAGGGTGTGACTATCTTGAGGCAGGGAGTGAGCAGGCGGCCCGCCAGCTTGCCCCCGCTATAATGGCCCCGGCTTATACGGAAGGCTGATACGTCATGCCGGGTACTATCCTCGTCGTCGATGACGAGAACAACATCGTCCAGCTTGCCCGCCTCTACCTGAACAACGAGGGCTTCCGCGTCGAAGCTGCCCACGATGGCAAGCAGGCGCTGGAGAAGGCGAAATCACTTCGACCTGACCTCATCGTGCTCGACATCATGATGCCGGAGATGGACGGCCTCACCGTCTGCAAGGAGCTCCGGAAGACCAGCAACGTCCCCGTCATCATCCTCACGGCCCGCGGCGACGACGTCGACCGCATCGTTGGGCTGGAGATCGGCGCCGACGACTACATCGCCAAGCCGTTCAACCCGCGCGAGCTGGTGGCCCGTGTGAAGGCTGTGCTGCGGCGCGCCCAGGGCGAACGCGAGGTGCCGGAAGTGATCGAGGTCGACGGCCTGCGGATCGATGCCGCCAGCCGCGAGGTGACGTTGAACGGTCAGCAGCTCCAGCTTCGCGCCAAGGAGTTCGAGCTGCTCACGGCCTTCGCCCAGCACAAGGGCACCGTGCTGGACCGCGAGCGGCTGCTCCGCCTGGTGTGGGGCACGGACTACTACGGCGACTCGCGCACGATCGACGTGCACGTCGCCTGGCTGCGCGACAAGCTCGGCGACTCCTCCGTAAAGATCCAGACGGTCTGGGGGGTCGGTTACAAGCTCGTGGTGGAAAGCGATGCTGGGGAGCGTTAGAGCCCGGCTCATCGTCTCGTTCTCCCTCGTCGTCGGCCTCGCGGTCTTCCTGGCGGGGATCGGGGCGCTCTTCCTGCTGCGCGACCAGCAGCAGGCCACGGCCCGCGAGCGCTACGGACACCTCGCCGAGCCGATCAGCGTGCAGGTCGCCGCGCTCCAGCAGGAGGGCAGCCCGTTCACCGACATCACCGATTACCTGGACAGCGCCGCCCGCGAGAAAGGTGTGCGCGTCCTGCTCATCGATACCGACCTCTCGGTGGCGTACGACAGTGCGGGCACGCTCCAGGGCAAGTACATCCTCTCCTTCTCCACGTTCAACGTCCGCACGTTTGACTCGGACGGAACGACGTTTCGGTGGGTCAACTACGACGGCAACGGCACCCACCTGACGCTCTTCGCAGCGCCGCCGCCGCCGCAGTCCGGCACCTTCGCGGCACCTGCGTACGACACGATCGTCGCCATTCCGCAGAGCCAGCTCGCTTCCGCCTGGCACGATCTCGTGCCGAGCCTGGCGATCGCCGGCACCATCTCGCTCGTCGTGTCGTTCATCGTTTCGTTCTTCATCTCGCGCTCGATCTCAGGGCCGCTCGCGCGCATCACGCAGGCGTCGCGCCAGATGGCGCGCGGCGACTACGACGTGCACATCCCCATCCACGGCGAAGACGAAGTCGGCCGGCTGTCCGAGGCGTTCAACGCGATGGCCACGCAGGTCAGCACGTCGCAGCGGATGATGAAGGACCTGCTCGCCAACGTGTCGCACGAGCTGAAGACGCCGCTCACGTCCATCCAGGGGTACTCGCAGGCGATGCTCGAAGGCGCCGTCAAAGAGGAAGCGGACTACCGCGAGTCCAGCCGCATCATCCACGAAGAGGCGAACCGCATGCGCGCGCTCGTCGATGACCTGCTGCTGCTCTCGCAGATTGACTCCGGCCAGATGACGATGCAGCACGCGCACGTCGACCTGACGGCCCTGCTCCAGCGCACCGTCGAGCGCTTCCAGTGGGCGTTCCGCGACGCCGGCATCACGGCGAAGCTGCGTGTCGGCCGCGTGGGCGACGTCCAGGGCGACGAGCGGCGGCTGGAGCAGGTGTTCTCGAACCTGATCGAGAACGCCGTGCGTCACACACCACGCGACGGAACGATCACGATCAGCGCCGGCATGGAGCCCGATGGCGCGATGCGCGTCGGCGTGCACAACACCGGCTCCGTCATCCCGCCGGAGGACCTGCCGCGCGTGTTCGAGCGCTTCTTCCAGGTGGACCGGGCCCGCGCCCGAAAAGGGGGCAGCAGCGGCCTCGGCCTCTCCATCGTCTCCGAGATCGTGGAGGCGCACGGGGGCTCCGTGCGCGCCGAAAGCGATGCCGCGACCGGCACGGAGTTCATCGTCACGCTCCCGCCGCCGGCGCCGCTGAGCGGACGCAACGGCCACCCCGGCGCACCGGGGGAGCCGAAGCAGAGGCGCCCGCAACGCCGTCAGGGCGCCGCCGAGAAGATCGCCTGATGCCGCGCTGGGTCGTCGGCGGTTCAGCCGGTACGCTGGCCGCGTGTTAGCCGTCATCCTGGCCGGCGGCGCCGGCACGCGGCTGCGGCCGCTCACCTACGCCCGGCGCAAAGAGCTGGTCCCCCTGCTCAACCGCCCGCTGCTGGAGTACCGCCTCCTCAATCTCAAGCAGCACGGAATCCGCGATGTCGTCCTCGCCTGCTCGCAAGGTATGGGCGAGATCGAGGAGCACTTTGGCGACGGCGCGTCGCTCGGCCTGCGGATGCAGTACGCGTATGAGGACAAGCCGCTCGGCTCCGGCCGCGCGGTGAAGGAGGCGGCGCGCTTCGCCGGCGCGGCCGGCGCGATCGTCGTGTGCAACGGCGACATCCTCACGAACGTCGACCTGGCGGCGATGATCGAGCGACATCGCGAGACAGGCGCCACCCTCAGCATCTCGCTCGCGGCCGTCGACGACCCGTGGCACTTCGGCGTCGTCGCCGTCGACGACGCGCTGCGCATCGAACACTTCGTCGAGAAGCCCCCCCAGGGCGAGGAACCGAGCAACCTGATCAACGCCGGCACCTGGATCTGGGAGCCCGCGGTGCTCGACCGCATCCCCGACGACGACTCGGCTGTGCGCGACGGCTACTCCGAGCGCGTGCTCTTCCCCGGCATCATCGCCGACGGCAAGCGCGTCCAGGGGTTCACGGAGGACCTCTGGGTCGACGTCGGTTCGCCCGACCGCTACCTCCGCGCGACGCGCCTGCTCCTGGAGCGCGAGACCCGAGCCCGCGGCACGGATCTGATCATCGAAGACGGCGCCGAGATCCACCCGACAGCGGAGTTGACCGGCCACGTGGTGATAGGCTCCGGCGCGAAGCTCGGCTCCGGCGTGCGCGTGCGCGGGCCCTCCGTGATTGGCCCGCTCAGCGTGATCGACGAGCGCTCCTTCATCGATGCGAGCATCCTCTGGGAGGAAGTGCGGATCGGCCAGCGCGCCACCGTCACGCGCAGCATCCTGGGCGCCTACGCCGGCATCGGAGACGGTGCCGTCGTCGAGGACGCCATTCTCGGCAACGCCGCCGAGGTGCAGGAGGATCATCAGCCGGAGCCCGGCGCGCGCATCATGCCCGGCGACCGCGTCTGATCTAGTCTTCGGCCCACCGTGCCGGTACGCTGGCGGCATGAGCCTCCCAGAGCCGCGGCCCGCCGTGCAGTCGCTGATGGGCGACGTCATCGCCGTCCGCCGCGAGCTGCATGCGCACGCAGAGCTTTCGACCGAGGAGCGGCACACGCAGGGCGTGATCACCGGCTGGCTCGAGAGCATCGGGGTCGACGACGTGCGGCCGTCCGCCGACACCGGCGTCACCGCGCTGATCCGCGGCGAGCGCCCGGGCCCGGCCCTGCTCTGGCGCGCGGACACCGATGGGCTGCCGCTGCGCGAGGAGACCGGCCTCCCGTTCGCCTCACTCGACGGCAAGGCGATGCATGCCTGTGGCCACGATGGCCACGTCGCGATCGCGCTGGCGATGGCCTCCGTCCTGCAGCAATCGCGCCGGTCGCTTGCCGGGAGCGTCCGCCTCGCGTTCCAGCCGGCGGAGGAGCACGTCGGCGGCGCCAGGCGCATGATCGACGAGGGCATCATGCGCGACCCGGAGATCGAGCGCGTGTTCGGGCTCCACATCTGGTCCGGCACCGAGGCCGGCCGCGCGCTCGTGGTTGAGGGCCCGGTCTTCGCGGCCGCGACGCACTTCCGCATCATCATCCGCGGGCGCGGCGGCCACGCCTCGTCGCCGCACGAGACCGTCGACCCGATCGTCGTCTCGGCGCACGCGATCACGGCGCTGCAGACCGTCGTGAGCCGCGCGGTCGATCCCGCGCGGACGGCCGTGCTGACCATCGGCCGCATCGACGGCGGCGTACGGGGCAACATCATCCCGAACGAGGTGATGATGTCCGGGACCATCCGCACGTTTCAGCCGGACGTGCTCGCGCGCGTGCTCACGCGCGCGGAGGACATCCTACGCGGCGTCACCTCTGCGTGGGGCGCCGAGTACCAGTTCGACACGTCGACGCTGCCCGCCGTGGTCAACGATGCCGGGTGCGCCGCGCTGGTAGCGGGCGTGGCCTCGGCGTACCTGGGGCCGGAGAACGTCGGCGAGGGACGCACAACCGGGGCCGACGACATGGCGTACTTCCTGGAGGCGGCGCCCGGCGCCTACTTCATGCTCGGCGGCGGCAACGAGTCGCGCGGCATCACCTGGCCGCATCACCACCCCAAGTTCGACTTCGACGAGGCGTGCCTCCCGCTCGGGATCGAGCTGGGCCTGCGCATCGTCGAGCAGGCGACGGGTTCGACGCTGGCATGACGGCCTGGAGCACCGGGAAGCCGATCAGCATCGTTGACTACGATCCCGACTGGCCGGGCAAGTTCGAACGCGAGCGCGATCTGGTGTTGCGGACGTGCGGGGCGGACGTCTTCATCGCCTTCGAGCACATCGGCAGCACCTCCGTCCCGGGTCTCGCCGCCAAGCCCATCATCGACATGCTGCCCGGGCTGCGTTCGCTGGATGATGCGCCGCCGCTGATCCCGCTGCTGGAGTCGATCGGCTACGAGTACGTGCCGGAGTTCGAGCAGCCGAACGAGTTCGACGAGGGCCTTCCTCTGCGGCGGTACTTCCGCAAGGACGAAGACGGTGTGCGCGCCTTCCACATGCACATGGTCGAAGCGGGCAGCGACTTCTGGCGCGAGCACCTGCTCTTCCGCGATTACCTGCGCACGCATCCGGAGGCGGCCGACGCCTACGCACGGCTGAAGCGCGAGCTGGCCGAAGATTTCAACGCAAAGCTGACGCCTCAGTCAAACGTCAATCGCGGTTATACCGATCGCAAGACCGATTTCGTGGAGTCCGTGAAGGCGCGGGCGAGGATCGAGCCGGACGCGTAGGCTCCTACGCCGCTGTCGTGTCAGAGTCGTCGTCGGCCTGTGGTGTTTCGTCCTCGTGCGAGGGCATCTCCGGCAGCCAGTGCCCCTGCGATTCCGCGTAGCGGTCCAGCAGCGCGTCGACGAAGCCGTTGGAGTTGAACAGATCCACCGAGACGTGCATGTGCTGGTCGGCGAGCCCGACGTCGAAGCACATGCGGACGCGATAGTGGCCGATCTGCTTCAGCTTCAGCAACTTCTCGTACGGCCAGTCCTCACGCTTGCCGCCGATCCAGAGGCGCATGCCGGCGTCGTTGAGCTGCACGTCGGACTTCCGCCATGCGTCGAGCAGGTAGACGGCGACCGCCACGCCCGTGATCGCCCCGGCGATCCGCCATTGCGTCGGTCCCCAACCCGCCGAGATCGGCGAGAACGCCAGGATGCCGGCGAAGATCGGCAGCACGAAGAGCGGCGCGAACTTCTGCCAGAAGAAGATGCGGAAGTGGTCGATCTCGATCGGTTCGGCTGCCGGCTCATCCATGTTGTTGACTTATCGGCACCGACACGCGCATCCGGTACCGTGGCGCCTCGCCCGCGTCCCCTAAGGGCGGCCCCTCGATACAGTGAGGCGTGATTCGCGCCATCTTCTACGATGCCGGCCAGACGCTCCTGCGTCCGCGCGCGGAGGCAGGGGAGGTCTGGGACTTTCTCGCCGGGCAGCTTGGCGTCACCATTCGTGCCGAGCACCGGCCGGAGTTTCCCGACGTCGCGGCGTTCTTCTATTCGCGCCTGGGCCAGGATGGACTCGGGGCCTACGCTTCCGATCAAGCGGCCCGGGCATTCTGGACGGAGTACTACGCCTTCGCCCTGCGCGACGTCGTGCCCGACGTGCCGCGCGAAGAGATCGTCTCCGCGGGCCAGGCGCTGTACGACTGGTACAAGGATCCCGGGCAGTGGGAGCCCTTCCCGGACACAATCGCGGCCCTGCGCGCGGCAAGAGACCGCGGCCTGATCCAGGGCGTCGTCTCCGACTGGGGCAGCGACCTGCTGCCGATCCTGCACGCGCACGAGATCACGTTGCTGATGGACTTCGTCGTCGCTTCGGCCATCGTCGGCTCATCGAAGCCGCACCGCGACATCTTCCTCTACGCGCTCGCCCGCGCCGGCGTGCGCCCGGAGGAGACGGTGTACGTCGGCGACTCCTACCTGGCCGACGTGCTGGGCTCGCGGGGCGCGGGGCTGCACCCGGTGCTCATCGACCGCGAGGGCGCGGCGCCGGCGATCGATGCGCCGGTCGTGCGTTCGCTGGCGGATGTGTTGGAGGTGGTGGATCAGACTGGCGTACGCGTGAACTAGAGATCGCGGCTGGAAGATCGGCCGCACCTCGCCGTCGACGATGGCCGCCAGCAGCGGCACCTTCGCGAACAGCCCCGGGTCGAGCGACTTGACGAACGAGCCGACGTTCTCGTGCTCCGCGTACTCGTAGATCGCCACCAGCCCGACGCCCTTCACGTCCGCCTCCACGCCGTCGAGCGCCGCGGCGGCGTCCTTCAGCCGCTTCCGCACCAGCCGCCGCATCAGCGAGCCGTCGGCCGGATCGATGCGGGGCGGCGCTTGCGCGATCGCGAAGCCGCGCTCACCCAGCGGCTCGGTGCTCAACCGCTGCACCGTCCACGCCTCCACGGTCGTGAACTCCGTCGCGTCGCCGACGTTCAACCCCTTCGACATGTCGCCGATGAGGTCGAACATCTTCTCCCGCGTCTCGGCGGATTGCGGTGCGCGGCGCATCTTCGCGCTGTTCACGTGAAACGTGCCGTTGACGCGCTCCGTGATCAGCGTCCACCAGCGGCCGAGCCCGCCGATCACCGACGCGTAGCCGCCTTCGTCGCGCATCTTCGCCAGCTGCACGGGCACAGGCAGCTCGACCTCCGCGCGGGTGCCGGGCAAGCAGCGGCGCCGCCGCCTGCTGCACCCGCTGCACGAAGTCCGATGCCTCAGGCTCGCTCGGCGGCACCTGGGCGCGCGGCGGCACCCACAGCAGGAACGGCCCGCGCACGCTGCCCGCGTCCAGCCGCTCCTCCATCATCTGGCGCGCCTCTTCGGCCGCGGCGTCGCTCTCCGGCTCCCACAGCGGCGCCACGGCGACGGCGATGCGCCCGGCGTCCGCCTCTGCGACGTACACGGGTGGTTCGCCGTCCGTCACGGTGGTGAGCGTGTAGGATCGGCCCATGCGGCCGCCGTACCACTCCACGAGCAACGACGCGGCGTAGGTGAGGAGTCTGTCGGGCATGGGCTAGATGTTGCTCTTCGTCTGGCCGCCGTCGACGTTGATGCAGGCGCCGGTGACCCAGCTCGCCTTTGGGGAGCAGAGGAACGCGACGACGTGTGCCACCTCCTCCGGCCGGCCGAAGCGGCCCATCGCGATGTTCTGATCGATGAAGCGCGCCATCCCCTCGGGGTCGGATTCGACGCGCCGTCCCCACGAGCCCCCCGGAAACTCGATCGATCCCGGGGCGACGGAGTTCACCCGGATGTTGTCCTTCGCCAGCGCCAGCGCCGAGTTCTTGGCGTGGCTGATCATCGCCGCCTTCATCGCGTTGTACGGCAGGCCGCCGCCGGCCTCGCGTCCCCAGATCGAGGCGATGTGCACGATCGCGCCGCCGCCCTGCGCGCGCATGTGCGGCACGACGGCGCGCGTCGCCCGCACCGCCGCCTCGATGTTCGCGTGAAACGCGTCTTCCCACCCCTGGTCATCGTCCGGGAACGAGCCGCCCGCGTTGTTCACCAGGATGTCGATCCGGCCGAGCCGCTCCACGGCCTCGCGCGCCATCCGCTCGACGTCGTCCAGCGACGTCACGTCGCCGACGATGCCGGTGGCGCGCACGTCCATCGCCGCGATCTCGCGCTCGACCTCCCGCAGCCGCCCCTCCCCGCGCGCGACGAGCGCCACGTCGCACCCCTCGGCGGCGAGCGTCATCGCGATCGACCGCCCGATCCCCCGCGACGCCCCCGTAACGAGAGCGACCTTCCCGCGCAGCTCGAGGTCCACGCTAATCCTTCATAAAGTCGATGATCTCCGCATTCACGCGGTCCGGCGCCTCGCGCATCATGAAGTGCCCCACGCCCTCCATCTTCTTCAGCGTCAGGTTCGTGAAGTACTGGGGAAGGTTGTCCGTCCACGCGTACGGCAGGATCGAGTCGCTGTCGCCCCACAGCACGAGCGTCGGCGTCGCGATCGGGTCGCCCGTCATCTGCACCCCGCCGCGGAAGACGGCCCGGTAACAGTTGAAGCCGCCGCGCAGGGCACCCGGCTGCGAGTATGCCTCGACGTAGGCCTTGATCTCGTCTTCCGTCCAGAGCTTCTTGTCAGCCGACCACGCCGAGAGGAAGTGACGCAGGTAGATCTCCGTCGCCTGCTTGCTGGATCCGACGAGGTCCTCCGCCCACGGCTGCTGATGGAAGATCTGATACCACGTGTTCAGTGCCTGCGGCATCTCGAACCAGCGCCCGCCGATGCCCCCGTACGGCGGGTCGAACAGCACGAGCTTCTGCAGCCGCTCCGGATACATCCGCGCGAACCGCTGGACCCACACGGCGCCGAAGTCGTGCGAGACGATGCGCACC
>CAWJLO010000034.1:0-22085 GCA_963843685.1 uncultured Chloroflexia bacterium
CTGTCGTCGGAGGGTTGCGACTGCGCGAACTACGGTGCGGGGAGACACCTGGGCCGCTCGGGCGATCTTGTCGACCGGGTCGTAGAAACCAGCCCCGCTTGCCCGCGAGGTAGTCGATCGCACCGTAGACCCGAAGGTCGGATCCCGTCAACTCCTCATCGAACAAGACGTGGAGCGGGATCTTCGCCCACGGTGCTTCTACTTGTGGCATAACACTGGCCGCCTACTCCCGACGCCGAAGCTACGACACTCCGACGCCGGTCGTAGACGGCCATCGCCGCGATGGTACGCGCGACGTCGCGCGCTGTCAAACTCCAAACTGATGCATCCGGCACCAGATCGACCCGGGCTCCCGCGGCTTGCCGCACGCCTCGGGCCGGCCGCGGGCTTAACCTGGTAACGCACGATGATCTTCGGGCACACGCCGCGCTCATGCGCTTCCTTCTCGGCCCGGCGCGCCTGCTCCTCGAAGGTCCCGGGGTACGCGTGCGGCAGTTCGGCGCTCACGCCTCGGCCTCCGCTTCGTGCGCTCCTGCGGCGGGTGCTCGACACGATCGCCTCGACGCAGCCCGCCAGACGGAACCGTCATCGATATCATTCGCCATGCGCCATCGCATCTCGAGGCCGTCACAATCTCCGTAGGCGATGCGGATGCGCGAGCCTGAAGTCGTCAGCTCCGTGGCTCTGCCGCCGTCGCGTTCGCTGCGGCCACGATCGCGCGTACGTCATCCTCAGAGGCCAAGCCGTTGCCTCACGGAGAATGACGACCGTCTACCATCGGCGTCGATCTGACGCCAGCACCACGCGTCGTTGAACGGCTGTGGTCGTGGCTATCGGAACCGTCCCACGGCAACCTGCGGGTCGAACTGGTCAGGCATCGGAGCCTCCTTTGGCCGCGAGCAGGGCGGCGCGCAGTGCGTCGGTGCAGCGGATGCCTGCACGTCCAACTCGTCTGCGTACTTCTGGATATACCTTGTGTCCACCAGTCCGTCGCAGTCACCGACCGTTCGCTCCAGCGCCGCCACGAGCCGGGTGATGGTGGCGTCCTTCTCGCGCAGGGCGGCATCGAGTAGGCGGTCGCCAGAGTTCTTCGCCTCCATCGCCCGTCATCGCGGAGCGCTGGCGCAGATGGACGGCTTCACCGCTGTACGTCACGCCGTCGACGTCGTAGCATGTTCTCGATGCGCCAGTCGGCGTGTCACGTGACCAGCCCGCTAGACACTTGACTTGAGCCACGCGACCTTCAGCGTGACTTATCCCGTAGCCGCCTGTACGCCGTCCGTCGGCTGTCCTCGTTCTCGCTCATACCCCCGTCGCCTCCTCGCGCCACACCTCGACCTCGTCGGGCGCCGTGATCCCGAGCTTCACCTGGCCGTGATAGTTCACCTCGAGCACGCGCACCGTCACGAGGCCGGCCGGATGGTCGATCACGATCGCCTGCCCCTTGCGGTTGCCGCGGCTCGGAAAGCGGCTCAAGATGAGCACCGCACCTCTCTCTCCATCGCGTCAAGTCCCGCGTTCACGCACTTCAGCTCCCACAGCCGCAGGTCACGCCGGCACGCGCCGTTGATCGCCCGGTCCACGAGCCGGTCGTGCATCTCCGCGTAGTGCTCCGCCACGGTCGGCCTGGGCCGCTCGCGCGCCGCCGCCGCCCACAGTCGGTTCTCGTCCATCCCGGCCTCCCTGCCCCGGCGAATCAGCTCGCCCTCGGTGATCGTGCCGATCGACACGCCCTCCCACGCGGGCACCTGGAAGCCGCCCCCGTTGCGCGCTCGCGCGGTGAGGATGAAGTCGCCGCAGCGGATCCGCTCGCCGTCGCTCGCCTCCAGCCCCTTGAAGATCGCTTTCGCCTTGTTGCTCGCCGCGAGGTACTTCTTCCCGCTCTCCTCGTACTCCGCGATCGTCTCGAGCGCCTCGGCGAGCTCCGGGAGCTCCACCGTGCGGTCGAAGATGCCCGCCTGCTCGTCCTTCTTGATCGTCGCCATTCGTGTCTCCTCCTACGGTCTCTCGTTCGATCTGCTTCAGCCAATCTCAAGGATCGCCGGATTCGGAACCGGCGGCAGCTCCAGACACCGCCGCGCGGCGTTAACGCCCCAGCACCCACATGAAGCCGGTCGTGTCGCGCGAAGATCGGCGTATTCTCGTACGTCTCGGGCTCGATGCGCTTGATGTAGTCGTACAGGCCCTCCCGGGCGATGGCCGGTTGAGCGTCCCAATCCGTTGTCCCGTCCTCTTTTTCCCGTCATATCCGAATCTGCGGGCATCCGTCCCCGCCTCTGGGATGTCGCATGAGGAAGTGCAGCACTGCCCTTCGCGATGGCGTCTCCGCCGTCCATAGCTCTGTCGGGTTGTCGGCTCGCGCCTTCGGATCGCGTTCGCGTAGGTTGCGCTGCACGGTGAGCCGGTCGCGTTTGGTTCCTTCACCCGCGCCCTGGCGGCAGATAAGCGCAACGCTTCAGCGCCGCTTCCAGTGCCGTATCCAAGATGTGCCCGTCCTGGGTCAGTGTCTCCTCCTGAATCGCTGTTCGCCACCCCGCGCCGGGGCCGGAGTTCGTCTCGGGGGAGCGCGCTGAGACGAATCGGGGCTCCGGCACCCGCGCCGGGCGGCGAAGCCCGCGGTTTTGTACCCACCCAGCGCTGTCGCTGTACGACCGCCGGCTGCGATCGTCGCGCACGGGCAGCTGCGTTCTCCGTCGAACGCGCTCCCCTCAGGTTCCGCTCATCGGCCATCCCCGCCGGTCCCCAGCTCCGGCCGCGCACAGTTGAGCATGCCGCCGAATCCTCGCGGCGCGTCGCCATCACGCCACGCCTGGCGGCAGGATGAGACAACCTCGCGCGCGTCTCCGTCCGCCGCGTTGCGCGTAGTGAGCCAGATCCGCTGCGGACTGCGAACGGCTCCCCGAGGATCATCTCGTGAGCGACGACAGGTCCACGCCCCAGCGAGCGCAACCGCGAACGGCTCCGCGTACCAGTTCTGGATTCCCTCGACCTCCGATCACGTCGCCGCCCCCACGCGGATCCGGTACGCGTCCACGAGCCGCTGCTGCAGCACGTTGAGCTGGTCGTTCGTCAGCGTCGCCACGGGCGCGCCGGCGATCTCCTCGACCATCTCGGTCGTGTAGCCCATCTGCTGTCTCGCTTCCTTCCAGAACGCGGTGAGCCGCTGAGACGTCGGTTTCGCGCTGGAGGCCGCTGGCTGGCCGTTTTGGGGCTGGCTGGCCTGAGCATCAGCCTTCGGTGCTTTCGCGGGCTGAGCCTTCGCGCTGCTTTCTCCTGACGGTTTCTTGAGGTGCGCGTGCCAGTCCGTCTTGCCGTAGCGGTTCCCGCCCCGCTCCTCCGCTTCCTCGCACGCCGCGCCCTTCCGGCACTCCCACCGCTCCGACACGGCCTTGCGGTTCTCCGTCTCGGGCTTCGCGGGCCGGTAGATCATCGGCAGGCCGCAGTGCTCCGGCACGTCGCGGTCGGCCGGCGCCGGGTCCTCGGGACGAGCAGAGCCCGGGCGGCCCTTGCCGCCGCCGCCACCGCCGTAGCCGCGCTGCTCGAGGCGGTCGGTGCGGACGAAGCCCCGCGCCTTCAGCGCCGCGTGGGCGAGCGCGATCGCCTCCACGACTTCCGCCGGCGTCTCGCCGTTCTTCGAGACCCAGTGCACGGTCCCCTCGATGCCCGTGTCGCCCTTGAAGAACAGGTCGAAGCCGGATGTGCGCTCGTCGCCGCTCACAGCCCTTCCTCCGGCCGGAACCCGCAGGCCCGGCACTCGCGCCAACTCGTCCCCGCGTACGGCCCGCTGGTCGGCTCCGCGAGCACCAAGTCGTGCTCCGCGTCTCCCGTGACGCACCGCGGGCCGAGCCGCAGCGTTCCACGAGCCACGGGGCCGTGCAGCCGTTCGTACCGTTCGGCATCGAGCTCCCGCTGTACCCCGCTATCCTCCGCGTGCCAATCGTTGCTCATCTGTTCCTCCATGTGCTGAACGCACTCCAGGCGTGCCACGCCAGAAAGACGAACACGCCCGCCTCCCACAGGTAGCCGATTTCAACGCATGCGTACGCGCGCATCGTCCGCAGCCGCGCTGCGGATCGTCACCCGCACGCGGTGGCAGAGCCTCGCGCTCCACTCACTCCGGCGCCGGCGAGCCGCAGCGCATGCAGAGGTCGCGGCTCTCGCCGGTCGTCAGGTTGCGGATCGTCTCGTAGTGGCACGCGTGGGAGCCGGGGAGCGAGTACCGTTCGGCGCTCGCGTCGTGCCGGTCCGCCTCGGTGGTCGGGCGGTCGCGCTCTGCTTCACGTTTCCAGGATTGGGGGGCGGGTGATGATGTGTCCAATATGCACCTCCTCGTGCTTGGAACTCGTAACCGGGGCCTGTGCGCTGATTATCCCACGTCTTTCTCCACGGTGTCAATTGACATCGCGAGAGTTTTCAACGGCCGATCGGACGGCGGGCGGCGCGGGCTCTTGTAGCGGCCCGTCATATCGTCCGGCTCGCCGCTCGACCATCCGTCGCCTGGCCGTGGCCTCGTCCACTCGGGCAACTCCAGCTCGCCGAACCCGCCGCACGAGATGCACATCCACTCGGCGCCGATCAGCGTGCAGACGACGATGCGGCCGCAGAACGTGCAGAAGCGCACGGTCTGGGCCCGCTCGCCGTCGCGGGGCCTTCGGGGCGGAACTCGCACGCACGGGAGCCTCCCTGCTCCTATGTCGCGTTTATGATGCTGAGGGGCCGCCGATCGCCTTGATCGTCGCGGCCGAGAGCGCGACGGCCGTCTTGCCGTACAGCGTTTCGAACTCCGCGACGTCCTTGGATTCCGTGATCCACGCCGCCCCGAACGGGCCGATGAGGTACGCGCGGCTCCGGTCCTTGTCCCACGCCATAAACGGCTTCACGTCGTCCTCCTCCTCGATCGTGTTCAGGTCGACCTTGGCGCCGCAGAGGCGCGTCGAGCCCGTGTACTGGTGCATCGCCCGTTTCGTCCAGCCGCCGTACGGGACGAACGCCTGGCCCACCGGCATCCCAGAGCGGCCAGTCCTTGAAGGCGGTCGACGTCCCCATGCAGCGCGGCCACATCGACCGGCTCGTGTAGATGCCGCGCTCGTACTCGCCTAGCGCGGCCGCCGCGTCAAGCAGCACATTCGCGTCGGCGGCGGGGTTCACGACGGGGTTCCCCTCGTAGCCGTCTCGACGTCGAGCCAGACGCGCCTCATTCCGAGGTCCTTGAGCGTGACGGCAGCGCCCGCCCCTGCGTCATGCCGGAGTCGTGCCAGTACAGGTACAGGTAGGCTTCGACCTCCAGCCCGCCGTCGAGACATGCCCGCGCGAGTGCAGCAAAGCCGCTGGCTGGCCGAGGGAAATGATGGCGCGCCTGACGCCATGCGCCTTCCAGCAGGCCACCAGAGCGGCGTCTACGGCGTGGTCGACGTAGGAGCCGGAGAAGTCGACCGCGTCAGGCATCGGGCACCTCCACCGCTTCCGGCTCGCCGCCGGCGACGTCGGGATGGTACAGCGCGAACAGCGCGCGCGCCTCGCGCTTCGCCTTCGCTCTGGTGCGCGCGTAGGAGTGCATCACGAAGTCCCAGCGGGCCGTGTGGATCGTCACGAGCCAGCGCGACCTTCCCAGGACCTTCCCCACGGCCGCGGCGTGGTCGAGCGGGAGCACGGTCATCCGAACTGGCCGAAGAACACGAAATGGACGATGAGCCAGCCGAGGAAGGCGGCGACGAGCCAGCGCCAGACGGCGGCCGTCTTGAGCAGGCGCCAGACGGTCTCGGAGAGCGTGTCGCCCTTCTTCGGGTCGAGGATGCCCTTGAACTCCCACGCCGTCCCTGCGGCGAAGATGACGGCCCAGCCGATCAGGCTGACCAAATCAAGCCCCGCGATCACTCCTTCACCGCCGGCTGCTCTGGCGCACTGCCCGCGCCCTTGAAGTCGAGCACGCCCTGCGCGAGCGCCCCGCCTCCGGCCAGCGTGACGATGCCCGCCACCGCCGGGCCAGCATCGTGGCCCGTCACGCCGAGGATCGTGATGGCCGCCACGCCGATGCCGGTAGCCACTAGCTTGCGCGAATTCAACGCTGTCGGCACGTTCATGTGACCTCCTTCTGCACGTTGGTCAACAGCTCCAGCAGGCGGCGATTCTCCGCCCTCGTGTTTCTCAGATCTTCCATCAGGAGCTCGATCTCGCCCATGCGCGATTTGTTCCACTGCCCGTTGACGCGGCCCCGGAAGTAGAAGCCTGTCGCCGTGCCGGCGATGAGCACGAGCCACGGCGGCGTCTCGCCGGCCTGAAGGTGCACGATGACGGCGAGGACGATGGCGACGAGGGCCAGCGCCCCGGTGACGATGTGGTCAATCAGATCCCGCAAGTTCGTCTCGTCGTCGTGTGAGTCGAAGCGTGCCATCCATCGTGCCCTCTCTAGCTAGACGACCGCTGCGTAACTGTACCCCGCCGAAGGGGTCGGCGCCGTGCCGTACTTCACGGCGACAATCTTGTAGATGGTCGAGATGTTCGTCAACGGTACGGGGAACTCACCGTAGACCGCCTTCACGCCAACCTCCGCGTTGATGATCTTCGGCGTGTCAGCGCCGCGCCGCAACCGCGCTCTGCAACGATGCTGCCCGTCGGGTTGACCCATGTAGCGATTGCGGGCGTGGAGCCTTGCCAGGTTGTATTCGGTGCCATCGTAGACGGCGCGGCAACTCAAGTTGTAGTTGCTCGTGTTCTTCGCGAGTGCGGCAACGCTCATGCCGCAGATCACGTCAAAACTGTTCAGGTGCACGGCGCCGGTGACGTAGGTCGCCTCACCGTCGGCGGCCGTCGAGTAAGAGATGTAATCGGCTGACGAGGGCGGAACCTCGTCGATGTCGGCGTACGTGCCGCTAAAGGCCGTGTAGGTGCCCGCGCCGACCGGAACCTCTCGAACCACATCGATGAAACTATCGTCAAACGCCTGATCGTTGTCCGTCTCGCCGATGGCGTTGTCGAGCAGCGCCCATTCGTTACCGACCCCACTCTTGGGCAGATAACCGCCGAAGATAGCGGTTGTCGGAGATGGGCTCGTGGCGCTAAGCGTGCCCGTCTGGCGCGTCGTCCAGCTCGATCCGTCCCACGTCTCTACCTTTACGGTGCGAAAGCTCGCGCCCGAGTACGTGATCCGCCAGCCGAACCCGGTGATGCCGTTCCAGTCAGAAGCACTTGGTGTCCCTCCGGGGGCGATCGATCCGCTCGGTGGTGTCCATGCGTTTGCACTGTCGAGTTCTGTCCCGGCCGACGTGAGATGCACCAAGTTGTCAACATCGGGCCGCCAGCTCAGCGCGCACCACGGATTCGAGCCGTTATCTGACCGAAATAGGGGAAGCGGCCCAAGCCAGAACCCCGACTGATAGCAGAGCTTTTGATTACGCCCGACATGCCGGTACTGCGTGACAGTGCCGAACAAAGGGACGGTGATCTGGTGGTAGAGGCTCGGGTCGAGGCCCGACGTGCTGTAGTCGAACAGGTAGCACGCTGTCCCGTTCCCCTCAGCGCACCGACGGCGGTGTAGATGCTAACCCCGTTGTTGACGAGGGCGCTGCTGGCAATCGTTTCGCCATCGTGCTTAACGGAGTCGATCAGCTCGCTCTCGGCGCCCGCGGTGTAGCCAACGCACACGCGCGTCGGTGTCACGACTTCTTGAAGTCCACGATAAAGCCGTATTCGTCGTCGCGCAGCACCCGGAAGTTGGCGCGCAGATAGGCGTACAGGGCGGGCTTGTTCGCGCGAAAAACGGCGACCGTCTCGGGTGTCTCACGGGCATAGACGCGGTTGATGCCGCGCGACTTCGCGGCCACTGCGATGGCATCGATGATTGTGCGCGTGAGGTTCAGTGTTAGCGTGATGGTCGGGGAGATAGCGATGAGGTTAATGAACACGACGGGCAGCATCTCGGCCGTGTCGGGGTCGGCCTCGCGAAGCACATGGGCGATGACACCGCCGGTGTACTGGCCGCCGCTGTTCTGCCATCCCCACACGGAGCCGCGGGCGATGTCGCCTCGCGCCGTCTCCGCCGTGTACGGTGGCGCGTTGGCGTAGAACTCCGGTCGGGCGGCAATCCACGGGTTGATCAGGTCGCACATCGGCTGTGCCTGGGTGGTATCGGTGACGTGGATCAGCGGCACGGTTAGTCGCTGGCCTTGAGCGCGCAGGTGATCGTCGTCGTCGAGGCCTGTTGCCCAACGGCGAGGATCAACCCGGCGAAGTACGCCACGTTTACCTCCGGCGTGTTGGGGTCGTTCAAGCAGTCGATGGCGTCCTGCGTCTTCGACTGCAACGCCTCCAGACTCGCCAGCAGTTCGGTCTTCTCGTCGGCTGTGATCGTCATGTTCGTCCTCCCTAGCTTGCTGTGGCTTTCAGACTGAGCGTGACCTTCGTGATGCTCGTCGCGTCACCGTTCACGACTGCCGCAATAATATCGCCCGCCGACAGGCTCGTCGTCCAGCCCGTCAGCGTGGCGTCCTGATCCTTCGTCCCACTGCTGATGGTCGGCGGCGCCGAAGCGACGATGGAGTCGCCCGACGCGGGGTGCGTCGAGAAGGCATCGAAGTCGGAGTAGGAACAGACCCAGAGGTCGAGCACGATCGACCCGGACTGGTCGGGGAGGGTCGTCTGCCGCTCGATCGTGCAGTCACATGGCACTTCCAGCCAGACGAGCGTGCCGTCCGTCAGGGCCGAGCCGCCGCCATCGATGATAAACTCCAGCCCCCGGAGCTTCTGGTTGTCCGGCAGCGCATGGACGTGGGCGCGGTCGGCCATGACGCCGGAGGAGCCTGCGGCCGTCGTGCCGATGTCCTCCGGGTCGGTCGTGTCGAACTTGGCGTGGCCCTTCTGCGACGTTGTGCGCATCCACGCCGGAGAGCACCTGTGTCGAGAGCGAGTGCTCGCCGTCCGCGCCGATGGTAACGGGGTCGTGGTGGTCGTCGGCGCTGATGCCAGCGAGTCCGTAGTGATAGCGGAACTTCGGCTGATGGAAATAGACGACGCCGGCAGTCGCGTCCTGGTAAGATGACCATTGCGACGTGCGCGGGATAGTTCGGGCTGGCGGGCGGCGTGGACGTCATCGCCCCTGCCGTCGCGGCAGAGACGTAGAGTTCCGTGCCCTCCGACCACGAAGACGTGTCGATGTCGGAGAGTATCCCCGCAATGAGGACACGGCCCTGATCCCCGTTGGCGATGTCCACGGCCGCGATGCCATCGGCGTCCGCGTCGTCGAAGGTGTCCGCCTGCGCGAGGCTGATGCTGGCGTAGCCGCCGGAACCGATCACGCGGACGAGTTGGCCTTTCGTGATCGTGGAACCTGTGCTGTTCGTACCGTAGAGATACTGGTTCTGACCGACCGCGAGGTCGAATCCCGCGGGGTCGAGCAGGTGAAGGTTCATGTCGTCGCCCGGCCCGCCAGTTGCGTACGCGCGAACCTTGTAGCTTCCACTGGCAGGGGCGCTGGGAGATGTGATCGACGGAAGGGTCAACCAGTCGTCCGCCCCGATTTCCACGCCGCCCTTAGTGGCATTGGATGTGGATTCAAGGACGAGCTGGTCGGAGGCGTCAGTGCCCCCGATCGCCGTCTGTCCACCCGAGCGTCCGGCCAGCAGCAGATACTCGGCGTGGTCGTCGTCGGAGAGACCGCCGAGCGAGCCGTGGTCGATGTCCGATTGGTCGTGCCATGCGACGTCCGTCCCGTCCGTTCCGAGGTACTGACCCGCCGTGCCGACGGCCAGCGCGTCCCATGCGGGCGTGCTGTTGCCGTAGACGAGCGAACCGCGGGCGACGGAGGCGGCGGCCGTGTCCTGATCCGTCGAGCCGTCGAGGAGGTCGTGGGGGCCGGGCCAGCTACCGCTCCCCGCCACGCTTGCCCATGTCCCCGGCGAACCAGCCGCCGTACAGACATAGATCAACCCCGCCTGCGAGATGACGAAATCTCCTTTAAGAAACGTCCCACTGGCGGGGGAGCCGGACGTGGTCGCCCCGACGTATCGGCTTGCTTCCGTAGCGCCTGTAAGCCCCGTCGAGATGCCGATGCCGCCTTCGACGTCCAGCACGGAGAGAGCCGTACGGTCAGATCCGCCAATGACGAAATCGCCGCCGTGCCAGGAAGGCGCGTCGACGGAATAGATTGTCCGCTGCAAGGTGGCCGCCGACAGCGACGGCACATATAGCGCGTACTGGGCGTCCAGCGTGTCGCCGTTCGATGCGTCCTCGAAATAGTGTCCGTATCGGGCGACAACGTGTCCGGCGGCGATGACGAGATCCGACCAGACATGGCGAAAGTCGTTGACCGTAGGCCCGATGACGACCCCCAAAGGGGCGACGGCGGCCATCCTGCCGCTGGCCGTACCGCTTCCTGTGACCGCGACCGTGTACTCCAGGCCGTTGATGTTGTGGCTATTGTTGCTGGTGAGCGCGAGTTGTATCTGGCCGGCCAGCGCCCTCTTGTCAGCCGTCGGGTCGTCGAATTCCTCTTGCAGATGGAGGATGCGGTCGGCGGACACGCTTGCGGCACTGCCGATAGCAGCGTGCTTGAGGACGACCAGGTTCCCGGCATGCGAGATGTCGTAGACGCCCGCCTGCGTCCAGTCCTCGGTGAGATTGCCGAACTTGGCTGTAAGCGTGCTGCCCGCCCCGCCGTCCACGTCCTGCAAGCCGGAGCCAGGCGTCCATATGCCGGGAGTTCGGCAACGGCGTGCTCTCGTCGTCGACGGTGAGGTAGGTGAGCGTGTCGGAGGCCGTGCCGCCACCACCCGGCGTGCCGGGGATCTTGACGTTGTTCGTCCCCGTCAGGTTGTAGGCAACGAGGTGGGCGGAGAGTTCGGGCCGAAGAACGAGTTGCTGAAGTCGCCCGAGACGGTGTGGCCGCCGTTGTCCTCGATGTAGTTCCCCGAGCTGTCGGCCTTCACCACGTTGCCATAGAAGGCGACGTTCGTGACGTCGGTGTCCGCCGAGAGCAGGGCGGGTACGGTGCCGTTGGTCGGGAACACGCAGTCCGAGATGACGAGCCCCATCTGCACCGCTTCCGTGGAAAGGATGCTGACGAGGTTGATGGACGCCGTTGTGATCGTCACGGCGGAGAAGTCGAGCCCGTTCAGCACGACGCCGTTCAGCCGCGAGGAGCCGGAACTGCCGACGTCGAACAGCGAAGCCACGCTGGATAGTGCTGGTGAGGCTGATGTTGCCGAACAAGCAGTCCGTGAGCCCTGCTCCGCCAGTGCCCGTCACGAGTGACACTGACCGCCGGTGCTCGATGTTCAGGAAGCGGCGAGTTCGTGAGGCTGAACATGGAGATGTCGGGAGAGAACGTGCAGCCGTCCATCTCGCAGTCGGTGTTGCATCGTGAAGGTGACGTTCCCCGAGATCTGCCGCAACGATACCAGCGCACGGAGTTTTTCAGGTGGAACGAGATCGTGCCGACCGACCCGCCGAACTTCATGCGGCTGTAGAGCTTGGCGCCCCCGCCGCTGCCGCGTTCGTCGACAAAGCAGTCGGTCGCCGTTGCCGTAGACCCAGAAGTTGTCCCAGACGGTGTACAGCCGCGGTCGCCGAGGCAGCCGCCGCGCTGATCGTGATCGACCGCACCTTGGTCGTGCGGACGTCCACGCCGTAGATTGACGGGACGTACTGCGACGAGCTGGCGGTGACGGTGACGTCCTCGGCGTACGTGCCCTCGCAGAGCAGGATGGTCTTGCGGGCGCCCGTGGCGATCGCCGCCGTGACGGCCGCCTGCAACGTGGAGTACATGATGAACGTGTGGCCGGCGCCGTCGGTCAAGACCTCGCCTTCGGTGTGCGTCCCGGTCGCCACCTTCGTAGCCCACTCGGGCATGACGACGTAGTCCCAGGGCACGATGCCGGAACCATTGCCGACAGCGATGTCCACCTGGTTCCGGTCGACGTCGTTCATGCGGACGCTCGCGCCGCCGACGAAGTTCAGGTGCGAGTAGCGCCCCGGGCCCGTCCATACCGGCGTGTCCACGCCTCCGACCAGGATGCTCGTCGGGTCCTCGCCGTCCTTCGTGACGCGCGGGATAGGCGCGCTGTTCGATCTCGCGCACCGCGCTCGCGCGAATCGAGGCGAACAGGTCAGGCGAGATCTTCGGCAGGATCTCTTGCCAGTCGGAGGGGCCGAGGTCGAGCAGCCCGCGGCGCAGCTCGTCGCGCGTGACCATCAGACGAGCACCGGGATCTCTGCCGCCGCGTGCTTCGGCAGGGTGAACGGGTCGCTGGCGTACTCCCAGATCAGGTCGACCGCGCTGATGCGGGGCGCCTGCTGCTGCTTCTGCGCGCTGTCCGCAAGCGTCACGTACACGTCCGGCACCATCCCGACGCCCGGGTCGCTGCAGACGAGCTCGAGCGGTCCGCCCTGCCCGGAGGCCCACGTCTGCGGCACCCGGCCGTCGTTCCAGTCCACGAACGCCCCGACGACGTCGGCCGGCTGGATGTAGTCGCCGTGCACGAGGATCTTCGTGATCTTGCGCAGCCGCGACGGGTCGGCGCCGCCGGCCGGCTTCTCGGAGAGCTGGATGGAGCGCAGCGCGAGCGTGGGACCCGGCTCGGTCGTGGTGAACTGGCAGAGCCGCGGGTACGGCGTGTTGAGCGGGTCGTGCGTGCGCCCCTCCGCGATCAGCGTGCGCGCGTAGCGGCCGATGAGCATGAGGCCGTAGCCGCCATTCGTGACCGTGCCGGTCGCGCAAGAGGTCCAGAGCATCGCCTGGACGCCGCCGTGGTTGTGCACGGCGATCGGGTTCGACCACGCGAAGTCGGCCGCGCCGACGCGGTCGCCCATGAAGATCTCGCCGCAGCAGCCCGCCCGGATGACGTGCGTGAAGTCCATCGTGGCGTCGATGGGAAGCCCGGCGCGCCCTTCGATCACGTGCACCTGGTCGATCGTCGTGGTGCTCGTCATCGCCGTCGTCGTGCGCGGGGAGAACTTGTAGATGTACCCCGTGATGTCCTCGAGGTTGATGGTGATCGTATCGAGCTGCGCGGTGTCGAAGCCGTTGATGTTCTGCCAGCGGAGCACCGCCTGGCTCGCGCCGGCCGGAAACCCCGTCACCTGCAGGCTCTTTCCCGACGTCGAGAGGATCGTGCCATCCAACACGGTGCCGAGCGAGCTGAAGCCGCTCGCCCCGTTGGACACGACGGGCGAGGTGAAGCTGTTGTCCGCGCTGTTCGGGTGCCGCGTGACGTTCAGGATGAAGCCCTCGACGGGCTCCGAGACGATGAAGATCAGCTCGTCGCCCGAGTGCCCGCCCCAGCCGTTCATGTTTGCGCTGGCCGGCGTCTGGTTGCTCCCGTCCACCACTCCCGACGTGATCTCGGTGTAGGTGCCGTTGATGTACGTGAACACGCGCAGCCCGAGCACGTCGCTGGCGCGCGGTCCCGGGAGATAGGTCTGATTCGCCTCCGCGTACATGGCGATGCGGCCGCCCAGGTCGGCGATCGCCGAGATCCGCGGCCGGCGCCCGTCCTTCGGGATCGTCTTGCCCTTGAACGGGCTGATGTCGTGCGCGTTGACCCCGTCGTAGAAGAACACGCTCCCGTTCTCCAGCGGGATCGCTACCCCGTTCTCGATCGCCGCCATCCCCTTGCAGTTGACCGCGTTCGGCGCGTAGCGGACGCGGTCGAGAACCGGCTTCCACTCCTTCGTGAGCGAATCGCGCACGTAGGCCCCGTCGCCCTTCCCTACGACCATGTTTCCCTGCAGCGGCGCCAGAGCCGTGATCGGGTAGTCAGCCTGCCCCACGGGCTCCCCTGCGCCCCAGTTGGCGGCTACGAGAGGGTCGAGGCCCGACGGGAGCAGGGACACGTGGCGCTCCACGAGGGTCGTGCGGCCCTGGCTGTCCCCGTTGGTGAACGACGTCCCGCCGCCCGTGACGGCGTACGTGTCGGAGCCGACGGTCTGCACCTGCCACGCGGTGAGCACCACGCCCGCGCTGGCCGGGTCATCGACGGCCGCCGTCCAGGGCGTCGTGTCGGTGCCGAGGTCGCGCCAGTAGGTGCCCTGGAAGGTCGGGTTGGCGCCGTCGGGAAAGCCGGTGCCGAAGGTGCAGAGCAGGATGGCGGAACCGGGCGTGTCGCCGTCGTCCACGACCGCCATCCCCTGGATGACGTCGTTGAACGTGGTGTCCGTGGTGAACGCGCCGTCCTCGTAGCGGATGACGCTCTTGTTGATCGCGAAGTAGATGCGCGGCGTGCCGTTCGGCGACTTCACCTCCACCGCCGCCACGCAGTAGTGCAGGAGGTCGGTCGTTGAGATGGCCGCCTGGTCGAACGCCGGCACGGCCCACTGGTTCCCCAGCACCATCATGTTGACGGAGCCCTCGTAGCTCGAGGCGCCCGCTGGGTCGAGCGGGAAAGCGCGCGTGAGGAACGGGCCGCTGGCCGGCGCGGTGGGCATCAGACGGGCATGCTCGGCATGCCGAGGTTGGAGCGCGGCTCGGTGAACATCTCCGGGTCGGCGCCGAGTTCGCGCTCCCAGTACTCGAGGTCCTTGTACGCCGCGACGAGCGTCTCCTTCAGGTCGGGCTTCATCGCGACGAGCCCCTCGAGCAACTCCACCGTCGTCGCCGCCTCCGCGTACTCCAGCACACAGTCCGTGGTGGCCGCGTCGCCGGCGATCCGGTCGGAGAGGGCGAAGTAGTCGGACTGCAGCGCGTCGTAGCGATGGCGTTCCTGGTAGTACACGGGGCCGTTCGGAGGGTCCTCGAACGTGAGCTGCACGTTCCGGCCCTGCACCGCGCGGTCGACGCCGACGATCTCGCGGCGCTTCACCGTGTTGTATCCCAGCTTGGTCACGTCCTCGCGCCACACGAGCCCGACCGAGTGCTCGCCGACCACGCGCGCCTGAAGGCTGAACTGGTTTTCCTGGCAGGGGATGATGCCCACGCCGGCCAGCGTGCAAATCGCGTCGTCTTCCGTCCCGATGAACTGCACTTTCACCAGCCCGCAATCAGCCGGAACGGTGAACGTGACGTCGAAGAACTGCCAGCCGCCGAGCGTGAACGTGATGTCGGAGCCGCTGCTGTTGGGCGTGATCGTCGGCGCGAGTTCGTCGAGTCGTCCGGCGTGAGCGTCCACGTGCCCGAGAGCGACCGAGATCCAGCCGAACACACGCCATTGAACGTTCGGCTGCGTGACAAGCACGACCGACCTGACGCCGCCGTTGGCGGTGGCGTTTACGACGCCGAGCACGTTCCTAAAGCGCTCGTAGGGGAACGTGTTGGGGGTGTTGGTGAGCGTCTCGTCCCCGTTGACCTCGTTGCCGCTGGCGGTCCAGAGTTCCACGTCGGGCGCGAACGAGAGCGCGAACACCTCCCACGCGCTGCAGCGCTTGGTGAGCGCGCGGTCGCGGGCCGCGTCGTCGTCGTCCGGCATGATGCCGTGGCGCCAGAGCTCGAACGTGGTGCCGGAGATGATGGCCGCGCCGGCCGCGGGGTCGATGAGGATGTCGCCCGTCGTCTGGTCGATCCGCGTCACCTTGCCCGTGTAGCCCTCGTCGCTGTTCGAGACGCTCGTGACGCGGATGAACGTGTCGGAGTCCGGGCCGGTCGCCATCGTGGAGAACTTGAAGCGCAGCGCGTCGCGCACGCGGTCCGTGCCCGAGGCGAGCGCGGTCGTCTTGCCGAGCTTGCCGAGCATCGGGCGCTTGCGGAGCTGAAGCTCGCGGATCTGCTGGCCCGTGACCGTCATGGCACCGTCCCGCTTTCAACCGATGAGCTGTTGGCGAGACTCGTCGACGCGTCCATGTAGTTGTTGTAGAGACTGCTCGGCCCGGCCGTGTCGTCGACTTCACGCACGGGGTAGTTGCTGCCGTCCGTAGCCGTAAAGATGTTGCCGAAGATGATCGTGCCGGCGCCCTTTCCGGATTCCACCTTCACGCCGTCCCAGCCGTTCGCGTTGAACACGTTGTTGAGGATGGAGAGGTTCGCCCCGTTCACGTCGATCCCCGCGCGCGTGTTCTGGTCAAACGTGTTCCCGTTGACGACCATCGTATCTCCGGCGAAGTCCATGCCGTGCGCCCCGTTGGCCACGATGCGGTTGCCCGTGATCGTGACGTTCGTCGCCGTGTCGTCAACGATGCGGATGCCGAGGTCGGTCTGGTTGGAGATCACGTTGTTGGCGATGTGGATGTTGTCTGCGTTCTGGCACTGCAAGCCGAAGTAGTTGCCGTCGATCACGTTGTCGGACACGAGCGAATCGTTCGTGTTGATGATCTGGACGCCCTGCGCGTTGACGGGGTCGCCGCCGTTGTCGTAGATCAGGTTTCCGACGATGGCGATGTGCGCCGAGTTCCGTGTCCCCGATCCCTCCAGCGTCTTGTCGCACTTGATGCCCTGCACGCTGTTGGAGTGGACGATGTTGCCCTGGATGACCGAATAGACGCACCCCTCGAAGCCGATGCCGTCACCCTCGCTGGCGCCGCCGTTGTCGTGGCAGATGCAGCCTGTGACGGTCACGTAGTCGGCCCGGATCGCCTGAATCCCGCTGTAGGTCTGCCCGGTGGCGATGCACCTGGTTGTCGTCACGCGGGTCGCGCCGGGGCGGCAGTTGATCCCGTTGTCCCGGTTGTTCAGCGCCGTGCACTTGCTCACGACGATGTCGCTGTTCGTCTCCTGTGAGCCGCCGCCGAGCTGGATGCCGCTGTAGTAGCAATTCTGGGCGACCACGCGCTCGATCGTCACGTAGGAACTACCACCGTAAACCCGGATGCCATTCAACCCGTCGTAAGTCGCCGCGCCGGCCGTATCGACGTTGTCCTTGTTGCCGTCGACCAAAAGGTCGGCAACGGTCACGTTGGATGCGCCAGCCGTACCGATCAGATTGTGGGTCGTGTCGGCGGCGTTCTTGATGATGGTGCCTGCACCTTGACCAAAGAGTTTCACGTTGTCCGCGAGCTGAATCTCGGTGGCCGTCGTGAAGTTTCCCTCACTCAACAGCACCCTTCCACCGCCTAGCACGGTCGCTACTGCGGCGTTGATCTCTTCCTCATCGGCCGTGCCGTCGCAGACGAAGTTGGCGATCTGCTTCACGCGGTCTGAAGCGTCAGATGCCGCAACGAGGATCGACCCTTCGTTCTCGGCCCGAAACCGCGAGACCACTCAGGCTCCCGTGTGCCGCACGACGTACGCCGCGCAGTTCGTCACGCCGTCGACGAAGATGCCACCCTTGCAGGTGATCCCGTTCGGGCCGAACCAGTGCGTGACCTCCGCCCCGTCGGCGACCTGGAGCGTGTCGATCAACTCGCCGGCCGTGGACGCCCCGTCATAGACGTTGACGGTGATCGCGCCACCCGAAGCCCGGGCGGTACAGCCGAAGTAGCGCCGCGGGCCTGACTTCGTGGTATCGCCCGTCGAGCCAGCGGTGGAGAAGACGTTGTCGATCTCGCTCACCGGGGCAGCCTCCCTTTTCCGACCTCGTTGGTCTTAGCTGGCCTAGTCCTTCTTGCCCCGCGGCGCGGGCGCGGACTCCGCCTGGCCGGCGGCGGCCCGGGCGAGCTCCAGCGTGGCCTCGATCTGGGCGCGCGACTGTGCGCGCCACTCGTCGTTCTCGATCTTCGACTTCGCCTCCTGGAACAGCGCCCACTCGCTGGAGTGGCGGTTCTGCGCGTGCAGGCGGCGGGCGTAGTCGCTGCGGAGGTTGTTCTTGCGGCACGTCGCCATGCCGAGGCCGATCTCCTCGAGCATGGGCTGCTCCGGCGCGTCGGGGTGCAGGAAGCACGGCCGGGTGCCGGGCTTGTACTTTGCCGCGCTCGACTTGTCGGCGGTGAACAGGAACGCGCCGCTCTTGCGGTCGCGCTTCGCCAGCGTGCGCTCGAGCAGCGGCATCGGCACCTCGACGGGCCAGCCGTCCTTGATGCGGTAGAGCCGCGCCTTCCGCGTGCGCGTCGACGTGTCGGCGAACACGACCTCCTGAAGCTCGGACTGGCCGACGCCGAGCTGTCCGCGCATGTCGCGCAGTTTCTCCGCCTGAAGTTCTGGCGTCAGTGTCTCAGTGACCACGGGTTCTCTCCTTGATGATTTGGCGCGTGCGTTCCTGCGAGTATTCGAAGCGCTGGACCGCGATCGCCGGCCCGAACACGCTGCGGTTCCGCATTTCCAGCCGGTCGCGCTCCAGTTGCGCGATGTGCTGCTCGATGAGCGTGCTGCCGGCGAGCATCTCCTCCGAACGCCGCGCCCAGTAGTCGTCGTGGCGGTTGCGCTCCGCCACGTCCTGGAGCTGCGCGACCGTATCGTCCCCGAGGCTCGGCACGATCAAGGGCTGGATGCGGGCGAAGCGCTCCGCCGGCCCGTAGTCGTGCGTCCACTCCGCGATCGCGTCCCCGCG
Source organism: uncultured Chloroflexia bacterium (assembly GCA_963843685.1). Classification (GTDB taxonomy): domain Bacteria; phylum Chloroflexota; class Dehalococcoidia; order DSTF01; family JACRBR01; genus DASQHL01. The sequence goes on from CAWJLO010000034.1 coordinate 18,342, forward strand.
GATCACGTAGACCGCCTGGACCCAGTGCGGCTGTCCGCCCACGAGGCGCGGCATCTCCGCCAGCCCATAGCACGGCTCGTCGGGAAACACGCGGTCAGTGACGATCTTCACGTTGCTCTCCGAGGGAGGGGCGGGCCGAAGCCCGCCCCCATGTCCCAAACCCGTTACGGCGTCCAGTCGCGTCCGGCTTCGCCCTTGAAGTAGTCCACTTCCATCACGCTCGCGGCGCCGCTGCGGTTCTCCACCATGAGCACGGCGTAGAACAGGTCGGTCGGCGTGAGCAGCGTGCCGGCGCGTGAAGTGCTTGATGAGGCGCGACTTCATCGAGCCGTCCGAGAGGACGTGCCCGTGGTCGCCGAGCCAGCACTCCGCGCTCCCGTCCTCGTTGAGGATGACGGTGACCTCGTAGTACTTGTCGTTGGTGATCGTCGCGCCAGCGGCGATTCCATTCGACGGAGTCCGAGATGGCCGCACGATCCGTCGCCCATGACGGCCCGGAAGTCGTCGGTCGTGCCGTCCGCGTCGAACGAGAAGCCGACCATCCCGCCCGGGTTGTACGCCATCGTCGCGGTGGCGAACTCCGCCGGCATGACGGGCGTGTCGAGCGCCATCGTCTCGGCGAAACCGACGAACACCGCGTCCGTCGTCACGTCCGAGATCTTGAAGCGCGCGTGCATGACCATCTTGCCGTCGTGCGGCGCGAACTTGCCGGCGATCAGCGCCGCGTTGTCGTTGTCGGCCGTGTCCGTCGTGATGGCGAGCACGCCGCCCGACTCGTCCACCGTCGAGGCGAACGAGCCCTCGTTGACCGACGTGAAGCCGATCCCGCCGCCGAGGGGAGCGACGAGCGTGCCCGCGCCCCAGGCGACGTCGTTGTAGATGGCCGTGAAGTCGGAACCCCAGTAGATCTTGCCTGCGCCCTGCATGGTCGTCCTTTCTGGCTCCCGCCCTTTCGGGGCTTAGGGCCTGGTGTTAGCTGGTCGGTGCGGTGGCGTCCGAGACCATCGAGTACGCCCAGTTGCCGGCGGAGCGTTCGCCGAAGCCGTACTCGGCGGTCATGAAGACCTCGTCGGCGCCGCCGCCGTAGGACGGGTCGCGCCGCGTCTCGGTCTTGATGCCCATCCCGTTGACGCACACGACCGCTTCCTTCGAGTGCACCGCGCCGGTCGCGTCATCGGCCGAGTTGATCGTGATGTTGCCGTCGACGAACACCATCGCGCCCGAGCACTGGCCGCGGAGTCCCTGCCGGAACACCTCGTTGCCCAACTGCTCGGTGAGCGCGTTGGCGAGCGTGCTCGAGCCCGGCACGATCTGCCGCTCGATGTCGTAGATCTGGAAGCCGTGCAGGACGGCGAAGATCGCCCCCATGCTCGGTTCCGTGGTGTTTCCCTGGATGTTCGCCACGGCTGACGCGATGTAGCCGTTCGCCAGAGCGGCGCCGGCGCCGGGGTCGGACGCGCCGTTGAACGAGGAGAACAGCGCGAGGTAGTCCTCGTCCTGCTTCCGCGACATCGCGTTGCCCGCCAGACTGCCGATCTTCCCGTTCACCACGGACGCGATGCGCCGGTACGTCCGGTCGGTGATCTTCACGAGGATCTGCGACATGGTCGGGGTGATCGTGAAGATGGTGTCGGCGATCTGCTGCGCGTTCTCGTTGCGCGTGGTCTCGGTGATGTCCTGCGCCTGGAGCTGGCCGAGCGCGATCTCGTTCCAGTCGAGGCCGGTGCCGTCCTTCAGGTTGCGCTGCTCGCACGTCCGAAGGTATGTGCCCTCGTACTCGCGGACGATGCGCGCGTCGGCGATCATCGTCGGCAGCGAGTCGGTCAGGCTCCCTGTGGTGGTTTCGCCACTCATCGTCTAACTCCTCAGCCGCCGGCTTTTCGTTGGCGGGCTCTGATCTCCTGCAACTTCGATACGGGCGTGTTCGGGTCGGCGAGGATCTCCGCGTCGCTGCGCATGTCCGCGCCGCCGCCCTTGGCCGAGACGCCTGCCGCCACGGCCGCGCCCTCTTTGCCCGCGAGCTTTGCGATCGCTTCCTGCACGTGGCCGTCGCGCTCAAGCAGCTCGCGCGCCCGTGCGGTGCGGTCCTGCTTCGACGTCAGCGACTTCCGCTCGAGCTCGCGCCCGAGGTCGATGGCGATCTGCAGCGCGGAGAGCTGGAAGTCCGAGCGTGCCTCGTGCTCCATCTGCTCCCACTGCGCCCGCGTGTTCGGGTCGCGGCTCTGCCGTGCCCGGTGGGCGTTCTCGAGCGCCTGGTCGTACGTGTCGAGCGCGTCCTGGTACGCCTCGTTGATCGGGCTCTTGGGGTCGAGGCCGTCCGGCACCAACTCCTTCACCAGCGAGTTCAGGTGCACGTCCTCCGCGACGACGGAAGCCCGCCGCTCGCCGATGGCCGTGAACTCCTGCACGTTGACGACCCGCGCGGCCAACGCCTGCGGGTCGACCGCCTCGCCGGCGTCGAGCTTGCCCAGGTCCTCCACGATGCCCTGCAGCGATTCCTTGGCCGCGTCGGTCGCCCGCTGGTAAAGCGGGTCGCTGACCGGCGCCGCGCGCATCGCCGCAAGTTCGCGGTCCACCTGGCTCTGCGCCTGTCTCTCGACGAGCGCCTGGAACTTCGGGTTGTTCTCGAAGTCCTCGCCGTACGCGTCGATGAGCGCTTCGACCGTCTCGGCCGAGAGCCCCTCACGTTCGGGCGTCTCGCCATCCTTCGGAGCGGCGGGCTCTCCCTCCCCACCTTCGGCGGGCGGCGTCTCCGCCTTTTCGGGCGAAGGCGGCGCGCTGGCCGGGTCGGGAAGGGGTGGCTGGCCGTCGTTCGGCGGCGGGCCGGCTGGCGCGGTCGGAGTCCCAGTTCCGTCCCCGCCGGCCGGCTCAACGTCGAACAGGATCGTGTGTCGAAAGCCTCTGGTGAACATCATGCGTGCGCCCTTGCCGCACGGCGCCGGCCCATCGCGGAGTACCGCGCCATGTTCTTCTTCCCGTGCGCCTCGATGCCGGCGGCGGCCGCGACCGCTGCGGGGTTCTTCGCGCCGCTCGCCTTCGCGTTCGCCTCGATCTGGGCGAACCGCTCGCCGGAGCCCAACGGTGCGCGCGACTTCGTCTTCATTTTCGCCACGGGATCACCTCTCACCGCTGCGTTGATCGCCCTCGCGGACGCGTCCGCGTTCTTCTTCGTGTCGGAGTGCCCGTGCACCTTGCCCGCGTCGTCGACCGTGACCCACTTCGACCCACGGTGTTCGACGTGTACCGGCATCGCTACTCCGCGGCCGTGTCGTCGGCCGGCGTATCCGTGACGTGGCGCCGGCGTCCCCTGTGACGACGGGTGCGGGTTCGTTCGTCGTGGTCGCGTCGGCTCGAGGTGCTCCAGCCACCGGCGCCTCGTTCGCGCTGCGGACCCGAGCCTCATCCTTCGGGGCTTCTCCTGCTCCGCCGTCGTACATCGTCTGTTCCTCCTGAAAACAAGAACGGCCCGCCCCGGCGACGATGTTGTCGCGCACGAGCGAGCCGTTCGGCCCTGGCTATTCGATTCGGCGTTAGTCTAAGCGCGTCACCCGATCGCCGTCAATCCTCAGCCGCGTCACGTGGTTGCGCTCGCACTCCGCCTCGCACTCGCCGCTCCCGCGAAACCGCACCGCGCGGCCGTGGTGCCGCGACACCCACGCGCCGGAGCTGTCCCGCGAGAGCACCACGCCGCCGCACTCCGCGATCCGGCAACGCACCACGTTGACCTGCGAACCGCTGGCAAGG
>CAWJLO010000035.1:0-5007 GCA_963843685.1 uncultured Chloroflexia bacterium
CGTCCGCTGGTGCGGATCAGGGTGTTCCGCGAGTGGAATAGAGGATCGGCGCCGCCGGGTCAGCCCGCCGTGTCGGACTTCACAAGCTTCGCCACGAAGTGGAGGTCGCGGTCGAACGCGAGGCTCGCCGGCCAGGGATACAGCCCGAGCCTCCCCGTCCACCGCTCGGACCGCAGCCCGAGCGTCGCCAGCAGCTCCTGCCACTGCCCCATCGACAGGTAGTTGTACGGCAACACGACGCCGTGGTGGTGATTGCCGAACCAGTCCATCAGCCGCAGCGTCGGCCGCGCCATCATCCCCTGCCGCACGTGGTCCTTGATCACGATGCAGCCCCGGGCGACGCGCACCGCCTCTCGCAGCAGCGGCGCCGGGTCGTCCGTGTGGTGCAGCACGTCGACGAAGAGCACCACGTCGAAGCTCGCGTCCGCATGCGGGATCGTGTGGCCGTCGAACTGGTCGACCGGGATGCGCGTGTCGGGCCGCACCAGCACGTCGATGCCCTGGATCGAGACGTCGGGACGCCGCTCGAGGATCAGCGCGTCAAGCGTGCCGTCGCCGCAGCCGACGTCGAGGATGCGCGCGTCGCGCGGCAGCAGCTCGCACAGCGCCTCCGCGAGCACTCGCACCCTGCGCCCGAAGACGAGCGTGGAGTGCAGCCTGCCCGTAACGGCCGCCGGCTTGCTCAATTGCGGGCTCATTCGGTGTCCAGGAGGCTTGCGAGCGCGCCGACGAGCCCGACGTTGACGCCCACGATGATCAGCGCCTGCGCGATCGCCGCCACGTCCAGCTTGCTGACGCGCGAGAACTCGACGAACGCGATGACGACGTCGATGGCGACGCCGGCGAGCACGAGCGCGGCCGCCGCCACGATGAACGACTCGAGGCCCAGGTAGCGATGATAGAACCGCAGCACGGCGTCCTCGTTGGTGATGCCGCGCTGCGTCGTGAACAGACGCGACGCGAAACCGAGCAGCAATGCGTTGACGCCGACCACCAGGAAGATGCCGCCGGCGAAGATCGGCTGCCACGTCAGATCGCCGATCTCGATCCCGTTCTCCGGCAGCGCCAGCAAGAAGCGTCAGGACGCCGAGCACCGTGAGCAGCGCGCCCGGGAGCGTGAACAGATAGTTCGGGCTGGCGAGCATGAGGAACCGCAGATGCCGCCACCCGTCGCGCAGCGTATCGAGCTTCGCCTCGCCAAGGCGCTCTCCGTACGGGACCGGGATGTCCGCCACCTTCAGCCCGCGCCGCGCCGACTTCAGGATCATCTCCGACGCCAGCTCCATGCCGTCGGTGCGGAGGTCCAGTCGGTCGAGCGCGTCACGCGTGAACGCCCGCAACCCGCACTGGCTGTCGCCGACCCGGAGCCCGGTGAACAGCTTCAGCAGGAACGAGATCGCGGGCGTGCCCACGTAGCGGTGGCTCCACGTCATGGCGCCCGGCGCGATGCCCCCGGCGAAGCGGTCGCCGACCGCCATGTCGTAACCCTCGGCCAGCGGCTGGAGCAGGCCGCCGAGGTCGCTGAAGTCGTAGGTATCGTCGCAGTCGCCCATCACGAGCCAGTCGCCGCGCGCCTCGGCGAATCCGCTGCGCAGCGCCGCTCCGTAGCCTCGCCGGGCCTCGTGCACGACGCGCGCCCCCGCCGCCGCGGCGATGTCGGCCGAGCCGTCGACCGACCCGTTGTCAACGACCACCACCTCGCCCGGGGTGCGGGTCCGTTTCAGCCAGTCCTGCGCCTTCCGGACGCACACGCCGACCGTCTGCTCCTCGTTCAGGCACGGCATGACGATGGAGACGAACGGCGCCGCCGCGTCGCGTGCGCCTGCCCTCTCCTGCTCGTCGAGCCTGGGATTGACGGTCGTCAACTTCAGCACCCCTACCGCTTGGAACGTCTACACGCCCCGCGGCGTAACGCACGGCCGCCCGAAAACGCTGCCGCGGCGTCCACGATACTCCGGCGGTCGAGCCGCCGCCAATGGCCCGGCCGGAGGCGCGTCCGGCATTGTGGCGAGCCGACGACGCCCGCTACGCTGCCGGCGATGTTGGTTCGCGGACCTCGCGCACGCACGCACGCCCGTCCGTGGAGTCGTTGACCTCCTTCGTCAAGCGGGTGGCGGGCTGGCGCCGCTACCTCCCCCGCACACCCGCTTCCGCCGCCGTCACAATCGCCGTCGCCGTCAACCTCCTTCTCGTCGGCGCGTACCTGTGGAGCCGCGGCGGCGAGACGGTCCACCTTCGTATGGTCGCCCGGGACGACCACTTCTCCGTCTACCTCAACGGCACGATGGTGGCGGACGAGCGTCTGGAGGCGGCGGACACCGGTGGCATCAGGCTCACTGTCGCCGACACCGATGCCATCCCCAGCCTCCCCACCCCTCGCGGCATCGACAGCGTCACGGTGACGAGCCTGGATGACGGATCGGTGCTGTTCCACGACGACTTTTCGTCGTCGCCGACGACCTCCGGGGGGTGGAGGATCACGGGGCCGCCCGAGATGAAAGGTGGCGCCGTCGGGGCAGGAGTCCACGGCCTCACCCTCTCCTCCTTCAACCACGACTGGCACAACTACGCCGTCGACGTCACGTACCGGAACATCGCTGCTGCCAGCGTCCGCGTGCGCGCGCAGGACGAACAGGACGGCGTCGAATTCGGATTTCGCCCCTTCCGTCACCTGGACGATTCGCTGTCGCTCGTCGTTGGTGGCCACGCCGTAACCGGTGTGCATGGCCCCGAGATCCAGCTTCCCAGGTCGCAGCCCATCCGCTCGATGGTCTGGATGGTCGTGAAGCCGTATCCGAAGCTCGCGCTGCTGCTGCTGGCCGGACTCGCCCTGGTCGGAGTGCTCCAACTGCTGCCGGAGCGCGCAGTCGATGCTGCGAGGCGCCAGCTCGATCGCATCCCGGCCGCCGCCGCATGGATCGTCGTGGGCGCGATCGCGGTGGTGGCATTCGGCGTCACGCTCTTTCTCAACTACTCCTACGGCAGTCACATGCCGCACGTACCGGATTCGGTGTCATACGTCTTCCAGGCGAAGATCCTCGCGTCGGGACACTTCTCCGCACCGGCGCCGCCCTCCAGTGCCTTCAACTTCTTCTACCCGCCGCTGATCGAGGTTCACCACGGCCGCTGGGCCAGCGTGTATCCCTTCGGACATCCGCTCGTGCTCGCGATCGGCATGCGTCTCGGCGCCGTGTGGCTCGTCCCGCCCACGATCGGTGCGGCGGGCGTGATGCTGATCTTCGCGGTGGGGCGACGCGTCTACAACGTGCGCGCGGGACTGCTCGCCGCGCTGCTCATGGCCGGCTCGCCGTTCTTCATGATGACGGCGAGCAACTTCATGTCGCACAACACCGCGGCGTTCTACACGCTGGCGTCCGTTCTGTTCCTCGTGCTGCACGACCGGCGGCCCACCCTCTTCCCCTTCCTCTCCGGCATCTTCTTCGGGCTGCTCTTCAACACCCGGCCGCTGACCGCCGGCGCGCTGACGCTGCCGTACGGCGTCATGCTCCTCAGCTTCGTGCTCCCGCGCGGCAGTCGGAAAGCGGCGCTGAAGCAGATCGCCGCCTTCGCCGCCGGCGGCCTCCTGATGCTCCTCGCCTACTACCTCTACGCCTGGGGCGTCACCGGCAGCCCCTTCACGGTCTCGAACACGCAGGCCAACAAGAACATCATCGGCTTTGGCGGCGCGCACTCGGTGGCCGCGGGGATCGAGAACGAGCAGGCGCAGCTCTCGATGCTGACGCTCGTGCTGAACGACTGGCCCCTTTATCTCGGCGTCACCGTGCTGCTCCTGCCGTTCGCCCTGGGGACGCGCTACAAGTGGGACTGGTTCTTCCTCGCCTGCGCCGTCATGGCCATGGGCGTCTACACCCTCTACTACTCGACCGGCATCATGCACGGCCCTCGCTACTGGTACGAGGCGACGCCCTTCCTCCTGCTGCTCACCGCCCGCGCCGCCGAGCGCACCGGATCGTTGCTCTCCGCCGGCGCGGCGCGGCTGCGCGCCTGGATCACGAAGCAGGACGCGCCCTCAGCTGAGTGGGCCGGCCTGCTCGTCACGTATCTCTTCGTGACGACGCTCGTCGTCTGGGGCTCCTACGCCTGGCTCCGGGGCGACTCGCGGCCATGGCGCATCGACCTCATGCCTGCGCGCGCCAAGGACCTCCGCGGCTTCAACGGCATCAACGACCAGTTCGCGAACACGGTCGATACGGCGGACCTGCACAACGCGCTCGTCTTGATGGATCCGTGCTCGGGCTGGCAGTGCTACGGGTCGGTGTTCTGGATGAACTCACCGACCCTCGACGGCAACGTCGTCTACGCCCTGAACATCGATAGCCAGCAGCAGACGCTCTTCAACCACTTCCCCAACCGCCAGGTCTACGTCGGCGACTGGGGCCTGAACACCCTCCTGCCCTACGGATACACGCCGCCCGCCTCCAGCGTGCCCGGCAGCGGCGTCACCCACCCCGCATCCGCCACGCCCCCGGCGGTGCCCACGGCAAGACACGCTCGCGACATTCCGCCGCCCCCGACGTCCACCCCCGCGCCGACCCCGACGTTTGACGTCGCCGCGGCGATGGGCCGCGACACCGCCCGGCGTAGGGACCTCGACACGATCGCCTCGGCGCTCGAAACGTACCGCCAGAAGCACGGGGGCTATCCGCAGTTGAACGGCGTGCAGACGCTGTGCGGCTACCCGGGCGACGTCGGCTGCGCGCTCAAAGAAGTGCTCGATCCACTGCCCACGGACCCCGCCAACAACCAGTCCTACTGGTACATCTCGGACGGCTCGTTCTTCGTAGTCTTCGCCCAGATGGAGTCGCCGCCGGGGCCTTCGCAGTGCCCTGACCCCGTTCCTGCGCACTTGGCGGCGGTGCCCAACCTCTACTGCGTCCGAGGCGGCACCGGACCCTGACCGCCCGCCACGGACTGCGGGGTATGATACTGGCCGTATGGAGAGCGACGTCACGCAAGCTCAGCGTACGGGCGTGCGCGCGATCAGCC
>CAWJLO010000036.1:0-15635 GCA_963843685.1 uncultured Chloroflexia bacterium
GGTCCCAGGGGGTGGATTCGAACCACCGATACACGGTTTTACAGACCGTTGCCTTAGGCCACTTGGCTACCCTGGGGCGAAGTATCTATAGCACGGGGGCCGGGCGACTCGCCACAGCGCGAGAACTTGACGGGGCTCTCGCCGTACACATTCGCGAGGCCGTAGCTCAGGGTGCAGCCGACTGACAGGGCGGGATGACGTCGGATAAGCTGCCTCCTGCATGAACCTGACGAACATCCGCAACCGCGTGATGATCTCGATGCTGCTGGGGATCGTCGTCCTCGCCGGACTGCTGGCGTACGGCGACTTCCGGCACGTGGGGCGCGACCTGCGGGACTTCCGCTGGGAGCTGATGCCGCTCATCCTGCTCGTAACGCTGGGCAACTACCTGCTCCGCTTCGTGAAGTGGGAGTACTACCTGCGCCAGATCGGGGTGGTGGGGCTGCGGCGAGTCGACAGCTTCCTCATCTACTTCTCGGGCCTGGGCATGACGGTGACGCCGGGCAAGGTGGGCGAGTGGCTGAAGAGCTACCTCCTGAAGGAGGTCCACGGAACTTCGGTCGTGAAATCCGCCCCGATCCTGCTGGCGGAGCGCCTCACGGACAGCCTGGGGCTGCTGATCATCGCGAGCGCTGGCGTCATCGTGTTCGGCTCGAGCACGTGGCCGGTCGTGGTGGTGATCGCGCTTGGCGCCGCCGTCGCGATCGGCGTGTCGCGCCACCGGCCGGCGTCGCACGCGCTGCTGCGCGCCGCGGGCCACGTCCCGTTCGTCCGGCGCTTCATCCCCCACTTCGAGGAGTTCTACGAGAGCACGTACGTCCTGATGAAGCCCAGCGGCATTGCGCTGATGACGGTGCTCAGCGTCGGCTCGTGGTTTTGCGAGGTGATGGCGTTCTACCTGACGGTCATCGGGCTGGGCGTGAGCGGAGGCGTGGATACGCTCTTCAAAGCGGCGTTCATCCTGCCGATCGCGACGCTGGCGGCGGCGCTGCTGCTGACTCCGGGCGGGCTCGGGGTCGCCGAGACGGGGATCACGTCGCTTTCCGAGAAGCTGCTTCACATGGGCAAGGGAGCGGCGACGGCGGGCACACTGATCGTCCGCGTCGCGACGCTGTGGTTCGCCGTCGTGCTGGGGCTGGCGATGTTTGCGGTGCTCGCCAGGAAGCTCGCGCGCGAAGGGCATTCGCTCGATACGACCGACGGGGGCGCGCTCGCCAGCACGGAGATCGCTGGTTAGCCGAGCGGCGTGACGTTTGGTAGGATGGCACGCCGTCGGGGTGTAGCTCAGCCAGGCTAGAGTGCTCGGTTCGGGACCGAGAGGTCGGCAGTTCAAATCTGCCCACCCCGACCATCTTCCCCCTCTTCGAGAACCCAGAACCTGGAACCTAGAACCACAGGCCCGGACAGGAACTGCCGCCAGCCACGGTGATTGACCTCACTCGCGGCTCCCTGATCCCCCGTCTAACTCGACGCGCGTAGCCCTTGTAACCTACAGATATGGATCTCGAACCGCTGAAGGCACGCGCTGTCGCCACGGTCGACGCGTGCGGGGATGAACTGATCGAACTGAGCCTGCGCATCCACGCGCATCCGGAGATCGCGTTCGAGGAGTCGCAGGCGTGCGGATGGCTGACGACGTGGCTGGCGGGGCGAGGACTCAGCACCACGACGGGTATTGCGGGGCTGCCGACCGCGTTCCGCGCGTCGGCGGGCGCGGGGCGTCCGGCGGTGGCGATCGTCGCGGAGTACGACGCGCTGCCCGGCGTCGGCCACGGCTGCGGGCACAACATTATTGCAACGTCGGCTGTGGGAGCGGGTGCGGCGGTACGCGACGTGATCGACGACCTGCGGGGGTCGGTGCATGTGATCGGGACGCCGGCGGAGGAAGTGTACGGGGGCAAGGCGATCATGATCCGCGCGGGGGCGTTCGAGGGGCTGGACGCGGCGATGATGACGCACCCCGGATCGCGCGATTCCGTGTTCGCGAAAGCGCTGGCGTGCGCGGAGGTGAAGGTGGAGTATTTCGGGCGCGAGGCGCACGCATCGGCGCAGCCGGAGCGGGGGATCAACGCGCTGGAGGCGCTGATCATCGCGTACAACTCCGTGAACTCGCTGCGGCAGCACATCCGGCGATCGGCACGGATCCACGGCGTGATCACGCACGGCGGCGACGCGCCGAACATCGTGCCGGGGCACACGGCGGCGAGCTTCATGGTGCGTGCGGAGGACGACGACTACCTGGAGGAGCTGAAGGGGCGGGTTGAGGACTGCTTCGCGGCGGGAGCGCGGGCGACGGGCGCACGGCTGGAACTGACCTGGAATGAGAATCAGTACTCGGCGATGCGGACGAACGGCGCGCTGGCGGAGGCGCACCGGCGCAACCTGGCCGTGATCGGGAGAGACGTACCGGCAGATGACGTGCCGCGCCCGCTCGGCAGCACCGATATGGGGAACGTGAGCAGGATCGTGCCATCGATCCATCCATCGATCGCGATCGCGCCGGTCGACGTCAACGGCCACTCGCCCGAATTCGCGAAGTACGCGGCATCGGACACAGGGAAGCGCGCCGTGATCGATGGCGCGAAGGCGCTGGCGATGACGGCGATCGACGTGCTCGGTGACGCTGCGCTGCGCGAGGCGATGCGGCTGGAGTTCGAAGGGTCGACGCACGAGCGGGCGCCGTCGTGACGCCGTTGGAGGCGTACGCGGACGACGAGCTGGCAACGCTTTACGACCTGGTGTACGCGGACTATGACGAGGATCTCACGCTGTACGAGGAGTTCGCGCGACGGGGCGAACTGGCGTCGCTGGAGCTGGGAGTCGGCAGCGGGCGCGTGGCGCTGCACCTGGCGCGGCAGGGGCTTTCGGTCGTCGGGCTGGACTCTTCACTGCGGATGCTGGCGCGACTGGAGGCGGCGCTGGACCCGTCGATCGCGTCGCGGGTGCGGCTGGTGGAGGGCGACATGCGCGACTTCGACCTCGGGGGCGAGCGCTTCGACCTGATCTACTGCGCGCTGGAGACGTTCGAGCACCTGCTGACGACGGAGGACCAGGTGGCGGCGCTGCGGTGCGTGCGGCACCACCTGGCGAAGGGCGGGGCCTTCGTGACGGAGATGCGGGCACTGACGGCGGTCGACTGGAGCGCTGAGGCGTCGCCGCTGGCGGCGGAATGGACGCGAGTGGACCCTCGAACGGGAGAGCAGGTCACCAAGATGCGGAGCGCGCGGGCGGCGGCGTCCACACAGACGACGACCGACCTGCTGATCTTCGACCGCGTGACGGCGGAAGGCGCGATCCGACGGCGGACGTTCGAAGTGACGCTTCGCGCGACGGGGCGGTACGAGATGGAGCTGGCGCTGCGGGAGGCGGGGCTGCGCTTGAGCGCACTGTACGGCGACGCGGCGCTCTCGCCCTTCGACGATCACAGCGATAGGATGGTCGTCGTGGCCGAGGTGGAGGGAGCCTAACGGTGCTTATCGCCCTGGACGCCATGGGAGGCGACCACGCACCGGCCGAGATCGTGGCCGGTGCTCTTCTTGCCAGCCGGGAGCTGGGGATCAACGTGGCGCTGGTAGGGCCGCAGGACGTGCTCGAGGCGGAGCTGCGGCACCATGGTGAACTGCCGACCGGCATCGAGATCATCCACGCGAGCGAAGCGATCGCCATGGACGAGCACCCCGCACAGGCGGTGCGGGCGAAGCGGGACGCGTCGATCAACGTGGCGATGGGGATGGTCAAGCGCGGCGTCGCCGGCGGGTTCGTCTCCGCGGGGAATACGGGCGCCGTGATGGCGTCGGCGCTGATGACGTTGGGGCGCATCCAAGGGATCGAGCGGCCGGCGCTGGGGACGATCGCACCGTTCACCGAGACGGGCATCCTGGTGCTGGACGTCGGAGCGAACGCGGATGTAAAGCCGAACTACCTGGTGCAGTTCGCGCAGATGGGCGCCGTCTACGCCGAGCGTGTGATGGGGATCCAGAACCCACGCGTCGCGTTGCTGAATATCGGCGGCGAGGAGACGAAGGGCAGCGAGCTGATGCAGGAGGTGCACGGCCGTCTGCAGAGGGCCGGCGTCAACTTCGTGGGCAATATCGAGGGCGGCGAGGTGCACCGCGGCAAGGCGGACGTGATCGTGACGGACGGGTTCACGGGGAACGTCGCGGTGAAGCTGACGGAGGGCGTCGCCGACTTCATCTTCCGCGAGCTGCGGAGCACGTTGACGGCGAAGCTGCGATACAAGCTGGCGGCGATGGTGCTACGGCCGGCGCTGCTGAAGATGCGGGACCGGATGGACCCTGCGACGTACGGCGGCGTGCCGCTGATCGGCGTCAACGGGTTCGTGATGATCGCGCACGGGGCATCGGACGCCCGGGCGATCAGAAATGCGCTCCACGCGGCGAGCGAGGGCGCGTCGTCCGGAATGCTCGACGCAATACGCACGACGCTGCAGCGTCACTCCTGAGGCACACAAGACCGGAAGGATCCTGGGCCGCTAGATGGCGCCAGTGTCGCGCAGGCGGCCGATGTCGTCCCACGAGTAGCCGAGCGACAGGAGGATCTCCTCCGTGTGCTGGCCGAGCTCCGGGGCGGCCGGCGCGGCGCGGGCGGGGGTCTCGCTGAACTTCCACGGGAAACCGACGATCTGCGTCGGACCGTTGGAGGGGTGCTCGACCGTGAGCAGGTATTCGTTGTCGAGCGCCTGCGGGTCGGCCGAGAGATCCTCGTAGCTCGCGACGGGCGCGCAGATCATGTCGTGCGACTCGAGGACAGCGATCCACTCGGCCGTGGTGCGCGCGAGGAACTTGTCGTCGAGCAGGACGTAGAGCGACTCCAGGTTGTCCTTGCGCGCGCCGGCGTTGGCGAAGCGCTGATCGTGCTGGAGCTCCGGCATGCCGACGGCGGCACAGAACGCGGGCCAGCGGTCGTCGCCGACGCCGCCGACGACGGCCCAGCCGTCCTTCGTGCGGAACGTGCGCCAGATCGTCGGCAGGTAGGCGTGGCCGCGGCCGCTGCGCTTCGCGCGACGGCTGAGGAGGTAGTACTGCAGCTCCCACGCCTGCGCGGCGACGGCCGAGCCGAAGAGCGACGTCTCCACCTTCTGGCCGACGCCGGTGGTCTGCCGCACGTAGAGCGCGGCGATCACGGCGAGCGCGAGATTCATCGCACCGACATAGTCAGCGATGGCGACGCCGGCGGGAAGGGGGCCGCCGTCCTGCTCGCCCGTCATGGACATGAGGCCGGAGCGCGCCTGGGCGGCGATGTCGAAAGCAGGGTGGTTGGCCTTCGGGCCGCGGTCGCCCCAGCCGGACGCGTGGGCGTAGATGATGCGCTCGTTGAGGGCGCGAACGTCGTCGTAGCCGAGGCCGAGTTTCTCCATGGCGCCGGGACGGAAGTTATGGACGAAGACGTCGACTTCGGGCACGAGCCGACGGACGATCTCCTTCCCCTCGTCGGTCTTGAGGTTGGCGGTGATGCTGCGCTTGCCGCGGCTGTGGGCGAGGTGGTAGGCGCTGAGGCGGTTCTCGCCGTACATGGCGAGCACGCGGCCGAGGTCGCCGAACATGGGGGGCTCGACCTTGATGACGTCGGCGCCCATATCGGCCATGACGAGCGTGGCCTGCGGTCCCTGCTGGAAGACGGTGAAATCGAGCACGCGGACGCCGTCGAGCGGACGGGGCATTGTTACGCCACCTCCTCGCGGCAAGCGTACCGCGAGACTTCCGGCGAATCCACGGACTGCGACGTCAAGGAGCGGCGCCGCGAGACGATATGGCGATTTGAAGGTACTCTAGCTGCATGCCAGAGATACCGGACCTGGAGGCGATCCGCGGGTTCCTCAACCAGCGGATCATCGGCGTGGAGATCACGGAGGCGGAGACGCTGATCCCGCACGTGGTGCGGACGGGGGCGGCCGACTTCGTCGCGACGATGACGGGGAACCGCTTCGGGACGATCCTCCGGCGGGGCAAGTTCATGCTCTGTCCGATGGCCGACGAGTCGTTGCTGGTGATCAACCCGATGCTGACGGGGCGATTCCAGTACGTGGAGCCGAAGCAGAAGAAGCGCTCGAAGACGTGCTGGATTCTCTCGTTCGCGAACGGGATGCAGCTTCGGTACGCCGACCGCATGCTGATGGGCAAGATCTACGTCGTGCCAGCGGACCAGCTCATGACGGTGCCGATGTTCGCGGAGATGGGGCCGGACGCGCTGGAGGTGAGCGAGGAGGAGTTCCGGGCGCGCATCCGAAAGCACTCGGGGCAGATCAAGAACATCCTGACGAACCACAAGTTCATCGCCGGCATCGGGAACGCGTACTCGGACGAGATCCTGTGGGAGGCGCGCATCGACCCGTTCCGGAAGCGGACGACGATGTCGGACGACGATATCGGCGCGCTGTACGAGGCGCTGCACAAGGTGATGGGCCGGTCGATCCCGATCCTGCTGGAGCATTTCAAGGACGAGCTGGACTACGACGAGTGGCGGGAGCACCTGAAGGTGCACCGGAAGGGGGCGGACAGCGCGAAGAAGAACGAGGGGCGCTGTCCACGCTGCGGGACGCACATCACGGAGATCTCGCCGAACCAGCGCGTGACGAGTTGGTGCCGGACGTGCCAGAAATAGGGCGTTGGTCGTCGGTCGTCGGTCGTCAGTCGTCGGGGGTCCCGTGACCACGGCTTTCACCAACGCTCGACTGATCCTCCGCACCGGCAAACGCAGCGGCGGGCTCGTCATCGAGGATGGGCGTGTCGACGACGTGCTCCGGGCGGAGCAGCGGCCACCCGGCGGTGCGAACGTCGTCGATTGCGGCGGACGCATGCTCGCGCCGGGGCTGATCGACATCCACGTGCACGGGGGCGGCGGGTTCGGGCTGATGACGGACGACCCGGCGCAGGTGCGGGGGTACGCGCGATGGGCGGTATCGCACGGGGTGACGTCGTTCCTGATCAGTACGTCGGGGCGCGACCACGCGGAGATCGTGCACCGGCTGAAGGCGCTGGCGCCCGTCATCGGCAAGCCGGGGGCGGGGGAGGCGCGGGCGCTGGGGTTCCACCTGGAGGGGCCGTACATCAACCCGGTTCGGAAGGGCGCGTTCGACCCGCGCTGGCTACGCGCGCCGAACGTGCGCGAGTGGGAGGAGCTGTTCGAGGCATCGGGCGGGACGATCCGGCAGATGACGATCGCGCCGGAGCTGCCGGGCGCAGAGGAGCTGATCCGCGCGGTCGTGGCGTCCGGCGCGGTTGCGGCGATGGGGCATACGGACGCGACGTACGGGCAGGCGATGCGGGCGATCGAGCTGGGGGTGTCGCACGTGACGCACTGTTTCAACGCGATGCGGCCGTTCGGGCATCGCGATCCGGGTGTTCTGGCGGCGGTGATGACGTCGGACGCTGTCACGGCGGAACTGATCGGCGACGGCGCACACGTAGACTACGCGGCCGCGCGGGTGCTGGTGCGGGTGAAGGGCGCCGAGAAGATCGTGCTGGTGACGGACGGGATGCCGTTGTGCGGCACGCCGGACGGCGAGGGGGAGTGGGAGGGCGTGCCGATCCGCGTCGAAGGCGGGAAGGCGGTGCGGGTGACGGACGGGACGATCATCGGCGGGGTAACGCCGCTGGACCAAATGGTGCGGAACGCGGTGCGGGAGTTGGGGGTCGGGCCGGAGGACGCGTGGGCGATGGCGACGGCCAATCCGTCTAGCGCCCTTCGCATGAGCGAAGACTATGGTTCGATGTCGCAGGGGAACGCGGATTTCGTCCTGCTGGACGACGAGTTGCGGGTGACGGAGACGTGGGTCGGCGGCGAGCGGGTCTGGGCGGCGGTTTAGCCGGCTTCCGACGTCGGGGGGCCGCCGAGGTTGCCGGGGGCGTCGAGCTGTTCGTAGAGCTGGAAAAGGACGCCGCCCGATGACTTCGGGTGGACGAACATCTCCTTCCAGTCCCAGGAAACGCGCGGGCCGCCGAAGGGTTCGATGCCGAAGGAGCGCATCGAGGTAGCGGCCTTGTCGGCGTCTTTGACCTCGAGCGTGACGTGGTGGAGGCCGGGGCCGCGCTCGCGCAGGAACTTGGCGATGAAGCTGTCGTCGCCGATGGGCTCCAGGATCTCCCACTGCATCTGACGCTGGCCGTCGGCGCCGGGCACGTCCAGCACGACGCCGGCGAAGCCCGCCTCCTCGTTACGGAAGCGGCCCGCCTCCTGCCAGCCGAAGAGCTGGGTGAAGAATGGGAGATGGTCGTCGATCTTCCAGACGGCCATGCTGACGTGGTCGACGCGCTTGAGCCCGACGGACATGGAGAACCCCCGATCTGGTGGCCGGTCGCCGGTCCGCGGGACTGGGCGCCGGCCGTTGCCTCGGCGGGGCAATTGAAGCAGGTTTCGGCGGGTGAGGCCAAAGACGAAGGGGGCGGAGATTCAACTCCGCCCCCTGGGTCGCGTTTGGGGGCGGGCGCAGCCTGCTGCGCCCCTCACCCGCTTCAGGCGTGTGCGGGCTCGGGCTCGCGCACCTCGGCGGCAGCCTTCGTGAAGCGGAACTCGCCGTCCGTGAAGTCCACCTGCGCGACGTCGCCGTCGGCGAACGTGCCGGCGAGCACCTCGCGGGCGAGCGGGTTCTCGATCCGGCGCTGGATCGTGCGGCGGAGCGGGCGGGCGCCGTACACGCGGTCGAAGCCTTCCTTCACCAGCTCGGCCTTCGCTGCCTCGCTGACCTGGAAGTCGACGTTGCGGTCGGCGAGGCGCTTGCGGACGTCGGCCAGCATCAGGTCGACGATCTGCTCCAACTCCTTCTCCGTGAGCGGCTCGAAGATGATGATCTCATCGATGCGGTTGAGGAACTCCGGACGGAACGCCTCGCGCAGCGACTTCTCGATCTGGTCCTGACGCAGGTCGCGCTGACCGTCGTCGGCGGCGCGGCTGGAGACGAAGCCGAAGCGCCCCTTCGTCTCCGAACTCGTGCCGAGGTTCGACGTCATGATGATCACCGTGTTCCGGAAGTCGACGGTGCGGCCCTGGCCGTCGGTCAGGCGACCGTCGTCCAGGATCTGCAGCAGCAGATTGAACAGATCCGGGTGCGCCTTCTCGATCTCGTCGAAGAGGATCACGCGGTACGGCCGGCGACGGACCGCCTCCGTTAGACCGCCACCCTCGTCGTAGCCGACGTATCCGGGCGGCGCGCCGACGATGCGCGAGACGGTGTGGCGCTCCTGATACTCGGACATGTCGAGGCGGATCATCGACTCCTCGTCGTCGAACAGGTAGCCGGAGAGGGCACGGGCCAGCTCCGTCTTCCCGACGCCGGTGGGGCCGAGGAAGATGAAGCTGCCGATCGGCCGCTTCGGGTCCTTGAGGCCGGAGCGGGCGCGCCGAAGGGCTTCCGACACGGCCTCGACCGCCTTGTCCTGGCCGATGACGCGCTGGTGGAGGGCCTCCTCCATGTGCAGCAGCTTCTCGGCCTCACCCTCCAGCATGCGGCTGACGGGGATGCCGGTGATCGAAGCGATCAACTCCGCGATGTCGTGCTCTGTCACGGTCATGTCCGTCGTGTGGGTTTGCTCCCACTCGGCCTTACGGTCCTCGTACTCCTTCTGTACCTGCAACACCTCGGCCCGGATGCGGGCGGCGGCTTCGTAGTCCTGGCGGCCGGCGGCGGCTTCGGTCTCCATGTTCAGCTCGTCGAGCCGCTGCTTGAGGTCGCGCAGATCCGGGGACAGTGACTGCTGCTCGATGACGTGCTTGCTCGCGGCCTCGTCGATGAGGTCGATGGCCTTATCGGGCAGGAAGCGCTCGGTCATGTAGCGGTCGCTGAGGCGCGCGGCGGCGATCAGCGCCTCGTCCGTGATCTGCACCTTGTGGTGCGCCTCGTACTTCGGGCGAAGTCCACGGAGGATCTCGATCGTCTCGTCGGGCGAGGGCTCGTCCAAGAAGACGGGCGAGAAGCGCCGCTCAAGGGCCGGGTCCTTCTCGATGTACTTGCGATACTCATCGAGCGTGGTGGCGCCGATGACGCGCAGCTCACCGCGCGCCAGGGCGGGCTTCATCATCGTGCTGGCGTCGATGGCTCCTTCGGCGGCGCCGGCGCCGACGACCTGGTGCATCTCGTCGATGAAGATGATGACCTCGCCCTCGGCGCGGCGGATCTCGTCCATGACGGCCTTGAGGCGCTCCTCGAACTCGCCGCGGAACTTCGAGCCGGCGACCATGGCGCCCATGTCGAGCGCAAGCAGGCGCTTCTCCAGGATGTTCTCCGGCACGTCGCCGGCGACGATCTTCTGCGCGAGGCCCTCGACGACGGCGGTCTTGCCGACGCCAGCCTCGCCGATGATGACGGGGTTGTTCTTGGTGCGGCGGTTCAGGATCTGCATGACGCGCTTGATCTCCTGATCGCGGCCGATCACGGGATCGAGCTTGCCGTCGCGCGCGTACTGCGTGAGGTCGTGGCTGTACTTCTCGAGCGCGCCGTACTTGCTCTCGGCGGTCGGCGAATCGACGCGCGCGGAGCCACGCACGTCCTGCAGGGCGCGGTAGATGCGCTCCTTGTCGATGCCGAACTCGCGGAGGATGCGGGCGGACTCGCCGTCGCGCTCATCGGCGATCGCGATGAGGATGTGCTCGACGCCGACGTACTCGTCCTTCAGGCGCTCGGACTCGGCGTTCGCCGTCTCCAGCATCTTGACGATGCGGGGGGTCGTGTACACCTGCACGACGTCGTAGGCGAGCTTCGGAGCGCGGGCGAGCGTGTCGGCGACGCGCTTGGTGAGCGCGCGGACGTCGACGCCCATGCTGTCGAGGATCTTTCCGGCGAGGCCGTCCTGGTGCTGGAGCAGGGCGAGGAGGACATGCTCAACGTCCCACTGCGAGTGGCGCTGCGTGCGCACCATTTCCTGAGAGGCGGCGAGCACCTCCTGTGCCTGCTGTGTGAATCTGTCCTGTCTCATCATGGTCGTGTCTCCCGGGACCCCGGCGTACGGCGATCCTGCTCCGTGTTCGATCTGCCACTCCGCTCTCTCGGCGTTCAGCGTTTTGCTCGGCGGCGTAGCTCCTCCCGCAAGTGCTCCAACTCCAGTTCCATCGTGCGCATCCGCTCCGTCATGCGGAGGATGACCTCGACGCCGGCGAGGTTGACGCCAAGGTCGTTGATCAGCCGCTGCACCTGACGCAGCCGGGCGACGTCCGCCTGCGAATAGAGACGGATGTTGCCGCGCGATCGCTTCGGTTCGACGAGGCCGACGCGTTCGTACTGGCGGAGCGTCTGCGCGTGCATCCCGACGATGCGGGCGGCGACGGAGATCACGTAGATCGGCTCCTCCTCGTCGTGTGCGGCTTCGTGCATGTTCATCTCTTCTCAACCGCGGCGCAGCCGGCTGCGCCCCTACAATCCACAGCTACACGCCCGCCGCGCGCAGGTCCTCGAAGAGCTTCTGCTGCTCGTCGGAGAGGCGCTCCGGCAGACGGATTCGTACCCGCGCGTGCAGGTCGCCCTTCCCCGCCTTGTTCAGGTGGGGCATGCCGAGGCCGGCGAGCTTGAACAGGCGCCCGTTCTGCGTCATCGGCGGGATCTTCAGCATCACCTTCGCCGTGACGGTGCGAACCTCCACCTCGCCGCCGAGGACGGCGGTGGTGAGCGGCACGTCGACATCTTCGTAGAGGTCGTCGCCCTTGCGCTCGAATTTTGGATGTGGCGGCACCGTGACGACGAGCAGCAGGTCGCCGCGCGCCCCGCCACCCATCCCCGGCTGCCCCTCCTTGGCAACGCGGATCTTCGATCCGGTGCTCACGCCGGGCGGGATCTTGACTTCGAGCCGGCGTGGACGCTGCACCTGGCCATGGCCCTGGCAGGTGTGGCACGTCGCGCCGGCGATCTGTCCGGAGCCGCCGCAGGTCGGGCACGGCTCCTGCGCCAGCAACTCGAGTGTGCGCGTACTGCCGTGGTAGGCCTCGTCCAGCGAGACCTGCACGGGCTGCTGGATATCCGCGCCATGGCGGGACATCGTACGGGCACCGGCGCCACCGCGGCCGCCGAAGAAGGTGCTGAAGACGCTGCCGAGATCGCCCAGGTCGCCGACCTCAAACGACTGGAAGCCACCGTTGCCGCCGCCGAAGCGGGCGCCACGCTGGCGCTGCATCTCCTCGATCTGCTCCGCGTGCTCCCAATTCTCGCCGTACTTGTCGTACTTCTGGCGCTTCTCGGGGTCGGACAGCACCTCGTAGGCGCTGTTGATCTCCTTGAACCGAGTCTCGGCCGCTTTATCACCCGGGTTGACGTCCGGGTGGAGCTTGCGGGCGAGCTTGCGGTAAGCGGAGCGGAGCTCCTTCTCGGAGGCACCTTTCTTGACACCCAGGGTCTCGTAGAAGTCCTTGGCCATGGGGCCAGTATATCTCCGCAGCTTCTCTTTCACAAATAACTTGATATTCTAAGGCTCAACTCTCTTGACAGGCTCGCCAATCATCGCATAGATTGTGAGGGCGACGGTCAGGCAGTGCCAGCCGGTCCGGCGACGCCCAAACCCTCGACACGAATCCAGATCAGAAGAGGAGACGCAGCTATGGCAGCAGACATTACACGTTGGGACCCGTTCGCGGAGATGGCCACGCTCCGCCACACGATGGATCGCATCTTCGACGAAGGGAGGCCCTGGAGGGCGCTGAGCCTCAACGGGGGCGAGGCGTACTTCCCGGTCGACCTCTACGAGACGAACGACGAGGTCGTCGTGAAGGCGTCGCTACCGGGGGTGAAGCCGGAGGACATCGACATCTCGGTCACCGGACAGGTGGTGACGATCAAGGCGGAGAGCCGCGAAGAGCACGAAGAGAAGTCACCGAACTACTACCGGCGCGAGCGGCGCGCAGGCAGCGCAATGCGTCAGCTCCAGCTGCCGAGCGAGGTGGACAGCGGCAAGGCGGAAGCTTCGTTCGAAAACGGGGTGCTGCGGCTGACGCTGCCGAAGGCGGAGGCCGTGAAGCCGAAGACGATCAAGGTGCAGGCGAATCCGCTCATCGAGGCGAAGTGATTCGCCGCAGAGGGCGCCAGCGGACCGGCTGAAATCAGGAGCCCCGGCATGTGCCGGGGCTCTTCTGCTGTCCGGAGATAGCGGGCGCGAGGCTGCGCCTCTACGCAGGATCCGCCGGCGGTTCGACGGCCGGGGCGTCGGCGGCTGCCGCTACGGCCTCCGCCGCGCGAGAGCCGTCCGACGGGCGGCCGATGACGGTGAGCTCGAGGAGTTCGGCGACGTCGAAGGTCTTCATCCGCTTGTCCTCGTCCGGCTGGACCGTGGGGATGCCGTCTTCGAACATCTGGATGCAGAAGGGGCAGGCGGTGGCGACGATCTGGGCGCCGGTGGCCTGCGCCTCCTCGGTACGGGCGACGTTGATGCGCTTGCCCTTTGACTCTTCGACCCACATGTGAGCGCCGCCGGCGCCGCAGCAGAAGCTCCACTCGCGGTTGCGGGGCATCTCCACGCGCGCGCCACCGGGGAGGGCATCGACGATGTCGCGGGGGCTGTCGTAGTTGCCGTTGTGCCGGCCGAGGTAGCAGGAGTCGTGGTAGGTGACGGTGGCCGGGAGGTCGTGCTTCGGGCGGAGGGCGCCGTCCTGGAGCAGCTTGGACAGGAACGTGGTGTGGTGGATGACTTCGAACTTGCCGTCGAAGTCGGGGTACTCGTTGGCCATCGTGTTGAAGCAGTGCGGGCAGTTGGTGATGACCTTCTTCACGCCCTTGGCGTGGAGGACTTCGATGAGCGACTTGGCCTGCTCCTGGTAGAGGTACTCGTTGCCGAGACGGCGGGCGGGGTCGCCGGTGCACTGCTCCTCGTCGCCGAGGCAGCCGTAGCTGACGCCGGCTTCCGCGAGCAGGCGGGCGACGGCGCGGGTGGTGGGGATGTTGCGATCGACGAGGGCGCCGGAGCAGCCAACCCAGTAGAGGTACTTCTGGGTGCCGTCGAACGTCGGGATGTCGAGGCCCTCCATCCACGAGGTGCGGGTGAACGGGGTGCCGCGCCAGGGATGGCCGCGCTGCTCGATCTGCATGAGGGTGGCGGCGGCGGTCTCCGGCATGTTGGCTTCGTTCATGGTGAGGAAGCGGCGCATGTCCTGGAGTGCGGGTACGTGCTCGATGAAGACGGGGCACTGGAACTGGCAGGCGCCGCAGGTGACGCAGTCCCAGATGGGGTTGAAGCCGACGGCGTCGATCAGGGTGAGGTCGCCGTTGGCCGGGGCGTGGCCGTCGCCGTTTCCGTTGGTCTCGGGGGGGCGCAGGGCGTCCCAGACGAAGAGCGGGCCGGTGACCTTGTGAACCTCGAACTCCATGACGGAGCGGATGTCGTGCATGATCTTCTTGGGCGAGAGCTCCTTACCGGTGAGGAACGCGGGGCAGTTGATCTCGCAGCGGCCGCACTCGGTGCAGGTGTATGCGTCGAGCAGCTGCTTCCAGCTGAGGTCGTCGTACTGGCCGGCGCCGAAGCGCTCGAGGTTTTCGAAGTCCGTGATGGGCTGGAGCTTGCCGGTGGGCTCGACGCGGCGGAAGAGAATGTTGAACGTGACGGTGATCACGTGCGAGTGCTTGCTGTACGGCAGGAAGTTCAGGAACGCGAGGAAGTCGGCGAGGTGGGCGTACCAGAAGACATCGAGCCACACCTCCTGCTGGCCGCGCGACATGCCGATGCCGTCCCAGAACTTGGCCAGGCCGTAGGCGAGGAAGGACCACTTTTCGCCGCCCTGCGGGTCGGTGGCGATTTCGAAGCTGTTGACGAAGACGTCGGTGAACATGAGGAAGGCGATGAAGAAGAGGATGGCCCAGCCGTCCATGTTCAGGGTCATGCGGGCGGGCTTCCAGAACCGGCGCTGCCATGCGGCCATGGCGCAGCCGACGAGGACGAGGATGTCGAACTGGTCCATGGGGGCGCGGACGAGGACGTCGTAGTAGACGCCGCCCAGGTGTTCGAGGGAGATGCCTTCGCTGAAGCCCTTGAGGAGGAAGTTGAGGGTGCGGACCTGAAGGACGAGGAAGCCCCACCAGATCATGGTGTGGAGAAGGCCGCTGTACCAGTAGCGCTTGCGGGCGACGCGGGCGTTGCCGAGGAGGTAGGGGACGAGAGAGGCGATGCGCTCGACGAGGTGGTCGAAGCGCTTCCAGTCGGCCTTGCCGCGGAAGATGACGGAGCCCTTGAGGATGCAGGAGTAGGCGAAGAAGGCGAGGCCGCCGGCCATGGCGGCGTAGTAGATGTAGTTGCCGGGGAAGACGTGGGTGGGGAGCACGGGGGCCTCCTAGTCGCTGCACGGCGCCGTGCGCAGATTCCGACGGATCATAGCCACGGGCATTTGTTGGGGCAATTCTGCGCCCGCGGGCGGCGGGGAAGACGGAGCGATGGCTGTTTGATTGTTCTTTGATTGTGTCGCGGGTGCTGGTGTGGTTAGGGGCCGTGTGCAACCGCGCGTTATGACGAGTGGTGGCGCGGGCGGGGTGGGCGGCCGAGCGGGGAGGGCGGCGCGGCGTGCGGGGGCGCGGGAGGGGCGGCGGGCGTGGTGGCACGGGAGGGCACAGGTGGCAGGGGAGAGGTGATAGCGGGGTGTGGGGCGGTGGACGCGGTGGTGGAACATGGGGGGATGGTACGGCGGGCGGGGTGGGATGTCGTAGCGTTTGGTGTCAC